>NZ_MPDG02000047.1:0-203 GCF_001887095.2 Shewanella sp. SACH
ATTGATACCAAGATTGACCAAGATGGCGACGGCAACACCGTGGCGATCACCAGCATTACCGATGACACCGGCGCCTCGGGCAGCGACTTCATCACCAACGACAACACCTTAGTGTTCAACGGCACGGTCGATTTGGGTGACAACAGCACCTTGGCTGTCACCATCAATGGCGTGGTCTACACCACTGCCAACGGCTTGGTGAT
>NZ_MPDG02000048.1:0-203 GCF_001887095.2 Shewanella sp. SACH
CGTTGTGAGGCGTTGAGCTAACATGTACTAATGACTCGAGAGGCTTAACCATACAACCCAGATGGGTTTTACTGAAAATGTTCCAGACATTTTCTAGCACTTCCTCCATCCATGGAGGTCGTACGAAAAGCCTTAGACAGAATATCGACACTTGATAAAGTGTGAACTCAAACAAAGCAAATCAGCTTTCCGAATTATTATTA
>NZ_MPDG02000049.1:0-201 GCF_001887095.2 Shewanella sp. SACH
GTTCATTCAGCGGGAGTTCAACGCGCTTTAGACAAGGCGAAGGCTTGAAGGCATAGTGGTGCTCTGTCGAAAGCCTTAAACGCAGTATAAAGCGCGTTGAAACCCGCCCTTCGGGAGCCTCACAGGCATCCCACTCCCGTGTTGCATTGACTTAAAAGGGAATGACCATTTCTGCGTCAATGCGCCTTGGATTGAAATGCC
>NZ_MPDG02000010.1:0-23144 GCF_001887095.2 Shewanella sp. SACH
CCGTGTCAGTGGATGCGCATTATAGGGAGATTGAGAAAGTGCGCAACCCCTATTTTAAGGAAATTTGCAGTTAATTCATATTCTTCAAGCTAATCACATAATACCCACCACTTACCCCCAAAGTTATCCACAATTCAGTCAAACTAATGCCTTTGCTCTACATTATCCTTCTCAAAAAGCCATGAGATGATTTGTAGGTAAGTATGTAAATAGAAGAATTTAGTCTTTCAAAAGGAAGGTTAAGCAAGGTGAAGCCTGATACTTATTAGGAGCACGCCTTAGTTAATTGCCTAATAACAATGTTAGCCATTTATGAAAACCGAGCCTGTTATATGGGAGAGCCGAGGCATCACTATTTAGAGGGGTTATTTGTACATATATATGTGGAGGAGAAACTGACCTACAAAAAAGCCAGCTTGCGCTGGCTTTTGTACATCAAGCTACCTTAACGGCAATCGATTACACAGTAGTTTGGAAGATCACTTCCGATGCCTTTTGTGTATAAGACTCGATTTGGTCGAAGTTCAAGTAACGGTAAGTGTCAGCCGCAGTGGCGTCTAACTCTTTTGCGTATTCTTGATATTCTTCAGGTGACGGCAGACGACCTAACAGTGCAGCAACCGCAGCCAGTTCAGCAGAGGCTAAGTAAACGTTAGCACCTGTACCTAAACGGTTAGGGAAGTTACGGGTAGAAGTCGATACCACAGTTGCACCTTCAGCTACACGTGCTTGGTTACCCATACACAGTGAACAACCAGGGATCTCGATGCGCGCGCCTACACGACCGAAAATCGCGTAGTAGCCTTCTTCAGTCAGCTGATCTCTGTCCATCTTAGTCGGTGGAGCAATCCACAGACGAGTTGGAAGAGTTTTAGCAAACTTATCTAACATCTTACCGGTTGCGCGGAAGTGACCAATGTTGGTCATACAAGAACCGACGAACACTTCGTCAATCTTAGTTTGCGCAACAGATGACAGTAGAACTGCATCATCAGGATCGTTTGGCGCACACAGGATTGGCTCTTTGATGTCGTTTAAATCGATTTCGATCACTGCAGCGTACTCAGCATCTTTATCGGCGCTCATCAGTTCAGGATTCGCTAACCACTCTTCCATGCCTTTGATACGACGTTCAATCGTACGACGATCGCCGTAACCTTCAGCGATCATCCACTTCAGCATGATGATGTTTGAGTTCAGGTATTCGATGATAGGTTCTTTGTCTAACTTGATAGTACAACCGGCAGCAGAGCGCTCAGCTGAAGCATCAGACAGTTCGAAAGCTTGTTCAACTTTCAAGGTTTCAAGACCTTCGATTTCCAGTACGCGACCAGAGAAGATATTGACTTTACCTTTCTTCTCAACGGTCAGCATGCCCAGTTCAATGGCTTTTAATGGGATAGCATGTACCAGATCACGCAGTGTGATGCCGGGTTGCATTTTGCCCTTGAAGCGCACTAATACTGATTCAGGCATGTCGAGTGGCATAACGCCAGTCGCCGCAGCAAACGCCACTAAGCCAGAACCAGCTGGAAATGAAATACCAATTGGGAAACGCGTATGTGAGTCACCACCCGTACCAACGGTATCTGGCAGCAGCATACGGTTTAACCATGAGTGGATAACACCGTCGCCTGGACGCAGTGATACACCGCCGCGGTTCATGATGAAATCTGGCAGAGTATGATGTGTGTTCACATCAACAGGCTTTGGATAAGCCGCAGTGTGACAGAATGACTGCATAGTCAAATCAGCACTGAAACCTAAGCAAGCTAAATCTTTCAGCTCGTCACGGGTCATAGGACCTGTGGTGTCTTGTGAACCAACAGAGGTCATCTTAGGTTCGCAGTATTGGCCAGGACGCACGCCAGCTACGCCGCATGCTTTACCGACCATCTTCTGCGCTAGAGTGTAACCCTTACCAGTATCAGCCACGTCTTGTGAACGCACGAATACGTCAGATACGCCTAAACCTAATACTTCACGGGCTTTGTCAGTTAAACCACGACCGATGATCAGTGGAATACGACCACCAGCACGGACTTCGTCTAACAGCACTTCAGTTTTTAAGCTGAATTCTGAAATCACTTCGTCGCTGTCGTGTCGCTTAACCACACCGGCGTATGGGTAGATGTCAATCACATCGCCCATTTCCATTTTGTTTACGTCAAGCTCGATTGGCAGTGCGCCCGCATCTTCCATAGTGTTGAAGAAAATCGGTGCAATTTTACCGCCAAGGCAAAAACCGCCAGCGCGCTTGTTGGGTACGAATGGAATGTCATCGCCCATAAACCACAGTACTGAGTTAGTCGCTGATTTACGTGATGAACCGGTTCCCACAACGTCGCCCACATACACTAATGGGAAACCTTGCGCTTTTAACGCTTCAATTTTTTTCACTGGGCCAACGGCGCCAGCAACATCAGGCTCGATACCATCACGGGCGTTTTTCAGCATAGCTAACGCGTGTAATGGAATATCAGGACGTGACCAAGCATCGGGTGCTGGTGACAAGTCATCGGTGTTGGTTTCACCAGAGACTTTAAATACTGTCAGAGTGACTTTGTCGGCCAGTTTTGGACGGTTTAAGTACCAATCTGCATTCGCCCACGCTTCAACCACTTGCTTAGCAAACTCATTGCCCGCTTCCATCTTCTCAACCACATCGTGGAAAGAATCAAACATTAGCAGAGTGTGAGATAAAGCTTTAACGGCTAAAGGTGCTAACGCTGGGTTATCCAGCTGCGCGATCAGAGGTTCGATGTTGTAGCCGCCTTGCATAGTGCCTAATAACTCAGTAGCACGCTCAGCAGACAAAATAGGTGATTTTTCAGTGCCTTTGGCAACCGCATCTAAGAAAGCAGCCTTAACATAAGCGGCTTCATCAACACCTGGGGGAATTCGATTTTCAAGCAGGTCGAGAACGAAAGCCTCTTCACCTGCGGGTGGGTTTTGAACTAACTTAACCAGTTCAGCCACTTGATGTGCATCTAATGGCTTAGGGACTACGCCCTCTGCAGCACGTTCTGCGACGTGTTTACGATATGCTTCTAGCACGGCAACATTCCTCTTTGTTTGGCGCTCTAACAACGAAACTGCACGTCTTCTTAATTGAAGCTGACAGTCCGACATGATCGACCCGTATTTCCGGCCTGCAGTATACTACAGCTTTGCAAAAGTATGAATCAGGTCACACTCGGCAAAAAGCGAAATAAGGACTAAATCCGGCGGCGAATGCCAACTTACGGGAATATTAAAACAAGTGAAATTAGACAATAGTTTGAAAACAGACAAAAAACCATACACTACAAATAGTTAACAATGTTTCATTAATTTTAAATCGAACAGGTAATTTTCAGCGCCCTAGATAAAATATGTGTAAATTTTTCTCATCTTGCGGCATTTTGGCTTTTAAGATGCAGTGCGAGAACTTACACTCAGGCTTAATTTACTGCATATCCCAGTTATTTCCCCAGTCCATCGGAGCACCAATGACATCCCTTAGCATTCAAGCCGTTATTTTTGATATGGATGGCGTTTTAATCGATTCAGAACCCCTATGGCAGCAGGTCGAGTATGAAGTGTTATCCGCACTTGGCGTGCCCGTGACCATAGAAACGATTCAACAAACCACTGGTTTACGTATCGATCAGTGCGTCGATTATTGGTACCACAAGGCTCCTTGGCCTCACTACGATAATGCCAAGGTCAGCCAAGCGATTGTTGAAAAAGTCGCGAGTGAAATTCTGGTTAGCGGCGAAGCCATGCTGGGCGTTCACGAAGCGATTGACCACTGCCAAGCACTGGGTCTTAAAATCGGCTTAGCCACCTCCTCGTTTTACACTATTATCGAGGCAGTTCTCTCTAAGTTAGGACTCAGCGATAAATTTATGGCGGTGCAATCTGCCGAGGGCCTCACCTACGGCAAGCCACACCCTGAAGTGTATTTGAATTGCGCTAAGGCGCTCGATGTCGATCCCCGCTATTGCCTTGCGATCGAAGATTCTTTTAATGGCTTAATTGCCGCCCGAGCGGCCAATATGCAAACGCTTGCGATCCCCGCGCCAGAGCAAAGAGGCGATGCTAAGTGGGTTATCGCCCACCATCAGGCTGAGAACTTATTGGCCTTGCCGACACTCTTAGCTCAATAACGCCATAACACGCCTAGTCTCTGCTGGGCGGATAAGCTTAGTTTTAGCCATATGGATAATGAGTTTTTACCATATGGATGAATAGCAGAATGCTGTATGCACGAGAGGGGATCCAATGAAGTACCTGTCTTTATTATCACCCGTATTATTACCCATGGGCTTAATACTCATGTCCGTCAGCTTGTCCGCTAATGCGGGTGGTGCTATGCACTGCAAGCAACAAGTGGTCAACACTGGCGATACCTTAACCACTGTGCTGAAGAAGTGCGGTTCGCCCAGTGATATTCGTGAGTACAGTCTGCCAGCGACTTATCTCAACTCAGACGGCGACCGAGTGATCGATCCCAGCCAGTTGCCGACTGAGTATCAAGAATGGACCTATGACTTTGGACCGACACGCTTAATGCGCCGGCTTTATGCCACGGACAATAAAGTCACTAAAATCGAATCCTTAGGTTACGGACATTAATCAGCAGCATCCTTGATTATTGTCATCAATAAAAAAGCCAGACATTGTCTGGCTTTTCTTATTTCAATCAACTGCATGTATTACCAAATTTTTACACGTTCATCTGGCGTTAAATACATTTTATCGCCTTCTTTCATTTCGAAGGCTTTATAGAAGGCTTCTACGTTACGGGGTGTCCCCATAGCGCGGTAGTGACTCGGTGAATGCGGATCTGTCAACAAGCGACGGCTCAGCTCTTCATCACGGTAGTTACGACGCCATACTTGCGACCAACCCACAAAGAAGCGTTGCTCACCCGTTAATCCATCAAGCACTGGCGCGGGTTTGCCGTTGAGGCTCATTAGATACGAGCGTGCCGCTACGGTTAAACCACCTAAGTCGCCGATGTTTTCCCCTAAGGTCAAATCACCGTTAACAAACTTGCCGGGCAGTGCTTCATAACCTGAGTATTGCGCTGACAGTTGTTTACCGCGTTTTTGGAACTCTTCGCGGTCTTTATCTGACCACCAATCACGCAGGTTACCGTCGCCATCGTACTTAGCACCTTGGTCATCGAAACCATGGCTGATTTCATGGCCGATCACAGCCCCAATACCACCGTAGTTCACCGCATCATCGGCATCCATATTGAAGAATGGCGGTTGCAGAATCGCCGCTGGGAATACGATTTCGTTTTTCACTGGGCTGTAATAAGCGTTCACCGTTTGTGGCGTCATGCCCCATTCGGTACGATCGATTGGCTTGCCAAGCTTGTTGATCATGTCTTGATATTCAAACTGAGCATAACGCATGTAGTTACCCACTAACTCGTCAGCCTTGATATCTAAACCTGAGTAATCTTTCCACTTATCTGGATAACCGATTTTATAGGTAAACTTAGCCAGTTTTTCTTGGGCGGCGACTTTGGTTTCTGGCGTCATCCACTCAAGTTCATTGATGCTAACCTCAAAACCTTTGATCAAGTTTTTGATCATAGTTTCCATACGCGCTTTAGCTTCTGGCTTGAAGTATTGCTTAACGTACTCTTCGCCCACTAACTCACCAATCACTTGGTCGGCACCATCAACGGCTTTTTTCCAGCGTGGTTGTTGCTCTTCGATACCCATTAAGGTTTTGCTCTTAAAGGCGAAGTTCAAATCAACAAAGTTTTTGCTCAGTAACTCGGCGTAGCTATCTACTAAGTGGAACGCGAGATAATCCTGCCAAGCCGATACCGGAAAGGTCTCGAAACCTGCACCGAGTTTTTCGAAGTAAGAGGGTTGGCGCACTATGATGTCAGTGACTTTATCGCCTAAACCTGCGCTGGTCGCGAAGGCATTGAAATCAAATTGACCCGTTAACTTTTGCAGTTCAGCGCGATCTAACTTGTTGTAAGCCTTATTGGCGTCGCGAGATTCCACTCGGCTCCACTGGCTTTTGGCGATCATCATTTCAATATCGGCAACGTTTTTAGCCGCGCGTTTAGCATCCTTGTAACCCGCTTCGGTCAGTATGTCTGTCACATACTTGGCCATAGCTTGGCGATTAGCGGCAAACTTAGGATCATCTTTCAGATAATAGTCTCGGTCCGGCAGCGTAAGGCCCGACTGACTTAGATACACGGCGTACTGAGTTGAGTTTTTGGCGTCATTATTGACGTAAAAACCAAAGGGAATACCAGAGCCGGTCGTCAGCAATTTACCCATAACGGCTGGTAAATCAGCGTGTGTTTTTGCGGCAGCAATATCGGCCAGCAATGGCTTAAGCGGAGTCACGCCTAAGGTTTCAAGCAAATCGGTATTCATAAAGCTAGCGTTGAAATCACCAATCTTCTGCTCATTAGAACCTGCCGCTGGATTCTTTTTAGCAGCCGCTTCGTCGATGATCTTTTTCAATGCATCTTGGCTTTGATCGTACAGCACAGAAAATGCGCCGTAGTTAGACTTGTCGGCTGGAATAGGCGTATTCGCTAACCATTTACCGTTAACGCTGTAATAGAAATCGTCTTGATGGCGAACTGAGGCATCAAAGTTTTGCAATTCAATGCCAGAAACCGCAGCGACTTCAGTTTTAGGCTCAGTACTACAAGCGGCTAAACCTAAACTCAGGGCGATACCCAGTGCCAGTGTGCTTATCTTCTTCATTGTTTTCCCCAGCTTCCTTAAGAGTTATTATTTTTCCCGCAAAACCTTAGCATCTTGGCACGCCCCACAGTAGCAAGATTTTGTAAAAGGATATGACACTTTAGCGACGCGCGAACCGATTCAGGCACTATGCCATCAAGACCGTTTAGGATTTTCATCGCACAAAAAATAAGGGCACAACCTCAGTCATGCCCTTAAAATCTTCACATGCATCACTCGCTAGAAGTTTTTACCCACAAATAAATAGAAGGACTTATCGCCAAGATCTGTGATCCCAAAGCCGATTGCCGCAGGTCCCATGGAAGTATCAGTACCAATGTAGAGACTCGATGCATAAATCAAATCAGTGAGCGTGACTTCAGAGCGCTCATCCCAGACATTCCCCGCTTCCAAACTCCAACCTAGATACAAAGGATAATCTGTCATTCCGAGCGCATCACGCCCGAGATCATATTGATAAACAAAGGCGCCAAAGACTTTATGCGCGCCTGTCAGTGAGTCTTTATGGTAGCCAGATAGATTTAAAAATCCACCCAGCTCAGATAGATGCAGCGTATTCATCCCATCATTATCGTTGGTTGAAATCGATGCCTTACCCACAAAAGCATGATTGCCGACACTCAAGGCGCCCTTCCAGTCGGCCTCTATCTGCACACTGTATTGGTTTTGGTTATCGTCGATAATGTCATCGAAATCTTCATTGCGCACATAGACGTTTAAGGTCACGCGATTACCCGATGTCGGGAAACTAATACTGTCTAAGCTGTCGTAGCCGAATCTAAAGTAAGCTCCATAGGAGCTAAAATCTAAGTCCCGTAACAGCCAGGCATCATTAATTATCGCGCCCTTCTCCGCCACTAAACCCAGCTCAATCATGCCCTGCGAGGTGTAGTTGTAGCCGATCCCGAGTTCGATGGTGTGGGTTTTCTTGTCAAAGGTGAGCAGACGATTGTTATTATCGTATAAGTCCCAATTACGGGTATCGTATTGATAACGGGCGCGGCTAAAGAATTGTTGGTCTCTGTCTAATGGCTGATAGAACTCAGTCGCAAACAACTTTTCCATACCGAGTTTGATTTCATTGCGCCACTCGCCGCCATTGAAGGTCAAATCCGTCATGGTATAGGCCATGTCAAAACTGATGGCTGATTCAGAGTTAAAATCATCCTCCCAGTTAAAACCCAATTGGAAATAATTTGGCCCCCAAGACTTAGCTTTAGTGGTCACAGTCAGTACACGGCCGTCTTCACCCTCGACAAACTCAGCATCGACACGCTCAAACTTATTGAGGGAATAAATACGCTTTAACGCCTCATTAAGCTCGTCCTTAGACACAGCTTGCCCAGGTTTAATGTTCAAGGTTTCCGTTAAGAGATTCAGACTCACCTTAGATTGGTTATCGAAGACAATTTCATTAACAGAATGACGCACATCCGCCATTAACAACTTACCTTTGGCTTGTTTGGCCTCGACATAGGCGGCATATTCCTCAGGGCTCACACTCATGCTACTCAGCTTATCAAGCTGTCCATTAGCGGCTTCTTTGCCGAGGGTTAATGCCAAGGGCATGATAGTGAAATCGGTAGTGCTCAAGGCGTCGATCGCGGGACGGATCAACACGTCTTTATCAGTCAGCAGCAGTTTTTGTTTTTCGGTGCTGGCATTGGTCAAAAAGTTGGAGAGCTGATCGAGCACGGCAATAGTGCTGTCTAATTTATCTTTTTTGACCAGAGGTGAACCAATATCGACGGCAATAATAATATCGGCGCCCATGGCCTTAACGACATCGACAGGCATATTGTTGGCAATACCGCCATCGACCAATAACTTACCGTCAATTTGAGCGGGCTGCAGCGCACCGGGAACTGTCGCAGAGGCTTGCATGGCTTTGACCATACTGCCGTGACTGATCACCACAGGTAAGCTAGTTTCTAAATCGGTCGCCACTGCGCGGTAGGGAATAGCTAAATCATCGAAATTACCAAATTGCTGTACTAGATCGGTAGACTGACGCAGAAGTTGCGACATAGTCTGACCACGCAGCAACCCACTTGGCGCCCTTACTTGGCCTTCGTTATAACCAATGTTCAGCGGAATGTTGTAGCGATCGCGTAACTGTTTATCCCTATAACTCAAAATATTACGCGGGATAGTATCCGAGTAGCCACTGTCCCAATCAACACCCATCATGATCGCTTCGACTTCGCTGGCGCTGTAACCCAAGGAGTACATGCCTGCGACATAGGCACCGATACTGGTGCCCGCGATGTAATCGACCGGGATGTTATGTTCTTCTAATATTTTGAGCACCCCCACATGGGCAGCGCCTTTAGCACCGCCGCCACTGAGTACGACACCAATTTTAAGTCGCTCTGCCGCCATCGACGGAGTCATGCACAAACACAAAATAATAGAAGCGAGTAGTTGACGCATCATGGTGAGGTTACTTTTTTATGGGATAAAAATCCGAGTTATATTACCAAACTTATCGATTTAACCGTCAGTCATATTTTATCTGGACCGACTAGTGATAAGACTGTGTACTATTTACACAAACAGATGCAGTTTAATTGAATAAATGACGAAAAAAAATATCAATCGTGGCTGAATATTTTGTCATTTAAATCTCAGGCGCGTAGATTTATATCTTGCTCGTATGGCCTATCGCCAAGACAAATATCAAGGGCGCATGATCAAACATAAACGAGCTAATAATAGGCTATATGATCTTACTTAATGCTCAATAGCGACGATTCTGTTATCTGTTTCTAAATAGCGTTCAAAATCAGCCACGCACATAGGCTTAGCAAAATAATACCCTTGAATAATATAACAGCCGCGGCTAAATACTTGCTCTAACTGCTCAACCGTCTCAATCCCTTCGGCAACCACATTTAATTTAAGGTTACGGGCTAATTCAATAATACTGCTCACAATCGCCTGATCGGCCTTATTGGTGGCGATATCAATCAAGAAGGAGCGATCGATTTTTAAGGTGTTCACCTCAAAATGGCGTAAATAAGCCAGAGAAGAATAACCTGTCCCAAAGTCATCAATGGCAACTTCAATCCCCAAGGATTTCAATCGCGAGAGATGATCTTTAGCCACGTGCAGCTCTTTCATCAATACGCCTTCAGTGATTTCTAAGCCTAAAGACGCTGTCGGCATTTGGGTTTCATGCAGAATTCTTTGTATGTCTTCAATAAAATCTGGCTGCCTGAAATGCACCGCCGAAATATTAACCGACAACTTAAAGGTAGCGCCATAACGTTTCGCCCAATGTGCTCCCTGCACACAGGCCTGCCTTAACACCCAGCGGTCAATATCGACAATTAAACCGCAGGCCTCGGCGACTTTGATGAAAATATCGGGACGAATAAAGCCGTCCAGCGGATGTTTCCAGCGAATTAACGCTTCCATTCCTATGAGCTTATCGTTACGCAAAATATCAATTTGCGGCTGGTAATAAAGCTCGAACTCTTGCCGCTCTATGGCTTTGCGTAAATCAGCCTCAAGCCGTAAATGATAGAGGGCTTGGGCATTACGCTCAGAAGAATAATATTGGAAATTCCCCCGCCCTTCTTCTTTGGCGTGGTACATAGCGAGATCGGCATTCTTGATAAAGGCCTCGGGCTGCACCGCATCATCGGGCCAAATACTGATGCCAATGCTGGTCGAAATATAAAACTCACGGCCATATAACTTAAAAGGCGCCACAATTTGTTCCAGCAGCCGCTCGGCAATGTGGTTGATCTCGTCAATGCTGTTGGCATTTCTGAGTAAAATCACAAATTCATCGCCGCCAAAGCGGCAGAGCATATGCTCGCTAGCAATACAGGATTGTAGTCGGCTTGAAGCTTCGACCAGTAAGGCATCGCCCATGCTATGACCATAGGAGTCATTAACATGCTTAAATCTATCGAGATCCAAGAACAATAGCGCCAATTTCTCGCCCGTTTGCTGCGCGGCCTGAATAGACTGTAATAGGCGACTAGAAAATAAGGAGCGGTTTGGCAATCCCGTAAGCACATCGTAATTGGCTAGGCGGCGTAAATCGGCTTCGGTTTGTTTACGTTCGGTAATATCCGAGAATACCACCACATAATGGGTCACTTTACCGTTGGCACTTTGCATCACAGATACGTTTAGCCACACAGGACAAGGTTGCTGACTGGCGTTAATTAACTCACGCTCGCCCGTCCAAGACTGGCTATCACTGAGGAGTTGCTTGATTTCCGATGCCAAACCGTCATTCATCTGTACAAATTGGGTAAAAGATTGGCCAACTAAATCAGCAGAATCGATACCGATAATCTGTTGTGCCGCGTAATTCGCCACGCGAATACTGCCTTCGACATCTAAAATCAGTACACCTTCAGATGTGTTACCAAACGCTTTTGCCAGTAAATTCACTTCATCTTCTAACTGGCGTTGCACGGTAATATCACTATAAATACCCGCGACCCGCTCAATCTCATTGGAGTGCTTATTACGGGCAACGGGCCGCCCTCTTACCCTTAACCAGCCCCAATTACCGTCTTTGCGCTGATAACGATACTCGGCTTCGAATCTATCTATCTCCCCCGATATCATGCTATCCCACTGAGCAAGCGCTTTTTCCCTATCCTGTGGATGCACAGGCAACTCTGCTAAGCTCACAACAATCTCATTGGCATGGGTACCGAGAACGGCACCGCGATTATCAAGATGAAATGCCTGAGTATTTTTATGCCATTCCCAGAGATCCGAGTCACTACCGCGCAAAGATTGCCTCAGCCTGTCATCACTCTCAGTTAATGCCAGATTCATCTGCTTAAAGGTATTGATCTGGCGTTGCCGATACCAAGCAAGACTTAAGGCAATAATAGAAAATAACAGCAGTAAAATGCCTTTAAAACCTTGGGATAACCACCAATGCTGCTCAACATAAAAGGGATAGGTAAAAGGTTTATCGGACCATATTCCATTGACCTGACTTAAAATATCTAAAACATAACCACCTGCAGCTAAACCTGCGAGGTTAATCTGCGACTCTCCCTGAAGCAGCACATAATTACTCTCTTCATCTTGATAACGTAATCGGTATTTAAATTGGATGGGCGAATCATCGAGATAATCTAAGTTAGTGATTTGAAAACTGACCATATTGGCTTCGGGTTTTATGGTCATCAGGTTACGCGGCAACAGGGACACTTCGGTCGTGTTGTTATAGTATACAGAGACAGATTCAAGCATCACATGGTCATCGTTAATGCGGTTAGCCAGCCTATCGACATCGAGTCGCATCACGCCCTCGGGCGTGCCTAAATAAAAGCCTGTTTCAGGTGAGTAAAAATAGGCGCCTTCGTTCATCTCATCGGAAATTAAACCATCGAGTTGATTGAACATAGCAATCTCGCCCGTTTGGATATCCTGTCGCACCAAAGAATCCGAGCAGCCCACAAGATTAGACTTGGGCGTTTTTTGAATAAAAAACACTGAACTACAATTTAATTGCCACTCGGAGGTCAATGAAATTAACGATCCCGTTTGCTGATGGTATTCAAATAAACCTTTTTCATAGGAGCCAAACCAGATCACCCCAGGTGACATTTCTTCAATATGACTGACCGTGGGCTGTGCAGCAAAAGCATTAAACAACTGCCGCTGATCATGAAACTCGTTTTGGCTGTCGATGTAACCAAAGACTTTTTTACCGCCCACCCACAAACGACCGTCGGAGGTGCGATAAATAGTGCGGATCACGGGGCGCTTAGGGCCATCAAGCTTGTTCGATGACTTATCAATATCAAAGGGCTGAGGTTCGTACAGTCCCATTTCCCAAAAATACAGCCCTGTTGTGGTCGCAATCCAAACACGTCCTTTCAGCTTAGGGTCGCGATAGGTTTTATAAATGAGCTTATTTTTAAAATCATCATTACCGTGAGTCCATTTAGAAAAGCTACTGCCTTGCAAAGTGTCTTTATCGACAACAAAGAGGCCGCTGGTCGTCGATAGCAGTAAATAATGTCCCTCAAACGCACTGATATCATAGATACTTTCATGGGGATTAAATCCCTCAATTGGCACGTTAAACGCTTTGTTACTGCCTTTTGCAATGAAATCTAAACTGGAAGAACCTAACCAAACGCCTTCATCACTGGCATGTACTGACCAAGTCATGGCATCGCTCAGTTGATAGGGTTCATCGCCAGTATAAGTATCGAGGATGAAATCAGGCTGTGACGCCAATAAAGCCAATCCATCGCCTGAGCCTCCGACCCACATCAAGCCAGCATCATCAAACAACATGGCTTTCAGCGTTTCCATGTTGGCCTCAGCCTTCAACTCTTTTTGATAGTTTTCAATCTGCCGCGTTTCGGGCGACCATTTCAATAAACCGATGCGACTGGAAAACCACAGATCCCCTTTAGCATCCTCAATGATCACTGTGCTCCAATCGGGCAATTCTGGCACGGGGATAATTTGCCTAGAAATTTGATCTAATTGATAAACGCCGCGTCCGGTCGCAATCCAGATCCTATGTTGAGAATCCTCTAACATATCGAGAATACTGCCCATAGATTCAGTCCAAGAGTATTGGAACACCCGCTCGCCATTTTGCTCCAGCAACTCTAATTGCAAGGTTCCCGCGACCAGCATTTGACCGTTAGGCATGACCAGCAATTTGCGCCAAGGAAGATCGCGATTAACCGGCAACTGAGTAATGAGGCGCAGTTCGGACTTTGAAGGGGAGAATTCATAAACCTGGCCATTATCAATTAACAATCGCCATGTTTTACTATTCTTTCGGGCTGCCGAGACCAGCGCACCGCCGGGAAACTGCGGGAATAAATAGGGAGAACCAAAGGCGGTAAATTGATTTTGGACAATATCGTAAAGGTAAATTGCGGCGTTGGTGCTAACCAATAACTTGTCACGTTCTATGTTTACTACTGAGGTTAAAAAGTCATCTGACAGTCGCGATTCGGTGCCGATTTTATCGATACGCCGCACCTTAGAATTACTAACACGATACAAGCCCTGCTCAGTCGCGGCCCATACAAAACCGTAATCATCTAAGGCCAAGCCTCGGATACTGGTGACCGCTAAACCGTCCCTATCAGTAAAAACTCGCTGCACAAAACCGCCCGCCCAAGCCGAGTGGACGCAAGTCAATGAAAGGATGAAACATGTCAGAATTGTTCTAATTATTTTTGTTTGCATGTGACGGCTTACTTCATACCATAGTTGTACTGTAGCAGCTCAATCCTATCAATTCATCCGCTTGTTTACATAAAAGTTACAAAAAAATACAGGCAATAAAAAAGCGCTCAAATGAGCGCTTTTTTAATCGACAGCTAAATTACTTTTTCTTTGCCTTTGGGTTTGGCAAATCAGTAATAGAACCTTCGTACATTTCAGCCGCTAAGCCCACTGATTCGTGCAGTGTTGGGTGAGCGTGAATGGTTAATGCTAAATCTTCAGCATCACAACCCATTTCAATCGCTAAACCGATTTCGCCTAACAGCTCGCCGCCGTTAACACCAACAATCGCACCACCGATTACGCGATGAGTGTCTTTGTCGAAAATCAGTTTAGTCATGCCTTCACTCGCATCAGATGCGATAGCGCGGCCGCTTGCTGCCCATGGGAAAGTTGCGGTTTCGTAAGCAATACCTTGCTCTTTCGCTTCTTTCTCAGTTAAACCAACCCAAGCGACTTCTGGGTCAGTGTAAGCAATTGATGGGATCACTTTTGGATCGAAGTAGTGCTTCATGCCAGCGATAACTTCAGCCGCTACGTGGCCTTCGTGCACGCCTTTGTGAGCTAACATTGGTTGACCAACGATGTCACCAATTGCATAGATGTGCGGTACGTTAGTACGCAGTTGCTTATCAACCTTGATAAAGCCACGCTCATCAACGTTAACACCTGCTTTTTCTGCATCTAACGACTTGCCATTAGGTGCACGGCCAATTGCTACTAATACCGCATCGTAACGGACTGCTTCAGTTGGTGCGCTCTTACCTTCCATAGAAACATAGATACCGTCTTCACGGGCTTCTACCGCTGTGACTTTAGTTTCAAGGATCAGGTTGAATTTCTTCTTGATTTGCTTAGTGAATACGCGAACAACGTCTTTATCAGCCGCTGGGATCACTTGGTCGAACATTTCAACCACGTCGATCTCGCTGCCTAAAGAAGCGTACACAGTACCCATTTCTAGGCCGATAATACCGCCGCCCATTACTAACAACTTGCCTGGAACTTCTTTCAGTTCTAATGCGTCAGTCGAATCCCAAATACGTGGATCTTCATGCGGAATGAATGGCAGTTTGATTGGGCGAGAACCCGCAGCAATGATCGCTTGCTCGAATTGAACCACTTTGACAGTGCCATCTTCAGCAGTCACTTCTAGCGTGTTAGGGCCAGTGAATTTACCAAAACCGTTAACCACGTTAACTTTACGCATTTTGGACATACCGCCCAATCCGCCAGTTAATTGGCCAATGACTTTGTCTTTAAAGCCACGTAACTTATCTAAATCGATAGTTGGCTCGCCGAAAACCACACCGTGAGCAGCAACGGCTTTGGCTTCTTCGATAACTTTAGCAACATGTAATAGGGCTTTAGATGGGATACAACCCACGTTAAGACACACGCCGCCTAAAGTGCTAAAACGTTCAACGATAATGGTTTCTAGACCTAAGTCCGCTGCACGGAAAGCCGCAGAATAACCTGCAGGACCTGCACCTAATACCACTACCTGAGTTTTGATTTCGTTACTCATGTTTTCCTCTAATTCTCATTCAATCCGTTGGAGGAGCTATCCTGCCAACCGAAAATGCGCCAGCGCGTAAGGTGGGCGCATTTTAACCTGTGTTTGATACTGATCACAATAAACAAAAGGCCACTCAAGATGAGCAGCCTTATATGCTTACAGAACCAAAGTACGAATATCGGACAGAATTCCTGACAGCGTCACACTAAAGCGTGCAGCCATAGCACCATCGATCACGCGGTGATCGTATGACAGCGACAATGGCAACATCAATTTAGGTTCGAACTCTTTACCATTCCACTTAGGCTTAATTTCAGATTTAGACACACCTAAAATCGCCACGTCTGGGTAGTTAACGATAGGCGTAAACGCTGTACCGCCAATGCCACCTAAACTTGAAATAGTAAAACAGCTACCTTGCATGTCAGCAGATTTCAGCTTGCCATCACGGGCACGGATAGAGATATCAGCCAGTTCACGAGATAACTCGATAATGCCTTTCTTATCCACGTCACGCACGACTGGCACAACCAAACCGTTTGGCGTATCAACAGCCACACCGATATGGAAATACTTCTTCTGGATCAGTGATTCGCCATCGCTACTTAAGCTTGAGTTGAACACTGGGAACTGTTGCAACGTTTTAGCCACAGCTTTTAGCATAAACACTAAAGGCGTGATCTTGTAATCGGCTTTCTTCTTCGCCGCTACATCGTTTTGCTGCTTACGGAACTCTTCCATTTCAGTGATATCAGCTTCATCGAACTGAGTCACGTGCGGAATAGTTACCCAGTTGCGGTGTAAGTTAGGGCCAGAAATCTTCTGGATACGGCTTAATGGAATCTCTTCCACTTCACCAAACTTACTGAAATCAACTTTAGGTGCTGCAATCACTTGCAGACCGCCGCCGTTACCTGAACCAACAGAGGTTGCCGCAGTCGCTTTCGGACGAGACAGTTCGTATTTCACATACGCCTGTACGTCTTCTTTCATGATGCGACCTTTACGGCCAGAACCTGTCACTTGGGTCAAGTCGACACCAAATTCACGGGCTAAACGACGTACCGCAGGAGACGCATGTACCGCACCGGTAGACACAGGTGTACCTGCACTTGGGTGGTGTGGTACTGGAGGACGGCTTGCAGGTGTTGGGGCTGCAACGGGCGCCGCGCTCACTGGAGCAGGAGCTGCCGCTTGAGCAACAGGTGCAGGAGCTGCACCCACTGTCACAGTTTCAATCGTCGCAATAACGCTACCTTGAGAAACCTTGTCACCCACTTTAACAGTCAAAGACAGCAGTTTACCGGCGAATGGCGCAGGCACTTCCATGGTGGCTTTGTCAGTTTCAAGGGTAATCAAACCTTGGTCAGCAGTGATTTCATCACCGACAGACACGAGCACTTCGATCACATCGACATTGCTGGCATCGCCAATATCCGGCACTTGAATTTCTTTTACCGCAACCACACTTGCCGCTGGTGCAGCAGGTGCTGCGGCCACTGGCGCTACCGTAGCGGCAGGAGCCGCTTGGGCAGCAACAGTTGGCGCGGCTGCAGGTGCAGCGCCGCCAACTTCAAGCATGATGACTAAAGAGCCTTGCGACACTTTATCGCCAACTGCGACTTTAACGTCTTTAACCACACCCGCGAAAGGTGATGGTACGTCCATGGTCGCTTTGTCTGTTTCTAGGGTAATTAAACCGCTATCAACTTCAATCTTGTCACCGACAGCAACCAGGACTTCGATAACCGATACATCAGTGTCGCCACCGATATCAGGCACAGTCACTTCAACCACTTTGGTTGCGCCCGTCGCAGGAGCAGCAGACACAGGGGCTGGAGCCGCTTGAACTGGTGCAGATGCCGGTGCCGCCTGAGCGGGTGCTGCAACAGGAGCCGGAGCGGCAGCTGCCGTGCCCGCTGCTTGCATCATAGCAATCAAAGTACCTTCAGATACTTTATCGCCCACAGCCACTTTCAATTCGGCTAAAACACCGGCGAAAGGCGCTGGAATATCCATAGTCGCCTTGTCGCTTTCGACGGTAATAATCGATTCTTCTGCCGCTAGGGTATCACCCACAGCCACACAAATTTCGATCACTTGCACTTCATCGCCGCCGATATCAGGAACAAAAACTTCTTTTAATTCAGCCATTTTTATTGCCTCTTACGCGTACTGTGGATTGATCTTGTCAGCGTCGATACCATATTCTTTAATGGCTTTTGCTAACACATCGACAGGCAGCTCTTTGCGATCAACCAGTGATTTCAGTGCCGCAATAACGATGAACTTAGCATCCACTTCGAAGTGGTGACGTAGATTCTCGCGGCTGTCTGAACGACCGAAACCGTCAGTACCTAACACTTTGTAATCGGTAGGAATGTAAGCACGTAACTGTTCGCCGTAAATCTTCATATAGTCAGTCGCTACGATTGCAGGTGCATCACTTGAAATCACTTGGCTGATATAGGCTTGTTTTGGCGTTTCGGTTGGGTGCAGCATGTTCCAACGTTCAGCGGCTTGACCATCGCGAGTCAATTCGTTGAAGCTAGTTACGCTAAATACGTCGGCAGTAATACCGAAGTCTTTCGCCAGTGCTTGCGCCGCTTTACGGGTTTGTTCAAGGATAGTGCCACAGCTCATTAACTGAACTTTGCCTTTACCTGAGCCCGCAACCGTTTCTAACTTATAGATACCTTTCACTATGCCCACTTCCGCGCCTTCTGGCATGGCTGGTTGCTCATAGTTTTCGTTCATTGTGGTCAAGTAGTAGAAGATATCTTCTTGATTCTCGCCGTACATACGACGAATACCATCTTGTACCACAACGGCAATTTCGTAACCGTAGGTTGGATCGTAAGAAATACAGTTAGGGATAGTGTTCGCCAATACATGGCTGTGACCGTCTTGATGCTGTAAACCTTCGCCGTTAAGCGTTGTACGACCTGAAGTACCACCGACTAAGAAACCACGAGCACGCATGTCACCCGCTGCCCAAGCCATGTCGCCAATACGTTGGAAACCGAACATTGAGTAGTAGATGTAGAACGGAATCATAGGTGTATCGTTGACTGAGTAGCTCGTCGCTGCTGATACCCATGAAGACATAGCGCCGAGTTCGTTAATCCCTTCTTGCAATACTTGGCCGGTTTTATCTTCACGGTAGTAAGCAACTTGGTCAGAATCCTGCGGAATATATTTTTGACCTTCGTGAGCATAAATACCCACTTGACGGAACAGACCTTCCATACCGAAAGTACGGGCTTCGTCAGGAATAATTGGCACAATGTTTTTGCCAATTTTCTTGTCTTTCAGCAATGCTGTCAGCACACGAACGAATGCCATAGTCGATGAGATTTCACGGCCGTTTGAGCCCTGTAAAATCGAATCGAAAATCTTCAGTGACGGCACTTCCATCTCTTCAGTGAACTTTTGACGACGTTGTGGCACGCTACCATGCAGCGCTTCACGACGGCTCATCATGTACTTCACTTCTTCAGAATCTGGACCTGGGTGATAGAAAGGCAGATCTTCTAACTGGTCATCAGGGATCGGGATATTGAAACGATCGCGGAAGTAACGGATAGACTCAACGCCCATCTTCTTCACGTTGTGAGCGATGTTTTTACCTTCACCCGCATCACCTAAGCCGTAACCTTTAACGGTTTTAGCTAGGATAACCGTTGGACGGCCTTTGGTTTTTTGTGCATGTTCCAGTGCAGCATAAACTTTAACTGGATCATGACCGCCGCGGTTTAAGCGCCAAATGTCATCATCTGACATGTTAGCAACCATTTCGGCCGTTTCAGGATACTTACCAAAGAAGTGTTCGCGCGTATAAGCGCCACCTTTGGCTTTACAGTTTTGGTATTCACCGTCAACAGTTTCTTCCATCAACTGCAGCAGTTTACCGCTGGTGTCACGGGCCAATAATGGATCCCAGTAACGACCCCAAATCACTTTAACAACTTCCCAGCCTGCGCCGCGGAATTCGCCTTCAAGTTCTTGGATGATCTTACCGTTACCACGTACAGGGCCATCAAGACGCTGTAAGTTACAGTTAACGATGAAGACTAAGTTATCTAATTCTTCACGGGCTGCTAAACCGATAGCACCTAAGGCTTCTGGCTCGTCACACTCACCGTCACCTAAGAAACAGTAAACAGTTTGTGCTGAACAATCTTTCAGACCGCGGTCAGTCAGATATTTCAGGAAACGAGCTTGATAGATGGCTTGGATTGGACCTAAGCCCATAGAAACCGTTGGGAATTGCCAGTAATCCGGCATCAGTTTTGGATGTGGGTATGAAGACAGACCCTTGCCATCCACTTCTTGACGGAAGTTAGCCAGTTGCTCTTCGCTTAAACGACCTTCTAGGAATGAACGCGCATAAATACCAGGGGCGATATGGCCTTGGAAATACACGAGATCGCCACCGTCTTTTTCATTCGGTGCACGGAAGAAGTGGTTAAAACATACGTCATAGATAGTCGCGCTTGAAGCGAAACTTGAGATATGGCCGCCCAACTCTAAATCTTTCTTAGAACCACGCAGAACCATAGCCAAAGCGTTCCAACGGATGATGGCGCGAATGCGACGTTCCATCTCTTGGTTGCCAGGCATGTGAGGCTCTTGACCCGCTGGGATAGTGTTCAAGTAAGCCGTTGTGGCATTGTAAGGCAAGTGAGTGCCATTACGACGCGCTTTATCGATCAGCTTCTCTAGTAAAAAATGCGCGCGCTCTGGGCCTTCCTGTTCCAACACGGCTTGCAGGGCATCAACCCATTCCTGAGTCTCTAATGGATCTACGTCTTGTAGCATATCTTCAGACATGACACTGTCCTTCTCTATATACATGATAATGAATGGTGTTTGCGGCATATTCCGATTTAGCAGGCAGCTAAACTACAGAACTTAAGCGCCACTCTTTAAACGGCGCAAGCTTCGCTGCAACCGGCTATCTTCTTCCCGCACAGATAACATCACCTCTTCGATGTAACTTAAGTGTTCATTCGAGGCTTCTCTGGCGGCTTCGGGATCACGACGAACGATGGCAGCGAGCAAGGCCCGTCTGTGATCGTTAGCCATAGTAGAAGCTTCTTCGCGGCGGCTTAAAAGCTCCAAGTTTTGCGCCACATTTTGATGCAGCACAGGGGTTAAACTGAGAACGAGGTGTAACATAGCCACGTTATGTGACGCTTCGGCAACGGCACGATAAAAGCGCACAATGGCGGCGGCTTGTTTTTCGATATCGGTGGCGGCTTCCACCTCGAGGATCATACGTTTGATATTTTGCATATCGGCGTCAGTACCACGCAGCGCCGCAAAATAAGCCATCATACCTTCGGTAGCATGACGGAACTCCAGCAAGTCGTATTGACTCTCTGGATCAGAATTCATAAGTTCAACGATAGGATCGGCAAGACTCTGCCAGAGTTGCTCTTTGACATAAGTACCACCGCCTTGGCGGCGCATTAACAGTCCTTTTGCCTCAAGCTTTTGGATAGCTTCACGCAAAGAAGGTCGAGACACTTCAAACTGGATCGCCAGTTCGCGTTCAGGCGGTAACTTCTGACCGGGCTGCAAACTGCCCTCTAAGATCATCTGCTCTAATTGAGCCATAATCACATCAGAAATTTTTGGCTGATTAATTTTACTATAGGCCATCAGGCGCTCAGCTCCGTTGTAAATTGGTCTTACCAATTTTTTTTGAGTGAGCGCACTTTATCAAATCAGCGTTTTGATGTCCAGATTGAAGATCACTCCTTAAAAGCGATCTCGATCGAAAGCACTCACGAAGAGAGAGCATAGCGGAAAAAAATGTCTATGGGGTCAGACCATTTGACAGAGCTGAGCTATCTCAGCTCAGACTGCCAAATTCAGCTATCGCTGTGACGCTGATATTACTTAACTCACCAATCCAAAAATGGTCAGCAGTGACAGTACCGCGACGATAAGTGTAAAGTTGCGTTTACTCAGTACTAATAATGCCAAGGTTGACTGTACACATATAGGTGCACTCGCGACCTCAGGTAAAGGTTGCGCTGCTAATGCCGTCTCAACAACGACAGTGCGAGCACTGGTATTTATGGTCAAACCATGATGGCGCCATGCGGCTAACCCTTCGCTAAATTGGCCACTTAACGCATAACCAAAGGCAAAGATGCGGCTAGGTAACCAATCCAACAAGCTAATCACTTCGTTGACTAATGGCAGCTCAAGGGATTTACGGGCATTTTCTTCTGCATAAAAACGCACTGTGCAATACAACACAGCACCGACTGGCCCCAGAAAAATGAAGAACAAAGCAACGGCGCCGTAATAACGATAGTTAATCCAAGCGACACTTTGGCCCACTTTAGCGCCAAGGTCTTTCTCGGAAACCGCATCCAAACACTCACTACAATCGAGCTCAGCGGCATAATGGTAACAAGCTTGCACATCGGAGCGACAAGCCGCTTGCATATATTTCTTGAAAATATCACGCTGTTTCTGATGGTTAAAACAAACCACCGCCACAACAATCCATAGCGCTAAACTTAATAAACCCCAAAACATCCCCGCCACTAACCAAGACAATACATATACCAACAGGGCTGGCAGCACTAACGCCAGCGCCATCATAACGCTCGTCAGTGAGGCTTTATCACCAAAAAACGTCGTTTGGTAGGATTGCAGTAAACGATCAAATTGCCATGATGAAGGAAGAAATTTAAGTCGCTCCACTAAAATGGCGACCAAGAGTGAAAATAATGCCATGGGCTGTACCTCTATAATTTGTCCATAAATAGTCTAGGTTTGTGTGAAATACGTCTAAAATCCAAAAACCTAAGAGCGCAACGCCTGAGTATATTCCTTTAGCTTCTCTAAATATCTTTCCCAATCAAAACTTTGCCCAGGGTCTGTTTTGCGCATTGGCGCAATATCACAATGACCCACAATTCGTTCGGTACTCAGCGATGGATACTCAGCCAACAGTGCTTGCGTCAACGCTGTCAGTGACTGATATTGCTCAGGCGTGTAAGGCTCAGTATCTGTGCCTTCCAGCTCAATACCAATAGAGAAATCATTACAATTCTCTCTCTCGCCATAACGAGACACCCCAGCATGCCAAGCCCTGTCGTTACAACTCACGTACTGCACACGCTCGCCATTACGGCGGATCAAAAAGTGCGCCGATACTTCCAAGCCCTGCAGCTGTGCAAAACTGGCATCGGCATTGGTATCTAAGCACCCTTGAAATAATTGATCAATATAAGGCAATCCAAAGCAACCTGCTGGCAGGCTAATATTGTGGATCACCAACAAACTCACTTCCCCCAAGGGACGTTGATTAAAATGTGGTGACTCACAACGCCTTGCATCCTCACACCAACCCGAATCAAACCGCATTATAAGCTTATCCTCTTATGCCACATATACCCAAACAACCTGAAGATGCAGGATTCAGCGGGAATGCAACACACTTTAGGCAAGGCGGTTATTTGCGGACCTAGTGGGCTAAGTTAAAAATAACCAACACGGCATAATGTGCGTTACAACCCGCCGGAACGGAGCGTCTAGGGCACTCCACTTCCGTGTTGCATCAATTCAAAAGGTGGCCGACATTCTGTCATTGATGCGCCTTGAATTGAAGC
>NZ_MPDG02000010.1:23153-37523 GCF_001887095.2 Shewanella sp. SACH
CTAGGGCACTCCACTTCCGTGTTGCATCAATTCAAAAGGTGGCCGACATTCTGTCATTGATGCGCCTTGAATTGAAGCACCCTAGGCGCTCTGAAACTCGTATATTCAGGTAGCTTGGGTATATACTCGGTTACTCTAACAGTATTCAGCCAAGCAAAGAAGAAACCCAGCACACGGAACTGACTGACCTCATCATCTTTTAATATTGAGATCATGGAGCAAGCCATTCACTCCCAACTAAAATAAGCCAGAGGCTGAGTCCTGCCGCACAATCTTCCAAGCTGTTCCGTGAGACCTAAGGCCGTGGTAATCTTAACCTAAGATGCAAGTAGGTCGTCAGTAATTAAAGAATGCAAGGACCCCGCTCATGTTAGAAAACGATATTCGCCAGTCAGTAAAATCCGCCCTCTGTGAAGACTTAGGCGGCACCGAAATCAACGATCAAACCAAGGCCATCGCTTATGGTGATATCACAGCAATGTTAATCCCTGCTGATAAGTACGCTGAAGCCACCCTTATTACCCGTGAAGAAGGCGTTTTTTGTGGAAAAGCATGGGCCGAACAAGTTTTTAATCAACTCGGTGGGGAAGTCGCACTGCATTGGCATGTGGATGATGGCGATCTGGTATTACCTAACCAGTTACTGTGTGAACTATCGGGCCCAGCACGCACGATTCTCACCGGCGAACGCACGGCAATGAACTTTATCCAAACCCTGTCTGGCGTTGCGACCTTAACTAAGCATTATGTCGATAAACTAGTGGGCACTCACACTCGCCTATTAGATACTCGCAAAACCATTCCAGGCCTGCGCACCGCCCAGAAATATGCAGTCACCTGCGGCGGCGGCAAAAACCACCGCATTGGCTTATATGATGCATTTTTGATTAAAGAAAACCACATTATGGCCTGTGGTGGCATTCGCCAAGCCGTAGATACCGCCCGCAACTTGTACCCGAATAAACCCGTTGAAGTCGAAGTGGAATCACTCGAAGAACTCGCCTTAGCACTCGACTCTGGCACAGATATCATCATGTTAGATAACTTCGATATCACTAAAATGGTCGAAGCGGTTGAAATGAACAATCAATATAAAGCGAAAGGCGCCGGCGCTAAGCTTGAAGTCTCCGGCAATGTCACCTTAGACACTTTAGCCGAATTTGCTAAAACCGGTGTCGACTATATCTCAGTTGGTGCGCTCACTAAGCATGTTCGCGCCCTAGACTTGTCGCTTAGATTGAAAGCTTAAAGCACTCGCTCACTAGAGGGTGAAACGTTCGCTGAAAGCACCTGAGAACGTTTCACTTTCAACCTATTATAAAGCGATACATTTCTTCTGAGTTCCACTAGGCTAGCCCCTAAGTTATGCCTGTCACTATACATCCGCACCATCAACATCAAGCCTCCAACTCATCACACCAACATGCCAGCAATTTGACTCGGTCAGCTTAGGTGCCAGCCAAACTGATAATGTCAAAATGTTGTTATAACTTAACACACCAACAAGATAGACTCTTATACAAAAATGACACTTAATTAGTACTTTATACTTAAAAGTTGTTTCTTTTATCTTAACTTTGTACTAACTTTTACACAGGCGAGATGGCCGTTTGGTCAACCTCACCTAAGGTCAGCACTGGAATGCCTGTCAAAATACTCTAATTTGCGTTTCAGGAGCACATTTTGAGGGACATTAGCCTAAGGTGCGGTTACCGAAATGATTTATTAAAACAATCATTAACTTAGTGCTAACCTAGCATTAGCTTAGTAAAATGAACGTGACTTTGAATAAATCAGCATGAGTCATTACACATGGGTCATTCAAGATCATCGGTGTACTGTTAATGTTACATAGATCATATAAATGATTTTATTAGCATCAATGAGTAAAAAAGTTTGACGAGTCAAAACAATTTATAGGGTAAAACAGCGTTTAGGTTTAACACTCTATTCAATCAAAGTAAGTCACTAAATAGTTAGCTGGAGAGAAAAATGAAGGGTATCAATTTAAACAAACAAGCTCAGGGTTTTACTCTGATCGAACTAATGATCGTAGTTGCCATTATCGGTATTTTGGCAGCTATAGCATTGCCAGCATATCGTGATTATGTTGGTTCTGCTCATGGTGGCGCGGCCATGAAAGGTGTTTCTTCATACACGACTAAAGCCGTAACTTGTGTTCAGTCAGGCATTTCTTGTGACACAATTAATGCAGAGGCAAACGTTGCAAACGATGGCCTTAGTCTTTCTGCCGACCTTGCAGAAGGTTCTGGAGCCGCTCTTGCTTTTACTGATGGGACTTGTACTGTTACAGCGACAATTTTAGATGCTGGCACTGTAACATATGCGGCAACCTTAAATGCTAGTGCAACAGGTGCAACACTTGCACAGTGTGAAGCTGGTGCTGGTCTATAGTTTATAAGCATATGTATCCATAAATGGCAGCACTGCTGCCATTTAATCTTTCATTAGTTTAGGTTTTAAAAATGCCCACCACTGGCCTTCATTTAGGTTTATCGACCCTGTTTATCCGTAAGGGCCTGCTTAATGAAGAGCAGATGGCTAACGCTATCACTAAATCTCGACAAAACAAACACGCCCTTGTAAGCACCTTAGTTCAAAGTAAACTAATCTCTGCCCGTGCAATAGCAGAGCTTTGCTATGAAGAGTACGGTACGCCACTACTCGATCTCAATGAATTTGATCTTGCTTCCATTCCTGAGGACTTCCTCAATAAAAAACTCATTGAGAAACACCGCTGCTTGCCCTTATTTAAACGTGGGAATCGCCTCTATATAGGCACATCCGACCCGACCAATATTGCCGCCCTCGAAGATTTCCAGTTTAGTGCAGGCCTGCACGCCGAAGCAATTCTAGTTGAGGAAGATAAGCTCGCTAAAGCGCTAGAGAAAATTCTCGAAGAAGATATCAGCGGTCTCGATTTAGGCGGTATGGACGAAGCAGCGCTGGCAGCGATAGAAATTACCGACACAGATAGACGTAATGAAGAGCCTACTGGCGAGAGTAGCGACGATGCACCCATCGTTATTTATATCAATAAGATTTTAACCGATGCCATCCGCAAAGGTGCGTCAGATTTGCACTTTGAACCCTATGAGAAACGCTACCGTATTCGTTTTCGTATAGATGGTATTCTCCACGAAGTCTCTGAACCGCCGATTAGTCTCGCCGGACGTTTATCTGCACGGCTAAAGGTGATGTCGAAACTCGATATCGCCGAACGACGCGTGCCACAAGACGGTCGAATCAAGATGAAACTGTCCCGCACTAAGTCTATCGACTTTCGGGTTAGTACTCTGCCGACCCTGTGGGGTGAAAAGATTGTAATGCGGATTTTAGACTCATCCTCCGCACAATTAGGCATTGAAAAGCTCGGCTACGAGCCAGACCAAGAAAAGCTCTACCTTGAGATGCTAGCAAAACCCCAAGGGATGATTTTAGTAACGGGCCCAACGGGTTCAGGTAAGACCGTCTCCCTTTACACTGGGTTAAATATTCTCAATACCGAAGAGCGTAATATTTCTACCGCCGAAGATCCGGTGGAGATTAACCTCGAAGGCGTGAACCAAGTTCACATTAATTTAAAGGCAGGCCTCACCTTCGCCTCCGCACTGCGTTCGTTCTTACGCCAAGATCCCGATGTGGTGATGGTGGGTGAAATCCGCGATCTGGAAACCGCCGAAATTGCCATTAAAGCGGCGCAAACGGGTCACTTAGTCTTATCGACCTTACACACTAACTCGGCTGCCGAAACCTTAACCCGTTTAATCAACATGGGTGTGCCTGGCTACAATATCGCTAGCTCTGTGAATCTAATTATTGCCCAGCGCTTAGCGCGTCGCCTCTGCCCCGAATGCAAGCAAGCTGAAGTGATCCCCGAGCATGAATTACTGCGCCTAGGTTTTGACCAAACACAAATTACTCAAGGCTTTACCACCTTTAAACCTGTTGGCTGTGAGCATTGCTCTGCGGGCTACAAGGGCAGAGTCGGTATTTACGAAGTGATGAAAATGTCTGACGAAATCGCTCGTACTATCATGGAGGGCGGTAATTCTTTGCAAATTGCCTCCCAAGCTAAAGCCCAAGGAATGCGAGATTTACGGCAATCAGGCTTATTGAAAGTGATCCACGGTGTCACTAGCATTGCAGAAGTCAATCGCGTAACCAGTTTTGGTTAAATCTAATCTTTATATATCTAGAGCTAAGTCTAAAATTCAGGCAATACCGTATTATTACTCGTATATTTGAATCTTAGAGTCCAAACTATTTCGCAAGCACAGCGTTCAGTTAACTAGAAATCTAGAACGATTTATTTACAGGAATCATTTATGGCTACGGCAACGACCACAAGAAAGTCTCGTTCTAAGAAAGCCGAGCAAAAGAGCCAACCAAAAATCTATACCTTCGAATGGAAAGGTGTAAATCGCGACGGCAAGAAAACCGCCGGAGAGCTTAGAGGAGCTACCGCCGCTGAAATCCGTAGCCAGCTGAAATCCCAAGGCGTAAATCCAAAGAGTGTTCGTAAACAGTCATCTGCGCTATTTAAGTTAGGTGATGCCAAAATCACCCCTATGGATATTGCTATGATGACCCGCCAAATTGCGACTATGCTAGCGGCGGGCGTACCTTTAGTCACCACAATTGAGCTACTCGGCCGCGGTCACGAAAAAGCTAAAATGCGAGAACTATTAGGAAATATCCTTAGCGAAATTCAATCGGGTATTCCTTTATCCGATGCTATGCGCCCCCATAGACGCTACTTCGACGAACTTTATGTAGACCTAGTCGCAGCTGGTGAGCATTCTGGATCACTAGACTTGGTTTTCGATCGCGTAGCGACCTACAGAGAAAAAACAGAAGCCCTAAAATCAAAAATTAAGAAGGCCATGTTCTATCCGGCTGCTGTTGTCATAGTAGCTGTTTTAGTAACAACATTATTACTTCTATTTGTCGTGCCTCAATTCGAAGAAATATTTAAAGGCTTCGGTGCTGAATTGCCCGCCTTTACTCAATTAGTGCTGCATATTTCCCGCGGCTTACAATCCTCTTGGTACATCTTTCTAGCCGCCATTATTGGCGGCGTATTTTTGTTTGTGCGGGCGCACCGAAACTCACAAATGGTGCGAGATCGAGTAGACGAAGCTGTGCTTAAAATCCCAGCCATTGGGCCTATATTACACAAAGGTGCCATGGCACGATTCGCCCGCACTTTAGCTACCACATTTGCAGCGGGCGTTCCGTTGATTGATGGTTTAGAATCCGCTGCTGGCGCATCGGGTAATGCGGTATACCGCAAAGCGATTTTAAAAATTCGTCAAGAAGTCATGGCGGGGATGCAGATGAATGTGGCTATGCAGACCACAGGGCTTTTCCCCGACATGTTAGTGCAAATGGTGATGATAGGCGAAGAATCAGGTTCACTAGATAACATGCTCAATAAAGTCTCTACTATCTACGAAATGCAAGTAGACGATGCCGTAGATGGCTTATCAAGCCTGATAGAACCGATTATGATGGTGGTCATCGGTACTGTCGTCGGCGGTTTAATTGTTGCTATGTACTTACCTATCTTCCAGATGGGTAAAGTTGTTAGCGGCTAGTTATCACACCTCATATTTACACATAGATATAAGAACATTAAATGTCAGAATTCATCTCCATTTTGGGCCAGCACCCTTATCTTTTTATGGCTCTAAGCTTTATTTTTGCCGCTACCGTTGGTAGTTTTTTAAATGTGGTGATCCACAGATTTCCTGTGATGATGAAACGGGAGTGGCAGCAAGAATGTAATCAGTATTTGCAGGAATACCACGAAGATATAGCCAAAAAAATAGGCATTGAACAACTCAATAAACCTATAGATGCCTTCCCTGAGAAATACAATCTTGTTGTTCCGGGCTCAGCCTGCCCTAAATGCAAAACGTCGATTAAACCTTGGCATAATTTACCGGTATTAGGCTGGTTAATACTCAAAGGCAAATGCGCTACCTGTCACGCCCCTATTTCTGCCCGCTACCCCATTATTGAATTCGTCACAGGGCTACTTATCGCGACTTTAGCTTGGCATTTTGGTCCAAGCTGGCAGTTTGTTTTTGCGAGCATACTCACCTTTGTGCTTGTAGCACTGACGGGTATCGATCTTGATGAGATGTTGCTCCCCGACCAAATGACACTACCATTGCTTTGGCTAGGCTTGATAATCAATCTAAATCATACCTTTGCGAGCCCAACCGATGCCATTATCGGTGCGGCGGCAGGCTATTTAAGCCTGTGGTCCATTTTTTGGCTATTTAAGATCCTCACCGGCAAGGAAGGCATGGGTTATGGAGACTTTAAACTGCTAGCCGTATTCGGTGCTTGGCTTGGCTGGCAAATGCTGCCGCTGGTGATTTTACTTTCGTCCCTCGTTGGCGCAGTCGTTGGCATCACTATGATTGTCAGTAAACGCCTGAAACAAGGGAATCCAATCCCATTTGGCCCTTATATTGCCGCAGCTGGCTGGATAGCCTTGCTATTTGGACAACAGATTGTCGATTGGTACCTATCAACACTGTAAGAGCTAGCAAACTAAGCACTGAGCTATCCGGAGTATGTTATGTCAAAGTTTGTTGTTGGTCTTACTGGCGGTATCGGCAGCGGTAAAACGACTGTTGCCAATTTATTCGCTGCCGAAGGAATAACCCTAGTCGACGCCGATATCGTTGCCCGCGAGGTCGTCGCTCCGGGTTCAAAAGGGCTGGAAGCGATCGTAACTCATTTTGGTGCTGAGATATCAACACCAGAGGGTGAACTCGATCGCGCCAAGTTGCGGCAGCGGATATTTAGCCATCCTGAAGAGCGCGAATGGCTAAACCAACTATTACACCCCATGATCCGCCAAGAAATGCTAGCGCAGGTAGAAAAAGCGACCTCGGCCTATGTAATTATGGTCGTGCCCTTGCTATTTGAGAACGGGTTAGATAGGTTAGTCAGTCGGACTTTAGTGGTGGATATTTCACCTGAGTTGCAAATAAATCGCACCGTAAAACGTGACAATGTTGATGCATCTCAAGTTAATAACATCATTAGTAGCCAATGTAGTCGCAGCGAAAAACTCGCCAGAGCCGACGACATTATTGATAATCAAGGAGAGATATCAACCTTAAAACGAGAGGTGCTAGCATTGCACCAGCGATATTTACAACTTTCTGGTACTGATAACGCCCATGACTGAATTAGTTTACGAACAGCCCCTAAACGAGAAAATTCGCAGCTACTTGCGGCTCGAATACCTCGATAAACAGCTGCAAAGTAACCTAAATCATGACCACCAACATAGATGTTTTTATCCGCTGTTTTCCCTCTGTGAATTGTCCGAACGCTGTGATTATCGTAATGAAGTATTAAAAGACATTGAACGGCACTTGCTGCAACTCAGCAAATGGCAAGAATTAGATCACGTCGACCACCAGCAAATCGACCTTTATATAAATGCCCTCACCCAAGCCCGCGAACCGTTGCAAAAGCCCGACCGCTTCGGCAGCCAACTAAAACAAGACAGATTTATTTCCGCGCTACGACAACGCTTTGGCATGCCGGGCGCCTGCTGTAACTTCGATCTGCCGCAACTGCATTATTGGCTAGCTAAACCTTGGGAAGAAAAACAACAAGACTACCGCTCTTGGATAGCACACTTCGAACCTTTGCTCACCCCCATCACCCTATTGCTCCAACTCACCCGCAGCACAGCCCATTACGACAATGCCGTTGCCCATGCAGGTTTTTATCAGGGTGACAGTGCTCAAGCACTTGCTTTGGTGCGAGTCAAAGTCGATGCCTCCCACGGGTGTTATCCTACGATTAGCGGCCATAAAAACCGTTTTGCCATCCATTTTGTGCAGTTTGAACAACAACGCCACTCCGACCGTTCGATTGATTTCTTACTGGCTACCTGTCCATGAAGCCTTTACACTAATGGCCTGAAAGACATTAGTATTGGCGGCCGCTGTATCGCCGTTAACCAAGAGAACAATTATGCCATTGACCGTTAACTGCCCTATCTGCAAAGCCCCTGTCGAGTGGGTGCCACAATCTGCATTTAAACCTTTTTGCAGCGAGCGCTGTAAGCTCATCGACCTCGGCGATTGGGCGTCAGAAAAGCATGTCATCCCAGTGAAGGCCGAATTTGATCCCGAAGCATTTGATGAATTCGATCTCGATGAAGGCGACTTTTTTAAAGAATAATGCGAAGCGCTAGCTGCTCAGCTTACGCCATCACAGCGATTAATTTGCCCAACTCTCTACTCAATAGATAAATATTATGACTAAACGCATCCATGTTGCCGTAGGCATTATTACTAACTCGGCCGGTGAAATTCTATTAGCAAAACGCCCAGATCATTTACATCAAGGTGGGAAATGGGAATTTCCTGGCGGCAAAGTTGAGGCGGGCGAAACGGTCACTCAAGCACTGATCCGTGAACTCAAAGAGGAAGTTGCACTCGATGTCACCGATAGTCAGCCATTTATGGCGCTGAGTTTCGATTATCCCGATAAACAAGTACTACTCGATATCCATTCAGTCGCAGAGTTTAACGGCACAGCTCAAGGCCTCGAAGGTCAGCTTATCGCTTGGGTCACTAAAGCCGATTTAATTAATTACGACTTCCCCGAAGCTAACAAGCCTATTCTAGAAAAAATTCTCGCTCAGTAATCGAGCCATTTACCTCATTATATCAACGCGCTCTATCCCCGAATCGCAATTCGGGGATGTGCTTTTTCAATGTCTTAACTCCGCAAACCATGCAATCCTGTGATCGTTAAGCTTACATACCCAAACCACCTGAAGATGCAGGATTCAGCGGGAATTTAACGCACTTTAGGCAAGGCCATTTATTGCTCCTGCATAAATGGCATTCACGCCATCCATGGCGATTGCGGCTATTTGCAGACCTAGCGGGCTAAGTTAAAAATAACCAACACAGCATAAAGTGCGTTACCCCGTGGTTAACATCAGCCGCCGGGACGGAGCGCCTAGGGCACTCCACTTCCGTGTTGCATCAATTCAAAAGGTGGCCGACATTTTGTCATTGATGCGCCTTGAATTGAAGCACCCTAGGCGCTCTGAAACTCGTATCTTCAGGTAGCTTGGGTATAGATATTAGCAATGCGTGATCTAGCTTGCAGCAAATCAATGATCCGCTTTAATCGCATCAAGAATAATGTTTGAATCAAGCTTCATTCTTTCTCTTCGATTTTAAGGGCGCATCATGCACAATAACGTTAAGGCATTCCTAGCCACTACTGCCTTATTTTTTAGTTGTCAGGTACTAGCCAATGGTGGCTGTGGATTTGAAGAACAACAACAGGGCTTAATTGCGACCTGCAGCGAGGAGAAACAAGAAGTGATTTTAACTGGCATAGTAGAAGCACAACATTTAGTCACAGATCTCAATGAGTTTGCCGAAGGGTATAAAAGCTACCTGGTCGACACTGCGGCAATCACTCCGCTTAAAAGCGTCACCGAACCAACTGAAATTATTGTGATCATTGGTACTTGGTGTCCAGATTGTCACCGTGAAACACCGCGCTTTATCCGTATCATGGAAGAAGTCGCCAATCCCAATATCAAAGTGACCTATATTGGTGTCGACCGGACGAAGAAAGATCCCGAGGGCTTAGCTGCCAAATACGACTTTACCCGTATTCCAACCTTTATTGTGCTGCAGCAAGGTAAAGAAGTTGGCCGTATCGTAGAGCGCCCAACCGTTTCCTTAGAAAAAGATCTCGCCGATTTATTGAAATAAGTGACGCAGTACAAACAATAAAGGCCGCATAGCGGCCTTTGGTTTTTATCCATTCAGAGAAAGCTTAGCTCGCTTCGTCAATAATTCGCTGCGCGAGCATCACTAAAACACCTTCACGTAATGCGCCGCCAGATAAGGCTAAATGCTCTATCCCCAGCAACTCAAACAAAGCCAACAAAATAGCGACACCCGCTGCAAAAGTCGGTGCCCGCTCGCTACAAAGCCCAGCGATCCCCGTTAAGCTAATATCTTCTTGGGCGAGAATTTCAGCCTTCAACTGAGTGAGAACATCGAGCGTTATCGTCTCAGATAAGCCACGGTGAAGCAGTACTTCAACCACAGATTGCACCGCGCCAGAGGCGCCAACAACACAATGCCAGCCTAGATCGCGTAGCGTTTGTCTATGCTCAGCTAATGCGGTTAGCACTTGCTGCTTGGCATCATCGAAATCTAACTGTTGCAGCGGTAAGCTACTAAAAAATTGGCGATTATAAGTCACGCTACCGAAAGGCAAACTGGTTTTGAACAACACTTGATGCCCATCACCGATAATAAACTCAGTGCTCGCCCCGCCGATATCTATCACTAAACGGCGGCCTTGACCACAGGTGGTTGCCACCATACCTTGATAGATAAGCTCAGCTTCACGCATGCCTGAGATGATTTCAATTGGATGACCAAGGAGTGGCAATGCACGCCGATTAAACTCATCGGCATTGCTGATACTGCGAAGGGTTGCGGTAGCAATCACAGCGACATGGTTTGCTTCAATCTTATGTTGCACCAACATTTGGGCAAACATACTCAAACAGTCGAGGCCGCGCTGCATCACGTCATGGCTTAAGTTGCCATCGTCGCCTATACCTTCGGCGAGCCTCACCTTGCGTTTATATTTCGCAATAATATGCGGCTGACCACCACGAGTTTTGGCGATCAGCATATTAAAACTGTTTGAGCCTAATGTTATAGCGGCATAAGCGGGTGTTGGCATTTACGAATGTCTACGTGTCCTATCATGACGAGGAGGGCGAGCACCACTGCGTTGCGCACCTGGACGACTTGTCCCAGAACGATCACGCAGGTTTCGAGTGCCGCTCGGGTGTTTACGGTGGATCTTCGCTGGCGTAGGAATATCGGCCAATAAAGCTTCACTGTCGTAATTACTCACTGGAATCGAATGATTAATATAGCTTTCGATTGCTGGCAAGTTCAACGCGTACTCTTCACAGGCAAAGCTTATCGACATGCCCTTATTACCCGCACGACCCGTACGACCGATTCGGTGCACATAGTCTTCACAATCATCAGGTAAATCATAGTTATACACGTGTGAAACGTCAGAAATATGTAAACCACGAGCCGCAACATCGGTAGCAACCAATATATCTAATTGGCCACTAGTAAACTGCTCAAGAATACGAATACGTTTTTTCTGTGGCACATCACCCGTTAACAAACCCACGCGATGTCCGTCACCTTCAAGCCAAGACCAAAGCGTTTCACAGCTGTGCTTAGTGTTAGAGAAAACGATGGCTTTTTCTGGCCAATCTTCTTCAATCAAGGTCAACAGCAAACGCATCTTCTCTTCTTGCGAAGGATAGAAGATTTCTTCTTTGATGTTTTTGGAGGTTTTTTCTTCAGGGGCGATTTCGACTTTAACTGGCTCGTTCATATGATCGTAAGCCAGCTCTTGCACTTTCATCGACAAGGTTGCCGAAAATAGCATATTAAGACGTTGATTTGCCTCAGGCATACGTCTAAACAAGAAGCGAATATCTTTGATAAAACCTAGATCGAACATACGATCGGCTTCATCTAATACTACAGCCTGAATCGAATTCAGACCGATAATGCCTTGGCGAACGTAGTCGATAATTCGACCCGTAGTACCAATCAAGATATCAACACCTTGATCTAATACTTTACGCTGTACATCGTAACTTTCGCCGCCATAAACAATACCCACCTTTAAGTGAGTGTGTTTAGCGAGTAAAATCGCATCTTTAGCAATCTGAATCGCCAGCTCGCGAGTCGGAGCCATAATGATGGCGCGGGGCTGATTAATCAGTCGACCTTCAGGTACGGGAGTCGATAATAAGTGATTAAAAGTGGCGACCAAAAAGGCCATTGTCTTGCCAGTGCCCGTTTGTGCTTGACCAGCGATATCTTTTGATTGAAGTAATACAGGCAGTGATAACGCCTGGATCGGCGTACAAAATTCGAAGCCATTCTCGGCAAGGGCCTGTTTAACCTCAGGATGTAGAGGTAGGTCGGCAAACCTTTGGGTAGATAGATGTGTTTCGCTCATAGCGCAAGCTTACCTGTTGAGGTTGCAATAAGATACTCGATCGTTTGAAATAGCCACATTGTAAAAAGGTAACTTGAAAAGCTATTTTTCAGCCCCAATATACATGGTAAGCCATTAACAAACCAGCAATGGCACCCAAACTGGAGAACATCATGAGCGATAAAATTATATACCTGAGTGACGACAGCTTCGAAAACGACGTATTAAAGTCTGATTTGCCAGTATTGGTAGACTTCTGGGCCGAGTGGTGTGGTCCTTGTAAAATGATCGCTCCAATTTTAGACGATGTGTCTGAAGAATATGCAGGCCGCGTGACTATCGCAAAATTAAACGTTGACCAAAACAATGTTTCTCCAGCGAAATATGGCGTTCGTGGCATCCCAACTTTACTGTTATTCAAGAACGGCGAATTAGCCGCAACTAAAGTTGGCGCACTATCAAAAACGCAATTAAAAGAGTTTATCGACGCGCAAATCTAATTTGATGTGGTAATGAGTGACCTCCGGCACAAGCTATAAATTAATTGTGCCGGAATTTCCCTAAATTTCTGGACGCCCCGCTTTGTTAGTGCTACTTTAATAACCAGATTCTTTCTAATAACCTCTTCTCGCTCGTCAATCACTATCCTGAATTACATCCTTACTGATTGATCGCGGTAAGCTTTGTCGCGTAACACAAGACCCCCAAAATGAACTTAACTGAATTAAAAGACACGCCGATTTCTGACCTAGTCTCGCTAGCTGAAAATATGAAGCTCGAAAATATGGCCCGCGCTCGCAAGCAGGACATTATTTTCTCAATCCTTAAAGCCCACGCAAAAAGTGGAGAAGACATTTTCGGTGGTGGGGTATTAGAAATACTCCAAGACGGTTTCGGCTTCTTACGCAGCTCAGACGGTTCTTATTTAGCTGGTCCAGATGACATCTATGTCTCACCAAGCCAAATTCGCCGCTTTAACATGCGAACGGGTGATACAATTTTTGGTAAAATTCGCCCACCGAAAGAAGGCGAGCGTTATTTTGCCCTATTGAAAGTCAACGAAGTTAACTTCGATAAACCAGAAAACTCCCGTAATAAAATCCTCTTTGAAAACTTAACCCCACTCCACGCAGAAGAACGTATGCGTATGGAGCGTGGCAACGGCTCAACTGAAGATATTACCGCACGTATTCTGGATTTATGCTCACCGATTGGTAAAGGTCAACGTGGTTTGATCGTTGCACCACCAAAAGCCGGTAAAACGCTATTACTTCAAGGTATTGCTCAGAGTATCAGCTACAACAACCCAGAAGTGGTGTTGATGGTATTGTTGATCGACGAACGCCCAGAAGAAGTCACTGAGATGCAACGCCTCGTTAAAGGTGAAGTAATTGCATCAACCTTCGATGAGCCAGCAAGCCGTCACGTTCAAGTTGCCGAAATGGTGATTGAAAAAGCCAAACGTTTGGTTGAACACAAGAAAGACGTGGTTATCCTACTCGATTCTATTACTCGTCTAGCCCGTGCCTATAACACTGTTATCCCGTCATCGGGCAAAGTGTTAACCGGTGGTGTGGATGCGAACGCCCTGCACCGTCCAAAACGCTTCTTCGGTGCAGCGCGTAACATCGAACACGGCGGCAGCTTGACCATTATCGCCACTGCTTTGGTTGATACGGGTTCTAAGATGGACGAAGTGATCTACGAAGAATTTAAAGGTACAGGTAACCAAGAGCTACATCTGTCACGTAAAGCGGCAGAAAAGCGTGTGTTCCCAGCCATTGACTTCAACCGCAGTGGTACGCGTCGTGAAGAAAAACTCACGACTCAAGAAGAACTGCAAAAAATGTGGATCCTGCGTAAGATCTTAAATCCTATGGATGAAGTCAGCGCAATGGAATTCTTAATCGACAAATTGGCTATGACCAAGACTAACGAAGAATTCTTTACCGCCATGAAACGCGCTAAGTCTTAATCTCAGCGAGTCGCTAAAAAGCCGCATCATGCGGCTTTTTTGTTTCTTAAATCCTAAGATTTTTTTACTGCCAGTATTTGACCTAAGCTTTTACTCAAAGCCTGTGTGCGCTGCCGGAGCATTTCCCGCAGCAACAAGACAACAGGCGTCACATGCTCGCGTCCTGGGCACACTAAGTACAAATCGACTGGCTCACCTTGATACTCAGGCAACAATCGTACTAACCGCCCTGAAATTAAGTCATCGGCCAGATCTAGACTCGACTTAAATACCAATCCTTTACCCGCCACAGCCCAACGGCG
>NZ_MPDG02000010.1:37533-67539 GCF_001887095.2 Shewanella sp. SACH
CCGCCACAGCCCAACGGCGGGCAATTTCTGCATCGTTAGCACTGCGGTTGCCCGTGACACGCACTTTATATTCTTGCCCATCGCGCCTAAATTGCCATTGGTCGTGGGTTCGCTCATCTAACTTATAAAACAAGCAATTATACTCTATCAGCTGTTCTAATGAATCTGGCACACCAAACTCGGCCAGATATTCAGGTGAGGCGCACAAGACACGATCAACACTGCAGAGCGGAAATGCCACTTGGTTTGAGTCCTGCGGTTTGCCGTAACGCACCGCGACATCAATTTTATCGTGATAAAAGCTGCTGATATTATCGCCAAGATGCAAGCGCACTTGCAATTGTGGGAAATCGAGCAAGAACTCATCGAGCCAAGGCACAAACAGATTACGGCCAAAATCCGAAGAAACCGACAGGCTTAAGGTGCCGGATATCTTACCTTTGTCACTGGCGATGGCTTGCTCGCCGAGCGCTAAATCGCTTAAAGCACGACGACAATGAATAAGATAACGCTCACCTTGTACTGTCAAACGTAAGCTGCGAGTTGTACGGATAAATAAGCTAGTATCGAGCTGTTTTTCAAGCCGTTTTATTGCGGCACTGGCAGAAGCGGCGGAGATATCCATCTCGGCCGCAGCGGCAGAAATATTGCCACAATCGGCGACCCGCACGAACAAAGCTAAATCATTAATCAACATGATTATCAAAAATCCTTTGAAAAAATTACAAACTTTACCCTGTTTATCTCTTAGCTAATATTCCACACAATGGCAACACGATACAAGTACACTCAAACAGATCGACTCCAGCCAGTACACCCTGAGGAATAAAGATGAAAGCCATTGGTTACCAAACTGCAGGTGCAATCACAGCACCCAATGCATTAGAAGACATCACGTTAGCCGAACCGACGGCAACAGGTTTTGACCTCTTGGTGGAAGTCAAAGCCATTTCCGTCAATCCGGTCGACACTAAAATCCGCGCATCCAGCTCGGCACCAGCGGGCGAATATAAGATCATCGGCTGGGATGCCGTCGGCGTCGTCAAAGCAGTTGGCGAAAACGTCAGTCTTTTCAACGTCGGTGATGAAGTGTGGTACGCGGGCGACATTAGCCGCAGCGGCAGTTATGCCGAATATCAATTGGTTGATGAGCGAATTGTCGGCCATAAACCTAAGAGTTTAACTTATGCCCAAGCGGCGGCATTACCCTTAACCGGAATTACAGCATGGGAGGTTCTATTCGACCGCTTAGGTTTGCCCCAAGATGGTTCGGCAACTGACGCCCGTATTTTAATTATCGGCGCGGCAGGTGGCGTTGGCTCTATCATCACTCAGCTGGCGGTAAAACTCACAGGGGCAGAGGTGATAGGCACGGCCTCTCGCCCAGAATCCACCGCTTGGGTGCAAAAACTCGGCGCCGATGCGGTCATAGACCACACTCAATCACTCTCGGGCGAACTTGCCAATATTGGCATTGCTGATGTGACCCATGTGATTAGCTTGACCCAAACCGATCAACACTTCGATGAGATCGTACAAGTGCTTAAGCCACAAGGGAAACTGGCGTTAATCGATGATCCTAAGGGGCCATTAGATGTGATGAAACTCAAGCGTAAGAGCCTGTCACTGCATTGGGAGCTGATGTTTACCCGCAGCCTGTATCAAACCGAAGATATGATAGCCCAACATCACTTACTCAATCGCTTAAGCGCACTTATCGATACAGGTGAGTTACAGAGTACGTTCGGCGAGCACTACGGCACAATTAATGCGCAGAACTTAATCAAGGCCCACACTCAGATTGAGTCAGGCAAAGCCATAGGTAAAATTGTTTTGGAAGGTTTTAACCAATGAAAATAACGGTATTTGCCCAAATCATAGCGAATCAAGGCCAAAGCGACGCGCTATTTAAGATACTCAAGCAACTCGTGACAGACACGCATACCGAGGCTGGTTGCATCGAATACAAACTGCATCACTCATTAGATGATGAAAATATCTTCTGGATGTACGAAATTTGGCAATCCCAAGCGGCATTGGATGAACATATGGCGAGTGCGCATTTCCAAACATTTGTCGCCCAAACGGCAAACTTAATCAGTCGAGCTGACATCCATAAAAGCTACGCCTGTTAATCAATAAAAAAGCGCCAAGCGAGTTGGCGCTTTTCATTTTTCATAATGAATTAAATCAAAGTCATGGCCATCTTGCGGCGTAAATAAGCGATCTGCTGCATGTGTGGCAAATCCTTAGGGCAGTTATCTTGGCAGCCCAGTAAAGTCATACAACCAAACACCCCATCCTGATTACCAATCACATGGTAAAAATCCTCGGCACTGCGCGCATCACGGCTATCCATCTCGAAACGGGCAATTTTCATCATACCTACGGCGCCAACAAAGGTTTCACGCATTTGTTTGGTCGCACAGGCAGAAACACACACTCCGCACTCAACGCATCGCTCAAGCTCATACAGGCGCGCAGCTTCGTCTGGATCCATTGGATCTTCGAGTCGATGGATGCTGATATCATTGGTCTTAGGGTGTAACCACAGCTTTAAGCGCTCGGCCAATTCCCGCATAAATTTACCGGTATTGACCGAGAGATCGCCAATCAACTCAAAGCCTGGCAGCGGCATTAGAGTAATTTCGCCCTTAGGATATTTGGCGGTTAAGGTACGGCAAGCTAACGTAGGGAAACCGTTGATTACCATAGCGCAACTGCCACAAATACCCGCTCGACACACAAAGTCGAACTGCAATGAAGTGTCTTGTTCTTCCCTGAGTTTATTGAGAGCAATAAATACCGTCATCCCCGGCGTTTCAATGAGCTGATAACGCACCATTTTCGGCTTATCGTTTGGCTCCTGCGGATCATAACGAAAGATATTAAAGGTGAGCGTTCGACCTTGGCTCATTATGATTTTTCTCCTAACGCATTGGCTGACGGGCTTTTTAAGGTATCACTCAAACGTTCATTATTAGGTTGTAAGCTCTCGGGTAATTCAAAGGGCATAAGCGCCCGCTGGCGTTGATAACAGTCTGCATCATCACCTAACTCAGCTAAAATCTCGGCAATCTGTTGCTCACGTTTTTCGGTATCGGGATGCACTATGGCGTTGTTAATGCCATAACCACGATAACCCGGCGGGAGTTCCATCTTCATCACATCGAGCGCTTCGTAATTAAGCACAGGTTCGAGCGCCTCTGGATCGGGCCAACTGGCTAAGGTACGATTTAGCCAGTCGCGATCATTGCGCTGTGGATAATCTTCTCGAGCATGGGCACCACGGCTCTCTGTTCGTGCCGCTGCGCCGCAGGCCACAGTCAGCGCGACTTTGAGCATACGCTTGACCCGCAGGGCTTCAACTAACTCAGGATTGGCGTGACGTTTCTTACACTTAAGCCCAAGCTTACGCGAACGTTCGAGCAGCACTTTAAGTTCAGCGACGGCTTTATCAAGCTCAGGGCCATTACGGAAAATCCCCACATAATCCATCATGATGCGCTGCATCTCGCGTTTGAGGGCAAAGGCACTCTCGTGACCATCACCTTCGATCAGCAGATCAATCTCACTCTGCACCTGCTGCATAAAGCGTTCGGCCAATTGAGTGTCAATCTCTAGGCTATTGTTCTCACAAAAATCGGCGACATATTTACCAATAATCATGCCACCAACCACGGTCTCGGCCAGCGAATTACCGCCTAAACGGTTAAAACCGTGCATGTCCCAACACGCCGCTTCGCCGACGCTAAACAAGCCTTTAAGCTGCGGGCTTTCACCCGTGGCATTGGTTCGAATGCCGCCCATAGAATAATGCTGCGTTGGCCGTACTGGGATCCAATCCTTAGCGGGGTCGATACCGAGGAAGTTCTCACAAATTTCCTGCACTTCCCTAAGGTTAGTTTCGATGTGCTTGCGACCTAGAAGGGTAATATCCAGCCACAAATGCGGCCCATAGGGGCTATCGACCCCCTTACCTTTACGTATATGTTCTGTCATGCGGCGCGATACCACATCCCGTGATGCCAACTCTTTTTTATCGGGCTCATAGTCTGGCATAAAACGGTAACCGTCTTTATCGCGCAATAAGCCACCATCACCACGGCAGCCTTCCGTGGTTAAAATGCCCACGGGCACGATAGCAGTCGGATGGAATTGTACCGCTTCCATATTGCCAAGCCTTGCCACGCCCGTTTCCAACGCGAGTGCTTGACCAATGCCTTCGCAGATGATCGCATTGGTCGACACTTCATAAATGCGGCCATATCCGCCAGTGGCAATGGTGGTGGACTTAGCCACATAGGCCCTCAGTTCACCGGTTATCAAACAGCGGGCGATAACCCCATGACAGCGTTTACCATCGTGAATAAGTGCCAGCGCTTCGATACGTTCATGGACAGGAATATCCATAGAAATCGCTTTGTTATCCATAGCGTATAACAGCGAATGACCCGTACCATCGGCCGTATAGCAAGTGCGCCATTTTTTTGTGCCGCCAAAGTCACGGGCGTTAATCAGTCCATGGGCTTCCTGCGCCTCATGCAAAGTCACTTTTTGCGCGTTCACAATCACGTCTCTTGGGCCTGCACTCACCCTTGACCAAGGCACGCCCCACGTCGCCAATTCACGCACTGCCTTGGGCGCACAGTGAGCAAACATCCGCGCCACATCTTGATCGCAACCCCAGTCGGAACCTTTTACCGTATCTTGAAAATGCACGTCTTCATCATCGCCCATACCTTTTACGGCATTGCCTAAGCTCGCCTGCATACCGCCTTGGGCGGCAGCTGAGTGGGAGCGTTTCGCAGGAATGAGTGACAGGACTAAGGTATCGAGCCCACGCTCTTTCGAGGCGATGGCGACCCTTAAGCCTGCAAGTCCGGCGCCTACCACTAATGAATCGGTATAAATCAGTTTCACGCCTGCTCCTTAATCGGGTCTATTATTCTTGTGCAGTTTGCTGTGTTCGACATTCTATTCATTAATAAGCTTATTCATTGATTTACTTATTCATTAATTTCTGGCGGAGTTAACTCGCATGGGGTAAAAACGCCAGCAGCGAAGCTATGCCGACGGTGACAAATAGCACGCTCACTATGGTTTTGATCTTACGTAATCGGTTGCGACTATTGAGATCCCGCGCCGCGCCCCATTTCAAGGCCACACGGTAAATACCAATCGCCGCATGTAACTCCACCGTGAGCAGCAACGGCAGGTAAACCATCCACACACCTTGGTTCCAAATACGGTCGGCGCTCCCTAGGGGACCAATGGTTTCGGGGGCTGACCCAATGAGCCACAAATGCACAGGCAGCAAGAGTAAAATCACCACACCGGTAATGGCTTGCCAGCGCCATAGACGCGTATCACTGTGGTTGATCACTTGCATTTGTTGCCGCAGTGCCCTTTGCTGGCGCAAACTCATAGGTAACTTTTGCAGCGCAACTAATACATGCACTAACGCTAGAGCGGCAATGCCCATTGCAATAGCCGTCACCACCCAGGGATAACCGTGGCCATCGTCGGAGAGAAAACTCAACTCCATAGTGCGCGCCACCCAATTCATGGCATCGCTACCCAGTAAAATCGATGACACTAAGACTAAGTGGGTCCACAGAAAGACCGCGAGGATGACGCCAGACACGCTCTGACTTAAATCCAGCCAAGCACTCCATTTTTTAATAGTTAGTTTGATCGCCATCCTCTCGCCTCACGCCGTTGACCTTATCGAGCCAATCTCATTAAGTCTTACTGCAAATTAATATCGCTCACATATCCACATGAAAACGTGAGCCAGATCAATTGAGTGCCGAATAATTAACCTAATGCTTAAATAATAGCAGTGAAACAAAATCCTGCTGCCAGCTCAAAGCCTACTCAGGCACAAAGGGCTGCACAGGAATACCCAGCTCACTACCGATAAACAGATAGGACATTAGGCTCGCAGTCCCCAGACATAGCAGGTATATAATCAACACCTTAGCTACTTTTCGTAGACCTGAGCGTTTAGTGGTTATGCCCCACTTTACCGCGACGCGATACAGGCCAATCATGGCGTGCACGACTACGGCTGGGAGTAACAACGCATATAACAACCAAGCATTGTCGTGATACACCCGCTCGGCCGATAAATGCGGGCCAATTTCGGGATTTAAAATCATAGTGAAGAGATGAACAGGAACGAGGAAAAATAAGATAAAGCCGCTGATCAGTTGCCAAAACCACGCATGGGTGTCCTTGTGGTTGATGCTGCCCATGTGCGAGCGCAGGGCGCGCCATTGCCCGAGCTGCGCCGGAAAACGCCGCAGTGCCACCGCCGCATGCACTATCACCACCAATAGCATAAACACTGAAAACACTTTAGTGACTATGGGGAAACCGTGTCCTGTGCTGCTGAACATGCCACCTTCAAGCAACTGCACTACACGATAAAAGGCCTCTTTTCCCAGCAGAATGCTCGACTCAAAATGCATATGCAGCAATAAAAAGCTGCCGAGCATAATCCCTGTCGCGCTCTGTAGCCTGTCAGCCTTTGCCGACCAAGGATGACCTAGCGGCGTACTCACCCTATTGTGAACTCGAGTTATGCTTGTCATCTTAGATTCACCTATGTCGTTCGTCGTTGGCACCTCTTGGCAAATTACACCATAGCAGCAACGCAGAACCGGCCTCAGTGTCACAGATTTAAAGCGTGAGCCAACTCACCTGACTGAGTGCAACTCTTAGAAGAAGATCACAAAAAACATACCGAACAAAACAAAGGTAAAACAAATTAACCAATATATTTCAGAGTGTTATATTAAATATTAAAACTGACAATTCGTTTTTTAATACCAATCAATGCGCGTTAGCTAACACCTTGTCTACGCAGACAAAAACGCTATGCCACGATAGTCAGTCGCAGAACCTTAAGCCATGGTTTACAATAGCGCGATATTTTGAACCCTTAGCTTTTGCACACTCAGCCACAGGATGCCCCCATGCCTTGGATCCAACTCCGTATAAACACCAATAGCGATGACGCTGAAACCATCAGCGACTTGCTCATGGAAGAAGGCTCAGTCTCTATCACCTTCGAAGACGGTAAAGACACCCCTATTTTTGAACCTAAACTGGGCGAAACCCCACTGTGGCGCGATACCGTTGTCGTTGCCCTATTCGATGCAGAAACCGATCTGACACCGACCATCGCCATGTTGAAAACCTTGCCTTTCCTCGGCGAGAACTTCAGCCATAAGGTCGAACAAATTGAAGATAAAGACTGGGTGCGTGAGTGGATGGATAACTTCCACCCCATTCAATTCGGCACACGTCTGTGGATTTGCCCAAGCTGGCGCGAGATCCCCGATCCAACCGCAGTCAATGTGATCTTAGATCCCGGTCTTGCCTTCGGCACAGGCACTCACCCTACGACTGCACTGTGTTTAGAGTGGCTAGACAGCTTAGATTTAAGCGATGAAGAAGTGATCGACTTTGGCTGTGGCTCTGGCATCTTAGCCGTAGCCGCACTGAAACTGGGCGCGAAAAACGTCACAGGTATCGATATCGACTATCAAGCCATCGACGCCTCACGTGCCAACGCCGAGCGCAATGATGTCGCCGACAAGCTAGCCTTGTACTTGCCAGAAGACCAACCCGCCGATCTCAAAGCCGACGTTCTGGTCGCCAATATTCTTGCCGGCCCACTGCGTGAATTAGCGCCTTTGATCGCAGAACGCGTAAAAACCGGTGGCAAACTTGCCCTTTCCGGTCTCCTCAAAGAACAAGCCCAAGAAATCTCTGACTTTTATAGCCAATGGTTCGATATGGACGCAGCGGCTCACAAAGAAGATTGGAGCCGCTTGACAGGCAAGCGTAAATAGCGCTAAAGGGTGGCGCAACATGCGCCACCGCTGGCTTCTAACTATTCAGCCTCTGACTTCTCGCCGATTAAAAGTCAAGAAAAAAAATTACATCTAGGTCATTTATTGACCTTTTCACGGCCAACAAAAAGGGCTACTATAGCGCCCCTTTGAAGAGCTAAGGTGAAACATAAAATGCAGATTGGACCCTATCAACTGAACAATCAGCTGATCGTGGCACCAATGGCAGGTGTCACCGATCAAGCTTTCCGTAATCTTTGTCTTCGTTATGGCGCAGCCCTAGCGGTTTCCGAGATGCTTTCATCCAATCCTGAGGTTTGGGATACAGATAAAAGCCGCCAGCGCATGACGCATTCTGGCGAGGAAGGCATCCGCTCAGTGCAAATTGCAGGAGCCGATCCTGATTTAATGGCGCAAGCCGCGTTGTTCAATGTTGAACAAGGCGCTCACATCATTGATATCAATATGGGTTGCCCCGCGAAAAAAGTGAATAAAAAGCTGGCTGGCTCAGCGCTGATGCAAAACCCGCCGCTGGTAAAAGAAATTTTACAAGCCGTGGTCGCCGCAGTGAATGTGCCCGTCACGTTAAAGATTCGCACCGGCTGGGAGCCAGAACACAAGAATGGTGTTCAAATCGCCCAGATTGCCCAAGATTGTGGCATCGCCTCGCTCGCCGTTCACGGTCGCACGAGACAATGTATGTACAGAGGCGACGCTGAGTACGACACGATTAAAGCAATCAAACAGAATGTCTCGATTCCTGTCGTCGCGAATGGGGATATCGACAGTCCGGAGAAAGCCCGCTTTGTGCTGGAATACACCGGTGCCGATGCCTTGATGATAGGACGGGGTGCTCAAGGACGGCCTTGGATTTTCAGAGAAATCCAGCACTACTTGGAAACGGGTAATAAGCTAGCGCCCATTGAGGTTGCCGAACAGCGTCAAGTGATGCTGGAACACCTCACCAAACTGTATGATTTGTATGGTGAATACAAGGGTATCCGCTTCGCCAGAAAACATATGGGATGGTACCTAGACCAAGAAGCTCAGCGCCAATTTAGGGCTGACTTTAATCGGCTGGAAACCGCTGCAGAACAGTATTCCCTCGTGGAATGTTATTTTGATGAATTAGTACAGAATTAATAAAGAGCAGAATAGAATGTTTGATCAGACAACTAACACAGAAGTTCACCAGCTTACCGTTGGCAAAATCGAAACCGCAAACGGCACTATCAAGCCCCAGTTATTACGTGACGCAGTAAAGCGTGCCGTAACTAACTTCTTCGCACAGTTGGACGGTCAGGAAGCACAAGAAGTTTATGAAATGGTGCTAAGCGAAGTTGAAGCGCCTCTGCTTGACATCATCATGCAACACACTCGTGGCAACCAAACCCGCGCAGCAAACATGCTAGGTATCAACCGTGGTACTCTGCGTAAAAAATTGAAAAAATACGGCATGAACTAATCCGCAAGGATTAAGCTGTTGTATTGAGAAAAGAAAAGGCCTGAAGAGATTCAGGCTTTTTTGCTTTCTGATACACGCCTTTCTAATGCGCGCCCTTCTTATGCATATAGTTACATAGTCACCATCATGCTTGGTTTGCCACGCCTCTCACGCCAACTAAGACATCATTCACCAACACTATGAGCTTGGCTGCGTCTGGTGACCAAAATCAATAGACAATCCATACCGCCCCATAGCACAACCTTGACACGAGCTATCGGGTTTTAAGTTATAATGCATTTAAAAATCAGCCTGTTAATTCTAAAACTTTTTAGCCGTAGGTTTTACATTGTCATTGACTCACTCTGAACAAGATATCAAGCACAGTTGGTTTGGCCATTTCTTTATTGGCAAAGCTGATGCGGTAAAACTCAGCGCCAGTGGTATTAGCATTAATCGCACTAAAGGCGGCTTTTTTGCTCACTCTCGCAGCGCTAATAAAGTAGCAGCTGACGAACATTTTACTTGGCAGCAGCTCGACTCCCCGCCGGTTTTTACCTTGAGTCCGCTCGGATACTTGCTCGGTTTCACTGTATCTGGCAAAGCCTATCAACTGCCGTTTCTTAGCTATTTTGCGCAGCATCAATTTGGCAACGACACCGCACTGCTTTGGGCGAATGCCAATGGGGCGCGCATTGCTGAGTTAGTGGCGAAAGTCGATAAAATACTGGCACACACTTATTTACGAGAATCGCGTTTAGCAATGATACAAGCCAGAGTCGCGCACGAATATCCGCGTTGGTTCCCTTGGTGTGAAAACCTGCCCTTGGCGGCAAATCTACACACTGTGTTAGCGAGGCTTAAGCAAATCCACCGCTGGACCCGCGCCGATGTAAAACAGCTGCGTGAAGATTACATTCAGTCGCAGCTCGTTAAATTTGCAGACTATTTTGAGCATGTAGAATCTAATCCCTTAACCGAAAAACAGCGCCGAGCTTGTATTATCGATGATAACAATAACTTGTTATTGGCAGGTGCTGGCACGGGCAAAACCAGTGTGATGGTCGGGCGAGCCGGATATTTGCTGAAGAGTGGTCAAGCAAAAGCCGATGAAATCTTGCTATTAGCCTATGGCCGTAAAGCAGCTGACGAGATGGATGAACGGATTAAAAACAAGCTTGGCACGGAGGATATCAAGGCGAGCACTTTCCACAGTTTAGGCTTAAAAATTATCGCCGACGTTGAGCGCGCTAAACCCAGTTTGTCCCCTTGGGCAGAGGATGACAAAGCCAAAGAGCTGTGGGTGCACAATACCCTTGAGACTTTGATTGAAGATGAGGCTTACCGTAAGCAGCTTTTCGAGTACTTCAGCCGCTTCTATTATGTTGAAAAAAGCCCGTTCGAGTTCGATCTGGAAGGTGAGTATTTTCAATACTTGAATGATAACGATATTCGCACCCTTAAAGGTGAGCGAGTCAAAAGCTTTGGTGAGCTTTACATTGCCAACTGGCTATTTAGCAATGGCATCGAATATGTTTATGAAACTAAGTATGAGCATGATGTGCGCAGTATTGATTTTCGTCAGTATCAACCCGATTTCTATCTGCCTGAATACCAAGTTTATCTTGAATACTATGGTATTGATGAACACCAGAATACCGCCCCTTATATCGATAACCATAAGTACTTGGAATCGATGGCATGGAAACGTCAGCTACATCAACAACATGGTACTAAGTGTATTGAGCTATTTTATTACCAACATAAAAACGGGTCGTTAATCGGTAAGCTTGAGCAAGCTTTACAGGTCTTTAAAGTGCAATACGCGCCCTTACCCGATGAAGCCATACTCGCCACCCTGCATGAACTTGGGCGCGTGACTGAATTGGCAAAAATGTTTAGTCAGCTGATTGGGCTGTATAAAGCAGCTTGCCTTGATGAACATGGCCTTGAGGGGGTATTTGCCCGCGCCGCCGATGCTCAGCAGACCCGTAAGGCATTCGAACTGCTTGAGCCCATAATCACGCGCTATGAGCAACATTTAGCAATAAATGGCGACATTGATTTTGAGGACATGATTGGCAAAGCGCTGACGTATCTACAACGCGGGCAATTTATTAGCCCGTGGCGTTTCATTATGGTGGATGAGTTCCAAGATATTTCAGAACCACGTGCCCGCTTAGTGCGTGCCTTGAGGGATTCCTGTGCGCCCCATTCTAAAGCGCAGGCGTCTTTATTTTGTGTCGGGGATGACTGGCAGGCGATTTATCGCTTTAGCGGCGCAGATGTGAGTTTAACTACGAATTTTACTCACTATTTTGGCCCAACCGCCCAAAGCGACTTAGATCTGACTTTTAGGTTTAACAGCAGTATTGGGGAAGTCGCTACCCAGTTTGTCACCCAAAATCCCACACAATTGAGCAAGGATATTCGCTCCCTCAAGCAGGTCGCCTCCCCCGCGGTTTCAATATTACGCCGCGGAGAAAATGAACCACCCAGTAAAGATGAGCCAAGCCCGAATCCACTGGAACAAGCATTAACGGCGATAAGTGCAAGGATAAGCGCCGGAAGTGACAAACTTAACAGCGTACCGAGCGTCTATTTGCTGGCACGTTTTTGGTTTCAGTTACCCGATAAAACCCAAGTTAACCAACTCAAGGCTAAATATCCTAAGTTGAAGGTTGAGTGCCAATCATTTCACGCTTCAAAAGGGAAAGAAGCCGATTATGTGGTGATCATGGGGATGAAGACGGGAATGCATGGCTTTCCGTCGATGAAAATTACGCCGCCGATACTGGATGCTTTTTTACCTAAAACTGAAACGTTTGAATTTGCAGAAGAACGCCGACTATTTTATGTCGCATTAACGCGGGCAAAACACCGTGTCTATGTGATTGCCGATATGACAGATGTGAGTCCTTTCGTCACTGAACTGCTTACAAAAGACTACCCAATTGAACAAGATGAGTTCAGCACCTCTTTAGTACAAAGGTTATTTAAAGAAGTAAAATGCGTGCGTTGCAGCACGGGAACGCTTAAGCCTAGAACGGGGAATTTTAAATCGTTTTATTCTTGCTCACACTTTCCCTTGTGCGATCACAAGGAGCAAGGCTGCGAACTCTGCGCTAGCCCAATGACGCGTAACCGTTTTGCAGGCTTTAAGGCGTGTCTAAATGAGGCTTGTGGACATATATCACCGCTTTGTAACCTCTGCGGCGGCGATATGCTGTTGAAGGATGGTCAATTCGGCTCCTTTTGGGCCTGTCGCAATTACCGCGGGCAAAACCTACCCAGTTGTACGAATACACTAAACAAGGCCAAGTGGTCGCTTCCGAATTAAGTGATAAAAAATGAAACGCTTTGGCGTGATCGTCACTCAGTATCTCAACGTTTCGAGAGCCAATTTGCCAGCTACAAATAAGTTGGGTGACCTACTCCTTAAGAGATATTTCGCTCGGTTAACTGTGACATCATCGGCAAATCCTGAGTATTTTAGTCGGGTTTAGTTGCTACGCATTAAAGCTGCAAATAATATGAATGTAAATTTATTGCTGCTTTGGAGCTATTCATGTCTGCTACTTCTATCCCGCAAGATGCACAAGCCTCTGTCCATGGAGTGAGTTCTCAACCTCGCCATGATGCACAACTTAGTCAAGGTTCAGAGCTCAGTGAGAGCGCTCAAGATAGCCACTGGCTAGCACGAAAAGTCGGTGAGTTAGTTGCCGAAGATTTTCGCCGTGCCCATGTGTTTAGCCAATTTGGTATCGATTTTTGTTGTGGCGGCGGTAAACCGCTGGCGGTTGCCTGTGAACGCGCAGACATAGATCCCGCAAAAGTGGTTGCTGCGCTGAATGCCGTCACACTGACCGGCAGCAAAGAAGATGAGTTGAATCAATTACCCTTAGATCAACTTGTCGACTATATCGAGTCGACACACCATCAATACGTGCGCGAAAAAGCCCCGTTGTTGGTCGAATATTCCGAGAAAATGGTGCGCGCCCATGGTGAGCACTATGCCGAAATTATTCCCTTTGCGGGTTGGATACGTGCTTTAGTTGAAGACCTGATGCCGCATTTAATGAAGGAAGAGAAAATACTGTTTCCGGCGATCCGCGGTTTGAGTCAAGCAGAGCAGGTTGAAACTTGCTTTGGTCATATGGGTAATCCCATCAATGCGATGCAGAACGAACATGAAGAAGTCGGTTTGATTTTGCAAAAATTACGCGAGCTCACGAACGACTTCACGCCACCGGAACATGCTTGCACTACGTGGCGTGTGTGTTATGCCACGCTAGCGGAGTTTGAGGCCGACTTACATCAGCATATTCACTTAGAAAACAATATTCTATTTCCTAAGGCATTAGATCTCGCTCAATAATCGATTGAATGTTGCTGTTGTGATGCCCCTGAATTACGGTCATCCGCAGAATCTTGAGGCCGGACCTAAGTCTGGCCTTTCAATTGTTGACGTGCTACAACAAGTCATGTGTCGCTGACGGATAAGCTGCCATGACATTTCAATCATTTGCACTCGATGATATTGCCGACTTACACGAATCGGCCCAAGTAGAGTTTAAACTCGCAGGTGGCCGCGACGGCCAAGGTCAATTACCCGAAGATATTTGGGCTACTTATAGCTCCTTTGCCAACACTTTGGGTGGCGAGATCATCCTAGGGGTGCGCGAAGAACGTGGCCATTTCAGCATTGAAGGCATTCCCAATCCGCTTCCTGTTTTACAAGCGTTTTGGGAGATACTCGATAATCCTAGCCGTACTAGCCATAATATTTTGGCGATCTCAGATGTGCAGATTATTGAAATTATGAATAAAAAGCTGATTCGCATCCGTGTACCGCTGGCGCCAGAGCAGCTCAAACCTATTTATGTCGGCGGCGATCCTTACACTGGGAGTTATTTTAGGGTGGGAGATGCCGACATGCATGCGAGCCGTCGGCAGGTCAATCTACTGTTACGCCGCGCCCATCTTTGCATGAAGCAACTCAAGGCGCGTTAATTCGGCATGCTATTACGTCAAAATCCTGCTAATAAATAACCGCCCATGGCCGCAATCGCTGCGCCCGTGACACGCATTAAGTTGCGTTGTCCTGTCATCCGCTGCATTCCAAGGCCTATCATTACGCCGCCTAAATGGATGACCGCAGTGCCAAATAAAAATCCTAGGGCATACAAAACCGGGCTTGCCAATGCTGGCATTTCGGCGCCGTGGGCATGTCCGTGGAAAATCGCAAATATGCCAACAAATGCCATGGCGAATAACAGTGGAATTTGACGATCAAAAGCGATGGCGAGGCCGAGTAACAATACCGAGAGGGCAATGCCGATTTCAACGAAGGGAACGGCAATGGCGTATAAGCCTAAAATCCCGCCCACTAACATAAAGGTGACAAATGCTAAGGGGACAGTCCAAATTGCGCGGCCACCGAGCTGGGTGCTCAACATGCCCACACTCAACATAGCCAGCAAGTGATCAAATCCCAAAACGGGATGATTAAAACCCGACATGAAACCGCCACCCGAATGGATCTCATGGGCCGATACCGGCGCGATCCAACATAAAGTAAGCAGTAATAACAACCCGATACGCGCCATAACACAGCCTTAGTCAGTGACTTCAGTAATATTAGGCTTCACTCTAGTGCAAATTTTGGGAACAAACCTTGATCTCAATCACTCTGGATTAGCAAAGAGGCAGATTCAACGCTGCCCACAGAGTTAGTTTACGTCGATAGCCAGCACTTTGATTAACGCATCGAGAGCATTAATTTCTAAATGGGGTAACAAGGCCGCAATAGGTAAGGAATCGACTCGGCCAAAACTCGGATTCAACCACACAGACTGGCACCCAGCCAACCGCGCACCACGAACGTCGGCATTCATACTGTCGCCAACATGCAGTAAATGCTGCGGTGCAATATTTAATCGCGAGCAGGCCAATTCGAACATGTCTTTGGCGGGTTTCATATGCACACCATTGCCTGGATGCAACACAAACTCGAAGGCATCGCCTAAACCAATTCGCTCGGCATCCACATTGCCATTGGTGATGCCGATTAATCTAAAATGCTGCGATAGGCGTTTGAGTAACAAGAGCACTTCGTCAGATACTTGAAAATGACTGCGATGAAAATAAAAACACGCCAATCCTTGCTCGGCGCCGCGTTCGGCTTCAGCGGCCGAATACCCTAGCTGTCTTAGCCCTTGGCGAAGCGTTGCCAAACGGGCAGCGCTGGTATCGTGGGCGAGCTCGCGATTTTGCTGCAGCAGTTGCAGTTTTAGCCTGCGCCAATCATGGGTTTGCCACGCCTGCGACAATGGATAAGTCTGCAACAGAAACGTCGCCAGCTCGGCTTCGGCATTTAAAATATGCGGTAGATTATCGTACAGGGTATCGTCGAGATCGAAACTGATCGCTTGAATATTTTGAGGTCTAAGATAGCAACGCATTATTTATCCTGTGTTTTTTTCGCTCTAGGATGGGCGTTATCATACACCTTAGCTAAGTGTTGGAAATCCAAACTGGTATAAATTTGCGTGGTCGCTAGGTTCGCATGGCCCAATAATTCTTGCACCGCCCGCAGATCGGCGCTCGCTTCTAACATGTGAGTGGCAAAGGAGTGGCGCAGTTTATGTGGATGCACGCGCACCGATAATGCCTGCTCTTGCCCCCATTTAGCCATCCGCGCCTGAATACTACGATGGGAGAGTCGCTTGCCCTTTTCGGTCACAAATAAGGCGTTATCTTCACAGGGGATCTGCTTTCGGCAATTGAGCCAATTCAGCAAAGCAGCAATCGCCAAACGACCGACAGGGACGATACGTTCCTTATTGCCTTTACCTAAGACTCGCACTTCTTTCAAATCGTATTGCACACTGGATAAATTGAGCGCGGCGAGTTCCGCTAAACGTAAGCCACTGGAATAAAACAACTCCATCATGGCTTTATCCCGTAGGCTTAGGGGATCTGTACCTTCAATGTCCAGCAAGTGACTGATGGCATCGACATCGATATTCTTCGGCAGCGGTTTGGCTTGTTTGGGAGCACTTAAGCCTTTGGCGGGATTAAGCTCAATCACGCCTTCGCGCAGCAAAAATTCACCCCATTGTTTTACCGCAGATAAACACAGAGAAAGCGATCTCGGGCTTAAGCCTTTGCGGTGCAATTTAGACAATACTTGCTGCCAATGCTCGCGGCTCACATTGAGTAGATGCACGCCTTCGGGCAAGAGATCGCTTCCGCGATTAAGCTCGTAAAGGTAATTACGTACTGTATGGGCCGACAACTGCCGCTCGGTACTCAGATAGCGTTCAAAGGTTTGTAACCATTGAGTATTAAGCGCCGACACTTCGGCTGTTTGCGTACTCATATCGGTTTCCTCATGGGTTTTGCTAAGCCTTGAGTGAGCACAATCGCTCGACAGCCGTTACAGCTTAGCGAGCATGTGCGCCAGCAAACGCCGCAGTTGTTCCAGCAGCATGTTATCCATATCAGGATGAAAATGGGTGGCATCTTGGCTGGCAATAGCAAAAATGACTGGGTTGTCTTCCGACAATTTCGTCAGTGCCACTGACCCCACTTCGCTACCAAATAGGCGTTTAGCCTCTTGTTGCGTGAGTCGGCCAAAATAGTGACCTTTGTGCAGCCTTTGATCCCATATTGCCTTCATATCGGTATCGAGCACGCTGATCAAACGCACATGACTGAAATTAAACTGTAATTTTAAACTGTCGGCCAACACTTCTTTAAGTGACACTAGATCGGCACAATTTAATAGCTGGAAGGATAACTCAGTATTGAATTGGTAAATCTTCTCGTTACGCGCCGCCATGGTTAACAGACTGGTGATTTCTTCTTCCAACTGGCTCACTCGCTGGCGCAGCATTTCTTGGCGACGTTCCACCAAAGAGATGGCGCCGCGTTCCATGTGAGGCAAGCGCATTGCCAGCAGCAGCTCGGGATAGCGATTAAAAAAGTCAGGATTATCCAGCAGATATTCGCGAATAATCAACTCATCGAAAGGCACATCCGTCTGCGGCATCAAGGGCTCTGTCATAACTGAATTTGTCCATCGTAAACGTGCTGCGCGGGGCCCGTCATCCACAAAGGTTTACCCTCGCCTTCCCAGTTGATGGTTAAGGTGCCGCCGGGTAAATCCACCCGCACTTGCTGGCCGAGCTTCCCTTGCACTTGGCCTACAACTACAGCTGCACATGCGCCGGTACCACAGGCCAAGGTTTCGGCCGCGCCGCGCTCATACACCCGCAGCTTAATGTGGCCGGAGTCTACGACCTGCATAAATCCCACATTCACACCGCGCGGAAAACGCTCATGCTTAGTGAGCATGGCACCAATTTCAGCAACAGAAGCACTCGCCACATCTTCAACGTCGAGCACGCAATGGGGATTACCCATAGAAGCCGCGCCACATAAAAAGGTTTGCATTGGTGTTTGCAGTAGATAAGTTTTTTCAGGTTTCTTAGCTTTGAAGGGGATCTGGCTCGGTTCGAGGACCGGCACGCCCATATTCACGGTAACTGTACCGTCTCGCTCTAAGCGCAGAGTCATCTTGCCGGACGAAGTACTAACACGGATTTTGCTCTTATTTGTCAGGCCTTTATTACGCACAAAACGGGCGAAACAGCGGGCGCCATTGCCGCATTGTTCGACTTCAGTGCCATCGGCATTGAAGATGCGATAATGAAAATCTAAATCGGGATCATAGGGCGGCTCAACTAAGAGTAGTTGGTCGAAACCTATGCCAAAGTTACGGTCGGCTAAACGGCGGATCTGCTCAGGCGAAAAGAACACGTTCTGCGTGACCCCATCGACCACCATAAAATCGTTGCCCAGTCCGTGCATCTTAGTGAATTGGATCAAGATACTTATCCTTTAAGCCGAGGCGCCGCTCATAAAGTATGAAACCAAGCGCCTGAATCAATATAATTTTTCTAGTTTACGGCAGGAGTTGCTCACCTTGCCAGAGCTGAGACAATTTTTCTCGCTCACGCACTAAGAAAGCCTGCTCACCATCCACCATAACTTCAGCTGCACGAGGACGAGTGTTGTAGTTAGAGGCCATAGCAAAACCATAGGCACCACTCGAACGCACCGCCAGTAAATCACCCGCGGCTAACGCGAGCTGGCGATTTTTACCTAAAAAGTCACCGGTTTCGCACACTGGGCCAACAATATCAAACTCATAGACCTCTGAGTCCCTTGGCACGACTGGGATAATATTTTGCCATGCACTGTAGAGTGCGGGACGAATCAAGTCATTCATCGCACCATCGACAATCGCAAAACGTTTGTCGCTGTTTTCTTTAAGATACAGCACTTGAGTAACAAAAATCCCCGCATTGGCGGCAATCGCACGGCCCGGCTCGAAGATAAGCTTCAGTTGACGGTCGCCCAAACGCGCCAATATGGCGGCAGCATACACATCAGGATGTGGCGGCGTTTCGGCATCATAGGTCACCCCTAAACCGCCACCCACATCGAAATGCTCAATAACGATACCCTGCTCGGCCAAACGGTCGATCAAGGCGAGCATACGATCCATCGCATCAAGGAATGGCTTGATTTCAGTCAGTTGTGAGCCGATATGGCAATCGACACCTTTCACTTTTAAATGTGGCAACGCATGGGCACGGGCGAAAACGATTTCAGCCTCATCCATAGCAATACCGAATTTGTTTTCTTTAAGGCCAGTCGAAATATAGGGATGGGTTCCCGCATCCACATCGGGATTAATCCGCAGGGACACAGGCGCGACTTTACCTAAACGACCTGCGACCAGATTTAACAGCTCAAGCTCAGCGCTCGATTCAACGTTAAAGCAATAAATGCCCAGATTAAGTGCCTGTTCCATTTCAGCCGCAGTTTTACCCACGCCAGAGAACACCACTTTGGCGGGATCGCCGCCCGCTTCCATCACTCTTGCTAACTCACCGCCCGACACGATATCAAAACCACTGCCTAAACGTGCCAGCACATTCAGTACAGCCAAGTTCGCATTGGCTTTAACCGCGTAACAAATCAAATGTGGATGATCAGCCACGGCATTATTAAAGGCATGCCAATGGCGCTCTAACGTGGCGCGGGAATAGATATACAGCGGTGTGCCATAGGTTTGAGCTAAATCGGCAACCTGGCAGCCTTCGGCGTGCAGGGCATTTTGTTGGTAGAGAAAGTGATCCAATGTCTGGTTCCTTACTGCGCGTTATCGCTGCGATAGTGATGGTCGTTTTAGTTATAGCTATTGTTATTGTTGTGTTTTTTGTGCTTTGATGGCTCTAATTTCGGTTTTAATCTCTTCCACTTCAGGCACAGTTTTAGCTTCATCAACCTTTTTAGGTTGATTCACCTCTGTGGCGGGCGATCGATAGAGGGGGCCCTTCTGGCCGCATGCCGTAATGAATAGGCTACCAAGCAATAACAATAAAAACAGTCTCATTTTTCTCAACATCTGTGCATCTGGTGACTAATGGCCTTATAATCGCACCCATCTTGACGAAAGCAAAGGACAGAAATGCATGGCCATTACAGATACAGAATTTCACCAGCTCGCCGATGACATGTTCCAAGCCATAGAAAATGCGATTGAAACTGCGATTGATGAGCAAGATGCCGATGTTGATATCGATGCCAGTGGCAACGTATTGCAATTAGAATTTGTTGATGGCTCTAAGATAGTGATCAACAAGCAAGAACCTTTGCATGAGATTTGGGTAGCCACACGTTTTGGTGGATATCATTTTGGTTTTGTTGAAGGTAAATGGATGGACGGACGTAATGGCGGCGAGTTTATGCCATTCGTGCAAGAGTCTATCGAGCGCCAAGGCGGAATTAAGCTTAGCTTTTAATCTAAGCCAGTCGTAGCGCAAGCCATAATAGTGCAAAACGATAATGGGAGCCTTAGCTCCCATTATTTATGTTCAAAACCCAGCTTAAAACTCAGTGTCTTGGTCACTCATATCTATGCCGAACGGCGCCACAGTTAACTCCCCCGCCACTCGTACTAGATGGAAAAACTGCGGAATATTGAATCGCGCCCGTGAAGCATAATGCTCATCGAACACATAGTGATGACTGACTTTATTCACTAACTCGGCCATGTTAGAACCCGGCTGCACATAGTGGCTCAATTGGTTTTCCTCATCGAGAATAAATACATCCAAATTATCGACTCGTTGGCGTAGAAAATATTGAATCGCCCCTTTCGCCGCATAGTTCTGCACCACTTTAGGCATACTCGAAAAGGGATCGTCACCCAATTCAGGCCGCGGCAGCAATACAAGATGACTGCGGGATAACTGCTGATAAAAAGACTTAGCATCGCTCAAATCCTGGTAGGCCATGCCTAAGGGATTAAAAAAGATCCCATAGCGGGTATGCCTTATCTGCAGCGGCTGCACTAAGGTGCTGGATTGCTGCACTTTTTGGCACAAACGCATGGTTTGCTTAAGTAGATTTTTCACCGCTAACTTGAGCTGTGGCCGTAACTTTTGCGAGCAACTGATCACATCCATGTCCACGGGTAAGCTGGCCCGCCGGAGTCCTGGCGTCACAAAGGCTAATGCTTGTAATACCGCAGTATCGCCTTCGAAGCGATGACACTGCCATTCACCCCAACTATTCAAACAAATGGCATCTAAGGCGCCAAGCATATTGGCTTTTTTACGCCCGAGTGAGAACACGTTAGCATTCATCACATCGACCATCATTTCCTGTCCGCCCCATTCAATGGTGGGATCGCAATCCAGATTAAGCACAAAAATCAACTTACGAAAATGCCATGGCTGGCATAAGTCCCGTTTCGACACGCGCCATTCGTGGTCGATAAAATTCAGTAACCGCTTAGACGCTTCGGTAAGCCGTTTCGACTTTGCCTTACTCTGACCGTATTCGTGCCATTGTGTTTCAGGTGTCGAAATTCCGTTTAGACATGCCCAGATCATCAAGGCGGATGGGGTTTTTCCCTTACATATCGCCGACTCACCTAACAAATTTTGTGGAAGCGGCTCCTGTCGATAAAGATAATATTGTCGCTCGCGCGAGCTTGACACCATAGTCACGTCGGACTCGGCGACCGAGGCACTCCACAGCAGATTCAGCTTAGCGATTTGATCTTCATCTTGGCTAAAATAGGTGTGTAATTTACGGGTGAGCATGCCCAGCTCTTCAATCCGCAAGCCTTCATTGAGCTCATGAGTCGATGCGAAGCGCAGCAAGGTTTGATAGCTCGCCAACAAGAGTTCATTCAGCTGCTCGTTAAACCAATTGAGCTGGCCACTGTGCCAATGTTCACAATCGTCTAAGGTGCTGATCAAACTGTCGGGCCATTGCCAATCCTGCACCAATTTTTGCAATTTAGGATAACGCCAATCTTTGCCCTCTTGCGGGCGACTCAAGTGCACGCCACATTTTAGATAAAAGCAGCGCCGTGCAATCTCAAGCCGACGGGTATCATTCTGCTTGAGCAAATAGGTTTCGATAATCTCGTAGATGGAGTAATAAGCATCGTTCGACGTCGAAAAATCACCGGCTAAGGTTTTCTGCCAGAGGCGATCACAAAGCACCGTTGAATTGGGATAATCGCTGGCATAGGCCTCGAGTAACAATACTTTAATCAGCGCCTTATGGGGCTTTTCTAAGCCTTTATAGAGCTGCCATAAGGAAGCACCAAAGTACTCACTCGCAGGTAATTCATGCACATCGCCTAAAAACAAGAGTGCAGGATTGAGTTTAGCGTCAGGCCACCATGCAATGGCTTTACCCGCCAGACGAATTTGACTGCGATAAAACTCTTCCAGTAACAACCAGTGCTGGGTGCTGCCACTGTGCTCATGGGCCATAGTTGACAGACAACCACGCAGAGTTTGATCACCACAAAACTGTTGTGGGTGGACTAAGTAAAAGTTCACCTCAAACTGATACTCGGCAAACCATGCAGTCAATCTATCGGTTTTAATCCTGATCAGCGCTAACTCTTCAAGGCTTAAATCTGCCCTATGCACTAACCAAACATCGACATCGCTCTTGGTATTTTGGCCAAAGCTGCCAGTACTGCCCATGGCATAAACGCCATCAAAGGCATTGATGTCCGCTTCTTGATTAATAAAGGGTAGCGAGAAAACATCGCAGGCTTGGGATTCAATTTCGCTAAGCTGATACTCATTAATTCCGCAGGGCGTATTAGCGGCATGATAGCCGGGATACTGAACGCTGTTCTGGTGGATTAAAAAGGGGATCAAATGGAATAAGTGTTTTTGCAGCGGCGATAGCAAAGCCAAGGCGCGCGCAATGCGGACCTTATTAAGTCGTTCAGCTATATCAGGAAACTGTATTTGCCGATCCATTCAAAAACACAACACTTAGACACTTATGAGAAGTGTGCTCATGTTAACACTTTTGCAAACACGAGCAACTATATGTGAAGCGCATCACACTTTCACGCTATGTAGAACATCGCCGACTTCAAAGAATCGATACGGCTTCCTTACATAAACGATTTGCCAATGTTAGCATTGGCGCAACTAAGATCTTTGATGGAAACTAGGCATGTCTGAGAACCGCATACGTATCGCAACCCGCAAGAGTCCGCTAGCCATGTGGCAAGCTGAATTTGTTAAAGCCGAATTAGAACGCATTCACCCAGGTATTGTGGTGGAATTGCTGCCAATGAGCACTAAAGGCGACGTTATCTTAGATACGCCGCTAGCCAAAGTAGGCGGTAAAGGTTTGTTCGTCAAAGAGCTTGAAGTCGCTATGTTAGACGATCTTGCCGATATCGCAGTGCACTCAATGAAAGACGTGCCAGTCGACTTCCCTGAAGGCTTGGGCCTTGAAGTTATTTGCGAGCGCGAAGATCCCCGCGATGCCTTTGTATCGAATTTATATAAATCGATCAGCGAATTACCATTAGGCGCAACTGTGGGCACCTCGAGCCTACGTCGTCAATGTCAGATACGTGCATCACGTCCCGACCTCATCATCAAAGATTTACGCGGTAACGTTGGAACTCGTTTAGCTAAGCTTGATAACGGCGAATACGATGCCATTATTCTTGCCGCTGCTGGCTTAATCCGTCTGAAATTGTCTGAGCGTATTGCCAGCTTTATTTCTGCCGAAGAATCCTTACCCGCCAACGGCCAAGGCGCTGTGGGTATCGAATGTCGCATCAACGACGAACGTGTTAAAGCGCTACTGGCGCCATTAGAGCATTTAGAAACTCGCTACCGTGTTCTGGCCGAGCGCGCGATGAACACTCGCCTTGAAGGTGGATGCCAAGTGCCGATTGGCGCATTTGCTGAAATCAATGGTGACGAGATGACGCTACGCGGCCTAGTTGGTAACCCAGATGGCAGTGAAATCATCGAAGGCGTGATCACAGGTCCAAAAACCGAAGCCACGCAATTAGGTGTTGCCCTTGCTGAAGAGTTACTCAGCAAAGGTGCCAAAAGCATTCTCGACGCCGTTTACGCTAAAGCCTAAGTCAATGAAAGTCTTACTGACGCGCCCCGAGGGGCGCAATCAGTCCATGGTCGATGCCTTGAATGAACGAGGCATTGCTTACTGGGTCACACCTCTGCTGTGTGTCGAAGCAACGCCCGCTATCGCAACGAATACCCCGCATCCTTTAGCACACGCCGATATGGTTATCTGCATCAGCGCCAATGCTGTGACTTTTGCGGATAACGCCTTAACAGCTGCGAATCCACACACCAAAGCTTGGCCTCCAGCTCAGTACTTCGCGGTAGGGCATGCGACTTGGGACGCATTAAACCAGCTCGGTATTTCGGCCCTAGAAGCCCCTGATGACTGTCAGCAGACCGAAGGGCTACTCACGCTCGCGCCGCTGCAAGAGATTAAAGGTCAGCAGATTACTATTATACGTGGCGTCGGTGGCCGCGAAGCCTTAGCCGAACAACTGGCTGCGCGCGGTGCACATTTGCGCTATTGGGAAGTGTATCAACGAGCTTGCCCGCCACTCGATGGTCAACAGTTAGCTCTGCAATGGCAAGCCTTCGGGATAGACACTATTGTGGTGACCAGCGGTGAAGTACTGGATAACCTGATTAATTTAGTGCCAAAAGAGTTATTTGCATGGCTGCGCTCATGTCATATCATAGTCCCAAGTAACCGAGTAGAAGCTCAAGCTCACGCCTTTGGTATAACCCAAGTCACCAATGCCAATGCCGCCAACAGCAAAGCCGTGCTAAACGCCCTTAAACTCTAAGCGCTATTTAGCCCGATTTTACTCGAATTTCGGCAGTAGCATGTTTTCAAGGACTGTTAAATGGATAACAACAAGCACGACGCAAAGAGCCCAGAATCAGAGGCTACCGCTATTATTGTGTCACCGGAAACAACCGATGATACGCCCGCAACATCAGCGTCATCCAACGAATCCCAAACAGCCAAAGCCACCCCTTCAACCGCACCGAGCCAAACGCCAGCATCCAGTAGAAGCTCGTGGGCGATTCGCTTTGGGGTTTTATTAGCGCTAGGTTTAACCGCTTGCACCCTTGGCGGCGGTTTTATGCTGTACCAACAAATGCAACAGCAACTACTGGCGCAGGATGCGAAAAATATCGCCCTCCAGGACCAATTACAGCAAGCGCTGTTGCAGCCAAATCAACGTATTGGCCAGCTTGAACAGCAACAACTGAATGATGCTAAGACTTATCAAGAATTAACAAAATTGGCAGAAGACCAAAATCAACTGCAGGACAGGGTCAATAAACTGGCCCAGCGCAGCCCAACGCATTGGATGGCCTCTGAAGCCGAATATCTCGTGAATATGGCGGGCCGTAAACTTTGGTTAGAGAAAGATCCCCGCACCGCCACCGATCTATTAAAGTCGGCGGATGAAACCATCGCCGCCATGAACAATCCGGCGTTACTGCCTATTCGTAAGGCATTAGCAAAAGACATCGCCGCCACGGCCAGCATTAAAACCACAGATATTGATGGCAACGTATTGGCGCTCGATGCCTTAATTGAACAACTCGATAAACTGCCACTGAATCGCACCGACGCAGAAACCGATGCGCCAGAAGATACAACGATTACTGGGGATTTGAATGATTGGCAGAGCAATCTGGGTAAAACGTGGAAAGCGTTAACCCAAGACTTTATTACCATACGCCACAAAACCGCCGATGCGCCCGCTTTACTCGCACCAGAACAGCAATGGTATCTGGTGGAGAACATTCGCCATAAACTGCTGCAATCGCAACTTGCGTTATATCGCTATGACAGAGCGGCTTATCACCAATCATTGATGATGGCGCGCAAATGGCTCCAAACCTATTTTGATACGCAAGATCACAAGACAGCTGAGGCCATCGCCGAAATCGATAAATTAGCGACCTTAGAACTTGATCCTATTACCCTGAAATCCTTTGCGGCTAAACCTCTGTTATTACAGCTGACTAGTTATGGCGAGCTGACCTCATCAGAGGATACGCCACTATGATCAAGATATTAATTTTCTTAGGGATAGTGCTAATAGGGCTCTGTATCAGCCCTTGGTTGGTTGGTAATACAGGTTATGTCTATATCGCTGCCGGTGACTACCAGATTGAGACCAGCTTAGTCTTTGGGATCATTGCGTTAATTGTATTTTATGCCGTATTCCAAGTACTCGAATGGCTAGTGATTAGCGCCATCAATCTGATGCTGCGCAGTCGTTTTATTCCCCATCACTGGCGCCGCCGCTCGGCTAAAAAACATACCTTAATGGGTGCACTGGCTCTGGCTGAAGAAGATTGGCCAGCAGCTGAACGCGCCATGATAAAGGGTGCTGACAACGGTGAGCTCCCAGCACTTAATTTACTTGCAGCGGCCCGTGCCGCTCAGTATCAACAAAAAATAGCCGAGCGAGATCAATATCTTGATCGCGCTGCAGCGCAACCTCTTGCCGCGAATGCCGTCGCAACCACTCGCACTCGATACCTTTTAAAGCAAGGGGAATTAGCCCTAGCCCGCACCGAGCTGGATAAATTAGCACCGACGAGCAAGAGTAAAGCGCCAGTACTCAAACTCGCCCTTGAGTTATACCGAACCCAAGAGGATTGGGATGCACTCAAGCTGTTAATACCTATTTTGAAGAAGCGTCAGATCCTCGATGATGCTCAGCTGAATGAGCTCAATATCGCCACAAATTGCGCGTTACTCAAAGCCGCAGCCATCAAAGGTGAAGAAGCCTTAGAGCAATGCTGGCAATGGTTATCTCGCAGTGAACGCAATCAATCTGAGTTTCTGGCGATTTATGCCATGGGTTTATGCCGCTTTAATCGTAAAGACCAAGCGCTGAAACTACTCTCGAAAAAATTACGAACCTCTCCCGAGTCAGCACTTTTACATGCAATTCCTGAAATCGCGACAGCCCAAGACACAGAGATCCGTAAACAGTTACTCAAGCATGAAGTCACCCATGAGAATAATGCTGACTACCAGATGTGTTTGGCTAAGCTTTATCAGCAAACGCGGGATATGAAAGAAGCCAGAAGCTGCTTGCAGAATGTTTGCCGACTCGAACCAACAAAAACCTCATGGCTGGCGCTCGCACGGATTCAAGAACAGTTAGGCGAACAAGGTAACGCCAATCAAAGCTATCGCCAAGCAGTTAACTTATAGCTCTACGACATCAATAAAGATAACGCCGTGATTTGCACTGTTGTGAGTCACGGCGTTTACCACTCACGAAGGTTCTTGCTTCATTCGAACTCAAAAACGAGACTCACTAGGTCGGTTTGTGTCGTTTTCATAAAAAATTAACCTTCCAATCCTAATTAATTTGTTATAAATATACTTAACTACAAAGTTGAAAAATACTAAATGCAGCCCTTTTTATAAATATATCTACTACATCTAGTTACACATCTGAATCCTGTCTTTTTTATATCCAACATCTCGCAAACCCCAGTCAGAACAAGCAATACAGATGTGTCAAAAAATTGACTTGTGACACTTTGTTAGCTAAAATTCGACCACTTGTATCACAACCCAGCACATATGTTGGATTTGTGCGTCTGTGGAATTAACACACTTTGGCTGTTGGGAGCTCACTATGGGATCGGTAATTACATCAAAGAAAGGTTTGCTTAAGTTAGTAAAAGGGCAAATCAATGTCGAAGTTGATGGTTCAAATCAACCCGCTAAGGATGGCGAACAACTCCCAAAAGGTGCTGTGCTCCATATTGACGAAAACGCGACCTATGAGATCACCTTCGACGATGGCACGAAGCTATCGAACGAAGTTGCTCCCAACGAATCAGCAGTAGCCACCAACGCCACTGACGCGGCTGCCTTAGATGAAATCCAAGCATTACAAGATCTAATTGCCTCTGGTGAAGACCCAACTCAGAACCTTCCAGAAACCGCAGCAGGGAACACTCCAGGCCGTGATGGTAACTCTGGCTATGTCACTCTCGCTCGCAGTGGTAGTGAAGTCTTAGCCACATCAGGATACTCAACCACTGGTCAAGCACTGACAGGCACAACGGTCAATGATCCACAACTGACCATTGCTGCAGATTCTCCTTCGGCACTCGCCAATGACAGCAATACGACCGATGAAGATAACATTGCCACTGGCAATGTGCTCGATAATGACAGCGATGTAGACTCAAGCTTAAGTGTTGTGAGTTTCGAAGTCGGCGGTACCACTTACGCAGCAGGTACCGAAGTCACGCTTGAAGGCGGCACTTTAGTGTTAAACGCCGATGGCTCATATACCTTTACACCCAATGAAAACTGGAATGGCCAAGTTCCTGTTATTACTTACACCACTAACACGGGTGCAAGCGCAACTCTTACCATTAATATCTCGCCTATAGATGATCCATCTGTTCTGGCCAACGATTCAAATACAGTCGATGAAGATACAGCTGCTACAGGCAACGTACTTGATAATGACAGTGATGTGGACTCAACCTTAAGTGTTGTGAGTTTCGAAGTCGGCGGTACCACTTATACAGCAGGAACTGAAGTCACGCTCGAAGGCGGCACTTTAATCTTGAACGCCGATGGCTCATATACCTTTACGCCCAATGAAAACTGGAATGGCCAAGTTCCTGTTATTACTTACACCACCAACACGGGTGCAAGCGCGACCTTAACCATCAATATATCGCCTGTAGATGATGTATCTGTTCTGGTCAACGATTCAAATACAGTAGATGAAGATACAGCTGCTACAGGCAACGTACTTGATAATGACAGCGATGTAGACTCAACCTTAAGTGTTGTGAGTTTTGAAGTCGGCGGTACGACCTACGTAGCAGGTACCGAAGTCACGCTCGAAGGCGGCACTTTAATCTTGAACGCCGATGGCTCATATACCTTCACGCCAAATGAAAACTGGAATGGCCAAGTACCCACCATTACTTACACAACCAATACTGGCTCTTCAGCAATATTAACCATCAATATCACACCAGTCGCCGATGGGGGACCTAGTGTCACTATCAATACAGATACAAACAATGATGGTTTTATCAGTAACGAAGAGCTAGCTGGCAATACTGAAGTCAATGTCACTATTGGCTTAGATGGCACAGGTGCAAATGTTGGCGATACGCTGACTGTTAATGGTGTTGACTACACATTGACACAGGAAGATATCAACAATGGCTTTGTGAATCTCAACCTTCCGGCTCCCGGTGAAGGCGAAACGATTACAGTTGTAGCGACGATCACAGACAGTGCCAGTAACACATCTCCTGAAGGCAGTGATTCAGCACTACTCGATACGACTGCGCCAACAATTACTGTTGATGCACCTGATGATACCCAAGATACGACACCAACAATCACAGGTTCGACTGATGCACCGCCAGGTAGCACTATTACGATTATTGTCACCGATAGCACAGGTGCAGAGCAAACTCTTACCACCACAGTAAACCCTGATGGCACCTATTCCGTAGATGTCACTAACCCACTCGCTGAAGGCGGCTATACCGCTGTAGCAACAGTGACAGATCCAGCAGGCAATACAGGTGAAGCCACAGATAATGGCAATGTTGATAACACAGCACCAAATATTACCGTCGATGTTCCCGATGCAACCAATGATACGACCCCGACAATCACGGGCACTACAGATGCCCCTCCAGGTAGCACTATAACGATTGTTGTCACCGACAGCACAGGTACTGAGCAGACGCTAACCACCACGGTTAACCCTGACGGTACTTATACCGTGGATGTTACTAATCCTGTCGCCGAAGGCCCTATTACAGCAACAGCGACAGTTACAGATCCTGCAGGTAATACTGGCACAGCCACCGATAACGGTAACGTGGATATCACAGCACCTAACATCACTGTTGATGCACCCGATAATACACAAGATACCACCCCTACTATTACTGGTTCGTCAGATGCAACGCCAGGTAGCACAATTACGATTGTTGTCACAGATAGCACAGGTGCAGAACAGACATTAACAACGACTGTTAATGCAGATGGCACCTACGCAGTGGACGTCACAACCCCTCTGGCTGAAGGTGATTATACCGCTGTAGCAACAGTGACAGATCCTGCTGGTAATACAGGTAAAGCCACTGATAATGGCAATGTAGACACCCAAATTGACCAAGATGGCGACGGCAACACCGTGGCGATCACCAGCATTACCGATGACACCGGCGCCTCCGGCAGCGACTT
>NZ_MPDG02000011.1:0-53474 GCF_001887095.2 Shewanella sp. SACH
AGTGTGGGGTCTCCCCATGTGAGAGTAGGTCATCGCCAAGCGCCTAATTATCTCATTGAGATGTAACGAAGCCAGCTGAATAAGCTGGCTTTTTTGCGGCTGTAGATTGCTATATTCAACACGCTAAAAATGATTCTATATCAATTATATTGGCTATGCAGAAACAGTTAACGTGAACATAACCAATACAATTGGTATAACTGTCTGAGCTAGAGATTTTACTGAATGGGATTTGGTTCGGTCAGGCATAAGAACGGTGACGAGTTGTTGAGATCGTGCGCCATAGCGCCGCGGATGTCTATTATATCTTTCTGCACCATCAGCGTATGCCGCTAATAACGCTTTTACAGAGCAGTCTTGGCCATCACTCACTAGGTTGTGTCACGCTCAACAGAGGCGTTATAGCGTACTAGTGTGATGTAGCATGCATATAGGGTATTTCATGTTTAATTATTTGAGCAAACATTTCGCCGCTGACTGATTGTGAGTCATCAATCGTGAGTTTGTGTGGGTATTTTACGGCTGTTATAAGTATTGGCGACAAGATAAGCGCACAGGATACAACAAAGTGCGCTTGAATTGATTGAGGCTTACTGGGTGTGTTCTGAATGCTTACGGTGGAGTACTTCAAGTAGTTCATCTTCGAGTTCGAAGCGAGTTTCCATATTATGGGCAAGTTCAGATAAATCTTTATCGAGTTGATATAACACGAGATCGTCTTGGGTTTCCGCATATTTATCGTTGAAGTCTAATGCCGCATTCGTGGTTGGGGTGATCTTTGGCAATACTTGTTGCGCGAGCGTTTTGCTCGATTCGCCATACTCACTACAGGCATTAACGACTCTGTCATAGACTTCAAAATGGCCTTCAGACACATAGTCGACTAATAAGTCACAGAAAGATTTAACGTGTTCGAACGAGGGCAGCGATTTTTCTGATTTACCGTAAGGCGGAAGTCCGGCAATTTGGCAGTAATGCACTAACAGTTTTCGACGGTTTTTTAGCCATTGATCAATAAGCTTATTTGAACCGCCCCATTTCTGTTCTGCTTTTTCGAGTTCTCTCAGCATGATGCATTCCATTTAAGTGCCAGCACATAACTCTAATGTAGGGACAAGTCGCTAATCGATCAACTCTTTTCATGCGAATTTGCGTGAATGACGAAATGGACAAACCAGCTGTTTTGCATCAAAAAATGCAAATAAAAAGCCCAACGATAGAAACCTATCGTTGGGCGAGTAAAGTTTATAGCAGGCTCGATGCGACGAGCTTCTTGATTGTTCTTGCTAGCGCAGACTTTTTATACCAAAGGCTGGGAACCGGCGCAACTTTTTTCTGTCTGAGTGTGACTTCGTTACGAATAAATGAGCAGTATGTTATCTGGATAACATTTTCCGGTTTATGTGGTCAAATCGACGCCAGCGATGGGGAATAGCTCACATAAATTAGCACATAAAGGTTACATTATTCGCGTAAATGCTAAACTACCGACCCAGCGGATCTCAATAAGACTAGGAACCAAGCCCAATGGCAGAATTAAAGAATGATCGTTATTTACGCGCCCTACTAAAAGAGCCAGTCGATGTGACCCCTGTGTGGATGATGCGTCAAGCTGGCCGTTATCTTCCTGAATATAAAGCCACGCGCGCGCAAGCGGGTGACTTTATGTCTTTGTGTAAAAACCACGAGCTTGCCTGTGAAGTTACGCTGCAGCCTCTACGCCGATATGATCTGGATGCGGCGATTCTGTTTTCCGATATTTTAACTGTGCCTGATGCTATGGGTTTAGGTTTGTATTTTGAGGCGGGTGAAGGCCCACGTTTCGAGCGCCCTACAGACACTATCGATGCAATTAAAAAGCTATCAATCCCAGATCCAGAAGATGAGCTTGGCTATGTAATGAAAGCCGTGAGCACTATTCGCCGTGAGCTTAATGGCGCTGTGCCGTTAATTGGCTTTTCTGGCTCGCCATGGACCTTAGCCACTTATATGGTTGAAGGTGGCTCGAGCAAAACCTTCGAAAAAATTAAAAAGATGGCTTACGCTGAGCCAATGGCATTACACATGCTGTTAGACAAGCTAGCTGATTCAGTGATCTTATACCTGAATGCCCAAGTCGCCAACGGCGCACAATCTTTGATGATTTTTGACTCATGGGGCGGCGCGTTATCGCACTCAGCTTATCGTGAGTTCTCTTTGCGTTACATGCAGAAAATTATTGATGGTCTGACACGCTTTGCCGATGGCCGTAAAGTGCCTGTGACGCTGTTTACTAAAGGCGGCGGTTTATGGTTAGAAGCCATGGCAGAAACAGGTTGTGATGCGCTCGGTTTAGATTGGACGGTAGACATTGCCGATGCCCGTCGCCGTGTAGGCCATAAAGTGGCCCTGCAAGGCAACATGGACCCTTCAATGTTGTATGCACCTATTCCACGCATCGAAGAAGAAGTGGGCCATATCCTAGCGGGTTATGGTGAAGGTACTGGTCATGTATTTAACTTAGGCCACGGTATCCATCAGCATGTCGATCCAGAGCATGCTGGCGCCTTTATTAAGGCGGTTCACGAACAATCAAAGCAATACCATAAGTAATTTTCAGATTTGCGAAAACTGGCCCGCTTGCGGGCCAGTTTTATTTCTGACATTTAGAGTTGATAAAATTGAAAATTTCTCGCGCAGCTATCTTTATGGATTTGCCTTTATGGATTAGCGTATGCGGTGGTTTATCTCGTCGGCAAGCTTAATGAGTATTACGTTAAAAAAACAACTTCAATACTCTCTTGTTACACCTGATTTATCGCATAGGGTCTGGATAAAATAAATGTCGTCAGTGTTTATTAATCAATTTAATGTGTTAAATCAAAGCGCTTAAATTGATTTAATTGCATAATAATGTCTACTTTAGCAACGACTAAAGCTAAGTGATGTTTAATACTATTCGCAAATGAGATATGTTGCATGGCGCAGTGAAGGGTTATGCGAAGCCGTCGATCGATTTAGTCAGAATAAGCCGTGGTATGAGATGCACATTGGCAAGAAAATATTGGTATTTATTGCGGGCTTTTGTCTCCCTGCGGTGGTCATTGTCTCCTATTGTCTGGGTTGTTGGTATGACCATCGCGTCGAGCTATTGCGCCAAGACAGCGCTAACCGTGAGCTTGCTAATATCCAGCAGCAGTTTCAAATTGATGTCGACCGCTTAACCTTTCTCACGAATATCTACGCCTTACCTTTGTCTCAGTTAGACGAAGAGCAACTTAAGAAACTAGAATCCTCGTGGCACGATAGCTCAATGTCGGCCAACCTCAGTTGGTATATTTTACGCCAAGGTGAACTGCACACTTTTTTCCCCAATGAAAATCCCTTTGCCTCTGATAAGTTGCATGAAATCGCCAGCGCCATCATCAATGCTAATAAACCCAGTGTAGCAGGCGCTTATTTGATTGGTGACCAGACTTTTGTCATCACTGCCGTGGCCTCTGCGCCTAATGAGTCTGTGCTGCTAGTGCGCCAGTTGACCAATAATGACTTACTAGAGTATGCGCAGGCCTTATTGGTGACTAAGGTGACTATGAGTCACTCTAACGCTGTCACGGCAAGTGTTGAGGGCGTTCATAGTGACACCATTGAAATACCCAGCCTGTTAAAAGACAAACCTGTTTACCTGCAAGTGCAGTTCTCCGAGGGCCCATTCCAAGAGGTGAAATTTAAGCTCGATTGGGTATCGCTTGGGTTTATTCTTTTTGGCGTATTTATCGTTGGCCTTGGCTATATTTGGCTGCGTTCTGGTTTACTTAAACCCTTTAAAAACTTGATGCGACAATTGGCGCTGGTCGATCCTATGTCCAGTGTCTATCAACCTGTCACCAGTGAGGGTAATGAGGAATTAGAAGTGCTTGCCAGCCGCGTTAATAGCTTGCTGGCCAGAATTTATCAGCAGAAAGAGCGCGCGAAAATCACCTTAGAATCTATTGCAGAAGCTGTGATTTTAACCGACGTCGATGCCAAAGTGATTTATATGAATCCGCGGGCCGAGTCGCTTCTGGATGTCGCCAGTTGTTATGCCCTAGATCAGAGCCTCGCGAGCCTGTTAAAGGCTGGCGATCAGTTGAATCAGGCGGTCTTCACTTGTATTCGTCTTGGCGAGTCATCACCACAGGTCGAGAAAATCAAGTTATTGACCGCTACACCGCGGATTATGGAACGTAGCATTAGTAATTTGCGTAATCACGATAAAGTTATTGTCGGCACTGTCGTGGTATTGCGGGATATCACTCAAGAAGAGTTGCTTAAGCGCCAACTCCAAAAAAGAGCCAATTTCGACAGCATTACTGGGTTGCTAAATCGTCAGGCGTTTGATGAACAGCTCCCTCAATTTGCTGCCTCAGCTAAAACCATCGCGGTTTGTTATCTCGATTTAGAGCAATTCAAGTTGATTAACGACAGCTGTGGCCATACTGCAGGCGATCGTATGCTCGCTATGGTGGCTAAGGCTATGCAGGCTTGTCTTGGGCCACAGGAGCTGTTGGCGCGCCTTGGTGGCGATGAGTTCGGTTTAGTGATTTGTAATCGCAGTGCTTTATCTGTGGCGCAATTACTCAAACAAATGATCGCACAAGTCTCGCTGCAAGTGCTGAATGACAAAAACTGTAACTATAAAGTCGGCCTCAGCATAGGTGTCGCCTTTGGTCGTGCGCCCTATATTGATGCACAAGAATTATTGAAAGACGCGGATATTGCCTGCATTGCCGCTAAAGCTAAGGGCGCCAATCAAATTCATTTTTACGATGATAAAGATAAAGAGCTCACTTACCAAAGAAACGCGCCTAAGTGGGCGGTACGTATCGCGCAGGCGATTGAAGAAAACGAGCTAATTCTGTATTACCAACCGATCCGTGGGTTAGGCAGTGGTCCGCAGCGACAACGCATGGAAATCCTGCTGCGAATTCAAGAACCCTGTGGCCGTATTTTGGCGCCTGCGCAGTTTATTGCCGCGGCTGAGCGCTTTAAGCTGATGCCTGACATAGATAAAGAAGTGATCCGCAAAGCCTTTTTATGGTTATCTTTGCACCCGGTGCTTTGGCCTGATCATTGTATTTCGATCAACCTTTCGGGCAATAGTTTAGGCGCCGAAGGTATGGTGGAATATATCGCCCAGCAGCAGCATATTTTTGATATCCCAAGTCAATGTATTTGTTTTGAAATTACTGAAACCACCGCGATCCAAAATCGCAATCGTGGTATGGAAATGTTGAAGCAGTTACGTAAGCTCGGTTTCTCGTTTGCTTTGGATGATTTTGGTAGTGGTTTCGCCTCTTACGGCTATCTGCGTGAATTACCTGTCGATTATGTCAAAATCGATGGCTGTTTTATCAAGAATCTTGCCGTGAACGCTAAAGATTACGCCATCGTTAAATCGATTCAAGATGTATGTCGGGTTATGGGGATTGAAACCGTAGCCGAGTTTGTTGAAAATCAAGATATTATCGACAGATTATTGAGCATCGGCATTAACTACGCGCAAGGTTATGCAATAGGACGTCCACAACCCTTAGCTAATTATCGTGAACAATATGAGATGAGGCTTGCACAACGCGCGTGAAGGATTGCGCTTTTAGCGTGATTATGCCAATTTAGCCAAAGGCGTAATTAACATAGCGATAACAAAGGAATGACTATGGATGGACTCACTGGTAAGGTCGTGATTATCACGGGTGCCTCAGAAGGTATTGGTCGAGCACTCGCTGTGGCAATGGCGCGAATGGGCTGCCAGCTCGTGATCAGTGCACGCAATGAAACACGTCTCGCTTCACTCGCCTTAGAAATCGCTAATTATGGTTTACCTCCCTTTGTATTCGCTGCCGATGTTTCTCGTGCTGAACAGTGCGAAGCCTTAATTGAAGCCACGGTCGCGCATTACGGACATCTCGATATTTTAATTAATAATGCCGGCATGACCATGTGGTCACGGTTCGATGAGCTTACTCAACTGTCTGTACTTGAAGACATTATGCGGGTGAATTATCTTGGGCCTGCGTATTTGACCCATGCCGCTTTACCCCATTTAAAGGCCAGTAAGGGCCAAGTGGTCGTTGTGGCCTCCGTCGCTGGATTAACAGGCGTACCCACTCGTAGCGGTTATGCTGCATCTAAACATGCCGTGATTGGCTTTTTCGATTCACTGCGGATTGAGCTCGCGGACGATAATGTGGCAGTGACGGTAATTTGCCCTGATTTTGTGGTGTCACAAATTCACAAACGCGCCCTTGATGGTGCGGGCAATCCTTTAGGCAAGTCACCGATGCAAGAAGCTAAGATACTGACGGCCGAGCAATGCGCCAATATGATGTTACCTGTGATTGCGACTCGAGGCCGACAATTTATCACTTCACTTCGCGGTCGTTTGGGGCGTTGGCTTAAGCTGATCGCGCCAGGTTTAATCGACAAAATTGCCCGCAGGGCGATCGCCTCCGGGCACTAAAATCTTTGCCACTACAAGCTATTTACCACTCTTATTGAGATGCTTAATGATTGACTGTTCAGCCTCGCTTTGCGTTGCTTTTTCTCCTTGTTTGTCGATAGTGGCAGTGGCCATATGACCTGTCATATCCTCTGCAATATGAAACCAATCTGGATGCCAGTAAAAACTCTTTCCTTCTAGCGTTCCCCAGTTATGCACACCTGATTTTTCGCCTTGATAAATAAGATCTTTTATCGAATAGCCCATATATTTACCTCATTAATTTCATGATTGTTAAAAATATAAGAAGTTAAATGGTGCACGTCATCTGAGCCTAGGTATGTGCTTTAGGTCACATTTTTCAGGTAAAAATAAACCCCGCCAGAGCGAGGTTTATCAGTGGCGTTAGTATCTTAGCGCGATTAAGGCTTAGCGCACTTATGGTTTGGTACACTGGGTTGGCGAACCCACGCCTTTCCACTGTGTAGTGCCATCAGTGAGTGACAGTGGCACAAAGGTTAAACCTTGGCTCATGTTCGCTGGCGGCAAGTCGGTTTCTAGCTCATACATGCCCATGGGCATAGTACCCAAGGTCGCATTAGCGACCGTTTGCGCGGCTGCAAGGATTGAGTAGCGCAGACCCAACATATCAAAGTGGCTACGCCAATCTTTGCCTGTGAGCTGACTCAAAGACACCAGCATAAAGTCGTTGCCGGGGATATCTTTCACGGTTTTGCCGCCGTAGACACTATTGCCGTCAAACGGAAATTGGCTAAAGCCCAGTTTGCTGCGGTTCGCTTCCCAATCACTGGCGTTATTGGCATATTTGCCGAAAATACGACTGTGTTGATACAGCAAGGTAAAGAGATCAAAGCCATTGTTCAGCATGGTGCCGTCACTGAGCGTTATGCCGTGAGCCTTAAGCGCCATTTGGATGTAAAACGCCATGCGATAACCGTTATGCACAGCATAAGCATTACTGGACCAAGGCGCTGTGTATCTGTCTTCACTTGCATCGAGCACCTTACAATTGGCGCCAAACACTACGCGTTTACCACTAGTGTCTGTTGTACCTGCGGCATCGGACATAAACACATAGAAGAGATCTTTGTGGTTCATGTGGCCATCGGTCACTGTGTCTGTATTGCCATCGCGCAGATAATGGGTTTTCCACTTCACTACATAAGGGAAGATATTGTTGGAGTTTTCCCCCGCGCGACTACTATAACCTGCCCAGTTGTCACTATTGTTTGCCGCGGCATATTGCACATTGAGGCGGTTCGTTTGCAGATTATGGCCTAACTCATGGTTATCACCCCAGCCCGTTGGGTCGATATTCCATGCCGCATCCCAAGGATTACCACTACAACCGGCTCCGCACTGGGCATTTTGGTCATAATTGGCGTGTTGAATAATAGTGCGGGTATGCAGACTATTGTCGATACAGTCGTCGCCAAACAGTCCTTTGCAGGCCGCCAGCACATCGGCGGGTAAGGACTCAGTTAAACTCTTACCTTGAATTTTAAGGCCAGCTAAGGTGTAAACGCTGTTGATATGGTCATCGACAATGCTGTTGAGCAGCGCGTTGACATCAGGCACATCGGTACCGATGGCGTTTAAGAAGCGGTCGCGACGTAGATGCTGCTCTGCACCATCGGTGCGCAAGTCCACATGGGGTAATTCGGTATTCTGAATGCGTTCGTTAAAGGCCGCGATTTCAGCTGGATTGGAGAAATCCATAATGGTCGGATGTTTAGCGACATGCTCAGCGTTGACATCAACACTTAACGCGCCATCAACACTCGAAGCATCACCATTGATGTATAGATAAATCGGCCCGCCGTAGGGGGAGGAAAACTCAATACTTTTCCCTTGTGCTAAGCGCAGGCGTTGCTGTGTCAACTCCAATGGGCCGCGATAGATTTTCTGCTCATAGGCGCGGTTAGTGTTACGTCTGTGGTAGTTGAGTTTGATCTCCACATTCGCAGCGCTGCTATCGAGGCGAGTAAATTTGATGGTTTGACCCGGCAGTGCATACCAGCCTGTAGTCGTCCATTGGCCTGCATAGGGCACACTAATGGTTTTACGCTCTGAGACTGTCGCAGGGTAAGCGTAGTGCGCATTGCTGCCCTTGCTGAGGTTAGCTCTGTCGGTGACATATTCACCCAAATCTGGCTGGGCTAAGTTATGGACGCGGGCATAGCTGACGGTCCAATCGGCAAACAGGGCTTGCTGCCATTGTGCGTGCTCGCTGTAGGCTATGGGGTAATCAATCTCGCTGCGATACTTATCGGCGAGTAACAGTCCGGCCTTCATCAAAGGGAAGTCTGCCTTGGTAAACACATCAATTGCGTTGTTATCTAAGGTTTCGGCATTGCTGCGATACCAATCTGCGCCCGCTTTGAACGAGTCAACAAAGGCGGCAGCATTGCAGCTGAGATAATTGCCTGTGCAGTCGTTAAGCACTGAGGTATCGAAGCTTGCTTCATTGAGCTTGCCGAGCAAATTATTTACCTTGGTCAAAGCGGTATCTTCGGCCAAAACATCAGTCACACTGAGGTCGCTGGCATTCAGCTTTGACCAATAATTACCTGAGGTTGAAAGCCCCATTTCAAGATAAAGCGGCGATAGCATTGGGCTTTGATTGCGCCAGTAGTTTGAGAGTAGCAAGGGAATGCCCGCCGCTTTGGCCTTAGCGATAGCAGCTTTAATGCCTGCAAAACCGAGGGACTGACGGTCTATGTCACTAATCACTATCACATCGGGCTTGAGTGTGTCGATACAGTTGCTTAACTCACTGTAGTCACAGGTGTTTGCCGCATTAATGCTATGGGCTGCGGGGTAGTTGTTTGCAAGCCAAGTGCGAATATCTTCGTTATGGGGAAAGTACCAACTGTCGGCTTTGCTCGGCATTTGCGTGGTCACTATACTGAGGCCGTCGGTTTTATCGGCGCCTTTGGTCAGCCAGCCTAAAAGATTTTTCAGCAAAGTATCGGTTTGAGCTGAAGTGTTGACGGAAAAGAGATTTCCTCCCATGGCTGCATATCTTTGCCCCTGTTGCTCGCCTGCCATCACTAACCCGCGAACCGTGCTTGCACCACTGCCATCGACATTCGATGGCAAAACAGTAAAAGTGTTCTCTGGCATAAAGCTCGAAAAGGTAATTGAGTCGTGAGTCGGGTGCCAAGAGATGCTGCTACCGACACCTTGATATAGCTGATTTATATGGGCTTTACGTTCGATGTCGATATTAGCGAGTTCGGCGATGCTGAAATCAATTAACTCACTCGCACTGGCAAGCCTGTGGTCTTGGTGCTTAATGGCATTTTCGGCATTAGTAATGAATGTCGGCGTGATAGTGCAATCTGCCGTTATTGCCGCCGTGGTGTAAGTTAGCGCATTGAGCGTACCACCACAGCCAGTAATGCCCTCAAGCGTAAAGCCAATATCGGCAGTAATGCTAAAAATAGCGCTTTTACCCGACTCCACTTTTTGACTACTTGGATCTAAGGCTCCGCCATTTGCTGACACACTACTAGCAATGTATTGCACCGGCGCGGGAGGTTGGACTGGCGGCTGAGTCGGTGGTGTGGTCGTGCCAGCATCTTCTGAGCCACCACATCCGCTAAGCAGTATGGCGATGGAGGCGCACAGCAGTCTAATCCTCATTGGGAGTCCTTTATATTTAGGTATTTAACATTTGATTGACATTGTATCTCGTCGCTCCAATTTGCAATAGAATTAATTATGTAATTTTATTGAAAATCATGATGTTATATTTGACGCTCGTCAAAATTCAGGCACAAAAAAACCGGCTTCTGGCCGGTTTTTTAACGCGCCTAGCAATTAGTCTTGCTGTTCACGTGCAATCGCGCGGTAGCCAATATCGGTACGGAAATACACATCATCCCAGTGGATTTCATCAACCAATTTATAAGCGGCTTTTTGCGCTTCGGTCACTGTGTTACCCAGTGCAGTGGCGCAGAGTACGCGACCGCCGTTGGTGACTACATGGCCGTCTTTCATCTCAGTGCCAGCATGGAACACTTTGCCATTATTATCGCCAAGGCTTAGACCATCGATCACATCAAATTTGCGATACTCATCTGGGTAACCGCCTGCGGCTAATACTACGCCCACGGCTGCGCGCTCGTCGTATTCAGCTGTCACTTTATCTAATTCGCCACGGGTGGCCGCTAAACACAGTTCCACTAAGTCAGACTTTAAACGCATCATGATTGGCTGAGTTTCTGGATCGCCGAAGCGGCAGTTGTACTCAAGCACTTTGGCACTGCCATCGGGTGATATCATCAAGCCAGCATATAAAAAGCCTGTGTAGACATTACCTTCTGCGGCCATGCCATCAACCGTTGGACGAATCACGTTTGCCACAGTCCAATCGTGTACCGCTTGAGTCACGACAGGTGCTGGCGAGTAAGCGCCCATGCCGCCCGTGTTTGGACCATAGTCGCCGTTATCACGAGCTTTATGATCTTGGCTGGTCGCCATTGGCAGAATGTTTTTGCCATCGACCATTACGATGAAGCTGGCTTCTTCGCCTTTAAGGAATTCTTCAATGACCACGCGTGAACCCGCATCGCCAAACTTGTTACCTGCGAGCATGTCATCAATTGCAGCATCGGCTTCAGCTTGGTTTTGGGCGATAATCACGCCTTTACCTGCGGCTAAACCGTCAGCTTTGATGACCACTGGATAACCTGTTGTGGCCGTTAATTCACGCACGAAGGCTTTAGCGTCGCTGATTTCAGTGCAGTTTTTGTAACCCGCAGTTGGAATATTGTGGCGGGCTAAAAAGTCCTTCGTGAAGGCTTTTGAACCTTCGAGCTGAGCTGCCGCCTTCGTTGGGCCAAAAATCGGTAAACCTGCCGCGTTGAATGCATCAACCACGCCCATCACTAATGGCGCTTCTGGGCCGACTATGGTCAGTTCAATCTTATTGGTTTTCGCAAAATCGAGCAGAGCAGGAATATCGGTGGCGCTGATCGCCAGATTTTCAACATTAGGTTCTAGGGCTGTGCCCGCATTGCCTGGCGCAACATAGACAGTTTCAACTTGAGCCGATTGTGCAGCTTTCCACGCTAGGGCATGTTCGCGACCGCCGCCACCAATAACTAATACTTTCATGTTAAGTCATCCCTTAGAGTTTTATGTTCTGTGTAGGCACACTGTGGTCGAAACCAGAGTGCGGTAAAACAAAGAGTGGTAAAACAAAAAAGCAGCCAGTACTGATTGAGTGCTGGCTGCTTAGTGGCGATTAGTGACGGAAGTGGCGCATGCCCGTCATCACCATGGCCATGCCGTGCTCGTCTGCTGCGGCGATGATTTCTGCATCGCGCATTGAGCCACCCGGTTGGATGATGCAGCTAATGCCCGCAGCCGCTGCGGCATCGATACCGTCACGGAAGGGGAAGAAAGCATCGGATGCCATCACAGAGTTCACTACTTCTAAACCTTCATCGGCGGCCTTGATGCCAGCGATTTTAGCGCTGTAAACGCGGCTCATTTGGCCTGCGCCGACACCGATAGTCATGCCGTCTTTTGCATAAACGATGGCGTTAGATTTAACGAATTTCGCCACTTTCCAGCAGAACATTAAGTCTTTCAGTTCGCTTGCCGTAGGTTGACGTTTAGAAACCACTTTGATGTCTTCTAAGCCGACCATGCCTTGGTCGCGATCTTGCACTAACAAGCCGCCGTTAACGCGTTTGTAGTCTAAGGTTTGGGTCTTAGTGTTCCACTGACCACATTCCAATAAACGCACGTTGGTCTTTTTCGCAACCACATCGCGCGCCGCTTGGCTGACGCTTGGGGCGATAATCACTTCAACGAATTGACGCTCAACGATCGCACTCGCCGTCGCAGCATCTAACTCGCCGTTGAAGGCGATAATGCCACCGAAGGCTGAAGTTGGGTCTGTTTGATAAGCGCGGTTATAGGCATCGAGCAAGTCTTTACCTAAGGCCACACCACATGGGTTAGCGTGTTTAACGATAACGCAGGCGGGTTCGTTGAATTCTTTTACGCACTCAAGAGCGGCGTCGGTATCGGCAATGTTGTTGTAAGACAAGGCTTTGCCTTGCAACTGAATTGCCGTCGCCACAGAGGCTTCATCAATTTTCGTGTCGACATAGAAGGCCGCCGCTTGATGGCTGTTTTCGCCATAGCGTAAGTCTTGCTTCTTCACTAATTGGGTGTTGAACGTGCGTGGGAACTTAGAATCAGCAAAGCATTCGTCCGTGCTGTGTGCTGGAACCATAGTACCGAAGTAGTTGGCGATCATGCCATCGTAACCTGCGGTGTGCTCAAAGGCCGCAATCGCTAAGTCGAAACGCGTCGCATGGGTCGTGCTGCCATTGTTAGCCGTCATTTCTGCCAGTACGCGTGAGTAATCGGCGGCATTAACGACTATGGTGACGTCTTTGTGGTTTTTTGCCGCTGCGCGCACCATAGTTGGGCCGCCAATATCGATATTTTCGATAGCGTCCTCTAAGGTACAACCGGCTTTAGCAACAGTTTCAGCGAAAGGATAAAGGTTAACCGCAACCAGATCGATGGCATTGATATTGTTGTCGGCCATCACGCTTTCATCAAGACCGCGGCGCGCCAAAATGCCGCCGTGCACTTTAGGGTGCAGCGTCTTAACGCGACCGTCCATGATCTCAGGGTGTCCTGTGTAATCAGATACTTCGATAACAGGCACGCCGTTATCCGCTAACAGGCGAGCGGTGCCGCCAGTTGATAACAGTTCCACACCTTGGGCGTGAAGTGCTTTGGCGAACTCGAGAATTCCGGTTTTATCTGAAACGCTTAACAGCGCGCGACGAATGGGTCTGGCATTATTTGCAGCAGTCATTTGGGTACAGGGTCCAGTTATTTTAGTTTCAAGGATCTTTCGGAAAACAGAACAGCCTTAGCGCTGCACCGCTTTCCAAAAGTCCCTTGGTCCTATTTTTACTTTATTAGCTAACTTTTTATCCCTTCATCACGGCGCGCGTATTCTAACGTAAAACTCGATTTACGGGTGTTTTTTCTGCGTGATTTCACAATATTCATATCAGAACAAAGTGACGTGACTCGGCCGACTTTATGTAAAGTATGAATTACCCCTTGACCTTGGAGTAGGCTCCAAGGTTTATACTCGTATTATTGAGTTGTATGCTGGAAACTCCCCCTGAGTTGGGCGCGATTTCGCAAAGGATGAAGACATGTATCGTATTGGTGAACTGGCGGATTTGTGTGAGGTGAAAGCCGACACGTTGAGATTCTACGAGAAGCACGGTCTGCTCGCGCCGTCGAGCCGTACCGAGTCAGGCTATCGAGTGTATACCGAGGCCGATGCCGCGCGACTGCGTTTTATCTTACGGGCGAAGGCCGTGGGTTTTACCCTCAATGAAATCAGTGAATTGCTTTCAATTGAGCTTGATAAATCTAATCGCGTCTGCGCCGATGTGAAGGGTATGGTTGATATTAAATTGGCCCAAGTGCAGGCCAAAATCGCCGAGCTGAATCATTTTCAAACCAGTTTACAAAGTCTGTCCGATGCCTGTTGTGGCGGGCCGCGCAGCGCCGAACATTGCTCGATTTTAGAGGCGTTGGAATCCAGTACTGAGCGGGTACGCGTTGAGCATCATTCTCATGATGGAAATCAGCACAAAGCACATCATAATGAGTCGCACCAGCATACTCACGGCAAAACAATCCATGATGAGTCAGGGAATTAATTATGTTACTGAAGAATTTTATTGATCTGTTTTTAGACTCGGCGCCTTGGTTGTTATTGGGCCTGATCCTGGCTGGGCTATTAAAAGTATTCGTACCAATGGTGTGGATGCAAAAGCAGCTCGGCGGTCACGGTTTTAAAACTGTGGTGAAGGCGGCGCTGCTCGGTGCACCATTACCTTTGTGTTCTTGTGGCGTGATTCCTGCGGCGGTAGGGCTGCGCCGTTCAGGTGCCTCGAAAGCGGCAACCACCTCCTTTTTAGTGTCGACGCCAGAAACAGGCGTCGATTCAATCGCCGTTTCCTACGTGTTACTCGGCCCCTTTATGGCGATCGTCAGACCGATTGCAGCGATTACCAGTGCGATTGTGGCTGGCTTACTCGTTGGCCGCGATGACGATGATGGCAAGCCTGCGGTTAAGTCAGAGTCCAAGTCAGCTAGCGACGTACCCGTGGCTGCCTGCTGTGCGTCGAAATCTGCTACTCAGTCTCAAGCTGTTAAAGCCGAACCGGTTAAAAGCTGTTGCTCATCAACTAAAGAGCCAACTTTAGCGCCTATTAAAGCGGCTGCATCCTGCTGCGGCAATGAAAGTCATACTGATAGTGAGCAGAAGACTGAGCCTAAGAGTGCGATCAAAATGACGCCTATGGCTGCAACGTCTAGCCTAATGACGACTCATGGCGGCAGTGTTGCGAACGTCGGCGTGATAAAAGCTGAGAAAACAGCTTCATGCTGCGCCAGTAATACAGCTGAATCTGTCACCCCTGAGAAAATCCTTGTGGTGAAAAAAGGTGCCTGTTGCGGTACTTCAAATAAAGCCGAGTCTGGAACACATGATCACAGTGCTCACGGCCATGGTTCTCAAACCCAAGGTAAAGCGGATAGCTGCTGCGCCTCGACTCAAGATATGGCGACTGAGTTAAAGTCGCAATCCGTCTTAAGCCGCGTCGGTATTGGTCTTAAATATGCGGCAACGGATTTAGTGCGTGACACTACCTTGTGGCTGCTGGTGGGCTTATTCTTCGCTGCACTGGTACAAACCTATGTCCCAGCAGACTTTTTGGCGCAATGGGGCGACGGTATCTTAGCCATGTTAGTGATGGTGTTGGTCTCTGTGCCTATGTACATCTGCGCGACGGCATCGACACCGATTGCTGCCGGACTATTGCTGGCGGGTGTGTCACCGGGGGCAGTTTTAGTGTTTATGATGGCGGGCCCTGCGACTAATATCGCAACCTTAGGTGTGGTGGCTAAAGAGTTAGGCAAACGTGCGTTGTGGGGATACCTGGGCGGCGTGATTGGCGTGGCCTTAGTCGCGGGCATATTGGTCAATTATCTGGTGGATAGCTTTGGCTTTGTGGTGATGCCACAGATTGGTGAGCAGCACCAAATGTTACCTCAGTGGCTAGTGGCAACCTCTGGCATAGTACTGGCGTTACTCATGGCGAAAGTAGTGTTTGAAAAGATCCCTAGAAGCTGGATCCGCCGCAACGATTGCTGTTCTTAATTGGCTCATACTCCGCTCAGTATTATCGAGTAAATAAAAATCCCAGTGTTAGGGCTAACACTGGGATTTTTTATTGTCGATTTATGTTTTGCTCGTGCTAAACCTAAGCTTAGTTGCCTTTTTTCACATCGATAAAGGGCAGGGTGCCTGTCGGCAGCATGGTTGTCGGTAGTTTGCCGTCCCACTTTTCCGCTTTGGTTAATTCAACTAAGTTTTGATTTTGTGCCAGCGCTTCGGCGCGGCTCTTAATTGCAGAGGCTTCTGCATCACCTTTGATACGAATACTTTCGGCTTCAGCCTTAGCGCGGGCTAATTGCGAGTCGGCCTGTGCTTGCGCTTGGGTGACGGCGATTTGCGCGCTGACGCGTTCTTTCTCTAGATTCTGCAGTTGAGTTTGCACTTCTACTTCGGCGCGCATTCTGTCTTCGACGGATTTTTCATAGGCGTTGGAAAAGTCGATATTCTCAATCTGCACTGAGTTGATTTCCACCGGACCTTTGATCGAGTTAGTGATCGCGCTGGTCACATCAATACCGAATTTGATCCGCTCTTGCACCACAGAAATCGCCGTGTATTTACCGAAGATGTTTTCAACCTGAGTCGGCACTTGCCTGTCGAGCAGACGCGTGACCATGGCATCGATACTTTTGAAGTTAGCATACACTTCTTCGACGCGGTCTGGCGGTACGCTAAAAGTCACCGATGCGTTAAGTGTCGCGGGTTGTTGATCGCGGCTATAGGCTTGCAGCGAGGTATAACTGGTTGTGTGCGTTTGGGTTGAAATCTTCACCACAGTGTCTATCAGTGGGATTTTAAAACCAAGCCCAGGTTCTGCAGTACCAATAACTTTACCGTTGCGCAGCAGTACGCCACGTTCACCTTGGTCAACCGTATACCAACTGCCAAATAAAGAAATAAAGAGGATTAACAGAATAACGATGGGGATAATCTTGCTGAGGCCGATTGAGCTCGGTAGATTGAGTTCATTTTTAATCATTTAGCTTCCTTTGCTGGTAACAGTATCGATAAAACGTGAGTCAGGCGTGGTGCTCGATTAGCCTTCAACTAGGTGGCTAAGTGAGCTGTGTTTTAAAAAGCAATGTAACTGAATGGTGAAGTGGTGGCAACAATTCGATAACTGTCGGAATGACGTGACATGCGATGTATTTGCTGCGCCTTAGTGATGGAATTCAGTAACCAGCTCTAGACTGTTTGTAGGTATGACTTTGTAGGAATGATTGAATGAACAACACTGAAATGATCACTGGAAATTGTTCTGCTATAACAGCTTAGGCTGTGAAGGAGGCTATCTCAGCTAAGGTTAACTCGCGCCATTCTCCAACGTCCACATCTAAGGTAACTGCGCCAATTTGTGCCCTGTGCAGGGCAACCACTTTATTGCCCACGGCAGCGAACATCCTTTTAACTTGATGAAACTTGCCTTCGGTGAGTGTGAGTAGCACGGTTTTTTCATCCACTTGCTGCAGTGTTGCCGGTAGAGTGAGGGCCGTTTCACCCTGTAATTGCAGCCCTGCGGCAAACGTTGCGGCTATGGCTGCAGTCGCCTCGCTGTCGAGTGGATCTCGTAGTGTTACACGATAGACTTTTTCGCACTGATATTGAGGCGAGATAATATTAAACGACCAGCGGCCATCGTCTGTGAGTAGCACTAAGCCTGTGGTGTCGGCATCTAAGCGACCAACGATGTGCAGGTCAAATGCGTGCTCGATATCGAGCAGATGAAACAGCGAAGGGTAGGCGCCATCTACATTCGAACACAAGGTATCGGCGGGTTTGTGCAGCATGAAATAGCGGGATGGACGTGGCGCTAGCGGCTTCCCATTAAAGCAGACGGCATTATTTTCATGCACTTGCATCGCGCAGTCTGTCGCGATAGCGCCATTGACTGTGACTGAGCCGTTAATAATGGCGACACTTGCTGCATCACGATCAAGATCTGTGCTTTTACAGAGGAATTTATCGAGGCGCATAGTGAAAAATCTCAGGCAGAGCAGTGAGCACGGGTGTTCGAGTAAGCAGCATTATCGCGACTCAGGGAAGATAAGCAACTGCTCTGTATAAATGTTAAAACTAAGCGTGTTGATTTTATTATATTTTCTAGCTTAATGACCTTTGAGGATCATCTTGCTGCTCTTTTTGTGTTGATTTTAGCGCAGGTGTTTCTATTTGAGCCACTCGATGAACATGCGGTTCATTAAGTGGCGGCTTATTGAGTGCCTGCCTATTAAGTGCCTGTCTATTAAGTCGCTTCTAATTAAGTGGCTGTCTATTTAAGTAGCTGTGCAAGGTGTTTTATGGGGGCTTTTAAGGCGAAGAAAAACTGGGCTTAGTGTTAATAAGTAATTGAGCAAAAATGTAAATACTGCTCAGAATACAGCATATGCCTAAATAAATGAGTAAGCCGAACTCCGTTTGGCCAAAGCTGCTGGCAACTAATGGCCCTATCACTGACCCCACCGAATAGCTCAGCAGCATCACTTGCGCCACTGAAACCATTTGGCTAGCAGGCAAGTTGTCACAAGCAAGACTGATTGCAATCGGGTAAAGGGCAAAAGCGCTGGCGCCAAGCAATAGAAATCCAATAATCAGCGTCATACTTGAATGCTGACTGAGTAGCAATAATGCCGCGACGCCCAGTAGGCTAAAGCTCACTATCAAGCCACTTTTGTTAAATATAGGAGATAAATAACTGACTAAAGGTTGTACTAGCATGCCACCCACTATGATGAGGGCCATAAATTGTCCTGTTTGCTGATCAAGCCCCATATCTAATGCCACATAAATGGGCAGTAAACCATAGATAGGGCCGAGCAATAATCCAGAGACTAAACATCCCATAATGGCAGGCTGACTTAGGTTTTTTAGCGCAGACAATGACATTGACTGTTGTTCGCTTACCTGAGGTTGACCGCGTTTTACCAATAACGCAGGTAAACTTGCCGCGGCTAATAATCCCATGACCACTAAGTAAGGTAGATTGCCCTTTGTACCTAAATAATCTATGGCTAATTGTCCTATGGCAGTACCGCCATAAAGCGCTGTCATGTAAAGCCCAAGCCGCTTAGCGCGTTGCTTTTGGGTATCGGCCATTAATAGCCATGATTCAACCACCACAAAAATCCCTGCAACCGCAAATCCCGCGACGAGTCGAGAAGCTAACCAGACGCCACTTTTGGGGATTAATATCATAGCGACAACGCTGCAAAGCAGGATATTCAAAAAAAGGATAAAAGCTTTACTGTGACCGATACGGGAAACAATGGGAGCAATACAAGGCGCTCCGAGCAGCAAACCTAAATAAAAAATACTGGCAAGTAATGGGGCAAGTGAAGTGCTGAGTTCGAAAAAAGTGAGTGACAGTGGGATTAAGCTCATCAAGTAGCCAGATGCCAAAGCAAACAAACTTAACCCTGCTACGGGGACGAAAAGACTGGGCTTTTGAGCCGACTGAGTTAAGGCAATTTTTTCCACGGGCGGTTCCGAAAACAGACAAATATTATACGCTAGGCAGGGTTGCGGTCGCGACTTTAGGCTGGATCGCTGACAGGGTAAAGTGAGTTAGATTGACTGTGGTGGTGAATAATATTTGTGTTTATTATTCATGTAGATATTGGGTTTTCTATGTTGCTTTGTTGCAATGGGTTTGTGTTGAACGCGTGGTTTCACTGCATCGCTGTTTTAGTGCCCGTTCAACGAGAGCTATATTCGATTTAGCGCCAAACACATTCAACTTAGTGCCAAATTTGGAGGCTCATACCGAATCCTACAAATAATAAGAAGGTATGATGAATTGGCTGTTTATCACCTTGGTAGAAAGCGTGGCGTGATCTATATCGCAGTTTTAAACATTAATAAAATTACAGCATGGGTAAGGTTTTGTTCGATCTTTGCTCGTTTGAAAATTAAAAACAAAGGTGTCGATCAGAATTTGGTGATTATTGTCGCGAATCGGCTATTTCTGCGCGCTGTCTCAGCAATAAATGTTGTTGCTGGGTGATAAAATTACAAAATAAACCGCTTTGCCAAGTGTGATCTATGCCCTAAATTTGCGTCAAAATAAAATGGTATTAAGGTTGTAACCATGTCATCAACAGATTCAAGCACTGTTCCACCTAACAAAGCTCCGGTCAGCGAGGGGCTCGATAAAAAGAAAATGCTGATCCTAGCGGCGGATATTGTGCTGTTATTTGCACTCTATTACGGCTTACCTTTCGAACAAGGGGTGAATACGGGTCTGGCGATTCTGGTTTTCGCTGGCATTCTTTGGTTGACCGAAGCAATTCACATCAGTATCACTGCGATTCTCGTGCCTATACTCGCGGTATTCTTTGGGGTGTTTGAAACCAAAGAAGCAATGAGTAGCTTTGCAAATCCTATCATCTATTTATTCTTCGGTGGCTTCGTACTGGCTGCGGCCTTACACCATCAAAAGATTGATACCTTAATCGCCCAAAAGTTGTTGTTAGCCTCTAAGGGCAAACTCAGTATCGCTTGCTTTATGCTGTTCGGGGTGACAGCACTGCTCTCTATGTGGATCAGCAATACCGCCACCACGGCGATGATGCTGCCATTGGCACTCGGGATTTTGCAGCAACTAGACCGCGAAAAATACCACAGTACTTATGTGTTTTTACTGCTCGGGATTGCCTATTCGGCCAACATCGGCGGTATCGGTACTTTAGTGGGCAGCCCACCGAATGCGATTGCTGCGGCGCAAGTTGGCTTGAGTTTTAGTGATTGGCTCAAGTTTGGTATTCCGACCGTTATCCTCATGTTGCCATTAATGTTGATTGCCTTGTATTGGTATTTTAAGCCGGATCTTTCTGCCAAGTTCGATGTGCAAGTTGAAGCGCAGAAGCTGACGTTCCAAGGTAAATTCACCCTGCTTATCTTCCTCGCGACAGTATGTTGCTGGATTTTCAGTGTGCCATTAGCTAAAGCATTAGGTGGCATTACTCAGTTCGATACCATAGTAGCGTTAGGCGCGGTTGTTTTGCTCGCGGGCTTAGGCTTAGTTGGCTGGAAGAAGATTGAATCGACCACAGATTGGGGTGTACTAATACTGTTTGGCGGCGGTTTAACGCTAAGCGCGGTACTGAAAACCACAGGCACCAGCGTGTTTTTAGCCCACTGGATGACAGATATTTTCGGCAGTACGCACATGTCGTTGTTCGTCTTTGCAGTGATTGCCTTTGTGGTGATGCTGACCGAGTTTGCCAGTAACACCGCCAGCGCCGCACTGTTAGTGCCTGTATTTGCTGCAATTGCCGAGGCATTAGGCGTATCGCCTGTGATGTTATCTGTGCTGATTGGTATTGCCGCATCCTGCGCCTTTATGCTGCCAGTGGCGACGCCGCCCAATGCGATCGTTTATGGTTCTGGCCATATCAAGCAATCGGAAATGGTGCGAGTAGGTATGATCATCAACTTTATCAGCATGATAGTGCTAGGCATTATCGCCCATGTTTTTTGGGATATCTGATGTCAGTAGATTGAGATCCACGTAAAACAAAATACCCAGCGAGTCTGGGTATTTTTATGGGAGCGAAATAGTTATCTGCGGTTAACTATGGCTTTTTAACCATTGATTTAAGGCTGACTGAGGTAAAGCGCCCGCTTGCTGCGCGAGTATTTTCCCTTGCTTGAAAATCATAAGAGTGGGAATCGAGCGAATATTAAATTGCGCTGCGAGGGCCTGCTGTTCTTCAGTATTGATTTTACCGAAGCGAAATTGCGGCTCCCACGTCTTAGCCGCCGCGGAAAATACCGGGGCAAAACTTTTACAGGGGCCACACCAGCTGGCCCAAAAATCAACGACTAGGGGAAGCTCAGATTTATTGGCATGGTTGGCAAAGTTTGCGCTAGTGAGTTCAATCGGCGCAGCCGTAAAGACACTGAGCTTACATTTACCGCAAGTGGGTTGCTGGTTGACACGCTCATCGGGAACGCGGTTTAACGTATCGCAATGGGGGCAGGCAATAATCATGGCAAAGCTCCAAAATAAAATGTCTATACGGCTAATATATTGGGTTAACGGACGGTTATTTAAAGGGGGAGTGATGATGTTATCGCCCATGGTGACCTTATTCTCAAGAATAAAGCAGTGAACCGAGCCGCAGAAATGTGGCAATAGCGCCGACAAGCGTGGTCGTCGGTGATAAAATCCTGCACAAAGTTGAATATCGCGCCATTTATTAAGTACGAAAAGAAAAGAGAGTGAAGAAATGACGGAATTAGAAGTAATCGATCTGCAAGTGGGCGAAGGAAAAGAAGCGGTAAAAGGCGCGCTGATCACCACCCAATACCGTGGTTTTTTGCAGGATGGCACCCAATTCGATTCATCCTATGATCGCGGTCAGGCATTTCAATGTGTGATTGGCACTGGCCGTGTGATTAAAGGCTGGGACCAAGGCATTATGGGGATGAAAGTCGGTGGTAAACGTAAGTTATTAGTGCCAGCTCATTTAGCCTATGGCGAGCGCCAAGTCGGTGCGCATATTAAACCAAATTCAGATCTCACCTTTGAAATCGAATTGCTTGAAGTGTTGACGCGCGACTAAGCGTGGCATGATAGCGATAGTCTGTGTAAGCTCGATTGAGCCAGCATGATTCTGGCTCATCTTGCACTCCTCGCGATCTTGCTTCGGCATTGAGTGTTTTACACTGGACAAGATTTCCCGCTTTAATGAAAGAGATTTTTCGTGGCATCGGATACGGCAGCAGAACACATCAAGCAACTTCAGGCTGAAATTGCTCAGCTCAAACGCGAAAACGCTCAGTTAACGGCGTTGAATCGTCGTGCCGAAGAAAAACTGTTTGCCGCCCTCGATGGCAATGGTTTGTGCCTGTGGGAACAGCATATTCCAAGTGGGAATTTAACCATTTTCAATATGCGCTGGGGCGAAATGCTCGGTTTTAGTCCTGAAGAATTAGCCGCCCACGTTGATATCTGGAAAAGTAAGTTACACCCAGAAGATAAAGCATGGGTGATAAAAGCCTTTGATGATCATGTCAGTGGCAAGTCCGATTACTATCAGGCAGTACACAGAATGCTGCATAAAGATGGCAGCGTCAATTGGGTGTCTGACCGTGGGCGCATTGTTGAGCGTTTTGCCGATGGCACGCCGCTGCGGATGATGGGCAGTCATATCGATATCACCCAAGAAAAACGCTACGAACTGGATTTAGCACTGTTAGCGCACAGCGACCCCCTCACTAACTTAATGAATCGCCAAGCCATAGCCAAAGCGTTCGATGAGTGTTTGCAATCCGAGATGCGCGGCGCATTATTCTTTATCGATCTGGATGGTTTTAAAGCCTTAAATGACCGTCACGGCCATAAGTTTGGCGACAATTTATTGGTGCATGTGGCGCATACATTAGTGTCTCATTCGGGTGAGTTAGCGAAGATCGCTCGACTAGGTGGCGATGAGTTTGTGATCATACTGCCGTCCTCGGATATTGAATCTTTAGGTATGCTCGCACAATCCTTGCTCGATGTTTATCGACAGGGCTTTTTGCTTGAAGGTTGTGATGTGGAGATAGGCCTGAGTATCGGTATCGATATATTTAGCTATGGTGATAGTTTTGCCAAAAGCTGCGATCGCGCGGATGCTGCTATGTACCGCGTGAAACACCAAGGGAAAAATGGTTATCGCTTTTACCAGCAAGCTGATGATTGCTAACCCTTAACCCGCCCGTCATTTACTCGTTTAGCGAACATCAATAGGCGCGACATTTGCCTGTTCACAACCCCACACCTCAACGGCGGCATCTTGCTTGTTCGGCTGACCAATCCAATGACTCATGGCTTGGCATTGCACCTTGCCAGAGGCCTGCGCAAAACAAACATCAAAATCTCCCGCTTCGGGTGTGCGACCTAAACGTAATTTAGGCAGAATAGGGAGCTTAGGCCGATAATGCCAGCTGCCATTTTTAAGATAGGCATCATCTGGGATGTCCATGCCTGCCCCCGTGCCTTTTACTCTCGCTTCGACCAGCACTAAGCCTTGAGGCGTGACGTGATAGTCTTCCTCCCAGCGGATTTTCTCTATGGTGTGGTTCCATGCCAAGGTGAAGTGCTCTGTGGGCACTTGCGCCCACAGGGTACCTGCTAGGCCTAAACATAGGCCTAGCATAGCCTTACCTTAGACATGTTAACGACGGCTAATCCCAAGGGGCTATCCTTGCTCTGCCAGACGTTTGAGTTTGCGCGCGCGCCAACTGTGCTGCACGATAAACAACAGCGCGAGTCCAAAGCCGATTTCATCGCTCAATGGCGTCGCAAGGATCAAACTTGCCCCCGCAAGGAAGCCGATAACGCGTTCCCACCAATAGAGTTTTTGTAGTAGATATCCGGTAAAGATCACGCCCCAAATACCAATACCAACCGTTGCCTTCAGCACCACAAAGCCCGTCGCTAATAAGCTATCACCTTGGAGCATCAAGGCTGGATCGTAAACCGCCATAAAGGGGATCACAAAACCTGCAATGGCGATCCGAATCGCCCAGAGACTGATCTTAAGTCCGGATTCCTTCGCAATCGGCGCTGCGGCAAAGCAGGCCAAGGCAACAGGCGGCGTTAGATCGGCCATGATGCCGAAATAGAACACAAACATGTGCGACACAATCAAGGGCACGCCTAAGTCAAGCAATGCGGGCGCGGCTATTGAGCTGGTAATAATGTAGTTAGGAATCGTCGGGATCCCCATGCCGAGCACTAGGCAAGTGATCATAGTCAACACGAGTGACAAGAACAGGTTGTCTTGGCCAACGGCGAGAATGTAGCTTGCGAAGGTTGAGGCAATCCCTGTGAGTGACACTATGCCGATAATCACGCCCACTAAGGCGCAGGCAATACCCACAGGCACAGCATGACGCGCGCCTTCAACCAATGCGTGCAAGCAAACTGTGAGGGTTTCTTTGCCGCCCTTAATAAACCAACAAATAGCGACTAGCAGGGCGATAACCCCAAACACGACTCCGATCCCGAGTTGGAAGAAGCCAGCACACAACACCCCAAGGGCAATCCAAAAGGCAATCCGCATCGCCATTGATGACAACCGCAGGACGATGGCCGAGCCTAAGATCACTATCGAGGTGAGGGCTAAACCAACCATGCCAGAGAACAGCGGCGTTCTGCCCGAAAACAGCAAGTAGACCAAAATAAACAAGGGGATAAGGAGATACCAACGTTCTTTAATCGCCGCCCAAGGATCGGGACATTGATCTTTGGGCAGGCCACAAAGATTGGCGCGTTTGGCTTCTAAGTGCACCATCCAGAATACTGAGCAGAAATAAAGCAGTGCGGGGATCAATGCCGCTTTGGCGATCTCGATAAAGGGCACGTTAATGGTTTCGGCCATGATAAAGGCCACGGCGCCCATGATCGGCGGCATGATCTGGCTGCCCATACTCGATGTCGCTTCTACGCCACCGGCGAAGGCGGAGCGATAGCCAAATCGCTTCATCAATGGAATGGTAAATTGGCCTGTGGTGACGACGTTGGCCACACCTGAGCCGGTAATCGTTCCCATCAGCGCCGATGATACTACAGCGACTTTAGCAGGGCCGCCAAGCTTGTGGCCGAATAATCCCATGGCAAAGTCGGTAAATAAACGGATCATCCCGGCTTGTTCTAGAAAGGAACCGAAAAGAATAAACAGGAAAATATACGTCGCCGACACATAGGTTGGTGTGCCGTACAAGCCTTCGGTGCCGAAGGCTAATTGGTTGATGATTTGATCGAAGCCATAGCCGCGGTGCATCAAATCGCCGGGTAGGTATTGACCCAATAAGCCATAGGCTAAAAAGATGCCGCAGATAATAGGTAGTGCCCAGCCCATGACTCGGCGCGCCGCTTCAAATACCAATACGATCAAAGTGATACCTATCACCATGTCCGCATCGGTCAGCTCGCCAGAACGTTGAATTAAGTCGGCTTCGAAATACCACTGATAAGCCGCCGTTGCCATGCCCGCTAAACCGAGTAGCCAAGCGAGCGGTTGCCAAGGTTGTGATTTACCTCTGGCGGGATAACTCAAAAACACCACGAGCAGCAAAAAGCCAATATGGGTGGCGCGCAGCACTTGAGTCGACACGGGATGAAAAGCGGCAGTGATGATTTGAAAAATAGAAAAAATTAAGGCGGTATAGAACAGCGCCTTGGGCCAATCGCCAGTATTAGCGCTGAGACCTTGTTGGGGATCACTCATATTATGCCTCACAGCATTAGACTACAGAGGGCGATATATACCCAAGCTACCTCAATATACGAGTTTCAGATCCGCATCAATTCAAGGCGCATCAATGACTGAATTCTACCGTTTGAGGCTGTTTGAATATAAAAGATGCCGTTATTCAACGGCATCTCGATCGCTTAGTTTGGAATAGGGTGCACAGATATCAGCAAAACTTAGAGTGCGCCAACTTCTTTGTAATAACGCTCTGCACCTGGGTGTAGCGGTATCGGCAGATTTTTCGTCGCTTTCTCTAAGCTAATAGATTTAGCGGCTGAGTGCGCGTTACCTAGACGATCTAAGTGCTCGAACATGATCTTAGTCATTTGATAGGCTAAATCGTCCGACACGCCGCTTTGCGTTACCAGCAGGTTTTGAATGGCAACGGTTGAAACGTCAGTGGTTTGGCCTTCATAGGTCGATGCTGGGATCACGCCGTGTTGATAGGCAGGGTTGTTAATCTTAGCGATCACATCCTCTGGAATTTCAACAAAGTTGATTGCCATAGTCGCCGCTAAATCGCGGATGGCTGCCATACCGAGACCTGACGATTGCAAGGTCGCGTCTAACTGACGATTTTTGATGAGTTCAACGGATTCGGCATAGGGCAAAAACTCGACTTTACCCATGTCTTCGTAGCTTAAACCGGCCGCCTTGAAAATCGATCTGGCATTGAGTTCGGTACCCGATTTAGGTGCGCCGACAGAGATACGTTTCCCTTTTAAATCGGCCAAGGTTTTAATGCCAGACTCTTTATTGGCAACAATTTGAATGTAGTTAGGGTAAGCAGAGGCGAGCACACGGATTTTATCCAGTGGCGTTTTAAAGCCCGCATCAATATCACCTTGGTAAGCGGCTGCGACTGAGTCACCTAGCGCGAGCGCTAATTCGCCACGACCCGCTTGCAGTAGATTGAGGTTTTCTACCGAGGCTTTCGTCGCTTGAACTGAGGTTTTAGAACCTTCGATTCCAGTGCCATAGAGTTGCGATAGGGCTACACCAATAGGGTAATACACGCCACTGGTGCCACCCGTGAGTATGTTAATAAAAGCGGGTGCGGCGGCCATAGCGGCGGCACTGAGTGTGAGTGTCACGGCGGCGCCGACGGCGACAAAACGTTTTTTGATTTTCATTGTGAAATATCCTTATTTTTTATAATGTTATGTAGGGTCTTTCGAGCTTGGAATACTTTAGCCTGCTGAATATAACTACATAAAACCTGAAAAAGGTCAATTAGGCTATAGTCGATAGCTGCTACTTTTGCATCATAAAACGAAGATTTGAGCTGGTTTTGCAGCGGCGGTATCGTGGGGCTTAACGAGGTCGGTTTAAGGAAAAATGCACAATAAAAAGGGCTAACCTGAGTTAACCCTATTTGTGTTATTTGAGGATGAACCTTTGAATAACAAGACACTATTTAGTGTTATCTAAGAAACCTTTAGTGGCATTTTTCGCGTGTTTTGCTGCTTTCTTTTCTTTAGCAGACAACAGCGGTTGTTTCTTCGATTCTTTACGGTTTTTTTGCTCTTTACTCATATAAAACTCCATGTACTCTTTGGTTATTCATCAGGCTAATCATGTAAGCCGTACTCAATTGAACCTGTTCCATGATGTCCTGATTGAAGCGAAATTTTGATCTCGAATTACAACATTTTAAAATTACAAATATTTAAAATCATTGATAATTATCTGTGAATTTATTTGCCTCAATGAGCGATTACAGCAAAATAATCTTATCACCGAATTCCGTACCATGATCCATCTATCACTTAGAATAATTAACGCTAATGCTAGCGTTAACCTGTATAAGAAATATGCGATCTATAACACTGTACTCCTAATTTCATGAGAGTTTGTCATTTTGTGCGATCGAATGAGTGGGCTCGAACTAAAACTTCACTTAGCACTATATGCCTAGCGTCGACTCGATTTACCTAACATCCCGCCTAATATGCCGCGCAAAATTTGTTTGCCTAATTGGCTACCGACAGTGCGTGCCGCTTGCTTTGACAAGGTCTCCGCTAAACCTTGGCGGCGTTTATTACCAAAAATAAGTTCACTGAACCAACCTTGTTCTTCGGCTTTCTGACCCGTTTGGCCATCATTTGTTGTATCACTTGCTGTGGATGTGGGGTTGCTGGTGGCAACGCCGGTACGTCTTTGGTTAAGCAGTTCGTAGGCCGATTCGCGGTTGATGGAATGATCGTATTTGCCACCAATTGGGCTTTGGGCGCGAACTTGGTGCAATTCCTCACTCGTGGCGGGTCCCATGCGACAACGCGGCGGTGCGATGAGTGCGCGCTCTACCATAGTCGGCACACCCTTGTCGGCCAGCATAGACACTAAAGCTTCGCCCACGCCGAGCTGGGAAATAACCTCACTGACAACCAGTTTGGGGTTAGGCACAAAGGTTTCGGCGGCGGTTTTAACGGCCTTTTGATCCCTTGGCGTATAAGCTCGCAGGGCATGTTGAATGCGATTGCCTAATTGCCCGAGAATTTCGCCCGGCACATCATCAGGAAATTGCGAACAAAAATAAACGCCTACGCCTTTTGAGCGAATAAGGCGCATGATCTGTTCGACGCGTTTTAATAAACTCGGCGGGCAACCTTCAAAGAGTAAATGGGCTTCGTCGATAAAAAACACGAGTTTAGGTTTTTCGGGATCGCCGACTTCGGGCAAATTCTCAAATAATTCTGAGAGTAGCCAGAGTAAAAAACTTGAATATAAACGGGGTGTTAATATCAGTTTGTTCGCCGCTAACAAATTGATGATGCCGCGCCCTTGCAAATTAGTGCGCATTAAATCTTCAAGCTGCAACGCGGGTTCGCCAAAAAAGTCTTTGCCGCCATCGCGCTCTAGTCCTAACACCGATCGCTGAATCGCCGCGAGGGATTGGGCGCTGATCAAACCATATTTGGCGGAGACGTCTTTGCGCTCCTCGGCAACCAAAGCCAGCATGGCCCGCAGATCATCTAAGTCGAGCAACAATAACCCTTGGTCGTCTGCCAGTTGAAACACTATGTCTAAGATGCCGCTTTGGGTGTCATTTAATTCTAAAATTCGGCTGAGTAAGGTTGGGCCCATTTCGCTGATGGTGGTACGCAGTGGATGGCCTTGAACGCCCGCTAAATCCCATAGCACCACAGGGTTGGCTTCGTTGTGATAATCCTCTATGCCAATTTGCGCCGCCCTTTGTAATAGCTTTTCACTTGGGGTGCCCGCGATCGCTAGGCCTGAGATATCACCTTTAACATCCGTGATGAAAACCGGCACGCCTTGGCGCGAAAAACCTTCGGCTAGGCTCATTAGTGATACGGTTTTGCCTGTCCCAGTGGCGCCGGCAATTAATCCATGACGATTAGCATACTTAAGATTTAAGTGAACCTGTTGATCACCTTTCCCAATCAATAGAGTATTCAAGGGCATTCCTTATGTTAACTTTAGCGCCTGCACATAGATTGCAGAGCCTTATTTAAGCCACTGTAGTGCGTCGTATATGGGTATAAAAATTCACCATTGAGTGTTGGCCTTAGCGTAATTTATGTCAACATAGGGCGCGAATGAGCTTCAGATAACAGAGCCTACACGTGGGATTGGCAATGTGCCCCTTGTTAATGGTGAAGATGTGTTATTTTTGTGATCCGCCGAGGCGTGCTTGATGATGAAAACTCCGTTGATTATGCTGGTCTTGTGCTCTACTTTATTGACGTCTGGCTGCGCCGAATTAGCGTGTTCTGCCAGAACTGATGTCGATCCCTATGAGCCTATGCGAGATAAACAGCGCTGTGTCGCCGAGGTGGATAAAAATCTCTATGAGTACCAAAAGGCAAAAGCAGCGGAAGAAAAACAACGGCTGAAAACAGCCATAGAACAAGCAACTCAAAAATCGTTAATTTAGAAAGGATATCTATGAAAGGTGCGGGCGGAACACAGGGCGGGACGGGACAATTTTTTATGGGTCTTGCCATGATGTGTGGCGGATTTTATTTATTGTTCAATGCAATACAAGTGAGCTCTAGCTTTGGACTGGGCTATGGTTTATATCGAGTGAATGCCTTTGGGCAAGGCATGTCGATCACCACAGGCATGGTGATGCTGCCGTTTATTATCGGCATTGTGATGGTGTTTTTTGATGCTAAGAGTAAGTTAGCTTGGCTGTTGAGTTTAGGTTCGCTAACTGCTCTGATTGTAGGGGTTATTAGCTCGATTCAATTCCACTTTAAATCCATGTCGGCCTTTGAACTTATCGTGATCCTCGTTTTGGCCTTTGGTGGTTTGGGATTGTTTTTACGCTCACTGAAAGACGCGCCCACAAGCGATACACAAGCGAAATAACCACTAGACTCTTAATCACTAGACTCTTAACCACTAGGCGCTAGAGTGCAAATACGAAATAAGAGTTGTGCATCTAAGCGATTTTAATAGCGGGTTAACGAGTGTTTTTAACTACAGAGTGAAGGAATGCGATGCGCTGGCGTGACACTGACAGAAGCTCCAATATCGAAGATAGACGCGGCCAGCAAATGGCATCTGCGGGCGTGCCGAGTGCTTTGTTACTCAGGTTCTTGCCCTTTTTGCTGAGAACTAAACTTGGCCGTGTGGTGTTGCTCATCGGCGGCATTTATTTCGCTTTTCAGTATTTTACTGGTGGCCTGTCACTCGACCCCAGCACTCAAGCTAATCTTAGCCAATCCCAATCTAGCTCAACGACCGCGGTACAGGATGAAAATGCCCAGTTTGTGGCGGCCATTTTAGGCACCACAGAAACCGTATGGGGCCAGTTACTAAAAGGGCAATATCGAGAGCCTAAGTTAGTGCTTTATCGCAATATGACCTCCACTGGCTGCGGTATGGGACAGGTGCAGTCTGGGCCTTTCTATTGCCCCGCCGATAGCAAAGTATATATCGATCTTAGCTTTCTCGATGAGCTTAAAACCTTAGGCGCGCCCGGCGATTTTGCCTTTGCCTATGTGATTGCCCACGAGGTAGGTCACCATGTGCAAAACCTGCTGGGCACTAGCACTAAGGTGCGCCAAGCCCAGCAATCTGGCAGCAAAGTGCAGGCGAATCAATTGAGTGTCGCGCTTGAATTACAGGCAGATTGTTACGCGGGGATTTGGGGGCATTATGCCAATCAACAACTTAATTTACTTGAAGCGGGCGATTTAGCGGAAGGCATTGCCGCCGCCAGTGCTGTGGGTGACGATCGCTTGCAACAGATGGCGGGTCGCGCCGTACAGCCCGATGCTTTTACCCACGGTAGTTCGGCGCAGCGGGTGAAATGGTTTAAGACAGGGTTTGATTCGGGTAATCTCGCCAGTTGTAATACCTTTGCGGCGAAGTGATTTTGTTTGATATCTCAAATACGTACCGAACATAAATGCAAGGATAACTGAGTGGCCTTTAACGACACCTTTAGACTGAGCAGCCACGCGGTCATTACTAATGCGCAGGGGCAAGTGCTGTTGCTTAAGGCTAATTACGGTAATTTTGCTTGGGGCTTGCCCGGCGGCGCACTCGAGCCTGGTGAAACGATTCACGAGGCCTTGGTGCGCGAATGCCAAGAGGAATTAGGCTTAAGTGTGCAGGTTAACTATTTGAGCGGCGTGTATTATCACAGCGCCTATCAATCCCAAGCCTTTATCTTTCGTTGTGAACTGGTGTTGCCTGAGTTGCCTGAGGGGCCTGATGTGGCCAAAGATGGGGCAGAAGCCGAGCCATTGCCAATCCACTTAAGCCACGAACATTCAGAGTTTGCCTTCCACGATATCGATACCCTCAGCGCGGTGCAGCAGCAAAGAATCCAAGATTGCCTCAATTTCAACGGCGTTGTGATGAGTGCAAAGTTTTAATGCTTTGTCAGTAAACCGCTGGCCGTTAATCGGCTTGGGTTTGCGCGAGCAAGGTTTCTAAGCAATGTTCCTTGATCCCGTAATAGGATTTAATGTCAGCAATTTGCGCGAGGATTGCGGTGCTGTCTTTCTGATTATGTTGTGGCTTTTTAACGGCTAAAATCATCTTATTTTTATTGGTATGTTCTAGGCTGATAAATTCAAACACCTTAGTCGCATAACCGTTGGCTTCCAAAAATAGCGCGCGTAGTGAATCCGTCACCATTTCAGCCTGTTGGCCCATGTGCACCCCATATTGCAGCATGGGTTTGAACAATTCTGGGCTGTGCATCTGCGGGCGAATTTGTTTATGGCAGCAAGGCGAACACATGATGATGTCGGCATTGGCGCGAATACCATAATGAATCGCATAGTCAGTGGCAATATCGCAGGCATGCAGCGCAATCATCACATCGGTTTGTTTAGGCGCATGGGTTCTCACATCGCCGCAGACAAACGACAAGCCTTGATGATCCAGCGTCGCCGCCGTTTCATTACATAAATCGGCCAAGGCTTGGCGTAATTCTACCCCAGTCACCTGCGCATCATTGTGTAGGCTATGGCGCAGGTAATCATGGATTGCAAAGGTGAGATAACCTTTACCAGACCCAAAATCGACCACATTGATCGGTTGGTCATTCTTGTGGGGTGACGCTTCGAGTGCTTGGCTGAAAACCTCAATAAACTTATTGATTTGTTTCCATTTGCGCGACATCGCAGGGATAAGATTATGTTGGCTGTCCGTCACCCCTAGCTTGGTCAGGAAGGGACGTTCAATATCCACAAAACGCTTTTTCTCACGGTCATGTTCTAACGGCGCCGCGACGGCCTGTTTAACATTATGTGTGCTGATTTGGACTTTACCTTTTTTGCTGATCTCAAGCTGAACTTCTGCCTGCGCCGTAGCTAAGTGGGCACTTTTAAAATCGCTACCGAGTAACAGTTTTATGCTGGCTAAGCCTTCGTCATAACTCAGGTTTTTAGTGATGTGATTCGTCTGGTGTTGGTACACAAACGACAGCACAGGCTCATTCTGCAAACTGATTGGCCGAATCGTAATGCGCTGCAAGCTTTTATCTGCCCCTCGGTACTTAGTTAACAACAGTTTGATCAGACTCTTTTCTGCCAAGCAGTCAGCTAAGTGTGAGTAAAAGTCATCAAAAGAATTGAGTGCTGAATGGGGCATGATTGTTTCCGAAAAAGTAACCAAGAAAAACAGGGTGAGTATTCTAACCGCGATCCGCCGCTACCTAAAGTTATTCTCATCGAGAAAGGGGGTTGAGTTTTGATACATTACTATCTATTTCAGGTAGTCGTGTTAAGCACAGCCACTCCTGTTACAGTCCCAACTCTTGTTTGAATTATTTAATCAAAGTCAAAGTCGTGGGGCTTCACCCCACACCCGACCAAGGAGGACTGCTCGTCCTATCCTCCTTGGATGCTCCATGACGCCCCCAACGGAGTTGAAAGCCCCTTGTGCTCATTGTCAAATTTGCTATCGCTTCCGAAGGATGCGTCCCTGCACCTGCGAAAGCTAGCTCGCCATCCATGGCGAGACTCACGCAATTTGTCTATTCGCCCTGCGGCAACTCCGAGGGGATGCGTATTCCGTCGATTTTGAGTTGTCTGATTGGTCACTTAAAGCATTAAAGAGTTGTTGATGTTCTGTTTCACCCCTCAATAAACTCTCATAAGCTCGACATTTATCGATTTTCATTTGAGGTTGTTCATTTTTATCTATTTATTATCCAACCATGCTCCACTAACCCAATCCACATGATCCGGTATCATATTAATTTCAGATGAGGCGTTAAGTACTTTATGTGCTGCTCGCTCGACCAATTGAAACCACTGTTCATTTACGTCTCTGGTGGGGATAACGTTGCTAGTCTCAGCTTCTTCTAAAAACCAGTCACCTAGGATTTTAGGATTCTGATGAACTCGCCCACCCTGAATAAAGAAGGCTGCAAAATCTTGTTTCATGCGTCTTCCATAAACATCTTGCCATCTCAAATTTGCGGTAATAAACGATTCACCACTTAAATTGCGAGCACAAACGGATGCTGTCTTACCTCCGAAGCTAAAACTACATGCTGTTCGAACAAATAGCTGCATTAAAGACGCGTTCATATCCATCATTACCGTGCTCTTGCGACTTCTTGCCATATCGCGGTATACAGTAATATCGAGGGCACTGGATCGAGTTCCTAACTCATTCATGACGCTATCTGGTAACCTCAATTGGAGTACCTTGTCATCATGTATCCGCTTAACTATTTCGATATTTAACTGCTTGCACATTCCTTCAATAAACGACAGTTGATGAGCTGTTGTTATTATTAATTCGTTTGCTAAATCTTCAGGGTTATAGCGCGAAACGTATTTAAATAGATCACGCTGTAAATTTGTCGCATTTTTCGCACGTTCAAGTGCTTCTTTAATCCTTTCCTCAGTGCGTTCAATTCCACCAGCAGAAGCTTGCTCAAGAATTTCCTCTAGGTCCAAAAGATTAGAGACTTCACCGAGAATGTCGTCTTTTAACGCATCATTAAATTCATCACCTTGCACTGCAGCCATGTCACTAACAACCTGTTCAATACGCTGATACATTAAAGCGATAATTTGTTCATCAACAGTTCCCGGTGAGTTTACGTTAAGCACAACGACTTTCTTCTGCTGACCATATCGATACAAACGGCCTATTCGTTGAACAAGTCGCATTGGGTTCCATGGCAAATCATAGTTGACCATGGTGTGACAATGTTGCTGCAGGTTAATACCTTCGCCACCCGCCTCAGTTGAGATTAAGAATTGCACTTCATTATCAAACTGCCAGATAACGTCTCGTCTTTCATCATGAGACATACCACCGTGCAATAGCACAACTTTATCGTCACCAAACTGACCTGTGATAGCTTCTTTGATGTATTCTTGGGTTGCTCTGTATTCTGAGAAAATTAGAATTTTTTCATTCGGATTATCTTTGAGAAGCTGCTTTAACAACGTATCCATAAAGCGCGATAGTTTGTCATCATGATTTATTAACTTTTCAACTCTAGTGATCAGTAATTTTAGAAGCTCAATCTCACCATCAAAGAACTCTTCACGACTATCTTGGTCAGAACTAACTGTAAACTCTTCTAATTCACCTTGAAAACGTTCATCTTCGACAAAATTAGACTGAATAATTTCATCTAAAACATCGTTTTCTAATCGGCTAAGTCGGCGATATAGTGCCCTTCGGATAGCTGCAACACTTGACGCTGCAAGCTTTCGATAAACCGTCATTACAAAGCCAATCGCATTCCCCGAATAGCCCTTATTTTTTCCCGCTTGATAGCCTTTGCGTAAGTAATCTTGCAGCGCCTGATCAAAATCAATAGATTGCTGATTGACTGGCACTTCTAAAGCAATGGTTGATTTGCCGTGGAATACGAAGTTTCCTTCAGCGTCAGTAACATCGGCCTTGTAGTTCCGTATTACCATGTCCTGAAGCAATACAGGTTTTAATGAAAGCAAAGCAAATTCGTTCTTTCTATCTGGTCTTAACAACTCAAGTAAAGAAATGAACTTATCCTGCATGCCTTGGTGAGGTGTTGCTGTTAGCAGTAGTATCGAGCGAGCCTTTTTTGATCTTCTCAAACTATGCGCCAAATTAAAACGTTCAGAAGTGTCATAGTGAAGACCATATTGCCGACGAGAAAGCCGATGCGCCTCATCAAACACCACCAGATCCCAAGCGTCCGCTTGTAGGAGCAATTCCAAGTGTGACTCTTGTTTCAACTTATCAATGGATGCAATTACATGGTCGTGCATTTTCCATTCACGAGGCTCATGAATATGGAAACTATGACCATATATTTGAAAATCTCCCAATCCAAACTTATCGTGCATCTCCTCCTGCCACTGACGAGTAAGACCAGCAGGAGTAATAAGCAAAATTCTTTTGGCTTGTCCTCGCTGTTGTAATGCATACAGCAACATACCTGTTTCAATTGTCTTCCCTAAGCCAACATCATCAGCAATTAGCCAGTCCAAACTTCCTGAATTCAAGATGCGATGCACTAAATGAATTTGATGCGGCAACGGATCAATATCTAAACTAGAAAGTGCACCAGTGTTTTCATTCCAATTGCGCAACGCATGGGCCAAAGTTTTCAACCGAAAACGTTCTGCTACATTTCCTTCTGATTGAGAACCAACGACATATGCATGTTTTACCCCTTTGATTTGTCTCAAGGCAAAATAGGGAAGCCAGCGCCTCTCGTTGCTTTCTGGAAACTCAACCAAATGCTGTGTAGTACCATTAGCACTTCGACTTTGAATAATAACCCCTTCACCAAACGAATAGAGGTCATCAATTGCCAACATCACGTCTGTACCCAGTCTAAAACCCGAATTAACTTCCGCAGGTCGAACAAACGTTCTTTTATGTTCAGGCAACCATAGTACCTTCAATGTAATAAGCTCACCATCAACGGTCTGCTTTTCTACAATGCCAGTTCGAATAGTGCCATTAGGTAATTTTTGACTAACCCAACACCCTGGAGATGGAGCGCAACTGTTCATATTCTGTGTTCCCTGTCAGCTATATCATCAGTCTAATTTCGATTTAGCTGATAATATTCATCATCATAAATAACATCTTGGCAAAAACGCATATTTCTGAATTCACTACGTTCAATTGAATAGCCGTATAATTCCAATTCTCGGATCAATTCTTGGTCATTAAAATCAATATCACCAATGTCAGAAAAATCTAACTCACGCGCAGTACACATTGAGCCAAAACCAGCCTCATACTCATATAAAACATCATCTTTTTCTAACTGATCGAGCGTGGCATTAAGATATTTTGCAAATGCGCGGTAAGAACGCCTCAGTGATTGACTATTGAACCAACGGTCATAAATACTATCCAGATTCTCTAAAAACACATCATCATCAGATAAGCCGTTTTGACATTGTGAAACAATTGTCACAAAGCGCAAACTTTGTGCCCAACTGAAATTGCTGTAATTGGCGTCACTTTCCCCATTACGATAAAAATTAATCCAATATTTGGAAAGCTGCTGCCAAGTATCTCGCAAAAACTTCGCAGATCTTAATACCTCCGGTTGCATCCCTGCATCAGCATAGAAGTTAAGAAATTTCACAACCGCACCATAAGATTTCACCGAGAAGATATCAGTGAGTAAATCCAGTGTTGAATGGGGCCAGTTATGACGAGCAATAAACGCCGCGGCTAGCTGAACAGCGCGTTGCTCTATCGTGATATGGTCTTCAGCGTAAAAGTCAGCTGATTCAGCTTCGCTTTCAATTAAATCATCTGGGTCAATAAAATAGTTGTCATTTACCCCAATAACCTCATCTAATAACAACTCTGCGGCAGGATCTGTAGCAACATCATAAATATCCGAATATCGATCTGCGTCGCTGCACATGTCGATAGTGATTACATCATCCACCGCACTACCAGCGTCGATTTCGGCGCAATCATTAAAAGTGACTTCGTCATTTACTTCGAACGTTACTGTAGAAATTTCATCCTTAATATCATCTTCAACAGGCTGCTCACCGAAGTGTAGTGATACTGCATCCGAAGTGTTTGCTTCCTGAGGAATTGATCCGTTATTAACGTAAATTGACGATGTATGTGGCTGTTCATTAACGAGGCTAGAATGTTCACTTGAAAAAATCGGAGCTACTTGCTCCTCCATACCGTAAACATATTGATCATGTGTATAGTTAAGCTGCTGATTATCAAGGTAATCGAGGTCAGCTGCATGAATGTATTCATCAACAGTTGGTTCGAAAACGAAGTCATCACGCCGTAATTCATCACGACGTAGAAATGCGTCTCTCGCTTTATCCAGTTTTCCAAGCTTTTTTAAAATGTTTCCGTAAAACTCCCAGATTCGAGGAGTTCCAGTTTCTTCATACAAGTAATACTCTAATACCTTCCTAGCACGCTTAAAATCATGGCCAGCGATAGCACTTTTGACTTGTCGGATTAACATCTCGTCCTTGGGGTTACCGCTCTCCATTGCGTTATATCCTTAATCCTAGTCCCGACCAGACTCTTTTTGAACAGGATTAGCTTTATCAGCTTTTATTTGTGTGAGCACCGCGATATGCCGCATTATTATTCACCTAGCTTGAGTAAAGCTTTTATAAGAGTGCATGTTTCGTTTGATGGACAAGATAAACAAACAAGTGATCATACTCTTCGAGAAAACCAAAAATTTAGAACTCTCTGAGTGATGCCACCAGCTCTAATCCTTAGTTTCAGCGAATTAAGTTCATCTTTAAGTTGTCGAGCTCAATCCAACATATTGACTTTATTTTAATCGTTTCACAGTATCAGATTGATTCAGATAGGCAAAGGTGGATCTAATATTTTGAGATGGTGATAACAAATTTTTAACTGATAGATTAGTTATCAGAAAATTTGAATTAATGAATCAAGCTAATCACCAAAAGGTTACTAAAGCGCTTACTCCCGAATTTAACTTCGAAGTGCGACACTCGGCAATTAAGCCTCTTACCACCGCTTAAGCTTAAGATTTAAACACTTTTTGGCCGGAAGATAACTATATTGTTAGTAAATTCAAATAATTACTAGCTTGCCTCAAATTAAACCCTTTTTTACATGCTGCCGGAGTTATCCATTAGCGTTTTCATTCGCCCCACGTTCAGAACGATAAGAGTATACAAAACACACCTGTGTATCTAGCGTCTTTACTAGCTGGCAGAGTTACGCAAAGGTTAATAGGATTAAGCACTATCATGGAGGTGACCGTTGGCGGCATGGATGCCGTCGTCGAGCCCTCAGGGATGAGTTAATGGCGAGTCACTGGAATGACAGTGCTTAATCAATTTAGTCATTACAACTTAAGTGCAAATCAAGGTGTGGCTCTTGTCTTGAGGATCAAACGCGCAGGCGGGTTTTCTTCTGTTATAATGCCCCCTCGATTTTTTGGAGGCGAGAATGGACGTATCTTCTTTACTAGACGGCCTGAATGATAAGCAGCGCGAGGCTGTCGCGGCACCGCAATCTAGCATGTTAGTGTTGGCGGGCGCGGGCAGTGGTAAAACTCGGGTGTTGACCCACCGCATTGCTTGGCTGATGCAGGTTGAACAGCAGAGTCCTTACTCGATTCTTGCGGTGACATTTACCAATAAAGCTGCGGCTGAGATGCGCGAGCGAGTTGAAAAAGTCGCTGGCACCAATATGGGTCGCATGTGGATTGGCACTTTCCACGGCTTGGCGCATCGTTTGTTACGCACTCACTTCCAAGATGCGGGTTTACCGCAAAGCTTCCAAATCCTTGATTCTGACGATCAAGTGCGTTTGATCAAACGTATTCTTAAAAGCTTAAATTTGGATGAGAAACAATATCCTCCACGCCAAGCTCAGGGTTATATCAATGGTAAAAAAGACCAAGGATTACGCCCTAAACATATCGATGCGGGCGGTTTTCCGCTTGAGCAAAATCTGTTAAAAATCTATCAGGTTTATCAAGAATCCTGTGACCGCGCAGGTTTAGTCGATTTTGCCGAAATCCTATTACGTGCCCATGAGTTATGGCTCAATAAGCCGCACTTGTTGGCCCATTATCAAGACAGATTCAAGCATATTTTGGTGGACGAGTTCCAAGATACCAACGCGATCCAATATGCGTGGATCCGTGTGCTCGCCGGTCAAACTGCCAATGTGATGATAGTCGGTGATGACGACCAATCGATTTACGGCTGGCGCGGCGCTCAGGTTGAAAACTTACATCGATTCTTAAAAGATTTCCCGACGGCGACCACGATTCGCCTCGAACAAAACTATCGCTCTAAGGGTAATATTCTTAAAGCTTCCAACGCCTTAATCGCCAATAACCCAGAACGTATGGGCAAAGAGTTGTGGACGGATGAAGCCGATGGCGATCCAATTTCGCTCTATTGCGCCTTTAATGAAATGGACGAGGCGCGCTTTATTGTCGGCCGAATTAATGATTGGCATGAAAAGGGCGGCAACCTCAGTGATTGTGCGATTCTATATCGTTCTAACGCTCAGTCGCGAGTATTGGAAGAAGCCTTATTACACAAAGGCTTAGCTTATCGAATCTACGGCGGTTTACGCTTCTTCGAACGCCAAGAAATTAAAGATGCCATGGGTTACCTGCGGTTGATCAATAACAAAGACGACGATGCGGCATTCGAGCGTGTGGTGAACACGCCGCCCCGTGGCATTGGCGATCGCACTTTGGATATTTTGCGCTCCACGGCGCGTCAGCATGAATTAACCCTGTGGCAGGCGAGTGTGCGTTTGCTCGACGAGAAAGTGCTCGCGGGCCGCGCAGCAAATTCTGTGCGTGGTTTCATGGACTTAATCATGACCATGCGTGAAGACACCCAAGATATGGTGCTGTATCGCATGGCCGATACTGTGATCCAAGCTTCGGGTCTTAAGGCCATGTATGAGGCCGAAAAGGGTGAAAAAGCCCACGCTAGAATCGAAAACTTAGAAGAATTAGTCACAGCGGCGCGTACCTTCGAAATGCCAGAAGAGCTGGAGGACATGGGCGAACTTAACGGTTTTCTCTCCCACGCGGCGCTCGAAGCAGGCGAAGGCCAAGCCGATGCCTTTACCGATGCGGTGCAGCTAATGACACTGCATTCTGCCAAAGGGCTAGAGTTCACTATGGTGTTTATGGCGGGTGTCGAAGAAGGGATCTTCCCGAGTAAAATGGCGCTTGAAGAGGGCGATAGACTCGATGAAGAACGCCGCCTCTGCTATGTGGGCATGACCCGCGCCATGGAAAAACTCTACATTACCTATGCGGAATCGCGCCGTATTTATGGCCGAGAAGATTACGCCCGACCATCGCGTTTTATCAAAGAGCTCCCGCCGCAATATGTGGATGAAATCCGCCTCAAGGCGCAGGTTTCAACGCCAATGGCGAATAATCGTTTTAGCACTCAAAAGTCGGCTGCGACAAACGATACCGGTTTTAACGTCGGCCAACGAGTCAATCACCCTAAATTTGGTGAAGGCAAGGTGACCAACTTTGAGGGCAGCGGTGCCCAAGGGCGCGTGCAAGTCAGCTTTACTGACTTTGGCAGCAAGTGGTTAGTCGTGGCTTACGCTCGTTTAGAAGCGCTGTGATGACTGCCATCATCACGATAAATGTCAGCTTTTTGTGACACGCTTTTAGGGGATGAATTCGCATCGGGAGAAGCATGGGTATATGATGCTAAGCCTGAAAACGAGTGGAAACTTGAGGGTATTGGGAGTACCTAGTTAATGAATTTAAAGCAAAAGTGGGATGTGTATTCCCGTCTTACTCGAATCGACCGCCCCATAGGTACGCTATTATTGCTGTGGCCATGTTTGATGGCGCTAATGTTAGCTGCGGGTGGTATGCCGGATCTTAAGGTATTGGTTATCTTCATTATTGGCGTAGTGATCATGCGTGCCTGTGGCTGCATTATTAACGACTATGCCGATCGCGATCTCGATTCTTTTGTTGAACGCACTCGATCCCGCCCGCTAGCCAGTGGCGAAATCAGCACCAAAGAAGCGCTGATACTGTTCGTCATTTTAGGTTTATCCGCTTTTGGTTTAGTTTTATTACTCAATGGATTAGTCGTTAAATTATCCGTTGTCGGTATTATCCTCACGATTATTTATCCCTTCACTAAACGCATCACCAACATGCCACAGATGTTTTTAGGCATAGTGTGGAGTTGGTCTATCCCTATGGCTTACGCCGCACAAACGGGTGAAGTGCCGATGGAGGCTTGGTGGTTATTTGCCGCCAATTGGTGTTGGACTGTCGCCTACGACACTATGTATGCCATGGTAGATAGGGATGATGATCTAAAAGTGGGTATTAAATCTACTGCGATTTTGTTTGGTAAATATGATCGCCAAATCATAGGCTTATTTCAGCTTGCCGCCTTGGCTTGTTTTATCGCCGCAGGTTGGAGCGCCGATCGTGGTTTGCTCTATGGTTTAGGTATACTGACTTTTGTCGGTTTTAGTACTTACCAACAAATGCTGATCTTTGATCGCGAACGAGCCCCTTGTTTTAAAGCCTTCCTCAATAATAACTGGGCAGGCTTAGCCTTATTTGTTGGGCTGGGTGCGGACTATTTGATTTAACGAGTACCGTTTACGCTGGGCAGATCCTGATGGATCATCCATTGATTTTCCGGCGCTAATATTTGTTCTAAATCGATTTGGTGGATGTTGTCTTGGGAGATGACCTTGATAACAGGGCTCACTCTGCGGGGATAAGGCGCACCTTCGAGTGCGCGCACCGCGAGATCGATGGCAATTCGAGCCTGCAATACCGGTGAGTCACTGACTGTCGCGAGTAGCTGCTTTTTCTGCACTAATTCTATAGTTTGCGCATTAGAGTAAAATGCGATGACTTTGCCGGTTTGATTCCGGCGTCCATCTAAAAAGCGCGCCGCGAACGTGGCCGCCACCGCATTGGCAATTACATAATCTACGCTTTGTTTTGCAAGTACTTTTCGCACCAAATCCGCTTGAACAAATAACTCCGTCGTACCGTAACCGCCTTCAATTGTGTCGAACTCTTGTTTAGCTGCCGCTTGTCTAAACCCTTGTTCCGCCGCCATTACCCAAGATGCGCCCTTAGGCCCAGGAAACCACGCCACCTTAAGCTTAGGTGACTCCTGATTGATAGCTTCTCGCTGCAGCGCCGCAATATATTCTGTCGCCGCAACGGACATATCTTCAAAGCTGACTAAGGAGCGACTCGTGAGTTTGTCGGTCGCGATACCATTGACTAAATCGATAACCGGAATGCCCGCAGCGCTGAGTTGTTCAATATCCGCAATCAGTCCGTCAGCGGTATTGGCGGCAATAATATAAGCTTGAGCCTTGAGTGCATAACAATCATGGAGTTGCTGTTTTTGCTGCTCAATCTTGTCATATCCACCAGCATCATAAATGCCAAGCGTTACGCCTTGGCGCTCGGCTTCTTGTGATAATCCAAAGGCGACGCCCCACCAATATTGATCTTTACCGTGGGGAAGTAAGGCACAGATCCGCCATGCTTTATTGGCCTTAGTGAGTGGCGTGTAGAGGGTCTTTTGACCGTCGGCAATGACATCGGCGGGATACCAAGCTGCCTGCACTGCAAAGACGAAACTACTGAGGGTTAAGAGGAGGCAAATCCTGAGGGAACGGGCGAAGAATGCAGTCAAGTGCATAGGCTCATCATGGTAAGTGAACAGTGAACTAAGCATAGAACAAGGATCCGTAGTTGCTTAATCATAGTTAAATAAAGCTAATTTATTGTTTAATAACAAGCGTAAAGCAGTACTGTTATGGTTTGGTCGCAAAGATATAAAATGACTTAAACGCCGTGGGGCAAAGCATCCGCAGGCTTTACGCTTTGGCTCGTTCACTGAATGCTTAAGTTTACATTTCACGTTGAAGGCTTAATGGCTGCGGGCTAGTTTTCGCCCTCGTGCTTGGTCTATAGTGCATGACTTATAGTGGCTTTCTATTGTCAACATCATGCTTGGGTAACAAGGAGTCGTTATGTTTATTCCGCCAGGATTTTCACGGGTTAGCCCGTATATGATTATCAACAATGCCGATAGTTTAGTGGCCTTTATGCAAAAAGCCTTTGATGCTAAAGCGCTACATATTTCTCATCGATTGGATGGCAAAATAGCCAATGCGCAGATGCAAATCGGCGACTGCCTATTTATGTTAAGCGAGGCGAGTGAAGCGTTTCCGCCAATGCCAGCATCCTACTATTTGTATGTGGCAGATGCCGATAAATCGGTAGCTCAGGCGCTTGCTGCTGCGGGCGAGTTAATCATGGAAGTAGCGGATAAACCCTATGGCGATCGCCAAGGTGGAGTGCGGGATCCCGTGGGCAATTTGTGGTGGATCTCCCAGCGTTTAGCCGCAGGACCATATCAGGATTGAGCGTTAAGTGATAACCAGTCAAAGGAGATGATGTATGCCGTGCCAGTTAACCCGATTATTTGGAATCGAATTGCCAATTATTCAAGCGCCTATGGCGGGTGTTCAGGGCAGTGCCTTAACGATAGCCGTGTCGCAAGCGGGTGCGTTGGGATCTTTGCCCTGCGCCATGTTATCCCTTGAAGCCTTAGATGCCGCGTTGATACAGATCCGCGCCCAGACGACTAAGCCCATCAATGTAAATTTCTTTTGTCATCACGAGCCCGAACCGCAAGCGGCGAAACAAGCTGCATGGCTCAAGCAACTCGCGCCTTATTTTGCTGAGCTGGGTATCCATTCTGATACCCACGCTGCGGGAGCACAACGCGCGCCCTATACAAGTGCTCAGGCTGAAGTGTTAGCTAAATTCAAACCTGAGGTTGTGAGTTTTCACTTTGGTTTACCCAATGAAGACTTGTTGCTGGAGATAAAATCTTGGGGATCTAAGATCATCTCGACGGCGACCACAGTGGAAGAGGCGCTCTGGTTAGAAGCGCGTGGCGTAGATGCCATTATTGCGCAGGGCTTAGAAGCTGGCGGCCATAGAGGACATTTCTTATCCGATGATTTGACTGAGCAACTCGGCACTTTTAGTTTATTGCCGCAAATCATTACTGCCGTTGATGTGCCCGTTATCGCAGCGGGTGGCATAGTCGATGCCAAAACCGTGCATGCCGCCATGGCGATGGGCGCTTCGGCGGTGCAAGTTGGGACGGCTTATTTACTTTGCCCTGAATGCACCACCAGTGAGATCCATCGTGCCGCACTGCAAAGTGAGGCGGCGCTGCATACGGCTCTGACTAACTTATTTTCTGGTCGCCCCGCACGCGGCATAGTGAATCGTTTTATGGTTGAACTTGGACCTATCAATAACGCAGTACCGGATTTTCCGCTCGCCTCCAGTGCCGTCGCAGGATTGCGAAGCGCCGCCGAGCAACAAGGATTTGGCGATTTTAGCCCACTTTGGTGCGGCCAAAATGCAACCGGCTGTCAGGCGATTCCCGCCGCAGAGCTCACCAAGCAATTGGCGTTAGGCTTGATAGTTTAAGATGTTGTATTAATAGACCATTAATACTCATTGATATGCTCACCAAGGCTTACATTTTACATGGCTAAATTAGCGGCTTGTTAGTTTATACTCACTGGTTAAAGGTTGGCTGCTGGGTAGACTGTCACTCCCTTTAATTATGTATTTTCTGTGTAAATGGCTGCAAATCACTGGCCCCATAGTCGTGGATGCGAGTGATCTATCAATTTAAGGAAAACACTATGTTGTTACGTCAAATCATTGTTATGTGCCTTGCCGTCGTGAGTTTTGCTACGTTTGCGGGCGACAAAGCCTATCAAGATATTGCACTTAAAACCTATCCCGAACAGCAGCAAGTGACCTTAGGCAGCGTTGCGGGTAACAAGCCGATATACCTAAAGTTTTGGGCAACTTGGTGTCAGCCTTGTATGGAACAAATGCCGCATTTTGAAGCCCTGCAAAAGAAGTATCAGGACAAGATTAATATCGTCGCAGTGAACATCAATATTAATGAAGAGCAGCCTAAGATCGCTGACGTTATCGCGCGCTTCGGGCTCACTATGCCAGTGTGGTTGGATAATGAAGGTGAGTTGGGTGTGGCTTTAGGCTTGGTCGGCACGCCATATAGTGTATTGATCAATCGTGGTGGTGATGTGGTTTACACTAGCCACGAGTCAGACGCTAATTTAGATAAATTTATTGATATGTTGGCGAATGGCCAAGAGTTGACGGCGCAGGCAACAGAGGCGCCCAGTGCCGAGCAAACGGCTAAGTTACTGAAGCCTTGGGAACAAGGTGAGCATTTACTCTTTTTCACTGCAACCTGGTGTGATTGGTACTTGGCTGAGAGCCGTCCAGAAATGTCGAAAGAGTGTATTGCCGTCCAAAAAGGCTTAAATAATCTCGCGCAAAAAGTGCCGAATAAAGCGTGGCATGGTGTGGTCAATCACCTGTGGACAGACGATAAAGCGCTCGAAGATTTTAAGCAGCTTTATCAGACTAAAATCGATTTTAGTATCGATGAGTTAGGCGTGTTATTTAATCATTTTAAAATCCGCAATATCCCGACGTTACTGTGGGTTAAGGACGGGAAAGTCGTTCAGCGCATTACCGACTTTAGTCAGTCAGAGCAACTCGTTAAGCAGCTCTCGGCTCAATAAGCTCATTTCAACTGTTAGGCCTTTGATAGATAGCCAAAGGCCTTTTTCTTAAAAGATTGAATCGATACACAACGCAATATTCGGTATTAAAGTGATTGCCCATGGGAAGCGCTGCGCAATAAACTGACTCACAGAACGGGTTGAACTCAAACGTTAACGGTTGGCACAATGCCGAGTGTTTTCCATCTTATCGTTGGATTGTATTGTGGGGAGTGTTAGCACTATGACGCCGATTTTCAGTAATGCCGCGATTGGTCGTAGTTTGTTGATTTTGCTCTTATGCGCTGGTGTATTCTTTTTTATCGACTTTTTAGTGCCTGCCTTAGCCGCCTTGATTGTGTGTTTTTCGAGTTGGCCTCTTTATCAAAAACTATTGGCAAAATGCGGTGGTCGTTCGGCGTTGGCGGCAACCATTGCCCTGTGTTGTATTGTGCTTGGGCTGATTATCCCGCTGGTGTTTGTATTTTCCTATGCGTTACAAGAGATAAGAACTTGGGTTGATTGGTTGGTGTTTACTAACCAACATGGTTCGCCCGTGCCCTTGTGGATCAAAGATTTACCTTGGATGGGTGAGTGGTTAACCCTGCAATGGCAGCAATTTATCGGTGAACCCCACGAGCTAGGCAAAATCATCAGTGCCATCAGTGGTCAGAACCTGAGTGGCATTTCCCGTTGGGTGCTGCAATTAGGCTGGAACACACTAGGCCTGCTACTGACCTTACTTTTTATGTTGATCACGTTGTTTTTCCTCTATAAAGATGGCGAGCAAGTGGCCAAACAGTTAGATATTGTCGGCGAGCGAGTATTGCCCGCCCGCTGGCATAGCTTCTCCCGTGTGGTGCCAGCTACGGTCAGTTCGACGGTGATCGGCATGACGCTTATCGCGATCGGCGAGGGCATAGTGCTGGGGATTGCCTATTGGATTGCGGGTGTGCCATCGGCCGTGGCTTTTGGGGTGTTAACCGCCTTTATGGCCTTGGTTCCCGGCGGCGCGCCAACCATGTTTACCTTGATTTCACTCTATCTTGTCGGCACTGGCGATATGACGGCGGGTGTCGGCTTGTTCCTTTGGGGCAGCATAGAGCTGTTTATTGTCGATAAAACCCTCCGCCCCAATCTTGTCGGCGGGCCGATTAAATTGCCTTTCTTACCGACTTTTTTCGGTTTGATCGGCGGCGTGAAAACCATGGGTTTTGTCGGTTTGTTTGTCGGCCCAGTATTGATGGCCTTGCTGGTGGCGATTTGGCGGGAATGGTTAAGGGAAGAACCTGAAATAATACAAAGTGATAAACAGGCGGGAAGCTAAAAGCTAAGGTTTAGTCTGCCCTAAGGTATTTTTGCGCTCATCGGTGTAAAACCACCAAGGTTGAGCATCTTCGCCCGCCATAAAACGGGTAATGGAGATAAACACATCGATCATGCATGGGTCGTGTCGCTGGCCCGTTTTGTCACACAGAGTTCGATACAAGTCGTAGGGATTTTGCCCCAGCAGTTGCTCAGGTTTATCTATACCAAGCAAACGTAAATCCGCCGCACAGGCTTTGCCAATATTCGGCAAATCAGTTAATTGCTTCACCTCGGCACGCACTACTTTCGCAGGATTCATACGGATTGCCTCGTTAAAACACACGCTGAAAAGTCATTACTGCTGGATAATCGCTCTGGCGAAATAAGAGCCTGTAAATGACAGGCTCTAAACAAAGTTACAAAACTTAGGCTTTAACCAGCTTAGTGAGATCCGCTGGGCGGTAGTATACCGATTTTAGTACCTTGCCTTGGCGAACCACTTTACCCGCCATTTCCACATCTTTAGCACATTTGGCTATGATGAAGTCGCCTTGTTGACTACCAACAATTTCAACACCTTGCTTAGCATAAAAGGCAACTGTCTCAGCCAATTCTTGCTCGTTGCGGCACACTTTACTCATATTGCTTGAATGGACTTCGTCCCAGCAGCCAATAAAGTCGATTTCACGGTTTTTAGCGACGCATAGCAACAAGTCAATCAGGTAGCTGATTTCGAGTCTGTCGGTCATGGCTTGTGCGCCTAAATGCACTAAACGCCCCATTAACACATACACAGAGTCGACAATGGCATCGGCTTGCTCGATACGGCTATCGGCTTCTGCTAGCTCAGTTAACTCTTCAATAATCAGTGAAGTATGTAAGGTGTCGGCCTTGTCATCTAAGGAATCAACATCACTAACAGGCAAGTCGAAGGTGCTACGAAACTCACTGATATCACGATATAAGTGGTCATAAATAGGTTGAGTTAAGCTGGTGAGTTTCATTTGAATTGCCTTGGGATCAATAAACAATAAGTAGTTAGCGGCAATTTTAAAGAAATGCGCCGCAGAATACAAAGTTCAGGCTGCCTCGGTAGACTGGCTCAGAATGTTTGCATTAACTTTTTATCATAAAAAGTGGCTTTGTTTTACTTCTTCATTCAGAGCCAGTTACACTGCCAAACTTAATCATCACAAGATAAATACAATAATAAAAGAAAGAGGAGTCATTCATGTCGGACCGTCTTATTCCCGCGCTGTTACTGTCTACTTCAGTACTGACGGGGCTCACTGCTTGCAGTGATAACACCACAGAAAACACCGTTAAAACCAGCGAAAGCGCACCTAAAAGCCAAGACGTTGCCGCTCAAATGCCGGTAGGTATTAATGTCGCGGCTATGTCGCCAACGGTAAAACCTGGGGATGATTTTTATACCTACGCCAATGGCGAATGGATGAAAACGACGATGATCCCTGCCGATCGCTCCAGCACTGGCGCTTTCCTCGTTGCTTTTGAAGCGACCGAAAAGCATAAAACCAGTTTGATTGCCGAACTGGTGAAAGCGCAGCATGCTGCGGGTAGCGACGAAGCGCGTATCGCCGATTTTTACAAGGCTTACACAGATACTGCCGCGATTGATGCCGCAGGAATGAAACCTGCCGAGGCGGATATCGCCCGTTATGAGGCCATTGCGAGCAAGCAAGATTTATCCGCAGCATTAGGTGAAAACCTGCGCGCTGATGTTGACCCTCTCAACGCGACCGATTTCCATACCGAAAACCTGTTTGGGATCTTCGTAACCCAAGGTTTAGCCACGCCGGGCGAAGTTTTGCCTTACTTCTTGCAGGGCGGTTTAGGCTTACCTGAGCGCGAATATTACCTGTCTGCCGATCCTAAAATGGACGAGATTCGCACTGCTTACCGTGCTTATATTGAAACCTTGCTCAAAGATGCGGGCGTGAGCGATGCCGCTGCCCGTGCCGATCGTATTTTTGCCCTTGAGAGCAAGATAGCTGCCGCCCACGCTAGCCGTGAAGATAGCGAAGATTTCGCTAAGTCTTCGGGCGTGTGGAGCCGTGCTGACTTTGATGCCAAAGCACCGGGTATCGACTGGACTGCCTTCCTCGCGGCGGCGCAATTGGGCAATCAGCCTAAATTTGCGGCCTACCATGCGACGGCGATTACGGGACTTTCTGCGCTGGTGGCTTCTGAGCCTTTAGAAGCCTGGAAAGATTGGCTCGTGTTCCACCAGATCAACAGCCACGCCGATGTATTGCCATCGACCATAGACAATGCTTCGTTTGCCTTTAATGGCACTAAGCTTTCTGGCACGCCAGAACAGCGCGGCCGCGATAAACGTGCTTTAGCTGCACTCGATCAATACCTAGGTGATGCCGTAGGCCATGCCTATGCCGAGCAATATTTCCCTGCTTCGGCCAAGGCTGAAGTCAGCACTATGGTGGATAACATAGTGGCTGCTTTTGGTCAGCGAGTGGGGAAACTCGATTGGATGGACCCTTCCACTAAGAAAGAAGCCCTAGCGAAAGTGGCGACTATGGCAGTGGGCGTGGGTTATCCCGACAAATGGCGCAACTACGACAGCTATGCTGTGACTGCGACCAATGCCTACGCGAATGCCATCAATGGTGAAAAAGTAGAGTATAGCCATCAGCTCGCCAAGATTGGCAAACCAATGGATAAAGGTGAGTGGTGGATGACACCGCAAGTAGTGAATGCGGTGAACTTGCCCGTGCAAAATGCGCTTAACTTCCCTGCGGGTATTTTACAGCCACCATTCTTCGATGCTAAGGCCGATGCCGCTTACAACTATGGTGCGATTGGCGCTGTGATTGGCCATGAAATCAGCCATAGCTTTGATAACAATGGTGCGGCATTTGACTCGACTGGCGCTATGCGTAACTGGTGGACGCCCGCTGACTTTGCTCAATTTGCTAAGCAAGGTGATGCGTTAGCAGGGCAGTTTGATACCTATGCACCTTTCCCTGATTTACACGTCAATGGCAAGCTGACCTTAGGTGAAAACATTGCCGATGTGGCGGGTTTAGCCGCGGCTCTTGATGCGTACCATGCCTCGCTTAACGGTAAAGAAGCCCCAGTGATTGAAGGCTTTACGGGCGATCAACGCTTCTTTATCGGCTTTGCGCAAACCTGGGCCACTAAGATGCGTGATGAAGCGCTGCGGGCTCGCGTCGCTACCGATGGCCATGCCCCTGGCATGTACCGCGCGCTGACAGTGCGTAACTTAGATGCTTGGTACAGCGCATTCGATGTTAAGCCTGGCGACAAGCTGTATTTAGCCCCAGAAGATCGCGTTAAGATCTGGTAAGTTTACTGGGTGGATTTGAAAGCAAGGGGAACGCTAGCGTTCCCCTTTTTATTAACGATTTTGCAGGCGGTTGTAATCCAGCCAACCGCTTTCTATCGGGTGATTGTCGAAAAATATCTGATTGAGTTTGTCACTAAAGGCCCAAAAGGTAGGATCGCTACGGCGTACAGCCGCAACATCGAGCAGTGCCTCATAGTCTTTTTCGGTTTGCATTTGCTCTACCGCCGCGACGATTTTAGGTAAGTCCTGTTCTTTCACCAGCCAGAAGGCTTCTGGGTAACTGCCCAATAAACCATGCACTAAGGTGACATCATCCTTTGCGGGTTCGCGGTTACTGGCCTCATTAAACAGGCTCGAAATATTACGATGGGCACTATTGCGAACTAAGGTAAAGACCTCAGCTTTACCTGCTTTTTCGGGCTCGACCATGATCATCGTCAGCTCAGGTAACAGGGTCGCTTGGGTGCCTTTTAATCGACCTAATGCCTGCAACAGCGCCTTGCTGTTGGCTTGCAAGTTGCTGTTTTCTATTTGATATCTATTTGGCTGAACCTTAGCGACTTTCTGCCCGAGTTTTTGATACAGCTCGCCCTTGAGGTCATCGCTATAGTAGAGCACGCCCGTGGGCTGATTAAAGGTGTTGATATCCCCCGCGATAAACGCCGTGAGCTGAGTACCAGCCCCTTGATACCAATCACTAAACTGTTTGCGCCTTTCCTCCTGCGGTAACAAAGTTAGGAAATTTGATTCCCCTTCCATGCGTAAAAAATCCATGTATAAGCGAGTTAAAAGCTGGTGGCCGTAGTTACCATACACATCGAAACCTGCGACCAGTAAATAGTGGATACGCTCCAATAAGGCGTAATCGATAATCCAAGCGGTTTTGGGCGGCTCGCCAACTAAACCTTTGACCACAGTGGCATTATCGAAGTGGCGAAACACTGTCAGGCTAGCATTATCATTGTTGTCGTCACCATCCCAGAGCCCCTCTATGGTGAGGTGTTGGCCGTTTTTAAACTTCTCATTCAAGAACTGATTACGCGCCCGCATGTACTTGCCTTGCTTGGCGGCATATTTCACCCAAGTTACGGCGAGTGCAGTGCTTTCTTCCTCCGCTGGCATTCGTAGGTTTTCAATCTGGGAATGGTAGAAGGTCCTAAAATCCGTGTCGTCCATATAATCTGGGGTAACAAAGTACACCCAGAATCTGTCGTTAATCACATTGAGCGCCACCTGACCACGGCACACTGGGCCTTTGATAAAGCCCATAATGGTGTCTTGGGCGCGGTTCAGCATAAAGCGATAGCGCGCACCGGCAGGAATTTGAATAAAGGCTTCGAAGGGATTGGCCGCAATGCTCGGCTGGTAGCTCGGCAGCTGAGTCACTGAGTAATCCGCATCGATAAACCATTGCTGCCAGTCGTGCAGCAAGCCGGTATTTAAGGCATAGGGAATATGAGTTTTATCGACTATGGTCGCCCGATAAGGTCGAAAACGGTAATAGACACGTTCCACCTTAGGATCGTCGAAGGGACGACGGGAGGCGATAATATCCAGCGCTTGCCCCGGCGGCGTCCTCGAACGGACTAACTCGAAAAACAGAGGCTGGGCATTCGGCTGATTTAAAGATTCAAAATATAAGTGAAAGGCAAACAAATGCTCGTAGATGTAGCGTGCGCTTAATTGGCTTTTTAAACTGTCGCCGTTTAAGAATTGCTCCCAATGGGTGATTTCCGTTATAAATTCAGGGGCTAGCGATGGTGCGAACGGCAAAGGCGCACCTTGTTCGAGCCAGTGCATCAACACTTGATGTTCATTCGCATTCAGCGCTGGCAAGCCATAGGGCATACCCGCAAACGGTTGGCTTTGCTCGTATTTGTCCATTTCCTCTAGGCTGGCGCATTGCTGAACCCTGTCTAGGCTGAAATCAAAACGCTTATCTAAAATCTTGTCTTCGGGCAGGGGATGCATTTGCTTAAGCGTGAGCATTCTGGCCAATACCGAGGCTTGGGTATTGGCTTCAGGGGTTTGATTGCGTTCGTTTAACATGGGGTAAAAGCCGCGTTGACGCCAAGCTTCTGGGGTAAAGGCATCGACAAATAAGCGATTGGGCGTGGCGGCGACTAAACGTGTGCCTTGATAGACTTTTTCCTTAGTTGCCCCGCGTTCTATGCCTTCGCTTGAGGTCATTTTGAGCTGGCAGGGAGCATCGTAGCAGGCATGGCACACCACGCAGCGGCTATTGAGGATCGGTTCAACTTCTTTGTGCACAAATTCGGCCTGTTGAACAAATTGGTTGTTAAGCTGTGCATTCTCGACGCGCTTTTGCGGTGAGCTAGTGCCAAACAGACTATTGAAATCGATTTGCGCTACACTGGCACAACCCGTCGCCAACAGCACAGTGGCCAATAACAACCTTTTCCATATTCTTTTTATCGCGTCCATTCACGACTCCTTTATTTGCCACCTAGCAGAGTTAGCCATTTAGCCCACTGATCAGCATCACTTTAACAGAAGAGTATATTGGATCTAAAATTTGTAGCCTGATTTTATCCTCGCTCTCGCTTAACTTATGCCGCAGAGTTTTGGCGACATCCAAGGAACTTAGGTAAGATAGCGACCATAAAAGTGTGCTAGTGATGGCTGTGTGAATCGCTCACGTCACGGTTGTGGCAATAACAATGTGGCAATAACAAAAGGATCAAGTATGACCGCTGATAACCGCTATTTTTACGAACCGAGCAAAGGCCATGGTCTTGCACACGATCCTTTAAATGCAATTGTGGGTCC
>NZ_MPDG02000012.1:0-46043 GCF_001887095.2 Shewanella sp. SACH
AGAAGTGAAACGCAAACGCGCCGATGGTAGTGTGGGGTCTCCCCATGTGAGAGTAGGTCATCGCCAAGCGCCTAATTATCTCATTGAGATGTAACGAAGCCAGCTGAATAAGCTGGATTTTTTGCGTCTGCAATTTGTGAAATTCAGCGTGATTTTTCGCCTAAATACCCACTCCACGATGACTATTTCATCAATACGTGTCCTCCGCGTTAGCTGCAATCCTCGCTTTTAGCAGTTACAATGTGTTTTTGTCGTCATTGATCAAACACATGTCTCTATCTCATAGCCTTAAATCGTTTAATTCCTTTGGTTTAGCCCAGTCTTGCGCCGATCTTGTTGAGGCGCACTCAAAAGAAACTGTTCAGGCGATGTGTTTGCCACTATGGCAACAGCAATTGCCTATGTTGGTGCTTGGTGGCGGTAGCAATCTGGTCTTCACAGAGGACTTTAACGGTACAGTTGTCAGGATTTTATCGAAGGGGATAAAAGTATCTGAAGACGGAGAAGCATTTTATCTCGAGGTTGAGGCGGGTGAGAATTGGCACGAGTTAATTCAGTTTACGCTCGAGCATGGCATGTTTGGGCTGGAAAATATGGCGTTAATTCCTGGAACGGTTGGCGCAGCACCTATCCAGAATATTGGCGCTTATGGTGTTGAACTCTGTGATGTGTGTGATTGGGTTGAGTATCTTGATTTACCCTCAGGTGAGTTTGTGCGTATAAGTACAGCTGAGTGTCAATTTGCTTACCGTGAGTCTATTTTCAAAGACAAATTGCGCAATCTTGCCGTAGTGACAGCTGTCGGACTGCGCTTAGTTAAAAGGTGGCAACCGCGTTTGGCCTATGGCCCATTGCAATCGTTTGATGCTGCAACCGTCACTGCGCGTGAAATTTTTAATCGCGTATGCCAAGTGCGCAGTGAAAAGCTCCCCGATCCTGCTGTGCTCGGCAATGCAGGCAGTTTCTTTAAAAATCCTATTGTTAGCGCGGCCTGTTATCTAGATTTAGCACAGCGTTTTCCGACGATAGTGGGTTACGCACAAGCGGATGCGACGGTGAAATTGGCGGCAGGTTGGTTGATTGAACAAGCGGGACTGAAAGGTTTTGTGCTTGGTAATGCGGCTGTGCATGACAAACAAGCTTTGGTATTAGTGAATCGAGGCGGGGCAACGGGGCGCGATATTTGTCGCTTAGCGCTGCATGTTATTGCGCAAGTACAGGATAAATTTGGTGTTGTGCTAGAAGCGGAACCTAGAATCATGGGCGCTAACGGTGAAGGAGATTTGTATGTCTGATAATTGGGGAAGAAAGCGCCAGATATTAGCGTTATTGTCTAGCGGTCAATTTGTTTCAGGCGAGCAGTTAGCCACTGAACTTGGGATTTCGCGCGCCGCTGTAAATAAGCACATTGATGCGTTAGAAACCTATGGCGTAGCAATTTATAGCGTTAAAGGTCGCGGCTATAAGTTAGCCAATCCCATCTCTTTGATTGATGCTTCACGTTTAGTGCAGTCAATTGATAACCGTTGTTTTTATTTTGATGAGATAGCAAGTACCAACGGCTTTATGCTTAGCCATACCACTGAGCTAAAAAATGGCGATGTGTGCGTGGCAGAGTATCAATCTGCAGGTCGCGGTCGCCGAGGTCGAACTTGGGTGTCACCCTATGGGCATCACTTGTACTTCTCATTTTTTTGGACATTCCCGCAGGGAATGGCACAGGCCATGGGTCTAAGTTTAGTGGTGGCGTGCACTCTCGTTGAAGTGCTTAAATCGTTTGGGGTCGAGAATATTGGGGTTAAGTGGCCGAATGATATCTATTTGGATAACAAGAAGCTTGCTGGGATCTTGATTGAAATGTCGGGACAGGCGGATAGTCAGTGCCAGCTGATCATTGGTGTTGGCGTTAATATGGCGATGTCAGAGGAGCAAGGCAAAGGTATCGATCAGCCTTGGAGTGACCTGTCAGAGTTGGTCGATATGCCAGATAAGACTGCGCTTGTTATCGAATTACAGAAGCAACTGAAGCGCGATATCCAGCTATTTGAACGTGAAGGATTAGCTACATTCAAGGCTCGTTGGCAAGCGGCAGACTTATTTTATGGCCGTGAAATACGTTTGCTTATGGGTGAAAAGTCTGTCGAAGGGATTTGTCGCGGTGTTGATGAGCAGGGTGCGGTATTGCTCGAAACCGCCGACGGTGTGCAAGCATTTATCGGCGGCGAAATTAGCTTAAGGGCACGCTAAGCACCCAAGAGACTATTTTACAGAAGACTATTTGCGCATCAGTACGTGGGACATCAAATGATCCTGACCTTTCTGTAGGATCAAATGCGCCCTTTCACGGGTCGGCTGAATATTCAATTGCAGGTTGGGACCGTTAATCGTGTCCCAAATATTGGCGGCAATGGTATTGGCTTCATCATCGGTTAGCGACGAATAGTGATGGAAATAGGATTTCTTGTCACTGAAGGCGCCAGAGCGGAATTGCAAGAAGCGTTCTTTGTACCATTGTTTGAGTAACGGCTCTTCCGCATCGACATAAATAGAAAAGTCGACAAAATCGGAGACAAAAGGACGACGGGTATCGACGGGGGAGTCTAGCCCAGTCTGCAATACATTCAAGCCTTCCAAAATTAAGATGTCTGGCTGAGAAACGGTTTGGTGCTGATTCTTCACTCGGTCATAGGTGACATGTGAATAGATAGGGGCTTTCACATGGGGTTGGCCAGATTTTACTGCTGAGATAAACTCAACCAGCATTTTCATATCGTAGCTTTCCGGAAATCCCTTACGTTGTAACAAACCTTTACGTTTCAAGTCTGCCAGCGGATACAAAAAGCCATCCGTTGTGACGAGATCGACCTTAGGGTGCTCAGGCCAATGCTGTAGCAAGGCTTGCAAGATACGCGCTGTGGTACTTTTACCGACGGCGACACTGCCGGCAATACTAATGATGTAAGGGCTTCTTGATGGCTTTTGGCCAAGGAACTCATCAACCACTAAGCCACGTTGCTGTTTAGCTTTGACGATCAAATTGAGTAGCCGGCTAAGGGGGAGATAAATATCAGTGACTTCCGATAAGGAAATCTTCTCATTTATGCCTCTAAGGTTTTCCAAGTCTTGCTCACTCAGCGTCAGCGGCACTGAATCTCGTAACTCAGACCATTGCAGGCGCTCAAAGGCGAGATAGAGTGCTTTTTGAATTGAATTTTTAGAAGTCATTGGCTTTCCTCAGCTTAGGAAAGGCACAGTACACTATGAGATTATTCGGAACAATACTAAATGGGTGATTGCAGTCGTGTTTCCGTCGTCGTTTGATGTATTCGCTGTTTAATTGGTCGTCAAAGTTGGATAACGTGTAAAAAAACACCGTTCAAGCGCTTTTTTTACGTAAATGGACGTTTTTTACTTGCACTTGAGAGCGCATTTACCTAATATCCCGTTCCGAAATGATATGCCGGCATAGCTCAGTTGGTAGAGCAACTGACTTGTAATCAGTAGGTCCCGAGTTCGACTCTTGGTGCCGGCACCATTTTCTGTGGAGGGGTTCCCGAGTGGCCAAAGGGATCAGACTGTAAATCTGACGGCTCAGCCTTCGAAGGTTCGAATCCTTCTCCCTCCACCACTTTTTTCTAGGTAGTTAGGTAGCCTTAGTTAGGTTGCGCGGACATCGTATAATGGTATTACTCCAGCCTTCCAAGCTGATAACGCGGGTTCGATTCCCGCTGTCCGCTCCAAATTAGTTGCTGATATGGCTCAGTTGGTAGAGCACACCCTTGGTAAGGGTGAGGTCGGCAGTTCGAATCTGCCTATCAGCACCAGCCTCTCTAAATTTAGCTCCTACGCCTAAACATAATCGGTTCGATGTCATTTTAATGCATCGGATTTTTTCTATATGTTAGTTTTCATCACCAAGATTCTTGGACTGAGGCATTACCATGGCTAAAGCTAAATTTGAACGTATTAAGCCCCATGTAAACGTGGGCACCATTGGTCACGTTGACCATGGTAAAACCACACTGACTGCAGCTATCTCTCACGTACTGGCTAAGACCTACGGTGGCGAAGCTAAAGACTTCTCTCAAATCGATAACGCTCCAGAAGAGCGTGAGCGCGGTATTACAATCAATACCTCTCATATCGAATATGACACGCCTTCACGTCACTACGCACACGTAGACTGCCCAGGCCATGCTGACTATGTTAAAAACATGATCACTGGTGCTGCACAGATGGACGGCGCGATTTTAGTAGTAGCTTCAACAGACGGTCCAATGCCACAGACTCGTGAGCACATCCTGCTTTCTCGTCAGGTTGGCGTACCGTACATCATCGTGTTCATGAACAAATGTGACATGGTAGATGACGAAGAATTACTGGAATTGGTAGAAATGGAAGTTCGTGAACTTCTGTCAGAATACGATTTCCCAGGTGATGACTTACCAGTAATCCAAGGTTCAGCTCTGAAGGCGCTAGAAGGCCAACCAGAGTGGGAAGCTAAGATTCTTGAATTAGCAGCTGCACTGGATTCTTACATTCCAGAACCACAACGTGACATCGATAAGCCGTTCCTACTGCCAATCGAAGACGTATTCTCAATCTCTGGCCGTGGTACTGTAGTAACTGGCCGTGTTGAGCGTGGTATTGTTAAAGTGGGTGACGAAGTTGAAATCGTTGGTGTTCGCACTACGACTAAAACAACGTGTACTGGCGTAGAAATGTTCCGTAAGCTGCTTGACGAAGGTCGTGCAGGTGAGAACTGTGGTGTGTTATTACGTGGTACTAAGCGTGATGACGTAGAACGTGGTCAAGTATTGGCTAAACCAGGTTCAATCAACCCACACACTACTTTTGAATCAGAAGTTTATGTTCTGTCAAAAGAAGAAGGCGGACGTCACACTCCATTCTTCAAAGGCTACCGTCCACAGTTCTACTTCCGTACAACTGACGTAACCGGTACTATCGAACTGCCAGAAGGCGTAGAGATGGTAATGCCTGGCGACAACATCAAAATGGTAGTTACTCTGATTTGCCCAATCGCGATGGACGAAGGTTTACGCTTCGCAATCCGTGAAGGTGGTCGTACAGTAGGTGCTGGTGTAGTAGCTAAAATCATTGCTTAATAGCGATAGAGATTAGTTTGAAAAGGAAGCTTCGGCTTCCTTTTTTGTTTAAGTGGATTATTTCATAGGTTTTGTGGTTTGCATGGGATTCGCATCCTTGCTTACAAAGTCGAATAAGAATACAATCTATGGCCGATTTTTGACCCTGAGCTTATGCTATTTTGCGTTTCTAAGGGTGTTCGGAAATGCAGAGTATGATGTGGGAATTATGCCCGTCAATTAATGTGCTCTAAGCTCAGGCCGTATTGAGTAACGGAAAAACCGATGACAACAAATACTGAAAACCAGAACAATTCTCTGGATATCGTGAAGTGGGGTTTAGTGATTGTATTGCTAGCCGCTGCTGTTATTGGCAATCAAATGTATAGCGAAGCCAGTGCCGTCATACGTGCGCTTAGTGTTATCGTTGCATTCGCTATTGCTGGTTTTATTGCGCTCCAGACTGTAAAAGGTAAAAAAGCGTTAGCTTTTGCCCGTGAAGCGCATATCGAAGTGCGCAAGGTTGTATGGCCGACGCGTCAAGAAGCGCTAAACACCACTTTTATTGTCCTTGCAGCAACAGGTATCTTAGCTCTTATCCTTTGGGGTATGGATGCTGTGTTAATGCGAATTGTCAATTTTATCACTGGCGTATAGGCACCTCGAATGACTGAAGCTAAAGAAGCTAAAAAAAGATGGTATGTAGTGCAGGCATTCTCAGGCTATGAAGGCCGAGTTTGTAAGTCACTGATTGAATACATTAAGATGCACGGCATGGAAGAATACTTCGGTGAAGTATTGGTTCCGACTGAAGAAGTCATTGAAATGCGTGCAGGTCAGCGTCGCAAGAGCGAACGTAAATTTTTCCCTGGCTATGTGTTAGTCCAGATGGAAATGAACGATGACAGCTGGCATTTAGTCAAAAGCATCCCGCGTGTTTTAGGCTTTATTGGCGGAACGTCTGATCGTCCTGCCCCAATTTCAGATAAAGAAGCGGATGCAATTCTGCGTCGCTTACAAGAAACGACAGCGTCACCGACTCATAGAACCATATTTGAGCCAGGTGAATTGGTTCGTGTGTGTGATGGTCCATTTGCTGACTTTAACGGTACCGTTGAAGAAGTGGATTATGACAAGAGCCGCGTAAAAGTATCAGTAATGATCTTTGGTCGTTCTACGCCTGTTGAACTTGATTTCAGTCAAGTTGAAAAAGGCTGATTAAATAAAATACAAAATCCGTTTGGCAACGGGGGCGAATTTCTATATAATTCGTCCCCGTTGTTTTCGGGGGAGCACTTCAGCATGTCGCTGATGCGCGTTTGAACCCAAACTGAGGAAATGTCAGATGGCAAAGAAGATTGATGCTTATATTAAGCTACAAGTAAAATCAGGTTCTGCGAACCCGTCACCACCAGTTGGTCCAGCTTTGGGTCAAAAAGGTGTGAACATCATGGAATTCTGTAAAGCGTTTAACGCCCGTACAGAAAAAATGGAAAAAGGCATGCCTATTCCAGTCGTGATCACTGTATACAGTGACCGTTCATTCACTTTTGAAACCAAGACTTCTCCAGCGTCTTACTTACTGAAGACTGCTGCAGGCCTGAAATCAGGTTCTCCACGTCCAAACACTCAGAAAGTGGGTACTATCGCTCGCGCTAAAGTTCAAGAAATTGCTGAACTTAAAGCTGCCGATATGACTGGTGCTGACATTGAAGCGATGACTCGCTCAATCGAAGGTACTGCGCGTTCAATGGGTTTGGTTGTAGAGGATTAATATAATGGCAAAGCTAACTAAACGCATGCGCGTAATTCGCGAGAAAGTTGACGGTACTAAAAGCTACGATATCAACGAAGCTGTTGCTCTGTTAAAAGAATTAGCAACTGCAAAATTCGTTGAAAGTGTAGACGTAGCAGTTAACCTGGGTATCGACCCACGTAAATCTGACCAAAACGTTCGTGGTGCAACAGTGTTGCCACACGGTACTGGTCGTGACGTTCGCGTTGCAGTATTTACACAAGGTGCAAATGCTGAAGCTGCTAAAGCAGCTGGCGCTGAGCTAGTTGGTATGGATGATCTGGCTGAGAAAATCAAAGCCGGTGAAATGAACTTTGACGTGGTTATCGCATCTCCAGATGCAATGCGCGTTGTTGGTATGTTAGGTCAAATCTTAGGCCCACGTGGTTTAATGCCTAACCCTAAAACAGGTACAGTAACGCCAAACGTTGCTGAAGCTGTTAAGAATGCCAAGGCTGGTCAAGTTCGTTACCGTAACGACAAGAACGGTATTATCCACACTACTATCGGTAAAGTGGATTTCACACCAGTTCAATTGAAAGAAAACTTGGAAGCGTTAGTGTCAGCACTGAAAAAGGCTAAGCCTGCAGTTGCTAAAGGCATTTTCGTGAAAAAGATCAGCATCTCTACCACTATGGGTGCAGGTGTTGCAGTTGATCAAGCTACGCTTGAAACAACCGTATAATTTTACAAAGCGCGTGCATTAGTCTACAATGCGCGCACTTTGTGGGTTGAAGCCTGTTTTATCCTCCGTTTTAGCGGTGTTTAACTCAGGTTTCCGTCCAAGACCGCAGGTGTTTTTTGTAAAAATAACTTAATTTCCTGCGTAGACGGTGTCAGGCCCCAGCTAAATTTTTTTACTGGATAATCTGCACCGTAAGTCACTAAATACATAAGTATTTAGTATGGTAAATACTAGGGAATACCCTAGGTAGAATCCAGGAGTAAAGCCAATGGCATTAAGACTCGAAGACAAAAAAGCGATTGTTGCTGAAGTCAACGAAGCTGCCAAAGGTGCGCTATCTGCAGTTGCCGCTGATTCTCGCGGTGTGACTGTAGGTGCTATGACCGGTCTGCGTAAAAAAGCTCGCGAAGCTGGTGTATATGTACGTGTAGTACGTAACACATTGGCTCGTCGTGCTGTTGAAGGTACTGCTTTTGAGTGCCTAGCAGAGACGTTCACTGGCCCAACTTTGATCGCTTTTTCTTTAGAGCACCCAGGTGCTGCAGCACGTCTGTTAAAAGACTTTGCTAAAGAACAAGCTAACTTCGAAGTTAAAGGCGCAGCCTTTGAAGGGAATTTCATCCCTGCAGCTGAAATTGATCGTTTGGCGAAACTGCCAACATACGAAGAAGCACTAGCTCAGTTAATGATGACTATGAAAGAAGCATCTGCTGGCAAGTTCGTTCGTACACTGGCCGCCCTGCGCGATCAAAAACAAGAAGCCGCTTAATTTCAAGCTGGCTGCTTAATAAAATTGAATTCAGAACAATAGGAAACATTTGTTATGTCTATCACTAAAGACCAAATCTTAGAAGCCTTTGCAGCTATGTCTGTAATGGAAGTTGTTGAACTAATTGAAGCAATGGAAGAGAAGTTCGGCGTTTCTGCTGCTGCTGCTGTTGTTTCTGGCGGTGCTGAAGCTGCTGTTGTTGAAGAACAAACAGAATTCAACGTAGTTCTGACTGCTCACGGCGACAACAAAGTTGCAGTAATTAAAGCTATCCGTAGCGCAACTGGTCTAGGCCTGAAAGAAGCTAAAGCTATGTCTGAAGCTGCTCCAGTAGCAGTTAAAGAAGGCGTTTCTAAAGAAGAAGCTGAAGCTCTGAAGAAAGAACTTACTGAAGCTGGTGCTTCTGTAGAAATCAAGTAAGCTATTATTTAGCTTGCTCACCCAAGCCACTTGGGTGGAGGCTGGCGGTTTTTTAACCGTCGGCCTTTTTTGCGCTATATGCGCTGGCGATTTTTTTTCACCGTTTGTCGCCAAATTTTGCAGTCCCTAGCAGAGATTACTGGTTAGGTTCTTGCCATCAACGGTGATGGGCAAACGTGCTGAATTTAATAACATAAGTTATTTATTCAGTCTTGGTCACATCTCGTAAGCAGAGGAAACCCATGGTTTACTCCTATTCTGAAAAGAAGCGTATTCGCAAAGACTTTGGTAAGCGTCCAAAAGTTTTGGATATCCCTTATTTATTGTCTATCCAGCTAGACTCTTTTAAGAAGTTCACCGATCAAGATCCTACCGGTGAGCGCGGTTTAGAAGCCGCCTTCCGTAGCGTTTTTCCCATCAAGAGCTTTTCTGGTAATTCAGAACTGCAATACGTCAGCTATAAGCTTGGCGAGCCTGTTTTTGATGTGAAAGAGTGTCAGATCCGTGGTGTTACGTACTCAGCTCCACTACGCGTTAAATTACGCATGGTGTTGTATGACCGTGAAGCAGCGGCGGGCACAGTAAAAGATATTAAAGAACAAGAAGTCTACATGGGTGATATCCCATTGATGACGGATAACGGTACTTTTGTTATCAACGGTACTGAGCGTGTAATCGTATCTCAATTACATCGTTCTCCAGGCGTGTTCTTTGATCATGACCGTGGTAAAACCCACTCATCAGGTAAGGTGCTGTATAACGCACGTATTATTCCTTACCGTGGTTCATGGCTTGACTTTGAATTCGATCCTAAAGATGCACTATTTGTGCGTATTGACCGTCGCCGCAAATTGCCTGCGACCATCATGTTACGTGCATTAGAATATTCTACTCAAGAGATCCTCGATCTGTTCTTTGAACGCGTTGAGTTCAAGATCAAGAAAGATACTCTGGTTATGGCTTTGGTTCCTGAGCGTCTGCGTGGCGAGACTGCCAGCTATGACATCAAGGATGCTGAAGGTTCTGTATTGGTTGAAGCCGGTCGTCGTATCACTGCGCGCCACATTCGCCAATTAGAAAAAACCAATACCACTGAGCTCGAAGTGCCAGTTGAATATATCGTGGGCAAGTATGCTGCTCAAGATTATATCGATCCGGACACGGGTGAAGTTTTAGTCTCTGCCAACAGTGAAATTAGCCTAGAAGATCTGGCTAAATTATCATTGGCCGGTATTAAAGAACTCAGCACGTTGTATATCAACGAGCTAGATCATGGTGCTTATATTTCAGATACGCTGCGTATCGATTCAACCACTAACCGCTTAGAAGCGCTGGTTGAGATCTATCGTATGATGCGTCCTGGCGAGCCACCAACCAAAGATGCTGCCGAAGCACTATTCCAGAACTTGTTCTTCAGTGAAGAGCGTTATGACCTGTCTAAAGTCGGTCGTATGAAGTTCAACCGTCGTCTCAGCATTCCTGATGACGAAGGTAGCGGTGTATTGTCTAAAGAAGACATCGTCGCGGTAATGAAGAACATCATTCATATCCGTAACGGTTTCGACGAAGTCGATGATATCGATCACTTAGGCAACCGTCGTATTCGTAGCGTCGGTGAAATGGCTGAAAACCAATTCCGCGTAGGTTTGGTCCGTGTTGAGCGCGCCGTGCGTGAACGTCTATCATTAGGCGATCTGAACGAGCTGATGCCACAAGACTTGATCAACGCTAAGCCAATTTCTGCTGCAGTGAAAGAGTTCTTCGGTTCTTCTCAGCTGTCACAATTCATGGACCAAAACAACCCGCTATCAGAAGTAACGCATAAGCGTCGTATTTCTGCTCTTGGCCCAGGTGGTTTGACTCGTGAACGTGCAGGCTTCGAAGTCCGCGACGTACATCCAACGCATTATGGTCGTTTATGTCCAATTGAGACCCCTGAAGGTCCAAACATTGGTCTAATCAACTCATTAGCAAGCTTTGCCCGTACTAACTCATACGGCTTCCTTGAAACGCCATACCGCAAGGTTATCGACGGCGTGATTACTGACGAAGTGGAATACTTGTCAGCAATCGAAGAAGGTCGTTATGTGATTGCACAGGCGAACATTGAAATTGATGCGAACGGTCGTATGGCAGAAGAGCAAATTGCTTGTCGTCATAAAGGTGAATCTACCTTTATGCGCGCTGCTGACATCCAGTATATGGACGTTTCGCCACAACAGATCATTTCTGTTGCTGCGTCGCTCATTCCGTTCTTAGAACACGATGATGCTAACCGTGCATTGATGGGTGCGAACATGCAACGTCAAGCCGTACCAACACTGCGCTCTGAAAAGCCGCTAGTAGGTACTGGTATTGAACGTACTCTTGCTGTTGACTCAGGTGTTGTGGTTGTTGCTAAGCGTGGTGGTTTTGTAGACTACGTTGATGCGAGCCGAATCGTTGTTAAGGTAAATGAAGATGAGCTACGCCCAGGCGAAGCCGGTATCGACATTTATAACCTGACTAAGTACACCCGTTCTAACCAAAACACTTGTATCAACCAACGTCCTTGTTGTTCAGTTGGTGAGCCAGTGGTTCGCGGTGACGTGTTAGCAGACGGTCCGTCTACTGACTTAGGTGACTTAGCCCTTGGCCAGAACATGCGTATCGCGTTCATGCCTTGGAACGGTTACAACTTCGAAGATTCGATCTTAATTTCTGAGCGCGTAGCGCAAGAAGACCGCTTCACTACTATCCACATTCAGGAGCTGTCTTGTATTGCTCGTGATACTAAGTTGGGTAGCGAAGAAATCACGGCTGATATTCCAAACGTAGGTGAGTCTGCTCTGTCGAAACTCGACGAGTCAGGTATCGTTTACATTGGTGCAGAAGTGAAGGGCGGCGATATTCTGGTTGGTAAAGTGACGCCAAAAGGCGAAACACAGCTAACGCCAGAAGAGAAGTTATTGCGAGCTATCTTCGGTGAGAAAGCGTCTGACGTTAAAGACAGTTCACTGCGTGTACCTAACTCTGTTAAGGGTACTATCATCGACGTTCAGGTATTTACCCGTGACGGCGTTGAGAAAGACAAGCGTGCAGTTGAAATCGAAGAGATGCACATTGCCCAAGCTCGTAAAGACTTAGGTGAAGAGTTCAAGATCCTTGAAGAAGGTGTATTGAGCCGTGCGCGTAACTTGTTAATCGGTGCTGGTTTCACTGACGCGCAAATTGCTGCCTTGCCACGTAAAGATGTTTTGATTCAAGTCATTGACGATGAAACTAAACAAACTGAACTTGAGCAATTGGCTGAACAGCATGAAGAGCTGAAAGCTGACTTCGATAAGAAGTTTGAAATCAAACGTCGCAAGATCACCCAAGGTGATGACTTGGCTCCAGGCGTACTCAAGATTGTTAAGGTTTACTTAGCGGTTAAGCGTACTATCCAACCTGGTGACAAGATGGCGGGTCGTCACGGTAACAAGGGTGTTATCTCTAAGATTTGCCCAATCGAAGACATGCCGTATGACGAACAAGGTAACCCAGTAGACATCGTATTGAACCCACTAGGTGTTCCATCACGTATGAACATTGGTCAGGTACTTGAAGTCCATATGGGCGCCGCTGCCAAAGGTATTGGTAACAAGATCACTGCGATGCTTGAAGAACAGCGTGAGCTGGCTGAAGTTCGTGGCTACATCAAACAAGTTTATGAATTAGGTGACGAAGTGCAACAGCGCGTCGATATCGATTCATTCACTGATGATGAAGTATTACGTCTTGCGACTAACCTGAAAGGCGGTATCCCGATTGCAACTCCTGCATTCGATGGTGCTAAAGAGAAAGAGATCAAGCAGATGCTTGAACTTGCAGGTTTGCCAACCTCTGGTCAGTTGAAGTTGTTTGATGGTCGTACCGGTAACGAATTTGAGCGTCAAGTAACTGTTGGTTACATGTACATGCTCAAACTGAACCACTTAGTTGATGACAAGATGCACGCCCGTTCTACCGGTTCGTACAGCTTAGTGACTCAACAACCACTGGGCGGTAAAGCTCAGTTCGGTGGTCAGCGTTTCGGTGAGATGGAAGTGTGGGCACTAGAAGCATACGGTGCCGCTTATACGCTTCAAGAAATGCTCACTGTTAAATCGGATGACGTTAACGGTCGTACTCAGATGTATAAGAACATCGTCGACGGTAACCATCAGATGCAACCTGGCATGCCAGAGTCCTTCAACGTGTTACTGAAGGAGATCCGTTCACTCGGTATTAATATCGAGTTGGATCAGGCATAAGCGCAGGCCTTTAGCCGCGTTTGGCAAACAGAATGGTGCTCCGTGCGAGCGGAGCACCCGGTTTAACTCCTTCAGGAGAGAAACGTGAAAGACTTATTAAAGTTTCTGAAACAGCAAAGCAAGACTGAAGAATTTAACGGCATCAAAATTGGTCTGGCATCGCCTGATCTGATCCGTTCTTGGTCTTTTGGTGAAGTTAAGAAGCCAGAAACCATCAACTACCGTACCTTCAAGCCTGAGCGTGAAGGTCTGTTCTGTGCGCGTATCTTTGGCCCAGTCAAAGATTACGAATGTTTGTGCGGTAAGTACAAACGTTTGAAGCACCGTGGTGTTATTTGTGAAAAGTGTGGCGTTGAAGTAACCCAAACTAAAGTACGTCGTGAGCGTATGGGTCACATCGAACTGGCTAGCCCAGTTGCGCACATTTGGTTCTTAAAATCACTTCCGTCACGTATTGGCTTAATGCTGGATATGACGCTGCGTGATATCGAACGCGTACTGTATTTTGAATCATTTGTCGTGATCGAGCCTGGCATGACCAGCCTTGAACGTGGCCAAATGCTGACAGAAGAAACTTATCTGGATGCATTAGAAGAATACGGTGATGAGTTCGAAGCTAAGATGGGTGCCGAAGCAGTGCTTGAACTGTTACGTGCTATCGATTTAGCGAAAGAAATCGAACAAATGCGTGAAGAATTACCTTCAATCAACTCTGAGACTCGTCGCAAGAAAGTGACTAAACGTCTTAAGCTGATGGAAGCATTCTACACTTCAGGCAACAAGCCTGAGTGGATGATCTTAAAAGTACTGCCTGTTTTACCACCTGACTTACGTCCGCTGGTACCGCTCGATGGCGGCCGCTTCGCGACTTCAGATCTTAACGACCTGTATCGCCGCGTGATCAACCGTAACAACCGTTTGAAGCGTCTGTTAGATTTAGCTGCGCCAGACATTATCGTACGCAACGAAAAGCGTATGTTACAAGAGTCTGTTGATGCGCTATTAGATAACGGTCGTCGTGGTCGTGCTATTACCGGTTCTAACAAACGTCCTCTGAAATCTTTGGCTGATATGATCAAAGGTAAGCAAGGTCGTTTCCGTCAGAACTTATTGGGTAAGCGCGTCGACTATTCTGGTCGTTCGGTAATTACCGTAGGTCCTACTCTACGTCTGCACCAATGTGGTCTTCCTAAGAAGATGGCACTGGAACTGTTCAAGCCATTCATCTATGGCAAGCTAGAAGGTCGTGGCTTAGCTACTACCATCAAAGCAGCTAAGAAGATGGTTGAGCGTGAAGTGGCGGAAGTATGGGACGTTCTGGATGAAGTGATCCGCGAACATCCAGTGATGCTCAACCGTGCACCAACACTGCACAGACTGGGTATCCAAGCGTTCGAACCAGTACTGATTGAAGGTAAAGCAATCCAGTTACACCCACTCGTTTGCGCGGCATACAACGCCGACTTCGACGGTGACCAAATGGCGGTACACGTACCGTTAACACTGGAAGCGCAGCTTGAAGCCCGTGCCCTGATGATGTCTACCAACAACATCCTGTCTCCAGCTAACGGCGAGCCTGTTATCACACCGTCTCAAGACGTGGTATTGGGTCTGTACTACACCAGCCGTGAACGTATTAACGGCCGTGGTGAAGGTATGGCATTTATGTCTGTTGCTGAAGTTGAAAAAGCTTACGCAACTGGCGCTGCTGAACTGCATGCCCGCGTTAAAGTACGTATCACTGAAACCATTATTGGTGACACTGGTGAACGTACTGAACAACGCCGTATCGTTGATACGACTGTGGGTCGTGCTCTGCTGTCACTTATTCTGCCAGCAGGTTTGTCATTTGATCTGGTTAACCAGAACATGGGCAAAAAGCAGATCTCTAAATTGTTGAACACTTGTTATCGTCAACTGGGTCTGAAAGATACTGTTATCTTCGCTGACCAATTGATGTATACCGGTTTCCGTTTTGCAACCATCTCTGGTGCCTCTGTAGGTATCGATGACATGGTTATTCCAAACGAGAAATACACCTTAGTTGCTGATGCAGAAGCGGAAGTTCTTGAAATTCAAGAGCAGTTCCAATCTGGTCTAGTTACAGCCGGTGAGCGTTACAACAAAGTTATCGATATCTGGGCAAGTGCCAACGAAAAAGTTTCTAAAGCTATGATGGAAAACCTGTCAACTGAGACAGTGATTAACCGTGATGGTGTTGAAGAGAAACAAGCCTCGTTTAACAGCATCTATATGATGGCTGACTCAGGCGCTCGTGGTAGTGCCGCACAGATCCGTCAGTTGGCGGGTATGCGTGGTCTGATGGCTAAGCCAGACGGCTCAATCATCGAAACGCCAATTACCGCTAACTTCCGTGAAGGTCTAAACGTACTCCAGTACTTTATTTCTACTCACGGTGCGCGTAAAGGTCTAGCCGATACGGCATTGAAGACAGCGAACTCGGGTTACCTGACTCGTCGTCTTGTAGACGTTGCACAAGATTTAGTGGTTATCGAAGACGATTGTGGTACTCACGAAGGTCTAACCATGAAGCCGCTGATTGAAGGTGGTGATGTGGTTGAGCCGTTACGTGAACGCGTACTGGGTCGTGTGGTTGCGCTTGATGTGTTCTATCCAGGCACTGAAGACGTACTCGCACCACGTAACACGCTACTCGACGAAGCCTGGTGTGACAAGTTAGAAGAATATTCAATCGACGAAGTGATTGTACGTTCTGTTATTTCTTGTGATACCGATTTCGGTGTGTGTGCAGCCTGTTACGGTCGTGACTTGGCTCGTGGTCATATCATTAACCACGGTGAAGCAATCGGTGTTGTGGCAGCACAATCTATCGGTGAACCAGGTACACAGTTAACGATGCGTACGTTCCATATCGGTGGTGCGGCATCAAGAGCGTCTGCAGAAAACAATGTCCAAGTGAAAAACTCGGGTTCATTGAAACTGCATAATGCTAAGCATGTTACTAACAGTGACGGCAAATTGGTTATCGTTTCTCGTTCTTCTGAACTGGCCGTTATTGACGAGCTGGGTCGTGAGAAAGAGCGTTATAAAGTGCCATACGGTACTGTGCTCGAGAAGCTAGAAGAAGCGGCTGTTGAAGCGGGCGATGTTATCGCTAACTGGGATCCACATACTCACCCAATCATTTCTGAAGTGGCGGGTAGTATCAAGTTCGTAGACATGATTGACGGTGTCACTATGACACGTCAAACAGACGAACTAACGGGTCTGTCATCAATCGTGATCCTTGACGTTGGTCAGCGTGGTACAGCGGGTAAAGAAATGCGCCCAATGATCCGTCTGCTTGGCGCTAATGGTGCTGACTTGATGATCCCTGGTACTGAAGTACCAGCACAGTACTTCTTACCAGGTAGTGCGATCGTTAACTTGGAAGATAACGCGCAAATCAACGTGGGTGACGCTTTAGCTCGTATTCCTCAGGAATCGTCTAAAACACGCGACATCACCGGTGGTCTGCCACGCGTTGCTGACTTGTTCGAAGCGCGTAAGCCAAAAGAGCCTGCTATTCTGGCGGAAATCTCTGGTACCATCTCGTTTGGTAAAGAGACCAAAGGTAAGCGTCGTTTGGTGATTACACCTGCTGATGGCGGCGATCATTATGAAGAGATGATCCCTAAGTGGCGTAACTTAAACGTGTTCGAAGGTGAAAAAGTCGAACGTGGTGAAGTTATCGCTGACGGTCCAGAAGCGGCACACGACATTCTGCGTCTTCGTGGTATCCATAACGTAGCAAACTACATTGTGAACGAAGTACAGGACGTTTACCGTCTGCAAGGCGTGAAGATCAATGATAAGCATATCGAAGTGATCATCCGTCAGATGCTGCGTAAGTGTCTTATCACTTCTGCCGGTGACACTGACTTCCTCGAAGGGGAACAAGCTGAAGTGTCACGCGTGAAGATCGCTAACCGCGAACTGATCGCCCAAGGTAAAGTGCCTGCGACCTTCGAACGTGAACTACTGGGTATTACTAAAGCATCTCTGGCAACAGAATCCTTTATCTCAGCAGCATCGTTCCAAGAAACTACGCGCGTACTGACCGAAGCCGCCGTAGGTGGTAAGAGCGATCAATTACGTGGTCTGAAAGAAAACGTTATCGTTGGCCGACTGATCCCAGCCGGTACTGGTTACGCTTATCACAAGACTCGTAATGAAGCGCGTGCGAAGAAAAACGAACCTGTAGTAGTGAATAAGATCACTGCAAGTGAAGCCGAACAGAACTTGGCCGATCTCTTAAACCTGGCTGGTAGCCAAGATTAAGTAATCAGTTTGTTATAAAAAGGCGCCTATGGCGCCTTTTTTCTTGTAATATGCCGCAAAAGTTGGCTATTTCTTGACAGTCAGGCATTACCTTTCTAAAATTCCGCGTCCCACCATTGTGGGATATAGATTTTTCACACCTTATCGTTGAGTTTGATTCAACTGACTCGGAGCTATACATGGCAACTGTAAACCAGTTGGTACGTAAGCCACGCGCGCCAAAAGTCGACAAGACTAACGTGCCTGCGTTGAATGCGTGCCCGCAAAAACGTGGTGTTTGTACACGTGTGTACACAACTACCCCTAAAAAACCTAACTCTGCACTACGTAAAGTAGCTCGTGTGCGTCTAACTAACGGTTTCGAAGTGACTTCGTACATCGGCGGTGAAGGCCACAACCTGCAGGAACATAGCGTGATCTTAATCCGTGGTGGTCGTGTTAAAGACTTACCAGGTGTGCGTTATCACACTATTCGTGGCGCATTAGACTGTGCAGGCGTGACTTCACGTCGCCAAAGCCGTTCTAAATACGGTGCTAAGCGTCCTAAGTCTTAACTTATCCGTTAAGTAAGGCCAAGCTAGTTTTATTTTGAGAATTCCAGTTTTGGAAATCCCTGAAGCATACGGAGAATTGTTATGCCAAGACGTCGCGTTGTAGGACAACGTAAAATCCTACCAGATCCAAAGTTTCACAGTGAGTTGCTGGCTAAGTTCATCAACGTCATTATGCAAGACGGCAAAAAGTCGACTGCAGAAAAAATTATCTACAAGGCACTAGATGTTGTCGCTGAAAAGAAAAGCGAATCACATCTGACTATCCTTGAAGCAGCCCTGGACAACGTTCGCCCATCAGTCGAAGTTAAATCTCGTCGCGTTGGTGGTTCTACGTACCAGGTACCATGTGAAGTTCGTCCTGTGCGTCGTAACGCACTGGCGATGCGCTGGTTAGTTGAAGCTGCTCGTAAGCGTGGTGAAAAATCTATGGCTTTACGTCTGGCAGGTGAAATGCTGGATGCGTCTGAAAACAAAGGTACTGCTGTTAAGAAGCGTGAAGACGTGCATCGCATGGCTGAAGCTAACAAAGCCTTTGCTCATTACCGTTGGTAATATGATGGTGTGGGCTTAGGCCCACACCATAGTTGTTGATATTGCCAAGACTTAGGTCTTGGTGGAGAGGGTATAATCGTGGCTCGTACAACCCCAATTGAGCGTTATCGTAATATCGGTATTTGTGCTCATGTTGACGCAGGTAAAACCACCACAACAGAACGTGTTCTGTTCTATACCGGTTTGTCTCATAAAATCGGTGAGGTGCATGACGGCGCCGCTACCACAGACTGGATGGTTCAAGAGCAAGAGCGTGGTATCACTATCACCTCGGCTGCGGTAACCACATTCTGGCGTGGTATGGATGCTCAATTCACTGAACACCGCATCAATATCATCGATACCCCTGGTCACGTTGACTTTACTATTGAAGTTGAACGGTCTCTGCGCGTCCTCGACGGCGCTGTTGTCGTTTTCTGTGGTTCATCTGGTGTTGAACCTCAGTCAGAAACAGTGTGGCGTCAAGCTGATAAATACCGCGTTCCACGCTTAGTATTTATCAACAAGATGGACCGTGCAGGTGCAGACTTTGAACGTGTAGTGAAGCAAATTAGAACTCGTCTTGGAGCCACTTGTGTGCCTATTCAATTGAATATTGGTGCAGAAGAAAACTTCAAAGGCGTGATCGACTTAATCAAGATGAAAGCAATTAACTGGAATGAATCAGACCAGGGTATGACTTTCACTTATGAGGAGATCCCTGCAGAGTTAGCGGCTAAAGCGGCTGAAATGCATGAGTATCTAGTTGAAGTAGCCGCCGAATCCTCGGATGAACTGATGGATAAGTACCTTGAAGAAGGCACGCTATCAGAAGACGAGATTAAAAAGGCGCTACGTCAGCGTACTATAAATAATGAAATCGTTTTAGCGACTTGTGGTTCTGCATTTAAGAACAAAGGCGTTCAAGCGGTACTTGATGCGGTGATTGAATTCTTGCCAGCGCCAATTGATGTGCCTCCAATTAAGGGCATCGATGAGAACGACCAAGAAGTAGAGCGCCCATCAGATGACAATGCGCCTTTTGCTGCATTGGCATTTAAGATTGCTACAGATCCATTCGTAGGAACTTTGACCTTTATTCGCGTGTACTCAGGCGTACTCGAATCAGGTTCGGGCGTTTACAACTCTGTGAAACAGAAGCGTGAACGCGTAGGTCGTATGGTGCAAATGCATGCAAACGATCGTACTGAACTGAAAGAAGTCCGTGCTGGTGATATCGCAGCGGCGATTGGTCTAAAAGAAGTGACTACGGGTGATACGCTTTGTGATAACGATCATAGAGTGATCTTGGAACGTATGGAGTTCCCAGAGCCAGTAATTACCATTGCCGTTGAGCCTAAGTCAAAAGCCGACCAGGACAAAATGGGTATCGCGTTGCAAAAGCTTGCAGCGGAAGATCCATCATTCCGAGTTGAAACTGACGAAGAATCATCACAAACTCTGATTTCGGGTATGGGTGAGTTACACTTAGACATCATCGTCGACCGTATGCGTCGCGAATTCGGTGTTGAATGTAACGTAGGTAAGCCACAAGTGGCCTACCGCGAAACTATCCGAGCATCAGTAGAAGCTGAAGGTAAATTTGTACGCCAATCAGGTGGTCGTGGACAATTCGGTCACGTTTGGTTAAAACTAGAGCCTAATGAAGAAGGCGCTGGTTACGAATTTGTCAATGCAGTTGTGGGAGGTGTGATTCCTCGTGAATTCATTCCTGCGGTTGATAAAGGTATCCAAGAACAGATGAAGAATGGCGTTCTCGCTGGCTTCCCTGTGTTGGACGTGAAGGTCACTCTGTTCGACGGTTCATATCATGATGTGGACTCTAATGAGATGGCGTTCAAAATTGCAGGTTCTATGGGCTTCAAAAAGGGTGCGCTTGAAGCGAATCCGGCGTTGCTCGAACCTTGCATGAAAGTAGAAGTAACTACTCCTGAAAATTATATGGGTGACGTCGTTGGTGATTTAAACCGTCGTCGTGGCTTGATTGAAGGGATGGATGATGGCTTTGGTGGCATCAAAATAGTCCATGCTGTAGTGCCTCTTTCTGAAATGTTTGGTTATGCAACTGATTTGCGCTCTGCTACACAGGGTCGCGCTTCATACTCTATGGAGTTTTTGAAGTACTCTGATGCACCGCAAAACATTGCAAAAGCGATTATTGAATCTCGTAGCTAATATCCAGTTACGACATAAATGTTATTATGGTCCAGCACTGACTGGACTATTCTGAAAAGAAAGGAATATATCGTGGCAAAAGCTAAATTTGAACGTATTAAGCCTCACGTAAACGTGGGCACCATTGGTCACGTTGACCATGGTAAAACCACACTGACTGCAGCTATCTCTCACGTACTGGCTAAGACCTACGGTGGCGAAGCTAAAGACTTCTCTCAAATCGATAACGCTCCAGAAGAGCGTGAGCGCGGTATTACAATTAATACTTCTCACATCGAATATGACACGCCAGCACGTCACTACGCACACGTAGACTGCCCAGGCCATGCTGACTATGTTAAAAACATGATCACTGGTGCTGCACAGATGGACGGCGCGATTTTAGTAGTAGCTTCAACAGACGGTCCAATGCCACAGACTCGTGAGCACATCCTGCTTTCTCGTCAGGTTGGCGTACCGTACATCATCGTGTTCATGAACAAATGTGACATGGTAGATGACGAAGAATTACTGGAATTGGTAGAAATGGAAGTTCGTGAACTTCTGTCAGAATACGATTTCCCAGGTGATGACTTACCAGTAATCCAAGGTTCAGCTCTGAAGGCGCTAGAAGGCCAACCAGAGTGGGAAGCTAAGATTCTTGAATTAGCAGCTGCACTGGATTCTTACATTCCAGAACCACAACGTGACATCGATAAGCCGTTCCTACTGCCAATCGAAGACGTATTCTCAATCTCTGGCCGTGGTACTGTAGTAACTGGCCGTGTTGAGCGTGGTATTGTTAAAGTGGGTGACGAAGTTGAAATCGTTGGTGTTCGCACTACGACTAAAACAACGTGTACTGGCGTAGAAATGTTCCGTAAGCTGCTTGACGAAGGTCGTGCAGGTGAGAACTGTGGTGTGTTATTACGTGGTACTAAGCGTGATGACGTAGAACGTGGTCAAGTATTGGCTAAACCAGGTTCAATCAACCCACACACTACTTTTGAATCAGAAGTTTATGTTCTGTCAAAAGAAGAAGGCGGACGTCACACTCCATTCTTCAAAGGCTACCGTCCACAGTTCTACTTCCGTACAACTGACGTAACCGGTACTATCGAACTGCCAGAAGGCGTAGAGATGGTAATGCCTGGCGACAACATCAAAATGGTAGTTACTCTGATTTGCCCAATCGCGATGGACGAAGGTTTACGCTTCGCAATCCGTGAAGGTGGTCGTACAGTAGGTGCTGGTGTAGTAGCTAAAATCATTGCTTAATAGCGATAGAGATTAGTTTGAAAAGGAAGCTTCGGCTTCCTTTTTTGTTTTAGGGGCTGGTTTTATCCACAAATTTGTGTAAAATGCTCGCCACTCTGAAGTTAAATAGTTATTTGATGACTATTTACACAGCGGGCTTGATATCCGGATTTAGATAGGTATAATGGCCCCCTCGTCGACCTAGGTTGACGAATTAAATGATTAGTCACTTAAGTTAATCATTATCATAGCGGCTCCGATTGGGAGTCGAACGGTTAAATCATCTCGCTCTGCTTTTCTATATAGAAGAAGCTAGAGGGTGATTTTTTATATGTCCATTTTAGGAGCTCTGGTCAATGCAGAACCAAAGAATCCGTATCCGCTTAAAGGGATTTGATCATCGCTTAATTGATCAATCTACAGCGGAAATCGTTGAAACTGCTAAGCGTACAGGCGCTCAAGTACGTGGTCCAATTCCACTACCTACGCGTAAAGAGCGTTATACCATTTTGATCTCTCCGCACGTTAATAAAGATGCTCGTGACCAGTACGAATTACGTACACACAAGCGCCTGGTTGACATCGTAGAGCCAACTGAAAAGACTGTAGACGCGTTAATGCGTTTAGATCTTGCGGCTGGTGTCGACGTACAGATTAGCTTGGGTTAATTGAGATCCTAGTAAGAAGAGGTTTGAGAGATGGCTATCGGTCTTATTGGTCGTAAAGTTGGTATGACTCGCATCTTCACTGAAGATGGTGTTTCAATACCAGTTACTGTAATTGAAGTTGCAGGCAACCGTGTTACTCAAGTGAAAACTTTAGAAACTGACGGCTACCGTGCACTTCAAGTTACAACTGGCACCAAAAAAGCCAATCGCATCACTAAACCAGAAGCAGGTCACTTTGCCAAGAGCGGCGTTGAAGCCGGTCGTGGTTTGTGGGAAATGCGTTTGGTAGACGGTGAAGGCGAGGGCATTGAAGTTGGTGCTGAGCTAAATGTTGATATTTTCGCTGACGTAGCGAAAGTAGATGTTACTGGTCAATCAAAAGGTAAAGGCTTCCAAGGCGGCGTTAAGCGTTGGAACTTCCGTACTCAAGATATGACTCACGGTAACTCTTTGTCGCACCGCTCGAATGGTTCTATCGGTCAGAACCAAACGCCTGGTCGCGTATTCAAAGGCAAAAAAATGTCAGGCCATATGGGTGCCGAGCGTGTTACTACTCAAAATCTAGTTGTAGTTCGTGTAGATGTTGAGCGTAACCTGCTACTAGTCCGTGGCGCTGTTCCTGGCGCTACCAATGGCGACTTGATTATCAAGCCTGCCGTTAAAGCTTAAGGTCTGAGGAGATAGTAATGGAATTGGTATTGAAAGACGCGCAAAGCGCTCTTGAAGTTTCCGAAACTACCTTCGGCCGTGACTTTAACGAGGCACTGGTTCATCAGGTAGTTGTAGCATACGCTGCAAACGCGCGTCAGGGCACTCGTGCTCAAAAGACTCGTGCGGAAGTAACTGGCTCAGGCAAAAAGCCTTGGCGCCAAAAAGGAACTGGCCGTGCTCGAGCTGGTTCTGTTAAAGGCCCAATCTGGCGTGGCGGTGGCGTAACATTCGCTGCTAAAACCCAAGATCATAGCCAAAAAGTTAACAAAAAGATGTACCGCGGCGCGCTGAAAAGCATTCTGTCTGAATTGGTACGTCAAGAGCGTCTGGTTGTTGTTGAATCTTTCGGTGTTGAAGCTCCTAAAACTAAAGAGCTGAAAGCTAAATTGAAAGCAATGAACCTTGAAGACGTTCTAATTGTGACTGCAGAAGTTGATGAGAACTTATTCTTAGCAGCTCGTAACCTGTACAAAGTTGACGTTCGTGACGTAGCGGGTCTTGACCCAGTTAGTCTGATCGCGTTCAACACTGTGCTTGTGACTGCTGACGCAGTGAAGCAAATCGAGGAGATGCTAGCATGATGATCCGCGAAGAACGTTTGCTAAAAGTTATTCTCGCTCCACACATCTCTGAAAAGAGCACTGTGAACGCTGAGAAGCACAACACTGTTGTTTTCCGCGTAGCTATCGATGCAACTAAAGCTGAAATTAAAGCTGCTGTTGCTAAGCTATTTGAAGTTGAAGTTGATTCAGTTCGCACTTTAGTAAGCAAAGGCAAAACTAAACGCACTGGTGGCCGTACTGGTCGTCGTAGCGATTGGAAAAAAGCCTATGTAACTCTAGCTGCTGGTGCTGACATCGATTTCGTCGGCGGCGCTGAGTAAGCAAAGGAGAATTATCATGGCAGTTATTAAGTGTAAGCCAACCTCTCCAGGTCGTCGCCACGTTGTTAAAGTGGTGAACACTGACCTGCATAAGGGTAAACCCTTTGCTGGCCTGTTGGCGAAAAAATCTAAAAGTGGTGGCCGTAACAATACTGGCCGTATCACTGTCCGTCACGTAGGTGGTGGTCATAAGCAGCATTATCGTCTAATCGACTTCAAACGCGATAAAGATGGTATCCCTGCAAAGATTGAGCGTCTGGAATACGATCCAAACCGTACAGCTAACATCGCGTTAGTACTGTATGCGGATGGTGAACGTCGTTATATTCTTGCTGCCAAAGGCATGCAAGCTGGCGATAAGATCCAGTCTGGTGTTGCTGCCGAGATCAAAACCGGTAACGCTATGCCACTGCGCAACATCCCAGTAGGTTCTGTAGTTCACGCAGTTGAAATGAAGCCAGGTAAAGGTGCTCAGATCGCTCGTTCTGCAGGTGCTTATGTACAAGTTGTTGCTCGTGATGGCGCATATGCCACTCTACGTCTTCGCTCTGGCGAAATGCGTAAAGTGCCAGTTGATTGCCGCGCGACATTTGGTGAAGTTGGTAATGCCGAACACATGCTACGCCAGTTAGGTAAAGCAGGTGCTAAACGCTGGAGAGGCATACGCCCTACAGTACGTGGTGTTGCAATGAACCCAGTAGACCATCCACACGGTGGTGGTGAAGGCCGTACTTCTGGTGGTCGTCACCCAGTGACTCCATGGGGTGTGCCAACTAAGGGTTATAAGACTCGTAGTAACAAGCGCACTGACAAGTACATCGTACGTCGTCGTAATAAATAGTAAGAGGATTCGCCATGCCACGTTCTCTCAAGAAAGGTCCCTTCATTGACCTGCACTTGCTGAAGAAGGTAGAGAAAGCGATGGAAGCCGGTGACAAAAAGCCTATTAAGACTTGGTCACGTCGCTCTATGATCATTCCAAATATGATTGGTTTGACCATCGCTGTCCATAATGGTCGTCAGCACGTTCCTGTGTTCGTAACTGACGAAATGATCGGCCACAAACTTGGTGAATTTTCACCAACTCGCACTTATCGTGGCCATGCCGCTGATAAGAAAGCGAAGAAGCGTTAATACGGGAGGAATAAGATGGAAGTTTTAGCTAAACATCGTTTTGCCCGTACGTCTGCGCAGAAGGCCCGTCTGGTTGCTGATCAAATTCGTGGTTTGCCTGTTGCTAAGGCACTCGAAATTTTGACTTTCAGCCCCAAGAAAGCCGCCGTACTGGTTAAAAAAGTACTTGACTCAGCTATCGCAAACGCCGAACACAACGAAGGCGCGGATATTGATGAGCTTAAAGTAGGAGCCGTCTTCGTAGATGAAGGCCCGACTATGAAGCGTATCATGCCACGTGCTAAAGGCCGCGCTGATCGTATCATGAAGCGTACCAGCCACATTACTGTGGTTGTATCAGATCGCTAGGAGAGAGCAATGGGACAGAAAGTACATCCTAATGGTATCCGTCTGGGTATCACCAAGCCTTGGATCTCTACCTGGTACGCAGATAAATCAGATTACGCAAGTAACCTGAACAGCGACTGGGAAGTGCGTAAGTTTCTTGTAGAGAAATTACAAGCTGCTTCAGTATCTAAGATTGTTATCGAGCGTCCAGCGAAAAGCATCCGCGTTACCATTCACACTGCCCGTCCAGGTGTTGTGATCGGTAAGAAAGGTGAAGACGTTGAAGTATTGCGTGCTGCAGTGTCAAAACTTGCTGGCACTCCTGCTCAAATTAACATCGCTGAGATCCGTAAACCTGAGCTAGATGCCAAATTAGTTGCTGATTCAATTGCACAGCAATTAGAGCGTCGCGTAATGTTCCGTCGTGCTATGAAGCGCGCAGTTCAAAACGCAATGCGTATTGGTGCTCAAGGTATCAAAGTACAAGTTAGTGGCCGTTTAGGCGGAGCTGAGATTGCGCGTGACGAGTGGTATCGTGAGGGTCGTGTACCTTTACATACTTTGCGTGCTGATATCGACTATTCTACATCTGAAAGTCACACCCAATACGGTGTGATTGGCGTTAAAGTTTGGATCTTCAAAGGTGAAGTTCTAGATGGAATGCTGCCACAGATTGAAGAACCGAAGCAGCAGCAACCTAAGCGCAAGCCTCGTGGTAAATAGGAGAGCCGGCAATGCTGCAACCTAAACGTATGAAGTTTCGCAAGATGTTCAAAGGCCGCAACCGCGGTCTAGCGAACGGTACCGAAGTTAGCTTTGGTACTTTTGGTCTGAAAGCAGTCGGCCGTGGCCGTTTAACTGCCCGTCAGATCGAATCTGCACGTCGTGCCATGACACGTCACATTAAGCGTCAGGGACAAATTTGGATTCGAGTTTTCCCGGACAAGCCGATTACCTCTAAGCCTCTTGAAGTGCGTATGGGTAAAGGTAAAGGTAACGTTGAATACTGGGTATGTCAGATTCAACCTGGTAAGGTTCTTTATGAGATGAATGGTGTTTCTGAAGTGATCGCTCGTGAAGCGTTTGCTTTGGCTGCTGCCAAGCTTCCAATTAAGACTACCTTCGTAACTAAGACGGTGATGTAATGAAAGCGAGCGAACTGAGAGAAAAAAGCGTTGAAGAACTGAACGCTGAACTACTTGGTCTGCTGCGTGAGCAGTTTAACCTGCGTATGCAACACGCCACTGGTCAGTTGACTCAGACTAATCAACTGAAATTGGTGCGCCGTAACATTGCGCGCGTTAAGACCATTATTACTTCTAAGGCGGGTGCATAATGTCTGATAAAATCCGTACTTTGCAGGGTCGTGTAACTAGCAACAAAATGGACAAATCCATTACTGTTGCTATCGAACGCCAAGTGAAACACCCAATTTATGGGAAATACATTAAGCGTACGACGAAGATCCATGCACATGACGAAACTAATCAGTGCAATGAAGGCGATTTAGTAGCGATTCGCGAATGTCGTCCTTTGTCTAAGACTAAGTCTTGGACCCTGGTTGAAGTAGTATCAAAGGCCTAAGTTAATTAGGTATTTAGGTAAACGGCTCCAGAATGTGGGGCCGTTTGTTTTTTAATACTATACATTCCACTTTTATGGTGTTATATTTGCGCGCCATTTTTGACTAAATTAATAGCAAAAATGAGTGTTTTTATTGTCCCATAGTGGGAATTGTGTAGTAACGATAGCGGAGCACTTAAAATGATCCAAATGCAATCGACTCTTGACGTTGCTTGTAACAGCGGCGCACGCAGAGTTCAGTGTATTAAGGTCTTGGGTGGCTCTCATCGTCGTTATGCCGGTATCGGCGACATCATCAAAGTTTCTGTTAAAGAAGCGATTCCTCGCGCTAAAGCGAAGAAAGGCGATGTGTATAACGCGGTGGTAGTCCGTACTAAGAAAGGCGTACGTCGTCCAGACGGTTCTGTCATTCGCTTCGATCGGAATGCAGCTGTTCTTTTGAACAACAACCTGCAGCCGATTGGTACTCGTATCTTTGGACCAGTGACACGTGAATTGCGTAATGAGCAATTTATGAAAATTGTCTCGCTGGCACCAGAAGTACTGTAAGGAGCTTCAAAATGGCAGCTAAAATACGTCGTGAAGACGAAGTGATTGTATTAGCAGGTAAAGACAAGGGTAAACGTGCAAAAGTTTCTCAAGTCCTTCCTACTGGTAAATTGATTGTTGAAGGCATCAATCTTGTCAAAAAACACCAAAAGCCAAACCCACAATTGGGCGTAGCTGGCGGTATTGTTGAGAAAGAAGCACCGATACAAGCATCAAATGTAGCGATTTTCAACTCTGCCACTGGCAAAGCTGATCGCGTTGGTTTCCGCTTTGAAGACGGCAAAAAAGTTCGTTTCTTCAAATCGAACAGTGAACTCGTTAAGTAATTGGAGTAAACGATGGCGAAACTGCATGATAAATACCAAGAGACTGTTGTCGCTGAACTTGCTAAAAAGTTCGGTTATACCAGTGTCATGCAAGTCCCTCGGATTGAGAAAATCACCCTAAACATGGGTGTTGGCGAAGCTGTTGCAGACAAGAAAATCATGGACCATGCTGTCCGTGATATGACTGCAATCGCTGGTCAAAAACCAGTAGTGACTGTAGCTCGTAAGTCAGTTGCTGGTTTTAAAATCCGTGAAGGCTACCCTATTGGCTGTAAAGTTACCCTACGCGGTGAGCGTATGTGGGAATTCTTAGAGCGTTTAGTCGATATCGCAATCCCACGTATTCGTGACTTCCGTGGCTTAAGCGCTAAAGCGTTTGACGGCCGTGGTAACTACGCAATGGGCGTGCGTGAGCAGATCATCTTCCCAGAAATCGATTACGATAAAATCGATAAGATTCGTGGTATGGATATTGTTATCACTACTACTGCGAAGAATGATGAAGAAGGTCGTGCTTTGTTAGACGCTTTTAACTTCCCATTCAAGAAATAAGGGTAGCGTAATGGCAAAAACATCAATGAAAGCACGTGAAGCTAAACGTGCACAGCTCGTGGCCAAGTACGCTGAAAAGCGTGCGGCTCTTAAGACTATCATTGCAAGTCCAGCTTCTTCTGACGAAGATCGTTGGGATGCGGTACTTAAGCTGCAAGCTCTACCACGTGATTCCAGCGCTGCGCGTCAACGCAATCGTTGTAATCAAACTGGTCGCCCTCATGGCTTCTTACGTAAATTCGGCTTAAGCCGTATCAAATTACGTGAAGCAACCATGCGTGGTGAAGTTCCTGGCCTGCGTAAGGCCAGCTGGTAAGCACTTGTCACGGAGTAAGCTAATATGAGCATGCAAGATCCTATTGCGGATATGTTAACCCGTATTCGTAACGGCCAAGCTGCTAACCACGTATCGGTGAAGATGCCTTCAGCTAAGTTGAAAGTCGCAATTGCGAAACTACTTAAAGATGAAGGTTATATCGCTGATTACGCCGTAGCAGATGAAGCCAAGCCTGAACTGGAAGTTACTTTAAAGTATTTCCAAGGCCAACCAGTCGTTGAGACTATCCAGCGTGTAAGTCGCCCTGGTCTTCGTATTTACAAAGGTAAAAACGAACTTCCAAAGGTGATGGGCGGTCTGGGTGTCGCAATTGTGTCCACTTCTAAAGGCTTGATGACTGATCGTGCCGCCCGCCTTGCAGGCATGGGTGGCGAGGTTATCTGCTACGTAGCTTAAGGAGCTAGGAATGTCTCGTGTAGCAAAAGCACCAGTATCTATTCCAGCTGGCGTAGAGGTGACCTTGAACGAACAGACCCTTACCGTCAAAGGCGGAAAAGGTAGTCTGACTCGAGTGATCAACAATGCGGTCAATGTTGTTATTGAAGCTGGCGTAGTTAAGTTCCTCCCTGTTGAAGGCGTTTCTAACGCTTGGGCACAGGCTGGTACAACTCGTGCATTAGTAAACAACATGGTTGTTGGTGTATCTCAAGGTTTTGAGCGTAAATTAAAGTTAGTTGGCGTTGGTTACCGTGCGAAACTCGTCGGTTCTGACATTGACCTTACTTTAGGTTTCTCTCATCCGTTAGTACACAAACTGCCCGCAGGCGTTACTGCAGAGTGCCCTAGCCAAACTGACATCGTCCTACGTGGCGTTGATAAACAGTTAATTGGCCAAGTCGCTGCTGAGATTCGCGGATACCGTCCACCAGAGCCATATAAAGGCAAGGGTGTTCGCTATGACGACGAAGTAGTACGCCGTAAAGAGGCTAAGAAGAAGTAGGTAACGCGATATGGATAAGAAAACATCTCGCTTACGTCGCGCTACTCGCGCTCGTAAGAAGATCCAAGAGCTGGGCGTGAACCGTCTGGTTGTACATCGTACACCGCGTCACATTTATGCTCAGGTGATCAATCCTGAAGCTCAGGTGTTGGCAGCTGCTTCAACCGTAGAAAAAGCGGTTAAAGAGCTACTGAAGAGTACCGGTAACGTAGACGCAGCGAAAGCAGTAGGTAAATTTGTTGCTGAGCGCGCGATCGAAAAAGGCGTAACTTCAGTTGCGTTCGATCGTTCTGGTTTCAAGTATCACGGTCGTGTAGCTGCTTTAGCAGATGCAGCTCGTGAAGCTGGCCTGAAGTTCTAAGGGGTTATAAAATGGCTAAATTAGAAGCTCAGCAAAAAGACGATCTGCAAGAGAAATTGATTGCAGTTAATCGTGTTTCTAAAGTAGTTAAGGGCGGTCGTATCTTTAGCTTCACAGCACTGACAGTAGTGGGTGACGGTAACGGTAAGATTGGCTATGGCTATGGCAAAGCACGTGAAGTTCCAGCAGCGATTCAAAAAGCTATGGAAAAAGCTCGTCGTAACATTGTGACCGTTGAGTTGAATGCAGGTACTCTGCATCACCCAGTTAAAGGTCGTCATACTGGTTCTCTTGTGTACATGCAACCTGCATCACAAGGTACTGGTATTATTGCCGGTGGCGCAATGCGTGCCGTATTGGAAGTAGCAGGCGTTCATAACGTTCTGTCAAAAGCATACGGTTCTACTAACCCGATCAACATCGTTCGCGCGACTGTCGATGCTTTGGTGCACATGAAGTCACCTTCGCAAATCGCAGCTAAGCGTGGCCTGAATGTTGACGAAATTCGGGGGTAATGCACCATGGCAACTAAAACTGTAAAAGTTACTCAAACTAAAAGCGGTATCGGTCGTTTACCGAAGCACCGTGCAACCCTAACGGGTCTTGGTTTGCGTCGCATTGGTCACACTGTTGAATTAGAAGATACTCCTTCAGTTCGCGGTATGATCAACAAGGTCTACTACATGGTTAAGGTGGAGGATTAATAGATGCGTTTAAATACTCTATCTCCAGCTGCAGGCTCTAAGCATGCACCAAAGCGTGTAGGCCGTGGTATGGGCTCAGGTCTAGGTAAAACAGCGGGTCGTGGTCATAAAGGCCAAAAGTCTCGTTCTGGTGGCGGTGTACGCCCAGGATTTGAAGGTGGTCAAATGCCACTTAAAATCCGTTTACCTAAATTTGGTTTTACCTCGCGTCGCGCTATGGTAACAGCTGAAGTTCGTGTACTCGAACTGGCAAAAGTTAACGGTGATGTTATCGACTTAAACGCTCTGAAAGATGCGAACGTTATAACTCGCAACATCCAGTTTGCGAAAATTGTTCTTTCAGGTACCATTGAGCGCCCTGTGACTGTTAAAGGTCTGAAGGTAACCAAAGGTGCACGTGCAGCTATTGAAGCTGCCGGCGGTAAGATCGAGGAATAATACGTCGATGGCAAAACCAGGACTTGATTTAAAAAGCGCGAAAGGTGGACTTTCAGAATTGAAAGCTCGCCTCCTGTTCGTGATTGGTGCGATTATCGTCTTTAGAGCCGGTTCGTTTGTGCCAATTCCTGGTATTGACGCAGCTGTATTAGCAGAGCTGTTTGCTCAGCAAAAAGGGACCATCCTGGGCATGTTTAACATGTTCTCGGGTGGCGCCCTTTCGCGTGCCTCTATCTTTGCATTAGGTATCATGCCGTATATTTCGGCATCGATTATCATGCAACTGTTGACTGTCGTACATCCTGCACTCGCTGAATTGAAAAAAGAAGGCGAATCAGGACGTAAGAAAATCAGTCAATATACCAGATGGGGTACCTTAGTGCTGGGTACATTCCAGTCGGTCGGTATTGCAACCGGGTTACCAAACTTAGTGCCAGGCCTTGTGGTCAACATTGGATTTGGGTTCTACTTTGTTGCGGTTGTGAGCTTAGTGACGGGAACCATGTTCCTTATGTGGCTAGGTGAGCAGATTACCGAACGTGGTATAGGTAACGGTATCTCGATTTTGATTTTCGCAGGTATTGTTGCTGGATTACCTTCCGCTATCGGCCAAACGGCTGAGCAGGCGCGTCAAGGTGACTTGAATGTGTTAGTATTGTTGTTGCTCGCGGTAATTGTGTTTGCAGTGACTTATTTTGTAGTGTTTGTGGAACGTGGTCAGCGTCGTATCGTCGTTAACTATGCTAAGCGTCAGCAGGGCCGTAAGGTGTTCGCTGCGCAAAGCACCCACTTACCGCTTAAAATAAACATGGCAGGTGTTATTCCGCCAATTTTTGCGTCAAGCATCATTTTGTTCCCTGGAACACTGGCTCAGTGGTTCGGTCAAAATGAATCCATGTCATGGTTAAGTGATTTTTCACTGGCTGTGTCACCTGGACAACCGCTTTACTCATTATTATATGCAACAGCGATTATCTTTTTCTGTTTCTTCTATACTGCGTTGGTATTTAACCCACGCGAAACAGCAGATAACTTGAAGAAGAGTGGTGCATTCATCCCTGGGATCCGTCCTGGAGAACAGACTTCGCGTTACATTGATAAAGTTATGACCCGTTTGACATTGGCAGGCGCGTTATACATAACCTTTATCTGCTTAATTCCGGAGTTCATGTTAATCGCGTGGAAAGTACAGTTCTATTTTGGCGGTACTTCACTACTAATTATGGTAGTCGTGATCATGGACTTCATGGCTCAGGTTCAGACGCATATGATGTCTCATCAGTATGAGTCTGTGATGAAGAAAGCTAACCTAGTAAACAAAGCGAATTTAGATCGCTTTGGTCGCTAAGTAGCTTTACGGAGTGATGAAATGAAAGTTCGAGCTTCCGTGAAGAAGATCTGCCGTAACTGCAAGATCGTCAAGCGTAGTGGCGTTGTACGCGTTATCTGTGTTGAACCAAAACACAAACAGCGTCAAGGCTAAAAAGTAATTTGTTCAGCCCATGAATTGGGCTGAACAAAATTTAGTTTGCAAATCTGTTGACTGTCGAGTATCCTTTCGGGCTTTTCGCAGTTGGCCTTTAACTTTAAGGAGTGCATAGTGGCCCGTATCGCTGGCATTAACATTCCTGATCAAAAGCATACAGTCATCGCATTGACTGCTATTTTCGGCATCGGCCGTACTCGCGCTAGAGCAATCTGCGCGGCTACAGCAATCGCTGAAACTGCTAAGATCAAGGAATTGAGCGAAGCTCAAATAGATATACTACGCGAAGAAGTCGCCAAATACATTGTAGAAGGTGACTTACGTCGTGAGATTTCAATGAACATCAAGCGTCTTATGGATCTTGGTTGTTATCGTGGTCTCCGCCATCGCCGTAGCCTGCCTCTCCGTGGGCAACGTACTAAGACCAATGCGCGTACGCGTAAAGGTCCACGTAAACCTATTAGAAAGTAACGGGAAGGTAAAGCAATGGCTAAAGTTCCGTCACGTTCTCCGCGTAAGCGCGTACGTAAACAGGTTGCAGATGGCATGGCTCATATCCATGCTTCTTTCAACAACACTATTGTCACCATTACAGATCGTCAAGGTAATGCGTTGTCATGGGCTACTTCAGGTGGTTCAGGTTTCCGTGGTTCACGTAAATCTACTCCATTTGCTGCACAGGTGGCTGCTGAGCGTGCAGGTGCTGCTGCTCAAGACTACGGTTTAAAAAACCTTGAAGTGTTTGTGAAGGGTCCAGGTCCAGGTCGTGAGTCAGCCATTCGTGCGCTGAACGCTGTTGGTTATAAAATTACCAACATTACCGATGTGACGCCGATCCCTCATAATGGTTGTCGTCCTCCTAAAAAGCGTCGTGTATAACGCCGTTTCGTTAGGATAGTTGGAGAAAGATCATGGCAAGATACTTGGGTCCCAAGCTCAAGCTCAGCCGCCGAGAAGGTACAGACCTTTTCTTAAAAAGCGGTGTGAGAGCAATCGATTCAAAGTGTAAACTGGAAACTGCACCTGGACAACATGGCGCTCGTAAGCCACGTTTGTCAGAGTACGGTACTCAGTTACGCGAAAAACAAAAAGTTCGTCGTATTTACGGTGTGTTAGAAAAACAATTCCGTAACTATTACAAAGATGCTGCACGTACTAAAGGCAACACAGGTGAAAACCTGCTTCAGCTTTTAGAAACCCGTCTTGATAACGTCGTTTATCGTATGGGCTTCGGTGCAACTCGTGCAGAATCACGTCAGCTAGTAAGCCATAAATCAATTATGGTTAACGGTCGTGTTGTTAACATTCCATCATTCAAAGTGTCTGCGAATGATGTTGTGAGCATCCGCGAGAAGTCACGTACTCAAGCTCGTATTAAAGCGGCTTTAGAAGTGGCAGCTCAACGCGAGAAGCCTACATGGGTTGAAGTCGACAATGCGAAAATGGAAGGTGCTTTCAAGCGCGTTCCAGAACGTAGCGATTTGTCTGCGGAAATTAACGAACAGCTGATCGTCGAGCTTTACTCTAAGTAAGGCTAACAAACAAGAGAGGACACAATGCAGGGTTCTGTTACAGAATTTCTTAAACCGCGTCTCGTTGATATCGAGCAGGTTAACTCAACACGTGCCAAGGTTACATTGGAACCACTTGAGCGTGGTTTCGGCCACACTTTAGGTAACGCGTTGCGTCGCATCCTATTGTCGTCTATGCCCGGCTGCGCGGTTACCGAAGTCGAGATTGACGGTGTACTGCACGAATACAGCAGTAAGGAAGGCGTTCAAGAAGATATCCTTGAGATCTTGTTAAACCTGAAAGGGTTAGCAGTGACTATCGAGGGTAAAGACGAGGCTATGCTTACGTTGAGCAAGTCCGGCGCAGGCCCTGTCATCGCAGCAGATATCACGCATGATGGTGATGTCACTATCGTGAATCCTGATCATATTATCTGTCACCTGACAGGTAACAATGATATCAGCATGCGTATTCGCGTTGAGCGTGGTCGTGGCTATGTACCAGCATCTGCTCGTGCACAGACTGAAGACGATGATCGCCCAATCGGCCGCTTGCTGGTTGATGCTTCTTTCTCGCCAGTTGCACGTATTGCCTACAATGTAGAAGCAGCACGTGTAGAACAGCGTACTGACTTAGATAAACTCGTTATCGATATGACCACAAACGGTACTATCGATCCTGAGGAAGCTATCCGTCGTTCTGCAACTATTCTGGCTGAACAGCTAGATGCGTTTGTTGAATTACGTGACGTGACTGAGCCAGAGCTGAAAGAAGAGAAACCGGAATTCGATCCGATTCTGCTGCGTCCTGTCGACGATTTAGAGCTAACTGTACGTTCGGCTAACTGCTTGAAAGCCGAAGCGATTCATTACATCGGAGATCTGGTACAGCGCACTGAAGTTGAGTTGCTGAAGACCCCTAACTTAGGTAAGAAATCTCTTACTGAAATTAAGGACGTTTTAGCTTCTCGCGGACTGTCGTTAGGTATGCGTTTGGAAAATTGGCCTCCAGCCAGTTTAGCAGACGACCTATAAGTCTCAGGTTTGTACAGATTTAGGTTATAAGGATTAGGTCATGCGCCATCGTAAGAGTGGTCGTCAACTAAACCGTAACAGCAGTCATCGCCAAGCCATGTTTCGCAACATGGCCGGTTCACTAGTTCGTCATGAGATCATCAAGACAACTGTGGCTAAAGCGAAAGAACTGCGTCGCGTAGTTGAGCCTCTGATAACACTTGCTAAGAGTGACAGCGTTGCAAACCGTCGTTTAGCGTTTGCACGTACTCGCGACGCTGAAGTCGTAGGTAAGTTATTTACTGAGTTGGGTCCACGTTACCAGGAACGTCCTGGTGGCTATACCCGTATCCTTAAGTGCGGTTTACGTGCTGGTGATAAAGCCCCTATGGCTTACATCGAGCTAGTTGGCCGTCCAGAAGCTGCTCAAGCTGTTGATGTTGAAGCTGCTGAGTAATTAAGGTTACACTTTTAAAAAGCCGGGCGAATGCTCGGCTTTTTTATGTCTTTTTTTCGTTACTTCACCCAGAGTGTATTTTTCTCGATTTCTTTCGGTAGGCTAATATTCCATTTGGCCAACCCTTGCTGACTAAACATGTATTTCCCAAGATCATCCGTCACTGGAAAGATGTTTTCGGGTTTCTCGCCAGCCAGTATTTTTAACGCCATATTCGCTGCTAATTCGCCATGATGATAGCCATCGAGTACGTAACCTCCAATATTGCCCTCGGAGGAGACGCTAAATCCCCAAAATCCGAAATTCGGTACCTGTGTATGTTCTGATATCCATTTTAGGAGCTGATCCGCATCCACAGAACGATTTTCTGCATCCCTCACTGTTTGGTAGAGCGCCACGACAATGGCGTTATAGCCTTGCTCCTTCGCCGTCAGTACCTGTTGCTGCCAATCTGTGAGCTGTGACAATTGCACTAAATTCACTTCGATATCGCCCAAAATACTGGAGTGTTGTTTGCTGATGTATTCTGCAGCGGAGTCTGAGGTAACTCCTTGGTCAAATAGGACTAGTATTTTACGGTGCACAGTCTGTGGGAGTATGCGTTGAATGAGGAGGAGTGAGCGTCGTAGCAGCGGCCTTTCTATGACACCGGTAAAGCGCTTGTGCTCATTGAGATGATACTCTCTAGGGTTCATATTCACCCCAAGATAGACCACTGGGATTAAGCTGTCATTGAGGCGCTGATGCAACAGGTTAACCGCATTATCATCGGCGAGAATAACCAGTTGAGGTGCTTGGCTTTGGATGTACTTCCACGCTAAATCAGCTCTTTCGGCAAATTGCTCCTTTGGTAAACGCTTGGTATCCATTTCGAAATAACTCACATCGTGCAGGGGGCTAAGCGTGTCATTAATCGCTCGGTAGTATTCTTGGTCCCATTGATATCCATGGTGATAGCTTTCGATCACGATCACTTTAGCTGCATTGGCGTTCTGCGAGAGACTCACAAGGCATAAGAGTAGGGCAACACAATGCAAGTTTATGTTTAATGATGTTATTTGAATCATACGCAGTCTTAGGTTTTGATGCTGCCTTGAGTATAGTTCACCTTTAATTATCTAGATTGAGATAATAAAAAAGCCTCACTAGCTATTAGGCTAGGAGGCTTATTGTGTATGCTGTTGCTACTTCATCAATCGCTTACTTTGTGTCTGGTGCCTTCTGTTGGCTGTAATCCAACTTTTCGTGCTTTTGGCCCATGGCTTCGGCAACTTCTGGCGGCATGTAGTTTTCATCATGCTTAGCCAGTACTTCAGTCGCTTCTAGCTTACCATCAGCACTTAGCACGCCTTGCGCCACAATACCTTGTCCTTCACGGAATAGATCGGGCAGTAGATCGTCATAGGTGACCAGTACTTCGCCGCCTAGAGAGTCATGCACTGCGAACTGCACATGTAAGCTCTTAGGATCTCGCACCATAGAACCAACTGTTACCATGCCGCCGACACGAATGCGTTGGCCAATTTCTGGTTTGACGCCAGTATCTGTTTTGCCGTGGACAATTTCAGACGGTGTATAGAATAAGTTTAAGTTGGAGTTCAGCGCATAAAGCAAAAGCGAAGTAATCGCGGCAACACCACCGATTAATGCCACTGCTAACGTCAGTCTTTTTTTGCGTCTTGGGTTCACGATTTAGTACTCCTAGTTTCTTTTAGGCGTTCTTCTCTATCCATCTTCTTCGCGATTTCAATTAACACCTTACGCTTTTGGCGTGCGCTGGTAATGATAAGCGTCGAGAGGCAGCTGAAGGTCACTCCGTAGGATAGCCACACGTAAAATGCATAGCCGCCCATATTAAAAAAATCACTGATTGAATCGAATTGCATTATTTGACCTCCTCAGCCTTAGCTAGTTCACGCACCCAAGGGCGCATGCCATTTCTTGCTAAAATTTCTGCTCTGAATCGCACAATAGTGATGGCACCAATCATGAGACCGAAGCCAAGCATATTGATTAACAGTGGATAGAGCATTTCCGTCGACATAGTCGATTTCTCGGTAATGCGGATAGTCGATGGCTGATGCAATGAGCTCCACCATTCAACTGAGTATTTGATAATAGGGATGTTAATTACACCCACGATCGCAAGGATCCCTGCAGCACGAGCGGCGAGCACTTTATCCTCAAATGAGGCATAGAGTGAGATAACACCTAGATATAGGAACAGTAATACTAGCTCTGAGGTTAAGCGTGCATCCCATACCCACCAAGCGCCCCACATAGGTTTACCCCATGCAGCACCGGTAAAGAGGGCAATAAAGGTGATTACTGCACCGATAGGCGCAATCGAAGCCGCAGCCCAGTCGGCAAGTTTGATCTGCCACACTAAACCGATAAAGGCCGCTGTCGCCATACCCATGTAAGCTGCCATCGACATAGAGGCAGCGGGGACATGGATAAAGATAATGCGATAGCTATCACCCTGTTGGTAATCCGTCGGCGCGAAGGCTAATCCCCATGTTGTGCCTACAGTAATAAACAGACCTGCTAAGATCGCAAACCATGGAAATAATGTTCCTGATAACTTATATGCGCGTTCAGGATCCGCGTAAGGGTGTAACCATTTCCACATTTTAGTTAGTACTCACTCGCAGAGATGCACCAATTGCAAAAGGTGCTAAGGTTAACGATCCGACCAGCATAGCGCCTATTATAGCGAGCTGACCGTCATAGGGTAAATTCATTCCTGCCGCGTCTATGGCGCTCGTTGCAAAAATGAGAACCGGAATATACAAGGGCAAAATAAGTAAGCTGAGTAACACACCACCTTTTCTAAGGCCGACGGTTAATGCCACGCCAATGGCACCTAATAGCGACAATACTGGCGTGCCTAGCGCAAGGGTCGATATTAACGCACCATAACTATTGCCATCTAAATTGAGTAGCACAGCTAACAGTGGCGCAATAATAATCAGTGGCACACCGGTTAAAATCCAATGGGCTAATACTTTGGCTAATACCAGAATGGCTAATGGCTGCGGACTCAATAACATTTGTTCTAAGCTGCCATCACTAAAGTCCGCTTTGAACAGTCTTTCAAGTGACAACATAGAGGCTAATAACGCTGCAACCCAAATTATCCCGGGTGCCACACGGGCTAACATCTGTGGCTCTGGGCCAATCCCCAGTGGGAATAAGGTCACAACCATAATAAAAAATAGCAGTGGGTTAAAAATGTCCCCGCGGTGACGAATGGCAATTTTAAGATCTCGCTGCAGCAAGGTGAAAAATGCCTGGGTAAAACTGATGCCTCTTTTCATTTAGCCTGACCTTATATGAAGCGATAATCTAGACGAATTTTACGAAGCCTATCATCTTTGATAATGCCCATATCTTGGTGAGTTGTGAGGATCACACACCCGCCATTATCCGCATGCTGAATAAATAATTGCTCCAGCTCTTCGACGCCTTTTTTATCGATCGCGGTAAAAGGTTCGTCAAGGATCCAAATTTTACAATTGCTATGCCACAATCTAGATAGCGCAGTTCTGCGATGCTGGCCTGCGGATAAATGTCCGGCAAGCGCCTCTTCAAAACCAGTTAAGTTCACTTTGGCTAAAATGGCTGAGGTATCAAAGTCATCATAGCCACTGATTCTTAAATTGAAATTAAGGTTTTCTTCGGCGGTAAGCTCGCATTTCACACCCGCTAAATGGCCGAGATACAAGAGATCTTCATTGTATTCATCACGGCTGCGGTTTATGTCTTCATTTCTGTAAAAGGTTTGTCCGGCATAGGGGCGAGAAAGACCTGCCAATATGCGTAATAAACTGGTTTTGCCCGCGCCGTTAGGGCCTTCAATTTGAACAATATCACCGGCATTAATATCAAAACTTAACTCATCAAAAAGGATGCGTTCTTCGCGGATACAGGTCAGCTTGCTGGCTGACACTAATGTGGTTTCTTTAGTTATATTTGTCACTGAACCCTCTATCTCAAGCCGGAAGGAAACACAAGTTATTCTAACACAAACGTTATTGGGGGTTTACCCTTGGTTTGCACTAGATGTCAGCAATATGATGTGGTTCCAATAACCGCAATATTTATCGAACTTTTTTACGACTTGCTAATATATTAACGAATTTGTCACCCTTGTCGCCTGATTCATTTTGTGTTGAGATTCTAATCACAAAAAGATGAGATTTCTTGAAGTTTGTAGTAATCTTAGTCGGCTATAATGAGTCTGCCTAAGTAAGGGCAGCGCCGAGCTTTGTACGTATTTGCATTAGGAACATTGAACATGAAAAAACTGTTAGCAATGACTGCAGTCGCTGCTTTGACTATGTCAGTCAACGTATCAGCTCAAGAAGCTGAAGCTATTTTCAACAAGGCATGTACCGTATGCCACAGCATGGGTGTTGCTGGCGCTCCAAAAGTGCATAACGCTGCAGAATGGGAACCACGCTTAGCTAAGGGTATTGATGCTCTACTGCACAGTGTGAAAACTGGTTTGAATGCAATGCCACCAGGCGGTATGTGTACAGATTGTACTGACGAAGATTACAAAGCAGCTATCGAGTTTATGTCTAAAGCTCAGTAATTTTTTCAGTGTTAATAAAAAACCGGCCAAAGCCGGTTTTTTTATGTCTGCAATAAACTGGGTTTATTGCACTTGGGTATCAAGCACTAGGTTAGCGGTATCGCCGACAGCCACTGTGCTGATCTTACCTTGAAGATCGCCCGCTTGTGGTTTGATATTACCGTGCTTAGAAAGCACTGCAATTACTTCCACATTGGTAGCGTCACTTAATTTCTTATCGCCACCCATACCGCTGCTATCATCTAATGTCACAGTAACTGGGAACGACTTAGCACTGACTTTGGTTGCCGCTAATGGGACTTTGGGTCCTTCAGTTGCACGGGCAAAGATAAAGATAGTGTCTTCAGGGCTGGCTTTAGCGGCAAGTTCTGCAGAGATAGATATAGTCACATTGACAGACTTAGTCGCACTCGCCTTAACTTGCTTGTGGGCATCATCATTTGGCATGCCAGCCGTTTCAGACTGCATACGTAAGTTAGCCGTTTCGATAGCATTCATTAGGGCTGCGCGATCAACATCAGCACGATCGCTATCAAGAATAGTTTGCCAAGAGGCGATGGCTTGCTTGTAGTCAGCGGTAAAGAAGGCATCCATACCTACAAGTAATAGCGTTGAAGGATCTTGAGCATCCATTGCTAAAGACTCATCGATGATCGCTTTGATTTGCGGTGTCATTTGCTGACCCGCTTTGTAATACATGGCTGTTGCTTTAGGGCCTAATAATTCAGCGTGTTTTCCGACTAAATCCATCACTTTATCGAAAGCAGCAATCCCTTTGTCGTATTGGTTTGCCGATACATAAGCGTGCCCTAAGCTGAACCATACTTGGCTGTTCTCTGGCTCGGCTTTCACTTGGGCTTCCATCATCTGTACGCGCTGCGCCATGATTTGAGCCGTATCCATTCCCGCATGTGGGTTAGCAGGTTGTTGGGCAGTTTCAATATTTTCGAAGGCACCTAAATGCTGATAGAGATAGCCTGAGATAACAATCAAACAAACTGACATGATCGACGGCCACAGAATCGTCTTTGGCTTGATTTGGTTGACCAGTGAATCATCGCTCGCTTCTTTGATGTCTTGGAGTAGACTGATTTCAAGCTCTTTTTTCAATGCATCGAATTCGGCTTGATCCAGTAACTCTTCGCTTAATTCTTTTTCAAGAACGCCCAGGCGCTCATTGAACAATTCAAGGTTCGTTTGTTTACGAACTCCAGCTTCTTCAGTTTTCAGCAACTTCTGCTGTCTGAAATGCGGGATCCAAATCAGCATCAGGCCGACTAACATAACAAGCGCAATAAAAATCCAAAATGTCGTCATTGTTTCTATATTCACTTTAGTTTGCAGAAAGCGGAGTAACCGCTAGGCTTGGAAGCAAGATTATACGTAAAGATTGTTCATTGAACAGTAATATAAGGTAATCCCTGTACCGAAAGCTTATAGTTGGGCACTGGTTCACAAATTGATTCTTCTTGTAAAAATTGTATGAAACTTAAGTGTCATTTGTCGGTCACATGCAGAACTGAGCCTCTTCCGTGACTTTCATCAGCCTCTAAAATTGAGAATGAGACAAGTAACCCAGTTTTGTACGAAAGAGGCAGACAGGAACAATAGCAAATACTAAAATGAGCAACATTTCGTGCATTTGCGTGAATAACATGTTGTGCGTTGAGATAGAGTCTTTCTAAATCAACATATTATTGAAGACTGAGGAAAACCCATGATCCCAGAACTTGGACACTTTGCGCTGATAATAGGGGTGGCTTTTGCCTTCTTATTAATCAGCGTCCCCCTAATAGGTGTTGCCCGTAAAGATCAATACCTTGTTAGGTATGCTTGGCCGTTAACGTACGGAATGTTCTTTTTTATCACTGTATCTGTTGTCGTGCTGGCCTATAGCTTTGCCGTCGATGATTTCTCAGTCGCTTATGTGGCACATCACTCTAATTCTCAGTTACCTATCTTCTTTAAGATTTCGGCCGTATGGGGCGGTCATGAAGGGTCACTGTTGTTCTGGGTGTTTGCTTTATCGACTTGGGCTGCAGCGGTTGCCTTATTTAGTAAAGGTTTAGAGGAAGTGTTTACTGCGCGTGTACTGGCAGTATTAGCACTGATCGTGATTGGTTTTAGCTTATTCATGCTACTCACCTCTAGCCCATTCGAACGTTTGTTCCCGATACCTGCCGAAGGCCGTGACTTGAACCCAATGCTGCAGGATGTGGGATTAATCTTCCATCCACCTATGCTGTATTTAGGTTATGTGGGCTTCTCAGTGAGCTTTGCATTTGCGATTGCCGCGCTGATGAGCGGTCGTCTCGATTCTGCATGGGCTCGTTGGACGCGTCCTTGGACCTTAGCCGCTTGGATCTTCCTAACTGGAGGTATCGCGCTAGGTTCTTGGTGGGCATATTATGAATTAGGCTGGGGCGGTTGGTGGTTCTGGGATCCTGTTGAGAACGCCTCTTTCATGCCTTGGTTAGTGGGTACTGCGCTCGTTCACTCTTTGATTGTGACCGAGAAACGCGGCGCTTTCCGTAACTGGACCGTATTACTGTCTATCTTCGCTTTCTCTTTAAGTTTGCTTGGTACCTTTATTGTTCGCTCAGGCGTATTAACCTCAGTACATTCATTCGCAGCCGATCCAAGCCGCGGTATGTTTATTCTGTTGTTACTTGGCTTAGCGATTGGCGGTTCATTAACACTGTTTGCCTTCCGCGCCAGTGAAATGAGCAGTCCAGCCCGTTTCGAGCTGAAGTCTAAAGAAACCATGCTACTGGTCTGTAACGTGTTACTGACTGTTGCCGCAGGTACTGTGCTATTGGGTACACTCTATCCATTGCTCATCGATGCACTCGGCATGGGTAAAATTTCTGTAGGACCTCCATACTTCAACGCTGTATTTGTGCCTATCGTATTAGTCTTATTTGGCTTTATGGGTATTGGTCCAATTATCCGTTGGAAAAAATCGAAAGCAGGCGAGCTTAAGCGTCAGCTATTGATCCCTGCAATGGTTGCTGCGGCTATCGGTATTGTGACGCCATTTATCGTCGATGGTGTATTCAACATTTGGGTTGCCTTTGGTATTGCGGCGGCTTCTTGGATTATCCTAGCAACAGCAAGAGCGGCCTATAACATGGTCAAGTCGAAAGAAGGTGATATCAGCATCAGCCGTATGGGCCGTAGTCAGCTGGGCATGATCTTCGCGCATCTTGGTATTGCTGTGTCTGTGATTGGTGCCACTATGGTGTCGAATTACTCGATTGAGAAAAGTGTTCGCATGGGACCTGGTATCAGCCAAGAGCTTGCGGGTTATACCTTTAAGTATCTCGAGACCAAAAACGTAGTGGGTCCTAACTACACTGCAATGCAGGGACAGATAGAAGTCTACAAAGGTGATGAGCTGCTGACATTACTCAAGCCAGACCGTCGTCAATATAATGTGCGTACTATGGACATGACAGAAGCGGGTATCGACTGGGGTCTATTCCGTGACTTATATGTGACCATGGGCGATCCAATTACCAGCACTGAATTTGCGGTTCGTTTGAACTACAAACCGTTCGTGCGTTGGTTATGGTTTGGGGCAATTTTCATGATGATTGGTGGATTCTTCGCGGCATCGGATAAACGTTACCGTGCGAAAGTCACTGCAGCTGTCGCGCCTTCGGCCGAAAAGGCAAAATTGGCAACGGCTCAATAATTGGGGAATGTATGAAGAAGTTGGTTCTGTTTATCCCATTGGTCATATTTCTCGCCATGGGGGTGTTTCTATATAAAGGCTTATTCCTGAATCCGCAGCAATTGGATTCGGCACTGGAAGGAAAGCCTATTCCGGCTTTCCAACTGGAACGCTTAGAAACACCAGCTGAGATCATTACGAATGAGCAACTAAAAGGTAAGGTGTCATTACTTAATGTGTGGGCGACTTGGTGTCCATCTTGTAAATATGAGCATCCTTTCTTAGTGATGCTAAAGCGTAAAAATCTTCTGCCAATTTACGGGATCAACTATCGCGATGAGCGTGCTCCCGCATTAGAAGAGTTGAAGCGTCAGGGCGACCCCTATAACGTCAATATCTATGATAAAGATGGCCGTTTAGGATTAGACCTTGGCGTCTATGGTGCACCTGAAAGTTTTGTGGTTGATCACAACGGTATTATCCGCTTCCGTTATGCGGGTCCAATCGACCAACGCGTATGGAGCGAAACCCTTTACCCTATGATCCAACAATTACAAGCTGAAGCGGCGAAGGATGGCGCATCATGAGAACGCTGACAAAAATCATTGGTGGTCTAGTGCTGTTATTCAGCATGACGACCGCCGTTATGGCAACACCGGTTGATACTTACGAATTCAAAACGCCTGAAAATCAAAAGCGCGGTTTGTCTTTAGCACATGAGCTACGTTGCCCACAGTGTCAAAATCAAAACTTGATCGACTCAAACTCACCGGTTGCGCGCGACCTGCGTCTTGAAGTCTTCAAGATGGTAGACGAAGGTAAAGGCGATGATGAGATTATCGAGTTTATGACCAGCCGTTACGGTGAGTTCGTACTCTATAACCCTAAGATGGAAACCAAAACCTACATTCTTTGGTTAGGTCCTATCGGTTTGTTACTTATGGGTCTCGTGATTGGTTTTATCTTCATTCGTAAACAACGTATCAGCGGTAATGTGCCGAACGAAATTAGCGAAGAAGATCAGCGAGAGTTAGATACCTTGCTAAAGCGTAATACTAAATGAAGCATAAAGTCATAAAGGCATTATTGTTGTCATCCCTCTTTTCGTTACTTGCTGGTGGGGTCGCGCATGCGTACCCCGGCATGCAGCAGGCGACTAAACCGATGGAATCAACCGTTGATTTGATCAATGTCTTGCCAAAGACTTTCCCGATTGAGCCTGTCGCCTTTAATGACGTCGATGGTAAAGCCATCGACTTCAGTCAATTTAAAGGCAAGATCATCATGGTGAACATGTGGGCGACCTGGTGTCCACCCTGTGTAAGGGAACTGCCAGCAATCGAAAGACTCGCGACCAAGTTCAAAGCTGAAGACTTTGTACTATTACCTATCTCTATTGATGCAGAAGGTAAGCAACAGGTTCAACCGTTCTTAAACTCGTTAGGTATGCCAAATTTCAACTCTTACTACGATCAGTCACAAAGTCTTGGGGATGTTTTCCCGCTCGATACGATTCCAGCGACATTTATTCTTGATCAACAGGGCCAATTGATAGCTTTTGTTCGATCTTATGTCGATTGGGACGATGCCAAAGCTGTCTCACTAATCCAAGATTTTATCGATAAAGGCAGTAAAAAGCCCAATTAATCGGCACTCTGCACGTAAAAGAATCACCATCGTTTAAAAGATCGCCATGCGATCTTTTTTCATTAAAAAAGCCCTTGCACAAAATCTCCTGCTCCCTATAATGCGCATCCACTGACACGGCAGACAGCGTTAAGCAGCCTGATGTGACAGTTCATCAATGAGTTTACTAATTGATGAGTGTTGAGAAAGTTTGCAAAAACTCCTTGACGCGAAACGGGAAATGCGTAGAATACGCAGCCCTAGCCACCTGGAAGCGTTCGGCGCTCAGTGT
>NZ_MPDG02000013.1:0-5483 GCF_001887095.2 Shewanella sp. SACH
CAACAAAACTTTAATTGAAGAGTTTGATCATGGCTCAGATTGAACGCTGGCGGCAGGCCTAACACATGCAAGTCGAGCGGCAGCGGGAAGATAGTTTACTATCTTTGCCGGCGAGCGGCGGACGGGTGAGTAATGCCTAGGGATCTGCCCAGTCGAGGGGGATAACAGTTGGAAACGACTGCTAATACCGCATACGCCCTACGGGGGAAAGGAGGGGACCTTCGGGCCTTCCGCGATTGGATGAACCTAGGTGGGATTAGCTAGTTGGTGAGGTAATGGCTCACCAAGGCGACGATCCCTAGCTGTTCTGAGAGGATGATCAGCCACACTGGGACTGAGACACGGCCCAGACTCCTACGGGAGGCAGCAGTGGGGAATATTGCACAATGGGGGAAACCCTGATGCAGCCATGCCGCGTGTGTGAAGAAGGCCTTCGGGTTGTAAAGCACTTTCAGTAGGGAGGAAAGGTAGCAGCTTAATACGCTGTTGCTGTGACGTTACCTACAGAAGAAGGACCGGCTAACTCCGTGCCAGCAGCCGCGGTAATACGGAGGGTCCGAGCGTTAATCGGAATTACTGGGCGTAAAGCGTGCGCAGGCGGTTTGTTAAGCGAGATGTGAAAGCCCCGGGCTCAACCTGGGAATTGCATTTCGAACTGGCGAACTAGAGTCTTGTAGAGGGGGGTAGAATTCCAGGTGTAGCGGTGAAATGCGTAGAGATCTGGAGGAATACCGGTGGCGAAGGCGGCCCCCTGGACAAAGACTGACGCTCAGGCACGAAAGCGTGGGGAGCAAACAGGATTAGATACCCTGGTAGTCCACGCCGTAAACGATGTCTACTCGGAGTTTGGTGTCTTGAACACTGGGCTCTCAAGCTAACGCATTAAGTAGACCGCCTGGGGAGTACGGCCGCAAGGTTAAAACTCAAATGAATTGACGGGGGCCCGCACAAGCGGTGGAGCATGTGGTTTAATTCGATGCAACGCGAAGAACCTTACCTACTCTTGACATCCACGGAATTCGCTAGAGATAGCTTAGTGCCTTCGGGAACCGTGAGACAGGTGCTGCATGGCTGTCGTCAGCTCGTGTTGTGAAATGTTGGGTTAAGTCCCGCAACGAGCGCAACCCCTATCCTTATTTGCCAGCACGTAATGGTGGGAACTCTAGGGAGACTGCCGGTGATAAACCGGAGGAAGGTGGGGACGACGTCAAGTCATCATGGCCCTTACGAGTAGGGCTACACACGTGCTACAATGGCGAGTACAGAGGGTTGCAAAGCCGCGAGGTGGAGCTAATCTCACAAAGCTCGTCGTAGTCCGGATTGGAGTCTGCAACTCGACTCCATGAAGTCGGAATCGCTAGTAATCGTGGATCAGAATGCCACGGTGAATACGTTCCCGGGCCTTGTACACACCGCCCGTCACACCATGGGAGTGGGCTGCAAAAGAAGTGGGTAGCTTAACCTTCGGGGGGGCGCTCACCACTTTGTGGTTCATGACTGGGGTGAAGTCGTAACAAGGTAGCCCTAGGGGAACCTGGGGCTGGATCACCTCCTTACCTATACGACTAACTTAATGTTTGTTGAGTGTTCACACAGATTTGCTTGATAGAAGAAAGAGTAAAAGATGAGTCTGTAGCTCAGCTGGTTAGCACCCCAATCCCCTCATAAAGAGTAGGGTGAGGTCGGTGGTTCTAGATGAATATGGGTTTATCAAAAGATGGGTCTGTAGCTCAGCTGGTTAGAGCGCACCCCTGATAAGGGTGAGGTCGGTGGTTCAAGTCCACTCTGACCCACCAATCCTTCCTTCTCAGCGTTGGAAAGTGACTCGTTTAGTAAACTAAACGTCGGCACTGTCCGCCTTGATAAGAAATGATTGGCAAACCAATCCTTTTAGAGGTTTGGAACATCTTACTTACTCGCACTGCATGTAAATGGGGCTATAGCTCAGCTGGGAGAGCGCCTGCCTTGCACGCAGGAGGTCTGCGGTTCGATCCCGCATAGCTCCACCATTTACACCTTATTCTGACTTTATTGCAAAGTAATAAGGCATATGCACTATGGATAGAGATGCCAAAGATAAACTTAAAAATTATCTTTGGCTTTTTTAAGCCCGCTCTTTAACAATTTGGAAAGCTGATAGTATTTAATTGCATGAGTCTGTCATGTAATTAATTACAAAACGTTTAATGCGAAAGCATTGAACATGAGTTCTCAAACACTTTATTAAGTGTCTTGAATATTCAAAAGTAAATTATTCTTAGTTGAATAGTTTACGTCTAAGGCGCGTCCACTTCTTTGGTCAGAAGTGAGACAAGTAAAACCAAGCTGGTCGCAATGCGACTCAGATGAGTGAAACTCATTTGGGTTGTATGGTTAAGCGACTAAGCGTATACGGTGGATGCCTTGGCAGTCAGAGGCGATGAAGGACGTAGTAACTTGCGAAAAGCGTTGGCGAGCTAGTAACAAGCATTTGAGCTAACGATGTCCGAATGGGGGAACCCAGCAGCATAAGCTGTTATCGCAACATGAATACATAGTGTTGCGAGGCGAACCCGGGGAACTGAAACATCTAAGTACCCGGAGGAAAAGAAATCAACCGAGATTCCCCTAGTAGCGGCGAGCGAACGGGGATTAGCCCTTAAGTCAGTGGGGTGTTAGTGGAATGTGTTGGAAAGCACAGCGGCACAGGGTGATAGCCCCGTACATGAAAACTAACCATTGATGAAAACGAGTAAGGCGGGACACGTGACATCCTGTTTGAATATGGGGGGACCATCCTCCAAGGCTAAATACTCCTGACTGACCGATAGTGAACCAGTACCGTGAGGGAAAGGCGAAAAGAACCCCTGTGAGGGGAGTGAAATAGAACCTGAAACCGTATACGTACAAGCAGTGGGAGCGGTTCTTGAGACCGTGACTGCGTACCTTTTGTATAATGGGTCAGCGACTTACATTTTGTAGCGAGGTTAAGCGAATAGCGGAGCCGTAGGGAAACCGAGTGTTAACTGCGCGTTTAGTTGCAAGGTGTAGACCCGAAACCCGGTGATCTAGCCATGGGCAGGTTGAAGGTTGAGTAACATCAACTGGAGGACCGAACCGACTAATGTTGAAAAATTAGCGGATGACTTGTGGCTGGGGGTGAAAGGCCAATCAAACCGGGAGATATCTGGTTCTCCTCGAAAGCTATTTAGGTAGCGCCTCGAGCGAATACCATTGGGGGTAGAGCACTGTTAAGGCTAGGGGGTCATCCCGACTTACCAACCCTTTGCAAACTCCGAATACCAATGAGTACTACTCGGGAGACAGACGGCGGGTGCTAACGTCCGTCGTCAAAAGGGAAACAACCCAGACCGTCAGCTAAGGTCCCAAAGTACTAGCTAAGTGGGAAACGATGTGGGAAGGCTTAGACAGCTAGGATGTTGGCTTAGAAGCAGCCATCATTTAAAGAAAGCGTAATAGCTCACTAGTCGAGTCGGCCTGCGCGGAAGATGTAACGGGGCTAAGCTAGTCACCGAAGCTACGGGTGCACAGTTTACTGTGCGCGGTAGAGGAGCGTTCTGTAAGCCGTTGAAGGTGAAGGGGTAACCCACGCTGGAGGTATCAGAAGTGCGAATGCTGACATGAGTAACGATAAAGGGGGTGAAAAACCCCCTCGCCGAAAGACCAAGGGTTCCTGTCCAACGTTAATCGGGGCAGGGTGAGTCGACCCCTAAGGTGAGGCCGAAAGGCGTAATCGATGGGAAACAGATTAATATTTCTGTACTTCCGCTAACTGCGATGGAGAGACGGAGAAGGCTAGGCTAGCGCGGCGTTGGTAGTCCGCGTTTAAGGTGGTAGGTTGATTTCTTAGGCAAATCCGGGGAATCGCACTTTAGTGTGCAGACTGAGAGCTGATGACGAGGTCCTAAGGGACTGAAGTAGTTGATGCCATGCTTCCAGGAAAATCTTCTAAGCTTCAGGTTAGTGGGAATCGTACCCCAAACCGACACAGGTGGTCGGGTAGAGAATACCAAGGCGCTTGAGAGAACTCGGCTGAAGGAACTAGGCAAAATGGTACCGTAACTTCGGGAGAAGGTACGCTCCTGTTGGTGATGAGACTTGCTCTCTAAGCTGACGGGAGTCGCAGATACCAGGTGGCTGCAACTGTTTATCAAAAACACAGCACTGTGCAAACTCGCAAGAGGAAGTATACGGTGTGACGCCTGCCCGGTGCCGGAAGGTTAATTGATTGGGTTATCGCAAGAGAAGCTCATGATCGAAGCCCCGGTAAACGGCGGCCGTAACTATAACGGTCCTAAGGTAGCGAAATTCCTTGTCGGGTAAGTTCCGACCTGCACGAATGGCGTAATGATGGCCACGCTGTCTCCAGCCGAGACTCAGTGAAGTTGAAATTGCGGTGAAGATGCCGTATACCCGCGGCTAGACGGAAAGACCCCGTGAACCTTTACTATAGCTTGGCACTGAACATTGAACCTACATGTGTAGGATAGGTGGGAGACTTTGAAGTTGTGACGCTAGTCATGATGGAGTCGTCCTTGAAATACCACCCTTGTAGTTTTGATGTTCTAACCTAGGTCCCTTATCGGGATTAGGGACAGTGCCTGGTGGGTAGTTTGACTGGGGCGGTCTCCTCCCAAAGAGTAACGGAGGAGCACGAAGGTTGGCTAAGTACGGTCGGACATCGTACGGTTAGTGCAATGGCATAAGCCAGCTTAACTGCGAGACATACACGTCGAGCAGGTACGAAAGTAGGTCATAGTGATCCGGTGGTTCTGAATGGAAGGGCCATCGCTCAACGGATAAAAGGTACTCCGGGGATAACAGGCTGATACCGCCCAAGAGTTCATATCGACGGCGGTGTTTGGCACCTCGATGTCGGCTCATCACATCCTGGGGCTGAAGTCGGTCCCAAGGGTATGGCTGTTCGCCATTTAAAGTGGTACGCGAGCTGGGTTCAGAACGTCGTGAGACAGTTCGGTCCCTATCTGCCGTGGGCGTTGGATGATTGAAGGGAGCTGCTCCTAGTACGAGAGGACCGGAGTGGACGAACCGCTGGTGTTCGGGTTGTCATGCCAATGGCATTGCCCGGTAGCTACGTTCGGAATCGATAACCGCTGAAAGCATCTAAGCGGGAAGCGAGCCCTAAGATGAGTCATCCCTAGGAATTTAATTCCTCTAAAGAGCCGTTCGAGACTAGGACGTTGATAGGCATGGTGTGTAAGCGTTGTGAGGCGTTGAGCTAACATGTACTAATGACTCGAGAGGCTTAACCATACAACCCAGATGGGTTTTACAAAAAGCCTTAGACAGAATATCGACACTTAATGAAGTGTGAACTCAAACAAAGCAAATCAGCTTTCCGAATTATTATTAGCGTGAGCCAGCGATGGACACGGTAATAAACAGAATTTGCTTGGTGACAATAGCCTTGTGGAACCACCTGATCCCATCCCGAACTCAGAAGTGAAACGCAAACGCGCCGA
>NZ_MPDG02000014.1:0-2978 GCF_001887095.2 Shewanella sp. SACH
CCCCAGCTGAACCCGACATAGGTTCAACGATTACGGCGGCAATATTCTCGGCACCATGAAGGGTAACAAGCTGTTCTAATATCTCGGCTTTTTCAGCGCCAAAGTGCGAGAGTCCACGGGTAAATGCCGCATTTGGGATATCTAAGGTGTGGGGTAAGTGATCGACGCCTTGCAGTAATTGGCCGCTAAATGCCTTGCGGTTATTGCTTAACCCACCCACAGAGATGCCGCCAAAGCCGACACCGTGGTAACCCATTTCGCGCCCAATAAAGCGAGTGCGTGAGGCTTGACCGTTGGCTCTGTGATAGCAAAGTGCCATCTTAAGTGCTGTATCGACGGACTCAGAACCTGAGTTAGTAAAGAAGACTTTGTTTAATCCTTCAGGACTTAGCTCGACTAAGCGCTCGGCAAGTTCAAAGGCGATAGGGTGACCCATTTGGAAGGAGGGCGCGTAGTCCATCTCTTTAATTTGTTTGCTGACCGCTTCGCTGATTTCTTTGCGACCATGGCCTGCGTTACAACACCATAAACCGGCGGTAGCATCTAATACCTTATTGCCATCAATATCCGTGTAATACATGCCTTCCGCTTTGGTGAGTAACCGCGGGTTGGCTTTGAATTGGCGGTTGGCGGTAAAAGGCATCCAGAAATGTTCAAGTGAGGGATGCTCAGTTGAAGATTGATGTGAAGCATCACTTGAGGAATTGAGCGGCAAATCGGCCATAGTGTCTACCTTGTCCTGTATTTTCAGGTCTTGTTTTAGGGTGGCTAATATTTGCTATGCTATGTTAGAAATAATGAACATGGAAGAGCTGTGTGCAGTTATTTGTGGCAAAAAAGCTATTTTTGTAAAAAATATTGAATTTTATTGCTCAAACAGCGTAATCTGAAGCTCGGATTACGACTGTGATGATGTGTAGCATTTGCGCTAATGTCGTCACTGGTCACTATTTCTTGTCGATGAACGATAAACCACACCTATGCGAACTATTAAGAGGTCATCATGAGCACACCGAAGAAACGCAGCGAATGGGAAAGTCTTGCTGCCAGCCTGTCTATTAATGGGAAGGCGTTTATCAATGGCGAATACCAAGATGCCGTTTCGGGTAACACCTTTGATTGTATTAGCCCTATCGATGGCCGCTTGCTGGTAAAAGTGGCGAGTTGCGATCTTGCGGATGCCAATCTTGCGGTTGCCAATGGCCGCAGCGTATTCGATTCCGGTGTTTGGTCGCAGCAGTCTCCAGTAAAGCGCAAACAAGTGATGATACGTTTCGCCGAATTACTCGAAGAAAATGCCAATGAACTCGCATTGTTAGAAACCCTCGACATGGGTAAACCCATTCGTTTCTCTAAAGCGGTGGATGTGGCGGGCGCCGCCCGTGCGATTCGCTGGTCTGGCGAAGCGATTGATAAAATTTACGATGAACTCGCACCAACCGCTCACAATGAAATAGGCATGATCACCCGTGAACCAGTCGGTGTTGTCGCTGCGATTGTGCCGTGGAACTTCCCTATGCTGATGGCGTGTTGGAAGCTCGGGCCTGCACTTGCAACGGGTAACAGTGTGGTATTAAAACCCTCTGAAAAGTCACCCTTAACGGCTATCCGTATGGCGCAACTCGCCATTGAAGCCGGGATCCCACAAGGCGTATTAAACGTGTTGCCAGGATTTGGCCATACCGTAGGTAAAGCCTTAGCCCTGCATATGGATGTGGATACGTTGGTGTTTACGGGGTCCACCAAAATCGCAAAACAATTAATGATTTACGCTGGCGAGTCGAACATGAAACGCGTGTGGTTAGAGGCCGGAGGCAAGAGCCCTAATATCGTCTTTAATGATGCGCCAGATCTGAAAGCCGCTGCCGTTGCTGCAGCCGAAGCCATTGCTTTTAACCAAGGTGAAGTCTGCACTGCAGGTTCACGTTTGCTGGTGGAATCAGGGGTGAAAGATGAGCTTATCGCGCTTATTGCAGAGGAGCTAGCCTCGTGGCATCCGGGTCATCCACTCGACCCTGCGACGGTGAGCGGCGCCGTTGTTGATAAACAACAGTTAGACACAGTACTCAGTTACATCAAATCAGGTAAAGATGAAGGCGCGACCTTAGTCCACGGTGGCAGCCAAGTTATGGCCGATACGGGCGGTGTGTATGTGCAGCCAACGGTATTTTCTAACGTAAACAATCAGATGAAAATTGCCAGTGAAGAGATCTTTGGCCCAGTGTTATCTGTTATTGAATTTAATGGCATGGAAGAAGCGATATCAATCGCCAACGATACTATTTACGGTTTAGCCGCTGGCGTGTGGACATCGAATATTAGCAAGGCCCATAAAACCGCCAAAGCCCTGCGCGCTGGCATGGTGTGGATCAACCATTACGATGGCGGCGATATGACAGCGCCGTTCGGTGGCTATAAACAGTCAGGTAATGGCCGAGATAAATCTCTGCACTCCTTCGACAAATACACAGAACTGAAAGCGACTTGGATCGTGCTATAAACGCTCTGTTTTTATAGCCGCTCTTTTTTGTCTATATAAGAGAAGGAGCCACTTTCGCTCAATACTAAAACCTCTTTTCATATTACATGGAAAAAGGTTTTTTATTTTTAGGGCGGCTTATCCCAAAGCAAGACAGTTGAGTTGCGTGCATTACGCATTAATTGCCATTGTTTCCCCAGTGCGACGCCGTCTTTAGATTTAAAAAGAAGAATCCCTATTGGCTCGACGGCGACATCTACAGCACACGGAAGTGTATATGCCGTGTTCACAGGGATGTGAAAAAGCGGCCATGTCGCTAACGGTCACTGTTACAACAATGCCAATCCTTTACTAACCCTATCGCTGTTCGTTCAGCTAAAAAAGCTATTGCCCCAAAGTGTGTTTCGTATTTTGAATGCTTTAATCAAAATCAAAGTCGTGGGGCTTCACCCCACACCCGACCAAGGAGGACTGCTCGTCCTATCCTCCTTGGATGCTC
>NZ_MPDG02000015.1:0-2307 GCF_001887095.2 Shewanella sp. SACH
TTGATGGAAAGCAGCCAAGCATTAGCGGGTCACAGTGTTGAAGATGCGAATGCGGCGGCGAAAGCCCTTGAAGAAATAACTCAAGCGGTCAACGTGATTTCAGATATGGCAGGCCAGATTGCTACCGCAGCGGAAGAGCAGACTCAAGTGACGGGTGAAATTACCCAAAACACCGTTGCGATTAAAGATGTAACCGATGAGATCACCGCATCGGCCATGGCTGATTTGGCACAGGCGCGTGGATTAAAAGCCCGTGCTAATGATCTTAATGCACAAGTCGCGACCTTTATTCTGTAGTCTAAGCTTAAAATAGCGAATGATTTGATCTTGATATAAAAGTGCCATGTAATACACATGGCACTTTTATTATTTTTAAGCTAAATGTTTTTACAACTCATTTCTATTTAAGTTGAATTTAATTCGTAACTGTTAGCATTAATATGCGATTTTTAAATCCCATGCAATTTATAGTGCATATTTAAATATGCCTAAATTAGGTTTCCTATTAAATAAGAGGCCGGCGCTCAGATATGTACGTTGTTCTATCTTGGCTTTTATTGTGAATTTGTTTATTTTTGCGGGCAAGAGTAAATGTATTCGCCGTCATTTTTACGTATCTAAGTAAACTAAGCGCTACTAGGAATGGTAATTATTTCTGGTCAGCATAATTATCCCGTTTTTATTCGTGAAATATATTATGAAATCATATTCATTAAGACAAAAAATCCTTTTGTCCGTAATTCTCGCTCTCTCAGCGGTTATTTTATTGTTATCTTGGCAAAGCTATACAAGTCAGAAGAAAGTACTGTTAGATGTGAATTTAGAGCAGGCTCAACGTCTTGGAGATCAGCAAGCGTTATTGATTGGTGAGTGGCTTGCAAGTCGGCAGAAAATTGTTAAAGGTCTTGCTGGGCAACGCAATAATGACATTGTGCAAGCAATGAAACAGGCTAAGCAATCGGGAGGGTTTGAATCGACATATTTTGGTGAGTCAAACGGCAATATGAGAGACTCAGAGCCTGCAACTGACTATACAAATTATGATCCTCGTACACGTCCTTGGTACCAAGAGGCTATGCGAACCGGTGGAAGTGTATTAACTCGACCTTATCTTGATACTGCTTTTAACATTCTAGTGGTGACTTTGGCAGAACCAGTTGCCGGTGGAGTCATTGCAGGAGACTTGTCGATTAGTAATCTCATTGAAGAAGTTAATCGGATGAAGTTACCTGCAAACGGTTATGCCATCATGATGCACAAAGATGGCACAGTTATCGCTTATAAAGATCAAGCTAAGACGATGAAACCTATAGGTGAAATCGACAACGAGCTGAATAATAACTTACCGGAGTTGAGCCGTACTACGGGCACTTTGTTGCCTATGTATTTTGAAGGTGAAGCCCGTGACAAATTGGTCTGGGGCGTCGATATTCCTAATACAGATTGGGAATTAGTGCTAGTGCTTGATAAGGAAACGCTAGAAGCGCCACTGTCGAGCTTGTTACTCACTCAGTTTGGGCTATCTGCACTCGTGTTGATTTTAAGTGTATTAGCCATTTCTTGGTTAGTAAGTGTCCTGCTTGGTCCTTTGAGCCGAGTTTCGCAGGCACTGGCGCGTATTGCGGATGGTAATGGTGATTTAACTCAGCGTATCTCAGTCGACACTCAAGATGAAGTGGGTGTACTTGCCGATAGCTTTAACCGTTTTGTCGGCAGTCAACATCAGCTGATCAGCCATATTCGCCAGTTAGCGAATGAGTTAGATGCCGATGCTGAACGTAGTCTGGCCACCACACAAACCTCAGTGACAGAACTACAACGTCAGCAGCAGGAAGTGGCTATGGTCGCGACCGCAGTAACAGAAATGGCGAGTGCGACCAATGAGATTGCGGCCAATGCTGAAAACACGGCAACGGCGGCTCAACAATCTGCAGCGAGCAGTTTACAGGGCAAAGAGTTAGTCAATAAAACCCGTAACTCGATCAACTCCTTGGCTGATGAAGTCGCTCAAGCAACGGATGTCATTGAAGACTTGAGCCGTCACGCTAAATCCATTTCGAGCATCCTGGCGACGATTCAAGGGATTGCAGAACAAACCAACTTGTTGGCGCTTAACGCTGCCATTGAAGCGGCGCGTGCTGGTGAGCAGGGTCGTGGTTTTGCCGTGGTCGCCGATGAAGTGCGCGTGTTATCGCGCCGTACTCAAGATTCGACTCAAGAAGTGCATACTACGATTGAAACACTGCAACGCACAACCGCCAGAGCCGTCAGCTTGATGGAAAGCAGCCAAGCATTAGCGGGTCACAG
>NZ_MPDG02000001.1:0-71388 GCF_001887095.2 Shewanella sp. SACH
AGTGTGGGGTCTCCCCATGTGAGAGTAGGTCATCGCCAAGCGCCTAATTATCTCATTGAGATGTAACGAAGCCAGCTGAATAAGCTGGCTTTTTTGCGTCTGTAATTTGCAGAAATTGATATATTTTTCTTCCAACTTGCATGTTTCCCCACTATTTTTACTCACCAGCTCACCAGCTCACCAGCTCACCAGCTCACCAGCTCACCAGCTCACCAGCTCACCAGCTCACCAGCTTACCAGCTCACCAGCTCACCAGCTCACCAGCTCATTTTTTAATTGCTGAGTTCCTTGTCGATCCTAGGCTTCCTTATTTCGTTCTTGTCCTATTGCTTATACCAATCAGATTAAATATCTAATCAGTTCAGAGCCTCACAGGCATTTCAATCCAAGGCGCATTGACGCAGAAATGGTTATTCCCTTTTAAGTTAATGCAACACCGGAGTGGGATGCCGAAGGGCGGCTAACTGTTAACGGTATGACAACGCGCTTTATACTGCGTTTAAGGCTTTCGACAGAGCACCACTATGCCTTCAAGCCTTCGCCTTGTTTAAAGCGCGTTGAATTCCCGCTGAATGAACAGATATTAAATACGATTGGTATTAATCCTGCGAATAGCTAAGAGCCTAAGGTCTACCTCGGGTAGCACTGTGGCTTATCTTTCAAGATAGCCGCTCCACAACAAACCGTATTGAGCCTCTAGCAACGCTTCGTGTTGGTATCAAGGGGATATCTAAGTTGTCAAAATGGATGATTTAATTTGTTAGATTGATCCCATTCCTCTTCTTCAATTAATGCCTTCAGAACGAAATTCATTTTTATCTTCTCTCAGAATCAAATAGCAGTGACTTGGATTGTTAAATCTGCATACTTTTTCACTTGGATTATTCCTATGCCCGTTGTCTTCAATTTAGGAATCATTTTTTAGCCTAGGACATCATTTCGACTTAAATCCAGCATAGTGGGTATTTCATTATGGAATATTGAATTAATTGCCCGATTTATGAGGATTATTGACTGGCCGCCTTTGGGTTTATTTAATATTGGTAAGACCAATTTACATTCGCATGGTGTTTTTGTTATCAATTGGTTATGTTTGTAGCGGGTTAAGTTCAAGCTGATTTTCTTGTTGCGTGAGTTATTAGTTTTTAAATGTGATTTTTTATTCAAAGATTCTTTGGTTTGGTGGTCGCTATGGGTCTGTCTACGAGAGACCCATAGTTTGTAAACCGCTCAACCGATTGAATGTTGAACTTGTAATGCGATAGCGATGGTTTGGGGCAATCGTACTGCTGATAGGGATTGAGAGAGTAAGGGGTAGGGGAGCTATGGAGGATGTAACGCAATCTTTATTGGATGCCGTTGGCATTATGTTTTTGGGGATGGGCTTAGTGTATTTATTTTTAAGTGTACTAATCCTTGGGATCCATGTGGTTGCGCGCTGGTGTGCAGTCGATGCTGCCTCTGCAGGTTTTGCTAAAAATCATGCTAAAAGTCAGCAGAGGGTAGTGCAATCTGATGCTAAGCCTTTAGACCCCAATGTGGTCGCTGCGATTTCATTGGCGGTAAAGCAGTATCGTTCACAGATTAAGTAATGGGGAGCAGTATGACTTTTGTATCTAATTCTACGACGGCAGTGGCTAAGCCATTATTTTTAACTGATGTCGTTTTGCGGGACGCGCATCAATCCATTTTAGCGACGCGCTTACGCATTGATGACATGTTACCGATAGCGCCACTACTCGATAAGATCGGCTTCTGGTCACTGGAATCTTGGGGCGGTGCAACTTTTGATGCCTGCATTCGTTATCTTGGTGAAGATCCTTGGGATCGAATTCGTGAGCTGAAAAAGGCCATGCCGAATACGCCGCAGCAAATGTTACTGCGTGGCCAAAACCTCTTAGGTTATCGCCATTATGCCGATGATTTAGTCACGCGTTTTGTTGAGCGCGCCCATACCAATGGCGTCGATGTATTTCGTATTTTCGATGCGATGAACGATGTTCGAAACCTCGAGACTGCGGTGAAAGCAGTGCGCCAAGTTGGCGGCCATGCGCAGGGGACGATTTCGTATACCACGAGTCCAGTGCATACCATAGAGACGTGGGTTGATATGGCAAAACGTCTCGAAGATATGGGATGCGATTCTTTGTGCATCAAAGATATGGCGGGCTTACTTAAGCCGATGGAAGCGTTTGAGCTTATTAGCCGACTCAAATCTCAGACACAACTCGTGTTATCTATGCATTGTCATGCGACGACAGGGTTGAGTACTGCCACTTATCAGAAAGCCATTGAAGCGGGTATTGACGTGCTCGATACGGCAATTTCGTCGATGAGTCAAACCTATGGACATACTGCAACTGAAACCGTTATCGCTATGGTGGAAGATACTGATCGCGCAACGGGTTACGACATGGTGTTGCTTGAGGAGATTGCTGCTTATTTCCGTGAAGTGCGTAAGAAGTACGCTAAGTTTGAAGGCGCACTGAAAGGCATCGATTCGCGGATTTTACGTGCACAAGTGCCTGGTGGCATGCTGACCAATATGGAGAGCCAACTAAAGGAACAGGGCGCGGCCGATAAGATGGACTTGGTATTGGAAGAAATCCCCCGCGTTCGTGCTGACTTAGGTTTCTTGCCGTTAGTGACGCCCACATCGCAGATTGTCGGCTCGCAGGCGGTCATTAATGTGCTAATGGGTGAGCGTTACAAGTCACTGACCAAAGAGACTGAGGGCGTGCTTAAGGGGGAATATGGCGCGACGCCTGCGCCAGTAGATGCCGCATTGCAAGCCAGAGTGTTGCAAGGGGCTGAAGCTATTACATGTCGCCCTGCGGATTTATTAACGCCAGAGCTGGCTAAGTTACGGCTTGAGTTAGCTTATAAAGCACAGGAACAAGGCATTCGCCTATCTTCAGAGCATGACGATGATGTGCTGACCTATGCACTCTTCCCACAAATAGGATTACAGTTCTTAAAGAATCGTGACGATCCAAGCGCCTTCGAGCCTAAACCTGAGCTGACTGCGGCACTTGCTACTAATGCTGCGGATCGTGGACCTGAAACCTACACTGTGACTGTCGAAGGGCAAGAGTACGTAGTTGAAGTCGCCGCAGGCGGTGAGATCTCGAAAATCCAACCACAGGGCCAAAGTGTTCATGCCGTGCAAACTGCTACGGCGAGCACTACGCCAACGGCGAACCATGGTGAGATCCGCCTCGAAATGAGCGCGCCTCTGTCGGGCAACATCTTCAAAGTGCATGTTTCTCCAGGCGATAGAGTGTGCGAAGGCGATGTCGTGATCATCCTTGAGGCGATGAAGATGGAAACTGAAATTCGTGCTCAGGGCGATGGCATTATTGCTAAGCTCTGGGTGAAAGAAGGCGACTCAGTGTCTGTGGGTTCTCAATTACTGGCCTTGGCCTTGGCGTAGGAGTCATTATGGAAGGTTTAATGGCTTTTTGGGCCGAGACAGGTATTGCTCACTTTACTGGCGGGCAAGTGTTGATGATGGCAGTGGGCGCTTTGCTCTTGTATCTCGCCATCGTGCGTGGATTTGAGCCTTTGTTGTTGCTGCCCATTGGTTTTGGTGCAGTACTGGCGAACATTCCCCATGCGGGATTTACCGAAGAAGGTGGCATGCTGTATTACGCCTATCATGTGGGGATTGAGACTGGGGTGTTCCCACTGTTGATCTTTATGGGCGTCGGCGCGCTGACCGACTTTAGTGCCTTGATTGCCAATCCTAAAACCCTGTTGTTAGGGGCGGCGGCGCAGTTTGGGATTTTCGCGACATTGATTGGTGCGATAGCGCTGAACTTAGTGCCGGGCTTTGAGTTCACCATGAAGGACGCGGCGGCCATTGCGATTATTGGCGGTGCTGATGGACCTACGGCGATTTTCCTCGCCTCCAAACTGGCGCCTGAGTTATTGGGGGCGATTGCGGTCGCGGCTTATTCCTATATGGCGTTAGTCCCTATTATTCAACCGCCGATCATGCGCTTACTGACAACCCAAGCTGAGCGCGAAATTAAAATGGAGCAGCTGCGCGACGTCAGTAAAAAAGAAAAGATCATTTTCCCTTTGATGGTGCTGGGATTAACGATCCTCTTCTTACCCGCGGCCACGCCGTTAGTGGGCATGTTTTGCCTTGGTAACTTGATGCGCGAATCGGGCGTAGTGGATAGATTATCGAAAACGGCGCAGAACGAGCTTATTAATATCGTCACGATTTTCTTAGGGTTAGCTGTGGGTTCTAAGTTATCCGCGGATCAATTCCTGCGGCTGGAAACCTTAGGGATTCTGGTTTTGGGTGCCTTGGCTTTCGGTGTTGGTACTGCCGCGGGGGTGTTGATGGCAAAGCTGATGTGTAAGCTGTCGGGCGGTAAAGTGAATCCGCTGATTGGCGCCGCAGGGGTATCGGCTGTGCCTATGGCGGCGCGAGTCGTCAACAAAGTGGGATTGGAAGCGAATCAACATAACTTCCTGCTGATGCATGCTATGGGGCCCAATGTGGCGGGGGTGTTAGGCTCTGCTGTGGCGGCGGGGATTTTACTTGCTGTTCTTGGGTAACTGATTGGGTTAATCACTGAGTTAACCGATTTGGGTTAACCGATTTGGGTTAACTGAGCTTTGAACATCTTCCAATCGTTAGCTTAGTTTTATCACTAAGGCCAACTCAGTATTGAGTTGGCCTTTTGCTAAGCCGTTAACCACATTAACGTGATGAGGATTAAAATCATCCCTTCGCCTATGCCGATAATGTAGATAAAACCTCGTCTGCCTTGTTTTAGCGTGAGTTTGTTGGCTTTTAAAAATAACGCCCAAAACAAACATAGGATCAGCGGGATAAGAAAGAGTCTCGTCATTGTCTGTTCTGCTAAAATGTGAGTTAGAGTGGCTTCAGAGTCTAACAGCTTGATCTTATTTGGGTAACCTATTTTGCAGCTGATGAGGACCGTTGGAGTTGATTAGGGCTTTAAAGCCGACGGATTAAAGGCCGTTTGCTGGATAATAAAAAAGACCGCCTAAGCGGTCTCTTGATTTACATCATCTGCGTAATTTACCTAATGTTACTGGTGGTTTAGCGCAGTGGCTTCGATCCAGTATTGTTATTGCTGCGAATTCACAGGTGTAATGTCTTGGTTATCGTTCGAATAAAACTGCGCTTCATCGAGTTCATTTTCTGATTTACCAATCACGACTGCTGTCATCATATCGCCCGTCACGTTCGTTGCCGTGCGGATCATATCGATAATACGGTCAATCGCGGCGATAAAGGCAATGCCTTCAAGTGGCAGACCAATCACACCTAAGGTCACAGTTAACATCACCATTGCACTTCCTGGCACGCCAGCGGTACCAACAGAAGCGACGGTCGCAGTCACGGCAATCATCACATAGTCCAGTGTATCGAGCGGAATATTGTAAATCTGGGCGATGAAGATAGCGGCAATCGCAGGGTAAATCCCCCCACAACCGTCCATGTTCATCGTCGCACCTAATGGCATCACAAAGGCGCTATAACGCTTTGATACGCCCATGGTTTCGACCGCGCGAGTACTCGCAGGTAAAGTTCCGAAACTTGAAGAAGTACTAAAGGCGACTAACTGCGCCGGCATAGCTTTGCGGAAAAATTGCAGTGGGCTTAAACCACCGACAAATTTCACTAAGCCACCGTAAACAAAGATGATGTGGATAAAGGCGGCAATGTAGATAGCCCCAATAAACTTACCTAACGGCAGTAAGGTCGATAAACCGTATTCACCGACAACCCAAGCCATTAAACCAAACACGCCGATAGGGGTTAGTTTTAGGACCATGCGAGTCAGTTGGAACATGACTTCTGCGCCCGCTTCTATGGTGCGTTTTAGCGGCTCAGCCTTCTCGCCGACTTTATTGATAGCGATACCCACTAACGCGGCAAACACGATAATTTGCAGTACCTTGCCTTCAGCCAGTGAGGCGAAAGGGTTGACAGGGATCATGTCGAGCAACACTTGTGCAAAACCGGGAATATTACGCTCGCGCACTTCCGTTGCCGTGAGCTGCATAGTGCCGCCCATGTCGATCATCGAACCTACGGCTAAGCCGATCAGCGAGGCAATCGTGCCTGTCAACATGAACATGCCTAAGGTTTTAAGGCTCAAGCGTTTCAGGCTAGTTTGCGAGCCGAGCGATGTGATACTGACGACAATGGCACAAAAGACCAAAGGCGCGACCAACATCTTAATGGCGCCAATGAACAGATCACCGAGTGGTTTTAGCACTGTCGCGCTTTCACCTAAAATAACGCCAACGAGCGCACCTAAGATAAAGCCTGCTAAGACTTTTTGCCAAAACGGAATGCGGCTAATGGTTTGAAGGATCATGCATATTCCAGAAAAATAAATTAAGAGTGAGCCAATAGACCTGCGATGATAGGATTCGTATTCAACGAGTTGAGCGTGATGTTAACGCGCTCTCAGTCATGCGCATGGTCATTGATTGCCATAGTTAAACCATTGTATCGACAGAGCTAGGGTTATAACAAACCGTTTTTCTTATAACTTATTGTGATAAGTGAGTTTGTTGTAAAAAGATTAAGTGAAACATTCGATTAACCCGTAGCAAGCTTAATTGCATCGAATACAAAAAGAGAGATTTATCATTGAGTAAGCCATTATGACTGAGTTAGGCATTATGTTCTCCGGCGCTTTTTTAGCGGCGACTTTGTTACCGGGGGGATCTGAGGTCTTACTCGTGGCGCTATTAAACAAAAACCCAGAGGCTTGGGTTGCGCTGGTCGTGGTGGCCAGTATTGGCAACACGTTGGGCGCGATGACCAGTTTTTATTTAGGCCGCTTAGGTCGCCTCGCAAAATCACCAGAAGCGTTAGCGACAGGTAAACACGCAAAGGGGCTCGCCATGATTGAACGCTACGGCGTGTGGGCGCTTTTACTCTCATGGGCACCGGTTATCGGCGATATTCTCTGTTTATTGGCGGGCTGGGTGAGGTTGCCGCTAATGTCCTCTTTGCTGATGATTTTAATTGGTAAAACAATTCGTTACTTAATTGTTGCCGCTGCCGTGCTGCAATGGATGGCATGATGGCGTTAGGATGCATTTAATGGTCAAGGGCGGGGAGTGTTTTTCCGTTTAGACTGAATTTACTGTATAGATAGGAACTTAGTGTCAATTTTGCGAGTCATAAATCCCAATGCTTAATCATTTAAGCGCACTTTATTCTACGGACTTTGACTCAGCGGACTGTGAATAAGCGTACTATGACGCTACACAGCGATGACTATACGCAGCACTATGATTATTAAGCTGTATTTTTGACCCATTGATGTATGAGGGGAATGTTTTGAAGAAATGGATATTAGCGGTCGCAATTTCTGCCGCACTCGCGGGCTGTGCATCTGAAACGACTACGGCGAACTTGCCCGCAGGCGTTAAACTTATTGAAAATGTGCAACTGGCCGATTCGCATGTAGGGATCCCCTACAAAAAGTACCAATTAGCCAATGGGTTAACGGTTATTTTGCATCAAGATGATTCCGATCCCTTAGTGCATGTCGACGTCACTTATCATGTGGGCTCTGCCCGTGAATTGGCTGGCCGTTCGGGTTTTGCGCATTTATTTGAACACATGATGTTCCAAGGCTCGCAGCACGTCGCCGATGAACAACATTTTGAAGTGGTTACCGAAGCTGGCGGCACCTTAAACGGCACGACCAATACCGACAGAACCAACTACTTTGAAACCGTACCCAGCAATCAATTAGAGAAAATGCTGTGGCTTGAGTCGGACCGTATGGGCTTTTTATTGCCAGCGCTCACCAGTGAAAAATTTGAAGTGCAGCGCGAGACAGTGAAAAACGAACGTGCGCAACGTATCGACAATCAGCCCTATGGCCGCATGAGTGAGCGTTTTAGCCAAGCCATGTATCCTGTCGGTCATCCTTATTCTTGGCCTGTGATTGGCTGGCCGGACGATCTTAATCGCGCCACAGTTGATGATGTTAAACACTTTTTCCAACGTTGGTATGGGCCTAACAATGCAACCCTGACCATAGGTGGCGATTTCGATGAGATGCAGACCTTAGCCTGGGTGAACAAATATTTTGGTGAAATCCCCCGTGGCCCTGAAGTCTCATTAGAGCAAAAGGCGCTGGTTAACTTAGATAAAACGCGTTACATCTCCATGGAAGATCAAGTGCACTTGCCTTTGATCCGTATTGGTTTTCCAACCGTATACGCAAGGCATCCTGATGAAGCTGCGCTCGATCTGTTAGCCAATATTTTAGGCGGCGGCAAAACATCCTTGTTATATAAAAACTTGGTGAAAGATGGCTATGCCGTGCAGGCCAATGTCAGCCACCCTTGCCAAGAGCTGGCGTGTCAGATGTCGATTTATGCTTTAGCTAATCCTGAAAAGGGTGGCAAACTGGCGGATCTGGAACAACGTATCCTCGACTCGATTAAGGAGTTTGAGCAACGTGGCGTTACCGATGACGATTTGCAAAAAGTCAAAGTGCAGTTTGAGGCCGATACCATTTACAGCCTGCAAAGTGTTTCTGGCAAAGTGTCTGCCTTAGCAATGAATCAAACGCTGTCGGGCAATCCGAACATGATAGCTTCAGATTTGAGTCGTTATGCCAATGTGACCAAAGACGATGTGATGCGCGTGTTCAAGCAATACATTAAAAATAAGCCTATGGTAGTGATGAGTGTGGTGCCGCAGGGTATGACGTCACTTATCGCCCATGCCGATAACTTCACGCCCGCGACCTTGCCCATTGCGCAAACGGCGGTAGAAGGGGATTTACCAAAGCCTGAACTCGTTTCAAGTTTTGATCGGACTAAGATGCCCGCATCAGGCGCTGCACCTGTGTTAAAGGTTCCGACAATATGGACAAAAACCTTAGCCAATGGCATAGAAGTCATGGGGACACAAAGCACTGAAACGCCTACGGTTGAGCTGATTGTGTACCTTAATGGCGGCCATAGACTGGTACCAGTTGAAAAAGCGGGCTTAGCGACGCTGACCGCAGAAATGCTTAATGAGTCGAGCCAGAAACGCAGCAGTGAAGCGCTTTCGCAAGCGTTAGAAATGCTCGGCAGTTCAGTCGACTTTAGTGCCTCTGAATATCAAAGTGCGATTAAAATATCGACGCTGACAGCGCATTTAGATGAGACGCTGGCTATTATGGAAGAAAAGCTCTTCCAGCCAGCCTTCAACGAAGCGGACTTTACCCGAGTAAAACAGCAGCAGTTACAGCAGATCCAGCATATGCAGTCTGATCCTAGCTACCTTGCTGATACGGCGTTGTCGTCTTTGTTATACGGTAAAGACAATGCCTTAGGCGTGAATGACATAGGTACACTCGATTCAGTCGCGGCGCTCACGTTAGCCGATGTAAAAGCGTTTTATGCCCAGCAGTATCAAGGCGGTAACGCTAAAATCGTCACAGTCGCCAATTTACCTGAATCAGCATTATTGCCTAAGTTAGCGGGATTGAGTCAGTGGCAAGGGGCTGCCGTTGTGGTGCCGCCACTTAAGCCATTCCCAGCATTAAAAGGCGGTACGATTTATCTGATTGATAAACCCGGCGCGGCGCAATCGGTGATCAATATCGCCAAGCGCGCATTGTCCTATGATGCCACTGGCGATTACTTTAAATCTTACCTGATGAACTACCCGCTAGGCGGCGCATTCAATAGTCGTATTAACCTGAATTTACGTGAGAATAAAGGTTATACCTATGGTGCTCGTACCAGTTTTGCAGGCGGCGCTGAAGTCGGTGATTTTGTCGCATCAAGTAACGTTCGCAGTGACGTGACGGCGAAAGCACTCACTGAGTTTGTAAAAGAAATCAGTGCGTACCAGCAAAAGGGTATGACGGATACTGAACTTGCCTTTATGCGAAATTCAGTCTCGCAAGGTCAAGCACTTGATTATGAAACGCCGTATCAAAAAGCGGGCTTTATGCGCATGATCCAACGTTACCAATTGAGCCAAGATTTTACGACTCAACAGGACAAGATCATTAATACTGTAACAAAAGATGAACTCAATGCCCTCGCGGCTTCCGAGCTAGATATCAATAAAATGGTGATTCTAGTGGTGGGAGATAAAGCAAAAATCGAAGCAGATTTAGCGGCGTTGGGCTATCCAATTGAAACTTTAGTATTGTAAATTGGTATTTCGCCCTTATATAGGTGAGAGACGTGTACGTTAATTAACGACTATTCGTCACATATTTACCGGATTTACATCGAAAGACGGTGACAGCATTAGCTGTCACCGTCTGCTTTTAACAGTACAAGTTGTGAATTTGGCTTGCCCCACAGACAGGTTTAGATTTATTTTGAGGCGTATTTTGCAAGATAAGCCTCAAAATAAAGGTCTGACTGTTAACCTTGTCGCGATAGCGAATCACCAATTAGAGAAGCGCAAATTGAAGTCATTCAATGAATTAGTACAACATCTCTCGGACGTCCATGGGCGCACCGCACTCTTGGGTATGTTACGTGGCATAGAACGTGAGGCGTTGCGGATTGATGAGTCGGGTTATCTCGCCACCGATTCGCATCCTGAAGCCTTAGGCTCAGCGTTAATGCATTCGCGTATTACGACGGATTACAGTGAGGCCTTGCTCGAGTTTATTACTCCGGTACATAACAATGTTGAGCAATTGCTAAACGGATTAACTGAAACTCACGCCTTCAGCGTGCGCCATTTAAATGGTCAGCGCCTGTGGCCTGTGAGCATGCCTTGTTATGTGAAGGACGAGAAACAGATCCCTGTTGCTCGTTATGGTTCATCAAATACTGGCATGATGAAAACCTTATATCGTAAGGGCTTAACCTATCGTTACGGCGCCTTGATGCAGATTATTTCTGGGGTGCACTTTAACTTTTCTGTATCGCAAGAACTATGGCAAAGCCTGTATGAATTGAGCGATAAGCAATTAAGCTACGATGATTTTATTTCAGAATCCTATTTTGGCTTGATCCGTAACTACCGTCGTTTAGTCTGGGTGCTACCTTATTTATTTGGCGCCTCACCGGCATTATGTAGCTCTTTCATTAAAGATCAAAAAACCGACCTTAAGTTTGAAAAAACGGGCCACGGTACTTTGTATCTACCCTTTGCGACTTCGTTGCGTATGAGCGATTTAGGCTACACCAACAAAGAGCAAGAAGAGCTGAATATCAGCTATAACTCTTTGCCTGAGTATCTGGCTGGCGTGAATGCGGCCATTAAAATGCCTTCGGCAAACTTTGCCAATATCGGCGTTAAAGTCGATGGTGAGTATCGTCAGCTCAATGCCAACGTATTGCAGATTGAAAACGAGTTCTACTCGCCAATTCGTGCAAAACGGGTGACGCGCAGTGGTGAGAAGCCGTCAGAAGCCTTAGCCCGTGCAGGGGTGGAATACATTGAAGTACGTGCTTTAGATGTTAATCCATTTAGCCCGATTGGCATTGAGGCGACCCAAGTGCGCTTCCTCGATTTATTCCTACTCTATTGTTTATTAACGCAGTCGCCTAAGTCTGAAGCCAGCGAAGAGGCGAGATTAAGCGCGAATCTTAAAGCTGTGGTGCTTGAAGGCCGTAAACCTGGGCTTGAGTTATTAACCGCAGACGGTTCACGTTCGCTTAAATCTTGGTTAGAAGAGTTGTTTGATGCTTTGCAACCTTTGGCGGTATTGCTCGATGGTGAGGCCACGGATTATCAAGTGGCGTTAGCCCATTGGCGTAAAGCGGTTGAAGATCCTAACTTGACCCTGTCTGGACAAGTGCTGCAAAACGTGATCAACAAAGGCCAAGATCATGGTCAGTGGGTGATGACGTTGGCGCAGCAATACTATCAATTCTTTGTTGATTATCCTTTGTCGAGCGAGACAATAGCGCAGTATCAAGCCGAAGCATCCAGCTCGCTTAACAAGCAGGCCGAGCTAGAAGCGGCGCAGCGTTCAGTTTCGTTTGATGATTATCTGGAAGATTACTTTGGGGCTCAGTCGTGAAAGAGGGCTTATTCTCTTTCACTCGCTTGCGTATCAGCGCAGCTTTGATTGGGGCCAGTGCCTTATTATCAGGCTGCGCCGCTTCACCAGAAGATCCACTGGGCTGTGGCACTGTGTCGGGTTATTTGCAGCCCGATGCCAGCACTCACTGGTATCGCGTCGTCGTGACCCATTTAAACGGTCAGGCAGTGGTCTCTAAACCCAATTATCAGCTAGCGCCCGGCGAATATGAGTTTACCGTCGCGGAACTGATTGATGATCCTAGCTTGTCGGTCACGCTTGCCGCCCGAACGCCTAAGGTATTTAAGCTCAATGTTGAGAGCCATCAGCGTTATCATATCGGTGCGCTATTTCACACCGATAAGCGTTATATGGGCAAAGACACGGGATATTGGGAACCTGGTGTGTGGCAGCAAGAAGAGCATGAGTGTCAATTTGAGCTGAGTCCCGAAACGAAATAGCCAAAGCGTTAAGCTCAAGTGCTAAGCCAGCAACATCCGATTTAAGTCAGATTGATTTACCCCTTGCGCTTAGATCTTCTAAGCGCAAAAAAGCTTTTTATGCTTGCCTCAGACTGAGTCTATGACATCATGGAGCCAGCTAACTCTCCAAAGAATATGATATTAATGAATAAACCCTCCGCTATCTTACTCTGCGCAAGTCTCGGCATCTTGTCTGGTTGCGCGACGTCTCCGCCTAAGTCTCCTGAAAATTTGTGTGAGATATTTCAAGAACACCGAGATTGGTACGATGCCGCTAAAGACGCCCGTGACAAATGGGGCGTGCCAGTGCATGTGCCGTTGGCGATGATGTATCAAGAGAGTTCATTCAAGCACAATGCCGCGCCACCGATGGAATACTTTCTAGGATTTATCCCTATTGGCCGTGCCAGCGATGCCTATGGTTATGCGCAGGCTAAGACCATGACGTGGGATGATTATGTGCGTGAGACGGGCAACAATTGGTCGAGCCGCAGTGATTTCGATGATGCTATGGATTTTATGGGCTGGTTTATCAGTAAAACCCATAAGATTAATGGCGTGTCTAAATGGGATGCGCGGGCCCAGTATCTTAATTATCACGAAGGCTGGGGCGGTTATCGCCGTGGCAGTTACAAGTCTAAGGCGTGGTTAGTGAAAGTAGCTAACAAAGTGGATGCGCGATCTAAACGTTACGCGGCGCAATATAAAACCTGCCAAAAAGATTTGGATTCATCTTGGCTGTGGCGCTTATTCTTTGGTTAGGGTTAGGGTTAGGGTTAGGGTTAGGGTTTGGCTAGAGCTTAGCTAGAGCTTAGTTTGATCCCATTGTTAGCCATTTGAATGAGAGTCTGTGGCTGATTTTAGGTGTTTAACTTAGATATTTAATTGAGAGAGTTAATCGAGATTATCAGTTGAGATAGTCAACTCAAATCTTCAACTCTGTTATTCAAGCCTGATATTCAACTTCAATACTTACTGACTTTTGATATTGGCCTGTTAATAGCGGCTGTAGTACCTGACTTCAATCGACTTATTGTGCTTTCACCGCGAAAGTTTCTAATGCTTTAATGGCTTTCTTCTTCGCGCGCTTTTGCTCATACATGGCATGATCTGCAGTCTTAAAGGATTGATACCAATCGGTTTCGAAGGGTGCAATCCCAAAGCTAAAAGCGAGGCTAAGCTCTGAACCTTGATTCAAGGTTTTGCGCATATCATCTAAGTCCTGCTCGATTTGGGTTAGCGGCCCATGGCATAAAGCGACAAACTCATCGCCACCAAAACGGGAAATAATGCCTTTATTTTGCCAATAGGTCAGTATGGCTGTGGCCGTGCGTTTAATGGCAACATCGCCTGTCTGGTGTCCATAGGCATCATTAATGGCCTTGAGATTATCCATATCGATAATAATCAAAAAGCTGCCAAGGTGAGGTTTGTGCTGCCAGTGGTGCAGTTCATCTTCAAAATTCTTACGATTATAAAGCCCTGTGAGGGGATCGAAATTTGCGAGTTTAGTGATCTGCTGTGACTTCTGATAGAGCGCAATGGCATTACTGGCTTCGTGGGTCAGGATAGAGACAAGGTTGCGGTCGTAATCGCTAAAGGCGCCTAGGCTACTGCTGTCGAGATTGAGCATGCCATAGAGCTTGCCATCGATACGGATAGGGCTAGACAGTGTTGAGCGTATCGGCTGCTTCGACACTGTGAGTAACACTTTTTGATCATCCTCAGTTAAGGTGCTGGCCGCATTGATATTTTTCATATCATTGATGACAACTACCTGATCGCATCTCCCCTTAGTGAGCCGATATTCAAAGGTTTGCTCTAAGGTAAAATCCAGTTGTCTGAGTTTTGCTAAATCGAGCCCCACCACAGATTCGAAATGCAGTTTGTTATTGGCCTCGTTGACTTTAATGATGCTGCCCATTTCGGCACCATTAATCACGTATACGGCTTTGTTGAGCAAGGCGTCGAGAAAAGCATGCTCATTTTTATAATGGCTTGAGAGGTGCGCGAGCTCGTAAATGGCATCATTGATGGTGACGACTTGCTCTAAATGCTCCCACAGTCGAGTTAAACGACCTTGATGCAAATAGTAAATTAGGCTGTAGGCAAAAATGTAAATGATGCAAACAAACAGTAATGGCAGGATAGTCCAACCTTCTGTGGGTGCATTAAAGATAAATAGCAGGACGAATAGACATATCGGCACGATGAGCAATAGCAGATGATAGCGATAATCTAAGCGATCTATGGTCTTACGTTTGAAATTATCCCTTAATTTCACTCGAGTATTCCTTTATCCGTGTCATTGCTAGCCACAATTGAATGCTATACATCACTAACGTATCCACACTGAGTTCTGTTAAGTATATAACGAAAATTGAAATATAAACTGATATGAAACTGCGAACAATTTCATATCAGCGATTTTGGTACTAAATACTGAATTAACGCGAATTTTCTGCGTATTCGGCCAATATCCAGGCTAAAGGAGCTTGGTATTGGATGGGCATCCACGTTTGCAGTGCGGCTATGCTCTGGTTGAGCACAGTTTGATTGGGCACTGATAGGTTCAAATGGCCAACTTTACGACCAGGGCGCACTTCTTTGTTGTACCAGTACAACTCAGCATTAGGCAAACCTAACCAGCGTGGATCATTATCGATACCGATAAGATTGACCATAACACACTGAAAATTCACTTGTGGCTGCGGGATCGCAATTCCGCAAAGTGCACGCAAATGCAGCTGGAATTGATCCATATGGGTTCCGGCTTGAGTCCAATGGCCTGAGTTGTGCACTCGCGGTGCCAGTTCATTCACCAATAACTCATCACCAACACGGAAGCATTCCATCGCCATCACGCCAACGTATTCAAGCTCGTGCATAATGGCGCTGAGCATAGCTTCGGCTTGGGCTTGCAAAGTGCTTAAGCGTGCCAGTGGCGAAATCGACGCCATTAAAATGCCATCTTGATGTAAGTTCAGCGTCAGCGGATAAAACACGCATTCGCCTTCGCGAGTACGTACGCCAACTAATGATACTTCTTCATCAAAATTAATCGCTTGCTCAGCAATTGCAAGGTTACGCCAATCGTTTGGAATATCCCCCGCTTCGGCTTGTTTAAGCCAATGTTGACCCTTACCGTCATAACCACCGGTACGGCGTTTCATCAAGACTCTTGGGCCATAGTGCTGATACAGGGTATCGACTTGGGTGTTATCGTCAACTAAGGTCCAAGGCGCTGTGGGAACACTGAGCTGGTCGAGTAGACTTTTTTGGCTAAAACGGTCGGCTAAACGGCTAAATACCGGACCATTAACAAAATGGGGGTGTGAGCTGAGTTGTAAGCTAAGGGCGGATTCAGGCCACTGTTCGCGCTCGGCGGTGATGATGTCGTGCGGCGCAAGTGGCAGGATTTCATCCGTAGGCGTCATGATATCAACGGCGTTAACTTCAATCGCTAATGGCTCACCAGCGTGGGTCAACATGGCGCCGAGCTGACCATTACCTAGTACCCAAACCTTAGGTTTAGTGTTTGTCTGGGTCATTAAACTTCCCTCGGATCTGGATTGTCCAGTACCGCACGGGTCTGTTCTTCTCTGAAAGCGTCAACACGAGCCGCTAATTCTGCATCGTTATTCGCAAGGATTTGGCAGGCCAATAATCCCGCATTGAATGCGCCCGCTGTGCCTATGGCTAAAGTGCCAACGGCGATGCCTTTTGGCATTTGAACGATAGACAATAAGCTATCCATACCTGACAGAGCTTTACTTTGGACTGGGACACCTAATACGGGTAAGCGAGTTTTAGAGGCAATCATACCGGGTAAGTGCGCAGCACCACCGGCGCCACCAATGATGATTTTAAAACCTCGATCGGCGGCAGAGGCTGCAAACTCCATGAGTTTATCTGGCGTTCTATGGGCGGAAACCACTTCAACATGATAAGGCACTTGCAGTTTATCCATTATCTCAGCGGCGGCTTCCATCGTGGGCCAATCACTTTTAGAACCCATAACAACAGCAACAAGGGCTTGCATGATAACTCCTTAACTCACTAATTTTAATTATATTTTGACCTTGTTTCAGGTCTAGGTACAGTTGATGCTTGTCTAGCCGTCACCGGTAGCAAGCATCATGGCGCTGAATAATACCATGATCCTCGTCATTTCTGCCCGTTTTTGCGAGCGAAAAAACGTCTTTTGCTGTGATGAATGGCTTGAGTAATTGAGCCATAAAAAAGACCAATCCTGAGATTGGCCTTTGATTTAAGTCAGCAGCATTAAGCCGCTGAAATTGCGCTGCTGGTTTACTGTGTCTGCTTATCCGCAGTGATTTCTGTTTGCTGAGTGATAACTGGCGCTTCGGCCATGGCTTCTCGTAGGGTCGAGTAAAACTTCAACACGCCCTCAATCGGCTGGATCTTGGCTCTTGCTAGCGTTCGAATGGGCTGGAACTGTAGATCGGCAATAATGAGCTTAGTTTTATTCGCTTTGCATTTTTCAATCAGTTTTGTCAGCGCGGCTAAGCCACCGGCATCCAAAATCGAGACCCCATCGAGATACAGCACTATCACTTGTTTATCTTCGGTGAGACTGGCGATTTCGGAGAAAATCCGATCGGCAGCGGCGAAGAAGAGTGGCCCGTTAATTTTGAGAACGGCCCAATCGGCGGGTAACTCTTGATCGACATAACGCTTGTTGGTGCTGATATCGTAAAGCCTTGTCATCTCAGCAATTTCCTTCATAAACAGCAAGGCCGCGAGAATGATCCCCACACTGATGGCAATGACCATGTCGAAAATAACCGTTAATGAAAAACAGCTAACAAAGACCATGATATCGCTGGTGGGCGCGGTTTTAACTAAATGCAGCGCTTTGTGGGCCTCACTCATGTTCCAAGCTACGACGAGTAGCAGGGCAGCCATGGCCGACATCGGCAAGTAGGCGAGCACGCCCGCTAAGGCGACTAAACCAAACAATACCACTATGGCGTGGATCATGGCCGCAATTGGACTCTGAGCGCCCGCTTTGACGTTCGCCGCGCTACGGGCGATTGCTGCTGTCGCTGGAATCCCACCAAAAAACGGCGTGATGATATTACCTATGCCTTGGCCCAGTAACTCACTGTTGGCACTGTGGCGTTTACCTGTCATGCCATCGAGCACCACAGCACACAGCAGCGATTCAATCGCCCCTAACATGGCAATGGCAAAGGCGGCAGGTAACAAGGCTTGAAAGGTCGCGAGATTAAATTGAAAAGCTTGGCCATGGGCGCCTGCCTGCAGCCAAGGCCACTCGAAACTCGGTAATACCGCAGGGATCCCCATGCCTGTGGTGCCATCGCTCAGTTGGTAGTGGAAACGGGTTCCTATGGTTTCTATATCAGCGCCCATGGCATTGAGCACCAAAGCGAGGATAGTGCCGAGTATGATTGCCGGAAGGTGCGCTGGCACAGGTGTTTTGAGTTTAGGCCAAAGTAGCATAGTCGCTAAGGTGGCGCTTGCAACCAGTAAGCTAGGCAAATGGATTGAAGGAAGCGCTTGGGCTAATGCCATTAGCTTGGCTAGATATTGCTCCGGCATATGGGCAATTTCGAGCCCGAAAAAGTCCTTTAGCTGCAAGGTGGCAATCACTACGCCAATCCCTGCGGTAAAACCTAAGGTGACGGATTCGGGAATATACAGAATCAACCGGCCAAGGCGCAGCGTCGCCATGCCGACGAGTATCATTCCCGACATCACAGTCGCGATTAATAATCCTGCTAAACCAAACTGTTGGGCTATGGGGTAGAGCAATACCACAAATGCCGCTGTCGGGCCGGACACGCTGTAACGTGAGCCGCCAGACATGGCGATAATAAAGCCACCGACAATGGCGGTATACAAGCCGTATTGAGGCGCAACACCACTGGCAATGGCTAATGCCATCGCTAATGGAATTGCAATAATACCCACAGTGAGACCGGCAAGAAGATCTTGCCCAAAACGTTTAAACGAATACTTATCCTTCACGCAAGCTTCTGTGAGTGCGTGGGCGATCCTTAGGGAAAATAAATGAGCTGAGTGTGACACGAGAGGGTCCCATAGCGAGGCTAGCAACAAGCTTCTATTTTAGTGGCCAGATTGAATGTGCAGTGTGATCTTGCCAGCAAAAGCGATTGAAAATACTTTGTTTTGTATAAATAGTGTGCTTGGAGGCGGTTTGATTCTCATTTAAGCATGTTTTGCAAAATATCGAGATGTTTTAACCCTTTTGCTAATGCGGGCCGTTTACAGCTTTAGGTCAACATCAAAGGCATTCCACATGAAAACAAAATATTCCCCAAAAACTGTTTCAGTTTCCGATCCAACTCTCTACCTGCAACGGGGAAACGGTATCCCATCGGCGAGCAATACGGCTGCTCTATTACTGGTCGCAGTGAGTTTAACTGCCTGTGGTGGTAAAGGCGCCGAAGTTGAACATCGACAAGCCGAGCAACGTCATCAAGAAGCGTCGCAGCGCCAAGCTGAAATGCGTGATGCCGCTAAGGTTGAGATGACGAGAGTGGCGGCGCCGATGCAAATGTCTAGCAATAGGGCTGTGATGGGGATGAGCATAGCGCCAATGCCGCGTGATTATGCCGCGATTCCGTTAGCGCAAAATAAATTCGAGCAGCAAGTGCAAAATGGCATCATGGTGGCAGGGGAGATCCCGGTATCGACGTTTTCCATCGATGTCGATACTGGCAGTTATGCCACCTTAAGACGGATGTTGAGGGAAGGGCGATTACCCGAGAAAGGCACTGTCAGAGTTGAGGAAATGCTCAATTATTTTGCCTACGATTATCCCTTACCCGCTAAAAACTCGGCGCCGTTTAGCGTGACGACAGAGCTTGCTCCCTCACCCTATAACGATGACATGATGCTGCTGCGGATTGGCCTTAAAGGTTATGACTTACCTAAATCTCAGTTAGGCGCCAGCAACTTAGTCTTTTTACTCGACGTGTCAGGCTCTATGGCGTCAGTGGATAAATTGCCTTTACTGCAAACGGCGTTAAAGCTGCTAACAGCGCAGTTAAGCGCGCAGGATAGAGTCTCTATTGTGGTTTATGCTGGGGCCGCTGGTGTGGTGCTCGATGGCGCGTCGGGGAACGACACTCAAACCTTGACCTATGCGTTAGAACAATTAAGTGCCGGTGGTTCAACCAATGGTGGGCAAGGGATCACGCAAGCCTATCAATTGGCTAAAAAGCATTTTATCCCCAATGGCATAAATCGAGTTATCCTCGCGACCGATGGCGATTTCAATGTTGGCGTGACAGATTTTGATGATTTGATTGCCTTGATTGCAAAGGAAAAAGATCATGGTATTGGCCTAACGACCTTAGGGTTTGGTTTGGGCAATTACAACGATCAACTGATGGAGCAATTGGCGGACAAGGGCAATGGCAACTATGCCTATATTGATACGCTGAATGAAGCGCGAAAAGTGCTGGTGGACGAGTTGAGTTCGACCTTATTTACTATCGCCAAAGATGTGAAAGTGCAGGTGGAGTTTAATCCGGCCTTAGTCTCGGAATACCGTTTGATTGGCTATGAGAATCGCGCCTTAGCACGGGAAGATTTTAATAACGATAAGGTGGATGCGGGCGAGATTGGCGCGGGTCATACAGTAACAGCCTTGTATGAATTAAGGTACGTTGAAGCCGGGAATAGGATGAATGATAAACTTAGATATGGCGTTGATGCTCAAATGGGGCAAGAGAAATACAGCCGTGAAGAAATTGCTTTCCTTAAATTGAGATACAAGTTGCCGGCGCAAACGCAGAGCCAATTACTGAGTTATCCCATCAGGTTAGATCAAAGCGTTAAACAGCTCGAGCAAGCAAGTGATGATTTTAGATTTGCCGCCGCGGTTGCAGGGCTAGGGCAATTACTGAATGGCAGTCACTATCTACATCAATTTGATTATACTAAGTTAAGCTTACTCGCACGTTCAGCATTAGGGGATGATCCCTTTGGTTATCGTCATGAGTTTGTGCAGTTAATGGAAACCGCAGCGGCGATAGAGCAATCTAATCAGATGCCAATTAAGGACACATTCGATGGCTCGGATAAACCTTTCCTCCCCAAGATAAACTCCATGGCGAGCCAGTGAGAGATAAGAGCAATCCGCGTAATGAGAGATTACAATAGTAAAAGTGAATACAGGGGGTTAACCCAAATGACGAGGAATTTCCCGTGGCATTAGCAATACCGCAATTACCAACCCATGAGCACTCAGATGAGCAATTGATGTTGTGCTATGCCAAGGGCGATTCAAAAGCATTTGAGCAGTTATACCTGAAGCACAAAGGCGCGCTTTATCGCTACTTTGTGCGCCAGTTAGGTGATAAGCAGTTAGCTGAGGATTTATATCAAGAAACTTGGGGACGGGTGATCCGCGCAGCGGCTAACTACGAGGCCAGTGCTAAGTTTACTACTTGGCTATATCGTATCGCCCATAACTTATTGATTGATCATGTGCGAGCGGTTAAGCCCGTCGATTTAGTCGCCACTGATGAGGACGAAACTGGGCTCGATACTTTTGTGGCGGGTGAGCAAGATAAGCCCGACGTGCAGTGGCAAGAAGCGCAAAAGAGTTTATTGCTAAAGACCTGTATCGCACTGTTACCCCAAGTCCAGAAAGAGGCATTTATCCTGAACATTGAAATGGGTTTTACGGCTGCCATTATTAGCGACATTGCGGGCGTGACTTTAGAAGCGACTAAGAGCCGTATTCGCTACGCTTACCAAAGTCTAAAGGATTGCGTTAGCGCGAAATGGCAGGAGGCGGGTCATGAGTAATTCATCTTCAAATGCCGATGAGCGCGCATTACAACAGGAAGTGCTGGCTTGGTATCGCCAACAGGCTTTAGAAGTTCCACCGCAGCAACTTGATCAAGATATCTTACAGCTGGCGCAAACTCACTTAGCTGAAATGCATCAAAGCAAAATAACTGCTGTTGAAGCTCCAACTTCTGTTTGGCGACGTCACCCTTGGGCGTTATCGAGCGCGGCATCTTTGGTGCTTGTTGTGGGTTTACTTGTACTTAATCGGCCGCAAATCGAAGATGTCATGGCTCCAAGTCCAATGGCGATGAGTGCTCCGGCGCCACAAGCCATGACGAGAATGACAGATACGCAAGCACTGCAATCCTCAAATATGCATGCAGAAGCCGTGGCTAAACATGAAATACAGCAAGCGAAGGCCGCAGCGGGTGCGCTTGAGCGACAACATGATGCAAGCAGCCCAGCTATCGCTGCAAGGTCTATGAATGCACCCAGCTCGGCTGAGTCTTCAGAAATCGATAAAGTGCCACTCGCAGAGTCTTTACATCAGTTACATGCCTTCATCGAAGCGAAGGAGACTGAGCAAGCATTGGTGCTTGAGCAACAACTGCTTAAGGATTATCCACTGCTCGCCGTTGAGGCTGCAGATAAAGCGCTGCTAAGCGAACAACATCTGGAATTTAAAAAGTTACAACAGCAGCTACATCAGCTTGCTAAATAAGTGTGTTGTTGTGGTTTTAGTAATAAAAGCGTGATGATCAATCATAACGTGGTGAGAAAAACCGCTAAATGCCCCTGAGATTTGGATAGACGTGTTAGTGTTTGTGGTCTGTTTACTGTTTGGTATGTGATTTACTTGATCAACGTCATAAAGTGAACAGGATTTAGCCTGCTATATTGGTGTTAGTCTACGACTTGACTAGTATCAATAGTCAGATCCATATCCAGGAGGCATTATGCTTAAAAGACTCATGCATGATCATAAACATATAGCTGTATTGCTAAATGTTTTAAAAAACAAGCAGATGAAGCTGTCAGAAGGTGAGTCAATCAACTTCATCGTGGTACGCGATATCGTTGAATATATGCAAGGATATGCTGAGCGTTGCCATCATCCGGTTGAAGACATTATTTATGCCTACTATCTTGCGCATAAAGCCAATGACAGTATCGATAAGTTGAGTGCCGAACACGAGTTAGTGATCCAAGCATCGGCGGCTTTGATGACGACGTTGAATCTGATCCTCAGTGATATTGTGGTTGCCCGTGAGAAACTGATTGTTGATTTTGCAGATTATGTCGCATTACAAGAGCGGCATATGCAAATGGAGGAGCGGGAAATATTCCCGTTATTGGCCAAAACCTTGACTGAACAAGATTGGCAGTTGATTGAGTCTGAGTGCCAGAAATCCTTGATTGATGATCCTTTATTCTTAGATCGCGAGCAGAAAGAATTTGAGGATTTGCGGGCTTATCTAACAATGGCTGACTAGCATTGATTCACTCATTGGGCTCACTTTGCGGGCTTGAGCTGAGGATTCAATACTACAGAGTGACGTGTTTTTTGCGCTAGCTGTTGTTGCTAGCGAGTCACTCACGATTTGTGAGAGCTTAGCTGATGAGAGCGGAGGTTAGCATTAGTCATATAGCGCTAGTCATTTAGCGATAGCCATTTAGCGCTAGCCATATTGTCGTAATGGGAAGTTTAGGGTTCTCGCGCTTGCAGCCGTAATCAACGAGTTTCTCATTTAACACGCTTAATATCATTCCCTCTTATTTCCCGCTACATTCAATATCACAAATAAAAAAAGCGCCTAAGGCGCTTTCTTGTTCATGTTTAAGATGATGGTTTAGATCATCTCAACATGTGATTACAACTGGATGGCATCAATGTCGTAGTTAAAGTTATTATCGATTTCTTGGAGTTCTTTGATTAAACGATGCTTATCTTTCAACGCTTCGATCTCACGCCATTTACGCTTTTTATTGGAGCCTCGCGAACGATCGGGTCTTTCAACGACTTCATCTAGCGCACAACCATAATCTAAACGATCCATGGCAACCTCCTGTTGTTGTATGTTTTGTCAGCGATTAAATAACATATTTTTAAAACAGGGTGCAAGAATTATGTTTCAATTGTGTTAAGTTGAAATGAACTTTGAGTGATATGTCGTTGATATTAAGTGTGGGGTGAGAGCGGGGAAGAGTCGAAAAGTTTAATAAAAATAAAAGGATAAAATTAAAAAGCCAGCAATTGCTGGCTTTTTGTTCGATTAGATTTTGCCTTGTCGATAAAGGTTAATCAATGCGTTACTTGAGGCATCTAAGGCATCACAATCCTGCCCAGCGCCGATGCGTGCTAACACATCGTTACCCAGATCCTTACCGAGTTCTACACCCCATTGATCGAAGGAGTTAATGTCCCAAATTGCACCTTGAACGAAGGTTCTGTGTTCATACAGGGCAATCAAAGCACCTAAGGTACTCGGCGTGAGCTTATCCATGAGTAAGGTGTTGCTCGGCTTGTTACCTGGCATCACTTTATGTTTTGCGATCAGCTGCTTTTCAGCCGCAGGTAATGCGCTATTAGCGAGTTCGGCTAAGGCTTCATCAAAAGTACGGCCTTGCATTAAGGCTTGAGTCTGGCCAAAGCAGTTTGACGCTAATTGGTCGTGGTGCTCACCGATAGGATTATGACTTTGCAGTGGCATAATAAAATCGGCAGGGATCAGTGCAGTACCTTGATGCAACAGCTGGTGGTAGGCATGTTGGCCATTAGTACCTTCGCCGCCCCAAATAACCGGACCTGTACTGTAGTCAACATCTGTCCCGTTTAAGGTGACAGACTTACCGTTACTTTCCATATCGAGCTGCTGGAAGTAAGCGGGTAGACCACGCAGATAATGATCGTATGTCAGTACAACATGGGACTGAGCATTGAAGAAGTTACCGTACCATAGGGATAATAAGCCCATGATCACTGGCATATTTTCTGTCAGCGGCGCATTGGCGAAATGCTCATCCATTTGGTGCGCACCTGAGAGCAAGGCTCTGAAGTTATCCATGCCAATCAAGAGTGCTATCGGTAAACCAATCGCTGACCAGAGTGAGTAACGACCGCCAACCCAATCCCACATTGGGAAAATGTTGTCTGCATCAATACCAAAATCCGTCGCTTTAGCGACGTTTGACGTCACTGCGACAAAGTGTTTTGCTACATCCGACTGCAAACCGCCTTTTGCTAAGAACCATTCTCTAGCAGTGAGGGTATTGGTTAAGGTTTCCTGTGTTCCAAAAGACTTGGACGACATGATGAACAGAGTCGTTTCAGGATCCAGTAATTTCAGCTTCTCACTGATTGAAGTACCGTCGACGTTTGCCACAAAGTGACATTTTAACTCTGGGTTCCAATACGGGCGCAGCGCCTGAGAGACAATTTTGGGACCAAGGAAAGAGCCACCGATACCGATACTGACGATATCGGTTATCGCTTTACCTGTGTAACCTTTCCATTGCCCCGACGTCACTGAGCTCACAAACCCTTGCATTTTATTCAGCGTTTGTTGAACTTCAGGAACGATGTCTTGACCCTCGGCAATAATCGACTGTTCCGCAGTGCTTCGCAGCGCTGTGTGCAGAACGGCGCGCTTCTCGGTGGTGTTAATGATTTCACCAGCAAACATCGCTTTGATTTTTGCTTCAAGTTGACTATTGCTTGCCAACGCAAATAACAGATCAAGCGTTTCCGCCGTTACTCTGTTTTTAGAGTAATCCAGTAATAAACCACAGGCAGATAGCGACATTTTATTGAAACGTGCCGCGTCAGTGGCAAACAATTCCCGCATATGCGGCACATTTTTACTGTGTGCTGATAAAGCTTGCCATGTTGAGCTTTGGGTCAAGAGTGTCATCTCACTGTCTCCAGAATGCTTAGTTTGCGAGCTTAGCCGTGAGCATCACTTCGAGTTTGCCTTGGTCTATGGCAAAGTTTCGAATACCTTCCGCAAGCTTATCTACAGCCATTGGATCTTGGTTAAAGTCCCAACGGAATTGCGCTTCTGTCAATGGGGCTTCGGCCGCAACAGTGCTGGTTGCCGCAACCAGTTTAGGGGTAATGTCTATTTGTGAATTAGCCAGTTCTTCTAACAAAGAAGGGCCAATTGTGAGACGATCGCAGCCTGCTAGCTCGATGATTTCACCGATATTACGGAAACTTGCACCCATAACGACAGTATTAAAACCATGCTGTTTGTAATAATTATAGATTTCGGTAACAGAAACAACACCTGGGTCATTTACGGCATCGTAGTCTTTACCTGTATCTTTTTTGTACCAATCAAGAATGCGGCCAACAAAAGGCGAAATCAGATAAGCACCCGCTTCGGCACAAGCACGTGCTTGGGCAAAGCTAAATAGTAGGGTTAAGTTACAGTTGATGCCTTCTTTCTCCAGCTCTTTAGCGGCACAAATGCCTTCCCAAGTTGAAGCGAGTTTGATCAGAATGCGTGACTTATCAACGCCCGCTTCTTTGTAGAGGCGAACCAGCTTATGGGCTTTAGCGATGGATTGTTCTTTATCGAATGATAAACGGGCATCCACTTCAGTAGAGATACGACCTGGAACGAGTTTCAGTATTTCTACACCGATATTAACGGCGAGCTTGTCGCTGGCATCATCAAGTTGCTGCGCGAGATTGGCACTTTGTGATTTTGCCCAGTCGATAGCGTTATCAATGAGGGATTCGTATTCAGGAATTTGAGCCGCTTTCAAGATGAGCGATGGATTGGTTGTCGCATCTTCAGGTTGGTAGCGTTTAATCGCTTCGATGTCGCCTGTGTCAGCGACGATAGTGGTATATAACTTGAGTTGCTCTAATGTATTGGCCATGAAAAACATCCTTCTCAGGTAGCAGTCTTAACTCGGAATTCACTGATGACTATTAGAAGCGATTTTGCCAACTTTTCCAACCTTGAATGTAAAAAAATTACAAAAATGACAATTTTATGTCTATTTAGGTTTGGCTTGAGATACAGGTTCTCATCTTGGCTGCGGTAGAGGGCATCGCTTGTCCTAGTGTATACCCCATAAAAACAAAAAGTCGCTGCAAGCAGCGACTTTTTTACGTCAGTAAGTAATCTTACTTAAGAACAGGTTGTTTAGTTGTAGTCGTTACAATGGCTTCGATACGACGGTTAGCAGCGTAAGCTTCTTTCGAGTCACCAGCAACCAATGGCTGAGTAACACCGTAACCGTTAGAAGTTACGCGGTTTTTGCTGATACCGTATTTCTCAACAAGAATTTGAGCAACTGCGTCAGCACGTTTGTCAGACAGTACCATGTTGTAATCTGGTTTACCTACGTTTGAGGCGTGGCCAGCGATTTCAACTGTGAACTCTGGGTTTTTGTTCAGGTAGTTAGCGAGTCTTTCGATATCTTTGTAGAAAACTTTTTTAACTACAGCAGAATCGTTAGCAAACTGGATTGAACCCACGTCTTCTTTATTTTTTACGTTTTCGTAAATTGTACAGCCAACAGAATCAACTTTATGCGTTACTGGTGTAGCTGGACATTGATCTTTATCGTCATAAACACCATCGTTGTCTGAGTCAACAGGTGCTGCTGCGATAACCGCTGCTACAACAGGTGCTGCAGCTGCTGGAGAACCGAAACGGTAGCTCAGTTCAAGACCCCAGTAGTTGCTATCAGCTTCAACGATGTTGTAATCGTCATTTAGGTTTTCATAACGACGATATTTAGCTTGTAACTTCAGGTTATCAGTGAAGTTGTAACCAACACCTGCACCTAAGTATGGAGCAAAGTCGTTTGTACTGTATTTGCTTGATGTAATGCCATTATTTTGGCTGTTCTCAAGTGAATAATACATTGCCCCCGCTTCGGCTGATAAGCTCCAACGATTAGCTAGAGGCCAAATACCTACTAAGCCTAAAGTTGAACCTTTAACGCCTGCATCATTGCTGATACCTGCACTAGTCCAATCAGCATTACCTAAATCACGGAAGCCGATTTCAGCGCCAAAGTAATCATTGAACATATAGCCTGCGAATACATCCCATGCATATGGGTCATCTTGACCATTCTGGGTCGCGATATGTTCATAGTTGTTAACGCCTAAACCTGCGCCAACATACCAAGGAGTCAGCTCTTGAGCCGCTGATACAGTGAAAGGTAATAGCGATGCAAGCAGTACAAATTTTAATTTATGATTCATCATGTTCTCCAATTCCATTATTTATGATTCTCCACCAATATGTTCTGCGCTTATGTGTGTGCAAAACATTGCTAGCACTTAATGTGGGGATCCTTTGGTATTGTAGCCAGCGATTAATTATCACTTGGTTTGTTAAATTTTACTAGTGCTAAGAATTTCCTTTTTATGAGCATGCATTCTGTAACTTGCTTTTTAACGTAAAAAAGGCATTCCGAGGAATGCCCTTAAAATGAACTGTTATGTTAATTTTGTGTGACTATTAACGTGTCCATATCCAATTTTCAATTTCTATTGGGTCTACGCCGTTCGCTTTAATATAGTTGCGGTGGTCAACTAGTCTTTGCAGCATGTCAGTGGTGATGGAAACGTGCATAGTTTCATCAATAACGCCCTGTTGGAACAGTTTGTAAGCCATATCAATCACTAGGTGATAACGTGATGTGCCGTTACGAACGCCCATATCGAATGGAGTGGTTGTTGAACCTTCTTCTTCATAGCCTTTAATTCTGAAGCGACGGCTGCCTTTGTAATCAAATATTAACTTTTTAATCGTATTTGGGTAACCATGGTAGTTGAACACCACGCCTTTATCTTGGGTAAATATTTCGTCCATTAACCAAGGTTTTTCTTTAAATTTGCGGCTTCCTAGGCCATCACTGCTTAATTCGGTGACACTAACGAAGCGAATTTTGACTCTTGGAAGGAGTTCTCTGATCAATACTAATGAAGCCATACACTCTTGAGTGACGTAATCACCACAACCTGCCAGTACAATATCTGGATTCTCATCAGAGGCGAAATCCCACACCATCACGCCATCTTTTGCTTGTTTACGCGCTTCTTCCAAGCTCAACCATTGTGGTAACTCTTTCTTACCTGCAACAAGAATATTGAGTTTGTCGCGGTCGGCGTAAGCCCGTTCGGTATAAACCAAGGTGCTGTTAGCATCTGCTGGTAAATAAGCAGAGATAATTTTTGGATGCTTCTCTAGCATAGCCCCAAGGAAAGACGGGTTTTGATGCGAGTAGCCATTATGGTCTTGGCGTTCAAGCAGCGAAGATAATACGACGTTACATGAAGGCAGTGGCTTACGGAAATGCACACCTTGGCTTGCATAGACGTATTTACAGTATTGGTCGGCCATCGATGAGATCACTTGTGAGAATGATTCATACGTAGGGAACATGCCGTGGCGGCCTGTTACTGTGTAGCCGTGCAACATACCAAAGAGCAAGTTTTCAGAAAGGAGCTCAATCACTCGTCCTTCGCGGGACATGTCTTCATCCCAGCTCTCAATTGGCCATTGCCATGCACGATCGGTTTCTTCAAATACGGCTTGTAGTTGATTTGAATAGGTTTCGTCAGGGCTAAAAATACGTAGATTGCGTTGATCGCGGTTTAACTTGAATGCATCACGCATCCATTCACCCATTTTCAGCATGGAATAACCACGGTGACCACGCGGTACTTCTGGGCCGTAGCTGAGTTTTTCGAGATCAGGGTTCGTTAACGCTCTAACCACTTCACCACCATAGGTGAGATGTTGACGACCACAGGCAAGTTGCTTAGGTGGAATTAATGAGCAAATGTCTGCATCAAAAATCAGCTCGCCTTTATCATTCATTTGGTAAAGTTCTTGGAAGTTGTAACTGGCAAGCCAATTGTCGAGTGCATCCAGATGACCTTTATCTGTGGCACATTTATTGACGATCACTTGGTGTGATTCGCAGTTACCTTCTAATTTCTTACCTTTATACTCACTTACACCGGTCCAACCTTTGGCAGTGCGCATTAAAATCACTGGCCATTTAGGCTTAACTACATCTTCGCCGCTACGGGCACGACGTTGGATATCATTGATCATGGCATAAGCGGTATCCATGGCATTCGTCATCTGCACATAGATATCTTCTTCTAATTCGTTATCAACGATAATTGGGAAGTAGCCAAGACCACGGAATTCAAGATCCAGTTCTTCATGACTCATGCGTCCCATACGGGTAGGGCCTGAAATTTTATAGCCATTGATATGCACAATCGGTAATACTGCACCACTTGTCGCAGGAGAGACTAGACGGTTTGCGTACCAAGATGCGGCTAATGGTCCGGTTTCTGCTTCACCGTCACCAATTAAGACTGTGGCGATCAGATCTGGATTATCGAGTACTGCACCCCAGCCAACAGAAAGTGAGTAGCCTAGTTCGCCACCTTCAAGAATTTGTCCAGGGGCTTCTGGGTTTGCATGTGAAGGATAGCCATAAGCGGCGGAAAACTTCTTACAAATATCTTCGATACCGGTTTCATTGTAGGGGATCGTTTCTGGATAGAAATGACTTAATGAACCTTCCATGAATAAGTTAGCTTGTACTGCTGGGAAACCATGGCCTGGACCAACTAAATAGATGAACGAGCGATTATGTTTCACTATCAATCGGTTAATGTTGGCATAAACAAAGTTAATGCCGGGGCAGGTACCCCAGTGGCCAAGTAAACGTGGTTTGATATCAGTATGGGCAAGTGGACGTTTATGTAAGACGTTTTGTTTGAGATAAATCTGCGAGGTCGTAAGAAAGTTAGTCGCTCTGACATATTTTTTCAGAGCATTGATTTCATGTATTTGTGTCATATAAAGCCTCACTAAGACAAACAAGAGATGATTGAAGTTTCTATGTGGATACTATATTTGTAGTTTTATTACAAAAATGTGCCCTACATCCAAATTTTAAAAGTTGTTTTTACTGTTAAAAATAATGGAGCAACTTCGCTATTTTGTTAATGTAGCTTTAACAGTGGCTTAGCTTATGTTGTGAGGTGTGATGTTGATGGCGTTTAACTGTGCAAACGTGAGCTTGATCACATGAGCAATTTCGAATACTGTGCTATTTTGCTGCGTTGAATTCGGTAGCCGTGATGTTGTAAATTCACGGAAGGATAATTTGAAAAAATAAATCTACCGAAATTCTTACCTTTAACTTGGAAGGATTCATTCACCACAGATGTTGTACCTCTAATTGCCATTCAATTAGAGGAGCATTTGCTACGGGAAGAAGTAAAATAATATGTTAGAAACCATAGTTAATTTTTTGAATGCGCTACTTTGGGGTAAGTTGTTAGTATATGGACTGGTAGGAGCTGGTCTTTATTTCACCATAAGACTTGCCTTTATCCAGTTAACCTACTTTAAACATTCCATTAAAGTCATGACTATGAGTCGCCAAGGTTGCGATAGCGGTCTTTCATCATTTCAAGTCTTTTGTACCAGTATGGCGGCCCGTGTCGGTGCCGGTAATATGGCCGGTGTTGCAGTCGCTATTGGTGCTGCAGGTCCTGGTGCGGTATTTTGGATGTGGCTTATCGCTATCTTAGGTATGGCTACCGCTATGGTTGAATCAACCTTAGCGCAGGTTTACAAAGTGCGAGATCATAACGGTCAGTTCCGCGGCGGTCCTTCCTATTATATGGAAAAAGGCTTGGGTCAGCGCTGGATGGGCATTTTGTTTGCCGTCTTTCTGATCATTGCCTTTGGTCTGGTATTCAACGCGGTACAAGCGAATACCATTACCGGAGCGATGGAGCGAGTATTTGGGTTTAATCCTACTTATGTCGGGATTGGACTGGTGATTGCCAGTGGATTTGTGATTGTCGGTGGCCTGCGTAAAGTCGCACGAGTCTCTGAATTTATCGTCCCTATCATGGCATTAGCCTACATTCTCGTTGCCTTCATTATCGTTATTTTCAATCTAGATCAACTGCCTGCAATTATTAGCTTAATTGTGAAGAGTGCTTTTGGTTGGCAAGAGGCGGCTGCTGGCGGCGTGGCTTATACCGTCGCGCAGGCTATGCAAGCGGGTATTGCACGCGGACTTTTCTCAAATGAAGCGGGTATGGGCAGCGCGGCGAATGTCGCGGCTAGTGCATCGCCTAATCCGAACCATCCGGCATCCCAAGGTTTTGTACAGATGATGGGGGTATTTGCGGATACTATCGTTATCTGTACTGCAACGGCTGCAATTATCCTGCTATCAGGGGATGTGGGTTCGAGTGACGATGGTATTCGTTTAACCATCAATGCCATGTCATCCCATGTTGGTGACTGGGGCGGTGCGTTTATTGCGGTGGCGATTTTCTTATTCTGCTTTACATCCATCATAGCCAATTACTCTTACGCTGAAACAAACGTAATGTTTTTAATGGGTAACAGTACCAAATTTCTTCCTTTGTTCCGTTTGTGTGTATTGGGCATGGTAATGTTTGGTGCCGTGGCGAAGATAAGTCTAGTGTGGAACTTAGCCGACGTTTCTATGGGATTGATGGCGACAGTGAACATTATTGCGCTCTTACTGTTGTCAGGTTTGGCCATTCGCGTCATCAATGATTATCGCGAGCAGGTTAAAGCGGGTAAGACACCAGAGTTTGACCGCAGTAAGTTTCCAGAATTGTTGGATCAACTTGATGATGACATTTGGCAAGATGCCAGTCTCAAGCCAGTTAAAAAGCCTTAGTTAACCCAAATTATCGACGACAAGTATTACTGATTGTCGTAATCGAAAAGACCACGCCGTTAAAGCGTGGTTTTTTTATGTTCGTTCAGTATCATAGACATGTCTTTTTGTTTCTGTTGGGAGTTTTTGATGTTGATATTGGTTTCGCCGGCGAAGACCTTAGATTTTGAACAGCCGCCACTGATTCAGGTGTATTCACAGCCTGATTTCTTAACTCATAGTCAGGAGTTGATCCAAGTTTGTCGGCAATTAACTCCTTCAGATATCGCGACTTTGATGAAGGTGAGCGATAAAATTGCGGGTTTAAATGCGGCGCGTTTCGGACAGTGGCAGCCAGACTTCAGTTTAGATAATGCTAAACAGGCCATTTTTGCCTTTAGAGGGGATGTGTACACAGGTTTTGATGCTGACACCTTATCTGAGGATGAAATCGCCCAAACTCAGTCGCAGCTGCGCATTCTATCGGGTCTTTATGGTTTACTCAGGCCGCTGGATTTAATCATGCCTTACCGTTTAGAAATGGGAACGGCGCTTTCGAATCCCAAAGGTAAAAATCTATATGAATTTTGGGGTGATACCTTAACGCAAGCGGTAAATGAAGCGCTTGCAGAAAGTGGTAGCGATATTATTGTCAATCTTGCTTCTAATGAGTATTTCAAAGCGATAAAGCCTAAAAAACTGCAAGGGCAATTAATTTCACCCGTATTTAAAGATTGTAAAAATGGTCAATATAAAGTGATCAGTTTTTTTGCTAAGCGTGCTAGGGGCATGATGGCGAGATATATCATCACCAATAAAGTGAATACGTTAGCTGAGTTAAAAGCATTTAATCTCGCGGGTTATTACTATAGTGAAGAGCAAAGTTCACCGACAAATCCAACATTTTTACGTGCAGAGCAATAGCGAAATATCGATAAGATGTTAATTGATAGAGAGAACAGCTTATGTTGTTCTCTCTATTATTTTTATCAACTATCTATTTTTCAGCGATCTATTTTTCAGCCTGAGTGGCTAAAGGTGTTAATGTCGCGGTTGAATTTGCCATGATATAAGCAAATTGTGCGTAGGCGGCGACGTTTTGAGCCAATGCGGCGGGGTCAATCTTATCTAAGGTATCATTCGGTGTGTGGTGGTAATCGAAGTAATCGTGACCATCTTGCCTTAATGATGCAACTGGTACGCCTAGGGCTGGCAGCATAGACACGTCAGGCCCGCCAGAAGCTTGGTTGTTGCCGAGTGCGACACCATTGAATGACATCGGGCTGAGTGCATGCTTTGCCTTTGCAAATGCGCTCTCATTGACCTTAGTATCGATTTGATAAATTCGGCCCGCCCCAAAATCGGACTCTGCGGCTATGTAGTGCAGTGGTAATTCCGATTTATGAGCTTCAGCATAGGCTTTACCGCCCACAAGCCCTATTTCTTCAGCGGCATATAGCACCACTCTGACAGTACGAGCGGGTTTTACTGGAAGATCTTGAATGTGCTTAGCTGCAGCCGTCACTATCGCGACACCCGCCCCATCATCAATCGCCCCCGTACCTTCATCCCAAGAATCTAAATGAGCGCCAATGAGCACGATTTCATTGGGCTTACTGCTGCCCGTTACTTCGGCAATGACATTGTAAGACGTATTAAAGCCTGCGTTTTTTGGTGACATCTGCAACTCAAGTAGAGCATCAGGATTGCGTTTTAGTAATGCATCGACCAAATCGGCATCAGGGTTTGACATGGCTGCCGCAGGGATCTTAGGCACGTCATCTTGGTAGCGCATAACACCTGTATGGGCCATGCGGTCATGATCTGTGCCAATAGAGCGGATCACGATAGCAACTGCGCCTTTTTGCGCTGCTGCGACGGCACCTTTTGAGCGGCCGCCAACACTTTTGCCATAGCCTTCACCAGTAATGTGGCGCTCGGTTTTTTGGTCAATGAACGCAATCTTACCTTGTACGTCTTCAGGCTTGGCTTGTTGTAGTGCCTCTAGGCTATCAAAACGTGCGATTTTAGCCTGTAAACCGCTAGCTGGTGTCGCAACGCTGCCACCAAGCGCAGTAATGACCAGCGGCTGCTCGACAGGGAAGGTTATTTTGGCTTTGGCTTCACCGCGTTCCCAAATGGGTACTTGTACTGGTTCTTTATAAACGCGGTCAAATCCAAGGCTGGTCAGTTTATTTATCGCCCAATTAACGGCGATGATATCTTTTGGGCTTCCAGCTAGTCTTGGACCTACTTCAACCGTGAGAGATTCGACTATGTCATAACCTAATTGTGAAGCTAATGCTGTCTGTTGTAATTTAATGACGTCACTTGTCGGGGCTGTTTCTACTTGAGTTTGGCACGCACTTAAACTCCCGATTAAAAGACTCGAGAGAAGTGTAGTTTGATAGGGCTTCATTAGATTTCCTTTATTTTTATTAAGCATGTCCCATTTTTAAAAACAATCTAGCAAAAAGTGTGCTTTATGTCCCGACTATATCCGTAAGGCGACGCTATATTAGCGCAGGGGTTAGTTTTAGGAGAAAAAGTGCGTAATGAATATTGAATTAATGCAGGAGCGAGCCGATCATGCCGTAGTGCTATTAAAGGCACTTGCGAACGAACGCCGTTTATTTATTCTTTGTTATTTATTGAATGAAGGAGAAATGTGCGTTGGCGAAATGAATAAAAAATTAGGCTTAAGTCAATCGGCACTATCACAACATCTTGCTTGGTTACGCAAAGATAATTTAGTAACCACACGCAAAGAAGCGCAAACGGTATTTTATTCACTCAAGAGTGATGAAGTTCGGGAGATGATCCACTTATTGAACAACATTTATTGTCATTAATAGTGTTTTTCAGATATAAAAAAACCGGCAATTGCCGGTTTTTTTCATTTGCTATTTTATAGATTAAGCAGCGATTGCTTTGATCTTAGCGTTCAAACGTGCCTTTTGACGAGCGGCTTTATTCTTGTGAATAAGACCTTTAGTCGCCATACGGTCAACGATTGGTTGTGCAACAGCAAAAGCTTCTGCTGCTGTTTTGTGATCGCCTGCTTTAATTGCAGCGATTACTTTTTTAACGTATGTACGTAACATTGAGCGACGGCTGGCGTTATGCTGACGACGCTTTTCAGATTGAAGCGCGCGCTTCTTTGCAGACTTGCTATTAGCCAAGGTGCAACTCCTAAAAACTGGATTTGATACTTTTAAAGGCCGAGGAATATGCCTGCATTTAGTCACTTTGTCAATGACTATGATTGAATATTCATCATAAAGATAAATTAATCCAACCTGCCTTGGCTATCTTCGACCCAACTCGTGTAATATGTGGCGCAATTCTAGCAGCTATTACCGCAGTGTGACAGAGCCTGAATCGATTTTTTGAGATGTATCACCTAATCAATTCGATATGGGTCTGGGGGACGTTTGAGTAGAAAATTATTAAAATCTGGTCTGATTGTTAGTGCTATGACATTGATATCCCGTGTGTTAGGTCTTGTTCGGGACGTCGTCGTTGCTAACTTGATGGGGGCCGGGACAAGTGCCGATGTGTTTTTCTTCGCCAATAAAATTCCTAACTTTTTACGTCGTTTGTTTGCAGAAGGAGCATTTGCACAAGCCTTTGTGCCTGTTTTAACTGAGTACCAAGAAAAACACACTGCGGAAGAAACCCGTGACCTGCTGAGTAAAGTCGCAGGCACATTAGGTTTGTTGGTGACGATTGTGACGCTTGTGGGCGTGGTAGCTTCGCCCGTGTTATCAGCCTTATTCGGCGGTGGTTGGTTTATCGCTTGGCTTAACAATGAGCCCGACGGCGCTAAATTTGAACTCGCCACCGTTGTGCTTAAAATTACTTTCCCCTATTTGTGGTTTATCACCTTTACCGCACTGGCTGGATCGATTTTAAACACCCGAGGCCGATTTGCGGTTTCGGCGTTTACCCCTGTATTCCTCAATGTGGCGATCATTACCGCGGCCATATTTTATGCGCCAACATCGACTCAACCCGAAATCACCCTTGCTTGGGGCGTTTTTTGTGGCGGATTAATCCAGTTCTTATTTCAAATTCCTTTTTTATTGCGTGAAAAAGCGCTGGTTAAACCCTCGTGGGGTTGGCATCACCCTGGAGTGGTGAAAATCAGAACCTTGATGATCCCGGCGCTATTTGGCGTATCGGTTTCACAGATTAACCTGTTATTTGATACCTTTATCGCCAGTTTTTTGATGACGGGCTCGATAAGCTGGCTCTACTATGCCGACCGTTTATTGGAGTTTCCCCTAGGATTGTTTGGGATCGCGATTGGTACTGTTATTTTGCCTGCGCTGTCACGAAACCATGTCAATGCTGAAGGTGCGGGCTTTGGATTGACGATGGATTGGGGAGTTAAAGCTATTTTGCTGCTAGGTCTTCCTGCCATGATGGGGTTGATAATCCTCGCAAAACCTATGCTGATGGTGTTATTCATGCGTGGTGCTTTTTCGATGCATGATGTTGAAATGGCTTCTTATAGTTTGATGGCTTACGGTAGCGGTTTACTCAGTTTTATGCTGATTAAAGTACTCGCTCCAGGTTATTACTCCCGCCAAGATACCAAAACCCCCGTGCGTTATGGCATTATCGCCATGATCACCAATATGGGCTTTAACTTATTGTTTGCTATTCCTTTTGGATATGTTGGATTGGCGATTGCGACTTCAATGTCAGCATTGCTCAACGCCACTTTACTTTATCGAGGATTGCATTTAGCCGGCGTTTATCGCGTTTCTAGGCCGACTATGGTGTTTTTTGCTAAAGCCGTGGTCTCTACCGCCTTGATGGTGGTAGTCTTGTATTACTTTTTACCTTCGCAACAAATTTGGTTAGATTGGCATTTGTTCGAGCGTGCAAAAGCCTTGATAGGCTTGATTTTAGCGGGGGCAGTCAGTTACTTGTTGGGACTGCTTTTGCTCGGAATTCGTCCTTGGTCCATTAAACGGGGAGTTTGATTGCTGATTCTCATCGCTAGCTGTTATATAATCAGCCGATTTGCGCTTGGCAGTTGTCTAAAGTTATGGAATTAATCCGCGGTATACATAACATTTTGTCATCCCACCACGGGTGTGTATTGACTATAGGTAATTTTGACGGCGTCCATCGTGGTCATGCACAAGTGATTGCGAACTTAGTGCAGAAGGCGAAGCAGTTATCGCTGCCATCTACGTTGATGACGTTTGAACCTCAGCCGCAGGAATTATTTAGCGGCGACAATGCGCCAGCTCGTTTAAGTTTATTACGTGATAAAGTCATGTTGCTCGATGAACTTGGGGTTGAACGGTTAGTGTGTGTTAACTTTAATCGCACTTTTGCCAATCAACCTGCTGAGCATTTTATTGAAGAATTGTTGGTCCGCAAACTCGGTGTTAAATACCTAGTGGTCGGCGATGATTTTTGTTTTGGTCAGGGCCGTAAAGGCAATTTTGAGATGCTTGTGCAGGCAGGTATTCAATATGGCTTTACTGTGGTCAGCACCCAAAGTTTTATGCTGGGCTCGCAAAGAGTGAGCTCAACCGCCGTGCGTGAACAATTGGCTAAGGGTAATCTTGAGCAAGCAAGACGCTTGCTCGGTCATCCTTTTACCTTGAGTGGTCGTGTCGCGCATGGGCAAAAAATTGGCCGCACCATTGGTTTTCCCACAGCCAATATCGCTTTAAAGCGCAATGTTGTGCCTGTACGCGGTGTGTTTGCGGTCAAATGTTATTGGGATAACAGCGATATTTATGAGGGCGTAGCCAATATTGGGTTCCGTCCGACAGTGAACGGTCAAGTGTGTCAGCTTGAGGTGCATCTTTTTGATTTTGAAGGTGACATTTACGGCAAACATGTTGAGGTCGAGTTGGTGGCTAAACTCCGTGATGAGCAACCTTTTGACTCATTGGATACGCTTAAGCAACAGATTTTAAATGATGCAAATGAAGCCAGAGCTTTATTTGGTAATGATGCAGGCTGAAATTTATCAGTTTAATTAACGGTATAGGATCAATGAGCGACTATAAATTTACTTTGAATTTGCCGGAAACAGAGTTTCCGATGCGTGGTAATTTGGCAAATCGCGAGCCAGAGATGTTAGAGCGCTGGACAAAAGACGGTTTGTATCAGCAGATCCGTGATAGCCGAATTGGCCGTACTCCCTTCATTTTGCATGACGGCCCACCGTATGCGAATGGCAGTATTCATATTGGTCACTCAGTTAATAAAATCCTCAAGGACATTATTATTAAGTCAAAAACCATGTCTGGTTTTGACGCACCGTATGTGCCAGGTTGGGATTGCCACGGTTTACCTATCGAGCTGAAAGTTGAGCAAAAAGTGGGTAAGCCAGGTCAAAAAATTTCTGCGGCAGAATTCCGCGAAGAATGCCGTAAATACGCCGCCGAGCAAGTTAACGGTCAACGTGAAGACTTTATCCGTTTAGGCGTATTGGGTGACTGGCAAAATCCGTACCTGACGATGGATTTTTCAACCGAAGCTAATATCGTGCGCTCTTTATCGAAAGTGATTGAGAGTGGTCACTTACATAAAGGCGTTAAGCCAGTGCATTGGTGTACTGATTGCGGTTCTGCCTTAGCTGAAGCTGAAGTGGAATACGAAGACAAAACATCACCTGCTATTGATGTAGCATTTGTGGCCGCCGATAGTAAAGCCGTTGCGGCTAAGTTTGGGGTAAGCGATTACTCACATCCTGTTTCTATGGTGATTTGGACTACCACGCCATGGACTCTGCCTGCGAACCGCGCCTTGTCTTTGAGTCCTGAGCTGGATTACAGCTTAGTTGAATTCGAAAAAGACGGCGTTACGCAAGCGCTTATTTTAGCTGAAGTATTAGTTGAATCTTGCCTGACTCGCTATAACGTGGAAAGCCATACAGTGCTTGGCTCTGCCAAAGGCGCAGCGTTTGAGCTTGTCCGCTTTAATCACCCATTCTTAGATTTTGATGTTCCGGCAATTTTAGGCGATCACGTTACGACGGATGCGGGTACTGGTATCGTTCATACTGCCCCTGGTCACGGTCAAGACGACTTTGTGGTTGGGCAAAAATATGGTTTAGAAGTGGCAAATCCTGTTGGCGACAACGGTGTATACAAGCCTGATACTGAGTATTTTGCTGGACAACATGTCTTTAAAGCCAACGATAACGTGGTTGCTTTACTGAGAGAAAAGAGCGCCTTGCTGAATCACGTGGCTTACCGTCATAGCTATCCACATTGCTGGCGCCACAAAACACCGATCATCTTCCGTGCGACGCCGCAGTGGTTTATCTCTATGGATAACCATGGCCTGCGTACGCAAGCATTAAAAGAAATCGAACAGACTCAATGGATCCCTGATTGGGGCCAAAGTCGTATCGAAAAAATGGTTGAAAACCGCCCTGACTGGTGTATCTCACGCCAACGTACTTGGGGTGTGCCTATCACGCTGTTTGTGAATCGTGAAACTGAAGAGTTGCACCCTGATAGCGTGTCGCTAATGGAACGTGTAGCCAGCCGTATTGAACAGCAAGGCATTCAAGCTTGGTGGGATCTCGATGCCGCTGAATTATTGGGTGACGAAGCTGAGCAATACCGCAAAGTAACCGATACCTTAGACGTTTGGTTTGACTCAGGTTCAACCTTCTCGTCAGTGGTCGCGGCTCGTCCTGAATTCCACGGACACGGCGTTGACTTGTATCTTGAAGGTAGCGACCAACATCGCGGCTGGTTTATGTCATCTTTGATGATTTCAACCGCAATGAATGGCAAAGCTCCGTATAAGCAAGTACTGACTCACGGTTTTACCGTCGATGGTAAAGGCCGCAAGATGTCAAAATCTATCGGTAACGTGATTGCGCCGCAAACGGTAACCAACAAATTAGGCGCCGACATTCTGCGTTTATGGGTTGCGGCAACAGATTACAGCGGTGAGATGACGGTTTCTGACGAAATCTTAAATCGTAGCGCCGATGCCTATCGTCGTATTCGTAACACTGCCCGTTTCCTATTAGCCAACTTAAACGGTTTCGAGCCTGCAAAGGATTTAGTCGCTGTTGAAGATATGGTCGCGTTAGACCGTTGGGTTGTGCGCCGCGCTGCTGCGTTGCAACAGGAAATTATTGAAGCCTATGAGCAATATAACTTCCATATCGTGACTCAAAAACTGATGCAGTTCTGCTCGGTTGAGTTAGGCAGTTTCTATTTGGACATCATCAAAGATCGCCAATACACGGCTAAGCAAGAAGGTCATGCGCGTCGTAGCTGTCAATCTGCGTTGTATTTGATTTCTGAGGCCATGGTGCTTTGGATTGCGCCAATTCTAAGCTTCACTGCTGACGAAGTATGGCAATTATTGCCTGGCGAGCGTGATGCTTATGTCTTTACTCAAGAATGGTATCAAGGCTTAAAATCAGTCACTTTAGCGACGGATTTGAGCGACGACTATTGGCAGCAACTGTTAACTGTGCGTAACGAAGTCAATAAAGTGATTGAACAAGCTCGCCGTGATAAACGTATTGGTGGTTCATTAGAAGCGGAAGTGACCTTGTTTGCTGATGCAGCGTTGACTGAACAATTAACCCATATCGGCGATGAGCTAAGATTTGTGTTGTTGACCTCTGAAGCCAAAGTCTTGCCTTTAGCGGATGCGACATCAGAAGCGGTTGAAACTGAGCTGGCGTCACTGAAATTAGTGGTTGCTTCAAGCACTGCTGAGAAGTGTGAGCGTTGTTGGCATCACAGAGAAGAGGTTGGCACCATTGAGGCCCACCCAACACTCTGTACTCGCTGCGTAACAAACATTGAAGGTGACGGCGAAGTTCGTCTGTTTGCGTAAAGGATCTGTATGCCATTAACTTGGAAAGACAGTGGCTTACGTTGGTATTGGGTAGCTATATTGGTGTTTTTCGCCGATCAGCTATCTAAACAATGGGTCTTAGCCAATTTTGATTTGCATGAATCGCTGAATTTATTGCCTTTCTTTAATTTCACTTATGTACGTAACTACGGGGCCGCCTTTAGTTTTTTAAGTGACGCCGGTGGTTGGCAGCGTTGGTTATTTACGATTGTTGCGGTTGGATTCAGTACTCTACTCACAGTGTGGTTGCGTAAGCAATCCGCTTCGTTGTTGAAACTGAATCTGGCTTACACCTTAGTGATTGGTGGTGCCCTAGGCAATTTGATCGACAGATTAATGCACGGTTTTGTGGTTGATTTTATCGATTTCTTTTGGGCTAAGAGCCACTATCCAGCTTTCAATATCGCCGATTCGGCGATTTGTATTGGTGCTGTGTTGATCATTTGGGATGCATTTTTAAGCGGTAAATCTGAAACAGATAGCGCCGAAGGGGTTAAAAAGTGACTGTGACGCGATCTTTACTATGCCATATGAATATTGTGCTTTCTGATGGTTCAACCGCAGACAGCACTAAAGCTTCGGGTAAACCAGCTCGATTAAATGTGGGCGACGGTACGTTAAGTCCTGCATTTGAGGCGCAATTGGCGACGCTTGCTGAAGGTGATAAACACAGCTTTACCCTTGAAGCGATTGATGCCTTTGGTGAGTCAAATCCTGATGCTATTCACTATCTAGACAGAAGCCGTTTTCCGGCAGACATGAGTTTAGAAGCCGGCGTGATTGTCAGTTTTGCCGGCCCAGGTGGCAGTGAAATCCCGGGTATTGTCCGTGATGTCGCGGGTGATTCCATCACAGTCGATCTGAATCATCCTCTGGCAGGGCACAAGATCACTTTTGAACTGGACGTTGTAAAGGTACTTTAAGATGAAACTCGATCCTACCAGCCCAAGTTTGAATATTATGCTCGCGAACCCGCGTGGTTTTTGTGCGGGTGTTGATCGTGCTATCAGTATTGTTGAACGGGCGTTGGAATTGTTTTCACCGCCTATCTATGTTCGACATGAAGTCGTACATAATCGCTATGTCGTGCAGAATCTGAAGGATCGCGGTGCGGTTTTTGTCGAAGAGTTAGATCAAGTGCCGGATAACAACATTGTTATCTTCAGTGCCCATGGTGTCTCTCAAGCGGTGAGACAAGAAGCTAAGGCGCGAGGCTTGAGAGTTTTTGATGCGACCTGTCCCTTAGTCACTAAAGTGCACCTTCAAGTGACGCGTGCAAGCCGTAAAGGTATTGAATGTATCTTGATTGGCCATGAAGGGCACCCTGAAGTCGAGGGGACTATGGGTCAATACGATAATCCTAACGGCGGCGTATATCTGATTGAATCGCCTGCTGATGTGGATGCGCTAGAAGTGCGCGACCCTAACAATCTCTGCTTCGTGACCCAAACAACTTTATCTGTCGATGATACGTTAGACATTATTGCAGCGTTGCAAAAAAGGTTTCCTTCAATTGAAGGACCTCGCAAGGACGATATCTGTTATGCAACACAGAATCGTCAAGATGCGGTACGTAATCTGTCTGCAGATGTGGATTTGTTGATTGTTGTTGGTTCAAAAAACAGCTCTAACTCTAATCGGTTACGCGAGCTCGCATTGAAGACCGGAACCCAGTCTTATCTGGTGGACACTGCTGACGATGTTGAATCAAGCTGGTTCGATAATGTTTCGCGTGTTGCTGTTACCGCAGGCGCTTCTGCACCCGAGGTCTTAGTTCAACAAGTTGTCCAAGCGATTGCGAAACTCGCCCCTAGTGTGGTGACTGAAGTCGAAGGCCGTAAGGAAGACACTGTCTTTGCAGTGCCTGCCGAACTGCGTTAAATCTATGTGATGTTAAGTTATTTATAAAAAAGAGGCGATAAGCCTCTTTTTTATTGCTTCAAATTCATTCAAGGCATAATGATGTCAATGCTTATATGCTATTGTTACTGGCTACTTACATTTTACTCATCTATTATTAACTGTTGGTAATTTTTTGTCGTAAGACTAAGATTTTTAAAGGGTAAATGGCTGAAAAGCTTGTCAAAAATATGGCTAAATTCGAACGATTGACACAAAAGGACTTTCAACGAGGTTTCTCATTAATTGAGGTGCTTGTTGCATTGGTGATCTTAGTCATTGGCTTAATCGGTATTTTTAATCTACATATCGTTGCAAAGCGTGGCAGCTTCGAGTCATTTCAGCAAACCCAAGCCTCCTATTATGCAAACGATATTATTAATCGAATGAAGCTGAATAGAACACAACTGGGCAATTACGATGGAGAGTACACAGGTTCTCTGGGTAAACCCGGTAATGTTTGTGATGTTGCAGTTGGAGCCGTGAATATATGTACTCCAGAAGAGACAGAAGCTTGGGACCTATATCAGTGGGAGCAGAGTTTTATGGGGGCAGCTGAAGTTGTGGGTAGTCAGAATGTTGGGGGATTAGATTCGCCAACGGCTTGTATTAGCGTAAATGGTTCAACTGTGACAGTTGCTGTTGCGTGGAGAGGGATCAGAGAGGGCGCGGGTACAAGTTATTCAGGCAGTGAATGCGGAAAAGATATTGGTACACGTAGACGGCTTTTTATTCTTTCGACAGTGATTATTTAGGTTAATTAATTATTATGGCCAATTCAAAAAACTGTCAGAAAGGGATGTCATTAGTCGAGTTAATGGTCTCTATGGTCATTGGCCTATTTCTCACTCTTGGGCTTTTTGCCATGTTTAGCATGTCCTCTTCTAATGTCATTACGACGAGCCAATTTAATCAATTACAAGAAAATGGCCGAATTGCTTTATCACTAATGGAAAGAGATATCAGCCAATTAGGTTTCATGGGGGACATAACGGGAACCGATTTTGTACTTGGGACCAATATGACCTTGAGGGATGGTATTGCAAATGATTGCATTGGTGCAGGCGTAAATAACGGTACTTTACCTAATGCAGAACCTGCACATTTTAGACGTCTGTGGGGATACGAAGAAGGTAAGAGTGGAGATACGTTAAGTTGCTTATCTGGTGTAAATCAGAATACTGACGTAATTCAAATCAAAAGGTTAGTAGGGCCACCGGTCACTAATCCAGATGGTGAACGTTTTTACATGGCAGCAACCTCGAGTGAAGCAGTGCTGTTTAAAGGTGGTAATCCGCCTAATCCTGTGCTCGAAAATGCTCGTTTTTGGGAATATCAACATCATGTCTATTTTATTAAAAATGATGGTTCCGTACCTGTTTTACGTCGAAAAACGTTAACTAAAAATAATGGCATGAACAACGAAGAGCAGTTAGTTGAAGGCATTGAGAATATGCGTATTCTCTATGGTTTTGATAGTAACGGAGATGATACGGCCGATAGTTTTATGCCAGCAGAAAATGTAACAACATTAATGTGGGATAACGAATTATTTCAACGGCTTGTTGCATTGAGGGTTTTTTTATTGGTTCGTGCTATCGATGAAGATAAAAGTTATAGCAATGAAACAACTTACACTTTAGGCGATAAAGAAATTAAGAATTTGAATGATCATTATCGCCGCAAGATTGTCTCGACGACTATGGTACTTGCTAACCCTGTACTAATTAGAAACTAGAAGGCTGGTGACATGAAAAAGCAAAAGGGAATAGTGTTATTTTTTGCTCTGATTGTATTGTTACTTATGACGATCATCGGTGTTGCTTTAGCTGTTAATTCAACCCAGTCCATGCGTATGTCTGGAGCTGGCTCAGAACGGATAGAAGCTAAATCTATTGCTGATGGCGGTTTAGAAGCTGCAATTGAGGCAAATAAAGGCGCTAGCTTGGCCAAATTATCTGAGATTTCATCTGTGGCTGAATTTGGTTCTAACCAAACATTAACGCCAATTCCTTACGAAGTTGATGGAGCCGGTAATGTTGTCACTAGTGCTAAAGATGTCGGTTGTCAACGAAGTGCAAGGCCGAATAGTGGTAATTTAATCAGTTGTCGGCGGATTGAAATTAGTAGTACTGCCGCCTTTGGTCGGGATGATTTAGGTCAGCTCACTGTAGTCGCAGGTGTGGAACAAGAAGTTTTAACTGGGAGTTAGATATGATTATTAAAAAGCTGGCTTGTTCTACACTACTTGTGCTGACTTTTGTGTCGGCTTACTCCTTTGGTGATGATACTGAATTGTATGTAAAAGAGTCGACAACTCGAACAGGCGCAAGACCGAAAGTACTTGTCATATTTGATAACTCGGGAAGTATGTCGACAGAAGAAATCACCCAGGTTGTAGACTATGATCCTAACTATGATTACCCTGCAGTTAGTGGTTCAGGATATAGCGATACCTTGATTTACTATACTGTTGGCGGTGGGGGATTACCAACTCCTGATACCAGTTCGGACAAGCGTTATTTTAAAGCAAGTTTAAATGGATGTAGTCAAAGCAAAGTAGCATTAGCAGAGCTTGGACGTTTTACTGGCTATATTCGAGAGTTTACAGTGAGTGGTACTACAGGTATTTGGAAAGAACTGCCTGAAACTAACGGTACTGCAATAAGTGTAGTTGATTGTTGGCAGGATATTTCAAAAACAGATCCTAACAATTCATCATCATACTCTAATGGATTTCCTGCCAATGGCCTAACAACTGGGTCTGGTAAAAAAAAGAAAGCCTATCCCTATTTTACTTCTTCATCTCCAGGGACGAGTTGGGCTGATGCTTTAGCCGCTGCAAATAATACTGATTTTGGCGTTGGTCAACCTGTTACCTTGTACACTGATAATTATCTAAGATGGTACGGATTATCTAAAGCAGGGAAATTACCAACAGTAAAAGTTTCAAGACTAGAAATTGCGAAGAAAGCGATTTCTAATATTATTAGTTCAACTCCAACAGTGGATTTTGGACTTGCTGTATTTAACTATAATTATCCAAATGAAGGTAACCGAGACGGTGGGCGAATTGTCTCTGGCATTACTCAGATGACGGATACTACGCGTGCGAGTTTACTAACTACTATTGATAATTTGTTGGCAAAAACAAATACACCACTATGTGAGACTATGTATGAAGCTTACCGTTACTTTGCGGGAAAGGGAGTTAAATATGGTCATGGTGATACTGATTATGGCTCGTATGTAGGAAATAAACCCCCTTATGATAGTTTAGTGGAGAAGGGGGGTAGCTACGAAAGTCCATTTAAAGTATGTACGGATATTGCTTATGTTATTTATGTCACTGATGGCACACCTACTGTTGATAAAAATGCAAATAATGATGTTATTAGTTTAACGGCTTCAGGAAGTAAAGAAGGTAATTATTCCTCATTTTCTAAAAATTTAGATACGGCAAGTTATTTACCCGCCTTAGCTAGTTATATGTTTAATAATGATTTAATCAATAAACTGGACAGCTCGAATACTGAGCAGGTGCAAAATGTTCGTACTTATACTATTGGCTTTAGTAAAGGTGCTGAAGATGCCGCCCCTTTACTTGCTGAAACTGCAAAAAGAGGTGGCGGTTTATATTTTGCGGCTCAGAACAGTCTTGAACTACAGAATGCACTGAATGATGCTTTATCGAATATTTTGAATATTGATTCAAGTTTTACCTCCCCCAGTATCGCCAGCAACAATTTTGATAGAACTCAAACATTTGACGCAGCTTATTACGCGATGTTTTTACCTGGCAAAGGGCCTCGTTGGAGTGGTAATTTAAAGAAATTAAAAGTGACTGCAGATGGAACACTGGTTGATAGCAAAGGTAATGCCGCTATCGCCGATAACGGGAATATTAAAGACGGCGCCTGTACTATATGGTCAAACTGTGATGCGCAAAAGGACGGCAATAAAGTTGAGGTAGGAGGCGTTGCAGCGCAAATAAGGACACAATCGGTTAGAAAAATTGTAAGTGATTTAGGGGCGGGATCAAGTTTAACGCCATTAACGCTTGCTAATGCACAAAGTGCAGCAGGTGGTGATACAGCGTTAGCTAGTTACATGAGAACTAGTGTAGATGAGCTTACAAATACATTCGATTGGCTCAAAGGGATAGATGTCGATGACGATAACAAAGATGGTAGTACGACTGATAAACGTAATGATGTTATGGGTGATCCACTTCACTCTAAGCCGCTAGCTCTTAATTTTGGTTCAGCTACAGCAACTGATATTCGTATTATGTTAGGCACTAATCAAGGTGTTTTGCATATGTTTAAAGATGCGGGAGAGTCTGTATCAGAAACTTGGGGATTTATTCCCTATGAATTATTGCCTAATTTAACAGAACTAAGGAGTAATGATCCTTCAGGTGTGCATACAGTATATGGAATAGACTCATCACCAGTCGCTTACACTGAGACGGATGCTACAGGCAAAGTAATTAAAGCATGGGTTTATGTAGGCATGCGTCGAGGAGGTTCGTCTTATTATGCCCTTAATGTGACAAATCCTGACAGTCCTACTTTAATGTGGTCGATTAATCCTTCAACCGAAGGTTTTTCAGATCTCGGACAAACATGGTCTGAACCAATAGTGACAAAAATCGTCGGTTATGAAAAGCCTGTACTCATTTTTGGTGGTGGCTATGATACAAGCTTTGATGCCACTCCTTCTTCTTCGCCGGCTGGTCGTGCAGTGTATATTGTCGATGCAGAGAAGGGGACTTTGATTCATTCTTTTGGCGGTTCGGCCTCGGGTGCAACAGTACTTTCTGGCATTCAGGATAGCATTCCAAACTCAGTCGCGGTACTTGATAGTAATAATGATGGTTACACAGATCGAATTTATGCAACTGATGTTGGTGGTAATGTTTGGCGTATGGATTTGCCCAGTGCTAGTCAGAGTAGTTGGACCGCATTTAAATTTGCAGCGCTAGGAGGAAGCAATAACGACAATAGACGCTTTTATGCCGAGCCCGTGGTTGCACAAACGATGTTTACTAACCTCGCTGAGGTCAAGGTTACTAGTGGTACTGGAACGACAACTACCAAAACCTACCAAAATGTTCCCTATGATGCCGTCGTGATAGGCAGTGGTGCCAGACCTCATCCTTCTAGTACTGCAGTGAATGACATGTTTTTCACGTTGCAGGATAGGAATGTGGTGACTAAGAGTTTTACTGGCAGTGATATTCCAAGCGTGATTACCATCAATGATCTCTATGATGTGTCTTCTAGCGCACCAGTTTCGGAGACTGATAATATTAGCTTTGGTAAAAAACTAGGCTGGTTTTATGATTTTTCTGGATTAGGAGAGAAGAGCTTAACTGCCGCCTTAATTGTGCAAGGGAAGGTATATTTCACATCTTACTCACCACCTGCAGATTCTGTTGCCGAAAACGTCTGTGTAGTTTCTGGGTCTGGGAAGCTCTATGTATTTGATCTTCATAAGGGAACAAGAACCTTCTCCCAGTTGTATTTTGAGCTTGGTGAGCGAGTACCCGATACGCCTCAAATTGTTATCCCTGCACCTGAAACGGGGAAGGATCCTTACATTTATATTATTGGAGTGGGTAAGGGTGAGAAAAACAAAGATGGTGAATATAGTGGAACGATAAATGTAGCCTCTGGTTTAGGTGTGAATAAAATTTATTATCATATAAATGAATGAGTTATTAATTTATGAAGGTTCAATGTAAAGGTTTTACACTAATTGAAGTTATGATAACGGTTGTTATTATCGGAATCTTAGCTGCTATTGCTTACCCGTCCTATACTCAATACATAGCATTGAGTGCTAGGTCGGAAGGATTGGCTGCATTAATGCGTATTGCAAATTTACAAGAGCAGTATTACTTAGATAATCGTATGTATGCAACTGATTTAAGTAAGTTAGTTGGTGCTAACCCCTATGTAACAGAGCATCAGTACTACTCTGTGTCATCAAGCGGGACGTCAAGCTTTACGATTAAGGCTGTTGCTCAGGGCGTTCAGGCTAGCCGTGATGCTGCTTGCTCTCCTTTAACAATATCAGATACTGGGGCAAAAGGTCCGAGTGCGGAGTGTTGGAAATGAAATTAATTAACCTCGTTATCGCAGTCGTTTTATTGCCTAACTTAGTTTGGGCGGACTCTAGCATTACTGCCAGCGAACAGGACTTTAAATGCTATATTACTTCGAAAAAAAGTGCTGAGATCGCCTTTTATCGTTGGAAGAGTAGTGAAATGAATTTAAGAATGGCGAGCCTTGTTGGCACGATTCATCAATCAAATGATGGCTCTAAATATTACATCTATAGTGCGGAAGAGTGTGTCACATTAAACGCTGAATTTACTAATACTAAGGCGCAAGTGTTGGATAAGTTAACACCTAGATAAACATGGGCATGTATTTTTAAATGTTAACAACGAACGATTTAAGGATAATATTACTTTAGGGTAGTGAACGGTAGATTTAGTCTCCCTTAGTCTATGTGCAGCTTTGCCCATCTGCGCCTTCTCTTATCAAACCTGAAGTACTAATCTTAAGGCTTTTAGAACCGTCACTTTTCCCGTTTGAACAATAAATTATTGATGTTTCGACTGATACTAAGCCATCTGGTGTGAAGTCCACTTTTTTATCAGCTGGCCCCGATAGTGAAATGACATCATGCTCATTAAAACTATCAATTACTTTGAGTACATTTTTTGCTCCTCCATTATCAATATAAACACTGAATCCTTTATTCCAGTCAGTACCGCATGGAGATGCTGCGTATGGGCAAACAGTAACCGTGGCACCATAGTTGACGGCTTGATTTCTTGCAAAGGCAAACACATCGCTAATTTTTCGTATTTCATTAGTGCTGCGTGTCCCTTCGTATAGTGACGTAAGTGATGGAACGCCTATTGCTAACAAAATTGCCGCGACAGCGATCGTTACCATCAGTTCTACTAATGTGAACCCTTTTGAGATTACTAACATATAAATATCCTCGTTAAAACTTAACTAAGTATATGCGAGGAGAGTACTAATGGTCAGTACCTATTCTATATTTTTAGTATAACCAATAAGTTGTTGTTCAAGGTTTTATATAATTGAATTTTTTTAATACGGAAATACACATATTGATCTAATTACAACTGATATTTTTAGCTGTAGAAAATCGAATTCTACCTGCCTGATTAACAACAATTGCACGGGAGTTTTTGCTATCTACGGTCCTTGGGCAGTATTTGAAAGTACCATTACTTCCTGAAGCCAATCCATCGGGTTGAAACTTTATCGAGCTTTTGTTGTATTTTAAAAAGTCTTTTGTATCAAATTCATCAATAATACGAATGACTTTATCGTTAACATCTAAGGTTTCTACCGTATCAGAATCAATGAATACAGTTAATCCTTTTTGCCAATTTTGAGTACATTTTCCATCCACGAGTGGGCAAACAGTAACTCTATATCCATAATTAATCGCCGTATTTCGAGCCAGCATGAGTGTTTGTTGGATAGTCCTGATATTGGAATCCGCTCTTATTTGATCGCTGAGATCCGTAAAGGATGGCGTACCCACAGTAAACAAGATGGTTGAAATCGATAGCGTAGTGATAAGTTCTATTAGGCTAAAGCCTTTTTGATGAGTGTTCATAACAAATCCCTGTTATTTTGCGCTTGCATCCCGCGAGCGAGTTAGTTTTGGCTAGAATGTAAGTATAAAGTCTGGCGCTATAGTTATAGTGCTTTTTTTAGACTTTTATGTGCTAAAAGCGATTTTGTAGAAACTGTGTTTTATGAGTAAAGCACTACATTCACTTCAATGTTGACCTAACCCCGTGTAAGCTAGTGTTATTCTGTTTGTTTATGTTATTGCAAGGGATGAGGAATTTTTAATGAAAAAAGTTGAAGCCATTATTAAGCCATTTAAATTAGACGACGTAAGAGAATCCCTTGCTGAGATTGGCATTACAGGTATGACGGTTTCTGAAGTCAAGGGCTTTGGTCGCCAGAAAGGGCATACAGAGCTCTATCGTGGTGCTGAATACATGGTGGATTTTCTGCCAAAAGTGAAAATAGAATTAGTGATCCAGGATGATCTGCTCGACCAAGCTATTGATGTGATCGTTGAAACTGCTCGCACAGGCAAAATTGGTGATGGCAAAATTTTTGTCACTGATGTTGAACGTGTTATCCGTATTCGAACTGGTGAAGAAAACGAAGAAGCGGTATAAGCTGCTTAAGAACGATTCTAAAGGGCCTAGTGGCCCTTTTTTGTTGGCTAAGCTGATGGAAGTACGGCTGAGTTTCTGAAATATCTTTAATGCAAAATCGTCAGTTTTACTGAACTAATGTAGTTATCTCTTATCTGTAACATGGTATAACTGAGCCTCGCAAATGAGTTTTATGAGGTTGTCATTTTGGCTACAAAAAGAATAGTGATCGTGGGTGGTGGTGCAGCTGGTTTAGCACTTGCATCTAAGTTGGGTCGTAAATGGGGCGGTAGCGATGTCGTCGATGTCTGCTTAATTGACCGAAGTCCTATTCATATTTGGAAGCCTAAATTACACGAAGTTGCTGTCGGCGTGATCGATCAATCTATTGAAGGTTTACTCTACCGCGATCATGGGCTTAAAAATGGTTACCGCTATATTCGCGGTGATATAGAGCAGTGCGACCCTGACGCTAAATCGATTCAGTTAGCCGCCGTCTATAATGACGAAGGCGAGTTACTCTTAGAGCAGCGACAAATCGATTATGATTTTTTAGTCCTTGCTCTTGGTGGTGTTTCTAATAGTTTCAATACATTAGGCGCTGATGAACACTGCATCTTCTTAGATAGCCTCGAAAATGCCAATCTATTCCATCATAAATTACTCGACGCATTACTCCAATTAAACGAAACACAAGAAAGAGTCAGTATTGGCATTGTTGGTGCTGGTGCGACCGGTGTTGAATTAGCGGCAGAACTTCATCATGTGATTGAATCCGTTAAAGAGTATGGCTATCTGAATATTGCTAAACATCATCTTGATGTGCATTTGATTGAAGCATCACCCAAAATTCTCCCCCAATTACCTGAGCGTGTGAGCGCTAGGGCGCAGGCAGTTCTTGATAAGATAGGTATACGTTTACATATCGGTGTTCAAGTTAAAGAAGTGACTCGTGATGGTTTTATTACCCAAGATGGGGATGTGATTAAAGCGGGCTTAAAAGTCTGGGCGGCAGGTGTAAAAGGGCCAAAAGCGTTTCAGAACTTTACAAAATTGCCCATTACGCCGCGAAATCAAGTTGAAGTTGATGACTGCATGCGAGTTAAGGGCCATCAAGATATTTACGCCCTTGGCGATTGCGCTCTATTGATCCAAAGTTCTGGTCAGCCTGTTCCACCAAGGGCGCAAGCTGCGGCACAGATGGCTGATACCTTGTTTGATAATATCGTTAATCGATTACAAGGTAAGCCTGAAAAGGCCTTTATTTATAAAGATTACGGCTCATTAGTGTCTTTAAGCCGCTTCTCTGCGGTAGGCAATTTGATGGGGAACCTACGCTCTGGCACTTTCTTTGTTGAAGGGCATATAGCAAGATTGATGTATATCTCTTTGTATCAGAGGCATTTAGCCAGCCTTTATGGTTGGTTTTCGGCAATAGTGTATCGAGTGGCACAAAAGTTATTGAGGTGGCAGCGTCCAAAGCTCAAATTACATTGATTTCTATGTAATGTAGGGCAAAAAAGAGAGCAAATATGCTCTCTTTTTTATTGTTTAGGAATTGCCGACGAGTCACGAATGATAGGTTCAGGTGTAAAGGTCTTAGAATATATCGCATCTTGCTCGCGACGTTTTGCGATTAATAATTCCGTTGCGACTTGCGCTATTTCTGCGTTTGGCTGATGTACTGTGGTGAGTTTAGGCCAGGTTTGACGTGAGAATGGGCTATCTTCGAAACCGACAATCGATAAGTCTGCAGGGATATCTAAACCCGCTAAACGAGCCGCAAAAAGTGCTCCAGCGGCAATTTCATCATTACAAGCCACAATCGCAGTCGGACGATGTTTTAGTTTAATAAGCTTATTCGCACCGTCAACACCAGACTCAAATGAGTACTTCCCTTCAATTATGTAGTTTTCATTCAGTTTTAGACCATTTATTGTTAATGCTTGTTTAAAACCAAGTAACCGTTCTTTGGTGGATTCATGGTGTAAATCCCCACTTAAAAACGCAATATGCTTGTGGCCTAAGTCAATCAGATGCTGGGTGATTTCAACTGCACCAAATTTATCGTTGACTAAAATAGTCAATCCATTCTGATCGTTGTCCTTTTCACCTGCAATAATGCGCACATAGTTAGCATCAATCTCAGTAAGCGCTTTGAGTACTTTCGGATCTTCTGACAAGGGAGGCGTCAGTACTAGTCCCGCTAGCCTAGAATATTTGACTAGTGCTGTAAGCTCATCACAAATGGTCTCTGATTTGGCATTGCAAGGGTGGATGACAAGTTCATAGCCCTTGTCTTTACAGGCTGCCAAGATCCCATTTTGCATATCAATAATGTAGTAAGCGTTTGGATTATCGTAAATAAAACCAATAGCATAGGATTTAGTACCCGCGAGGTTTCTCGCCGCTAAATTCGGTTGGTAGTTAAGTGCTTTTATCGCCTCGTTCACTTTGTCAACTGTGGCCTGCTTCACTGAAGGTTCGTTATTGGTGACACGTGATACTGTCTTGATAGACACTCCAGCATATTTAGCTACGTCGTTGATAGTGACTTTCATTGATGTAAAAACTCTTTGTCTAAGGTCGCGAAGGGTTAACTGTTCTATGAACGTAAATTCTTTACCAGCAATTTACAAGCTTACATTTTTATCAGTATTTTCTTACTTATGCGTCTTATAGTGCGAGCTTTTGATGTGCTTAGCAATCCTGAATTGTTACAAATTGGCGTTAATTTATCGTTGTTACAATTATGCTTGGAGTTGTAAATTTACGTCATAATATTAAAGCTCATGTTTTATAATGATTTTTAATAAAATCACTGATTCAAAATTCTGCTTTATGACATTTTTTTGCTTCCATCGTTATTTTGTTGTGGCAAGGCTGTTAATTATTGTGTAATGTTTGCACTAGACATGACAGCGTTGTCATTCCGCAAGGAATGGTTATGAATACTAAAAACGATAATAAAGTTATGGAAGGGAAACGAGATGCGACCATCAATCTTTAAGAAAACTGTACTAGCAACAAATATTGCTATCCTACTCGGCAGTGCTGTATCCATCAGCGCTGTCGCTGCAGATGCCGCGGCAACCACCGCAGCGCCTGAAAATATTGAAAAAATTGAAGTTCGCGGTATGAGAGCATCAATGAAGGCATCAGTTAACGATAAACGTTTTTCTGATGCTGTAGTAGATGCTGTTACTGCTGAAGATATTGGTAAGTTTCCTGATGGAGACGTGGGGGAGTCATTAGGTCGTATTCCTGGTGTCGCAGTGAACCGTCAGTTTGGTCAAGGTCAGCAAGTATCGATCCGTGGTGCTTCTAGCCAATTAACCAGTACTCTGTTAAATGGTCATTCTGTGGCTTCAACGGGTTGGTTCGACCAACAAGCAATTGACCGTAGTTTCAATTACAGCTTATTACCACCAGAAATGGTTGGTGGTATTCAAGTGTTTAAATCATCTCAAGCAGATATTGCTGAAGGTGGTATTGGCGGTACTGTAATTGTTAAAACCCGCAAACCATTAGACTTAGATGCTAATTCAGTATTCTTAAGTGCTAAGGGAGATTATGGCACTGTATCTGAAGAGATAGACCCGCAAACCTCAGGACTTTATAGCTGGAAAACGGAAGATGAAAAATTTGGTTTCTTAGTTGCAGGTTCTTTGGATAAAACTCAATATCAACGTAATGGTATTGAGTCTTTGCTTGGTTGGGGAGAGATCGTTCCGACCACATTCCAGCAAGATCGTGAACGAACAGCTGTAAATGCTGCATTCCAATACAGACCAACTGACAATCTTGAGTTTGGTTTGAATTTGATGAGCCTTCAACTTGATGCAAACAATGCTAACACTTCAATTTTCTTATTCCCTACTCAACAAGGTGAAAATACTTGCCTTAAGAAAAATGCTGCAGGTGTTTGTACATTAGTTGAACACACAGGTAAAGGCGGTTTTGCTTGGGCTCAAACTTGGGCACGTAAAGCTAGCATGTCATCTGACACTATTGATTTAGATTTTGCATATCAAGCAGATGCTTATAAATTAGAAGGGCGTATCGGTAAAACTAAAGCTGAAGGCGGTACCGATATAACTTCAAACTATGGTCAGTCTATTGGTAAGCCTGAAGATTTCGCGGGTACTTATGATGCTACTGGTGATGTAATTGGAATCAACATTGCTAATAACTCATTTGATGCTTCAGATTTCAATGGGCAATTAGAAACAGCGGGCTGGGCGCTCAAAAAACAACCTAATACAGATGAAGAGTCATTTGCGACATTTGACATTACTATTCCTGTTGAACTAGGCGCTATCACATCATTTAAGTCAGGGATTAGCTATGCTGATCATGATGTTACACAGACGACAGAAGCTGCCCAATCATCCAATATAGTGGCAAAAGATGCTTCGGCTTATTATTCTGGCACTATGTCATCAGGTGCTGGCTTCACGTTACCAAAACCAATTTTTGATAACATGATTAATGATGCTTATGCAGCTATTGATGGTTTTACTCTTGATAAGTCTGGATATGGCACTCTGCAAGAAAAGAACTTAGCACTCTATACTATGGCTACATTTGCTGGTGAAGGTGTGCGCGGTAACTTTGGCTTAAGATATGTTTCTACTGATGTTGAGTCTGATTATTATGCATTTAGTAAAACAGGTACTTACGCAGATGGCTTAAGTACTGATAAAGCCAGTTATAACGATGTGTTACCAAGCGTGAACATTGCATTTGACCTTGCCAGTGATTTAATTTTAAGAGCCTCTGCCGCTCAAGTTATTTCACGTCCAAATTATGCTGATTTATTCGCTACGTCTAAGTTACCAGGTTTCAATGACGGTACTCCTGGCAATGAGAAGAAAGTCACAGGTAGCGTGAATTTACAGCCTTTTAAAGCTTCACAAGCAGATGTAAGCTTGGAGTGGTACTTCAGTGGTGAAGGTTTATTTGCTGCAACATATTTTATTAAAGATGTGAGTTCATTCATCTCTACAAGAGAAAAACTGAATCAACAAATCGGTATTGAAGATCCTAACTTAATTGCTGCCGGCGGTAGTACATGTGGTGCAGGTATTTACGATTGTTGGACAGTGAGTGAGAATTATAACGCTAACGGTGGTTCAATTGACGGTATCGAGCTTCAGTTACAAGATTCATTCGATAGTGGTTCAGGTTACTCTGTTAACTACACATTTGCAGACGCTTCATCACCAGCTGAAAATTATGCAGATCGTGTTGGAGTATTCTCTGACTCATCCAAACATACTGTAAACTTAGTTGGTTACTACGAAATGGATGATTTTTCTGCTCGCGTAGCTTATAACTGGCGTTCTGAATACATGATGCGTGAATTACCAGGGTTCTATGGTAACCGTGAACATCAAGCGTATGGTACCTTAGATTTAAGTGCGAGCTATAATCTAACAGATTATCTGTCGTTAACTTTTGAAGTGGTTAACTTGCTTGAAGAAGATAGCGTACAAAAAGGTGTATCACCTGTAGATGCTGAAGGTGTTATCAGTGAATTTAAAGATAACTATCCAGTATGGAGCTTCGATGGTGAAGCCCGTTATAAACTGGGTGTAGCATTACGCTTCTAATGTAGATGTTGTGATTGATAAGAGCCTAGCATTTGCTAGGCTTTTTATTATTTTCTATAAAATATTAAATTAAATGTGTTAATTTTCGTGATGTAAGAGATCAAATTATATATCCATGCTTAATTTTGGAATCATGGTATGACAATAAAAACGATAGCGATTGTTGGTGGTGGGACATCTGGTTGGTTAGCCGCTAATCACATAGGGCGAGTTTTAAAGGATAATCCAGAGTTATCTATTACACTCATCGAATCACCTGATATCCCTATTATTGGTGTAGGTGAGGGGACTGTCCCCTCGATTCGTAAAACATTATCTAGTTTTGGAATAAGTGAATCAGAATTTATAAATTCTTGTGATGTAACTTTTAAACAGTCAATAAAATTTGTAAATTGGTTAGATAGAACTAAACACGGTAACAATAATTTTTATCATCACCTTTTTGATATGCCGAGTCCATTTGGTGAGGATTTAACACCATATTGGTTAATTAATCCTAGGGAGCACTTTGCAGATTTAGTCTCGTCACAACATGCCGTTTGTGAAGAGAATAAGGCTCCAAAATTCATAACAACTCCGGAGTATAGTGGAGTTACGGGTTATGCTTACCACCTTAATGCCGCTAAGTTTGCCATGCTATTAGCTAAGAATGCGACTGAACGCTTTAACGTTGAACATGTTCACGCAACTGTGAATGATGTTTCATTTGGTATAGATGGTTCAATTCGCTCACTGTTGACTGACAAAGGCGAGCTAATTTTTGACTTTTACATTGATTGCAGTGGTTTCGAATCTATTTTGTTATCAAAAAGGTTTGATGTACCATTTATCGATAAGTCACAACAACTCTTCGTTAATACAGCGTTAGTTACTCAAGTGCCCACACAGGATTTCGAAAAAATTCCTCCATTTACTATTGCAACTGCCCATAAGGCGGGATGGATTTGGGATATCGCCCTTACACAAAGGCGCGGAACTGGATTCGTCTACTCAAATGATCATATGAGTAATGCTGAAGCTGAAGATAAATTTGACCAGTACTTAGGTGGTAAACTTGCAGAGCTTACACCTCGAAAAATCCCAATGAAAGTTGGCTATCGTCAACAGTTTTGGGTAAAAAATTGCGTCGCATTAGGTTTAGCGCAAGGTTTTTTAGAACCGATAGAAGCAACATCTATTTTACTCACGGACTTTTCTGCGCGATTTCTTGCAGAACGATTTCCTTCTGATAAAGATGATATTGATTATCTTGCTAAGCGTTTTAATGAAACAGTTTCTCAAGCGTGGGAGAGAGTCGTCGAATTTGCTAAGTTGCACTATTGCTTATCTGACAGATCTGACTCAGCTTTCTGGCGCGATAATCGTTCTGATAAAACAATCCCTGAGGGCTTAAAACAACGTCTTAAAATGTGGCGAAATTTTATTCCAATCGCAGAGGATTTTCCTTCAAAGTTTGAAGTGTTCAACAGAGAAAATTATTTATATGTACTTTATGGTATGAAGTATTTTACTCGCCCAACTTATAGCAATGCGGAAGTTGATAAACGCGTTGTTCAACATTTGGCTAAGATGAAGTTGTTAAAAAGTAAAATGATAAGTGAGTTGCCAGAACATAGAGAACTACTTGATAAAATCCGTCTCTACGGATTGCAATCCATATAGATTTTTATGAATTGCATAAAAACATTAACAAGGAAAAAAAAGATGACAACACATTATGTCCCTTTGAATAATTCTATTCATAGACACTTAAAAGTAAACAATATTGTTGACTATAAAATTTTTGAAAACATGCACATGTTGCCTCTTCAGGTTCAAGAGTTCATGTCAGCAGCGACTAGTTTCCCCATTATATTTACCAAAAATGCTCAAACAGGTGAATTCTTACCTATAGCTATTACATCTTTAAAAGAAAATTCGAACAAATTAATGATAAACGGTAGGTGGATATCGCGTTATTTACCTATTCAAGTTCAATTGTATCCTTTCGGTGCGAGCTATTCTGATAATAAAATAATTATTGGAATTGATCTAAATAATTCGTCGGTGTCCGAAATCGGAGGTAATTCTTTGTTTACAACTGATGGCGATAACACCGCTTATCTCAATACACAACTAGAGTTAGCTAGTCTTCAGGCTAACTATCAGGAAATGACAAAACATTTTATTGGTATTTTAATACAGCATGATCTATTGCAGCCTAGAACATTAACTGTAAATGCTCAGGATGGAACTAAGACCAATATTAATGGTATTTATACCGTTGATGAACAAAAAATGCATGAGCTAGAAGAAGTAGTCATGTTAGATTTTGCAAAACGTGGATTCTACTCTGTGATTTATGCGCATCTTTGTTCTCTTAGTTTAATTGATTTAGTCATGGAAAAATAACATTTAAAGAATGGTGCCATGCTGTATTGGTGGCATCAAACTATGCGATTTACTTATGCTAGTTTTTAATTAAAGCAATGAATATGAATCAATTTTAGAGTTTTTAACTCGCCAACATGACGCTACCCGTCAAAATTATCCATATGGAGAAAAAAAGTTTTAATACTTTTACTGGGAGATATAGCGCTAATTTACGAGCGAGTAATCCTCCGATGACGGCACCTGGGCCTGCGAATAACACTAACTCAAAGAGGGCATGGCTATTTGTTGAAAAAATATGAATAGGGCTTGCCGACCAAACTGTAATTGCAGAGACAATGACGCCGGTGGCGACCGCCATTTTGGCGCATAGTCCCCGTAACATCAGATAAATGACGACTAATTCACCGACGCCTACCGATAACCAAGCTGTGATAATGCCGCCGAAATAGCCAATGAGAGCGAGCCAAAGAAAATCGACTGGCCTTATAGCGCGAGTTATTGGTGTGCTACTTTTGCTACTAATAACAATGGCGATACCGAGTACAATCGAGAAGATGCTGAAACTTGTGTGTAGCGAAGAGGGGGAGTTGAGCTGTAGTAATTGGCTACTCCAGAAACCTAAGACAGAAAAGAAGGCGGCAAGTAATGCTGCTTTCACAAAACCAGACCAGGCGGCATCTTCTCGGTGACGCTTTTTATAATGCAGTGACCATGAAATCGCGCCTGCTGTCATACCAAAGCATTGGATCATAAATGAAGTCGCAACACTTTGAGACTCACTAAAGTTGAGGCTCGAAAAAACGGGAATAAAGATGACGCCACCGCCAGCTCCCGTCGAATTGGCAAATATCGCTCCTGTAATACCCAGAAAAAAAAAGCGGCCATATTCTTGGATAAGATCAAATGGCGAATGAAAATGGCTCGCCCAAAATAACCAAGCTCCACAAAGTAGCAATATCAAACTGAGGTTTCGGTAGTGCCGAGTTAAGCGCGGAGCAGATTGGGTATTACTGGGCACTAATGTGTTAAGGGGACTCATCGATAGCTACCGTGAACTTTGTCATGTTATCGCCATGTTACCAATGAAAGACAACGTTGTCACATAAGCTTGAATAAATAAATTAAACATTTTAAGTAATTGAATAATAATGGTTAAGTATGTCTATTCATAAAAAATAACAATAATTGTCAAAAAAATGTAGAAATCCTGTTCTTTCTTGTGTACTTTAATAATGACAACGCTGTCATCTGCTTGTGTGATACGTTGTTTGTAAGGTCTGCATGAGAGGATGAGGTCTCCTTTTCATGTGTTTGGCAGGAGTATTGCTGTCGGGCGGCGATACGTTTGTCTTTGATATTTTGATAGTCTCTCCCCAGAAACTAGCGTGGGCTGGGTACTGTAAGCAGTGCCCAGCCATTTTTTTAGGGTGTTTTTACAATATGACTTCAATGCCTACCTCAGCATTTGAACGTTAGCGGCATAGATAAATAAAACTCACTGGTAAAAACCAGATAATAAAAAGAGGCTGCAATTTATGGCGATTCATTTAACGGCTGCGATGCGCGTCATTGCGACGGGCATGATGAGTGTCATTCGTTATGTTTTTACACTAACGACCATACTTATCATCACTAAACGAGCAGCTTGCTGGTCACTGTTTATCATGGCACTGACGGGGCTTTCGACGGCCGCCTTCACAGTGTTTGCCGCCGATACCGCCTCAAGTCATTTTGCAGCTAACTCAAATTCAAACTCAAATTCAAATTCAAACTCTAATTCCGGTTCCTCTGACGCCATTAAGTCTGACGTTTCTCACATTCAGGCGCCGATTTCAAAAACAATCGTCACCACCATACAGCAGACTTGGCAGCTAAATTTGCTTAAGGAAGCACTGCGCCGTTCGGATAGCGGCTATCAAGTGCAGCAAATGTCGACTCAGATGAATCAAAAACGCAAGGTCGAAGAAGCACTGGCTGGAACAGTCGATGTGTTTTGGAGTATGACCTCAAAAGAATTAGAAGAAACTGTGCTACCCGTGCGCATTCCATTGTTTAAAGGATTACTCGGTAATCGACTGCTAATTATCCGCAAAGCGGATGAAACGCGATTTGCCAAGGTGAAAACCATGGCGGATTTTAGGCAGTTAAAGGCGGGGCAAAATCGTTATTGGCCCGATGCCACGATTTTAGAAGCTAATGGATTACCCGTCGTGACGAGTTATCAGTACACCAATTTATACCCCATGTTAGAAGGTGGGCGTTTTGATTATCTTGCCCTCGGCGCCCAGGAAATTGGTGAAGAACTTGCTAGTCACCCCGATCCCGCACTTAAGGTTGATAGCCATATTCTGCTGCAATATCGCTCGCCGGCTTATTTCTTTGTGTCCCCTAAGCGCCCCGAACTTGCGGTGGCCATTTTAGCTGGGCTTGAAAGTATGGTAAGCGACGGCTCCTTTGATGAGATGTTCAATCGCGAGCTAAAAATTGAGCAACTGTACCGCGAGGCAAAGTTTGAACAAAGGGTCATTATCCGTCTCGATACGCCTGATTTAAGTCCGTTAACGCCAATAGAACGCACAGAATTATGGTTAGATCTCTTTAGTATGCAAGGTGCAACATAATGAAAACATTAGCCTTAAAAGTACAGATTGGGTTAGCAGCAGCGATTTTTATGATAGTCAGCGTTTTGTTCGGCGCATCTTACTGGTTGGCGAGTGATAAATTGGCCGCCAGTGAAACTGAGTTTGAAGACAATACCGTCGCCAATTTGCAAGTCACTATGGCGCAGCCCATCTTCACCTACGATTATGAACAAATCCAAGCCGTGTTATCTGTGATGCTTAAATCTGCGCAGATTTATCATATCGTGGTGAGCGACCATCGCGGTAAAGTGTTAGCCGAGAGTCAGCAGGCTCAAACGGTGGCCGATGAGTATCTGGTAAAACGTAAAATTCACTTTGCTGACCAAGGCAATCCGACGGGCCAATTGGCCATTCAGTTTTCTATGTTGCCCATTCGTGCTCAGTTGTCAGATTTACTCTTAGGTTATTTCTTGCAGGCGTTGTTAATTCTTGGTGGCAGTTTAATTGTTATCTTCATTATTCTTAAACGTTTAGTGATTAACCCACTTGAAAATGTGGTCCGTGCTATGGAAGAAATTGCCAGCGGTGACGGTGATTTATGCCACAGATTACCGGTTGAGAGTCAGGATGAGATTGGTCAGCTTGCCAAGGCATTTAATGGTTTTGTAGAGCAAATTCACGCCACGATTTCCAGAGTGCACGAAACCTCAGGGCAATTACTGGGCGATGCCAAAGCGCTTGGTTCACTGTCGCAAACCAACAATGATCGCGTGCAAACCCAACTAAAAGAAACCGAGGCCGCAGTGACGGCTGTAACTCAGCTAAGTGCCAGTGCTAACGAAGTTGCGATTAATGCCAAGCGCACCGCGGATGCGGCGAGTCAGGCCGATAAAGCGGTCGATGACAGTCAGCGTCAGTTTGATTCGGGATTAGACATTACCCGCAAGCTGGCATCTGAATTAGCTCGCTCGGCATTGTCCGTCTCACAGTTACAGCAAGAAACCCAAAAAATTGATGAAGTGGTTGTGGTGATCAACAGTATTGCCGAGCAAACCAACTTACTGGCGCTTAATGCTGCCATTGAAGCGGCAAGGGCGGGTGAACAAGGGCGCGGTTTTGCTGTGGTTGCCGACGAAGTGCGCACGCTGGCGAGCCGAACCCAACATGCCACCGGTGAAATACAGAAAATGATCCAGCAGGTTCAGAGCCGAGTGGCAGAAACTGTCACTGTGATGCAAGCGAGCCAAGCCCTTTCAACTCAAGGCGTGAACCGCTCGGAAGAAATTAAGTTAGTACTCACTAAAGTGACTGATTTAGTCTCAAATATCAGTAATATGAACATCGAAGTTTCCCATGCGGCGCAGGAGCAAACCTGCGTCACCGAAGCGATTTCTCGTACGTTAAATGATCTTGCCAATGTCTCAGGTTCAGCCTCCCTCGATAGCGAGCACTTAGCGCACTCGAGCGAGCGACTGTTTCACCAAGGGGAAAGACTGCGGACGTTAGTAACTTCCTTCAGATTGTAGCCATTTCTGGAGCTAGATAAGGATAATCATGAATAAAACACTTTCAGCAAGCGCCATTTTACTGGCTTTAGGATTAGCGGCCTGTACCGAGGCGCCTGTGACGCCTTCCGCAGCGTCAGCCGATAAGGCTGTGGCTCAAACACAGCAAGCTCAGGACGCATTAACTCAAGCGCAGTTACAACAACTCGGGGATTCGTTAGTCGTAACTTATCGTGTTGTGACCAATGTGCCAGACGATAAGTGCCTAAAAGATAAAGCCGATGGCCGCTGTTTTGTCGCTCAAATTGATTTCGTGCCCGGTATGGATTTAGTCAGCCAGGATTGGGAAATTTATTTAAGCCAAATGCGCCCAGTGCAATCGGTTGAAAGTGGTGAGTTGACGATAACGCACGTTAAAGGCGATTTACATCGTATTACGCCAACGGCTGCTTTTAAGGGATTTGTTAAGGGCGAGAAAAAGCAACTAACGTTCCGTGGTGAGCCGTGGCAATTGGCTGAAACCGACGCTATGCCAAACTATTACCTCGCAGCAAAAGGATTAGAACCCGTCATTATCGCCAGCACTCAGGTAGGGAAAGATGTCGAAACGGGTTTAGAGACGCGTCCGTATGTTGAAGGGTTTACGAATTTTAAAACCCAATATCAACGCACTGAAACGGATAAACTCGCGCCAGCCGATGCCGCGCAATTATTTAAAGCCAATCAAAGCGTGAGTGAAGATGCCGCCTTGGCTGTGGATACCATTATCCCAACGCCACAAAAGGTGAAGATCCATTCAACTGATACACCAGTATCCCTTGCTGGTGGTATTAAGGTCGAATATCAGCAAGATAACCCAGAGCAAAAGAGTCAAGTTGCGGCAGCGGTGGCACGTTTAGCTCGCCTGGGTGTGGCTGAATCTGCGAGTGGCATTACGGTGAAATTTGCCAGCCAAAAAGGGGATGAGGGCAGTTATCGCTTAGATATTCAGCCAACTGAAATAGTGATCGCTGCCAATGATGCGGCGGGCTTCTCTTACGGTTTGTCATCATTAGCAAGCCTTGTGGATGTGAATTCGCTGAAAGTGAATGCCATGACCATTGAAGACAGCCCACGTTATCCGTTCCGTGGTATGCACATTGATGTGGCACGTAATTTCCACAGCAAACAATTGTTGCTGGATTTGCTCGACCAAATGGCGGCTTATAAGCTCAATAAACTGCATTTACACATGGCTGACGATGAAGGTTGGCGTTTAGAAATCGATGGTCTGCCTGAATTAACCGACATTGGCAGTAAACGTTGCCATGATTTAGATGAAAATACCTGCTTATTACCGCAGTTAGGCAGTGGGCCGTTTGGCGATACTAGCGTCAATGGCTATTACACCAAACAAGACTATATCGACATAGTGAAATATGCCGAGGCGCGTCAAATACAAGTGATCCCATCGATGGACATGCCGGGTCATAGCCGCGCCGCGATTAAAGCGATGGATGCGCGTTTTCGTCGATTACAGGCTGAAGACGTAGAGCTTCAAAACACGGGCCAAGTGCAGGTTGTCACTGTGCAGGAAACGGCAAATCAAGCTAGCACAGCGGTAAAAGCGTTAGATGCGGGCGCTCGTCAATTGCAAGCTGAAGGGAAAACCACTGCAGCTGAGCAATATTTGTTATCCGATGCAAACGACAAAACGGTTTATTCTTCAGTGCAGTATTACGACGACAACACGCTTAACGTGTGTATGGAGTCGACTTATCACTTTGTCGATAAAGTGATTGATGAAATTGCCAAGTTACACCAAGCCGCGGGTCAACCATTGACGCGTTACCACATTGGTGCCGATGAAACGGCGGGAGCTTGGAAACAATCTCCCCAGTGTTTAGCATTTGTCGCCAATAACGATAAAGGCGTTAAGTCGATAGATGACTTAGGCGCTTATTTTATTGAACGAATTTCGACTATGTTAGCGGCAAAAGGCATTGAAACTGCGGGGTGGAGCGATGGCATGAGCCATGTTCGCCCTGAGAATATGCCCGCTAAAGTGCAGTCTAATATTTGGGATGTGATTGCCCATAAAGGCTATGAGCGCGCCAATCAGCAGGCGAATCTTGGTTGGGAAACCGTGCTCTCTAATCCTGAGGTGTTGTACTTTGATTTCCCCTATGAGGCCGATCCTAAGGAGCATGGCTATTACTGGGCGAGCCGCGCGACCAACAGCCATAAAGTCTTTAGCTTTATGCCAGATAACTTGGCCGCCAATGCCGAGCAATGGACCGATATTCAAAATCAGCCGTTCGAAGCGGACGACAGAATAAAACTTGATGAGGCGGGTAAAAAAATCTCGGGTCCAAGGGAGAAAGGCAAACCTTTTACTGGCTTGCAAGGGCAGGTTTGGAGTGAGTCGATTCGCAGTGACGATACGATTGAATACATGGTGTTCCCGCGTTTGTTGATGTTGGCCGAGCGTGCTTGGCATCAAGCCGCGTGGGAAGTGCCTTATCAATATCAAGGCGCTGTGTATAACCAAAGCTCGGGTGCTTTTACTTTGACCATGCGTGATGCACAGGCAAAGGATTGGCAACAACTTGCGAATACTTTAGGCCACAAAGAGTTTATTAAGTTAGATAAAGCGGGGATTGATTATCGCGTACCGACGGTCGGCGCCGAGATCCGTGAGGGTAAACTGTTTGCTAATATCGCCTATCCCGGACTCAAACTGGAATACCGAAGCCTATATGGCCATTGGCAAGCTTATCAAGCGGGGCAGGCGGTCACTGCACCGATTGAGGTCCGTGCCATAGCTGCCGATGGTATTCGTAAAGGCCGAAGTTTAATCGTTAACTAAATCAGTTTTTATATCTGGCTGTATTTTAAAGATAAAATACAGCCTTTTTGTTTTTCTGTGTCAATGATTGCCTAAATTTGATTTTAGATCATAAATCACTTAAAAAAGTAAATGACAACGCTGTCATTTTTGCTGTAACATTGAGTTAACTAAAGTTGAGCGCTGTATTAACGGCAAATAATAAGCAACGGTAGCGCTGCATTGATAGCTGAAGAGGGGTGTCATGGGGTTAGTCCAGACAAAAGATCAACAACTGTTTATAGGTGTAGATGGCGGCGGCAGTAAATGTCGCGCCACCATTTACTGCGCAGACGGTACCGTTTTAGGGACAGGTGTTGCTGGGCGTGCAAATCCACTGCATGGTCTCACACAAACATTTGAATCCATTGAAGCATCGACTCGCCTGGCGTTGCTGGATGCGGGCATGAACGAGAGCGATAGTCACTTGCTGGTGGCGGGTCTTGGTCTTGCTGGCGTAAATGTCCCTAGGTTATATCAAGACGTGATCAACTGGCAGCATCCTTTTGCGGCCATGTATGTCACCACAGATCTGCATACGGCTTGTATTGGTGCCCACCGCGGTGCCGATGGCGCAGTGATCATCACGGGCACGGGTTCTTGCGGTTATGCCCATGTTGGTGATACCAGCTTGAGTATTGGCGGTTATGGTTTTGCATTAGGTGATAAGGGCAGCGGTGCTTGGCTGGGATTAAAAGCCGCCGAACACGTGTTGTTAGCACTCGATGGCTTTGCCGTACCAACCCGATTAACCGGTATGCTGCTGAGCTACTTTAACGTCACCGATGCGCTCGGCATTGTCGAAAATCTAGCCGGTAAATCATCAAGTTGCTATGCCGCATTAGCCAGAAGTGTGCTCGATTGCGCCAGTGAAGGTGACGCGGTCGCGACGGCGATAGTGCAAGAGGGCGCAGATTATATTAGCGACATGGCGCGTAAGCTATTTAGCCTAAATCCGGTGCGTTTTTCGATGATCGGTGGCCTTGCAGAGCCTTTACAAGCCTGGCTCGGTGCCGATGTGGTCGCCAAAATTTCAGAAACCTTAGCACCACCCGAACTCGGTGCTATGTATTTCGCCCAGCAAGAATTTAATAAGTCGTTGTCAGTGCAAATAGGCACTGAAGCCAAATCCTGTATTTGAACGTGAAGGTAAAAGACATGACAAACACTATTATGGAGCAAGAAGCTCGCACCGCACCGCAAAAAATAGCTGGTCAGTTAGAAGCTAACGCTGAAATCATGCAGCAGTTAGGTGAAAAGCTGCGCGCCTTCGATCCCCGTTTTGTAATGATCGTTGGTCGTGGTTCATCGGATCATGCGGGTGTTTTTGCTAAGTACTTATTTGAAATCGAAGCGGGCGTACCGACGTTTGCCGCCGCCCCTTCAGTGGCGAGTGTGTATGGTAAGACCTTGAAACTCGAAGGCGCATTAGTGATTGTGATTTCACAATCTGGCCGTAGCCCTGATATTTTGGCGCAGGCGCGTATGGCAAAAAATGCTGGCGCTTTTTGTGTTGCCTTAGTCAATGATGAAACCGCACCGATTAAAGATATCGTCGATGTTGTTGTGCCTTTACGTGCCGGCGAAGAAAAAGCGGTTGCCGCGACTAAGAGTTACCTCGCAACGTTGTCAGCTATTTTACAGCTTGCCGCCGCTTGGACTCAAAGCGAATCGCTTGCTAGCGCCGTCGCTTCTTTACCCCAAGCGCTGCAAACGGCGGTGGACGCTGAGCCACAACTCACGCCAGAATCCGTTGCCGACGTGAAGAACTTAGTCGTACTTGGCCGTGGTTTAGGTTATGCGGTATCTAAGGAAATCGCGCTTAAGTTAAAAGAAGTGTGTTCAATCCATGCCGAAGCATTCAGTAGCGCTGAGTTCCTCCACGGTCCTGTGACCTTAGTTGAGAAAAAACTCACTATCGTTGATGTGTGTATTGGCGATGAATCCTACGCTAGCCACATAGAACAGATTGAAAACGTGAGCCAACGCGGCGCCGATTTAGTGCATCTGAATCAAACCTCGACTGACATTCACCCACGTGTGGCTCCGTTAGCGTTATTACAACGATTCTATATCGATGTGGCTGCGGTTGCGATTGCCCGCGGTATTGATCCCGATCAACCTGCTGGCCTTAAAAAAGTGACCCAAACGCTCTAAGCCGCCGAGCTTTAAGCGGCCAACGTTTTAGAGGTTTAGGTGCTGCGGATTAGATTTAGCGGACTTTTAGCTGCGCGATTAAGCAGCTGCACGATTAAACCTGTTCAGCTAAGCCCGTGCAGCTAAGTCAGCGCAGTTAATTTAAGACTTAAGTCACTCGTGTTATTTATTGAAAGAGGTTTGCGATGAAAATCACCTTGATCGCCGAGCGTATTTTCGATGGTGAGTATTTCCATCAAGATGTGCCAGTTACTGTTGAAGACGGGCACATTCTGGCGTTTGATACGGTTGTTGGCGCGAAGGAAATCCGCCAAGCCGGAACGCTGGTGCCAGGTTTTATCGATGTACAAGTGAACGGTGGCGGCGGGGCGTTATTCAATGCCGATCCGAGTGTTAATTGCATTGAAACTATCGGCCGTGCCCATGCGCGTTTTGGCACGACCGGATTTTTACCTACGCTTATCACCGATGATGTCAGCGTGATGGCAAATGCGGCCGATGCAGTGGCCGAGGCATTAGTCAAAGGTAGCGCTGGCGTTTTAGGGGTGCATTTTGAAGGACCACATTTATCTGTGCCTAAAAAAGGTGTACATCCGCAGGGTTTTATTCGTGAAATAACCGATGCTGAACTCGCGGTATTTTGTCGTCAAGATCTGGGGATTAAAGTCGTTACGCTTGCGCCTGAGAATGTGTCGTCAGAGGTGATCCGCACGCTCGTTGCTTCGGGCGTGAAGGTGTGTTTGGGCCACTCTAATGCTGACTACGATACTGTTGTTGCGGCATTAGCGGCAGGCGCGACGGGTTTTACACACCTTTATAATGCGATGTCACCACTCGGTTCCCGTGAGCCGGGTATGGTTGGTGCGGCGATTGAGAGTGAAACCGCTTGGTGTGGTTTGATTGTCGATGGTCACCATGTGCACCCAGCGGCGGCAAAGGTTGCACTACGGGCAAAACCGAGGGGCAAGATGATGTTAGTCACCGATGCTATGCCGCCAGTTGGTATGGAGGATGAGACTAGCTTCGAGCTCTTTGGTACTCGAGTGTTAAGAGTCGGCGACAGATTAAATGCCGTGACAGGTGAGCTGGCGGGCTGTGTGCTCGATATGGCAACTGCGGTCAATAATACTGTGAACTTGTTGGGTTTACCTTTGGCGGAAGCCTTGAGAATGGCGGCGTTATATCCCGCACAGTTCCTCGGGATTGACCATAAGGCTGGCCGTTTAGCACTTGGACACAGGGCTGACTTTGTCTTGCTCGATGTGCAGAACAAAGTGCAGGCAAACTACATTGCGGGACAAGCAGTTTATACACACCCTTAAATTGCTTTTGTAGTTTAGGCGCTCTGAAATTCGTATCTTCAGGTAGCTTGGGTATAGCCCTTGTCGTATTTTGATGACAGGGGCTAAGTTTTTTATTGTACAGCACTAATTTTAAACAGTATTAGTTTTGCTCAACTTTTATAAAAGCTTTTAATAACAATAATAAAGGATGATGGCATGGGGACGACACAGACAAATGCAATTGCGCCAGTAAAGGTGAATAAACCTAGGTTGATGTCGCTGGATGCACTGCGCGGCTTCGATATGTTTTGGATTTTGGGCGGTGAGGCTTTGTTTGGTGGCTTGCTTATTCTAACTGGCTGGGCAGGCTGGCAATGGGGCGATGAACAGATGCACCATAGCCAATGGCATGGTTTTAACTTCTACGATTTGATTTTTCCGCTGTTTATTTTCCTCTCTGGTGTGGCCTTAGGTTTATCTCCCAAACGTTTAGATAAATTACCCATGAGTGAGCGATTACCTGTGTATCGTCACGGGATTAAACGACTCTTTTTATTGCTATTACTGGGCATTTTATACAATCACGGTTGGGGTACAGGCGCGCCTGCCGATCCTGAAAAAATTCGCTATGCCAGTGTGTTAGGTCGAATCGCCTTTGCATGGTTCTTTGCCGCATTATTGGTGTGGCACACGAGTCTACGAACCCAAATTATCGTCGCCTTGGGCATTTTGCTTGGTTATGGCGCAATGCAACTTTGGTTGCCTTTCCCTGGTGGACAGGCCGGCGTGCTCTCGCCAACGGAATCCATCAATGCCTATGTCGATTCGATTTTATTACCCGGCGTGAGCTATCAGGGACGCACGCCCGATCCTGAAGGTTTACTGTCGACTATTCCCGCCATCGTCAATGCGTTAACGGGTGTGTTTGTCGGCCACTTTATTGTTAAATCCCATCCTAAAGGTGAGTGGGCTAAAGTGGGATTGCTCGCCGCTGCGGGTGGCATTTTGTTAGCCTTCGGTTGGCTGTTAGATCTTGTTATTCCGGTCAATAAAGAGCTGTGGACCAGTTCATTTGTGCTGGTGACGTCGGGCTGGAGCATGATACTGCTGGCGGTATTCTATGCCTTAGTCGATGTGCTTAAGTGGCAAAAATCCGCATTTTTCTTCGTGGTGATAGGCACCAACGCCATCATTATTTACTTAGCGTCGAGCTTAGTGGATTGGAAATATATCGCTCAAAGCGTGTTTGGTGGCTTAGTGCTGGCCTTGCCTGAAAGCGCTCAAGCGTTAGCTGCGGTTATCAGCTTGCTCGCGGTGCAGTGGCTGGTTTTATATTGGATGTATCGCCGCAATATTTTTGTCAGAATTTAGTCAGTTGGCTTAATAGCTTGAGATCAGCCGCACGCACTCAGTGTCTGCGGCTTTTTTTACATTATTTTATGGATGTGAGTTACAACTTAGCTATCGGCCAATTGATGATTACGAGGGAATATTCGCGAGAATTTATTAAATGACAGCGTTGTCTTTTTGTGTTATTTGTTTTAACATCACTGAAACAATGGTGCGTTTGGATGATAACATTAGCCATTGCGGACGAGTCGCGATACGGATATTCGGGAACTTAGGCATTAATTTAAACCCCCGTTATCACCTCAATAATTAATTACTATAAGAAGCAGGTTTATGGAAATGACACTCGATAAAAGCCAGCAAAAAAGCAGCTTTCTCCCCATGGCTATAGTGGCCGCTCTCTTTTTCATCCTCGGATTCGCCACTTGGTTGAATGGGTCTTTGATGCCGTATTTGAAACAAATATTGCAACTCAATCCCTTTCAAGCGTCGTTGATCCTGTTTTCTTTCTATATCGCAGTGACCTTTACAGCCTTGCCATCCGCCTGGCTTATTCGCAAAGTCGGTTATAAGAATGGTATGGCGATCGGCATGGGCGTGATGATGCTGGCGGGTTTACTGTTTATCCCCG
>NZ_MPDG02000001.1:71398-76054 GCF_001887095.2 Shewanella sp. SACH
CGGGTTTACTGTTTATCCCCGCCGCGGAAACCCAAATATTTGCCTTGTTCCTATTGGCCCAATTAGTGATGGGTGCAGGCCAAACCCTATTACAAACTGCGGTTAACCCTTATGTGGTGCGTTTAGGCCCTGAAGAATCCGCCGCTGCCCGCGTGAGCGTGATGGGCATTTTGAACAAAGGTGCGGGTGTGATTGCGCCTGTGGTGTTCTCTGCACTGATTTTAGACAGCTTTAAAGACCGTATCGGTACTGAGCTGACTAAAATTCAAATTGATGAAATGGCAGACGGTTTAGTATTGCCGTATTTAGGTATGGCGATTTTTATCGGCATTTTAGCACTGGCGGTAAAAAAATCCCCATTACCAGAATTATCCAATGAAGATGAAGCCGTTGAAAATACCGATAAAGGCCAACTTAAAGCGGCGCTGTCTCACCCTAACTTAGCCTTTGGCGTGTTGGCACTGTTTGTTTATGTGGCTGTGGAAGTGATCGCCGGTGATACTATAGGCACTTTTGCGTTATCACTCGGGGTTGAACATTACGGTGTGATGACCTCCTATACCATGGTGTGTATGGTGCTAGGTTACACGCTCGGTATCCTATTAATTCCTCGCTTTATTTCACAGCCTAAGGCTTTGATGGTGTCGGCTATTCTGGGTTTGTTACTGACATGCGGGATTTTGTTCGGCGACAATAACTCCTACGCTATCGCCAATGTTGTGTTAGTGCCTTTTGGTGGCGTTGCGCTGCCCGACACCCTGTTGATGATTGCCTTCCTTGGTTTAGCCAATGCGATCGTTTGGCCTGCAGTATGGCCGCTAGCATTGTCTGGGATGGGCAAATTGACCAGTACAGGTTCAGCGCTTCTCATCATGGGGATTGCTGGTGGCGCCTTTGGTCCAGTGTCTTGGGGCTTAATGAGCTCGGCGACTGATATGGGCATGCAGGGCGGTTATATTGTGATGTTGCCCTGTTATCTGTTCATCCTGTTCTACGCGGTGAAAGGCCATAAGATGCGTAGTTGGTAGACCAGTCAGCTTGAATAGCTAAAAAGAAGCCCTCGATGATGAGGGCTTTTTGTGTCTTAGTTTATCTAAGCGGTTCTTCCGAACTTTATACTAAGGCCAAATTAGAACGCGTAACTTACGCTAGCAAGCACGGTATCTGAGGTTTTGAATGCGCCATCAGAGACCTTTTGGTCGCCGCTAAGATCTGTGCCTAACCAAGCGAGAGAAAGCCCAAAGCCTGACAGTTCAGTCGATACGCCCACAGAGTAATCTGAGTAGCTATCAAAGCCTTCACCGTCATCCAAAGCATCACCAACGTTATAGCCGTAGTGCAGATCGAGACTCCAGTTTTCAACAAATTCATAGGAGTAGTTAAGCTCAGCATAGTGATAGTCTAAATCACTACCGCCGTAGTCATTGGTGTACCAGTAAGCGGCACGAAAGCCTTTATAATCCATGCCAGCTGTGACTTCAAAATAGCCAATGTCACTTTCGCCTGAGTAGTTATAACGGTTAAGGGTAATGTCGTAGGTCAGATCTTCGTTGATCTCACCGCCATAGGCGACATAGAAATCGTATTCGATAGCAGGGCCGTTATAACCTGGCTCATCAAAATCCACGTTACTTGCCCAAGCGCCGACAGAGAAACCTGAGTCGAAGCTCCAATCAATACCGCCTTGCAGGGCAGGATCGCCAGCGGTTTGTGAAACGCCGCGGAAACGATAGTCGTTAGTGAGACTAATTTCCCCTGTTACTTCGGCGGCGGCCATGCCGGAGAATAGGGTCGTGGTTAGCGCGAGTCCGACAAGCTGTACCAGCCGTTTTTTATTCAGATTGTTATACACGGTATTTCTCCCATTTTCTTTGTTGACTCGGACGTGTTACTGGCGGCCATGATTATTCAATTGCGCCAGTGCATCCGTTGGTTTGCCAAACAACAGCCTAGGAAAACCCGTTGCTGTGACCTCATGGCGAGTTATTGCTAAGATAACTTAGCTTTTTTGAGGCTAACATCAGCCTCGTTGATCTCACTTTTGTTCGAAAATGACGTAAACCTTGCGGCAGGGTTCCACAACTTCCCAAGTGCCTTGAAAACCCGCGGGTATAATAAACCTGTCGCCCACAGTGAACGTCTGCGATTGACCTTGAAGATCGGTAATAACACTTATCCCTTCGAGGATTTCGCAGTACTCGTATTCAGTGTAGTTTATTTTCCAAGCGCCTGATTCACTTTGCCAAATTCCACTGTGAAATTGATCACAAGGACTAGAATAATGATTCTCTAGCCCTTGAGTCGGATTGCCTGCTAACAACTTTTCCGTCGGTAACTGATAGGTTTCGATGGGTGTTTGCGCCGTAGCAAAGCGAATAATGGCGTTGATACTCACAGTCATTTGCGATTTCCTTGTTGAGCTGACATTCGGCTATTTCATCGTAGGCATTACAAACTCGGCTTGAGTCTGTTTACCCACGGGCCAGCGGGCAGTAATTGCCTTACGCTTGGTATAAAAACGCACGCCATCGGGGCCATGCATATGCAGCGGCCCAAACAGTGAACGCTTCCAACCGCCAAAACTGTGGAACGCCATCGGCACCGGGATCGGCACGTTCACCCCAACCATACCGACTTGCACGTGGTGACAGAAATGTCGGGCCGCTTCACCACTTTGGGTGAAAATCGCCGTGCCATTACCAAATTCGTGTTGGTTAATCAGCTCAAGCGCCGTCGGGTAATCTTTCACGCGCACAATCGCCAGCACTGGGCCAAAGATTTCTTCGCGGTAGATGCTCATATCTGGCGTGACATGGTCGAACAGACAGGCGCCGAGGAAATAGCCCTGTGGATTTTCTTCAACACTCAGTTTACGGCCATCGACCAGCAGCGCTGCGCCTTCTTGCACACCGGCTTCAACATATTGGGTGACCTTGGCAAGGTGCTGTTTTGAGATCAGCGGACCCATTTCCATCTCTGGCGTCAGGCCGTTGCCGACTTTTAAGCTTTGGATTTGCGGTAGCAGTTTTTCCACTAACGCATCGCCCACATCACCTACCGCGAGCACGACTGAAATCGCCATACAACGCTCACCAGCACTGCCGTAAGCTGCACCCATTAAGGCGCTAACGGCTTGATCTAAATCCGCATCTGGCATGAGTAACATATGGTTTTTCGCGCCGCCTAAGGCTTGCACACGTTTGCCATGTTTAGAGGCTGTGCTGTAGATGTATTCGGCAATCGGCGTTGAGCCCACAAAGCTCACCGCTTGCACATCTTTATGGGTGAGTAAGGTATCGACGGCTTCTTTGTCGCCGTTAATCACGTTAAACACGCCATCGGGAAGACCCGCTTCTTTAAGCAGCTCGGCAATCCGCATCACCGAGCTTGGGTCTTTTTCCGAGGGTTTCATAATAAAGGTGTTACCGCAGGCAATCGCGATTGGGAACATCCACATGGGAACCATCACGGGGAAGTTAAAGGGCGCTATGCCTGCGACAACACCTAAAGCTTGATTAACTGACCAAGAATCGACGCCGCCACCGACTTGCTGTGTGTGTTCACCTTTAAGCAAGTGCGGAATACCACAGGCAAATTCGACCACTTCGAGACCTCGGATCAACTCGCCCTTAGCATCGTCTATCACTTTGCCGTGCTCACGGGTGATAAGCTGCGCCATTTCATCTAGGTTCTGCTCAACTAAGGCTTTGAATTTAAATAGCACTCGAGCGCGGTTGAGCGGCGTGACTTGTGACCAGGTTTCAAAGGCGTTTTTTGCGATCGCGATGGCTTCGCCGACTTCGGTTTCGCTTGCCAGTGAGACTTGGCCACGTAGCTCACCCGTAGCGGGTTCAAAAATATCTTGGGTTCTGGTACTGGCAGGGGTGTGCTGACCATTAACAAAGTGAGTGATCTTGAGCATAGTTAACCTTTGAAGTTCCTCGCCGCAGCGGGGTGTTAAATGTGAGAGTGGAACGAACCGCTGGCACTATTATCCAACGGCGTTAATGGCATCGCTTAGGCTATTAACCATTTGGTCAATCTCGCGTTTATCGACAATCAGTGGTGGTGACATGGCAATAATGTCTCCCGTGGCTCGCACTAAAGTGCCGTGGCGGAAGCAGTGTTCAAACACGCCGTAACCCCGTTTACCCGCGCCTTGAGCGTTAGGGGAGAATTGAATCCCCGCAACTAATCCTGTGTTGCGAATATCAATCACATTCGGCAGCCCTCTGAGGCTGTGCACAGCGTCTTCAAAGTAGCGTTCAAGCTCAAGGCTGCGCTCGAATAATTGCTCATTCTCATAAATTGATAGGGTGGCGAGTGCGGCCGCTGCAGCGACTGGATGACCGGAATAGGTGTAGCCGTGGAAGAACTCAATCAGTTCATTAGGGCCTTGCATGCAAGTGTCGTGGATAAAATCTTGCACAAACACTGCACCCATTGGAATCGCACCGTTATTGATGGCTTTAGCCGTGGTGATAATGTCTGGAATAACGCCCCAACGCTGACTCGCGAAGGCGGCGCCAACGCGGCCAAAAGCGGTAATGACTTCATCAAAAATCAGTAGGATGCCATGCTTTTTAGTGATTTCACGCAGACGTTTTAAGTAACCTTGTGGCGGCAATATTACCCCAGCTGAACCCGACATAGGTT
>NZ_MPDG02000001.1:78515-84825 GCF_001887095.2 Shewanella sp. SACH
CATCCATGACCGAACTCACGCACTTTGTCTATTCGCCCTGCGGCAACTCCGAGGGGAGGTGTATTCCTTGGAGTTTTGAGTCGTTAGATAGCGATTCATTAGCAAAAAATAAGCGCTAAAAATGAGAAAGCTAAAACGATATCAAGTGATTACCCATCAAACTGTATAAAAAACCGCTACCGCAAAAAAGCAAATTCCTATAGCATTATTCATACCCATTTACACGGATGTGGCAGCGGCCAAGTCCAACAAGCGATTTATGCCCTGCAAACAGCGCAGCGCATAAATACTAAGACGTTAGGTGACAACATGGAATCGCGTAAGCGCAGACAGTCTCGATGGAAGCCAGGAATGGTTTATGCTGTTCCTTTATCTGACGGTTCATATGGAATTGCTCAAGCAGGTGATACCCAAGGGGAATTTGTTAATGTCATCTATGTAGCGATTTACTGTCACCGCTTCTTAGATTTACCAACATCAATTCCAGATTTGACTCGCGATTATGCAGTATCACTTTCATCAACTTGGCGTCAGGCCCTTAACCGTGGTGAATGGTTATCAATCGGAGTTGCGCCCGAAACTTTTAACTCTTCTGAATTCCCAAATGAACAGTTCGCTAAACAAGGATATGTTGGAGCCAGAACCTGTGATGCTGGAATCCTTTCGGATTTTCTATCCGCGTATCACGGCCTAATACCTTGGAACATAATGCATGATCCGAAATTTTTCGATGCATTTCTTCGCCCTGAGTCACCAAAGCCTCCATTAGCCAATGTGCTTAGCGAACAAGATCGGGAGAAGTATAGAAGGGAGGTCTGCAATATTGTCACCTAACAATCGCCATCAAAAACGCGCCCTTTGGGCGCTCGACTCGCAACAAGTTGCTCGCGTTTGTGGCGGGCCTTATCTCCATAGAAATTTTTATCCAAACTGACAAGTTAGAGCAAAAGGTCTATCACGATTTTGTCCCAAAGCTTGCTGGGTATCTCCTTCATACAGACAGATTACACTAGTGCCAAAAAGGTGAGCCATGGTGATTGGCGAGACGACCGTCCGCCCTATGGACGGGGCGGTCGAGCATTCAAGGACGGACTGGCTGCGAGTCGACGAGCGAATGCCATGGCAAGCCTGTGCGAGTGAATATTCGTAAACGCTAAACTTCTAACAACTGAAATTACTGATCCCAAACACTACTTTCCAACGCATTTCTGTTCAAAAGCGTGCTGTGTAAGGCTTTTAAATCTACAGGTCACGCTAATGCCAAAAAGGTGATCCATGGTGATTAGCGAGACGACGAGCGAATGCCATGGTAAGCCTGTGTTAGTGGATACCAGCAAACGTTAAACTGTTAATAACTAAAATTACAGGTCCCCCAAAAACTGGTCTACAACACATATATGTCTGTTTCTAAGTCAGTTTGTCCACAACCTTTTGACTTCAAACCGAGAGCATTCACCTGTAAATACGTGATTTTAGCGTGCAACTGCTGTAGCCTCGTGGAAATTTATTGTTTCTTGTTCTGATCTTTTAGGATGCAAGCTTCGAGCTTTGCCATCTAAGGTTGTTGGTTATTTTCCCCGTGACTTTTGCTGAGTTTTTTAGCTCGTCAGCAAAGCGTTCACTCATTAGAGAGGGTGTCATGTGAATGCACTTCTAAACCCAATTAGGCAGTTCAATTTCGTCAAACTAGCTGTGCTGGCATTGTTAAGTTTTTTGGCCGGCTGTTCTTCAATGCAGACGGGTGAAAATGGTAACTGGGTGGGATTCACTGAAGCTGGTCAGGCTTCCTTTTATGGGGATAAACATCAAAATAAGCAGACGGCTAGTGGTGAACTTTACAAACATAAATTAAAGACGGCAGCGCATAAAAAGTTACCCTTTGGTTCGAGCGTTAAGGTCACCAATGTTGATAATGGCAAAAGTGTGATTGTAAAAATCAATGATAGAGGGCCTTTCGTGCGTGGCCGCATTATTGATCTGTCTAAATCGGCGTTCAGTAGCATAGGCAACACTTCCTCTGGTTTGATTGACGTGAAAATAGAAGTGATTAAGTAGCGGCTATTTTGAAAAGGATTATTTCGAAAGGGCTTTCTCGAAAAGCTATCTTGAAACACTGTTTCGCTGCAATCTAATGATGGAGCACATAAAATCGAGTCGACGTTTTTGAATAAAATCCCAAAGCAGACAATTTGTTAAGCCGATATTTGGGCTTTACGGCATTTGGTGAGAGACTAGCGGCAGACTTGGATAACAGTAAAAGGACCCGCTATGGAATACCCACTTGTTAGTACGCAGTGGCTCGAAGCACACCTCACCGATCCCCATTTAGTCTTGCTCGATGCCAGTATGGAAACCGTTATTGGTAAAGAACCTCTGGTTTACGATGAGCCTATTTGCATTCCGCGCTCACGTCGATTCGACTTGGAAAATGTGTTTTGCGATAAGACTTCAACTCAAATCCATGCCTTGCCGACGTTTGAACAATTCAGCCAAGGGATAGCGCAACTTGGGATTGAGGCCGACAGTGTTATCGTTATCTATGATAACCAAGGCATTTATTCATCTCCACGGGCGTGGTGGACCTTTAAAGTCATGGGCTTTAATCGAGTCTATGTACTCGATGGTGGCTTGCCTCAGTGGATTGAAGAAGACCGCATCACCTCATCGCGTTATCAAGCCGAAGGCGTCGATTACGGCCCGACGGATATCGATACTTTGGTGGATGTGCTGCAATACCACCCTGAGCTTGTGATGGATGCCGAGGCCGTGTTATCACGTATCGAAGATGCCGAAACCGCGATTGTCGATGCCCGTGGTGCGCCACGCTTTTTAGGCCAAGTGAGTGAGCCGCGCCCAGGTGTGCGCTCAGGGCATATTCCTCGCTCGGTTAACTTACCCTTCGCTCAAGTGCTTGATGGCAATAAAATCAAAACGACCAGTGAATTACAGGCTATTTATCAAGGTTTAGCAGCGGACAAGTCCGCACGGATATTTAGCTGTGGCTCTGGGATTACGGCGTGTATTTTGATCTTGGCTTCAGTTGCGGCAGGGCATACACATCCCATCCTCTATGATGGCTCGTGGGCGGATTGGGGCAGTCGTACCGATTTGCCAATTGAGTGCTAATTGGGTAGTTATTGATTGAGTCAGTACAGTTTTGAGCATTATGTCATTGCAGTGTCGTAACCGCTGCGTTGTTTGGCTAGATCACCAAGGAGGATCCCTTGATTGGCAGATTGATTGATAAGTTGGTTTTTGGGTTGATTCTTGTGATTGCCTTGCAGTTGCCGCAACTGGCTGATCATTATCAGCAATTTCTCGCTGGACTCTATGCATCGACCCAATGGCAGGTAGAAGGCTACGAGGCAACGGCTAGGGAATATCATTATGCCGATGCTGAGGCAATGATTGCCCGTCACCAGCAAAATAAGGAGCCAAGCGTGCGTGCCGACGCCGAGCAAAAGGTGCAGACAATCGCGCTTTATAAAGAGTTAACACAGGGCTTGGCGATGTTTAACACGGGCAATTTGTTTGAAAAAACTGCCTATATGTTTAACCCCGTTCGCTTTGATTATCTGGAGAAAACCGTCAGTAACTTTAAGCCTGGAATACCTTTAACCACCAGTGGGATTGGCTTTGGGGTTGTGGTGGCGTTAGTCGTGCATTATCTCGGGTCTATCCCTTTTATCCTGTGGGCAAGGCGTCGAAAGCGGCAGAGATTAGCGAGAGCAAATTAGCTTTTAAAAGTTGTTATGCTTGTTAGAACGCGGCGATCTCTTAGGCGAGGCTTAGCGTTGTTGCAGCCCTAATTGTAAAGAATGACTTGCAGTTGAATGACTCGTATCTAAATAGCGAGTGGTTAAATGGCTCGCGCATATGACAATGATGCCCATCTGATTGTTTATCCGATGGGCATCATGCGTGATGTCTTAAAACCAGCCCTTAAAATCTGTTCTTAAAAAGTGCTTAAAATAAGCCTTTAAAACAAGTCTTTAAATCTGTGATACAGCATGCCAGCCGCGAGCATAGGCGAGCGGAATGTCGGGCCGCCGGGGAAGGTCATGTGTTTGATTTTAGCGAACACATCGAAGTGTCCCGCCTGTTGGCAAATAGCCTCGGCCAGTAGTTTTGCCGCCATGTGAGTGGCATTCACGCCATGTCCTGCATAGGCTTGGGCGTAGAAAATATTATTGGCATCGGGCAGGCGACCAATTTGTGGCATACGGTTCGCCCCAATACCTATCATGCCGCCCCATTCATAATCGATGCGCACGCCTTTTAACTGCGGGAACACCTTCTCCAGATTCGGTCTCAGCGCCGCTTCAATATCTCTGGGATCTTTACCTGAGTAAGTACAAAGGCCGCCAAACAGCAGTCGACGATCTGCGGATAAGTGAAAGTAATCTAAGGCAATTCGCATATCGGCGAAGGCCATATTCTGCGGGATAATGCTTGCGCATTGGGCCTCAGTTAAGGGCTCTGTCGCCAATAAATAACTGCCAGCGGGCAACACTTTGCCCCCAACAAAACTGTTAAGTTTGTGGCCAATATAGGCATTGCCAGCCAGAACTAAGTATTGGCAAGTGACTTCGCCCTTGGTGGTCATGACCTTAGGTTTAGCGCCTTGAATGATTTTTTCGGCGGCGCTGTATTCAAACAACTGCGCGCCCAGATTACGGGCGACGCGTGCCTCACCCAGAGCAAGGTTCAGCGGGTGTAAATGGCCGCTGCCCATATCAACCAGCGCACCTTGATAAAAATCTGAGCCTATGACTTCACCTAATTGCGGCTTAGTTAACAGCTTGATTTCTTGCTGATAACCCATGGCCTTGAGTGCGCTAAATTCTTCTTCAAGCTCATCCATGTGACGAGGTTTAACTGCTAAGTCGCAATAACCCATTTGCAGATCGCAGTCGATACTGTGTTCTTGTATGCGATTTCGCACAATTTCGACGGCTTCAAAGCCCATCTGTTGGATTGCTTGAACACCTTCAGTGCCTATTTCACTGTGAAATTGCGCAGGGTCATGGCCTATGCCGCGAATGAGTTCGCCGCCGTTTCGCCCCGATGCGCCCCAGCCAATACGCTTGGCTTCTAATAGAATGACACTCATGCCGCGCTGTGCGAGTTCTATGGCGGTATTGATACCGCTAAAGCCGCCGCCCACTATGCAGACATCAGCACTGATATTGCCTTCGAGTTGTGGGTGCGCGTAAATTTCTTTAGCAGTATCAACATAATAAGAGTGTGGGTACTGTTCGCTGTGCACTGGAGGTTTGCTTGCCATTATGGCTCCAAAAAATTGTTTTTATTGTAAATTGGACTTGTCTCAGTATACTCATCACACTTTTAACATGACGCAAAAAAGTGTTCGTTTTATTTAACACGCTTTTTATGTAGAATACAATGAAAGCAGTAAAACACGCGCTTTTTGGGCGAAAATGCGTTCTGGATGGTGTTTATCCTGAACAACCTGTTCGTCATCTATCGGGGTTGACCCGAGCCTTCAGGGGGATGTGAAATTTGGATATTGGAGCCAGCCTCAAAACTGTTCGAAAAATGAAAGGCTTATCTCAACGAGAATTGGCCAAACGTGCTGGTGTGACTAACAGTACGATTTCAATGATCGAGAAAAACAGTGTTAGCCCGTCAGTCAGCTCTCTAAAAAAAGTGCTGTCGGGTATCCCGATGTCTTTAGTGGATTTTTTCTCCATTGAAGCCTCTGCGGATAGTGAGCAAAAGGTCGTCTATCGATCCAATGAATTACTGGATATCGGCACTGGACCACTTGAATTTAAACTGATCGGCCGTGATTATCCGAATCGCGCTATGTCAGTGATGAGTGAAATTTATCCGCCCGGTTCAGATACGGGTGAAGAAATGCTGAAGCACGAAGGTGAAGAGGCTGCGATGGTGATCGAAGGTAAATTCGAACTCACTGTGGGTGATGAAGTGTATATTTTGGAAGCGGGTGACAGTTACTACTTTAATAGTGAAGTGCCCCATAGATTCCGCAATCCCTTTGATGAACCTTGCCGTCTGGTGAGTGCGACTACGCCTGCGAACTTCTAGTTAAGTCATCAACTTACCCTATTATTCAACATATTAGGCCACTTATTCACTAGAAGTGAGTGGCGTAATACTGTTATTCAACACAACTGCGGATTTATACCAATCACATTAAATATCTAATCAGTTCAGAGCCTCACCGGCATTTCAATCCAAGGCGCATTGACGCAGAAATGGTCATTCCCTTTTAAGTCAATGCAACACGGGAGTGGGATGCCTGTGAGGCTCCCGAAGGGCGGGT
>NZ_MPDG02000001.1:84833-547873 GCF_001887095.2 Shewanella sp. SACH
CAACGCGCTTTATACTGCGTTTAAGGCTTTCGACAGAGCACCACTATGCCTTCAAGCCTTCGCCTTGTCTAAAGCGCGTTGAACTCCCGCTGAATGAACATATATTTAATACGATTGGTATTACCTCCTTTCTAATCCTGTCATATTTGTTATATATCCTCTTCTTTGTGTAAATAATATTGGTTCAAATTTAGTGCGAATACGGTTTAATTTACGCTGCTAAAAGCGAGAATTTTGCCAGCTGAAGCACTATTTTATTCACATGAAATAACATTAAATAACCAAAATATAGGTTTAACTACATGTTATTTATGCTTATTAAACACAAGTGGATGAAATAATCTTTAACAAGTGCTTAACCTCTTGCCTAGTGTGAAATTTCGGTGTACTGTGTGAAAAAATGAACATTTAAAGACAAAGTGTTCGTTATGCTAGTAAAACGAATTCTAAAGGTGAGATATGTCAGCCGATTTGCCCCTCATAGGTGTTATTGCTTGTAATCAACAACTGGGTTCACATCCCTTTAATATTGTTGGTGAAAAATATCTATTAGGTGTAGTTAATGGCGCGAAAGGCTGGCCGTTAGTGATCCCATCGTTAGGCGGCGATTTACCGATAGACGCGATTTTAGAACGTCTTGACGGTATTTTGTTTACTGGCTCTCCTTCTAATGTAGAACCCCATCTTTATGCAGGCCAACCGAGCGAGCTTGGTACACACCATGATCCTAAACGTGATGCGACGACTTTGCCGCTGATCCACGCTGCTATTGCTGCTGGGGTACCTGTATTAGGTATTTGTCGCGGTTTTCAAGAAATGAATGTGGCCTTTGGTGGCAGTTTGCACCAGAAGTTATATGAGGTGGGTGGCTTTATTGAACATAGAGAAGATAAAACCGCATCCTTAGATGTGCAATATGGGGCTTCTCACAGTATTACTGTTGAGCCCGGGGGGCTTATTTACGAGGCCTGGGGCCGTAACTCTGCAGAGGTCAACTCTGTGCATACTCAAGGCGTGGAGCGTCTGGGTGTTGGGTTGCGGCCAGAAGCTTATGCTCCAGATGGGTTAGTGGAGGCTTTCTCCGTAATAGGTACTAAAGAATTTGCCCTCGGTGTGCAATGGCATCCAGAGTGGAAGGTGAGCGAAAATCCGTTTTACCTCTCCCTTTTCAATGCCTTCGGTGATGCATGCCGACGCAGGGCTACAACTCGAGTGAAATAATAATGAATAAGCTAATCGCTTTTTTAAAAGAACGAAAAATCACAGAAGTCGAATGTGTTATTAGTGACATGACTGGCATCGCCCGCGGCAAGATTGCACCAGTCGATAAGTTTCTCGATGAAAAAGGCATGCGTTTGCCTGAAAGCGTGCTGTTACAAACCGTCACCGGTGATTTTGTGAATGAAGATGTTTACTACAGCTTGCTCGATGCTGCCGACATCGATTTTGTCTGTGTACCCGATGAAAACGCTGTTTTTATGTTGCCTTGGACCATCGAAGCCACGGCGCAGGTGATCCACGATTGCTACGACAGAATGGGTAATCCGATTGAGCTGTCACCACGTAACGTATTGAAAAAAGTCTTGTCTCTCTATGACGAACAGGGCTGGGAACCGGTTATCGCTCCTGAAATGGAGTTCTATTTGACCCGTCGTAGTGACGACCACGATTTACCCCTAAAGCCACCAATTGGCCGTTCAGGTCGACCCGAAGCGGGCCGCCAGTCTTTCTCTATCGATGCTGCCAACGAATACGATCCTATGTTTGAAGACATGTACGATTGGTGCGAGCTTCAAGGTTTAGATATCGATACTTTAATCCATGAAGATGGCCCTGCGCAGATGGAGATTAACTTCAGCCACGGCAATCCGTTGTCCCTTGCTGATCAAGTGTTTATCTTTAAACGCACCTTGCGCGAGGCGGCACTGAAGCACGATGTTTGCGCTACTTTTATGGCCAAACCTGTGACTGACGAACCTGGTAGTGCAATGCACATTCACCAGAGTGTGATCAATAAAGAGACGGGCAAAAATATTTTCACCAATGAAGATGGCACTAAGAGCCAGTTATTCTTGGGATATATCGCCGGTCTGCAAAAATTCATCCCTGAGTTGCTGCCGCTGATGGCGCCCAATGCTAACTCTTTCCGTCGTTTCCTACCCGGTACTTCGGCGCCGGTTAACTTAGAGTGGGGCGATGAAAACCGCACCTGTGGATTACGTATTCCAGAGTCTTCACCACAAAACCGTCGTATCGAAAACCGTATTCCCGGCGCCGATGCTAACTGTTATTTGGCAATAGCCGCGAGCTTATTGTGTGGTTATATCGGCATGGTTGAGCAGCTAAAACCTTCGACGCCAGTGCAGGGTAAAGCCAACGAAAGCCGCAGTAACAACACCCATTGTTTGCCTTTAACCTTAGAAGAAGCGTTAGCGGCGATGGAAGAAAGTGATGCCTGTAAGCAGTATTTAGGTGAAGCCTTCACCACTGGTTTTGTGGCGGTGAAACAGGCCGAACTTGAAAACTTCCGCCGTGTGGTCAGCTCATGGGAACGTGAATTTCTTCTGCTCACAGTGTAATGTTTTGGATTGAGTGCTCTGACAGTGTTGCCGCGTTAACCCAAGGAAAACTGAAGTTAATGTCGGTAATCACAAGACTGAGCTTTGCACTGTTTTAGTGAGATTGCACCCAACCGGTGCAACTCACTTGTTAAATAATCTGATGGTTTTTAATGGTTTGTTGATTAAAGTGATTATTCAATTCAGATGCGTGTCCGCTAGAGAAGTGAAATATGCCTAACTATTTTAAGTCGCTCGTTTAATAGAGTCGCTAACTAATTGTTAGTCATATTTAAAATGTGTTTTATCTTAGTGGTTTTTGCGATTACTTAGGGACTTGAGGCATTTGCCTTAATGTTGCAATATGTACAAGCAGTGTCATATCTAGTCTAATTTTTTGAGTGTTAATGCAATACCGATGCCTCGAAAATTTGGCACGAAACCTGATACTTAACAAATTGCAGCAAGATATAAAGGTGGCATGGAATTCATGCCGTAGAGACTGCCGATGCGGTTTGTAAGGTGTAGCATTGGTCGAAAATAACAACAATATCCGGATAGCCCGGTGACACAATGTCAGAATTTGCTTAAGCAATTCTGCTACCCGAGAAAGGAGAAAGCATGAAGCTATTTAATAAGATGACCACTCTAGCTCTGGTAACTGCGAGCGTATTAGCGAGCGCAGCGGCCCAAGCGGAAGAAGTGGTTCGCGTGTATAACTGGTCAGATTATATCGCGGAAGATACCTTAGAAAACTTCAAGAAAGAAACGGGCATTCGGGTAATTTACGATGTGTTCGATAGTAACGAAGTGCTTGAGGCTAAATTACTGTCTGGTCGTAGTGGCTACGATATCGTTGTCCCTTCTAACCACTTTCTCGCTAAGCAAATCAAAGCGGGTGCTTTCAAACCTTTAGACCGCGCTAAGCTACCTAACTTCAAAAATTTAAATCCTGCCCTGATGAAGCTACTTGAGAAAGCCGATCCGGGTAACCAGTATGCCGTGCCTTATTTATGGGGAACCAATGGTATTGGTTACAACATAGATAAAGTGAAAGCGGCTGTGGGTGAAGATGCGCCATTCAACTCAATGGAACTGATCTTCAATCCTAAATATGCTGAAAAAATCTCTAAGTGTGGCTTTGCTATGCTGGACTCTGCCGACGATATGGTGCCTCAAGCACTGATTTATTTAGGTTTAGATCCTAACAGTTCCAACCCAAGCGATTATGAAAAAGCCGGTGAGTTACTGGAAAAAATCCGTCCTTACGTGACCTATTTCCACTCATCTCGCTATATTTCCGACTTAGCAAACGGTGACATTTGTGTGGCCTTTGGTTTCTCTGGCGACGTATTCCAAGCTAAAGCACGTGCTGAAGAGGCGGGTAATGGCAATAAGATTGGTTACTCGATTCCAAAAGAAGGCGCCAACCTGTGGTTTGATATGTTAGCTATCCCAGCCGATTCGACTAACGCAGATAATGCACTGACGCTGATTAACTATTTTCTCCGTCCAGAAGTCATAGCGCCTATCTCTAACTATGTGGCCTATGCTAACCCGAACGATCCTGCCCAACCTCTGGTTGATGAGGCTATCCGCACCGATCCCGCGATTTATCCACCACAAGAAGTGTTAGATAAACTTTATATTGGTGAAATCCGTCCTTTGAAAATCCAACGCGTATTAACCCGTGTTTGGACCAAAGTGAAGTCAGGACAATAGTCGATAAGGGGCAAGCCTAGCTTGCCCCTAACTTGGCAGACTGGCTATGTCCAATCCTATGCATAGTTCATCCACGTATAGGATTTGACACAGTTTGGTTAACCTCTTTTCATTCATTAATCGTGTTGAACCCAGAGTTTGAGCGTATTGACGCATCATTTTCGGGTGGAGAAGTACTATGGCAATCACCTCGGGCGTCACCAATAAACCGACAACAAAGACGCAAGAAAAAGTACTGCTCAGAATTGAGCGGGTAAGCAAGTTATTCGATGACGTACGGGCTGTCGACGACGTGTCATTAACCATCAATAAAGGCGAAATCTTTGCCTTGCTCGGCGGCTCAGGCTCGGGTAAGTCGACGTTATTGCGCATGTTAGCGGGATTTGAAAAGCCCACCTCTGGCCGTATTTTCCTCGATGGCGAAGACATCACAGATTTACCCCCATACGAACGTCCGATCAATATGATGTTCCAATCCTATGCTCTGTTTCCCCACATGACAGTGGCGCAAAACATTGCCTTTGGTTTGAAGCAAGACAAGTTACCTAAGGCCGAAATTGAGCAGCGTGTACAAGATATGCTCAAGTTAGTGCACATGGAGCAGTATGGTAAACGTAAGCCACATCAGTTATCCGGTGGTCAACGTCAGCGTGTTGCCTTGGCCCGTTCACTGGCAAAACGGCCGAAATTATTACTGCTCGATGAGCCTATGGGCGCATTGGACAAAAAACTGCGTACCCAGATGCAACTCGAAGTGGTTGAAATTCTTGAGCGTGTCGGTGTGACCTGCGTGATGGTGACCCACGATCAAGAAGAAGCCATGACAATGGCGGGGCGCATTTCAATTATGAGCGACGGTTGGATTGCCCAAACTGGCTCGCCAATGGATATTTACGAAAGCCCGAACAGCCGCATGATTGCCGAGTTTATCGGCACTGTGAACTTGTTTGGTGGCGCGATTGAAGTGGATGAAGTCGACCATTTGATCATTAAACCTAATGAGTTGGCTCAATCTTTTTATGTCGGTTACGGGGTGTCGACCAACGTAGAAGACAAGAATGTGTGGCTCGCTGTGCGTCCTGAAAAGACCATTATTAGCCGCGAACAGCCTGAAGGTCAGTACAACTGGGCGAAAGGAATCGTACACGATATCGCGTATTTAGGCGGTATTTCAGTGTATTACATTCGTTTAGAGAATGGTCAAATCGTCCAGTGCAGTATGACTAACCGTGAACGCCGCGCCGATCATGCCACATGGGATGACGAAGTGTTCATCAGTTGGGAGGACACCAGTGGCGTGGTGTTGAGATCATGAAGATACCGACTAAATTAAAGTGGCTCAAAGGCCGCATTTGGACCATAGGGATACCCTATGCTTGGTTGTTATTGTTCTTCGCCTTGCCATTTGCGATTGTCCTTAAACTGAGTTTTTCGACGGCGGCGATTGCGATCCCGCCCTATGAGGCTACGTTCCAATATGCCGATGATGTGTTAAATATCTTCCTGCATTTTGGTAACTATTTGATGTTGCTTGATGATTCGTTGTATTACATGGCGTATCTCAGCTCATTGAAAATGGCGTTAATTTCGACCATCGGCTGTTTGATTATTGGCTATCCAATGGCCTATGCGATTGCCCGTGCGCCAGCGCGTTTGCAAACCGTATTGCTGCTGTTAGTCATGTTGCCTTCTTGGACCTCATTTTTAATCCGGGTTTACGCTTGGATGGGGATCTTAAGTAACACAGGGATCATCAACCATTCGCTGATGTGGCTGGGAATCATCTCTGAGCCGTTACAAATCCTAAATACCAATATTGCCGTGTATATCGGCATTATCTATGCGTATTTACCTTTTATGATTTTGCCCTTGTACGCCACCTTAGTGAAACTCGATATGAGTTTGATTGAAGCCGCGTCTGACTTAGGCTCAAGCCGTTTAAATACCTTCTGGAAAATCACTTTTCCGCTGTCAAAAAGCGGTGTGATTGCCGGTTCTATGTTGGTGTTTATTCCTGCCGTGGGTGAGTTTGTGATCCCTGAGTTACTCGGTGGTCCAGATTCCTTAATGATAGGTCGAGTCTTATGGCAAGAATTCTTCAATAACCGCGACTGGCCTGTGGCTTCGTCACTGGCGATTGTAATGCTGGGCTTATTGATTATTCCTATTACCTTATTCCATCGCTATCAGGCACGTAGTTTGGAGAAAGACCTATGAAAAAGTTAAGTTTTTCTTCAGCGATGTTGTGGTTTGGCTTGTTCTTCCTCTATGCACCTATGTTAGTGCTGGTGATTTACTCCTTTAACGACTCTAAATTAGTGACGGTATGGGGCGGATTTTCACCAAAATGGTATGGCGAGTTATTTCAAGACCAACAGATTTTAGATGCGGTATGGACCAGTTTGCGGATTGCCTTTTATAGCTCAACTATGGCGGTGATTATCGGCACTATGGCGGCTTTTGTGATGACACGCTTTAAGCGTTCATGGGCGAAGCTGACATTATCGAACATGATCACTGCACCACTGGTTATGCCAGAGGTGATCACGGGTCTGTCTTTGCTACTGCTATTTGTGCACATGGCCGACTTGTTTGGTTGGCCGAAAGAGCGCGGCATGTTAACTGTGTGGATTGCGCATTCGACCTTCTGCGCCGCCTATGTGGCTGTGGTTGTGTCGTCAAGATTGCGCGAGCTGGACATGTCAATCGAAGAAGCGGCAATGGACTTAGGGGCAACCCCGCTTAAGACCTTCTTCCTCATCACTGTGCCTATGATTTCGCCGGCGCTGGTGGCGGGTTGGTTGTTGTCATTCAGTTTGTCCTTGGACGATTTAGTGATCGCAAGCTTTGCCTCGGGCCCAGGTGCAACGACGCTACCTATGGTGGTGTTCTCCTCGGTACGTTTAGGGGTTTCGCCTAAGATCAACGCTTTAGCGACACTGATCATTCTGTGTGTTTCGTTAATCGCCTTCTTGTCTTGGTATATGGCAAGGCGGGCAGAGAAACGCGACCGCACACCGATGAACTAGTTTGCTTAATCTTGGGGTGGCTTTGGTATCGCCAAAGCCACCCTTGTTAATTGTCACCGCTCCCATCATCCGCTTTGCTTTGCAGGCTTGTTCTGCGACTCGACACCATTAATATGACATCGCTAAGCTTAAGTAGCATGACATCATTGAGCTTAAGATTATTGCGTGTTTGAAATATCAAACAAAATGTAAATTATTGCACTTTTCTGGCTAGTGTTTCGTTTTCTGAAGGTGTAGGATGTGATGGCTGTTTAAAATAATGAACATTAGAATTCAAGGGAACAACATGTCTGCCATAGCTCACGCTGGATCATATTATGCGGCATCGGCCAACGATAAGGTTGAACGTCCGCGTCTACAGGAATCGATTGAAGCCGATGTTTGTGTGATTGGCGCGGGTTATACGGGCCTTTCTGCCGCGCTGCATTTATTAGAATCTGGCTTTAGTGTGGTGGTGTTAGAAGCCGCTCGCATTGGCTGGGGCGCCTCGGGCCGTAATGGCGGACAAATCGTCAATAGTTTTAGCCGTGACATTGATACTATTGAAAAAACAGTCGGCAAAGAACAAGGTAAACTCTTTGGCCAAATGGCTTTTGAGGGCGGGAAAATCATCCGCGATCGGATTGCTAAGTACAACATTCAATGCGATCTAAAAGATGGTGGCGTGTTTGCCGCGATGAACGAAAAACAAATGGGTCATCTGCGCCATCAAAAGCAACTGTGGGAAAGCCACGGTCATGTTAATCAGCTCGAACTTCTCGATGCCAAAGGCATTCGCGGTGTGGTAAATACTGAGCGCTATGTCGGTGGTCTGCTCGATAAAAGCGGCGGCCATATTCACCCGCTTAACTTAGCTCTTGGCGAAGCGCGCGCGGTCGAATCCCTCGGCGGCAAGATTTTTGAAGACTCAGCAGTGCTGAGTGTCGATGAAGGCGATAGCCCAGTTGTGCATACGGCGCAGGGCAGTGTCAAAGCCAAGTTTGTGGTCGTGGCGGGTAATGCTTATTTAGGTAAGTTAATGCCAGAGCTGCAGGCGAAATCTATGCCCTGCGGCACGCAAGTGATTACCACTGAGCCTTTGAGCGACGATCTGGCGGCGAGCTTATTACCGCAGGATTACTGCGTCGAAGACTGTAACTATCTGCTCGATTATTTCCGCCTGTCTGGCGACAAGCGGATGATTTACGGCGGCGGCGTAGTGTATGGCGCCCGCGATCCGGCGGACATTAAGTCGATCATTATTCCGAACATGCTTAAAACCTTCCCGCAATTAAAAGATGTGAAGATCGATTATGCGTGGACGGGTAACTTCCTACTGACGCTATCGCGCCTGCCACAGGTCGGTCGTATCGGTAAGAACATCTATTATTCACAGGGTTGCAGTGGCCACGGTGTCACTTATACCCATCTGGCAGGCAAGTTACTGGCCGAAATGCTCAACGGCCAAGCCACGCGCTTCGACGCCTTTGCTGCATTGCCACATTATCCATTCCCCGGTGGTCACGCACTTCGCGTCCCTTTTAGTGCTATCGGAGCTTGGTATTACACGTTAAGAGACAAACTGGGTCTCTAATATCATCACTTTTAAGAAGCTAGGTAGCTTCACAATACGAGGAAATCCTTGTGCAATTAAATGATCCGAGTTTGCTACATCAACAGTCTTTTATTAATGGTCAATGGTGTGATGCCGTTTCTGGTGACACGCTAAAGGTGGTTAATCCCGCAACTAATGCCCTGATTGGTCATGTTCCTAATATGGGACAAGTTGAAACTGAGATGGCGATTAAGTCGGCAGAAGCGGCTTTACCTGCATGGCGGGCGCTCACAGCCAAAGAGCGCGGCGCTAAGTTAAGGCGTTGGTTTGAATTACTCAATGAAAACAGTGACGACTTAGCATTGCTCATGACGACCGAGCAGGGTAAACCGCTGGCAGAAGCCAAAGGTGAAGTAACCTACGCGGCTTCGTTTATCGAGTGGTTTGCCGAAGAAGCGAAACGTATTTATGGCGATACCATTCCTGGGCATCAAGGTGACAAGCGCTTGATGGTGATCAAGCAGCCGGTCGGTGTAACTGCCGCGATAACGCCGTGGAACTTTCCTGCGGCTATGATTACTCGCAAGGCCGCTCCAGCGTTAGCTGCGGGTTGTACTATGGTGGTAAAACCGGCGCACCAAACACCATTTACCGCATTAGCGATGGCTGAACTCGCTAAGCGTGCTGGTATTCCTGCGGGTGTATTTAGTGTGTTAACGGGTGATGCGGTGCAGATTGGTAATGAAATGTGCAGCAACCCGATAGTGCGTAAGCTGTCTTTCACTGGCTCAACCAATATCGGTATTAAATTAATGGCGCAATGTGCGCCTACCTTAAAAAAACTGTCGCTAGAGCTTGGCGGCAATGCACCATTTATCGTGTTTAACGATGCCAATATCGATGCCGCTGTCGAAGGCGCCATGATTGCTAAATATCGTAATGCTGGCCAAACCTGCGTCTGCGCTAACCGCATTTATGTGCAAGACGGTGTATACGACGAGTTCGCCTTAAAACTCAGCACTGCAGTGGGCAAGCTTAAGGTTGGAGAGGGCATCAAGGAGGGCATCACTACGGGTCCGTTGATCAATGCTGCCGCAGTCGAAAAAGTGCAAAGTCATCTTATCGACGCCATCGCCAAAGGTGCATCTGTGCTCGCAGGCGGTAAAGTCCACGACCTTGGCGGTAATTTCTTCGAGCCAACCGTGCTGACTAACGTTAATAAAAGCATGCTCGTTGCCCGCGAAGAAACCTTTGGTCCACTCGCGCCGCTGTTTAAATTCAGCGATGTCGACGATGTGATTAAACAAGCTAACGATACTGAATTTGGCCTCGCCGCTTATTTCTATGGCCGCGATATTTCACTGGTGTGGAAAGTCGCCGAAGCCTTGGAATACGGCATGGTTGGGGTCAACACTGGCTTGATTTCGACGGAAGTCGCACCCTTTGGCGGGATGAAATCCTCTGGACTGGGCCGCGAAGGTTCTAAGTACGGCATCGAAGAATATTTAGAAATGAAGTACATCTGCATGTCCGTTTAATACGGTCCGATTTGGCGTGTGAGGAACACTAAATGACAACAACCAATGATTCATTGATGGCACGTCGCCAAGCCGCAGTTGCGGGTGGTGTCGGGCAAATTCACCCAATCTTTACCGCGCGCGCCGAAAACGCGACCGTGTGGGATGTTGAAGGTCGCGAGTTTATCGATTTTGCGGGCGGCATTGCTGTGCTCAATACCGGCCACCTTCACCCTAAAGTGAAGGCGGCGGTTGCGGCTCAGCTGGATAATTTCTCCCACACTTGTTTTATGGTGCTTGGTTACGAGAGCTATATCCAAGTGTGTGAAAAGCTCAATCAATTGGTGCCAGGGGATTTTGCCAAGAAGACGGCATTATTCACTAGTGGTTCAGAAGCGGTTGAAAACGCAGTTAAAGTGGCGCGTGCCTATACCAAACGTGCTGGCGTGATTGCGTTTACGTCTGGCTACCATGGTCGCACTATCGCAGCCTTAGCACTGACCGGAAAAGTCGCGCCTTACAGTAAAGGTATGGGTCTGATGTCGGCGAATGTGTTCCGCGCCGAATTCCCCTGCGAGATGCACGGCGTGTCCGATGATGATGCTATGGCTTCGATTGAACGTATCTTTAAAAATGATGCCGAGCCAAGTGATATTGCCGCCATTATTTTAGAGCCAGTGCAGGGCGAGGGTGGTTTCTACGCCGCATCACCTGCTTTTATGCAGCGGTTGCGGGCATTGTGTGATCGTGAGGGCATTATGCTGATCGCCGATGAAGTGCAAACGGGGGCTGGCCGTACTGGCACTTTCTTTGCCATGGAGCAAATGGGTGTTAGTGCGGATATCACCACTTTTGCTAAATCTATTGCGGGTGGTTTCCCTCTTTCGGGCATTACTGGCCGCGCGCAAGTGATGGATGCGATTGGTCCGGGTGGTCTTGGCGGTACGTATGGTGGCAGCCCGTTAGCCTGCGCCGCAGCACTTGCTGTCATTGAAGTGTTTGAAGAAGAAAAGCTGTTAGACCGCGCCAATACCATAGGTGAGCGCATTAAGTCTGCATTGAATGTGATGCAAGTTGAACATGCCCAAATCGCCGATGTGCGTGGTTTAGGCGCGATGATCGCTATCGAATTAATGGAAGATGGCAAGCCTGCACCGCATTATTGCGCGCAAGTGTTGAGTGATGCCCGTGACCGTGGATTGATTTTATTATCCTGCGGCACTTACGGTAATGTGCTGCGTATTTTGGTGCCATTAACCGCGCCGGATGCACAAATTGATGCAGGCCTTGGTATCCTCAAAGCCAGCTTCGATGCCGTACTGAAAAGCTAATATTGCTTTGATATAAAAGCTGTTTTAGATGACAGTCTTACATAATAAAAATCCCGCTTCGGCGGGATTTTTTATGGCAGTCGTTTTGACTGCCAATGACTTTTAGAACGAGTCAGTTTACTGAATCGCTACTGTTTAATCTCCATTAGGATCTGCAGCGCTTTTTTGCGTTTATCAAGATCGTACAAGTCATTGGTGAAGATAAACTCATTCACGCCAAGTTCTTTGACGATCATTTCCAAACGATGCTTAATCGTCGCTGGGCCGCCAATGACAGATAAACCTAAGAAATTAGCGACATAGGTTTCTTCTTGCGCGCTCCACAAGCCATCCATTGTTTCAACCGGAGGTTTTAACCATAACTCGTGACCACGGATAAGCGCCAGTACGCGCTGTTTCGAGGTCGTGCCCAGAAATTGCGCCTCTTCATCAGTGTCGGCGGCAACGAGCGGCAAACCTAACATCACATAGGGCTTATCAAGCACTTGAGAAGGTTTAAAGTCGCGGCGATAGATTTCAATCGCATCGTAAAGAAAACGTGGGGCAAAGTGGCCCGCAAACACATAGGGCAAACCGCGCTGCGCCGCTAATTGTGCGCTAAAGAGACTCGAACCCAATAACCAAATCGGCACATTAGTGCCTTCTCCAGGAATCGCTCGCACCGCATGGCGACCATTGTAAGGGCCGAGTAAGGTTTGTAATTCACTGACTTCTTCAGGGAATTGTTCGGCGCGACTGGTATCGCGGTTCAGTGCTCGGCTGGTAACTTGATCGCTGCCGGGTGCGCGTCCCAGTCCTAAATCGATGCGACCAGGATAGAGACTTTCAAGGGTACCGAACTGCTCGGCAACCACTAACGGCGCATGGTTTGGCAGCATAATGCCACCCGCGCCGACGCGAATACGCTGCGTATTGCCAGCAATATAACCAATTAATACTGAGGTCGCCGCGCTGGCGATACCGGGCATATTGTGGTGTTCGGCAAACCAAAAACGATTAAAGCCGAGGCGATCGGCTTCCTTGGCATACTGCAAACTATTGTGCAGCGTTTCACCCACAGTCGAACCTTGGCGCATGGGCGCGAGTTCCAATAGCGAGAAGGGAATATCGGCCAATATTGATGTCTGTTGTGACATAGTGTCTCCAAGTGACTGCCGTCTTTTGCTAGCGAAAACAAGCTGTGCTAACAGTGTTAGTCGCATTGCTAGTGGCATTGTTAGGCGCATAGCGAAGAACAAGCGTTAACGGCTCAGTCTTGATGAATAAAAAGGTATTCAGTGTTATTGATATGGGGCTAAGTACCGCGCTTCTCAAGCTTGAACGGTTAACTCTTTTCCCCTTCGTTATTTCATTAGTCATGTCAATTTGAGTTTGCACTTGAGCAGCGCTATTAAACCGAGTGCGTCTTGGTTCATACTTGCTTTGTAACAAATCGAGACGGTGAAGTCATCCCAGCGTGAGGGACGATAATGTGGAACTGAAGATCTTATTCTCAGCAACTCAGCGCTAGGCCTGTCACTGCGGGATTGGGTGAGGTTCGCTACAGCTCATTTGGTTATGAGTTGCAACACAAGGGTATAACTAAGTGAAGTGATAAAAAAACTGCCGATAGCAGGGCTATCGGCAGTTGATGTTATGCAATAGATAAATCGCTATTGTCAGTCGAGCATTATTGCTCGGCTTTTACATCCCGTAGCGATGCCGCAGCACTTTCATTCTCAGTATTATTATGTGAATGGTGAGTCTCAGTCAGGCGACGCATTAGCGGTAATACCGCAAGGGCGATAAAGGTACAAACCACAGCCGCGATACCCAATTTATTAAATAGGCTGGTGTATACGGGTAAGGTTTGCAGTGGATCGACTAAATCTTTTGGCACACTGGCGAAGTTAGCGACCACACCGCCCAGATACTGTGAAATACCTGAGGCGACGAAATAGGCGCCCATCATAAAGCCGCCCATACGCGCAGGTACGTAGCGGGCAATCATGGCAAGACCAAGACCACTCACCAGCAATTCGCCTAAAGAGTAAGAGGCATAGCCCCAGATCATGATCCATGAAGAAGTTTTACCGTTGACGGCGAATTGTCCGGCAAAGCCATAGATAAAGAAGCCGATAGCGACGACGGCAAAACCGAGGGCAAATTTCGCCGCGATAGAGAAGTCTTTATCATTGCGACCCGCCCACGAATAACTCCACGCCAAGATTGGACTTAACACCATAATCCATAATGGATTCAATGCTTGAAACTGGGCCGGTGACCAAGTCCACAAGTGGGTACCAAAAATTTGGAAATCCCAGTCCACGTTACGTAATGCAAAGAGTGCAAGCGAGGTCGACATTTGTTGATAGAAGATAAAGAAGAACACGGTTTGCACTGTGAGGATCAGCGCCGCAATCAGTCCCGCTCGTTCACTAGCTTCACTGGTGCGGATCAAGTGAAAGAAGATTGCTAATACGGCTACGCCTGCGGCGTAAACAAAGACACGGGCAACCGCTTCATATTCCAGAATAATGGCCGAAGCGACTACTGACAACGCGGCCAGAGCTAATACTATCGCGAGGCTTTTCTTGTTCACTGGGCGAGTATCTGGCTCAGAACCGTAATGGACTAAACTCTTACGCATAAGTGCATAGTTGCCTAACCCCACCAATATGCCGACACAACACACGGCAAAGGCGGCATGCCAGCCAAACTCGTTGCCATACTGGGCGTTGACATAATCTTTAATCCAAGGCGTCAGCAACATAGAGAAGGTCGAGCCAACGTTGACCGCCATATAATAGATAGTAAACGCACTGTCGATTTTAGAATCGTCACCTTCGTAAATTTTACGAACTAAGTTACCCGCATTGGGTTTGAACAGGCCGTTACCGACCACAATCACGCCGAGCGCTGAAAACATAAACCACGTATTTTCAGTGGGTACGGCCATCAGCGCATAACCCAGAGACAAAATCCCCGCACCCAGCAGCATAGTGCGTTTAGTGCCGAGGATCTTATCCCCAACCCAACCACCAATGGCCGGTGATACATAAATGAGCGCCGCACAGGCACTCCATACTAAGTTTGCACGTGAGTCATCAAAGCCAAGGCGCTGCACCATAAAGTACACAATCAGCGCTTGCATGCCGTAATAACCAAAGCGTTCCCATAATTCGATAAGAGACACAGTCATAAATGAATGTGTTTTACTTACCGGAGCAGTCCCAATAGTCATATCGCTTGCTTCCAACATTGTTGTTTTAATATTTGAGCTCAAAAGTATAAGGCGATAACCCAAGCAAACCAATGGCAGAGGCTGACAAAACAGACTTTGTTACAAATGAATTGATGAATTTTAATGTGTGTTTAAGGCGTTGGACTGTGTTAACTACGACTTTGGGGACGTCAATAAACCCAGCTAAACCTAAAGTCGTCAGCGTCAGTAACAGTGATATAACGCTTTGCGAATCGCTGAGTCAGCGGACTGAGGGTTTAAACTCGATAAAAATATTGCTCGTTAGCCGGCCTGTTCTTGGGTTGGCATCAATATCGGTTTGTGGGTTCACTAAGGTGGAATGCAGCAAATTACCGGGATAAATCACTAAACGATTCGGGCGATACTCGACTTGATGATAAATCTCATAATGACTGTTGCTTTCAACACAATAGCCCGAAGGATGGCGAGTAATGTCATCGACTAAAGGTTTAGCAGACTTAAAGTAGTCTGGCATACGTTCTTCATTTATCCGCTCAAAGCCCGTCGGAATATGGCGGAAAAACGCCGTATTGCCATGGGGACCGTCGTTTAAATAGTGCAGTAGCGCGAAATAGTGCGGTGATGGAGTATCAAAATGCGGCAGGCATTGAAGCGGTTTAAGGGCATTGGCGGGGGTACTGATCAGCGAGAAATACAATGCCTGTAATTTGATGCTTAAGCTCGAAGGGATTTGATACACATCATAAATCAACTGGTACACAAGATTGAGCACATCGGTGACATAGGCCTGCGGCAAGGGGGCACGCACGCCGGGGTAAAAAGACCCATTATCGGCAGAAAAGTGCGCTTGGGTGTAAGCACACTGACGTATTGGCAACAGATCCGCCGCAACATGATCGATAATAATCAAGGGCGTCTTTTCATTGCCAAGATAGACTAGCTGAGGCTTGAGCTTGACTGTCTGTTGCATAGTTGCCTGTTGCTTAGTTGCCTGTGGCTTAGCCGTATTCGTGTTGCGATCTAAGGTTTGCATCCCTGTACCTCACATTGCCATAGGTTTAGTGTTGGCTAAAACCTCAGCGGGGCAATAGTGCTGAATAAAATCGATGTGGGCAGGTAGGCTTTCTACCTTACGCTTTACGGTCGATTTAATGTTGTTTAAGAAGGCTTCGAGTTCAGGCTCTTCCATCACATCGACTATCGGGTGATAGTGTTTTGGCATTATGCCTTGGCCCATCATCACTTGGATCCATGAGCTTTCGCCAAAGAGTTCACTACCGTATTTATAGACTTTGCCGCTGTCGGCAAACATTTCGATTCGATGTTTGAGCGACGCTGGAATGTCCATATTTTTACAATAACGCCAGAAACGGCTGTCCTCGCGTTCCGTGGCCTTGTAATGCAAGATAATAAAGTCGCGTATATTGTCCATTTCGAGTTTAGTTTGTTGATTAAACTCATCAATATCGGATTGCACTATGCCCGCCGACGGAAATAGTTGCATCAATCTGATAATACTACGTTGGATTAAATGAATGCTGGTGGATTCCAGTGGCTCTAAAAAGCCGCCGGACAGCCCGACGGCAACACAGTTTTTATGCCAATGCAGGCGACGGGTGCCGGTTTTAAACTTAATGACCCTAGGCTTATTCAGCGGTTCCCCTTCAAGATTAGCGAGGAGCAACTCAGTGGCATCCTCATCTGAGATAAATTTGCTGCAAAAGACCAGGCCATTGCCCGTGCGATTTTGCAGTGGAATACGCCACTGCCAACCCGAATCGCGGGCAATCGAGCGAGTATAAGGAATAGGGGTACCCACTGACTGCGTTTGCACCGCAATCGCACTGTCGCAGGGGAGATAATGGCTCCAATCTTCAAAGCCAGTATTAAGCGTTTGCTCAATCAGCAGTGCGCGAAAGCCTGTGCAATCGATAAACAAATCCCCTTCGATTGTTTCGTCATTCTCTAAGACGAGCGCTTTGATATTGCCGCTATCATGATGCTGTAATACCTGTTTTATTTTTCCTTCAATACGGTGAATGCCGTGTTGTTCGGCCATTTTTCGAAGGTACTTGGCATAGAGACTGGCGTCCATGTGGTAAGCATGGTTGTAATCTTGGTTTGGCAGTACGGCAAATCGTCCTTGACGGGCGGCGAGATGTTCGGCGCAGTAGTCGCCTATTTCACTCACCATGCCGAGTTGTTTGCCTTTCAGCCAAAAATGTTGAAAACCACAGGCCCAACAATCTTTACCTAAAAAACCAAAGGAATGCAGGTAGTTTTTATTGATATCCTGCCAATTTTCAAAGGAGATCCCGAGTTTAAAGGTCGCATTTGTCGCTGCCATGACCTCTTGTTCTTTGAGGCCGAGTAATCGATGGAAAATATGTAATGTGGGGATCGTCGCTTCGCCCACACCGACCGTACCTATTTCATCGGATTCGACCAGCACAATTTCTAAGTGTTTGCCCATCAACTTAGTCAGCGCCGCAGCAGCCATCCATCCGGCTGTTCCGCCACCCGCAATCACGACTCTTTTTATGGCTGTTGTCATCGTTTATATCCTCAACTGGGCTAACGTTTGAGCTTATTGGTTAAATCTGCCCGCAATTTTCGGGCGTTGATTTCATCGAGTGGGGTAGTCAGCATGCCTTGGGCTGCACTAGGAATATGCTCTAGATCGCCATCTTCATGGTCAAAAATATAGTGATCGAACAGGGCTTTCCACGCCTGACGTTGCGCCTTGGGTAAGGAGCGTAAACTTAACATTGCGTGCAGTAAGGCATTATTAGGGCGGCCAAGATAACCGGGCGTATCTCGCCACCAATGGGTAATGAGAACATTAAAGTCATCCATTCCGCGTACATGGTGCCACCACATACTGGGGATGAATAACACATCACCGGGTTCCAGTTTGGCGACCTGCGCGGATTCCATCGCCTTGGCAAATTTAGGAAAGCGGTCAAAATCGGGATTATCCATATCGACTAAGCTAATGTCTTGGCCGCCCGGGGCAAACTCCATTGGGCCAATATACAGATTGCTGATTTGCTCCGGCGGAAACAGGGTAAAAGTGCGTCTACCGACGACATTGCAGGCTAAGTTATGGGGAAAGTCGAAATGGGCAGCGATACGAGTTTGATTGCCAAGCCAGATATTGGTGAGCGGTGACAAAGGCGCAAGATTAAAACTATTATCGGCGCCAAGTCCAGGTAAGCACTGATTAATATCGGTTGAGCCCATATAAATACTGGCGGCTTGCTGCACAGTGAGCTGCGTGAAAATCTGCCGCAAATCTAACTTACCCGCCTGATAATTAAACCCATCTAAAGTGTCGTTATAAAATACGCGGCCTCGATGTTCTGGCGCTAAATAATAGGCGGTGACGGGCATGCCTTGGTAAAACTGGGCCAGATACTTCATCGCGCTATCGCTGGATTCAAGCCCTGCTTTCACTAAAGGCCAGTTTGCGCAAAGTCCTTTAAATACCAAAGGCTGCTCAGCGTCTTTAATCAGCGCGAGCATCTCCTCGGTTGAGCAGTTTTCAAGGTGTTTGACGACATTATTTTTAGGTTTAATCACATCAAGACTCATGGCTGCGACCTAGTTAACCTTGCGCATTTTTAAGGTTAAGCAAGTCACGTACTCTTGCCTGTGAGGCCAAGGTCATGTAAATCGCCTCTAGATAACTTTTAGCATGTAATTGAGCGAGCACTTCTGCCGAAAGGGCCGCTAGCATTTCTTCATTAATAGTATAGAAACCCATCATTTGATGTTGGTGGCCATTGTCGAGCTTGATATCTAAGGTAAAGGATTCCAGCAACTTATGTTCAATAAGTAAATCGATAAAGTGCTTACTGTCGATAAGCCCGTGGTGGATACCTTCTAACATATCCCCAATATCATCCAGATATTGCGTATTCCCACCATAGGGATGGAATAAAGCTTCGCCTTCGGTTGTGCTGACTTTTGGGCTCGCCATATCGATATGTATGACCCTTTGTTTGAGCTCGACACCGTCTTCGCGCACGCTTTGTTGACCAATAAGAAACGGCTGACGACGTTGGGTGAGAGGGATATAAGAAGCCTGCCAAGTGCCGTTATTTAAAAACAGATTCTCATTATTTTGAAAACCATAAAGCGCCACCGCAAAGAACTGGCCTGTGGTCTGATCCTTTTGGAAAAAAATCGGATAATGCGCCTGTACACTGCGAAACTCCGCCGGAAAGGTGACACTGAACCAGACATTATCGCCGTACTTAGCACTACGCTCAGTGATAATTTTAATATCTTTATGATCTACGCTGTTAAGTAATACGTGTTGGCTCATAGGGTTACCTTTGTCCTTTGTTGGTTCTCACTGCCGCGAGTTATTTTTGTTATTTGTGCTAAATCTTAGGGAAACCAAATTGCCTGACCTTGTTTAATAGGTCGCGATTGCTCGGAAGGCTTTGGCTCAATCCATGGATCTTTTGCTGATTCTCGCTAAAAAGTCTTTGGGCAACTTGTTGTTGCGACGGTTTGATATGAGTCGGTAGGGCAGTATTAAAGCCCATACCATAAAGCACATATTGGAAACTCGCCGCCGGAAATAAGGGTTCTTTGTAGCTAATGTCGTGGCTGCTTGGCGCTTGATAACGCCATAGTTCGAGTTGCTGCTGTAATCTTTCTGGGATGGATGCGGCCTCCCGGTGATCGCGCCAGTAGCCATCTACTTCGCGTCGACTCACGACATAATGCAGTTTCAAAAAGTCGATGATTTGCTGCCAGTGGCGCTCGTAGCGTTCATTCACTCGCTGGGCAATCGTGTCCATTACGCCGCGATGCGTTGGCAGTTGCGTGGCTAAGGTATTTGCCGTCCATTCCACTAAAGCCAATGCCGATGCTTCTAAAGGTTCAATAAAGCCTGCCGCCATACCTATGGCGATACAGTTGTTTTGCCAGCATTTTGCATGATAGCCGGGGTTGATATTTAGCTTTCGGCATTCTTGTTTACGACTATCAAGCGCGTTGCTGGATGCCGATTGAGGATTAGTTGATGTGTCATTGGTTAAATAGGCTCTTAAGGTTCGTTCAGCTTCGTCATCGCTACAATGGGCCGATGAATAGACATAACCCACGCCTTTGCGAGTCGGTAAACCTATATCCCAGATCCAGCCATTGGGCTGCGCCGTCGAGAGTGTGCATGAGGCGATAGGGCTGTTTTCTTCGGCATAGGGGACTTGTATTGCTAAGGCGCTGTCGTTAAACAGCACAGCTTTTTGGCAGAGGAAGGGCACCTTAAAATGCTCGCCCAGCAGCAATGATTTCGTGCCGGAACAATCGACAAACATATCACCTAAGATCACGCCATGTTTTTTGGTCGCAAGGCTTTCTATATCGCCATTGGCATGACTGTGAACCTGAGTGACATGATCTCTAATGTACTTGATCCCCAGTTTTTCGGTGCAATGCTGCATTAACAGTTGGCTAAATTTACCCGCATCTAAGTGATAGCCGTAATTGTTTTGAAAATGATATTCAGGCGTCGCAATGGTTTTAGGCGCTAGCCCTAACAGAGTCAGCGCATCTTGGTTGGATACCGCCTGAGCAAAACTGACCTTGTCACTGTGAGGCAACCAAAAGGGACACAAGTCTAACTCTTGATGGCCATGGGGTAAGCTAAAGGGATGTAAATATTGGTTAGAACCGAATGGTTTAGTTCGTTCAGTATCATCGTGCTGCCAGTGAATAAAGCGTGAGCCTTGCTTGAAACTCGCGTCGCATTGGCGGATAAATTCGGTTTCGCTGATGCCGATTTTATCTAAGGTGTTACGCATCGAAGGCCAAGTGCCTTCGCCGACGCCGATAGTGGCCACATCGGGGGATTCTATTAATGTGATATTGAGTTTAGGCGAGTGCGCAAGCTGGCCTTTATCGACATTATGCTCGGCGGCCAAAAGGGCAGCGGTTATCCAACCGGCTGTGCCGCCACCGACAATGACAATGTTATTAATGGCTGTGTGAGTTGCTTGTTGCATATCGAGTGCCTAATCTTTTATTGTTGTTTATAAAGGCTTTTATGTTTTTCGTTACCACTAACGCGGTTAACTATTGCGCTAGCATTGAATAGTTTTACTGCGATTTCCAGTATTTATTTTACTCATATTGACTAAAAAGAGCGGCTACGTCCGTGTAGCCTGCTGTCATCCTGATAAAAATGAGGTATCTATGGCATACCTCATACGACCTTAGGGTAAAGATCTGTTGCTCTTAAATCGGTACGACTAGAAAGTGTAACGTGCGCCTATACTGTAACGCGCACCCGTCTGGGTGTAGTTAAGGACTTGTTCCGTCGCACGGCCGTGTACACGCGTGGCTTCATTGGTGATGTTTAAGCCTTCGATGAAGATGGTTAAACCTTCAACCGCTTCAACGTCATAACCTATGTTAAAGTCCACCTGCGAATAAGCTTCGGTGTATTTAGGGTTCGAGCCAGTATCTTGACCTGTTGAGTTTAAGAACTCATCACGCCAGTTATAGGCGATACGGGCCGAGAAACCATAGTTTTCATAGATACCGACTAAGTTTGCGGTGTCGCTGATCCCTAAAATCACGTTCTGGGTCGCATCACCTGGGCGACCTAAGTTAGTGTTATCATAGCTGTCCCCCGCATCCACCATAGTGTAGTTGGCTTGGATACCAAATCCTGACTCACCAAAGAAGTGCTGGATAGAAAACTCCCAACCATCAATCACATTACTTAAATCACTGTTAGTGGGATTGGTAATGAGGAAGTTTAACGATGGATCACCTGGGTTACCGGTAATCTCGATATTGCCGTTATCAGGATTGATCTTCACATTCGGGTCGGTTGCACCGTATTTGTCATAAATCCATTGGCGTTGTTGAATCGCAGTAGTGGCACCTGCCGCAATGGCTTCATCAACATATTTACCGTGTGCTGGATCCGGAATGTTGTAGATGTCTGAGTTTTCAGGGTTACTGCTGATAAAGTTAGTCACATCTTTACGGAAGTAACCGATTGAGACGTAACTGGCATCGTTGTAATACCATTCTGTCGACAAGTCATAGTTCGTTGACTCGAGTGGTAACAGACTTGGGTTACCCGCCGAGCCGCTACCACCGTTGCGATAGGCAAGCGTTCCTACTGTGGTGCCACCTTGAATCGAGGTGTAGTCAGGACGACCAATCGTTTGGCTAAAGGCAGCACGGACGAAAACATCTTCCAGCATTTCAATATTAAAGTTGAAGCTGGGTAGCAGGTAATCGTAATCACCCTTTTGAGTTTGATAAACGCGATTATTATCCACTGAACTCGTTAGGGCGATTTCAGACTCTGCAATCCAAGTGGCTGTATCATAAGAGGAAACAACCGAAGTCGATTCAACATCTGTTTTTTCGTAGCGTAAGCCGAAATGCACGTCATAGGGCATGTTGGCAATTTCGCTGGCGAAGTTGTATTGGATATAGGCTGATTGAGATTTTTCTTCAGTGAAACGGTCTGTGCCTTTAGAATAATCGGTAGAAGGGCAGAAGCCATTACCACAATCACCCACTATGCTCGTTGCATAGAGTTCTGCTGCACGGGCACGAACTGCCGCAAAGTCCCAAAGGAACATAGTGTTTAGCGGATCTGTCGAGGCATTACCGTTATAACCTGCGAAATTACCTTTTGAACCATCGAATTTATCGATAACTGAACTGGTTGGAAACCAAGCTGCGTCTAAATCGCCCGCTGCACCAACGCCACCCCAGTCGTTACGTTGAATATCAACCTGTTGAGAGTGGTTATTCACGTCTGACATCGCAATACCAAAATCGATACTGCCTGCTTCGGCTAAATCATATTTACCCGACATTTGCAGCTGTTCAATTTCGGAGCGATTGACGGCATTGGTAAAGGTTGAACCAGTCACGCGCATATCTTCTGGGCGAACCGCATTTCCACCACCAACGGCGAGTACTGGGACATCACCGCTAAAATCGGTCGCTGCACTGGTACGAATAAAGGCGGCGGTACTGAGGTTGCTCGAACTGCCATTGACATTGTTAGGCGTACGTTCGGCGTAGGAGTTATGGTAATCTAAGTTTAATGTCAGATTATCACTGGCTTCCCAAGCTAAGTTAAAACCCAGTGAACCACTTTGGTCGCGGGTGCCGAAATCGCCAGCAGCCATTGAAAGGTCGGCTGGTGCATCGTAGGTTTCTGAATAAACGAGTGGTGATGAAACTGGGCCATCACTCCAAATATTTTCTTGGGACGGCACAAAGTTGAACCATGCCGAGACGTCGTGCGTTTGAGTATCGATGTCGTTACGCATGTAAGTGTAATCGAGCGTTGCGCGCAGCGAGTCAATCGGCTCGTATTGCAGTACTAATTGACCGTTGGTGCGTTTGCGTTGTTGTTCTTCAAAACGGTAAATCGTGGTTTGCGGCACGCTATACACGTCATCATCGCCAGGGCGATTGACTTGATTGTCGTTTTTAGGAACGCCGCCCCATTCTGCGTTGGGGCCGCTGTAATCTTGGTCAACGATACCTGGGAAGCTGCGCCAACCTGTTCCGACTTGGGCTTGTTGATTACCACTCTCCCTTTCTTGATAGCTACCTGAAATAGAAATCCCAAATTTATCATCGGCAAAGGTGTTTGAGTACAAGCCAGAAAGCTCTGGTGTGGTAGAGCCTTTATCCGTGGATGAGTCATTAACGGCCTTTGCACCGAAAGTCGCCTTCATGCCTGGCGAGCTTAGCGGTCTATGGGTGAGCACATTGATCGTTGCGCCAATACCGCCCGTTGGATTTTCAGCCTTAGTAGTTTTCTCAACTTCAACCGCACTGATGGCTTCTGACGCTATGTTGGCAAAGTCGAATGAGCGAGAGCCAGTAGTGACTGGCATTTGACGTCCGTTTAACAGTACTAAGTTTTGATCGGCACCAAAACCACGGACCGACACTCGGCTACCTTCACCGTTTTGACGGTCGATAGATACGCCAGAAATACGTTGTAGCGATTCAGCTAAGTTACTGTCGGGGAATTTACCGATATCTTCGGCGTTAATTGCATCAACAATGCCTTCTGAGCCGCGTTTTACGTCCATCGAACGGACTAAACTACCGCGGATCCCTGTTACTTGAATAACTTCAATATTTTCTTCTTTTTTGTCAGTATCGGCGGCATAGGCGGGCATGATAGAGCCCACGCCTAAGACTAGCGAAAGGCTAGTGGCCAATCTGGTTTTTCTAAATGTTCTAAGTTCCATCTACATCTCCCCGTTGAGTAGATATTCAGGCTACAACTCTCTGATTTGTGGTGTGGGTTGAACAAATCATGTACAACACAGACATTTTTTTGTTCTTGTTAAGGTTTATGTAAGCGCTTACATAAAGCTAGTTTAAATTATCAACAGAGTCAACGGTAAGTTACTTTATTGTTGCAATATAATGCGTTTTTTGTTTGTGATGATATTCTAACTCATTGTTTTAAAATAGAACCAGTTTTATATTTTGTTACACATTTATGATGAAATTGGTGAGGAAGGGTGTGCTAAATTCACTTTATGACGTATGAAATGGTGTTTTTACGCTAGGGGGAATGCAAAAATTTGAGGGTTATTTCGCGCGAGCGTGGATGATTGACCATTTCGGCAGTGGTTTTCACGCCTAAAAGGGGAATTATTAAGGCTTTCGTTGGGGCAGAATATAGGTGTTCAAAGGCGATAAATACGGGTTTTAAAGATGCTGAAAAGCATCGTTAACTCATTAAAAGCCCTTTAAAAAGTACGTTATGAGCGAGTTGCACTTGCGTTTATAGACCGTTTTTCACATCGTTTTTGAGTCAAACTTGTTCACTTGTGCACGTAAAATCTAACGAGAAAACGCAATGCCGTGCTCATTCTTGCAGTTCAACATGCTCAGGCTAGAGCAGTGCTAGCCTTCATTTATTCGCTATTTTTCTAGCTTAACTGCTGAATCTCTTACAAATAATGAAGGCGTAAAATGGCTAACAATCTCCACATCGGTTTTATTGTAAACGTGTTTTAGTACCCAGAACGCCGCCATTTTACCCATTTCATGGATGGGGTTACTGACTGAGGTGAGCTTAGGGGAAATATACTGGGGAAACGGGATGTTATCATAACCCATGAAGGACAAATCTTCGGGTACCTTAAGCCCTTGTTCAAGGCAGGTTGAAATCGCTCCCGATGCCATTTGGTCATTGGCGCAAATCACCGCAGTAAACGGCCGTTGCAGGCTGAGTAAATGTCGCATGCCATCGCAACCGCTCGACTCTTTAAATGTCCCTTCGTAGAACAGCTCGCTTTCATAGGGAATGGCCGATTCAGTGAGCGCTTTTTTATGGCCCATCAGGCGCTGCCTAGCGTCTAGTTTGAATAAAGGTCCTGATATATAAGCAATATGTTTATGCCCTAACGACAACATATGCTGAGTCGCGAGGTAACCGCCAAGCTCGTTATCGAGATAAATACAGCGTTCACGTATGGCGGCAACATAGCGGTTAATCAGCACGATTGGCGTGCTGCGCTTACAGAGATCGATAAGATAGTCATCTGAAACCGCTTCCACATCGATAATCAAGGCATCACAGCCGCGATCCAGTAAAAACTGCACCGCATCCTTTTCTAGGGATTCATTGCTTTTACCCGCGGCAATAATGACGTGTTTACCCGCATCACGCAGGGCATCTTCAATTTCAGTCATCATAGGCCCATAAAATGGACCATCCAATTGCGATACCAGGACGCCCACACTATTTGAGCAGTTGGATGCTAATGATTGGGCTATCGCATTGGGGCGATAGTCCAACTGAGCCATAGCGTCTAATACCTTTTGTTTGGTTTTGTCACTGACATTGGTGTTTTTATTCATCACCCGTGACACAGTCGCAAGTGAAACGCCTGCAAGTACCGAAACGTCGTAAATAGTGGCCATATCATCTCAAATTAGAGGTACTGAAAAGTACAATGCCTTGAAGATTAGCATATTTTTATTAGCTGGCTCTATTTAATTCCAGATGGATTTCATCCACTTTCTGGTTATTTAGCGTATAACGACGCATGATAAATGCGACCAAAATTGAGCCGGTAGCGGGATAGAGGGTAAATGAAATTAAGATGCCATTGAGCGTCGTTTCACTCTGAACGGCATCGGCTTGATAGCCATAACTTGCCAGTAACCATCCCGCCGCCGCACCGCCAATCGCGACTCCAAGTTTGATAAAGAAAATCACCGAGGAGTAAATCATGCCTGTGATACGCACGCCGGTTTTGTATTGACCATAATCGACCGTATCCGCCATTTTTGCCCAGAGTAATGGAGTGGCCATATTGAAGGTAAATCCCCAGACAATATAAAGAGTGAAGGCGAGAACGACTTGATCTTTAGGGACAAAAAAGTGCATTAGACACAGGGTCGCGGCTAGGATTTGCAACACAATATAGGCTTTAACCTTACAAACACGCTTAGCTAATGGCTCAGCGAGAATACAGCCAAAAACGTTACCCACCATGCCTAAGGTGATGAAAAGAGTGATCATATCTGGCAGGTTAAGAAAATATTTTACGTAGTAAATGGCGAGGCTAGTGCGCAATACCATGCCGGATAATAGGCAAACTGCAGCGGCGGATAACACTCGCCATTGGTCATTCTGTAATAGATAGGTAAAGTCCTGTTTAAAGCTGGAATTTTGATCCACGGGCGGATGTAAGCGCTCTTTTGTGCCCCAGAAACAGGCCAAAAACATGGCAACACCTAAGATGCTCATTGCGAGAATCGTGAGCTGATACCCTTTTGCTTGGTCACCTTTACCGAGAAATTCGACGAGAGGCAGGGTGAGTCCTGAGACAAGTAAGCCACCGAGCATAGCGAACACAAACCGATAGGATTGCACCGAAACCCGCTCTTTGGGATCGGCCGTCAGTACTCCACCTAAGGCGCAATAGGGAATATTAATGGCGGTATATACCATCATCAATGCTGTGTAAGTCACGAAGGCATAAATCATTTTCCCATCTTCAGATAAATCTGGGGTCGTAAAAGCCAATACACTGATAATCCCAAAGGGCAGGGCAAACCAGAGTAAATAGGGTCTGAATTTACCCCAACGGGTGTTCGTGCGGTCAGCTAATGCACCCATTAAAGGATCGGTGACGGCATCAATCAACCGTACCAGTAGAAACATAGTGCCGACAAAGGCAGGTGAAATACCAAAAATGTCGGTGTAAAAAAAGGTAAGGAACAGCATAACGGTTTGAAAAACGATGTTGCTGGCAGTGTCGCCAAGCCCATAGGCTATTTTTTCTTTTATGCTAATCATGGCTTTAGCCTTATTTATTATTGTTATTAGTTAAGTGAGCCCTTGAGCGAATCAAGTCGCTGTAGGCTTGACCACTGGCCTTTATCGTTCGGGTTTGGCTTGCATAATCCACATAGACAATGCCAAAACGTTTTAAGTAGCCTTCGGCCCACTCAAAATTATCCATCAAGCTCCAGGCAAAGTAACCCTGAATGTTAACACCTTGTACTATGGCATTGTCTACTGCGGTTAAATGGTGCTGGTAATAGCTGAGCCTATCGAAGTCATCGACACGCCCATCAATGCATTTATCGTCCATAGCGGCGCCATTTTCTGTGATGAAAACAGGTGGTAAATCATAGGTTTGATTTAAAGAAACCAGTAAATCGGTAAAGGCCTGTGGATAGATCTCCCAGCCTATGTCGGTTTTAGGTACTCCAGGTAAATCAACTTGCACAAATCCTTGTTCTGCATCGGCCTGATATACGGCGCGGGTATAAAAGTTAACCCCTAAAAAATCAATTGGTTGACTTATAAGCTCAAGGTCACCGTCGTGAATTTCCGGTCTGTCTTCTGGCGCTAATGCTGTGAGAAGGTCTGGGTATGCCGCATCGAAAATGGGCTTGATATACCACTGGTTAAAGTAATCATCGGCTTGCTTTGCGGCCTGAATATCGGCAGCACTTTCTGTCAATGCGTAGCAAGGCGTGAAGTTAAGAACTATGCCATTCATGCTGTTAGGGCTGTTCTTTTGCAATACTTGCATCGCTAAGCCGTGGGCGAGCAATAGGTGGTGAGCCGATTGACGGCCATAGGCTTTTTTCATTAAACCTGGGGCGTGAATGCCTGCCTCATAGCCTAAATATGAGCTGCAAAAGGGTTCGTTTAAAGTGGCGTAGGAATACACTCGGTCGCCGAAGGCTTGGCTTATTTTGTCAGCATAGTCTTTGAAAAGGTAAGCGGTATCTCGGTTTAACCAGCCGCCTTGGTCCTCAATATGTTGAGGAAGATCCCAATGGTAAAGCGTGACAAATGCTTTGATATTTCTACGTTTTAGTTCGTCTAGAATGCCAATGTAGAAATTAACTCCCTGCTGATTAATGCTGCCATCTTGATTTAAGACCCGTCCCCATGCGATGGAAAAACGATAGGCATCAACCCCGAGTGACGCGATTAAGGTGATATCTTCTTGCCATAGATTCAGGTGGTTGCAGGCGACATCGCCATTGGAGGCATCACGGATTTTATCTGGTGTTGCACAGAAGGTATCCCAAATACAGGTTTGGCGAGAGTCCACGCCACCTTCGATTTGAAAGGAAGCGGTTGCAACACCAAAAGTAAACGCTTCGCTTTGGAGTCTCGAGTTCTTTGGTAAAGATATTTTCATATATTCAGTCACTTAATTATATTTTTGAATTCATGCCTGCGATTTAAAACACAGAGTTCAAGATAAAGAGAGTAAAGATGCTTGCCAACTGTCACTAAAAATATTGACTTTGGTTATCGACATGTTAACAATGAAAGCGCTTACATCGAGGTTAGTGACTAATCATAAAAAGGTCAATATGTGATTTGGATAAATTAATCACGCCATTTTGACTAAGAAGATTAAACGTTTTTATCTAGATAATCGGTTGGGGAGAATAGGGCAAACATGGCTATTGCAAATGAAACTGAGGCGAGTTCGGTGAGTGAGGCAGCAACGAGTGTGCACCAGAGTGGCAACTTTAGGTTCGCTTTAGTGGCATTAACATCGTTGTTTTTCATGTGGGGATTCATTACTTGTCTTAACGATATCTTGATACCTTATTTAAAAAACATGTTTGAGCTGAATTACGCCCAAGCCATGTTGGTGCAGTTTTGTTTTTTTGGGGCTTACTTTATTGTCTCAATCCCAGCGGGTGCACTTGTGGGTAAAATTGGCTACCAAAAAGGCATAGTCACTGGGCTTGGTATTGCGTGTTTAGGCTGCTTATTGTTCTATCCTTCGGCGAGTTTCGCCTCCTATTGGATGTTCCTAGGCGCTTTTTTTGTTTTAGCCTCTGGCATTACCATTCTGCAAGTGGCGGCTAATCCCTACGTCAGCGTGCTGGGACCCGCAAAAACCGCGTCATCGAGACTCACTCTGACCCAAGCGTTTAATTCCTTTGGCACCACAGTTGCTCCGTTTTTTGGCAGTTGGTTGATTTTATCGACTTCACATCAAATGACAGGTGAGGCTGCTCCTGACCTTGTAGTCAGCGCTGCGGCCCAAGCGAGCACAGTACAAGTTCCCTATTTGATTTTAGCGGCCAGTTTATTTGTGCTGGCGGTGATTTTTATACTGTTAAAGCTGCCTTTTTTAGGTAAAAAACTGCCTGCGAGCAGTGCTAAAGTGCTGGGCAGTGCATGGCAATTTCCGCATCTTGTTCTCGGTAGCGTGGGGATTTTTGTGTATGTGGGGGCCGAAGTCGCCATTGGCAGTTTTTTGATTAGCTTTTTAGTTCAGCCCGATATTGGCGGTTACACTCACGCCGAAGCTGCACATTACATTGCCTACTATTTTGGCGGCGCTATGGTTGGGCGTTTTATTGGCGCGGCCGTGATGCAAAAAATCAAGGCCGGCAAAGTGTTAGCCTTTAATGCGATTTGTGCTTGCTTGCTGGTGGCCTTAGCCATATTTAGTGCGGGGGCGATGGCGATGTGGGCCTTACTGTTAGTTGGGTTATGTAACTCTATTATGTTCCCGACCATTTTCAGCTTGGCATTACAAGATCTTGAACAACACACCAGCCAAGGTTCTGGCATTTTATGTTTGGCGATTGTGGGCGGCGCGATTGTGCCCTTATTTCAAGGTATGTTAGCCGATCATTTTGGTATCCAATTGGCCTTTATCTTACCGCTGATTTGCTATGGCTTTATCGCCTATTACGGGGCTAAGGGCTGTGATGCCCCAAGACCAAGATTTTAAATCAATTAAAACACGACGATTAAACACATGGATGCGCACACGGCGTGTGTATTAAGACATTTTATTTTTTGAGGGCGAGAATTATGAGCGTTATCGCATTGAGACCCAAAACCTTTAGCTTGAGTTTATTGGCTGTGCTGACCTGCGCCAGTTTAAGCGGATGCAGTAAAACAGAGCAGATAAAAGCAGCTGACAGTCAGTCTGTTAAGCCTAGTGATGTGGCCGCATCTAGCTCACCCAATAGCCCCAATGGCTACAGCATCGATGGTAAGTCTACCGATATTAATATTTGGCCGCAGTTAACTATCCCCCATAAAAATCAGCCAGATGTTGAAAAGCGAGTTGCAGATTTATTAGGCAAAATGACGCTAGAGCAGAAAGTTGCGCAGATGATCCAACCTGAGATCCGCGATATCACGGTCGAAGATATGCGTAAATACGGTTTTGGCTCTTATTTGAATGGTGGCGGTTCTTACCCGAACCAAGATAAACATGCGACGCCGGCAGATTGGATTGCCTTAGCCGACGCTATGTTTCAAGCTTCAATGGATGACTCGCTCGATGGCATCAGTATTCCAACCATGTGGGGCACGGATGCGGTTCATGGTCACAACAATGTGATTGGCGCAACACTGTTCCCACATAACATAGGGTTAGGTGCGGCCCATCATCCTGAGCTTATTCAGCAAATTGCAGCAATCACTGCCAAAGAAGTCATGGTGACGGGGATTGATTGGGTATTTGCACCGACTGTCGCTGTGGTGCGTGATGACCGCTGGGGACGAACCTACGAGGGGTATTCAGAAGATCCTGTCATCGTTAAATCCTATTCGCACGCGATTGTTGAGGGATTACAAGGGGGCAATGATAAAGACTTCTTATCAGATCAGCATGTTATCGCTACTGTAAAACATTTCTTAGGGGATGGTGGTACCGAAGGCGGGGATGATCAGGGCGATAATATCGCATCCGAACAAGCCTTGTTTGATATTCATGCCCAAGGTTATGTCGGCGGGTTAACTGCAGGCGCACAAACGGTAATGGCCTCATTCAATAGCTGGCACGGCGCTAAAAATCACGGTAATCCTTATTTATTGACCGATGTACTTAAGGCTCGCATGGGCTTTGATGGCTTTGTCGTTGGCGATTGGAATGGACATGGGCAGGTTGAAGGTTGCAGTAACGAATCCTGTCCTCTGGCCGTTAATGCGGGCTTAGACGTATTTATGGTGCCTACGGCCGCATGGAAACCCTTATATGAAAACACTATCGCGCAAGTTAAGTCGGGTTTGATCAGCCAAGCGCGGATTGATGATGCAGTGAGTCGTATCCTGCGCGTAAAAATTCGGGCGGGATTATTTGAAAAGCCAAGTCCAGCTAAGCGTCCTTTATCGGGTAAAACCGAGTTGATTGGCCAAGCTAGCCACAGGGATGTTGCGCGCCAAGCGGTGCGTGAATCATTGGTATTATTGAAAAATAATCAGCATTTACTGCCGCTATCGCCCAAAGCTAAGGTACTCGTCGCGGGTGATGCCGCCGATAATATTGGCAAGCAATCGGGTGGTTGGTCTATTACTTGGCAGGGTACAGATAACCAAAATGCAGATTTCCCTGGAGCGACATCGATATATGCCGGTATAGCAAAGGCGGTTTCTGCCAGCGGTGGTAGCGCAGTGCTAAGTGTTGACGGTCAGTTTGATACGGCGAATAAACCCGATGTGGCGATTGTCGTATTTGGTGAAGAGCCCTATGCCGAGGGCAATGGAGATATCGATAATCTTGAATATCAAAGGGGGAATAAGCGTGACTTAGCTTTATTACAAAAGCTCAAAGCCGCAGGGGTTCCTGTGGTCTCTGTGTTTATTAGCGGCAGACCTTTGTGGGTCAATCCTGAGCTTAATGCCTCTGACGCCTTTGTCGCCGCTTGGTTGCCTGGCACCGAAGGCGCAGGGATTAGCGAAGTGTTATTCACTCAAGCTAATGGCGATGTTCAGTATGATTTTACTGGTAAATTGTCTTTCTCATGGCCGTCGACACCGCAGCAAACTCAAGTGAATGTTCACGACAGTGATTATTCGCCATTACTTCCCTATGGCTATGGCCTGAGCTATGCGGATAAGGCAAATAGTACTGCGCCTGCGATATTATCGAATAGTTTGTCTGAAGATAATTTCAGTGAACAAGTGCAACTCAGCCAGAAGCCGTTATTCGAGCGTGCCGTTAAGGCGCCTTGGAAAATGCTGATTGGCAGTGTTGAAGGTGACAAGGTTTCGATGGAACCTATCGCCAGCAGCGTGCAGTCGAATGATGTTGTCACGATTAAAACCTTTGATAAACAAGTACAAGAAGATGCACGCCATGTCAGCTTTAACGGTAAGGCGCTTGGTTTTGTGAGTTTGCAGGGGAACTTCCCTGAAGACTTACGGGCTTATCTGGCGAGCAAGTCAGTGTTGAGTATGCAGGTCAAAGTCGGTTCATCGATTACAGCGCCTGTTAATGTTGGCATGACCTGCGAAGGCGATTGTCGAGCCGATGTGGATATCAGTACTCAATTAAGCGCATTAAGCCTTGATACTTGGAGTGAACTAAACATAGATCTCACTTGCTATCAGGCGCAGGGGATCGATTTTGGTAAAATTATCTCGCCTTTCACATTGTCATCATCGGGCGCTGTGGATATCAGTTTTAGCGATATCACCTTAAAGCCAAAAACGGCGAGTATGGCGTCAGTCGAGTGTCCGTAATGTAACACCCCAAGGCGCAGTGGGTCGTTTAAATGACGACTGTGCCTTCATTGTTTGCTGTAATAAACAGCCTTTACTTTGACAGGGGCTAATGTTGTTTTTGACCTGAGGCAGTTTTCAATTACAGTGTATGGCATCAGGCAGTAGAGCCGAGCTTCACTGAGCCGCTTTGCGTTAAATATATTGAGATGGAGTAAGTTGATGTTACGAATTGGTATCGATCTTGGCGGCACAAAAATCGAGTTAGTCGCATTGGATGACGATGGTAAAGAAGTGTTTCGTAAACGCATCCCAACGCCAAGAGAATATGTTGCTACAGTCGATGCATTAGTCGCACTCGTGACAGAAGTCGAAGAGAGCCTGCAACAAACCGCCACAATAGGCATAGGTATTCCAGGGGTGATTTCTCCTTTTACTGGCCTAGTTAAAAATGCCAATTCAACGTGGATCAATGGCCATCCCCTCGATGTGGATCTGGGCGCTCGATTAAACCGTAAGGTGAAAATCGCTAATGATGCGAACTGTTTTGCCGTATCAGAAGCGGTCGATGGCGCAGCTGCTGGCAAGTCAGTGGTCTTTGGCGCCATTATTGGTACTGGATGTGGTGCAGGTATCGCCATCAAAGGCCAAGTGCATGATGGTGGTAATGGCATAGGCGGTGAGTGGGGGCATAATCCTTTACCTTGGATGAAAGCCGATGAATTTAATACCACGACGTGTTTTTGTGGTAACAGAGACTGCATCGAGACGTTTATCTCAGGGACGGGTTTTGTACGCGATTTTCGCGCAGCAGGTGGCGTTGCTGACAGCGGTATTGAAATCGCCCAAATGATGCAAGCGGGCGATCCGCTGGCGACTCAAGCATTTGATCGCTTTATTGACCGTTTAGCCCGCTCATTGGCCCATGTGATCAATATGATGGATCCTGATGTAATCGTCCTTGGCGGCGGAGTGTCCAACATCGATGCCATTTACACTGAATTGCCAAAAGTTTTACCGCTATATGTGGTTGGCCGTGAGTGTCACACTCCGGTTGTTAAAAACTGTTATGGCGCTTCATCGGGCGTACGTGGTGCCGCTTGGTTGTGGGGACGCTAACTTTAACCTTAATTTGAAATAGTGTTTGATATTTAAGGCCGAATTCATTTATTTGAATTTGGCCTTTTTTTGATTTTGTCATTCTAAAGTTTTACATTTCATTAGCAAATCTTTATCTTAAGTGCTGGTAATTCTTACGCTAAGTGCTATTTTTAATGCTGGGTAGAAAGTATAAAAATGAATTAGATCATAATAATTACGCTATTGTCGTTCTCTTGGGAGTTTACTAGATGAAGCATTTGTCCATCAGTACTAAGTTGTTGTGGATTACATCAGCATTATTTTTATCGATAGTGGCTATTTTATCTATCAGTTTATGGTGGACGCTGTCGGCTCAAAACGCACAATTGTCGGATCAAGTTCAAAATACCCTACAAACGGAAACTCGGGATAAACTCGAAGCCCGCGCCGGTGAATATGGTGAAATGGTCGCCGGATTTATCAATGAAGCCTACCGAATTCCTTTCTCTTTTGCGGGTATGCTTGAAAGTACCGCTGACGAATTACCTTTAAAGCGCGACCGCTTAGAACTCGCAGTGGCGGCAGTGCTGAAGAAGAATGCGCAAGTCTCTTCCATGTATGCCCAGTTCGAACCTAATGGTTATGATGGGCTCGACAGTGAGTTTTTGAATGTTAATGTCAGTCACAGTGTGGCGACATCTGGCGCTCTAGAGGTCTATTACACCCGTAACGACGATGGCACTGTGGAGCATAACCAAGTTGAAGATTCAGCAGAAAAGTACCTCACTAGCTTAAATGAGTTTGGGATCCGTGATGCTGAATGGTATTTATGTGGTAAAGAAACCTTAAAGCCCTGCCTAATGGAGCCTTATTTATACGAGATCACTCCAGGAAACAAAGCATTAATGACCTCGTTGACTGTGCCCGTGCTTAAACATAAGCAATTTATCGGTATAGTCGGTGTAGATGTAAACTTGCCAGTGTTTCAAACCCTTATCGATAAGTTATCCAAAAGCCTCTACGATGGACAAGCGAAAGTCACTTTGCTGAGCACCCGCGGTTTAGTGGTCGCGGCCAGTCATTACAGTAAAAAGGCGCGTCCATTAGCTGAGTCGATAAATCCAACTCTCGCCTCGCAAATTATCTCGTTGCACAAGAATTCCGGCTACATGGTTAACGATGATGAAATTATTGTTGCCTACCCCATTAAGATCCCGCTAGCGAATGCCGAGTGGTCCTTAGTTATCCAAGTGCCGACTGCACAGGCGTATAAGAGCTCGATTGAGCTAAATAATGATATGGATGAGATGGCGACTTCCCTAGGCAGTTTGCTGCTGATCGTGGGTATTGTGGTATCGATTGCCGCTGTGATTACCATTAGCTTAGTGATCCGTAGCATTATCTCACCATTGAGGATGATCCAGGGCCGTGTAGAGCATCTTGCGAGTGCCGATGGCGATTTAACGCAATCGATTGAGGTTGATTCTCATGCTGAATTGATTGCGTTAGCAAAAGGTTTCAACTCTTTTATTTATAAACTTAAAAATCTGATTGCCGAGCTGAAAACGCTTGCGAGCCGCTCTCAGGAGGAAAGCCAAGCCTCGGCAAAAATTGCGCAGCTCACCCGTGACAGTGTGAATCGCCAGTACGGTGAAATTGAGAGTGTGGTAACGGCTGTGAACCAAATGAGTGCTACTGCACTTGAAGTTGCTAAGGCGTCTGAGCAAACGGCGGCAGAAACTGAAGCCATGTCGCGCAACATTCGTCACAGTGAAGAGAGCCTGACTAAGGCAATGGGTTTTGTCGCGACTATGTCTCAGGAGTCTATGGAGGCTAAGCTGGCGGTGAGTAAAGTGGCTGAAAGCAGTATGAACATCAGTCGTATCCTTGAGGTGATAAGCTCCATTGCCGCACAGACAAACCTGTTGGCACTCAATGCTGCGATTGAAGCTGCAAGGGCGGGCGAGCAGGGACGAGGCTTTGCTGTGGTGGCTGACGAAGTGCGGGCGCTGGCATCTAAGACTCAAAGCTCGACGAACGACATTAGTACCCTTATCGACGCACTGCAAAAAGAAGTCCAAAGCGCTTCTGGCATCATAGATAAAGGCGCTGAGCGGGCACAAATGGCCGTATCTCAAACTGAGCAAGCGTTAAACTCATTGAATTCAATGGTGAGTCAGATTGGGGAGATTTCGGGCCAAGTGACTCATATAGCCGCCGCCGCAGAAGAGCAGAGTGCGGTGACTGAAGAGGTTAATCGCAATATCACAGGGATTTCTGACTCTGCTTCTGAACTTGCACGTCTTGCGGGTGAAGCACAGCAAAGCAGCGTAGTTTTAGCAAACTTAGTGAAGCAGCAGCATGAGCAGTTAGGTAAGTTAAAAACCTAGTACGCAGAGGTTTACTGAATTAGCGCATTGATTTTAAATAGGCTCTTTGATTGTGTTGTTGGTTAAGCACTGATCAAAAGGCCTATTTTTATGGCAATGGTAAATACCAAAGAACAGGCTGAAGCCATAAAATAGTCAGCGAGCGAGCCAGCTGTAAATGTATGATGATTATGCGATGATTGGCAGGACAAATATTTTAGATACAAAAAAGCCCATTTTTCAATGGGCTTTTTTGTTGAATCGGGTGGTGGCCCCTCACGGACTTGAACCGTGGACCTAACGATTATGAGTCGTGTGCTCTAACCAACTGAGCTAAGGGGCCGACTTAAGGTAATCGTCATTACCTGAAGCGGGAGGAAGTATACTAAGCTTACTTACGCTTGTCACCCGTGTTTTGGCTGGAAATTCACGCAACTGATTCAATTGGTTATCTGTTAATCAACTTAAATGCCATCGTCGGCTAAATTTAATGCTTTCATAGCGTGCTTATGCGGATATTGGCGCGGGAGAGGCAATAAAAAGCCCTGCATAGGCAGGGCTTCAAATCTTACTTAGCTGACTTTAGGCTTATAACGGCCTATTCATCTAGGAATGATTTTAAGATTTCTGAGCGTGAAGGGTGACGCAGTTTGCGCAGTGCCTTAGCTTCAATCTGACGAATACGTTCACGGGTTACGTCGAACTGCTTACCCACTTCTTCAAGAGTGTGGTCAGTGTTCATATCGATACCAAAACGCATACGCAATACTTTCGCTTCACGGGCGGTTAGACCTGCTAACACTTCGTGAGTGGCGTTTTTCAAGCTTTCGCTGGTCGCTGAGTCCAGTGGTAGTTCGAGGGTTGTATCCTCGATAAAATCACCTAAATGCGAATCTTCATCGTCACCGATTGGGGTTTCCATGGAGATAGGTTCTTTAGCGATTTTCAGTACCTTACGGATCTTATCTTCCGGCATCATCATACGCTCAGCCAGTTCTTCAGGTGAAGGCTCACGGCCCATTTCCTGTAGCATTTGGCGAGAAATACGGTTCAGCTTGTTGATCGTTTCGATCATGTGTACTGGAATACGAATCGTACGCGCTTGGTCGGCAATTGAACGAGTAATCGCCTGACGGATCCACCAAGTTGCATAGGTCGAGAACTTATAGCCACGGCGGTATTCAAATTTATCCACGGCCTTCATCAAGCCAATGTTACCTTCTTGGATTAAGTCCAAGAATTGCAGACCACGGTTGGTGTATTTCTTCGCGATAGAAATTACCAGACGTAAGTTGGCTTCAACCATTTCTTTCTTCGCACGGCGCGCTTTGGCTTCACCGATTGACATACGACGGTTGATGTCTTTAATGGCAGAAATCGCTAAGCCGGTTTCTTCTTCAACTGCTGCAAGCTTGGTACGACAACGGATCACGTCGTCTTCAACCATTCTTAGGCCTTCGGCATAAGGTTTAGTTGAGGCTTTCTCAGTGTTGAACCAATCGAGGTTGGTTTCGTTGCCAGTGAAGAGTTTGACGAAGTTTTTCTTCGGCATTTTGGCTTGTTCAACGCACAGTTTTAACACTAAACGTTCTTGAACACGTACGCGATCCATCATAGTGCGCATGCTTTTCACTAAACGGTCAAACTGTTTAGGTACTAAGCGGAATTCTTTGAAGATTTCACCAATTTCGAATAGTGCTTTTACCGATTCAGGGTGTTCACGGCCCTTAGCTTCGATAATTTTCAGTGCACTTTCGTAGGCAGTTCTCAGTTGACCGAATCTTTCGCGTGCTTCTTCAGGATCAGGCCCTTTGTTGCCTTCTTCTTCATCTTCAGTGTCGTCGTCATCTTCTTCGTCATCTTCATCTTCCAGCTCTTCTTCAGATAATTCTGAGCCGATGTGAGTGGCGGTCGGTGCAACGTCTTCGTCAGGGTTAACAAATCCAGAGATAATATCAGATAAGCGCAGTTCGTCGGCTTCAAATTGGTCGAATTGCTCAAGGATCATAGCGATCGCTTGTGGGTATTCGGCGACTGAACTTTGAACTGTGTTGATGCCTTCTTCGATGCGTTTGGCGATAACAATTTCGCCTTCGCGGGTCAGAAGCTCAACGGTACCCATTTCACGCATGTACATGCGTACGGGATCGGTTGTGCGGCCAAGTTCGCTTTCTACTGTTGCCAGTGCGGCAGCGGCTTCTTCAGCGGCATCTTCGTCTGTGTTGTCTTCCGACATCATCATGTCATCGGCATCAGGGGCTTCTTCGAACACCCGAATACCCATGTCATTTATCATCTGGATAATATCTTCGATCTGGTCAGAATCGACCATGTCTGCAGGTAAGTGATCGTTCACTTCTGCATAGGTTAAGTAACCTTGCTCTTTACCTTTGGCAAGCAACAGCTTAAGTTGCGACTGCGGAGTATGATCCATAGATATCATCCAAGTTGGGAAACTGTTACAACGACGGACACTTAGCATGAGCTAAGTGCCGCGCAAATCGTCAATTATAGCCGTGTGCACATGTCTGTGCTAGTCACTGGGACAGTGAATGAGGACATTTTTGCCTCAGTTTAACCCTTTCATGACTGAGATCAGCTTCGAGAGCTGCATCTTCTCTTCTTTAGTATGAGTCTGTTTTAGACTCAATTCCTGATATCGTTGTTCAATATATTGATTGTTCAACCAAACCAGGGTTTGTTTAAACTTTTCGAGCAAGTTTTCATCCGCCACTTGATGGTCCCATTGGGCCAATTTATGGAGAGTGCCGCTGTAAGGGTGCTCTCTGAATTGTTCAAGTAGTTGTGCGCTGTTTAACGTTTGCTCTCGAGTCATCTTCAATAACAGTGGCAGCAATTCTATGCCTGGCATCTGCAAGTGGGCGAGTGCGGGTTGTGGGGGTAAGCCCATACCCAGTTTAGGATGTTGTACTAGCAGTGCGATGGCGAGTCGCAATGGTGTACCGCGTCCTTTTAATCCTTTATTTGCCATCGGTTTAGCTTGTTTCACGCTAAAGCCTAGCTTCTTTTTCATATCTTCTGAGCTGTTCATTCCTAACTTGTGAGCTAAGTTCTCAAGTAGTAAATTTTGCAGCACAGTGTCTTGAATTTTTTCAATTAAGATAAAAGCTTGTTTCGCTAAGTTGCCTTTATCTGTACCGTATTTTGTCGCTAACGTATCAAACAGAAACTCGGGTAGTGCAATGGCTGAAACCATTAAGGTTTCAAATGCATCTTTACCAATCTTACGTACCATAGAATCAGGATCTTCGGCCTGAGGCAGGAACATAAATCGCACTTGATCGCCTGGCTTTAATAATGGCAATGCCGTTTCCAAGGCACGCCAAGCCGCTTCAGTACCCGCTCTGTCGCCGTCGTAACAGCAAATCACTTCTTTAGCGCTGCGCAGCAAAAGCTGAAATTGCTCCGCCGTCGTCGAGGTGCCTAATGATGCGACAGCATAATCGACACCAAATTGCGCCAACGCCACCACATCCATATAGCCTTCAACGATCAGTACTTTGTCAGGATCGCGATAGCGTTGCTTTAGTTCATAGAGACCATAAAGCTCATTGCCCTTATGAAATATGGGCGTTTCTGGAGAATTCAAGTATTTGGGTGTGCCATCACCTAAAACTCTGCCACCAAAACCAATGACTCGTCCGCGTCTGTCGCGGATAGGAAACATGAGGCGGTCACGAAATCTGTCGTAACGTTTCCCACTGTCGTTGCTAATTAACATTCCCGCAGTCAGTAACTTATCCTGCGCATCTTGATTCTGACGATAGCGGCCCAATAAGCCGTCCCAACCGTCTGGCGCAAAGCCAATACCAAAATGTTCGACTACATCATCGGATAAACCGCGATAGGCAAGATAATCGATAACTTTTTGTTTATCTTGGTGTTGTCTAAGTTGGTTTTGAAAGTAAAGGCTCGCTTCTTCCATGAGTTGGTATAAGTCACGACTTAAACCGTCATCATGTCGCTTGCCTGTGCCTTGTTCTCTGGGAACCTCTAATCCAAGCTGGCCCGCCAAATCTTCAATGGCATCAATAAAATCGAGTCGGTCATACTCCATCACAAAATCGATGGCGTTGCCGTGAGCACCGCAGCCAAAGCAATGATAGAACTGTTTATCACGGCTGACGGTAAACGAAGGTGATTTTTCGCTATGAAAAGGACAACAGGCCGAGTAGTTCTTACCCGCCTTTTTCAAGGGCACCTTACGATCGATAAGTTCGACTATGTCAGTGCGAGCGATTAGCTCATTGATAAAATCACGAGGTATTGCCATTGAGTGCTTAAAATCCCGCCTTGCGCGAATTTAAACAAACAAGCCGCGCATAGGCACGGCTTGTTCATACAGTGAAACGCTAATTATTGCAATTTAGCACGGATCATAGCGCCGATAGCGCCCATGTCTGCACGTCCTTGCACTTTAGATTTCAATGCTCCCATTACTTTGCCCATATCCGCCATGGCGGATGCACCTACTTCTACAATAGTTGCATCGATGAGCGCCGCGACTTCCGCCTCTGTAAGAGGGGTAGGCAGGAAAGCTTCAATAACTTGAATCTCTGCTGCTTCCACGTCGGCCAACTCGTTACGACCCGCTGCTTCAAATTGAGCAATCGAGTCACGACGTTGTTTCACCATTTTGGTTAAGACCGCTATAACCTGTTCATCAGTCAGAGATTCGCGGGTATCCACTTCAATCTGTTTGATGGCGGCTAATGCCATACGAATAGTGCTCAAGCGCGCCTTCTCTTTGGCGATCATGGCTTGCTTCATGTGGTCTTTTAGCTGATCAATTAGGCTCATATGAGATTAATATAAACGTACGCGACGTGCGTTTTCGCGAGAAAGCTTCTTAGCTAAACGTTTAACTGCAGCTGCTTTTGCGCGCTTACGTGCAGTAGTTGGCTTCTCGTAGAATTCACGAGCACGCACGTCGGCTAAAATACCAGCTTTTTCACAAGAGCGCTTGAAACGACGCAGAGCTACGTCGAATGGTTCGTTTTCACGTACTTTAATAATTGGCATACGCCATCACCCCTTAGGTGTAGGTTGTTCTGGTTCAATTACTCGAACCAAGTCTATTTAAAATGGTGCGGAATTTTATACCGAGACACCTAGGCTTGTAAAGCCCTAAAACTGAGCTCAGTCCTATAGTGGACTCAATATGGCCTGTGCGACTGGAGTAATCGAGCGCTTGCAGGTAGAATTAGCGCCCTTTTGTTAGCAATTGATGAGACACCATGCGGGTTCTAGGTATTGAAACATCTTGTGACGAGACAGGTATCGCCGTCTATGACGATGAACTGGGCTTATTATCGCACACTTTATACAGTCAGGTTAAGTTGCATGCTGACTATGGTGGTGTGGTGCCTGAGTTGGCGTCGCGTGACCATGTACGCAAAATTGTGCCGCTTATTCGTCAAGCGCTGAAAGATGCGAATACTGAAATGGCTGATCTCGACGGGATTGCCTATACCAAGGGCCCAGGTTTAATTGGTGCTTTGCTTGTCGGCGCCTGTGTGGGGCGTTCACTGGCTTTTGCTTGGGACAAGCCTGCAATCGGTGTGCACCATATGGAAGGGCACTTGCTGGCGCCTATGCTCGAAGATGACGCGCCTGAGTTCCCCTTTGTGGCCTTATTAGTCTCTGGTGGCCATTCTATGTTGGTTAAAGTCGATGGGATTGGCCGCTATGAAGTGTTAGGTGAGTCGGTTGACGATGCCGCGGGTGAAGCATTCGATAAAACTGCCAAGTTGATGGGGCTGGATTATCCCGGCGGTCCGCGCTTAGCGAAACTGGCCGCTAAAGGCTTACCCGCAGGCTATAAGTTCCCGCGTCCTATGACCGACAGACCCGGACTCGATTTTAGCTTTTCGGGCTTAAAAACCTTTACCGCCAATACCATTGCCGCTGAACCTGACGATGAACAAACTCGTGCCAATATTGCCCGCGCCTTTGAAGAAGCTGTCGTTGATACATTAGCGATTAAATGTCGCCGTGCGCTGAAGCAAACAGGCTATAACCGCTTAGTGATCGCCGGTGGTGTGAGTGCGAATACGCGCTTAAGAGAAACCTTAGCCGAAATGATGAGCTCGCTTGGTGGACAAGTATTTTATCCCCGCGGCGAGTTTTGTACCGATAACGGCGCCATGATTGCTTTTGCGGGATTACAGCGTTTAAAGGCGGGACAACACGAAGATTTAGCGGTAAAAGGTCAACCTCGCTGGCCGTTAGATACCTTGCCACCAGTGGCATAACACGCCTTTGATGCCGATGTATTAATGCTGAAATAAAAAACTGCGCTTTTAGCGCAGTTTTTTATTGGGGTAATTTTATTGGGCGTAATGTGATCTCAAGATTTTTTTGGACGCTTCTTGCGTGACACTTTAGATTCTTCACCCTTGAGTAAGCGCTGAATATTGTCTTTATGGCGAATGATGATAAGTGTCGACAACATGGCAACGGGAATGGTGAATCTGTCGTCTAGCCACCAAGTATAAAGGGGCGCTAGTAAAGCGGTAAGGATTGCTGCAAGGGACGAGTAGCGGCTAATTAACAATAGGACGACCCAAGATGCCATTAAGCAAATCGCTAAATCATCACCAATAGGAGCCATAGCACCAAAGGCGGTAGCAACGCCTTTGCCACCTTTAAATCCAAAAAATACTGGATAAATATGCCCAAGACAGGCGGCGATGGCGATGAGCCCGAGTGACACTGCATCTATGCCCATGAGATAAGCTAAATAAGAAGGCACTGCACCTTTGAGCATGTCGAAAAACAATACCATGGCAGCCGAACTCGCGCCGCCAATTCGCAGTACATTGGTGGCTCCTGGATTGCCTGAACCTTGCAATCTTGGATCGGGTAGACCTCTCATCCTACAAACCAGCACGGCACTTGAGATTGAACCAGCCAAATAGGCGGCCAAAATCATCAAAAGTGTCTGTGTTAATGGACTCACATTGGTTTCCTTACGCGTCTTAAGGTATTATCGCGCAACAATTTAAAAAGCTGACTCAGTTGTCAATCCCGCTATAGGTTTGTGCGATAACTCGCCTAGTTGGGGCTGAGATATTTTCTGAATGAGCAAATCCTTTTAGGGCGTTATCCTACTGTGGATTGGCTCGAGTAGAAAGTAAATTAGTTATCTGTCAGAAGATTGCGGATTATACAGCTAGGATCGCTTTTAGCTTATCAGACCTCATAGTAGTCAGTTAGTTGGAGAAAGCATGGATAAGGTACTTATACGGCAATTGCGCATTGATACTGTGATTGGTGTCTATGAGTGGGAAAAGACAATCCATCAGAGCCTGTTATTAGACTTAGACATGGCGTGGGATAACAAACCTGCCGCAGCGACGGATGATTATCAATATGCGCTGTGCTATGAGACAGTTTCCAATCGATTAACCCAACTTGTTACTGAGCATCCAATCGAGTTAATCGAAACGGTTGCCGAGCGAGTGGCCGATTGCCTACTTCAAGAATTTAACGTGACTTGGGTGAAAGTTGTCGTGATGAAGCCAGGCGCGGTAGCAACTGCAGCTTCGGTTGGCGTCGAGATTGAACGTTCACGTTAGATGAGTACTTGATCAACTGCGCTGTTGATTGAGAAATAGTGTTTATCTTCAGATAAATCGGACATTAGCATGGCACGTATTTATATCAGTCTGGGTAGCAATATTGAGCCTGAACAGCATCTGCAAGCAGGATTAACATCGCTGCGAGCGTTTTTCGGGCCGCTGCGCCTCTCTTCTATGTATGAAAGTGAAGCAGTAGGTTTCAGTGGCACTAACTTTTTGAATATGGTTGCTAGTGCTGAAACTGATCTTAATATAGCGGCGGTAGTTGCACAGTTTAAGCAAATCGAGCAGAATCACGGCCGGCTTGCCGGGGCGAAGAAATTTAGCCCAAGAACCTTAGATTTAGATCTGCTGCTTTATGACCATGTAGTATGCCAAACACCTGTTGTGCTGCCCCGTGCTGAGATAGTCAATAATGCCTTTGTGTTATGGCCATTAGCCGAGTTAGCGCCGGAATTGATTCATCCCGTGGTAGACAAAAGCTATGCACGTTTGTGGCAAGAGTATGACAAAGATTCACAGCGACTTTGGCCTGTGACGTTTGAATGGCCCCCAGGGCTGACGTTTTAATTTATTGATAGGATTGTCATGGATACGTTTCAGGTCATTATTTTAGCGCTTATTCAAGGGCTAACCGAGTTTTTACCTATTTCTAGTTCTGCGCACTTAATTTTACCCGCACAGCTTTTAGGCTGGGAAGATCAAGGTTTATCCTTCGATGTGGCGGTGAATACCGGTTCGTTATTTGCTGTGGTAATTTATTTCAGACACGAGTTATGGACTATGTTTAATGCTTGGATTGCGAGCATTTTCAGAGGTCAACAATCCGAAGACAGCAAGCTGGCGTGGTGGATTATTCTGGCGACCTTGCCAGCGGTGTTTTTTGGTTTTCTGGCAAAGGATTTTATCGCGACTCACCTACGTAATGCTGAGGTCATCGCGGTCACTACCGTTGTATTTGGTTTGTTGTTGTGGTGGGCCGATAAGATGTCGCGCCGCGATTTAACGGTATATCAGACGGGCTGGCGTAAAGCCTTGTTAATTGGTTTCGCGCAGGCATTGGCCTTGATCCCAGGGACTTCGCGCTCTGGTGCCACTATGACAGCGGCGCTAATGTTAGGCTTAAGTCGTGATGCAGCGGCTCGCTTTTCATTCTTAATGTCAGTTCCTGTGAGTTTAGGTGCGGCGATTTTAGTGGGTAAAGATCTGGCGAAAAGTGAGCTTCCGATTGATTATCAAGCGTTAATCCTAGGAACTCTGATTTCGTTTGTTGCAGCTTATGCCTGTATTCATTACTTCTTAAAAATCATCAGCCGCATGGGAATGACCCCGTTTGTGATCTATCGTTTAGCACTCGGTGCAGTCTTGTGTGGATTTATCTTCTTCTAGCCACGCGAGTTTGGTCATCATAGTGAGATAATAAATAATAGAATCGGGTCATGTACCCGATTTTTGTTTTTGGAGCTTCCTCATTTTCTGAAGCTTAACTTATTTTTGGAGCTTTATATGGGTCTCGAATATCAATGTCCAACCTGCGGACTTGCGTTAAAACAACACAAAGCCTCCCAAGGTTTTTATTGTGTCAATAAGCATCACTTCGATCGGAATGAGCAAGGCTATTGGGTTTTTACTAAACCACAACGCCAAAAGCCGACTGGTGATTCGCGCGAGCAAGTTAGAGCTAAGCGTTTTCTACTCGAATCAGGCATATTTTCGCCTTTGATCGATAAACTGGCTGAGATAATTACTGGATCTATTACGCCTGATGCTTGTTTATTGGATTATGAATGCGCTGAGGGCTTCTTCTTGCGTGCTTTAGCTTCCAAGCTGGCTGAGGTCGAAAATTCGCTAAACGTCCAGTACGTGGGCGTAGCGGACGCAGAAAATACCATTTTTGCTGCCGCGAAGGCGCAGACTCCTGGGATCTTGTGTTTAAGCTCTTCTAAAAAATTACCCTTTATCGATAATTGTGTGGATTTTATTACTGTTATTGATCGGCCGTTAAAGGGAAAAGAGTCTGTTAGGATATTGAAAGACGATGGGACCATGTTACTGGTTATGCCTGGGCCACGACACCTATGGCAGCTCAGGGAATATATTTATTCTGACTTGGCTGAAAAACCTTTCAAAGTGAATTTGCCCTCTGCATTATCGGTAAAAGACACTCAGGCACTGAGCTTCACCTTATCTGTTACCGGTGAGCAGGCATTAACGCTATTGGATATGGCGCCTTATGCGTGGCGTGCAACTGACAAGATGAAGCACGATATTCAAGCTAATCATTTTGAGTCGTTGGAAATTGACTATGTATTAGTCTCAGCACATAAACGCGTGGTTGAATCGCTATAGGTTAAAATCTGCAGTTGATGCGGTTAATTTTAAGCCAATTCATAGACTTAGTTCGATGGTTTTTAGATGCTTTAAAAGGCTATATTACTCAAGTCTATGATTCTGTTTGACGTTTTTATGTTGTTTTTATGTTGGATGGGCCGAAGCTGTTATTATTTTTAACTTTGGCCTATTTGTTCTGTGACAAATACAACCTTCTTATTGCCTTTGTTTCCCATGTAGCCTCGATTTTTGTCAATAGCTTTTCTTTAAAAGAGAAATATTATTTTTTTATAAAAACCATTTTTAAGATAAACGAGACTGACTTTTAAGAATACTGAAAAGTTTAAATGAGAAGCTTAGATTAATAACGAAGGTTTTAATTAAAAGACGAATGGGATCCGTTTATACAGGCGCATACAAAAGTTAACTTTTTAAGGGGATTGGGGATAGCCTTTAAAGATGCGTTTGGAAATTTAAAGTCAATTTTGCGTTTTTGTATTACGGGATTGGCAATCTTGAGTATCAATACCTTGAATGACAGGCATAAAAAAAGGCTTAGATTGATGTGCTTAACGCTTTCATCTTTCTTAAGCCTTTTGTCTTAACTTACTAAATAGTAAGCTAAATTACCTTTCATTACTTCTTGTAACGAGAAGCAACGTTGTCTAAACGGTCGTTTGCGCGTTTAGCTTCTGCTTGTGCGTCCATAGATGCTGCTTTTGCATCTTTAACGTCTGCAGACAGTTTGCTTTGCTCTGATTTCAGAGAACCAACATCAGCTGACAATTGATCAACTTTGTTGCCCAGAGTTGCAACGCTTTCTTCCAGAGCAGTAGTGTTCGCGCAACCACCTAGTAGGGCAGTCATTGCTAAACCAGCAATCATCAGTACTTTTTTGTTCATTGTAAAAAATCCCTTAAAATAGGTTGGATTTGAATGTTTCGTTACTTTGTAAGCGAAACTGCCTAATTATGACATAGCTATTTTAATTTGCTACGAATATTAATGTGTTTAACCACTATAGGCATATAAATTTTTTTTAAAAGCTTTTTTTATAAGTTATATCGACATTTCTAATCGTAAAGGAGGGCATTTTTCACTATAAAGTGATGCGCCACTTACAAATCCTTTACAAATTACCGTTCATCCGTCGGCAGTTTAGTTTGCATTTTTTGTTTAAACTGACTGACCGCTTCAATACGACGTAAATTTAACGCCTGCTTTATCTCTGCGCCTTGGAAACCTGCGGCAATAATGGCGGCAATATCGACATTATTGGCGGCAAGGAAGCATTGAGTTAAATATTCACCCTGAGGGTAGAGGTTGTTTTCAAATCCTGTTCGACCACGCATATCGGCGGTGCAGGCTAATATAAGTTGCGTCAAGCGCTCTGGCTTACGCCAAAAGTCAGCTTTATCGAATATTTTTACGATCGTTTCGGCTCTAAGCTCGAAGGCCTGATGAACGTTCTGATGTTGGTCACTGACCAGTAACGCAAGATCGCGGGTTTCGTTCGGCACTCGTAAACGGGTGCAGAGCGCTTTTATCAGCGGCAAGCCCTTTTGGCCGTGACCGTGATGTTTAGGTAAATGCTCTTTTGGACTGAGGGCTTTGCCTAAATCATGTACGAGAGCGGCAAAACGAACGCTTTTATCCTCAGTGAGAAGTGCGGCTTGGGCGAGCACCATTAAAGTATGCACACCGGTATCAATTTCAGGATGCCATTTTTCTGGTTGAGGAACGCCAAATAAGGCAAAGATCTCGGGAAAGAGTACTTCAAGGGCGCCGCATTGGTGCAGTACCTCGAAAAAGACCTCTGGGTGAGGTCCGCCTAAGCTTTTATCGACTTCTTGCCAAACTCGCTCCGCTGTTAACGCGTTAAGCTCATCGCTTGCGCTAATTTGGCGCATCAGTGCCAGAGTTTCTGCGGCAATGTGAAATCCTAAGACATGAAACCTTGCGGCAAAGCGGGCGACACGCAATACGCGAAGCGGATCTTCAACGAAAGCATCCGACACATGGCGCAATAGGCGCGCGTTAATATCCTCAATGCCATTAAAAGGATCGTATAAGTTGCCCTTTTCATCTTGGGCGATAGCATTGATGGTCAGATCTCGACGTAACAAGTCTTGCTCTAAAGTCACATCGGGACTGGCATGGCAGCTAAAACCACCATAACCCAGTCCAATTTTTCGCTCTGTTCGGGCTAACGCATATTCTTGTTGGTTTTTAGGATGCAGAAATACCGGGAAATCTTTACCGACCTGGCGGTATCCCAGTTGCAACATTTGTTCTGGAGTCGCACCAACAACGAGGTAATCTTTGTCCTTGATAGGGAGATTGAGCAGGCTGTCACGCACAGCACCGCCGACGAGATATATTTTCACAGGCAAGATTCGGCTAATGTGTCATAAACATAGCTTATCATGCCCATTAAGGTGATAGATAAAGTCGTCGCGAGATATTTGCGCACTTATGTGTCACATTGATGTTGCGGATATTTTGACAATAACATTGGGACGCTTTAACGTGGGGCGTTATTTTTAAATTAGGATGATTGGTGGTATGTACAAGGCCTTTTACGGACTCAGCGATAACCCTTTTTCGATTGCACCCAATCCCCATTATTTGTTTTTGAGTGATAGGCACAGAGAGGCGTTGGCCCATTTAACCTACGGGTTAGGGGAAACGGGCGGCTTTGTGTTGCTAACAGGGGAAGTTGGCACGGGTAAAACGACGGTATCTCGCTGTTTACTTGGGCAATTGCCCGATAATACCGACACCGCATTTATCCTTAATCCGTCGCTAACTGAGCTCGAGTTACTCGCCATGCTTTGCGATGAACTTAAGATTTCCTACGGGGACAATCCTACACTCAAGCAGTTGACAGACCACTTGAGTCGTTTTTTATTGGACAATCACAGCAAAGGTCGTAATACCGTGCTCATCATCGATGAAGCGCAGCATTTACGCCCTGAAGTGCTGGAGCAACTGCGCCTTCTGACTAATCTTGAGACGGACACTAAGAAGTTACTGCAGGTCATTTTAATCGGTCAGCCAGAATTACAGCTGTTATTGAAGCGCCAAGAGCTGCGTCAGTTAGCCCAGCGGATCACCGCTCGCTACCATTTATTACCGCTAAATGAAGATGAAATCGCTCTTTATGTGTTGCATCGCTTGCAAGTCGCGGGACGATTTGAACCTTTGTTTACCCGCAAAGCCGTTAAGGTGTTGCAAAAGTACAGTGGCGGCATCCCTCGATTAATTAACCTCTTATGTGAACGCTCGCTGATGGCGGGCTATGCGCAATCGCGGGTGCCCATCGATCATCATATGGTGCGGCAAGCTGCGGCTGAAGTATTAGGTGAAGAGGAGCCGACTCAGAATAGGTATCTTTGGCCGACAGCGACCGCTGCGGCGTTATTTGTCGCTTTTGGTGTTTCCTATTGGCTATTTACCGACAAGCCTGTCAATGCCGCGTCAGCGTCTAGTATGGCCCTTGAGTCAACGTCAGCAAATGTTGCTGCATTAAACACTCAAGCTTTGAGTGCGACCGAAGGAATGGGCAAGTTAGTACAACCCGTTGATCAGCAAAGCAGTCAGGGGTCAATTCCAGATCCCAATCAGCGCTTACTTAATGATGCGATTAATCAGAGTCGCGATATCGATACTGCCTTTGCGGGTTTGTTTAGCGTGTGGGGCAAAGTACCGTATAAAGGTTTAACCGCCTGCCAATCTGCGGTTGAGCAAGGATTGTCTTGTTATCAGCAGCAGGGTAACTGGATGTCACTGACTCGGCTTAATTATCCAGCCGTGGTGTATTTGGTTGATGATAACCAACAGGATTTTTATGGTGCTGTGATTGCGGTAGATGGCGAGCAGTTGCTGATGCAGTTAGGTGAACAACAACTTTGGGTAGATAGAGCTTGGTTCAATCAACATTTCAGTGGCACCTTCGAAATCCTATGGCAAGCACCGAATTTGCCTATGATGGATATCAGTCAAAAATCGAGTCCAGGTCAACTGCAATGGTTAGAGAATGCCTTAGCCCATGTGAATAATCGCAATACTCGCAGGGTCAATCAATTCGATGTGCAACTGGAAAATGATCTTAAAAGCTTCCAAAGTCAGCATGGCTTAAAAGCCGATGGTATTGCCGGAAATCAGACATTAGTGAGATTAAATTTGTATTTAAGTCAGCAAGGTCCACGTTTAACCGATAATGGGGCGCGCAGCTGATGTCCATTTTACTCGATGCCGTGACCCGTAATAAACAACAGCAACAATCGCCTTTACCCGATGCGGTGATGACGCCAAGGGCGAATTACCCGCAGCCACGTAAATCAGGCGTGCCGATAGGCAAGTTGTCCTTACTTGTCGTCGCTGTCGCCGCCGGAATTGGCGTCGCTTGGGGATTAAGTTTATGGGACCAAGCTCGACATATTTCAACCGAGCATGCTTCAACTAACAATGTGGCTGTGGCAAAGGTATTGCCATCAACTGCATCTTCATTACCAGCTTCGACAGTGGCTAAAAGTGAGCTTCAGACTGCCTCGTTAGAATCGGTTGCTCAGCCGCAATCTGAAGACAGTGCTAATACAGGTGTTCGACTCGCAGGAAAAGTGGCGCTGCCTCGAGCACAGACTTTGCCCGAGTTAACTGCATCATCGCAATATCAGGGCGGGGCTGTAGCAGACTCGGCTCAGGCTTTTAGCGCGAATATGAACAGCAATGCTGTTCAAAGTTACAATGTTCCTAAAAATAGTGTTCCTAACAACAGCGATCCGAATAATAGCGATTCCAGTTATGGAGACTATATGTCGACGTCAGCCCAAGTGGACGCAGCAAGTCGCGAAGTTGCTTCTATGTCTACAGACACGCAAACACAGCAACCTATGATGTTGGGCGCTAATGCCAATGAGTCGGGTCTTGCGAGTCTTGAGGCGCTGCGTCAGCAAGTCAGTGCTGCGGCGGAAGATGTCGGTTTAGAAACCAACAAAAGTCGCGATGAAGATAAGTTAGTGGCTTCCTTTCAAAGTGCGCTAAAGGATGTGGAATACACCAATGCGGCGGAGACAAATGTCACTGAAGCTAAATTAGATCCTATTCCTAAAACGGCTGCGGATGATATCCCTAAATACGGTCAACTACCTGCTGGGCTGCAATTACAAGTGCCTGAATTTAATATTGTCGCCCATGTTTATTCCAGCGATCCGACTCAAAGGTGGCTGAATGTGGACGGTGCAGAGTTGCAGGAAGGGGATATGATTGCGGGTAAGCTGAAGATTATCTCCATTCGTCCACGGGACATAGTGTTAGATATTCAAGGTACCCAGTTTAAAGTACCTGCAATTTAAACAGGCTTTATGATAAGCAATGCTCGCGGTTATCTGTGCTAGTCATAGCTAAAGAGTAGAAATGAAAAAGGCGCCTAGGCGCCTTTTTTGATCTTAATGAATCTCAACTTAATCAAACAGTCTGTAAGCTAAGAATAGGGTCAGTGCGTAACCTACGCTGTAGCAAAGGAAAAGTGCTGGAACGTATTTTAAGTAACTCACAAACGTCAGTTCTTTCACTTTACTCATGGCCACAATACCCGATGCAGAACCGATAATCAGCAGTGAACCACCCACGCCAACGCTATAGGTCAAGCCAAGCCATTCTGGGGTATTAAGCACAGGGCTTGCTTTTAACAATGCCGCTGTTAATGGCACGTTATCAATCAAGGCTGAGCCGATACCTGTGACGAAGTTAGAGATGTTTGGATTAAACATAGTATAAGCTTCGGTCAGCATGTCTAAGGTGCCAATTTCTTTAAGCATACCCACGAGCAGCAAAATACCTAAGAAGAACAACAGGGTGTCGTATTCAACTTGGCGAATATACTCAAGGATTTTGATTTCTTCTTTATCGCTACGCGTGGTGTGGCCAATCAGGAACATGATTGACAGACCCGTTAGGAAGGTCAGCACTGGCGGGATACCAAACAATATGTTCAGTAACATGGTCATTAAAATCGTGCAGAAGAACACGAGGGCAATCATGACATCAACGGTTTGATAGGTGTGTTTGATGGGTGTCGTGCTCACCACGCCTTCGGCTTTGAGTGAGAACAGGGTTGCCAACAAAATCACGCTTACGGCCGATGGGATAAACAACATCAGCAGTTCGGACATATGCACATGGCCGCCTAAGAAGATCATCAACGTTGTCACATCGCCGGTGATCAAAGCGACACCGCCTGAGTTCACAGCGAAGATAATCAACACTGCCATTCTGCGGCGCATTTGCTTGTCGAGTTTAAAGGTGGTTAATAGGCCTAATGACACTAACGTCGCGGTGACGTTATCACAAAATGCCGAGAGCACGAGTGCGAACAGGGCAACTTGGATCATCAACATGCGCACCGACACTTTCTGCGGGAACAGCTTTTGCACCATGATTTGGATCATGCCTTTAGCGTTCAAGTACGCGACGAAGGTCATGGTCGACATCAGAAAGAGCCAGAGTGTGGCAATTTCGAGCAAATTTTCATTGAGTTGATGGGCAACGAGTTTCTCATTGGCCGGTTCTCCAGCAGCCATAAACAGCGCTACCCAAGAGATACAGCCAAAGAATAAGGTGGTTTTTGCTTTATTAAGGTGGGTCACTTCTTCGAAAATAATACTGAGCAATGCGAGCACGGCCAGTATGATGAGAAAGGTATTTAACATAACTGCAATTCCAACTGCTGTTTTAATGTCGTAGGGCGACTTGAGTCAACCTAAAGATTGAGCATATCAAGGCTGAATTAAGCTAGCCGTGTTAGCGCGTGCGGATCAGAACATAATGGGCTAAAGAACGCAACTGTTAGCTGTGACTCAATTTACCGCTGCTTTGTGATGTTGATCCCATGCATTTTAGCGATAAACTGGTTTTATATATCGGTACTTTGATTTTTGTTAGTGTGATTGACTATATTGTTTGATTTGATTACCGCGTTAAAAGTGAGATCTACGATTAAAGTCTAAGCAGTCAGTTTGTCGATCCTTCAATTAATTTTTGTTCAGGAAGAGATCCATGAATGCTGAGGCCAAAGTGGAGTCGTTTTTCCACACTTTCCCCTGTTATTGGCCACAATGGCTTAATTGATTCGCGTGTCACAAAAATGTCTTTGCCAAAATCTTGACTGGATACAAAGTGAGCGCTATCTTGTGGCTGTTTTCTTATCTGGGCACAGGATGTTGTGTTAACACGGGATGTTGTGTTTTTGGAGTAGATGTAAATGACATTTGTTATTCGGAGCCTTTTGCTTTTGGGCTCACTGGTTTGGTTAACGTATTCTGGCAAGCAGCTTATAGCGCTGGGTGTGATGAGTGATCCTGAGCTCGCCATTGAGCATATCAATTTGACCATACAGCTGGTTGTGGCGGCGATAATATTTAAATCGGCTTTAGGTTCTAAAAAGTCCGATAGCTACTAGCGCTAAATAAAGCTAACAGAATCTAAGTAAAGCTAATTAAATTTAACAAAAACAAAGGGACGCTATTGCGTCCCTTTGTTATTTTTAAGGTGTAGCAACCCTAAGATCTAGGTTTAGCTTGCCGCTTTCATGCTCGCTAATACGCGGTCAGCCGCTTCTAAGGTCAAGCGCATTTCTTCTTCGCCATGGGCCATAGACAGGAAACCGGCTTCATAAGCGCTAGGTGCCAAGTACACGCCTTCATCTAACATACCGTGGTAGAAAATACGGAACTGCTCGATATTACATTGGGTCACTTGGTCAAAACGGGTGATTTCCGGTTGTTCTGTGAAGAAGAAACCGAACATGCCGCCAACATAGTTGATCGCCATTGGAATACCGTGCTTGTCAGCTGCCGCTTTAAAACCTTCTGCAATACGTTTGGTTTTTGCGCTTAGCTCTTCGTACAGACCTTCTTCACACAGGGCTTCCATTTGCGCCAAACCTGCTGACATCGCAATTGGGTTACCAGATAACGTTCCCGCTTGGTAAACCGGACCCGTAGGCGCGATAAACTGCATCACATCTTTACGGCCACCGAAGGCACCCACTGGCATACCGCCACCAATCACTTTACCGAGTGTGGTCAAGTCAGGTGTGACGCCGTAGTAACCTTGAGCGCCGCTTTGTGATACGCGGAACCCTGTCATCACTTCGTCGATGATCATTAAGGCACCGAACTCGTCACAAATATCACGCAGACCTTGAAGGAAACCTGGGATAGGTGGAATGCAGTTCATGTTGCCAGCAACGGGCTCGATGATGATGCAAGAAATGTCAGTTGGATACTGCTCGAACAGGGTTCTGACAGAATCTAAGTCGTTATACACAGCCGTTAAGGTGTGCTTGGCGAAATCTTCTGGAATACCGGGTGAGCTAGGTTGGCCTAAAGTTAGAGCACCAGAACCTGCTTTAACTAACAGGCAGTCCGCATGGCCGTGGTAACAACCTTCGAATTTTAAGATCTTGTCACGATTAGTAAAACCGCGTGCTAAACGAATGGCGCTCATCGTAGCTTCAGTACCTGAACTCACCATACGAACTTGCTCGATAGAAGGCACCATAGAGATGACTTTCTCGGCCATTTGCACTTCAAGTTCTGTTGGTGCGCCAAAAGACAAGCCATTTTCCACTGCCGCTAATACCGCTGCACGGATTTTAGGGTGATTGTGGCCGAGGATCATCGGGCCCCAAGAACCGACATAGTCGATATAAGCTTTGCCATCGGCATCGTAAATATAAGCGCCGTTTGCTTTTTCAATAAACAGGGGTGAACCGCCTACACCATTAAATGCACGAACCGGAGAGTTAACGCCGCCGGGGATGGTTTTTTTAGCCTGTTCAAATAGCGCTTCGGAACGGGTCATGTTTAGTCCTTAAAGTCTGTAGCCAACTAGCGATCGGCTTTACGTGAATACCAATTAACCGGACACTCATATTTTTCGAGTTGATGATCAACGCCGAGTGTCAATGCAAACAAAGCCATGCGAATTAACAGCCCATTATCCGCCTGTCTGAAGATGGCGAGATTAGGGTGGCTGTTCAAATCATTATCTAACTCATTGGCTTGCGCGCGTGAATCCCTTGGAAGCGGATGCATAATGACAGTGTTAGATTTGCAATGCTGAGTGTAAATACTGCGATTTAAGCGGAACTTGCCGCGATACTTATTCGCTTCTTCCTGTGAAGGGAAGCGTTCTTCTTGAATGCGAGTGAGATACAGAATATCTGCTTTATCTAAATGGCCTTCAAGCTGGTCGGTTATTTTGATGCTATGGCCAGCATTTTCAATGTCGGAGATCACATAATCAGGCATCGCTAATTCAGCAGGTGAAATCAGTGTGAAACTGATGTTCTTATACATGCAGAGTAAGCGTGATAGTGAATGCACGGTACGGCCAAATTTTAAGTCGCCGACCATTGCTATGTGCATGCCATCGATACCGCGGCCGGCACATTTGAGTTCTTTTTGGATAGTGTATAAATCGAGTAGAGCTTGGGTCGGATGTTCGTTCGAACCATCGCCACCGTTGATCACTGGGACGCGACTGCCTTCGGCAAACTCTTTCACTGAATAAGAGTCTGGATGGCGCATGGCAATCACATCGGAATAAGTGGATAACACGCGCGCCGTATCGTACAGGGACTCACCCTTAGATAAAGACGATGAAGCCATACCTGTGGTTTCACGCACATGGCCGCCAAGTAAGTTAAAGGCACAGCCAAAACTTACGCGGGTACGGGTACTGGGTTCGAAAAACAGGTTACCTAAAATGGCGCCATCGAGCACATTATTGCGCTTCTCTCGAAGTGCATAGGGCATCATGCGGCTAGCGACATTAAAAATAGTTTGGATTGAGTCAAGATCTAACTGGTTTACGGAGAGGATATGGGATCCTTCGAACTGATTCATCAGCCTGTTTTCCAATTTGCTAGGGGGGCATTTTAAGCTGCGGTATCGCGCTTATCTGCCCTGATGTTATGTAGGGTGGCTGAGGCGCGATTGTAGCAGAAGCACTGGGGCAACGAAATAGCCACATTGCCACTGTGTTAGATTTTTGCGATGAAGCCCAAAGCTTTTAATCTGCCGCCTTAGGTTTGGCATCAAGGTTTGGCATCGATATTAGGTTTTGCATCACTATCAGATTTTAAATTGATGATATTAATTGGCACTAGGCTTGGCCTAAGCGAATTTCCTGTTGCAGGTTCGACCAACTGATCACTCCGACCACGTTATCGGGCGTATCTTGATAGATAAACACCTCACCGCTGCGCTTGGGTGACAAGAGTAAATAGGCTTCATTGAGCGTAGTGCTGTCGCTTAAGCCTTGCATGGGATGGCGCGATAGTGTGGTACTGTCATCGTAGGATTGCATTTCAAGGCTGAGCATTTCGATAACGCCATCGGCATTGCGAACCAGCACAGGTCGACCTTCGGCCCGTTTAAGCACTTCGAGTAACAATTCATCGTTGTTATTGACGATAACAAAGCGTTTATCCATCAAGGCTCGCACGCCTTTTTTCTGCAGCGCTAAATTTACTGGCGCAACTTTATAGCCTAGCCCCATGATTTCTAATTGTTTAAAGAAAATAGAGTTAGTCTTAAAGCCTTGATAGGCAATCAAAAATGCGGGAATAGTCACAAACATCGCCGGAAGGATGATACTGGCATCATTGGTCATTTCTAGCAGGGCGACTAACGCCGCCAGCGGCGCGCTTAAGCACACGCCCATCATGGCCGTCATGCCGATCACAGTGTAAAGCCCTACATATGGAGCGATCGACGGGAATAAGATGGCACTGATCAGCGCCAAAATCGCGCCGAGCAGCGCGCCGATGCCATAGAGTGGACCAATCAAACCACCTGGAATACCTAAGCCAATCGCTGCAATAGTGGCAATGATTTTGGCAAGTAATAGGGCGATTAACAGCAACAGGCTTGGATGTTGACTAATGGCTTCGCTAATGGCGAGATCGCCCGTGCCAAGGGCTTGCGGCAACACGAGACCGATTAGCGTGGTGACGCTGCCCGCCAATAATAGTCGGTAAATCAGTGGCCATTTTTGCCCCGTCGCAGTAACTTTTAAGAGTGAGTAATTAAACAACGCCGCAGCGCAGCCTAGTACCACGCCGCCGATGGCGAGAATAGGGTAGTGATCTAAGGGAATGTGGATCACTTGAATACGGTCAAATTCGTGCACATTACCAAACACTAATTGGCTTGAAACCGCGCCACAAATCGCGGAGAGCATAATCGGGAAGAAGTAATGGACTTTATATTCACGGACAATTACTTCGAGGACAAAAATCACTGCCGCCAAGGGCGCGTTAAATGTCGCGGCAATCCCTGCTGCAATGCCACTGGCGCACATAATACGCACACTATTATCGGGAAGATTGAATTTTTCGGCGAGAAAACTGGCACTGACAGCACCCAGATGAATGGCTGGACCTTCACGGCCGACGGAGAAATTGGTGCCGAGGGCGAATAGTGCTTGAAAAAATTGCCCTACGGCAGATTGCAGCGGAATTTTACCATAGTGCAGTTTAACTCTATGTAACACATAGGCTATTCCCATACGCTTATAACGTTTGGAGCCTAGCTTAGCCACAATCCAAATTAATATTGCGCCTAAAAGTGGTAACAGGGCTCGCCAGTCGGCGATGTTCCCCGTAAAATCCAGCGCCTGTATTTGGGTGTAATGATTGGCCCAAACGAGCAAGAGTCGAAACAGTAAGATCACGCAGGATGCGAAAATGGCAAACAGCAGTGCCAGTATGCACAGTTGTGCACTGATCCTCGCTTGGGATAAATGGTCACGTAGCTCATTGGTTAAATACTTTTTGGCTGTGACTATGGCATGTTGAATAGCGACTTTATTTATCGTTAATTGCACTGCATTGGCCTGAGTTGTATTGTATCGAACTCGTTCTTGAGTTGATTGTATTTTATATAAGGGGCTGTTACCTAATGCCAAATTATCATCGTTGGCTAGATCGGCTGCAAGTGATGGATCTCAAGTATCGTCCATCTTCAGTGTATTTATCGCTTTTAGTGTTAGTTTCTATTCTTTTTGGGGCTTGGATAAGTTTTCTGCTACTAAGCAGCGATGAGCCCGTGGTTAAACACATCAGCAGCAAAGCCCAACGCTTGAGTGCTGAATTAGAAACACAGACCCAATTGCTAGCGACCCGAAATCTAGAGCTGTCCGTCGAGCGTGAGGCTAACGCCCAAATGCAAGATATGTTTGGCCAGCAGATGAAAAAGCAAAAAGAATTGGAACATGAGCTGGCGTTTTACCGTAGCATTATGACACCGGATGATAATGCCGAAGGTGTCGCCATCCACGGACTTGAAATGACGCCGGGTGTTTTAGCCGATGAGTACAATCTCAAACTGGTATTGACTCAGTTGCAAAAGCGCAAGCAAGCGATTCAAGGTCGAGTCGAATTGACATTAATTGGCGTGCAGGAGGGGAAATCCATTAGCTTGAGTGTGAACAAACTCACGGGCTCTAAGTTGGAATTTGATTTTCGCTATTTTCAGGTCATAGATACCAAGGTCACTGTTCCTGCAGGCTTTAGTTTACAGCAAGTGAAAGTCAAAGTGCTGGTGCCTTCGAGCCGCTGGACCAAGAATTCGCAGACAGAACATGTCTATAGTGCCCCTGAGTTATTACAGGGTGAAAAAGAACCACGGGTAATACTTGAACAAAACAGTCAGGTAAAGGATAATTTGCCCCAGAAAACTGATGTAAGAGGTAGTAATGACTGATCAAGCTGATACAGCAATGCCAATCCAATTTACCGATGCGGCAGCCGCTAAGGTGAAAGGTTTGCTGGAAGAAGAGCAGAATCCTGCACTTAAGCTACGAGTCTATGTGACTGGTGGTGGTTGTTCTGGATTTCAGTATGGCTTTACCTTTGATGAAAAGGTCAATGACGGCGATTTTACGATAGAAAAACAAGGCGTTCTCTTGGTTGTTGATCCTATGAGCCTACAATATTTAGTCGGTGGTGAAGTGGATTACACTTCAGGACTCGAAGGTTCTCGCTTCTTCGTGAAAAACCCTAACGCAACCACGACCTGTGGCTGTGGTGCCAGTTTCTCTGTATAAAGATTGTCTCTGTGTAAAGAGTTTCTCTATAAAGACTGCTCACTTAGCGCCTTTAAGGTGTGAAGTGAGATCAAAAAAGCCGTCGCAATGACGGCTTTTTGTTGGGCAAAATTCAGTATGCTATGAACTTAACTCATGATGTTCAGGTTAAGCTTAGGTTTAAACCACGCCTTTACCTTTTTATCAAAAGCGACCCAGACTTGCAGTAATGACAAGATGATTAACGCGATAAAAATCACATAGTCAGGCAGTTTGCCCTGCCATTCACCTAAATGCACCGTCGTCGGGCCTACCACTAAATTGCCGGGATCGTACATGATCACTGGCAGCATGCTAATCAAGCCAAGCTGCACGACTGTGTAGCCACGCAGCATGATAAGCGCCGCCTTTTGTCGACCAATAATGGCAATCACCATTAAAAGTGTCAGTAGACAAAATAACACGCCTTGTTTAGCGACTAAGCCACTCACGGACGCAACAACATACACTAGCAGCAGGGCAATCAGTCGTTTGGGTAAACGTGAACTCACGGCCGCGTCAGCCTTAGGTGTCGGTATAGCCGATTCTTGCTCGCTCATAGACATTCTCGCTTAGCGATTGAGATTAATGGCTTTGCTTAGGCGCTAATCGTTGATCTAACTCATAAGGTGGAATAACCACACCTAAATCATCTAATACTGGGAACACGGCAACGAACAGGTCGTCATCTTCCATGCCAGGCACCCATCTTTCGTGAAATTCATCGAATGGGATCGCTAATGTTTGGCAATCGCTCCACTCATCCACAGCCCAAGATTCAGCCGCTTCTTCGGTTGGCCACATTGGAATGCAATCTTCTTCTTCAGTAGTCAGCATTACGCAACCGTCTTGGTCTTGTAATGTCCAAAGAACTTTATGTTCTTTGACTTGCTCAACGAGGTAATCGTAACGGGCTTCTGGTGTCATTGCTGCTGTCTCAGCGAGGGTTTTAACAGTCTTGCTCATGAAAAATATCTCTTTTGCTTGAATAGGGCGAAGCCTGTTGTGTCTCTAATCTAAAAACCTAGGGCACAGCAAAATTCACCAGTTGGCTAAATGGTAACATTAGAGCGGGATTAGAAAAAGAACAACAGCGCCAAGAGGGCGCTGTTGTGTTAGATCTTCGATGTTTATTCTGCCGCGCGGAAGTAGCGATAGATAAAGCCTGCCAAAATCGCGCCGACAATCGGTGCTACCCAGAATAACCAGAGCTGCGATACCGCCCAGTCACCGACAAACAACGCAGGACCTGTACTGCGTGCAGGATTCACCGAAGTATTGGACACTGGAATACTGATTAGGTGGATCAAGGTTAAGCCTAGACCTATCGCAATCGGGGCAAACCCTTTGGGCGCGCGTTCATCGGTGGCACCTAAAATAATGATTAAGAAAAACAGTGTCATAACAACTTCACAAATCATGACCGACAGCATGCTGTAACCGCCAGGGGAGTGCTCACCAAAACCGTTAGAGGCAAATCCGCCAACGAGTGAAAATCCTTCCTGGCCAGAAGCAATAAGATACAAGATACCCGCCCCTGCAATCCCGCCCGCGACTTGGGCTATGATATAGGGCAATAATTCTGCCGCTGGAAAACGTCCGCCAGCCCAAAGGCCGAATGACACCGCTGGGTTAAGGTGACAACCTGAAATATGGCCAATCGCAAAGGCCATAGTCAGAACCGTTAAGCCAAACGCAAGTGCGACACCGAGTAAGCCTATGCCCACCTCGGGAAATGCAGCGGCAAGTACCGCACTGCCACAGCCTCCAAGGACTAACCACAAGGTGCCAAGAAACTCCGCCGCCATTTTTTGTGACATATTCATTGATTGGTTTCCTATTATGTTAAAGACACTTGTTTGTTAACGAGTGCGTCTTTATTCCTTATTTACCTGTCTATTGGCGGATTTTGTCTGAGTGAGCAAAATCGCGCTCGAGACACGAGCTCCCTTAACAGCAATTTTTTGTCAAACGCTTGTGAGGCAATGACCAAGTGTTTGAGTTGGTTTACAGCAATATTCAGCATCAGCTTCAATATAGTGAAATTTGATTAAGCTTCAGTGACGGAGTTGTTTACTCATACTCTGTTGCTACCACTATCAGTCATTAATAATAGATGGCTTTAAATGGGTTGCTGATTTTCTTGATTAATTTAGGCTGGAAGAGGGGGAATCGATACGTTGAGGCGTAAATACAGCAAGAGCTTCATGTAGAAGCTCTTGGTTAGGTTATCGCTTGATATTTTGAGAAGGTAAATTACTTAGCGCTAAATCTTCCGCCGAGTACAGCTTCGCGGGAGGCGCCTGTGACAGCAGGGAGGTTGGCGGGTAAGCCTAAGTGGTTACGCATGGCGAGCCACGCGAAGGCGATGCCTTCAGCCCATTTAGGGTCGACGCCAAGAGCTGAGGTGGTATTCAAGGTATAACCAGGCAATAGGGTGGCAAGACGCTGCATCAGTTGGCCGTTGAACGCGCCGCCACCACAGACGTACAACTCCCCTTCATTCGATAATTTAATCATATCGCGGGCTATGCTGTGGCAGGTTAAATCCAATAACGTCGATTGGATATCTTCTTCATCTAAATGATTAAAGGGCGATAATTGCTGCTCTAACCAAGCTTGGTTAAATAGCTCACGGCCGGTGCTTTTAGGGTAAGCAAGGGAGAAATACGGGTGCGAAAGCAGTTGCGTTAACAGGCCTTGGTCGGTTTTGCCGGACGCAGCCCATGCACCATCTCTATCGAAGGGCTCACTTTTCACCTGCTGGATCCAAGCGTCGATCAAGGTATTGCCAGGTCCCGTGTCGAAACCCAGTACTTGGTCACTGTTGCCCGGTAAATAAGTAATGTTGGCTATGCCGCCAATATTTAAAATGATGCGTTTTTTACCGACTTGAGCAAAGGTTTGCTGGTGGAATGCCGGCACTAAGGGCGCGCCTTGCCCACCTAGGGCAATATCTTTACGGCGAAAATCGGCAATCACATCAATACCGGTTTCGGTCGCAATAGTATTCGGGTCGCCAATTTGCAGGGTAAATCCCACTTCGAGGTTTGGCATGTGGCGCACGGTTTGGCCGTGGCTACCAATGGCGATGACCTCTTCTTTGGCAATGGCGCATTTGGTCAGTAGATTATTCACTGCTAAAGCAAACAGTTCACCCACATTACGGTCTAAACGGCCGAGGCGGTTAATTTCATCTGTGCTGGGTGAACAAAGGCGCTGTAGGCCTTTGAGCAAATGGCTCGGTATGGCTTCGGTATGGCTGGCGATAAGCTGCGGCTGCGCGCCAGAAAAGTCGACCAATACGGCATCGACACCGTCCATGCTGGTGCCTGACATAAGTCCAATATAATAAGCGTTTTTCATTGGGAGGAATCCGTCCGTCGTTATTGCATTGCCAATTGCGTTTGCTTGTTTTGCGAAAGTGTAGTCATCAATTGCTGGCTAAGTGCATCGAATTGATTTTTTTCTTTTCTCGCAATCGATTCGGCTTTAGGTAGCGTTATGGTTCTTGGATTGCGATGGACGCCATTGACGATAAATTCGTAATGCAAATGTGCACCCGTGACGCGCCCCGTTTTACCTAAAGTACCTATGATTTGCCCTTGCTTAACGCTGGCTCCTTTACTGACGTTGCGCTTAGTGAGGTGAAGATATTTGGTGGTATAGGTATCGTTGTGTTTGATAAACACATAGTTACCGTTGAATTGATTGTAGCCCGCCTCGATGACGCGTCCGCTACCCGCTGCTTTAATGGGCGTGCCAATGGCGGCTACGTAGTCCACACCGCGATGGGCTTTGACTTGGCCCGTTACTGGGTGCAAACGTCTTGGATTGAAGTTTGAGCTGACATATTTAAAATCGACTGGCGAGCGCAAGAAGGCTTTACGCATGCTAGTGCCATTCTCGGAATAATAGTTACCGTCGGTATAGCGAATGGCAGTATAGCGCTCATCTTGGTTTACAAATTCTGCGGCTAAGATATTGCCGTTACGCAAAAATTCGCCATCGGCATATTCTTGCTCATAAATAATGGCAAAGCTGTCGCCTTCGCGTAAATCTAAGGCAAAGTCGATATCCCAGCCGAATACGGTCGATAACTGCATGATCTGGTTTGCTGTCATGCCTGCATCGACGGCAGCGTTCCAGAAGTTGCTCTTAATCTTAGCGCTGGTGAAATGGCTGCGGATTTCCACATCCTTCTCGGAGATTTTTTCTTGGTATTGATTTTGATTCTTGGTGATGATGAGCGTCGAAATTGCATTCACGCGATAACGCACTTCGGTCAAATCACCATTTATATCTTTCGAAATCACGATTTCTTCGCCCGGCATAATCTTAAGTAAGTTTTGCTTGGCTAAGGGGAGTTGGGTGATTTCATACACGTCTTTGCTGGTTAAACCTGCGCGATCAAATACCGCGGCTAAGGTATCACCATTTTTCACGTTAAAATGCTCGACATCCCTGTGATGGGCACTCTCTAAGGATTCTGTAGCTGGATTATTGGCATCACCCGCGGCAAGCGCGTCGGTTGACGATAATGGCGCAGCATTTGTGGCCGCATTGTCTGTTTGGCCCTCTAATAACTCAGGACGTTCAGGCGAGCGAAACGCTAAAGGCACATCATAACGGGTGTTGATTTGAGCTTGGTCATCTATGCTGGTGGTTTGTCTTGAAGCTTGCGCTTCTTCAGAAGGTAGTAGCATGGTTATCATAGTGATAACTGAAAGAATGCTGAGGAGAATTTGATGCTTTTTAGGCAACAATTTAAATAACGTTATAACCTTTCCCATTGACGCCGATACCGATAACCAGAGACTTAAATAATCCCGTTAGTGTACACACTTTCAATTGTGGTGGCTAACAAGTAACATAAGTCTCTTCATTTTATGATCATGGCCTTAGGAGTCCCTGCCGAGATGGCTGATTTAGACCAAGTATTAGCAGAAATTAGACGTGGTACCGATGAGATTTTACTCGAAGCGGATCTGCTGGAAAAACTCAAAGAAGGACGTCCACTCCGTATTAAGTTAGGCGCCGATCCTACCGCTCCGGACATCCATCTTGGACACACAGTAATCTTAAATAAATTAAGGTTATTCCAAGAGTTAGGTCATGAAGTCATTTTCTTGATCGGTGACTTTACCGGTATGGTAGGCGATCCAAGCGGTAAAAACAGTACGCGTCCACCGTTAACCCGTGAGCAAGTATTAGCGAACGCAGAAACCTATAAAGAACAGGTTTATAAGATACTTGATCCGGTTAAAACCCGTATCGAATTTAACTCAAGCTGGTTAGAGCCATTGGGCGCAGCGGGGATGATCCGCCTTGCTTCTAAGCAAACTGTGGCTCGTATGATGGAGCGCGATGACTTTAAGAAGCGTTATGCCTCGGGCCAATCTATTGCAATCCATGAGTTTATGTATCCTTTATTGCAAGGTTATGACTCAGTTGCGCTGCAGGCCGATGTTGAGCTGGGTGGTACAGATCAAAAGTTCAACCTGTTAATGGGCCGTGAACTGCAAAAAGCGGAAGGCCAAAAGCCACAAGCTGTGATCATGATGCCGCTGCTCGAAGGTTTAGACGGCGTGAAGAAAATGTCTAAGTCGGCACACAACTATATTGGCGTGAGCGAACCTGCCAACGAAATGTTTGGCAAGCTGATGTCGATTTCGGACGACTTAATGTGGCGCTACTTTGAGCTGTTGTCATTCCGTCCACTGGCTGAAATTGAGCAGTTTAAGCAAGATGTGGCAAATGGGTCTAACCCACGTGACATTAAAATTGCCTTGGCTAAAGAAATCATCACACGTTTCCACGATGAAGCGTCTGCACAAAGTGCGCACCAAGCCTTTGTCGATCGCGCTAAGGGCATGATCCCTGACGATATCGACGCCGTAGAGTTAGTGGCGGGTGAAGGTCTGGCGATTGCTAATCTGTTGAAAGATGCTGATTTAGTGGCGTCGACTTCAGAAGCCATGCGGATGATCAAGCAAGGCGCGGTGAAGATGGACGGCGAAAAGCTGGACGATAGCCGTATGACTTTGTCTGCTGGTACTGTCGCGGTATTCCAAGTCGGTAAACGCAAGTTTGCCAAAGTGACTTTAGTGTAAGTAGCTTTAGTTTAAGTAGCTTTAGTTTAAGTCGCTTTAGTTTTAGTGACTTTGTTTAAGTCACTTTAGTTCAGATGACAGTGGTTTACCTGACTCTAGTTTGACTTACATTGGTTTAAGCCATTGTCTGTTAAATGAAAAAGTCGTTAATCGAACAAAAAGAGCGCCTTAGGGCGCTCTTTGTTTTTAAGTCTGTTTCACCCCATAAGATTAAGGCGCTGTGTTGGCCTCATGCTCGGCGATATTACATCTGTCGGTGCCAAAGTGTTGCCCACCACTGCATTTCCACGCCAGTTGCGCCGAACTCACCTGCCATTGTTTAGCATTCTGCTTCAAGGAAATAATCAACAGCATTTGTGGATGTTGCTTGGAGAGCTCGCTCACCTGATAGGTTAAAATGCTGTCTTTATTGGTTTGGGTTCGCACTAAGGTAAATTTGTTGCCTGCGTATTGGCTGCTGATCTGACTTGGGTCTTCCGACCAAGGTTGATGTTGTGCCTGAGCGACACGCAGTTGCTGATTAAAATGACTGACTGGCTGAACTGCGTAGGACACGATTATGGGCTGTAAGGCCTGTGCTTTGGGAGCCAGCATTAAGCCATTAAGGGCGAGTAGGGCTATCAATCCAAAAAACTTCATACAAACCTCATTGAAACGAAACGACTCAGTCAACCTATCGAAGGCGAAACACTCAGTGGTATTGACTCATTGTTAGTTTCGACCCGTTTTTAGGGATCAAGTTTCAAAGACAGCTAAATTTTGTGACTACTGCATCGCTAATTGGTCAGACATGGTCTGGTAATCGATAAGATCCACATGCTCAGTCACCCTATGGTTGAGCATATCGAGTTTAAGACTCGTGACGCCAGGAATCGCTATGTCGATGATTTTGCCAGGTTTGCCGAATTGTTCACCGGGTCCCTTGAAGTGATAGTTACCTATCATCACCACTAAAGAACCGGCGTTATACATATGTTCTATGTTGAAGTCGTACTCGAGCACGCCCTCGTGGGCGCGCTCGAGAAAGTCGATGATAAAGCGGCCGCCAGTGTATTTACGGTTGGCGGTTTTGTCGAAGAAGACGCTTTCACGGTTATAGAATTTTCTGAGTGTCTTGTAGTCGTGTTCGGTTAGCGCATTCATATACTTTACGGCTAACTGCTGTTCTTGTGGCATTTCACCTGAGTTGGCTTGCGCCGCTGCAGGATTGAGGGCTGGAACAAAAATGAGGCACAAAATAAGACACAATATTCGCAAACTATTCCCTCTTGGTTTTGAGATCAAAGGCCGGTAACGACAGATGCCACTTGATGGCGCTTAAGCGGATAAATAGGGCGCTGGTCATCGCCAGAAACAGCGCCGTTTTCTCGCCCATACCGTAGGCTAAACTCACGGTATAGCCGATACCACCTATGATTGAAGCTGTGGCATAGACTTCTGTACGTAACACCATAGGAACTTGTCTGCACAGTAAGTCTCGAATAATGCCTCCTCCCACGCCTGTGATCAAGCCCATTACCACGGCAATCATGCCACTCAAGCCCATATTGAGGGCTTTTTCGGCACCAATCACAGTAAACAAGGCTAATCCAAAGGCATCGGCGACCGGCAAAATATATTCAGGCACCTTACGAGGCCGACGCACTAACAGCAAACAGGCGAGCACAGTTGCGAGGATTACTATGATGTAATTGGGATCGCGGATCCAAAACACAGGTGTTGCGCCAATCAAGGCATCCCGAATACTGCCGCCGCCCACAGCGGTGACCGAGGCGAGCACTATGACGCCAAAGGGGTCCATTCTATGACGCCCTGCGGCGAGTGCGCCTGATAGCGCAAATACAGCGGTACCCCATAAATCAAAAAAGTAGATCCACTGGCTCATTTACTCATCTCTTTGATATGGATATTTAATGCGTCAACAGAGATGCGGATTTCAATCACAGATAAAATCAGTGAATAGAGCAGCAGTAGCAGGCTAGCGCCGAAGATCACTGAGCCAGTTTTATTAAAGCCGACATAGATGAAAATCATGCACAGTACGCACAGGGCAAAGCTCGATACGCCCGCTTCTTGCATACGACGAATAATGGTAATGCGCTGGCTCAGGTTTTTGATTTGATCTTTATGTACGGGTTTTTCACCACTGCTCAAGTTTCGGATTAATGCCGCTAGGGCAAAAAAGCGATTGGTATAAGCAAGTAGTAACAATGAGATAGCAGGAAATAACAACGCAGGGGTTGTTAATGAAACATGCATGTTTTCGAGCAAGATAGTCAGCCTTTAACTTAATGCTAAGAGAAGGGGGATAATATCACATGCTATGCAACCAACGTAAACCTGCCCATAACAAGGGCAGGATAATGATAAAGCTAAACCAGATGGCACAGGCGCGGGAGGTCAGCTTGATTGCAGGGGCAATTGCATCACTGGTCGGCTGCGGGCCATAACCTAGTTTGTCCACATTAATACGCACGCCATTAAACTTTTGAGGTCCACCGAGTTCGATGCGTAAAATACTCGCCACCAGATTCACACTGAGGATATAGCCTCGAATCGCGGGATGATTTTTCGGCGTACGAAATAGCTTAGCGAATGCCTTAGGGCCGCCTTGAATGGCAATTGATAGACTCCACAGCCAAGCGGGGATCGCAAGTAAGAGGGTCGATACGCCATTCACAGTACTGCAAAAATGTTGATACTTAGGCTGAATGGGCGGCCAGCTCAATTCGAGTTGTTTGAGCATACGCACCGCCAGCACTAGCGGTGCTCCGGCAATAGCGAAAAAGAAAATGGTCAATGCTGTGCCGTAAATAGGCGCTGTGGCGAGTTTTTCTATGGTGGCTTTGGCTAGGCCGATTTCCGACAAACTATCGGTATCGCGCACTACCCAAGGCTGTAAAAGCTTTTTTGCGCTGGCATTGTCTCCACGTTTTAAGGCTTTAGCGATTTCATCGGCGACTTGGCTAAACCCTGCATCGGTTAAGCATAGATAAAGCACCAAAAATTCGAAAAACCATGGAAAGGCGGCCAGTTCGAGCAAAAATGTGATAATGGCCCAAAACGGAAACAGTAACAGCATCATAGCTAAAAAGCCTGCTGTGGCTTGTTGACTTGGAGAGCGTTCTGGACGATTTACCTTGGCGGCGAGTTGCTTAGCTAAATGGCCAAACCAAATAAGCGGCTGCATTTCCCGTGGCAATGGCGCTAACCGCGCCAATAACAAAGCAAAAAAAAGTACCAAAAAGCCTTCAAACAAAGCGCCATCTATCTCGACAAGTTGTTGATAAAAAGAGGTGTGCATTCGGTACTTTTCCGCTTAAGTGATTATTTTACTGCGCTAGGATTCAGTTGCTCAAGTAGCAGCATCACCATCAGCGCTGAGTGGTAACCCGCTTTGACAATATAAGAATCAAAATCCACTGGCGAGTCATTGTTGGCGTTATCCGATAAAGAGCGGATCACCACAAATGGCACACCAAACTGATGACAAACCTGAGCGATTGCCGCGCCTTCCATTTCACAGGCGGCCATCGTTGGGAAGTTTTTCAACATGGCTTGGGTGCGAACAGGATCGCAAATAAAACTATCGCCAGTACAGATCAACCCTTCAATCGCTTTGACTTCGCCCAGTTGCGTAATGGCCTTGTTGGCGGCTTCAACTAAATGTGCGGCTGGGATAAACGCAGCAGGTTGCTGCGCCATTTGGCCAATTTCGTAGCCAAAGGCGGTGACATCCACATCGTGGTGACGCACTTCAGAAGAAATCACGATATCGCCAATGGCCAGCGTATCGACAAAACCACCGGCAGAACCTGTGTTGATCACGGCATCCGGCGCATATTTTTCGATGAGCAGTGTGGTCGCAATACTTGCGGCGACTTTACCTATGCCAGAGCGAGTTACGACAACGTCTTTACCCGCAAGAGTGCCAGCAATAAATTCAATACCAGCAATAGTTTGCGATGTCGCATTTGTCATGGCGGCGATCAGGTGAGCGACTTCTGGCTCCATTGCGCCAATAATTCCAATTTTCATGGGAGACCTTTTTGATTCAACACTTAAGAGTGGGACACGAGAATGCTGGCTAATATACCACACAGTTTTGTGCTGTCGTTATGGTGAGATTGGGATTGCTTGATAATGACTGGGTAAAAAGCGGGAAGGGTTAACGAAAAAAGTGCGTACCCTAAGATGCACACTTTTATCTATTTATTTCATCTGTTTATTTTACTTATCTATTTTTCCATCAACCGATGGCGACAAATCACAAAAAATGGCTGGACTCGTTTGCCTAAGTCTAGCCATTGCAGTGCTTGTTAAACGACAGCGGAAAAACAGTTTTTCAGCGATAAAACAAACACATTGGCGTTCAAGCTTAGCGCTTAGTCTAAGTAGTTAAGAATACCTTGAGCAGCATCGCGACCTTCGGCAATGGCTGTCACGACTAAGTCAGAACCGCGCACCATATCACCACCGGCAAACACTTTCGGGTTTGTGGTTTGGAATGGATTTTCGTCTAACTTACTCGCTTTAACTCGGCCCCATTGATCGAGCTCGATGCCATGGTCGGCAAACCACGGTGCTGGGCTAGGTTGAAAACCGAAAGCAATAATTATCGCATCGGCTTCGAGCAACTGTTCGCTACCCGCAATCGCTTCGGCGCGTTGACGACCGCTGGCATCGGCTTTACCCATGGCGGTTTCGACGCATTCAATGCCAACTACTTTGCCATCTTGGGTTTTAATCGCCACAGGTTGACGGTTAAACAGGAAATTAACGCCTTCCTCCCGCGCATTTTGCACTTCGCGGCGTGAACCCGGCATGTTGGCCTCGTCACGGCGGTAAGCACACACTACGCTGCTGGCACCTTGCCTGACGGCTGTGCGCACGCAATCCATCGCGGTATCACCACCGCCTAATACCACCACACGCTTACCTTCAAGGTTCAGATAGGGCGTTTCAGTATTCTGGGTGCCCATTAAATGATGGGTGTTACCAATCAAATAGGGTAGGGCTTGGTATACGCCTTGGGCATCTTCACCCTCAAGGCCCGCTTTCATCGCGGTATAGGTGCCCATACCTAGGAAGACGGCATCGTATTCTTCGAGCAGTTTAGTAAATGGGATGTCTTTACCCACAGTAACACCGAGTTTGAACTCAATGCCCATGCCCTCTAATACACTGCGACGGGTCGCCATGACGGCCTTGTCGAGTTTAAAAGACGGAATACCGTAGGTGAGTAGACCACCAATTTGTGGATATTTATCAAAGACCACGGCTTTAACACCGTTACGAGACAGAATATCCGCGCAGCCCAAACCCGCAGGACCTGCACCGACAATCGCTACTCGTTCAGCGCGCGGCGTGACCTTGCTCATATCGGGGCGCCAGCCTTGGGCGATGGCTGTGTCGGTAATGTATTTTTCGACATTACCGATAGTGACAGCACCAAAGTCGTCGTTAAGGGTACAAGCACCTTCGCAGAGTCTGTCCTGTGGACAAACACGGCCGCAGATTTCGGGCAGAGTGTTCGTCTCATGCACTAAATCAGCAGCTTCCATGATGCGACCTTGTTCTGCTAGCTTGAGCCAGTTAGGAATATAATTGTGCAGTGGGCACTTCCACTCACAATAAGGATTGCCGCAATCTAAACAGCGATCCGCTTGCTGCGCCACTTCTGGCTGAGCAAAAGGCTGATAAATCTCAATAAACTGAGTCGCACGTTTAGCCGCAGGGTGTTTGGTGGGGTCTTTACGACCCACTTCAATAAATTGAAAATCGTTACTCATGCGCCATTACCCCGCTTTTACAACTAATTCTGGGCTCGATTTCTCTAACTTGAGCAGATCGGCCACGGCAATATTTTTAGGTTTCACTAATACGAAGCAATCTAACCAGTTACCAAAATCACTTAAGATCATCTTGGCATGTTCACTGCCCGTTTCGGCCACGTGGGCTTCAATCAGACCTTTCAAATGTTGTTGATGAATAGGTGATTCGAGTTTTTGAGTATCGACAAGCTCAGTGTTCACACGGCGATTGAAGCGGCCGAATTGATCGAATACATAGGCAAAACCACCTGTCATACCTGCGCCGAAGTTCACCCCTGTTTTACCAAGGACAACCACAATACCGCTGGTCATGTATTCACAGCCGTTATCACCGAGCCCTTCGACCACGGCAATCGCCCCTGAGTTACGGACCGCAAAACGCTCGCCCGCTTGACCTGCGGCAAAGAACTTGCCGCCAGTCGCGCCGTAAAGGCAGGTGTTACCGACAATGGCGCTGCGCTCACTCTGGAACGGGCTGCCAATAGGCGGATAAATCACTATCTGGCCGCCAGACATGCCTTTACCGACATAGTCGTTAGCATCGCCGCAGAGTTTTAACTCAAGGCCTGGGCTGTTCCACACGCCAAAGCTTTGGCCGGCACTGCCGTTAAAGCTCAGTTTAACCGGCGCTTTGGTGCCTTTGACGCCGAGCGTGCTCGCGATATAGCCTGACAAGGTCGCGCCAACGGAGCGGTCGGTGTTGTTGATGCTGTAAGCGGCATCGAAACACTCGCCCTTATCGACGGCGCTTTGGCACTCGTTTAATAAATGTTGGTTCAGCAGTCCTAAATCCGCTGGTGGATTGGTTTCTTGCCAAGTGCGTGAAGAGGTTGCAGGCACTTTGGGTTGATACAAAATCGGTGACAGATCTAAACCTTGTTGCTTAGCGGTTTGGCCTTCGAGGGCATATAACCATTCGCTGCGACCGACTAAGTCTTCAAACTTGCTCACCCCTAAGGTCGCCATCCATTCACGGACTTCCTCGGCGACAAACTCAAAGTAAGTCATCACTCGCTCTGGCAGACCATGGTAATGGTTGTCACGCAGGTTTTTATCTTGCGTCGCCACGCCTGTCGCGCAGTTGTTCAAGTGGCAAATACGCAGGTATTTACAACCTAGGGCGATCATAGGCACTGTACCAAAACCAAAGCTTTCGGCGCCTAACAACGCGGCTTTAATCACATCTGTACCGGTTTTTAAGCCGCCATCGACTTGCAGGCGAATTTTATGGCGTAGACCGTTTTCCACGAGCGATTGATGCACTTCGGCTAAACCTAGCTCCCACGGACTCCCCGCATACTTCACTGAGGTGATTGGGCTGGCACCTGTGCCGCCGTCATACCCTGAAATCGTGATCATATCCGCATAGGCTTTAGCTACGCCGGTGGCGATCGTGCCCACGCCGGGTTCAGACACAAGTTTGACTGAAATCAGCGCTTTCGTGTTGATTTGCTTCAAGTCGAAAATCAGCTGGGCTAAATCTTCGATAGAGTAAATATCGTGGTGCGGCGGCGGTGAAATCAAGGTCACACCTGGGCGCGCATGACGCAGTCCGGCGATTTCAACACTCACTTTATGGCCGGGTAACTGGCCACCTTCACCGGGTTTTGCCCCTTGGGCGACTTTAATCTGTAACACATCGGCGTTGACTAAGTAGTGCGCCGTAACGCCAAAGCGCGCCGAGGCAATCTGTTTAATCGCAGAGTTGCGTTCAGTATTAAAGCGGCGAGCATCCTCACCACCTTCACCTGAGTTCGAGCGGCCGCCTAAGCGGTTCATCGCGATAGCCAGCGCTTCATGGGCTTCGGGGCTGAGGGCGCCGATACTCATGGCTGCGCTGTCAAAACGTTGATACAAGCCCGCTGCGCCTTCGACGTTAGCAACATCAATTGATGCCTGCGCACCCTTGATACCGATTAAGTCACGTAGCGTGGCTATTGGACGATTGTCGACGAGGTCGGCAAACTTTTTATAGGTTGCGAAGTTTTTGTCGATCAATGACGCCTGCAAAGTGTTGACAACATCAGGGTTGAAACAGTGATACTCACCCCCTTCAACGTATTTCAGTAGGCCACCTTGCGGTAATGGCACATGGGCACGGTAGGCTGCTTTGTGCAGAATCGCTTGGTCTTGGGCGATTTCAGCAAAACTGACGCCTTCGATACGGCTGATCACGCCCTTAAAGCACAGTTCAATCACGTCGCTGGCGATGCCGATGGCTTCAAACTGTTGGCTACAACGGTAGGAACCGACAGTGCTGATGCCCATTTTGGACATGATCTTACGCAGGCCTTTTTCGATGCCGTAACGGAAATTCAGCATCAGTGCTGTGGTGTCGGTTAACTGATGACGTTTCGCCAGTTCAGAAATTGATTCATACACTAGGTACGGATAAATCGCGGTGGCACCAAAGCCAAGCAAGACGGCAAAGTGATGTGGATCTCGCGCCGATGCGGTTTCAACAATAATGTTGGTGTCGCAGCGCAGGCTCTTATTTACCAGCATTTGTTGCACAGAACCGACCGCCATAGCCGCAGGGATCACTTGCGCCGTTTTACCTATGGCTCTATCCGAAAGGATCAACAAAGTCGTGCCGCTGCGGGCTAAACGCTCGGCTTCGGCTGTGATACGGCGAATGGCACTTTCTAATCCTTCCTGTGGCTCGTAATTCAGATCCACAATGTTGGCGCGGTAGTAAGTACTATCTAATCCCAGTAACTGGTTAAAATCACTGAACAATAAGATGGGGGAGTTGAACATGACGCGGTAGGCATTACCGGTCGTTTCATTAAAGAGGTTCTGCTCACGGCCAATACAAGTGGTCAAGGACATAACGTGTTTTTCACGTAATGGGTCTATGGGTGGGTTAGTCACTTGAGCGAATTTTTGCCTAAAATAGTCATACAGTGAACGTGACTTTTTCGACAATACCGCCATAGGCGTATCGTCGCCCATAGAACCTGTGGCTTCTTCGCCTTGTTTTGCCAGTACCCAAATGACTTGTTCTAATTCCTCACGGGTATAGCCAAATTGTTTTTGGTATTGCAGCAAAAGCTCAGGGCTTAACTCGCTGGCACCATGTTGTTCAGAGGCTAAATCTTCCGCTGGCGTTAAAGTACGGCTGTTCTTCGCCATCCACTCTTTGTAAGGGTGGCGACGTTTCAAGTCGTTATCAATTTCAAAGGATTGGTACAGGCGGCCGTTCAAGGTATCGAGTACCAGCAGCTCACCGGGCCCAACTCTGCCTTTTTCAATCACTTCATCGGCGGCGTAATCCCAAATACCGACTTCGGAGGCTAAGGTCAAAATACGATCTTTTGTGATCACATAACGCGATGGACGCAGACCATTACGGTCAACGGCGCAGGCGGCATGGCGACCGTTGGTCATCACAATACCTGCCGGACCATCCCAAGGCTCCATGTGCATGGAGTTAAAGTCGTAGAAGGCTTTTAGTTCGTCATCCATTTCTGGATTACTTTGCCAAGCAGGCGGGATCAATAGACGCATGGCACGGTATAAGTCCATGCCACCGGATAACAGCATTTCCAGCATGTTATCTAAGGAAGAAGAGTCTGAGCCTGTTTCATTCACAAAGGGAGCGGCCTGCTGCAAATCTGGCAGTAGCGGTGAATTAAACTTATAGGCACGGGCGCGGGCCCATTGACGGTTACCCGTAATAGTATTGATTTCGCCGTTATGGGCTAAATATCTAAACGGCTGAGCTAATGGCCATTTAGGAGAAGTATTCGTTGAGAAACGTTGATGGAATAGGCAGATAGAGCTTTTTAAGCGAATGTCCGCGAGATCGGGATAAAACGCGGGCAAGTCTACAGGCATCATCAAGCCTTTATAGACGATAACTTGGCCAGACAAACTCGCGACATAGAAGTCCTTATCGTCGGTGATTTGCTGCTCTAAGCGGCGACGCGCCATATAAAGGCGACGTTCCAAGTCTTTTTCACGCCAGCCAATGGGGGCGTTGATCAGCACTTGGTAGATCTGTGGCAGGCTAGCCTTGCCGATTTCACCTAACACATCGGGATTGACCGGCACTTTGCGCCAGCCTGCAATACTTAAGGTTTCACGCTCAAGTTCGCGCTCAAGAATAAACTTGGCTTGTTCGGCCAGTTCATCATCTTGACTTAAAAACAGCATACCTACGGCAAATTTACGGCTCAAATGCCAATCATTTTCCGCGGCAATCGCTTCAAAAAATTGCACTGGCAATTGCATTAATAAACCACAGCCGTCGCCAGTGCGACCGTCGGAGGCAATGCCACCGCGGTGCTTCATGCGATCTAGACCATGGATTGCCGTGCGCACTATACGGTGGCTGGCTTCGCCATCCATCTGTGCTATCAACCCAAAACCACAATTGTCCCGCTCAAAACTGGGATGATATAAGCTCATACAAAAACCTCCCTAGACCTCAACTGATTACTACTCGGGGAGAAAATGTAAAGACTTTCTATAGATATGCACCCGAACCACCCAAATTAGCCTGAGATTCAATAAAGGTCAAACCAAAAATTTGCATAAAACATGGGTATTAATTCATGTTTCATACACAAATCATAATTGCTTTACGTTAACGTTAACAGTAAAAAGTGCTGTATAACATTATGAATAAAAAGAATTTTAAAAATGAGGAAACTATGGGTTTACTAAAATGTAACATGCTGGTGGGATTGTTTTTGATTTAGAAATAGTGATTTTTATTGCAAACACAGTAAATAAATAAAAAATTAAAATTGTTGAATTATTATTCATTTTGATGTGAGCAATATCTCAATGGTAAGCGCGTTAATTTGAGGATGCGCACATTTCTGACAATAAGGGTATGGGTCAGGCGGGAATTTGATGTAGCGCCAAGAAACCTCTCGCTACCTTGTTTACACTAAGCTTTTTCTTCTATTTGTTCACGTATTTTCTTTTCTATTTGTGATTTTATCTTGGTTATTCTCAATGAAGCGATATGAAATTTGGTGGGTGCTCTGATGGGGCTTGATGCATATGTGAACACCTTTGGTGCCGTTTGCAAGGCGCGATATGGTACGCGACTGCGAAAACTCACCATAGATGCCAAGTTTACTTGCCCCAACCGTGATGGCACCTTGGGGCGTGGAGGTTGTACTTTCTGCAATGTGGCGTCATTTAGCCACCAAACTGCTGATGTGCTGAGTATTACCGAGCAGCTCGAACAGGGTAAGAGTCGTTATCGTGAGGCGAAACCTCAGGCGCAAGCCGATAAATTTATAGCGTATTTTCAGGCTTACACTAGCACTTATGATGAGTATCAGGTGTTAATGGCTAAGTACGATGAAGCCGTTAAAGATGGCGAGATAGTGGGTTTGTGTGTAGGAACTCGCCCCGATTGTGTGCCAGATAATGTACTGGATTTACTGGCAAGTTATCAGGCAAACGGTGTTGATGTGTGGTTAGAACTTGGGTTGCAAACCGCTAAAGATGAAACGCTGCGCAAGATCAATCGCGGCCATGATTTCGCCTGTTATTGTGATACTGTGTCGAGGGCGAGAGCTCGCGGTCTTAAGGTGTGCACTCATCTTATTCTTGGCTTGCCCGATGAAACCTATAGCGATTATATGGCGACCTTAGCGGCGGTATTGCAGCAGGGCGTTGATGGCTTGAAGTTGCATCCTTTGCATGTCGTCGAAGGTAGCACTATGGCCAAGGCGTGGCGAAGTGGGCGCTTACCTTTACTGAGTCTTGAAGATTATGCTCGCAGTGTCGGTGAGATGATCCGCCATACACCCGCGGAAGTGATTTTCCACCGCGTCACTGCTTATGCGAAAAAACCTATGTTATTAGCACCAGATTGGTGTGCCTATCGATGGGATGGATTGGTGGCAATTGTGGATAATTTACAGCTTTATGGTGGACAAGGGCACGTATTAGCGCAACGATAGAGGCAAGTTAGTGGGATACATTTCCTCCTTAAATGCTATGTCGTCGCTATTATTTTGTAAGTGTTTACTTACGACTATTAGTTTGTTTTTTGTTAATTTCAATCTGAATTTGGCCATGGATATCGCTATAAGTTGCACAGACAATTTTAGTGGGTATCATGTGATAAATTCGTTTTAAGCATTGGACCACTTAAGGGAGGCCTCATGGCCACAGTTGAATTAGAAGTAATCCTAGATCTCAATACTCTCGAACAGTACTGTAGCGCCATTGGTGCCGGTACTTTACTTAAGAGTGTGGTGTTATTTGAGCAGTTAATGCCTGAATATGTAGGAAATCTAGTGAAGGCTAACGACGCTGCAGATAGAGATACCTTATGTTCAGAAGCGCATAAATTTAAAGGTGCCGCAGGTTCGGTAGGTTTAAAACGCATTCAGCAAATCGCCCAGTTATTGCAGCACGGTGAAGAGCCAAGATGGGATGCTGAACACGGCGCTTGGGTTGCTGAGATCGTCGAACATGCGAGTGCGGATCTACAACAGTTAAAGTTGTTCCTCCAAGCTAAAGCATAAGATATCGATACGCTAAGGCGCAGCAATAACATCTGTTGTTGCGCCCAATTGAGTGAATGATTGCGTTAGATTGTTGCGTTAGATATTGCGTTAGTTTGACGGCTGAGTTTGTTGCTTTTTACGTTTCCCCGCGAGTGCTTTTCTCCTCTTTGTTTGTTACTCCCACTTAAGGTTTACAGCTAATCGGTTGAATGTCGATTCGGCTCACATTCTTGAAATCTAATGCCGCGTTATTGGCTTTCAGTTATGCTAGAGTAGATTTAATTTCTTAATTCATAACCTTAATGGCAATCGAGAAAATGAAAAGTTTACCTAGCTTAAAAAACTTATTCTATTTGGTGAATCTCCATCAAGAGCAGAATTTTAACCGCGCGGCTAAGGTGTGTTTTGTCAGCCAATCGACGCTTTCGAGTGGGATCCAAAACTTAGAAGAGCAGTTAGGGCATCAGTTGATTGAGCGAGACCATAAGTCGTTTATGTTTACCGCTATTGGTGAAGAAGTGGTGCAGCGCGCCCGTAAAATTCTCACCGATGTGGATGATTTGGTTGAATTGGTGAAAAACCAAGGCGAGCCGATGACAGGCGATATACGTTTAGGGTGTATTCCTACGATTGCGCCTTTCCTATTGAGCCGTGTTATTCGCCAATGCCAGCAGTCTTATCCAGCGATGAGTTTATTACTGAAAGAAGATACCACTGAGCGTTTGTTGGATGCCTTAGGTAAGGGTGAGCTTGATTTATTGATCCTTGCTTTGCCTGTGGATACCAGCGGTTATCACAGTATGAAAGTGGGTAAAGATCCATTCAAAATGGTGATCCATAAGGATTTAGCCGGAGAAATCCATCAGCCGATCGATTACCAAGCCTTGCCAGACGAGAGTATTTTCCTGCTGCAAAGCGAGCATTGCATTACGGGGCATGCCATCACTGCCTGTCAGCTTGGGGATAGCGCGAAAGTGAATCCGTTTGCCGCCACCAGTTTGCATACCTTAGTGCAGATGGTGAACAGTAAGCTGGGCACCACATTCCTGCCGCAAATGGCAATCGATGCGGGTATTTTGAATGACACAGATTTGGTGGTGATGACGCCGCCGGGTGAAGCGCCTTACCGTGATATCGGCCTTGTCTGGCGTCAAACGACCAGTCGGATCTTAACCTTCCGCACCTTAGGTTTAATGATCCAAAAGTTATTAACCAAAGAAGAACAATAAGCTCTCTTCAACTGTAAAGTGTTAATGCAACTCAACGCTTAAATGTGATGATAAATTAGAGTAGGGAAACGCCAAACACTTCGATAGAGTGTTGTTTCCCTTTGAGTTTGACTGGGCCTAGATTCGATAGGTGATATTGCGTGTTGGGATTATCTAAACGTCCCGCGAGTGCGCCCGAGATCAACATGCGTTGCCCCAAGGGATTACACTGATCTTGCAGTCTCGCTAGGGTATTGAGCACATCACTAAAGAAACTAATCTCTTGTTTTTGCACGCCAACAACCGCTGCTACGACTTGGCCACAATGGGCCGCCGCTTTAAACTTAGGCACAAAGCCATAGTGTTCTTCAAAGTAACGTCTTTGCCAATTAAGCTGCTGACTAAATTCAAAATAGATATTCATGCAGCGGTCGTGGACTATCCCTTCTTCTAAAGGCCAGTGGATCAACACGGCATCGCCCATATAGCGATAAATCTCGGCTTCGTTGTTGGTCACAGTATCAGACAGCAAACTAAAGCTATCTTGGATCAAGCGGCTAAAACGGTAATCCCCAAGTGATTCGGCGTGTGTGGTCGAGGCGACCATGTCTAAGTAAAGGAATAATCGTTGTTCGTACCTTGGCTTATGGTATTTACCGAGGCCAATGTTGAGCAGAATACGTGGGCCAACTAACAGCGCCATTTGCTCGACGAAGGCTAAACTGACTCGCACGACCACCAGATAGACGATCAATGCTTGGAATGAAGGACTGTAGAGAATGTGCGCCGTCAGCATTTGTCTTAGGGTCGACATGTGATTTTCGATGGCCCACATATTCAAGAACTGGGTCATGTAAGCTAATGTCGTCGCCCCCAGTAATAAAAACAAGCCTTTAAAGATGACAGAAAACACATAGGGGAGGCGATTGATAGCACTGAAATCAGCAATAACGTTCGACATCCAATGCAGGCTGCCAAAAATTATCCCCATATAGATAGCAAGTGTCGCGAGATCGGCCGAACCTACCGCCCATTGGGGCAGTTCTGGTGATTGGGCATATCGAAAAAACACGAATGCAGCCATGGCAATCGCCCAAGCTAAAATCGCAAAAAGGAGTTTTTTCGCTTGTCTACGTGCTCTCACTGCGTGATGGGTATCCGAATACGGCTGTGATTTCAGAATGCCGTAGTTTATAGAAAAGAGTCACCTTAGTGCCAGTGAAATTTGTGATCTGGATCAATCTAAGTCTATATCGTCACTAAATATTAACCAAAAACCTTATTAAGTATCATGGCGGTGAAACTGGTCTTTAAATAAAAACCCCTAGGGTTGGTCATTTTGAGGCTGCCATCTTCGGCAATGCTTTGCGTTAATGCTTTACTGTTGGCGGCTTTGGGACGTAATTGCAGTACTTCGCCGTGGCGTGCGGTGAGTTTTTCGACTTTGCCGAGGGCGATAAGCTCCATGATCTCTTCCCAATCCTGTTGCAGCAATTGCAACTCCTGTGGATCAGGCTCCCACAATATTGGGGTGCCAATACGGCGCTCACCCACAGGAATATGTCTCTCACCTTCAACGGGTACCCAAAGGACTCGCTGTAACTTATGGCAGACTAAGCTATTTTGCCAGGTTAACCCTTGGATATTCGACAGCGGCGCCACGCAGACATAAGTGGTCTCCAATGGTCGTCCCTGTGAATCGATGGGGATAGTTTTAAGCTCGACACCTAAATGCAGAAAATCTTGCTCGGGTTTAGAGCCTGCCGTCGCGCCCAGTTCCATTTCGATTAACTGGCCGATCCAGCCTTTATCCCGCTTAAGATCCTTGGGGACACTTAGGCCTCTTTGGGCTGCAATTTGCGCCAAACTCACGCCAGCCATCATATGGGCGCGTTCGAGTAGCTCAGGGAGATTTTCGGGGGGAATTATTCGATTCATGGCTGGATTTTACTTAAAAATAACCGCTTAGCAATGGCGGTTAAAAAATGAACTCCGCAATTTGAGTAAACTTGTACCGAATATTTTTATTCTAAGTAACTGATTTTAAATTTTATATCCGAGTTACCCCCCGTTTTGCAAAAAAGTGTTCAAAGTTACTCTCTGCTTTCCCTTGCGTTCCCCACATACTTATCCACAGATATTATGGATAACTCAGTAAAATGCGTCCCATAACCTAATAAAAACCCCAAGTCAATGCGAATAAAGGGCATTTATTCCGGCTTTTGTGGACAGTTGTGGACACTATTTGTGTATAAAGTTGAGTAATATCGTGAGAACCATAGAAATAGCTCTAGCTGGTTAAATAATGAGCTTTATTGCTTTTTTTGCCATTAATAAATTATAGTTTTCATTCAAGTTATTGAATTTATTTTAGATAAAGTTTTAACTCTAAATTGATCAAATGGCGCTAAATAGATGTTTTTTGAGCGTTATAACAAGTTTACCTGAGTTTCAAACAGAGATATCCACAGAAAATGTGGATATCCCTGCATTTCATCCCCTAGCTTTGTTGATAAATGTCTTTTAAGTGTGATTTTATCCAATGCCTAGGGTGAAATAGAGGTTTGCTGAGAGACTAGCTTTATGAAACAATCAGTTTATTAAAATTTAATGTGATTTGGAGTCCATGTGATTGATAGCGACGGCTTTCGCGCAAATGTGGGCATTATAATTTGTAACAGATATGGCCAAGTCATGTGGGCCAGACGCTTTGGTCAACACTCATGGCAATTTCCTCAAGGTGGTGTCGATGATGGCGAGACAGCAGAAGAGGCAATGTACCGTGAGCTATATGAAGAAGTGGGCCTAAGACCCGAACACGTGCATATCCTAACCTCGACCCGTTCTTGGTTACGCTATCGTTTGCCAAAGCGTTTAGTCAGGCAAGACAGTAAACCTGTGTGTATTGGGCAAAAACAAAAGTGGTTTCTGTTACAACTGAAAAGCCAAGATAGTGCGATTAATTTGAGTTCCTCTGGGCATCCTGAATTTGACGATTGGCGCTGGGTAAGTTATTGGTATCCTGTGCGGCAAGTCGTGTCATTTAAGCGTGATGTTTATCGTAAGGTGATGAAAGAGTTTGCGGTAACGGCATTGTCATTCCAGACCCTAGAAATACCTAGGAAACGGGGAAGGCAAAAAACAACGGGCTGATTTTCAAAAGAGGATTGAAAACAGTGTTAAATACGCTTAGGGATATTACTCAGGCTGTGGCATCTGCCCACAGTTTGGAAACCGCATTAGAAGTCTTAGTCTCATCGACTAAAGCGGCGATGGAAACCCAATGTTGCTCCATCTATATCCTAGAAGAGCAAGAACTGGTGTTATCTGCAACCGACGGTCTTGAAAAAAGCGCCGTTGGTCGGGTACGTATGCCGCTGACTGAAGGTTTAGTGGGACTCGCAGCCCAGCGGGAAGAGGCCGTTAACCTAGCGGATGCAAGGCTTCATCCCAGATTCAAACTTTTCCCTGAAGTCGCCGAAGAAGAGTACCGCGCCTTTCTAGCCGTACCTATCATCTACCAGAAAGCCGTGGTCGGGGTGATAGTGGTACAGCAGGCGAGTGCGCGCCAATTCAGTGAAGGTGAAGAAGCTTTCCTGATGACGCTCGCCGCCCAGTTAGCAATGGCGGTGCGCGGCTTAAAACAAAAAGCCCAAGTCAGTTCCCATCATCAACAAATTCTATTTCAAGGTACGTCGGCGTCAAACGGTATCGCCATTGCGTATGCTTTTGTGCTCGGTGGAGAAATCCCCCTTGAGCAGCCCGACGTGCGCTCTGACGATATTGCCTATGAGTCGAGCCGCTTAACGACTGCTATGGTGCGTTGTAAAGAAGCGATTGGCGCTTTGTCTCAGCGGTTTGATCGCGAGCAAGATGACGAAGTCGTCTCTATTTTCAATGCATTACAGCTATTACTTGATGACGCCAGTTTAGGCGGAGAGTATGCCCGCGAGGTGCAATTGGGTTGGGCTGCTGAATCGGCGGTAAGCCGAGTGTCCTTGCGTTATATTCAGCAATTTTTGGCGATGGAAGATCCTTATCTTAAGGAGCGGGCAAGCGATATCCGCGACTTAGGCCAAAAAGTATTGCGCCAGCTGATTGAGCCAGAGCGTTTAGAGCTTGAACCCGATAAACCTGTAATTTTAATTACCCGCGAAGCCGATGCGACTATGCTGGCTGAGTTCCCAAGGCAGAAACTTGCGGGGATTGTCACTGAGCTTGGCGGCGTAAACTCCCATGCCGCTATTTTAGCCCGCGCCTTAGGTGTGCCGGCCATTACCGGTGTAGAACAACTGTTATCCGCCAATATTGATCAAAAACTCTTAGTGGTGAACGCCAGCCGTGGCCAGCTATTGGTGTCGCCATCACCGGCGATTGTTGGTGAGTATCGCAGCTTAATTTCGGCGCAAAAAGCGCTGCAACGCCAGTATGCTCAAGAATTAGCACTGCCTTCTGTGACCTTAGATGGCTCACGTATTCGTTTGTATTTAAATGCGGGATTACTCAGCGGCGTGGCTTCTGAAATTGCCGAAGGTGCCGACGGTATTGGGCTGTATCGCACCGAAATCCCTTTTATGCTGCAACAACGTTTCCCGAGTGAATCTGAGCAAGTGAAAGTGTATCAACAGGTCTTGTCGGCGGCGTCTGGTCGACCTGTGGTGATGCGCACTTTGGATGTTGGCGGTGATAAACCTCTGCCGTATTTCCCAATTAAAGAAGACAATCCTTTCCTTGGTTGGCGCGGGATCCGTTTGTCGCTGGATCATCCTGAGCTATTTTTGGTGCAGTTACGGGCCATGTTGCAGGCAGGTGGCGATGGTAAGCAATTAAGTATTTTACTGCCCATGGTCAGTAACTTAGATGAAATCGATCAATCCTTAGAATATCTGCAGCAAGCCTATGTTGAACTTAAGAACGATGTAAACAGCAACATAGTGATGCCACGCATCGGCATTATGCTCGAAGTGCCGGCGATGTTGTATCAATTGGATGATGTGGCAAAACGGGTGGATTTTGTCTCCGTTGGCAGTAATGACTTAACCCAGTATTTGCTTGCGGTTGACCGTAACAATCCGCGGGTGAGCTCATTATTCGACAGTTATCATCCTGGGATACTGCGGGCTTTGCATCAGGCTCACTTAGATTGTCGATATCATAAGCTCGATATCAGTATTTGTGGCGAGTTAGCGGGCGAGCCTATGGGCGCCATTTTGTTGGTGGCCATGGGATACGATCAATTGAGTATGAATCAGGGTAGTTTAGCGCGGATCAATTATCTCTTGCGCCGTGTCGCGCGAGCCGATTTGGATCAATTGCTCGCTAAAGCCTTGAGCCTATCAAATGGCTTCCAAGTGCGCGAACTGGTTAAAGAATATTTGAACCAGCAAGGTCTCTCAACAATTCTTAATTAACTAATGTCGTCTTTTGCTTTAAGCTAAGGCCCTCAATTTATCACGCTGTAGGTACTCGTGTGGATAGTTTGTTGTCGGTGTTTTTTATTTGCTTAGCATTAGGCGCATTTGTCGGCTTTATGGCAGGGTTATTAGGTATCGGTGGCGGCTTGATTGTAGTGCCTGCACTGCTCTATATTCTGCCCTCGGTCGGTATTAGTTCTGCTCAGTTACCCCATATTGCGATTGCCACTTCGCTGGCGGCCATTATTCTCACTTCTATCTCATCGACGCGAGCGCACCATAAGCGTGGAAATATTCCTTGGGATTTATTTAAGACGATGTTGCCTGGGATTATTCTTGGAGCATTAACCTCAGGTTTTATTGCCGAACGTATCTCCGCTGCCGCTTTGCAGCAGGGCTTTGCGATATTTGTGGTGTTGATGTCGATTCAGATGGCGTATCCCTTTAAAGCTGAATCGAATCGTGAGCTACCCAGCGCGCCGATATTATTTGTTGTGGCCGCGTTAGTTGCGATGGTCGCAGGACTGATGGGCATCGGCGGCGGGGTATTGTTAGTGCCGTTTTTAACCTTCTTTGGTCTGCAGATGCGTTACGCCGTTGGGTTTTCGGCGGCGACAGGTTTGTTGATCTCCCTCTCGGGCAGTTTAGGTTATATCATCGCGGGCTTTAATGCGCCCGAGTTACCTTATGGCACCTTAGGTTTTATCTATTTACCCGCCTTGTTTGGTTTAGTGATCACTTCTGTCTTGATGGCGCCTGTGGGCGTAAAAGCGGCGAGCACTTGGCCAACATCGGTACTTAAAAAGATATTTGCACTGTTACTTCTGTGTGTCGGCCTTAAGTTAATTCTGACCTAGTTTTTATGTTTACCTCTGTTTGAGGCTGCTAATGGATGTGTTATGGCGTTGAGTTTCACCAATATCGATCCCGTGATCGTATCATTTGGACCGTTTAATCTGTTTGGACAAACCTTTGAACCTGCGCTGCGTTGGTATGGTTTTACGTATTTAGTCGGATTTGTTGCGGCTATGTGGTTGTTGAACCGACAAGCTGATCACTCCAAGGGAGTATGGTCGCGTGAGCAAGTTTCAGATTTACTCTTTTATGGTTTTCTTGGGGTGATATTGGGTGGGCGTGTCGGTTATGTGCTTTTTTATCATTTCGATTATTTTCTCGCCAGCCCTATGTATTTGTTTAAAATCTCAGAAGGCGGCATGTCCTTCCACGGCGGTTTGATGGGCGTAATTGCGGCGATGATTTATATAGCCTGGAAACAAAAGCGCACCTTCTTTGCGGTCGCCGATATGGTGGCACCTGTGGTGCCTATCGGTTTAGGCGCAGGGCGTATTGGTAACTTTATTAATGGTGAACTCTGGGGCAGAACCACAGACGTGCCATGGGGCATGGTGTTTCCAACAGGAGGACCCGATCCGCGTCATCCTTCCCAGTTGTACCAATTTGCACTTGAAGGTGTGGCGCTATTCCTATTACTTTACTGGTTTAGTAAACGTACCGATAAAGTCGGTGCCGTCTCTGGTATGTTCTTAGTCGGTTACGGTATTTTCCGTATTATGGTTGAAACGGTGAGACAACCCGATGCACAGTTGGGACTCTACTGGGGATTGATGACTATGGGGCAGATACTGTCTATCCCTATGGTGTTAATCGGTTTGTACTTGATTTTTCGTAAGCAAGGTAAGCAGCAATGAAACAGTATTTAGACTTAATGAAGCACATCTTAGCCGAAGGTGTGGATAAATCGGATCGCACTGGTACGGGGACTCGCTCAGTATTTGGCTATCAAATGCGCTTCGATTTGAGCAAAGGTTTTCCTTTGGTAAGCACCAAGAAATGCCACATGCGCTCTATCATCCACGAATTGCTGTGGTTCCTGAAGGGTGAAACTAACGTTGCCTATTTACGTGAAAACAAGGTCAGTATTTGGGATGAATGGGCCGATGATAATGGCGATTTAGGACCGGTTTATGGTGCCCAGTGGCGCAGCTGGCCAACCCAAAGTGGCGATGCTATCGATCAGATTTCACAAGTGATTGCCCAGATAAAATCTCAGCCTGATTCTCGCCGCCTTATCGTTTCTGCGTGGAACGTGGGCGAGCTGGATAAAATGGCCTTGGCGCCGTGCCATGCGTTTTTCCAGTTCTATGTGGCTGATGGCAAATTATCTTGTCAGCTGTATCAGCGCAGCTGTGATGTGTTTCTAGGTTTGCCATTTAACATCGCCAGTTATGCTTTGTTAACTATGATGGTGGCCCAGCAATGTGACTTGGCCTTAGGTGATTTCGTGTGGACGGGTGGTGATACCCATTTATATTCAAACCATATGGAACAAACTGCATTGCAGTTAAGTCGTGAGCCAATGCCATTGCCAACCATGACGATTTTACGTAGACCTGAATCAATTTTTGATTATCAATTCGACGATTTCGAGCTAACAAACTACGCTCCACATTCCCATATCAAAGCACCTGTCGCCGTGTAACGTGCATTTTTTCGACCAATACCTCGGAATAACCGAGGTGTTAGGTCGAAACTTACGATTATATTTGTTGTTACAATTCGTCTACACTCAATTCATTATGATTTTTAGGAGTGCACGATGGAAAAAGCAATTAGAAATTTTCTGAGCCAAGAATCGGCTGGCGGTATCCTATTATTGGTTGCTGTTGCCTTAGCTATGCTGATGGCTAATTCCCCTTTATCTGGACTTTATCAAGGCTTTTTAGGCACTGACGTACAAGTTAAAATTGGCGATCTCGATATTCATAAGCCGTTAATTCTGTGGATCAACGATGGCCTGATGGCCGTATTCTTTTTGCTTATTGGTTTAGAAGTTAAACGTGAGTTACTCGAAGGCGCCTTATCGAGTGTCGCTCAAGCCTCTCTGCCTACCTTTGCGGCCATTGGCGGCATGTTAGTCCCTGCTGGGGTGTACTTGCTGTTTAACTATGGCGATCCGGTCACACAAGCGGGCTGGGCGATTCCTGCCGCGACGGATATTGCGTTTGCTTTAGGTATTATGGCGCTGCTTGGGAGCCGAGTTCCCGTTTCACTGAAAGTCTTCTTACTTGCTTTAGCGATTATCGATGACTTAGGCGTCATAGTGATTATCGCGCTGTTCTACAGCACCGACCTATCAACCATCAGTTTAGTGATTGCCAGTTTAGCGATTGCGGGCTTGGTTGGGTTAAACCGCAAAGGGGTCACCTCACTTTTGCCCTATGGCATTTTAGGATTAATCCTTTGGGTCGCCGTACTTAAGTCTGGAGTGCATGCGACTCTGGCTGGTGTCATCATCGCTTTCTGTATTCCATTACGGGCAAAGGATGGCAGCTCACCTTCAGAAGGCTTAGAGCACAGTTTGCACCCTTGGAGCACCTTCTTCATTCTGCCAGTGTTCGCTTTCGCCAATGCGGGTGTTTATGTCGGCAATATGAATTTGGAGACGTTAATTTCTCCGGTACCTGTCGGTATTGCACTGGGCCTGATGTTAGGTAAACCCATTGGTGTGATGGTGTTTAGCTATATTGCGGTGAAACTTAAACTCGCTCAGTTACCCGATGGCGTAGGTTGGAAGCAAATTGCCCCAGTCGCGGCCATGTGCGGTATTGGTTTTACTATGTCTATGTTTATTGCGTCGTTAGCCTTTGAACATGCAGACCCTATGTACGGTGACTTAGCACGCCTAGGAACCTTAATCGGTTCGATTATGGCGGCGCTAGTCGGGTATTTCTGGTTATCAAAAGTGTTACCTAATAAAGGAGTATAACTATGATAAAGTTGAAATTAATGGGAATGGCAACACTCTTATGTCTATCGACAACCGCGACGGCATCGCAAATATCGGCCTGTAATCAGGATGCGAACTCGAAGACCTGCCAAAGCTATCTTGAAGGGATAGTCGATGGCGCTCTGATGTTTAAATCTGATTCCTTAGGGGCGAGATTAGAAACCAATGGTTATGAATCAAGGGCGCTTAAATATCGCGGCGGTAAACGTTTCCAAGAGGCGAATCGGACCTATTGCGCTGAACGTATCCCTGAACGTCATGTTTTAGTGTCAGGTGTCACTGAAGCGGTAAGTCTGGGTAATGCGACTGATTTGGAGCAATTACAAGGCATAGTCACAAACTTGCTTGATTGCCAGCGTTTGCAATAAACTGATTTAAAACAATAGATTTATAATCCCTCTGCGCCTTGGGCGTATGAGGGACGATTCACACTGGATGAGCATGCTGCACTTGAATTACAACCACCTGTATTATTTTTGGATGATTAAGAAAAAGGGCTCGGTTGCTAAGGCGGCCGAAGCCCTCTGTTTAACGCCGCAAACGATAACTGGGCAAATTCGTGCCCTAGAAGACAGGTTGAATGGCAGTTTATTCAAGCGAGTAGGGCGGACACTGGAAGCCACTGAGTTAGGTGAGTTGGTATTTCGCTACGCAGATAAGATGTTTAGTCTTAGCTACGAAATGCTCGATTTACTTAACTATCAAAAAGATGATGCGATGCTTTTCGAAGTGGGTATAGCCGATGCTTTGTCTAAAGCCTTAGTTAGCCGTGTCTTGTTATCCGTCGTCCCCAATGACAGTTCTATGCATTTAGCTTGCTATGAGGCGACCCACGAAAGCCTGATGGCGCGTTTGCGTGAGCATAAACTGGATATGATCCTCTCCGATTGTGCTGGTGAATCACTGAAGTATCCCGAAATCTTATCTAAAAAGTTGGGCGAGTGTGGTGTGAGTTTTTTCTCCGCAGATACTTATAGCGCTGATTTCCCCGCCTGTTTAGAGCAAGGCCAGCTATTAATCCCCGGCCGCAGAACCTCACTTGGACAGCAGTTATATCGCTGGTTTGACGAACAAAATCTTAAAGTCAGTATCTTGGGTGAGTTCGACGATGCGGCCATGATGAAGGCCTTTGGTTACCTTAAACGGGGGATTTTTGTCACGCCGTCGATTTATCGCCAAGAAGTGATTTCCCATGGGATGAATTTGCTCGGTGAAACCACGGATGTGAAAGAGGAATACCATGTGATGTTTGCCGAACGTATGATCCAACATCCTGCGGTAAAGCGCTTGTTGGACACAGATTTCAGCGATCTCTTTGCGGGACGCGATATGCAAGTCCAACAATGCTAATTTTGTGAGCCAATGTGAAGGGTTAATCGACACTTTAGTCACTGAACTGATAGACTAATGCCAAATCTGTGTTGGGAGAAATACCTTGGAATTAATGAACATCGCAAGGGTTCGCTGGGCATGTCGCCGCGGGATGCTAGAATTAGACGTTTTGTTTCAACCTTTTGTTGAAAATTTCTATCAAGAAATGTCCGATGAAGATAAAACTGTGTTTATCCGTTTGTTGGAATGTGAAGATCCCGAATTGTTTGCATGGTTTATGGGCCATGAAGTGTGCCCTGATGCTGAGCTCGCGCGTATGGTAGTGAAAGTCCGTGGAAGACCGGCACCATAGTTTCAGCGTAAAAGCCTCCTTCGACCAACGACTCTCGTTGGTCGTTTTTATTTGTGTCTGTGCTAGCTCATTTCTGCTCTGGCCTCAAAGCGACAATCTCGCCTTATCCCTGCTTAAATATCTGTTTATCCTGCTAGTTTGTATTTTCTTGCTATCACAGTTGTGGCGACTGCAGCATTGGCGTTTAGATTTTGTGCTTAGTGATAAAGGCGTGGGACGTTTGTCAACGGGTGAGCACTTTCAGGTATTAAAGCGAACTTGGGTGACGCCCTTTGTTTGCTTGATGTACATCGAAGTGGATACTCAGTTACGGCTCTTGATGGTTTGGGCGGATATGTTAGACGATACTGACTATCGGCATTTATGTCGGCTGTTGCTGCGGGCTAAAATAAAACAGACTAAACCTCATACCGAGATTTAGTCTGTTTTCAGCAAGCCAAATAAGAACCTAAGCCTATAAACACATAAGAACTTAAGCGGTTACTTTTCTGGTAATAAAATTGTTGGGCGCGGCGCGTCTAATTTCTCTGGATGGTCAATATTAAAATGCAGACCACGGCTTTCTTTACGTTCCATGGCACAGCGAATAATCAACTCGGCCACTTGCACTAAGTTACGTAATTCGAGCAAGTTATTGCTGACTCTGAAGTTACTGTAATACTCCTGAATTTCTTGCTGTAACATCAGGCAGCGGCGCAGTGCACGCTCCAGACGTTTATCCGAGCGCACAATCCCGACGTAGTCCCACATGAATAACCGCAGTTCGTGCCAGTTATGGGCGATGACCACTTCTTCGTCCGAGTTAGAGACTTTACTTTCATCCCATGCTGGAATTTGTCCCGGCATTTGAATTTTATACAGCTGGCTCTCTATATCATGTGACGCCGCACGGGCAAACACTAAACATTCGAGTAGCGAGTTACTCGCCAGACGATTCGCGCCATGTAAGCCCGTATAGGCCACTTCACCAATGGCATAGAGGCCATTGAGATCGGTTTGACCGTGCATATCTGTCATCACACCACCGCAGGTATAGTGCGCGGCAGGCACGACAGGGATCGCATCTTTAGTGATATCAATTCCCAGCTCTAAGCAACGGCTATAGATGGTCGGGAAATGCTTCATCACAAAGTCAGCATCTTTATGGCTGATATCCAGATACACGCAATCGGCACCGAGACGTTTCATCTCATAATCGATGGCGCGGGCAACGATGTCACGGGGAGCGAGTTCAGCGCGTTCATCAAAGTCCGGCATAAAACGGCTGCCATCTGGACGACGCAGGTACGCACCTTCACCACGCAGGGCTTCGGTGAGTAAGAAGTTGCGCGCATCGGCATGGTACAAACATGTCGGATGGAATTGGTTGAACTCCATATTCGCCACGCGGCAACCTGCACGCCATGCCATGGCAATACCATCGCCGCTAGCGACATCGGGGTTTGAAGTATATTGATAAACCTTAGAGCTACCGCCTGTTGCTAACGCAACAAACTTGGCCTTAACGGTTTCGACGTGTTCTTCGTTGCGATTCCACACATAAGCGCCTAACACACGATTACCTGGGCGATTTAACTTACGAGTGGTGATGAGGTCGATGGCGTTATAGCGTTCTAAAACTTGAATATTGGGGTGGGCGAGTGCGCGTTCTTGCAGCGTTGTTTGCACTTCTTTACCTGTGGCATCGGCAGCGTGCAGAATACGTCTGTGGCTATGGCCGCCTTCACGGGTTAAATGGTAAGGTGCGTCTTTTGCATTACCGTCAGTGGTTTCCTCTTTATCGAAGGCGACGCCACATTCGATAAGCCATTGCATCGCACTCTTAGCATTTTCAGCGGTAAAAGTGACGACGTCTTTGTCGCATAAACCCGCACCTGCGATTAATGTGTCTGCAACATGGGATTCGATAGTGTCACTTTCGTCGAAGACGGAGGCGATACCGCCCTGGGCGTAGTAAGTCGACCCTTCCGAGAGTGGGCCTTTTGAAAGCAGAATTACTTTTGCTTTTTCAGCAAGATGCAAAGCTAGTGTCAGACCTGCGGCACCGCTACCTATGACTAATATGTCAGATTGGTGTTCAACTACTTGTTTCATCGGGTATCATGATGTGACTGAAGAGTGCCAACTATGGTAAACCAACTCACGGATTATGGGTACTTTCCTTTTAACCTTACTTTTTTTGTATATTTTTTAGAACTTTTTCAAAGTACGCGAGTCTACATAAGTGAATATGATTCGAGCGACTGAGAAATCAGCATTTTAGATTTAGGAGAAGTCGGCTCGGATGAGTGGACAATTAAGTGATCAACAATTAGTTGAGCGCGTACAACAAGGTGATAAAAACGCTTTTAACCTGTTAGTGCTTAAATATCAAAGTAAAGTCATTAGCTTGATATCCCGTTATGTACGGAATCAAGCGGACGTTGCTGATGTCGCACAGGAAGCGTTTATCAAAGCTTATCGAGCTTTGCCAAACTTTCGCGGTGAAAGTGCATTTTATACTTGGTTGTACCGCATCGCAGTAAACACTGCGAAGAATTATCTCGTATCACAGGGGCGCAGAACGCCCGCTAATGATGTTGATGCAGAAGATGCCGAATATTATGAAGGCAGTGACGCGCTGAAGGAGTTCGCCTCCCCAGAACGGCTATTGTTATCGGAAGAAATCAAAAAAGTGATTTTCGATACCTTAGAAACGCTGCCAGAAGAATTACGAATGGCCATCTCGTTGCGTGAACTTGATGGAATGAGTTACGAAGATATTGCCATAGTCATGGATTGCCCCGTAGGGACCGTAAGATCGCGTATCTTCCGAGCTCGAGAGGCTATCGATAAAAAGCTCCAGCCGTTGCTGGAAGCCTAAATTCTTATTTTAAGAAACCCTTATATTTAGACAGGTGAAAAATGGATAAATTAGGTCAAGAATGGGTATCTGCCGCAGTCGATGGAGAGACTGATGCGCAGACCATGGCAGAGTTATCTGCTGATACACATTCACATGATAAATGGCATAACTATCATATGATAGGCGATGCCATGCGTGGCGAGTTGCCGCAGAATATTGTGTTAGATCTCTCTGCTAGCATTGCCGCCGCCATTGAGCTTGAGCCAGCGATAGTTGCGCCTAAGCATCATGCGTCTAAGGTTGCTGCACCTGTAACCCCGCAAATTGCCGCCAATGCGCAGCAAAACCGCGTCATACCTTTGTTTAAGCAATTTGGCCAATATGCCATTGCTGCGACGGTTGCTATGTTTGCGATTGTCGGTGTGCAGAATTACAATCAGAGCGCCGATGATGCCGCGTCACCATCGCCCGTATTGATTACCAGACCGCTAATTGGTAGCGCATCACCTGTGAGCCTACAAACGGGTCCAGTTCAACAGAATCAAGGTTATACCAATGATCAGGTGAACGAGCAGCGTCGCCGAATTAATACTTATATTCAAGATCATATGTTGCAACAACGATTGAATACCGGTGCGGTTGTAGAGGACAATACCGAGGTCGTACCCGTTCCGGTCAATCAATAACGAGGAGTTAGCTTGCGTCTAATCCTGTTGGCTTTATTAGCCTTGGTCTTTCCTGCGATGGCGCAGGAAGATATGCCTGCCAAAGTCTGGCTCGAGAAAATGAGTCAGGCCTTACGAGAGAAAGAGTTTAAAGCATCGATTATTCAACTTCAGGCCGATCATATTCGGCCTTTGGTTTACCTGCACGGTAAGGTGAATAATCAAGAAGTAGCCTTTCTAGAATACCTTAACGGTCCACCTAAAAATGCTGTGCGTGTCGGCAATCGTGTCACTTTTATTGAGCACGACGAGCCTGCATACAGTATTGTTTCTAATCATATTCAAGGTGTTTGGCCTGCCGCTTTTTCTGCCAATATGGCGGATTTAGAAGTGGGTTATCAGTTTGTGCTTGGTGGTCGCACCCGTATTGCTGGGCGCCCGGGGCAAATGATCCGCCTGTTGCCCAATGATGAATTCCGTTATGGCTTTCAAATTTGGCTTGATATGGAAACTTATCTGCCGCTGCGATACGACATGCTGACTCAAGATAAGCAATTGCTTGAGCAGATCATGGTGATTGAACTCATCGAATTCAGCGAGCCGCCAGCCATTTTGCAGGAAGCCTATAAGCAAGAATGGCCAGCAGTTATCGATCAAGCCGAGCGCCAAGACGGTCAAAACTGGCAATTTGCTTGGTTACCCGCAGGTTTTACTGTGGTCGTGCGTGATCACCATAGATTGATTGGCAGCCATGAGGCGGTGGAATACATAGCACTGACCGATGGGCTAGCGAGTATCTCCGTTTATGTTGCGAGAGCAAGTACAAGTCCATTGCCTGAGGAGTTAATCACCCGTAATGGTTTGTCGTTAGTCTCAGAAAAAGTGGGTAATGCCGAAGTGGTTGCTGTGGGTAAAGTGCCGACAGAAACTCTAACGCGCATTGCTAAAAGTCTGACGCTAGAATAGGACGCCGATTATGATGGAAGAAATTGCCCGAGTCGTCGCCAGTGATAGCCAAGGCTGGTTGACGGTTGAAGTCGAACTTAAGAGTACCTGCAAGAGCTGCAGTAACAGTGAGTCTTGCGGGACTTCTGCTGTGGCTCAGGCTTTTTCCTCGAAAACCCAGCAATTTTCGATTCAGAGTGAGCGCCGCTGCGAGGCAGGTGAGTTACTCAAACTAGGACTTCCCGAGAGCGTGATCCTCAAAGCAGCGGCATTAATCTATTTAATGCCGCTGTTTGGTTTGTTTGTTGGCGCGGCGTTAGGCCAATTTTTAGGCCAGTTACTTGAGTTTAATCCTAACCTAGGTGCCATGGGCTTTGCGGCCGTTGGTGCCTTGCTTGCGTGGTCTTTTGGTAAGCAACAGGCCAAACGCTTAGAAGTCGATGCTCAACCTGTGATTTTGGCCTATTTGGGCATGAGCATCAATTTACAAGAATTAGCTCAATAATTTCAATATGTTATTGTTTATCAAATAACAGCTAACTGCGGTTTTGGGCGTTGTTTTATCGGTCTGTCCTAAGTAGGAGTGAATGTGATTGGTATTGAAACCGCAATCAGGTACAATTTCGCTCCTTTGAACCGTATCCATTTTCAGTATTAGTCATTGCAGCATAATGAAACAAATTAGAAACTTCTCAATTATTGCCCATATCGACCATGGTAAATCGACGCTATCAGATCGTCTTATTCAGGTTTGTGGCGGTTTAACCGACCGTGAAATGGATTCTCAAGTTTTAGATTCTATGGATCTAGAACGTGAGCGTGGTATTACGATTAAGGCACAAAGTGTCACTTTGGATTACAAAGCCAAAGATGGCCTTGTCTATCAACTCAACTTTATTGATACCCCAGGTCACGTTGACTTCTCCTATGAGGTCTCGCGCTCATTAGCAGCCTGTGAAGGCGCTTTGCTGGTGGTTGATGCGGGTCAGGGCGTTGAAGCTCAGACACTGGCAAACTGTTACACCGCGCTGGATATGAATCTAGATGTGGTACCTATTTTAAACAAGATTGACTTACCACAAGCCGATCCAGAACGTGTTGCTGCCGAGATTGAAGATATCGTCGGTATCGATGCCATGGATGCTGTGCGTTGTTCGGCTAAAACCGGTGTCGGTGTCGACGAGGTTTTAGAAGTCATTGTTGCCAAAATTCCACCGCCAGAAGGCGATCCTAACGCACCATTGCAAGCCTTGATCATCGATTCTTGGTTTGATAACTACCTAGGCGTAGTGTCTTTAGTGCGAATTAAACACGGTAGCCTGAAAAAAGGTGACAAGTTTAAGGTAATGTCTACAGGACAAAACCACACTGCAGATCGCGTCGGTATTTTCACCCCAAAACAAACTGATAAAACCGAACTTAAAACCGGTGAAGTAGGCTTTGTGATTGCGGGTCTGAAAGAAATTCACGGCGCGCCCGTGGGCGATACATTAACTTTAGCCAAAAACGGTGCTGAAAAGCCGTTACCTGGCTTTAAGAAAGTGAAGCCACAGGTATATGCTGGCGTATTCCCGATTTCTACTGACGAATATGAAAACTTCCGTGATGCGCTGAATAAGCTCAGCCTGAACGATGCGTCATTATTCTTCGAACCAGAAAGTTCATCGGCACTCGGTTTTGGTTTCCGCATTGGCTATTTAGGCCTGCTGCACATGGAAATCGTCCAAGAGCGTTTAGAGCGTGAATACAACCTAGAGTTGATCACCACAGCGCCAACCGTAGTGTACGAAGTCGTGATGACCAGCGGTGAAACGATTTACGTTGATAACCCGTCTGATCTACCAGCGATTAACAACATCGAAGAAATGCGTGAGCCGATTGTTGAGGCCAACATTTTAGTGCCAAAAGAATACTTAGGTAACGTGATTACCTTGTGTATTGAAAAACGTGGCACGCAAGTGAACATGGTTTACCACGGTAACCAAGTGGCTGTGACGTATCATCTGCCAATGGCGGAAGTGGTCATGGACTTCTTCGACCGTTTGAAATCCACTAGCCGTGGCTATGCATCACTCGAATATAACTTTATTCGTTTCGATCCTGCAGACATGGTGCGTTTAGATATTCTCATCAACGGCGACAGAGTCGATGCCTTGGCTATGGTTATCCATAGATCCAACATTCGTCACCGTGGTTTAGCCTTAGTCGATAAGATGAAAGAGCTGATCCCGCGTCAGATGTTTGATATCGCGATTCAAGCGGCTGTGGGCAGTCAAATTATTGCTCGTTCAACCGTGAAAGCCTTGCGTAAAGACGTAACGGCTAAATGTTATGGCGGCGACGTTTCTCGTAAGAAAAAACTCTTAAATAAACAAAAAGAGGGTAAGAAACGGATGAAGCAAGTGGGTAACGTTGAGGTGCCACAGGAGGCATTCTTAGCGGTACTTAAGCTAAACGAGTAATCGTTAGCATAAGAAATAACCATTTAGTTGACTATTGCGCCGCTGTTTGCGGCGCTTTAGTTAGGTTATCGCATTGGTTTATCACTTTGGTTTACCAAGGTCGAATACGGTAAGTTAACTAAAGTATGATATTCGCTGAGTTAGGCACCTTTAAATGATTTTAAAGCAGGAGTTCAATAAGCAATGGCAGCGTATTTTTCCATTATTCTAGTGCTAATCACCCTGATCTCGGGACTTATTTGGTTAGTCGACGTGCTCGCATTCGCCCCTAAGCGTCGTGAGAGTTTAGCGTTAGCCAAGGCCTCGCAAGCGACGTTAACCGAAGAAGCCGAGTACCAAATCATTCGTGAATCGACCATAGTCGAAACCGCGCACTCTATTTTCCCTGTGATTGCCTTTGTGTTGATCCTGCGTTCATTCATTTATGAACCATTTCAAATCCCATCGGGTTCTATGATGCCAACCCTCTTAGTAGGTGACTTCATTCTGGTGGAAAAATTCAGTTATGGGCTTAAAGATCCTGTATGGCGCACTAAACTGGTTGAAACCGGCGAGCCAAAACGCGGTGATGTGATCGTGTTTAAATACCCTGAAAACCCGACAATTGACTACATCAAACGTGTTGTCGGTTTACCGGGTGATAGAATTATTTACCGTAATAAGCAGTTGATGATCCAGAAGGCCTGTGGCGTTGAGCAAACAGATTGCCCAGAACCACAAGTTATCGCCCGCACTGAAATCAGTCGTGGTGATTACAGCCAAGATGGCGTGCCATTACTGCGTTACACGGAGCAACTGGGCGAAGTCGCCCACGATATTTTGATCAACCCAAGTCGTCCCGACATGCTGGGATATTTTAAGCGCGAAGGTAATTTACCTGCGGGTGAGTTTTTAGTGCCTGAAGGCCATTACTTTGCCATGGGTGATAACCGCGATAACAGCACCGACAGTCGTTTCTGGGGCTTTGTGCCAGAAGAAAACCTTGTTGGTAAAGCGGTAGCGATTTGGATTAGTTTTGAATTTGACCGTTCAAAAGCCGACTTCCTCCCAACTTGGGTACCGAGCGGCGTGCGTTTTGAGCGTGTAGGTGGAATTAAATAGCATGGAACCGATTAAAAATTTGCCACGTTTGTGTCGTACTTTAAGTTATGAGTTCAAGAATATTGAGCTGTTGACTCAAGCGCTGACCCACAGAAGTGCGGCAAATAAACACAATGAACGCTTAGAGTTTTTAGGTGATTCAATTTTATCTATTGTGATTTCTGATGCCTTATATCATCAGTTTCCGAAGGCGACCGAAGGCGATTTAAGTCGGATGCGCGCTACCTTAGTGCGCGGTGATACCTTAACCATCATCGCCCAAGAGTTTAAGCTCGGCGATTATTTGTATCTCGGTCCTGGTGAATTAAAAAGTGGCGGATTTAGACGCGAGTCGATTCTTGCCGATGCGGTTGAAGCCATTATTGGCGCCGTTTACCTTGATTCCGATCTCGAAGTTTGCCGTGCATTATTGCTGAAATGGTATGCCGAGCGTTTGGCCGAAATCCAACCCGGGATCAGCCAGAAAGACGCGAAAACCTTACTGCAAGAACATTTACAAGGGTTTAAAAAGCCGCTGCCTGATTACCAAGTAATCAACATAGAAGGCGATGCCCACGATCAGACATTTACCGTTGAATGTCGTATTGAAGACTTGAGCCAAAGCGTCATTGGTGTGGCGAGTTCACGCCGTAAAGCCGAGCAAATCGCGGCCGCTCAAGTATTGGAGTTACTAAAGAAATGACCAAAAAAACAGACTTGTCAGGTATCGATGCTGCAAAAGCGGCAACTGAGCCGAGTTTAGATGAATTACTGGCAAGGATGAATGCGGCCGCGCCAACGCCGTCGGCCCATTACGATGTCACTTATTGTGGCATGGTGGCGATCATTGGTCGCCCTAACGTCGGTAAATCGACGTTAATCAACCGTTTGCTTGGTCAGAAGGTGAGTATTACTTCTAAAAAGCCGCAAACGACGCGCCACCGTATCATGGGTATTCATACCGATGGTCCTAAGCAAATCGTGTTTATCGATACACCGGGTTTGCACATTGAAGAGCAGCGGGCGATTAACCGCCTGATGAACCGCGCAGCGGCCAGTTCGCTTGCCGATGTGGCTATGGTCATTTTCGTGGTCGATGGCATGACATGGACCGCAGATGATGAGATGGTGCTCAGCAAGTTACGCCGTGGCGGCGAAGAGCGTCAGACGATTCTGGCGATCAACAAAGTCGATAATATCAAAGACAAAGAATCACTATTCCCATATTTGGAAGAAGTCGCCAAAAAATATCCTTTCGATGAAATTTTGCCGATTTCAGCCAGCAAGGGCACTAACGTCCAGCGAATTTTAGAGCTGGCAGCGGCATCGATTCCTGAGGGGCCTTTCTTCTTCCCTGAAGATTATGTTACCGACCGTTCGCAACGTTTTATGGCGTCGGAAATTGTGCGTGAAAAACTGATGCGCTTCCTAGGTGATGAATTACCCTATGATGCGACAGTTGAGATTGAACAGTTTAAGATGATGGAAAATGGCGTTTATCAAATCAATGCCCTGATCCTCGTTGAGCGTGAAGGTCAAAAACGTATGGTGATCGGTAGCAAGGGCGAACGTATTCGCACTATTGCGACTCAAGCCCGCTTGGACATGGAAACCTTGTTTGATAATAAAGTCTTCCTCGAAGTGTGGGTGAAAGTGAAATCCGGTTGGGCCGATGATGAACGCGCCTTGCGTAGCTTAGGTTACGGCGACGATTAAGCATTAATTCCAGCGAGCGCGCTTACCGATGAAACGTGGCTATGTTCTACATCATCGTCCGTATCGAGAGTCCAGTGTCTTAGTTAACCTCTTAGTTGACGGCATTGGACGGGTCGATGTGGTTGCCAGAACCGGCAGCGGTAAGCGCTCTATCAAGAGTATTCTCCAGCCCTTTCAACCGCTGATCTTCGAATTTAGCGGTAAGTCTGAATTAAAAACCTTAACCCAAGTCGAAGCCGCTGCACCCGCAGTGCCTCTTTCTGGCCAAAGTTTGTTTGCTGGCATGTATATCAATGAGTTATTGGTTCGCACTTTGTCTGTGCAGCACAACGCCGAAGAGTTGTTCCTCATTTATCATCAAGCCTTAGTCGGCCTTGCTGCTAAGTTTTGTCAATCCCAACTGCGCTATATTGAACTCGCCTTGCTGCGGGAATTAGGTTTCATGCCGTCGCTTAGCCGCGATACTCAGGGTGAACCACTCGTTGCTGAAGATTATTACCAGCTCGTGCCTGAGTTAGGCTTTCAATTTGTGCTCAACTCCCGTGCTCGCAATGCCTATCAAGGTGCTATGTTGACGGCGCTTAACGATAATCAACTCACCGATGTGCATTTTTTGAGCGCTAAGTTATTGATGCGCTCCCTGTTAAAGCCATTACTTGGGACTAAACCTTTGCTGAGTCGACAATTGTTCGTCAGCGCTGCCACGCCAACCAAGATTGATGGGAATAATTCGCCCTAGCTCCTGTTTTTTTGTGTAAGCCTAAGTACAATAAGCCGCAATATCAGCGTTCAACATTAAGGAGTTCCCGATGAGCCGTATCTTATTGGGCGTGAATATCGACCATATTGCTACTCTGCGTCAGGCGCGTGGCACCAGTTATCCTGATCCTGTGCATGCCGCCGCCGTTGCTGAGCATGCTGGCGCCGATGGCATCACTATCCATTTACGTGAAGACAGACGCCACATTATAGACCGCGATGTGTATCTGCTGGCGAAAACCTTGAAAACCCGCATGAATTTCGAATGTGCGGTGACCGAAGAAATGCTTAACATCGCCTGTAAAATTAAGCCGACCTATGTCTGTTTAGTGCCAGAAAAGCGTCAAGAAGTCACTACTGAAGGCGGTTTAGATGTGGCGGGGCAGTTAGATAAAATCACTGCTGCGGTTACTCGTTTAGCCGCTGAGGGCATTCAAGTTTCCTTATTTATTGATGCCGATAAAACCCAAATCGATGCCGCTGTTGCCTCTGGCGCACCGCTTATCGAAATCCACACTGGCTGTTATGCCGATGCGAAAACGGAAGCACAAGAAGCCACTGAGTTAGCGCGTATTAGCGAAATGGCCAAATACGCCCATGGCAAAGGTTTAGTGGTTAACGCAGGTCATGGTTTGCATTATCACAACGTGAAACCGATTGCGGCGATTCCTGAGTTATATGAACTCAATATCGGCCATGCGATTGTCGCCCGTGCCGCCATTGACGGTTTAGCGACAGCAGTGAAAGACATGAAAGTGTTAATGCTTGAAGGTCGTCGAGGCGAATAATGGCGATTGTCGGCCTAGGCACAGATATCGTCGAGATTGAGCGTATTCAGGCCCATGTGGCGCGCGCAGGCGACAAGCTGGCGAAACGTGTGCTGACCGAGGCTGAGTTGGCCATATATACTTCCCATAGTCAGCCAAGCCGTTATCTTGCCAAGCGTTTTGCCGCCAAAGAAGCTGCAGCCAAAGCGCTCGGTACGGGCATTGGCCGCGGCGTGTCGTTTCAGCATATTCACATTGGCAACAATGCGGATGGTGCGCCGACGATTCACTTTACCGAGGGGGCGCTTGCGCGCTTACAGCAGCTTAAAGCGACGGTTGGGCATATCTCTATTGCCGATGAAAAATCTTATGCGATTGCGACGGTAATCATAGAGTCTCAATAAACCCAAGTTGGTGTTTGTCGTCTATCAAAAAGGAACCTTAGGGTTCCTTTTTTCATTTCTGGATGGGTATCAAAATAAGTACCAAACAATAAAGTGCAACAATTCGTTTACTTTTACTGTTCAGCTTAATTGTTTTGCGCTAGTTTATGGCTTGCGCGTCGCTCAATTTGGCGCAGGTAAAAGCAGGGGCAAATGAAGAGGAACCCGACATGAAATCCGCCGCAGAGCAGTTATCGACCTACAAAAGTGTGCATTTAAATCACCGTAATATTCAGACCCATTTTATTGGTATCCCACTGATTATTTGGTCTGCTTTCCTGTTGCTGGCCACTGTACGTATTCCGCTGGGCAGTCTGGGCGAGACCAGTTTAGCCGTGATTGTCGGCGTGTTAGTGTCGGCCTACTATGTCCGTTTACACTTAAGGCTCTCAATGGGGCTGATCTTATTTATGGTTCCTGTACTGCTCACAACTGAATGGGCGGCGCATATTGCCGGTGCCACTTGGCTTGCCATAGGGGTATTTGTGGTGGGCTGGGTGTTCCAGTTAATTGGCCATAAATATGAAAAAGCCAAGCCTGCCTTTGTAGATGATTTGAATCAGTTATTAATTGGGCCATTCTTCTTGATGGCGGAAGTGTATTTTATGCTGGGCCTAGAAAAGGCGCTCAATGCCCAGATAACGCCGATGGCAATTGAAAAGCGCCGTGCACTTGAGGCGAAAAAGATTTAACTCGTTACATCACTTGGGAAAAGTATTGCTCGGGGGAGCAGTCGGCCGAACGACATATTTAGTATGTGGTTCGGCCGATTTTTTATGGGGAAAATCGAAAGCTAAGCTCTAGGCGGGTGATAATGCAGCGGTATGATACGCACGGTTTTAATCATATTTTCTGCCACATCGATGATCTCTAAGGGATAACCGGCTAAACGTAAACTGGTATTGGCAGAGGGGATTTCCTCTAGGTATTCTAGGATCAGACCGTTGAGGGTTTTAGGGCCGTCAGTCGGGAAGTTCCACTTCATTTCTTTATTCAAATCGCGAATGGTAATGCTGGCATCGACTAAATAACTGCCATCTTGCTGCACTTTGATATCTTCACTCGGCGTGGTTAACATTGAAGTAGTAAAGTCGCCGACAATCTCTTCGAGAATATCTTCGAGCGTCACCAGACCTTGAATATCGCCATATTCATCAACCACTAAGCCGATGCGCTCTTTGTTCTGTTGAAAGTTAGCCAGTTGCACATTGAGTGGCGTACCTTCAGGCACAAAATAGAGCTCTTTCACTGCGCGCAGCAGAGATGACTTACTAAATTGCTCTTTCGATTGTAATCGCAGGGCATCGCGCAAATGAATAAAGCCCACCGCATCGTCAACTGTGTCGCGATACACTAACACTCGGGTGTGTGGACTTTGGATGACCTGCCGATTGATGACCTTAAACTCGTCATTGACGTTAATCCCGTAGATATCTGAGCGCGGCACCATAATGTCTTCAACGGTGACTTTCTCTAAATCTAGGATAGATAACAGCATTTCTTGGTGACGTTGGGGGATAAGAGCCCCAGCTTCATGTACGACAGTGCGCAACTCTTCTTGGCTCAACGCATCGCTACTATTGACGGTTTTAATTCCCATCAAACGTAAAAAGCCTGACGTGATGAGGTTAACGCCTTTTACGAAGGGCGCTAATAGGATCAACAACCATCGCAGCAGTATGCTGGAGGGGAAGGCGATACGTTCGGGATTTAGTGCGGCGATGGTTTTGGGGGTGACTTCAGCAAATACCAATACAACGAGTGTCAGCACACCGGTAGCGATGGCGACACCTAAGTCCCCCCAGAGACGCATACCAATAATAGTGGCGATGGCCGATGCTAAAATATTGACTAAGTTATTGCCGATTAAGATTAAGCCAATCAAACGGTCTGGACGCTCAAGCAACTTCAGAGCTCTAATCGCCCCTTTATGGCCATTGCTGGCTAAGTGGCGTAGACGGTAACGGTTGAGTGTCATCATGGCGGTTTCTGAGCCTGAGAAATAGGCAGAGAATAGGATAAGCACTAGTAAAACGATCAGGAGTGCGCTTGTCGATATAGCGTCCAAAAAAGGCTCCAATATGGCCAGTAAACTTAAGTAAATACCGACATTTAAAAAAAGTGTCAAGTCGGCAGCGGCATTAACTGCCTTTGCCGACTTAAATGTTTAGTTGAGGATTAACTCTTTGACAATGCGCGCGCCAAAATAAGCGAGCGAAAGTAAGGTGGCGCCAGTCAAAGTGTAAATGACTGCGGTACGAATTTTACAGCCGACCCAATACTGTTGCCACAACATAGTTATGTATACAAACCAAGCCATTATCGACAGGATAGCCTTATGACCTTTGCCATCGGCGAACATGTCTTCAAGGAAGATAAAGCCGGTTGCGAGTGACAAACTGAGCAAGATAACGCCGATAATCACTAAATGATAAAGTTGTTTCTCAACTGTCATCAGTGGCGGAATACCTGGGCTCAGCATAAATTGTTTTTTCTTCAGCTTATTTTGGATCATCGCCAGTTGTATCGCATACAGGGCGGCAATCATCAGGGCACTGTAGGCCATGAGTGACAATACGACGTGGGCTAATACTTCAGGATAAAGCTCAAAATGCGTGATGAACTTAGGCGGCAATAACCAGAGTAGGGCGACCGAGAGCACAGAGCAGGCGTAAACCACGGGCACTACGACAATCACCTTCAGCCTGAACATCAACACAGTAAAAGTAAAGGCGATAATCCAGTTCACTAAGGAAATCACGTTCGTCAGGCTAAAGTTTTGCCCGTCGGTGGTGAAAATTACTTGGGATAATGCAGCAGCATGCAGAATGACCGCAATGGCTGCTATGCCTGCGACGGCGCGGCGATTCGGACCGTCGGGGTGGAACAATCGACTCGTCACTAGCACCAATGCAATGCAATAAAAAAACATGGCTGAGGCAGAAAAGATGACCATGGGTAATTAACCTATTTGTGTAGTTAAAGGTGCCTTATAAACGGGGCATACAGATCAATATTTTCCCTAGAATAACATGAGCTGTCGGCAAATGGGCAGTGACATGAGTTGCAAAATTTAGCAGATTCTTATTGTTAGGGTTAAATAGTGTGTTAACGACAATAAAACATGACTCAGCGCAAGTAAAACACTTAACCACAATCAAGATGGGTGCAGCAGTAGCATAATGCGCATGCATCGTTATAATACAGCCCATCAATCGAGATTCTTAAAGGTATAGAACAGGACGATGTTTGAGAACCTAACCGACAGACTGTCACGCACACTGAAAAATATCAGTGGCCGTGGTCGCTTAACTGAAGAAAACGTTAAGGAAACCCTGCGCGAAGTGCGTATGGCACTGCTGGAGGCCGATGTTGCCCTGCCTGTGGTGCGCGAATTCGTTAATAATGTAAAAGAACGTGCCGTTGGCCAAGAAGTCTCTAAAAGCTTAAGCCCAGGTCAAGCCTTCATTAAGATAGTTCAAAGTGAACTTGAAAAATCCATGGGCGAGGCGAATGAAGCCTTAGATTTAGCCACTCAGCCGCCAGCCGTGATCATGATGGCGGGTTTGCAAGGTGCGGGTAAAACCACCAGTGTGGCCAAACTGGGTAAATTTTTACGTGAACGCCATAAAAAATCGGTATTGGTGGTCAGTGCCGACGTTTACCGTCCAGCGGCGATTAAACAGCTTGAGACGTTAGCGCAAGAAGTTGCGGTGGAGTTTTTCCCATCGGACGTTAGCCAAAAGCCAATCGACATTGCGAAAGCGGCGATTGCCCACGCTAAATTAAAGTTCATCGATGTAGTGATCCTCGATACCGCGGGTCGTCTGCATGTCGACGAAGCCATGATGGACGAGATCAAAGGCTTACACGCTGCGGTCAAGCCTATTGAGACCTTGTTCGTTGTGGATGCTATGACAGGTCAAGATGCGGCGAACACGGCTAAGGCGTTTAACGAAGCTTTACCACTGACAGGGGTTATCTTAACCAAAGTCGATGGTGATGCACGCGGTGGTGCAGCGTTATCGATTCGCCATATTACCGGCAAGCCGATTAAATTCCTCGGTGTCGGTGAAAAGACTGATGCGTTAGAACCGTTCCATCCCGATCGTATTGCCTCGCGTATTTTGGGCATGGGCGATGTGTTATCGCTGATCGAAGAAGTTGAGCGCGGCGTCGATAAAGAAAAGGCCATGAAACTGGCTTCGAAAGTGAAGCAGGGTGGCAGTTTCGATTTAGAAGATTTCCGTGAGCAGTTACAGCAAATGAAAAACATGGGCGGCATGATGAACATGCTGGAAAAACTGCCCGGTGTGGGTCAATTGCCCCCAGAAGCCTTAGCGCAAATCCAAGACGGCAAGATGACAGGCCAAATGGAAGCCATCATTAATTCGATGACGTCCAAAGAGCGTAAGAACCCTGATTTAATCAAGGGCTCACGCAAGCGTCGTATTGCTGCGGGTTCTGGCACGCAAATCCAAGACGTAAACCGTTTATTGAAACAGTTTACGCAAATGCAAAAGATGATGAAAAAAATGTCTGCTAAGGGCGGCATGCAAAAAATGATGCGCGGAATGCGTGGCATGATGCCGCCTGGAATGAAATTTCCAGGCCGTTAATCGGACATTTTTAGTTAAACCTAGCACTTTATCAGTCGGTTGACTCTGGTAACAATGAACCGCTAACGAAGGACGCAGGCGTAATAATCGCCATCTTTGGTTGCATTAGTTGGAAACTCAGGTAAAATCTTCCGGCTTTCTATCTGGGACTCTTCGCGAACACGGGGTTCCAGTTTTTATTTTTGCTTCAAAGCAAATCATTAGAGGATTGAAAACGCATGGTTACCATTCGTTTAGCTCGTGGCGGCGCAAAAAAGCGTCCATTTTACAACATCGTTGTTGCTGATAGCCGTAACGCTCGTGACGGTCGTTTCATTGAGCGTGTAGGTTTCTTCAACCCATTGGCCCGTGGCCAAGAAGAAACATTACGTTTAGACCTAGCTCGCGTTGAGCACTGGGTTTCTAACGGTGCAGCTGCTACAGAACGCGTAGCAAAATTGATCAAAGACGCTCGTAAAGCAACTGCTTAATAGCGTTAAGGTATAGATTGATGAGCAGTAACCAACAGCCAGTCGTACTGGGGAAATTAGGCTCCTGTCATGGCATTAAAGGTTGGCTGAAAATCACCGCCTATACCGATTCTGTTGAAGGTATCTTTGACTACTCGCCTTGGCTTATTAAAGAAAATGGTGAGTGGCGCGAAATAAAGGTCACCCAGTGGCGTTATCAAGGCAAGGCCGTTGTTGCCTTACTTGATGGCGTAGAAACACGGGAGCAAGCGCAAATGCTCACAAATTGTGAGATTGCGATTTTGCCGGAACAGATGAACGATTTGCCAGCAGATGAATTCTACTGGCGTGATCTCATCGGTTGCGAAGTGGTCAATACAACTGGCTATAACATGGGGATTGTCGATCAGATCGTGGAAACAGGATCGAACGACGTATTACTCGTTAAGGCCAACGCTAAAGATAGTTTCGGCAAAGTGGAACGTATGATCCCCTTTGTCCCTGAGCAGTTCATCAAAACGGTGGACCTGCAAGGTAAACAGATTTTAGTGGATTGGGATCCTGACTTCTAAGTCGAGGTACAACAGATGTGGTTAGGGGTAATAACCCTGTTCCCAGAGATGTTCCGTGCCGTGACAGACTTTGGAGTTACGGGTCGAGCCGTGAAAAACGGCCTGCTCGAGTTGCACACGTGGAATCCCCGTGATTTCACCCATGATAGGCATAATACGGTAGATGACAGGCCTTACGGCGGTGGTCCCGGAATGTTGATGATGGTGCAACCCTTGCGCGATGCCATTCATGCAGCGAAAGCCGCAGCGGGTGAAGGTGCGAAGGTGATTTACTTGTCACCTCAAGGACGCAAGCTGGATCAGCAAGGCGTCACTGAGTTGGCTCAATCATCACGTTTGATTTTGGTCTGTGGTCGATACGAAGGTATTGATGAACGCATCATTCAAACGGAAGTGGATGAAGAGTGGTCGATAGGGGATTACGTGCTTTCGGGCGGCGAATTACCGGCGATGACTCTGATAGATTCAGTATCGAGATTGGTTCCTGGCGTGCTAGGAAAACAAGCTTCGGCGGAGCAAGATTCTTTCTCCGACGGTTTACTGGATTGTCCACATTACACTCGCCCTGAAAGCCTTGATGGTGTTGACGTACCGGCAGTGCTGCTAAGTGGCAACCACGAACAAATTAGACTCTGGCGTTTACAGCAAAGCCTTGGTAGGACTTTACTGAGACGGCCAGAATTATTGCAAAATCTAGCTCTGACTGACGAACAAACGACTCTATTAGCGCAGTTCGTTGAAGCAATGAACAAGCATGCTTAGTCGTAGCTCAGTTAATTCTAGAACGGAGTAAGTTATGAACAACATCATTAAAATGCTCAACGATGAGCAAATGAAACAAGACGTACCTGCGTTTGGTGCTGGTGATACAGTAGTAGTTCAGGTTCGTGTTAAAGAAGGCGATAAAGAGCGTTTACAGGCTTTTGAAGGCGTTGTAATTGCTAAGCGTAACCGTGGTCTGCACTCTGCATTCACAGTACGTAAAATCTCTAATGGCGAAGGTGTTGAGCGTGCTTTCCAAACGCACAGCCCACTGATCGCTAGCATTGAAGTTAAGCGTCGTGGTCGCGTTCGTCGCGCCAAACTGTACTATCTGCGTGATCGTTCAGGTAAATCTGCACGTATCCGTGAGAAGCTGGCAACTAAGTAATAGTTACCGCTACAGAAAACAAGACGTAGTGTTCGCACAGAAAACCGCCCTAGTGGCGGTTTTTTGTTGCTGTTTTTTGAGTATTTATACTTGATCTAAATAGAATGAACAGGCATAGTGGTCGCCTAGTTGTAATGGTGTAGCATTACAAAGGTACATTGCGATGGATTTACGCTATTTTTCTTCCGAAATGAATGCCCAAGCTGACTTGAAGTCCTGCTTCGACAACTGGGTTAAACACTAAGTCTTAGGTGGTAAGCATGCAACAAGATACGATTAACAACGTACACATTAGTTCAGAAAAAGTTTTAATCACGCCGCAAGAGCTTAAAAATGCCTTGCCACTTTCTGAGCATGCTTATCGTTATATCCTCAATGCCCGCAAAACCGTGGCTGATATTGTCCATAAGCGCGACAATCGAGTATTGATCGTCACCGGGCCTTGCTCCATCCATGATATCGCCGCCGCTAAGGAATACGCTTTAAGGCTTAAAACCTTGCACGATGAACTCAGTGATGAGTTTTACATCTTAATGCGAGTGTACTTTGAAAAGCCGCGTACCACGGTAGGTTGGAAAGGCATGATCAACGATCCCGATATGGATGAATCCTTCGATGTCGAAAAAGGCCTGAAAATGGCCCGTGAGCTGATGATTTGGTTGGCCGAATTAGGGCTGCCTGTCGCCACTGAAGCGCTCGATCCTATCAGTCCTCAGTACATTTCTGAGCTAGTGACTTGGTCGGCCATTGGTGCCCGCACCACAGAATCGCAAACCCATAGGGAAATGGCATCGGGTCTTTCTATGCCAGTTGGCTTTAAAAATGGCACCGATGGTAAGCTCGATGTGGCGATTAATGCGCTAAAATCAGCAGCCAGCAGTCACAGATTTATGGGCATTAACCAACAGGGCCAAGTCGCCTTATTACAAACTGCGGGCAATCCCGATGGTCATGTGATTTTACGTGGCGGTGCAACACCAAACTACGATGCCGCAAGCGTGGCTGAATGTGAGGCGCAGCTGCACAAAGCCAAACTCAATGCACGTTTGATCATCGATTGCAGCCATGGCAATTCATCCAAAGACTACAGCCGCCAAAAGCCTGTGTGTGAAGATGTGTTCGAGCAGATTTATAACGGCAATAAATCGATCATCGGCGTCATGCTAGAGAGCCATTTAAATGAAGGCAATCAAAGCTGTGATAAGCCATTAAGCGAGTTAGCTTATGGTGTATCTGTGACAGATTCCTGTATTAACTGGGAAAAAACAGAAACTATTTTACGTGACGGCGCGGTGAAGTTATCTTCAATACTCCCGGCACGCTTCGATATGCTTAAAGTAGCTAACGCTTAAATTGGCTACAGCTTAATGGACTCAGGTATGAATGAAAAAACAACGGCCGAATTAGAACATCTTCGCGGCCTGATTGATGGTGTCGATCAGCAATTACTGCATTTACTGCGTAAGCGCTTGGATCTCGTGGCGCAAGTGGGCACAGTGAAACACGGCGCCGGTTTACCGATCTATGCACCGCAGCGTGAAGCCGCCATGCTCGCTAAACGCCGCGAAGAAGCGAAAAACATGGGGATTGCGCCGCAATTAATTGAGGATATTTTACGCCGCTTGATGCGCGAGTCTTATCTCAATGAAAAAGATGTTGGCTTTAAGCAAGTTAAAAAAGATCTTGGCTCAGTGGTGATTGTCGGCGGTAAGGGGCAACTCGGTGGATTGTTTTCACAAATGCTGACCTTATCTGGCTACCAAGTGAATCTGCTCGATAAAGACGATTGGCAGCAAGCAGATAGTCTATTTGCCGATGCGGGCATGGTGTTAGTGACTGTGCCGATTGCGATTACTTGCGAGCTTATTCGTGAAAAGCTGACTCAGTTACCAGCCGACTGCATTCTGGCGGATTTGACCTCCATCAAGACCGAGCCGGTTAAAGCCATGCTTGAGGCGCATTCTGGTCCTGTCGTCGGTTTCCATCCTATGTTTGGTCCCGATGTGGGCAGTTTGGCGAAACAAGTTGTGGTGGTGTGCCACGGTCGCTCGCCAGAGAAATACCAATGGTTGCTTGAGCAGATCGCTATTTGGGGCGCGCGGATTGTCGAAGCAGAACCCGAACGTCACGACAGTGCAATGCAGTTAGTGCAGGCGATGCGCCACTTCTCGACCTTTGTGTATGGTTTGAATCTGTGCAAGGAAGAGGCAGATATTGATACTTTGCTGCAATTTAGCTCGCCGATTTATCGCTTAGAATTAGCTATGGTAGGGCGCTTATTCGCCCAAAGCCCAGAGCTTTACGCCGATATTATTTTTGCCCAGCAAGATAGCCAACATGCAATCGGTGATTATTTAGATAACTACCGTGAAGCGTTGGAGCTGCTAAAACGCGGTGACAGGAACGAGTTTATTAAGCAGTTCCAAAGCGTCGCTAAATGGTTTGGGGATTTTGCCCCTCAATTCCAGCGCGAAAGCCGTATTATGCTGCAATCGGTCAATGATATGAAAACCAATTAATAAAGAGTAAGTTACTCTTAAAAACGCCCATCATTGACGGGCGTTTTTTTATGGATTTTTGGCAGGTTTTATAGCCTTTATTAGTGATTGCTAAAGGTGATCGTTCTCTAACATTTAGCATCCAATTCTAGAAATGACTGTCGCTTATGGCGTGTTTAGGTAGACTAGTTTTAAACATGCAAAAATAAAGCATGAATTTAAATTAGGAGTCTATCCATGTTCTGTATTCAATGTGAGCAAACCATTCGTACACCCGCTGGCAATGGTTGTAGTTATTCCCAAGGTATGTGTGGCAAGTTGGCGGCAACGTCAGATCTGCAAGACTTGCTGATCTATATGCTGCAAGGCGTGTCTGTTTATGCCGTTAAAGCTCGCGAACTGGGCATTATCGATGCTGAAATTGACAGTTTTGTGCCTAAAGCCTTTTTCTCCACTTTAACCAACGTCAACTTTGATGACGAGCGCATTATGGCCTATGCGCAGCAAGCGGCTAAGTATCGAACTCAGCTAAAGGCATCCTACGAAGCGGCTTGTGAACAAGCGGGCATGGTTGCTGAGCAAGTGCCGCAAGTTGCTCAGTTAGTGCTGGGGACCAGTAAGATTGAAATGCTCGCGCAGGCAACGATTGCGCTGCTAAATAAAGATAAGCATGACGTTCATGAGGACATCATGGGGCTCAGATTATTGTGTTTATATGGCCTTAAAGGTGCCGCAGCGTATATGGAGCATGCCCGCGTGTTGGGTCAAACTGATGCCGATGTGGCAGGGCGCTTCCATGAAATCATGTCTTTCTTAGGTGAACGGAGTGTCGATGGCGATAAGCTATTTACCACGGCGATGGATATTGGTCAGTTGAACTACCGCATTATGGCCATGCTTGATGCGGGTGAAACTCAAGCGTTCGGTCACCCTGAACCTACAGTGGTTAATACTAAGTCAGTTAAGGGCAAGGCAATCCTGGTCTCTGGTCATGATATGAAGGATTTAGAGCTTATCCTTGAGCAGACCGTCGGTAAGGGTATTAATGTGTTTACCCACGGCGAAATGCTGCCAGCATTGGCGTATCCAGCCTTTAAAAAATATCCACACCTTGTCGGTAATTACGGCAGTGCTTGGCAGAATCAGCAGCAAGAGTTTGCCAATTTCCCAGGTGCTGTGGTGATGACGTCCAACTGTATTATCGACCCCAATGTGGGCAGTTATAGCGATCGTATCTTTACCCGCAGCATCGTTGGTTGGCCTGGCGTGGTGCATATCGAAGGCGATAATTTCTCGGCTGTGATTGATAAAGCGTTGGTATTGGAAGGCTTTATCTATGATGAAATCCCCCACACTATCACGATTGGTTTTGCCCGCAATGCGTTGATGGCGGCTGCGCCAGCAGTGGTTGAAAATGTAAAAAGTGGCGCGATTAAACACTTCTTCCTCGTCGGCGGCTGCGATGGCGACAAGGCCGACAGAAGCTACTTTACTGAACTTGCGAAATCGACACCGAAGGATTCATTAATTTTGACCTTAGGCTGCGGTAAGTACAAATTCAATAAGCTCGAATTTGGTGATATTAACGGTATCCCACGTTTGCTTGATGTGGGCCAGTGCAACGATGCCTATTCTGCGATTCAGTTAGCGATTGCACTAGCTGAAGTATTCGAATGTGATATCAATGAATTACCTTTGAGTTTAGTGCTTTCTTGGTTCGAACAAAAAGCCATTGTGGTGTTACTGACACTGTTGTCACTCGGCGTAAAAAACATTCGCACAGGCCCTACACCACCTGCATTTTTAACCGCTAATCTCGCTAAAATTTTGGAAGAAAAGTTTGGCTTACGCAATACCACCACAGTTGAGGCCGATTTAAAGACCATGTTGAACGTGGCGTAAATTAGTCGGTGCTCATTGCTGAAGTCCGCTGGACATCGTGGCTTAAATCAGCAATGAGTCGTTGTTTAACTGCGGTTTTCTTTCTTTTTTTTCATATGGTTAAACCGCAGTGTGTTGCAGGTAACAATGCTATGAATGCGATAAATTTGAGTGTGATGGCACGGGCGGAGGCATTATCGGCTTCGCCCCATAAACCCGAAAGTGTAAATCCATTGGTGCACGCTGGGCCAGCGCAAACCGGACCAGCGCTTAGCGAACTGGTGTGCATTGAGCGCTGGAATGAAACCGTCGATGTGGTGAGTTTTCGTTTTCAAGCGGGCGAGCCGATGAAGTTTGACTATAAACCCGGCCAGTTTATGACCTTTGTGCTCGAGATTAACGGCGAGCAAGTGTGCCGCAGTTATACCTTGTCCTCATCACCATCGAGACCCTATTCCTTGATGGTGACGATTAAGCGTGTGGCGGGTGGACTGGTGTCTAATTATCTTATTGACCACTTGCAGCCAGGCCAGCGTGTGCGAGTGCTGCCACCAACGGGGCAATTTAACTTAGTGGATATCCCCGCGACGAAATACTTGTTTTTGAGTGCCGGTTGCGGCATTACGCCCATGTATTCGATGTCACGTTATTTAACTGACACTCAAATCGATGCCGATATTGCCTTTGTGCACAGCGCGCGCTCAGACGCTGATATCATTTTTAAATCGTCATTGGAGACGATGACGAACCGCTTTAATGCGTTTAAGCTCAGTTATGCGCTGGAGTCGGCGGCAGAATCACTTTTATTCTCCCCAAAGATAAGTTTTGATATAGGGCGATTAACTGCGCAGATGCTGCAAACCTTAGTGCCTGATGTTGCTGAGCGAACGGTTTATCTCTGCGGGCCCGAGCCTTATATGCAGGCGGTAAAAGCGTTATTGGCCGAACTCAACTTTGATATGAATCGGTTGCACCATGAGAGTTTTGCCACGGCCGAAAAAGCCGCACGTAATCAGCTCATGCAAGCAAAGTCGCCTACAGAAGCAGATGAAAATTCGCAAGCAGGGGCTTTTACTTTGCCTACTTTTAACTTAGCCATTGGCGATCGCAGCACAAGGCTAACACAAGGGCAGAGTTTACTTGAGGGAATAGAGTCTGAAGGATTACCGATTATTGCTGCCTGTCGTTCGGGCGTGTGCGGCGCCTGTAAATGCCAAGTATTGGAGGGAGAAACCGTATCGACGAGTGTGATGACGCTGACTGCTGCAGAAATTGAGGCCGGTTTTGTACTCGCTTGCTCCACAACATTAGCATCCGACGTGACGCTTAAACTTTAACGCGCTGCTAATTAGCGTCATTTACTTGTGACTTATTTTTAAATGGATTGAAATATTTCTAATCCTTAGTTGCGCTTATCTCAGTGAGAACGTAAGGTTAATGACAAGGGCGTATGATGTTTGCGCCCAGTCCATTAGTCTGGCTGGAGTCTCTCAATGACAATGACAACCACTTATGCCGCAAAAATTGAAGACCGTTCTCTTGGGCATTTGTTATACGCCTTGATGTCGGGCTTTCCCTTATTATTACTTCCCGTGCTGCTAAGTTTGTTCATTAATGTTTCCCAACGTCAATCTCATGGTAATCCATTATTGGCGTCGCATTTACGTTGGCAACGGCATTCCAATGTCGCCTTTCTTGGCTTTTTAGTGCTCGGCTATTGCGTGCCGTTAACTTGGCTCAGTCTTTCGATTTATCTCTTTGGGATTATTTGGTTTTGCCACAGGATCATTAAAGGGTGGTTAAATCTATTGGATGGTTTAGAAATCTAAACTTGTGCTAGAGTCTCTAAATTGATGATTTTTAGAGGCTCTTATGTCCAGTTACCAAATTCTATGTATCCTCTGCGCCTTGGCGCTAGTCACTTCAGTTGTCTCTTCACGCGTCCATAAACTGCAGGAAACTGTGGCCATTACGGCTATCGCCCTAGGCATGAGTTTGTTATTACTCCTAGGGGGAAAGGCCTTAGGCGGGCATGTCTATCTGTATTTTGTCTCAGGCTTAGAGAAGCTCGATTTTCAAGCCTTGCTGCTCAATGGCATGTTAGGTTTTTTACTCTTTGCGGGCGCATTGCAGATCCGTTTAAAAATACTGAGGCATCAGAAGTGGGAGATTTTAATCCTTGCCTTTGTCAGCACTTTATTATCGACATTTATCATAGGAGGACTGTTATTTTGGGTCGCACCTATGTTGGGTCTACCGCTACAACTCAGCCACTGCTTGCTGTTTGGCGCCTTGATTTCGCCAACCGACCCCATCGCCGTTTTGGCTATTTTAAAGAAAATGGGCGCACCGGAAGATATTGCTATCCAAGTGGAAGGTGAATCTTTATTTAACGATGGCATAGGGTTAGTGATTTTTGTGGCAATATCGCAATTAGCCTTCTCCACTGAACCGCTGACGTTTATCCATATCTCTGAGTTATTTATTCGTGAGGCGTTAGGCGGGGTTATTTATGGTGGCGTTCTTGGTTTTCTGCTGCATCATTTTTTCCGCTATTGCGAGGAAGAAACGCAATTGATGTTGGTCACTTTGCTGATCCCAACCGCGGGATACGTGATGGCGGAAGTGTTTGGGGTTTCTGGGCCTTTAGCTATGGTGAGTGCAGGTATCATCATAGGTAATTTCAGTGTGCCTAAGTTTTTTGCCCGCCACGAGCGAGTGAAACTACTGACATTTTGGTCGCTGATTGAATCTTTCTTCAATGCATTACTTTTCCTACTACTCGGCTTACTGCTTTTGTTAGTCACTTTTAAAGCACCATTGTGGTGGTTTATGTTTGTGGCTATTCCATTGGTGTTATTGGCGCGTGCCGTGAGTGTGTTATTGCCTTATTTGGGCTTTAGGTTGTTTAAGTCTTACAACCCCTATGCAGAGACGATTCTGATTTGGGGTGGTTTAAGGGGAGGATTAGCACTCGCGATGGCGATGAGTTTACCTGAGGGGATTGTCATCGATGCTATTGGTGGTGTGGAGCTGCGGGAATTGTTGTTAGTGATGACCTATGCCGTCGTCGTATTTTCGATTCTAGTGCAGGGCTCTACTATGACAGGGCTTATCCGCAGGAGTAATGCGGTTACCGAACCATCGAGGGCTGTCGGCTCTTCTGAAAATGCATAAAGGATGATTGGGCAGCGATAGTAAACAATATTAAGCCTGCTAGTCATCACGCTGACTTGCAGGCTTATTTCAGTCAATCAGGGATAAAAGAAGTCTCATTTATCCCTGAATACACTTCGAACTAACCACATTTCAGTTAAGATTAAATCACTCAAGATAAAGCGCTAGTTAGCCCGATATAATTCCCGCACTACAGCGCTAATTAAATTAAGCGACTCATGGTCATCACTGCTATCGAGTGGGCAATTGAGTATCAATCCATCCACTTTAAGCTGCTTAATACCTTGGGTTTGAACCAGTAGGGCATCATCTGATACGGCATAGCTAGGGTTGATCAAAATGGGCAAATGACTCGTGGCTTTAATCTGGATCAGGCTCGTTAAATCGAGTGAGGGTAGATTGGCGTTATTTAAGGTTCTAATGCCAGAGTCACACAGTATCAGTTGCTGATTACCTTGGCTTAAGATCACTTCTGTTGCCGTGAGTAATTCTTCAAAACTTGCCATATCGTTACGTTCAAGTATCAAAGGTATTGGCAACGTACCCGCTTGAGTGAGTAAGGTTTGATTAAACATCTGCTTACCCGCTAGAAACAGCATATCGGCGTGCTGAACGGCTAATGGCATATCGGCTTCTTGCTCTATGGCAATAATGCACACTAGACCATATTGATGCAGGATTTGGCGCAGTTTAGCTAGGGTCACTTCCGCCATAGCCACTTGATTAACGCTATTGAGCAGAACCGCTTGGAATCCCGCTTCTTTAAGCTGTTTCACTTGCTGCTCGAAAGCCGATAACGCTAAGTGTGAAATGTCATTATTCAGCGTGATTTGCGCTATGGCACCGACATGCCCGGCACCGATTGTCATTGCACCGCAGTTGATCTCACTGGCTTGCTCCTTATAGGCTTTGCTATATCGAACAGGGCTGGTCTTTGCTCCATTCTCGCTGATGACTTGATCCTTAGAGGTGCTAGGTTCAATCAGTAACTGGCTGTTGCTCAGCTGCGTGGGCTTGACTGTTTCACAAGGATAACAGCCTAATACTTTGATAAAACGGGTGATCCGCTCAAGTTGCTTTAAACCCGCCTGCATAGATTCACTGGAGATATTCGCGTCGATATCCAAATAGAACATCTCTTCCCAAGGTGTTCCTGGAATCGGGCGTGACTCTAATTTACTCATGTTTAACTGATGCGCTTTCAGAACCAGCAGAGCTTCCACTAAAGCCCCAGCTTTTTGGCCCGTCGCCATGATCAACGTGGTCTTAGCGGGTAACTGCTCTGGCACGGCAACCGCTTTGCGGGCAACAACGATAAAGCGGCTTTGATTGATCTTCTGATTCGCTAAGCCCGCTTCTATCGACTCTAGTTGATAGAGTGCACCACCTTCGGCGCTACCAATGGCTGCTGCACTGTTATCTGGACTTTGGTTTACCTTGTCCATTGCTTCTGCGCTGCTTGAGCAGTACTCCAGTCTCAAGTCTTTGTGCTGACTTAAATATCTGCTGCATTGGCTAATAGGCTGAGGGTGGGCATAGACAGTTTTGATGTCAGCTAATTGACTGCCAGCTTTTCCTAGTAGGCAATGGCTGACTTCAATCGTCGTTTCACCAACGATCGATAGACTGGTGTGCTGCAGTACATCGTAGACTTCGTTGATTGAACCCGAGGAAGTGTTCTCAATCGGCAGGAAACCATAATCAGCATGCCCAGACTCAACGGCTTGCACTATTTCATCGAAACTTTGGCAACCTAAGTCCAGCATTTCAACTTGGCGGCGTTGGCAATAGCGGGTTGCTGCAAGATATGAGTAAGAGCCTCGTGCACCGAGGTAGGCGATACAATACTGCTGTTTTTGTGTTTCTGGGTTGGCACGGCCGTGAAGGTAAGCTTGTTGATTCAATACTGAATCTTCAATGATGCTTTGATAAAGGGAGATAACATAGTGGGCATCTAATCCCTTTTCTCTGCCTTCTTTCACCAGTCTAGCGAGCAGTTCTTTCTCCCTTTGAGTATCTCTGATGGGTCTGACATCCACTTCTTTACTACGGGCCACTTCTAGACTTAAGCGACGGCGTTCTGCGAGTAATGCCAGCAGTTCATTATCCAGATTGGTGATCTGCTCTCGGGTTTGATTTAAAGGCTGTGGTGTATGCATTCTGACCTCAATTGCCGCCATGTATTTTATCAATCGTTTAAGACAAAAAAGCCTCCCAGTTGGGAGGCTTTGGATTTTTACTTTCGTTTTTACACAGTAAATCCGCCTCCTAGAGTGGGGGTGTAAAAAAGAAAGTAAAAAAAGCTGCTGTTATAATTTTCATGGGCTTAAAACTAAAGGGCTAGGGCTTAGCTGTCAATCAAAACTTTCTCACAGACAGACTAAAAAGAAAGCGCACCCGGGGGTGCGCTGGTTTGAGTATGAATATATGGTCAAGCGAGTTTATCCTCCTTATGGTCAGTGTGGGACAAGGTAAAACACTCGTTTATCTTACATTTACGTGTAACAGTATAACGTTAACAACTCACTAGATAACGACTTGCATTTACAATGAACATTAACAAGTACTTTATACGGCATAGTGTATAACATTGAAACTATGCTGTTTTGCAGTACCAGCGAACTTACGTTGACATGTCTTGCACTTATATTTTAACAATAAAAACTTACATGGATCTATAACATTAAAAACTAACACTAACAAAACGAAAATTTTAAATAAACGATTTACGGCTCATTAGTTGTACTAGGTACATATTGCTGTAAAAACAGCTTAGCCTTGTCATGCGTTTAGGTCTTGCTACTTACATTGTTACTTTTTACTTTAAAACCTAACGTGTTAATACATGGAGCGTATAACAAACTCTCATTTACTGTTATTGCATTTTTCGTCAAGTCTAGATGCCCTCCTTTTTAGTTGATAATTAAACATTATTTAAGGTGTCTATAAAATATCAAAACTCAACTAACGGTAAAAGTTAACACATTACATAAAAATATTTATACGATTTACAGTTTTTACTATACAAATAACACTAAGTAAACTAATAACTTTTAATAAAACCAACGTATTGCACTTACATTAAACACTTACATTAAATCTCACGCTAAAAACGCTAACTTACATATCAGTGTAAATATGACTCACTTCAAATCACTAATCTACATCTAACTAAATGTGACAGTTGTTACCTCATTTATCTCAGTGTTTAGCACGCATTGGTGCCGACCCGTTTTACAATAAGCACTTTTGCTAATTTAGCTTTTTATTATGTGACTTTTGTTTATGTTTACCAGTGTCTCCATTGTGGATATAAAAAATTGGATAGTTAAAGGTTTCGCTAATGTACTCGTTTGTACTTGTTGCGCTGTACTCGGCTCCTTATGTTAACTCTGGTGTTCAGCAATGCCGCCTGTTTCTGGTGGTCGTCCTGTTATTCAGTCAAAATTGAGCACTACTTTTAGTGAATGCCAACATACTTGATTGTACCTAATATCAACAATATCAATATTATCAAGTTGTTCGCTTTGTGTTGCCTCCTTTCCAAACTTACTATTGAAAGTGGAACCTAGTTGAAAGTATAACGTTAAGCTTTAGAACGTGGAAATTATATGTAAAATTAATCATTAACAGTAAATCTTAGAACTTAAAACCCTTAGTGCTTAAAATCTTAGTACTTAAAACTATATAGCTTAGATTGGTCGTTCTCCTTAGTTATATCCAGTAACGTTATTTATAAATTAATATCTGTTAACCAATATATGTAAATCAAAATTTGAAACGATTTAAATTCGCACCACTTCGATTCTTGCTGTCACTTTGTAAAGTGTAGTAGGTATTTAGTCAAACGAACTGTTTTTTTTCATCATTAAAATGATTGCACTAAGCTTTTGTAAAAACTGTGATCTGATTAAATATTTCTACTTTATTGCTCTCAAAGTGATGCGTTTCTCGCACTCACTAAACTTAAATTATGCCGCATCTTCCTCCTCGTACTCGTCGTCAACTTCAACAATATTATTAGTCGGTGTTAATGATGTGGAACGTTGTGCTTCCGGTTTGTGTGTTATGCGATTGAGCTGCTTCTCTAATTTTTGGCCCATAGCGTTAATCGCAGTATATAAATTTTCATGTTTTGCTTGAGCGAAGAGTTCTCCATTTGGGATGCCAACCGATGCTTCAATTTTGAAACCAGGTTTCTCCTCCGTAATGATTACATGGGGATTTATCATTTGCACATCATGCCTTGAAAGTTTTTCGAAACGGCTTTCAATACGTTCGCGAATAGGAGATGTGACTTCAAGTTGCTTGCTAGTAATCTTTAGCATATTTCGAACCTTCTGTTGTTTCCTTGGATTTCAGATTACCAAGGTCTGCACTATAAAACGAGATCTAGATCACATTTTTGTGCCAGTTAGTTACTGTTCGTTGGATATTTGATCACTTAGACAAATATCAATAATTCCTGGCCAAAAAGCCTTGTATTGCCTGCTAAATCGGGTCATATTCGATGGGATAACTCCGCAGTCTTTGCCCTTATTTACTTATATTTACTTTAAGTTTCATCCCAAATCCCGATAAAATACCTCAACTTATTTCATTCGTTCACTTTGAGTTTGCCCATTTTATGAATATTGAACACGTTAAGATTAAGGTCTGGGATTTACCCACGCGAATTTTCCATTGGGGCATGGTGTGTCTGTTGGCACTTTTATGGTGGAGTGCTGACGCTGGCGAAATGCAGTGGCATCAAATTTTTGCTTATAGTTTGCTTATCCTCATTGGATTTAGGATCCTTTGGGGGATCATTGGTAGCGATACGGCAAGGTTTAGCCACTTTGTTCATCACCCTAAGGTTGTGCTCGACTACTTGAAAGCAATCAAAACGAAGGGAGTCTCCGTTGTGCTGGGGCACAATCCTATTGGTGGCTACATGGTTGTCGCACTGATTGGGATCATTAGCCTGCAATTAGTCACAGGCCTTTTTGCGACCGATGATATTTTTACCGAAGGTCCGCTCTATAGCTATGTCAGTTCAGATACCAGTGGATTTTTGACTTGGCTACATAAGATGAACTTTAACCTTATCCTAGCGCTGAGTGCCATTCATGTACTGGCAGTGGTTATCCATGCTATCAAGGGCGATAAGTTAGTTGGTGCTATGCTCAGTGGCTACAAGAAGGTCTCTAAGGTGGCACTGTCATCAAGCGTGAATCGTGATCTTACATTCAAGTCAGAGTGGTTTGCCTTAGTGCTGCTGGCTGTATTAGCGGCTGTAGTCTTTGTGTATTTAATGTGGCCGATAGTGCAAGTGCTATAGTTTTACGCTGAGTGTTTGAGTAACAAAAAGCCTGCTAATTAGCAGGCTTTTTGATGGACGAAAAACTAAATAGAACTAGTCTTTCTTATAAACGTCGTGACAACCTTTACAGCTTTTTCCTGTATTCATAAAGGCTTGCTTGATTTCAGCTTGATCACCTTTTTGAGCAACAGTAGCAAGAATGGCTGCATTCTCTTGGAAAGTTTTCATTTTTGCATCGAAATCAGCTCTGTCTTGCCAAACTTTGGCTAAGGCTTCAGTATCGCCTTTGTCTGAGCCATCAATAAAACCTTCGAAAGGAATTTTTGATAATGCAGCAACATTCGTTGCGCGCATTGCGAAGGTTTCCGCTTCGAAAGGTTTTTTGCCTTTCATCATGGCTGCCATATCGCCAAAGTTATAAGCAATAAGACCAAATGCAGATTGGCGGTATTCAATCGCATCTTTAGAATCTTCGAAATTGTGTGCCTGTGCAGCTGAAGCCAATAGAGTACTGGCAACGAGAGTAAGTAGTAATTTTTTCATCGTATTCTCACAAATTAGCGTCGAAGTGTGACATTGCGCTTCTATTGTACACAAATTAACTTGATGTACTAGAAGCATTTTTGTCAGTTTTTGTCTGGATAAGATGACTAAACGTAACAAGTTATTTGTATGTAGAGTAAATCTGTTAGACTGCCTATGTAATGCTTGAACAGTACTTATGAGGGTTATTATGCGAGCAAACTGGGATCTAGTATTAGAAAAAATTTTGAGCCACAGCAATTATGAAGATCTTTCTGTGTTGTTTCATTTACTGTTAACCGAAGAAGAGCGTAGTGCGGTTGCCGGACGCTTAAAGGTATTTCAGTTGTTATTGGATGGGGATATGAGCCAAAGGCACATAGCTGCAGAATATGAAGTGAGTATTGCGACGATCACGCGTTGTTCTAATTACTTGAAAAATATGTCTCCTGAACATAGAGCGAGAGTTCAAAAGTTGATTGGTTAATGCCCACATGGAAACAAGCCCTGTGGACATTTTTTGCGCTTGTTTTGGTGAATAGAACTCTGCCTTAAGGCGTGATGGGCAGCTTATGGCGACGATAGAGTGAACGACGTACCAGAATATATAAGCCGTAGCTAAGTAAGCAGATAGCCAAAATAGGGTAAAGGTCCTTGGGAAAAAATTTAAAGATAGCCAATGCCGCTATAAGATAGATGAAAGGTAAGAAGTTATAAATCATCTCGGGAAGATAGCCCGACTTACGTCGCCTTGCCGAGTCAGTTCGACGGTTTTGAGAACGCATAACATAGATCCTCGCACCTAAGACGAACACTACTGTAGCCGCAACTAGGGCATAGTTGATGTCGAGTGCAATAAAACTCGAACTACCGAGCGCCATGTAGCCAAAAGGCAAAATTTCGTAAAGGGGTTTGGTTAACATAAGCACTCCGTCGCTTAACTCAGGTTGATATCAATATCTAATTGAAAATATACATATAAAAATTGAATACATCAATTTACCAGTCAGTTATTTATCTATTACGAATAGTATAAACGCTTGCGTATAAAAAATGCACGACCTTAAATTAAGGGCGTGCATCTTAAAAGGTTAAACTATGGCAGTTCAACCGCTTAGGGATAAACTATTTCTAGCTCACCTTGGGCATCAATCTGTATCTAGCCGCGGCAACCACAGCCGCCATTGCCGTCACAACCTGTTTTAGGTGTGTCACAGGCTTCATGCTCTTCATGGTGATGTCCATGATCGTGGTCTGAACCACCACAACATCCGCCAGCTTCTTCTTTACCTGAACCGCCACAGCATCCACCGCCATGGTCGTGATCATGTCCATGACTTCCACAACCGCCTTGAGCGTGAATATGGCCATGGGCAATTTCTTCGGCAGAGGCTTCGCGAACGTCAACGATTTCGACGCTGAAGTTGAGTGATTGACCCGCTAAAGGATGGTTGCCATCGACGATAACAACATCATCTTTTACTTCCATGACTTGAACTGGGCGTTGACCCATTTCAGTTTCGGCGATGAAGCGCATACCTGGGACGATATCTTCGATATCACCAAAGGCTTCTAATGGCACGGCTTGACGTAGGCCATCGTGGTAAGGGCCATAGGCTTCTTCGGCACTAATAGTGACATCGAGTTTTTCGCCTTTGGTTTTACCATCTAATGCGGCTTCTAAACCTGGGATCAGGTTTTCAGTGCCGTGTAGATATAGCATAGGTTCAGAGTCGAAAGAGTCTTCTAATAGTCTGCCTTCTTGATCTGATAAACGGTAATGAATAGTTACCGCGCTGTGTTGAGTGATCTTCATATCGCCTCCGGTTCGGAATGTGCGCGCATAATAACGTGCTTTTTTAGTGCTGGCGATAATTTGAAGTGGCTTATGTTAGATATCGCACAGCTTTTTTTTCGGCAGATTAAAGCCTGTTTTACGCGGTGCAGCATGTGTAATGTGATTTTTGCTCATTAGCCTGTCAATTTGGCCTGAGTGATGAGGTAGAACAAATAACGCATTAGTTAAAAGTGAACTATAAATAATTATCTGAAAAATAAGTGATTTTATAATGGATTTCCTATTTGATTACGTTAACGTCAACAGTTATCTATTGCATAAATCGCATTTTTGCCCCTAGAAAACTTTATATTAACTAATCTTGATACAGTATTTTATCGTGTGTGAAGATTTGCTGATAAATAATCCATTTTAGGGGTTGACAAGCGCGGGTAAAAAAAGCAATTCTGTTTATCAAGAAATTAACATGGATTAGCCCAAACACATGCATAGCCTAGGTTTCGTAGTAACTACCATTATTACAACCACCACTACAACAATAGTGGGGGCGGGCTGATACACCCTAAAGAATTTTAACAATGAGCCCGCTTCCCACAAAGAAGCGGGCTTTTTTGTTTCTAGCTCTTATTTCTAAGTCGGGCGCGGTACAGGAGAACAAGATGAAAGTAATGAAATTTGGTGGTACCTCGCTTGCAAATTGGCAGCGATTCTCGATGGCAGCGGATATCGTTGCTCAGTCATCTAAGCTTGAACCCATAGCCACTGTGCTATCGGCCCCTGCAACTGTGACGAATGCTTTATTAGAAATGGTCGACGTAGCCGTTAAAGGTGAAGATTATTTACCTGTGCTGCAGCATGTTGAGCGGGTATTTACTTCGCTGTACCAAGACGCCGTTAACTCAGTGTTGTCGAGTGAACAAAGCGAACAGCTTTTTTCTGGACTCAATGCCCAGCTGGTGATCTGGCAGGATAGATTACGTGGTATCGGATTACTGCAAGAATGTCCCGATGGTATCCGCGCCGAAATCGTGGTTGCAGGTGAGCGTTTATCTGCAGCCTTGATGGAACAAGTGATGATTTCTAAGGGGATCACTTCGGCTCAGCTCGACCCACGCGCCTTATTTTTAGGTCGTGGTCGTCCGTTAGAATCTGTCGTTGATATCGTTGTGAGTAAGCCAAGGTTTCGCGCGTTGGCGCTAGGTGAAAAACGCGTATGGGTGATGCCAGGATTCACCGCCGCCGATGAACAGGGCAAAGTGGTGACGTTAGGCCGTAATGGTTCTGACTATTCTGCTGCCGTGCTCGCCGCCTGTTTGGATGCTTCAAGTTGTGAAATCTGGACCGATGTTGACGGTGTTTATAATACCGACCCACGTGTGGTTGCCGATGCTAAGTTGTTGTCACAACTGAGCTATCAAGAGGCAATGGAGCTTTCCTATTTTGGTGCTAAGGTGTTGCATCCTAAGACTATTGCACCTATCGCCCAGTTCCATATTCCCTGTTATATCAAAAACAGTTTTAACCCTGATGCGCCCGGCACTCTGGTATCAAACCAAGCCGATGAAACCGGCTTGCAGGTTAAAGCTATCTCTAATTTAGATAACCAGACCATGTTCGATATTTCAGGCCCAGGTATGAAAGGCATGGTTGGCATGGCGAGCCGCACTTTAGCGGCGATTTCCCGCAGCGGCGTATCTGTGTCTTTAATCACTCAAAGTTCTTCTGAATACAGCATTAGCTTCTGTGTGGCTACATCTGATTCGGCCAAAGTGAAATGGGCTTTAGAGCAAGAGTTTGAGTTAGAAATAAAAAGTGATTTGCTTGAGCCTATCGCTATGCGCCATGAGCTGGCAATTGTGTCCTTGATTGGTGATGGAATGCGCACCCACAAAGGGGTGGCGGCGCGTTTCTTCCAAGCGTTAGCGCAGGCAAGCGTGAACATTATCGCCATCGCCCAAGGATCGTCCGAGCGCTCGATTTCGACTGTGATCGAGCAGCGTAAGACTAAGCATGCGGTGGCGGCTTGTCATCAAGGCTTTTTCGATGTGCAGCAATATTTAGATGTGTTTTTAGTGGGATGCGGCAACGTGGGTGCTGGTCTGCTTGAGCAGATAAAACAACAGTCCGCCATGCTCAAAGAGCAGCACATCAGTATCCGTGTTTGCGGCATAGTGAATTCGAACAAGATGTTACTCGACAGCGCAGGCATAGATTTAAGCAACTGGTCTAGCTTGCTTGCCGATAGTCAGCAAACTTGTGATATCCCAGCGTTACTGGCGTGGGCGAAAGAGCAACAATTACTAAACCCTGTGCTGGTTGATTGTACTTCGAGCGAGCAAGTGTCGGATCTGTATTTGGATGTGATGAACTCAGGTTTGCATGTGGTCACACCGAACAAAAAGTCGAACACTCGCGATTATGCTTATTACCAAGCACTTCGCCAAACCGCCTTAAAACAGCGTCGCCAATTTTTATACGAAACCACAGTCGGCGCGGGTTTACCTGTTATCGATAACCTGAAAAAGCTGTTATTTGCGGGCGATAAACTGCATAAGTTTAATGGTATTTTATCGGGCTCTTTATCCTTTATCTTCGGCATGCTCGATGACGGCATGACACTGTCTGAAGCGACAGGTCTTGCGCGGGAAAAATGTTTTACTGAGCCAGATCCCCGTGATGATTTGAGCGGTATGGATGTGGCGCGTAAGGTGCTCATTCTTGCCCGTGAAGTGGGACTAAAGCTAGAACTCAGTGATGTGCAGGTTGAATCTGTATTGCCAGCCGAGTTTGATGATTCAGGTGATGTTGAAAGCTTTATGGCGCGTTTGCCGCAGGTTGATACTGCTATTGCCGCTAAAGTGGCGCAGGCCAAAGCCCAAGGTAAAGTACTGCGTTATGTGGGACAAATTGAAGATGGTGTGTGCCGTGTGCGTATCGCCGAAGTCGATGCACAGGATCCCCTTTATAGTGTTAAAGGCGGCGAAAATGCCTTGGCATTCTACAGCCGTTATTATCAGCCCATTCCGTTTGTGCTACGCGGTTATGGCGCAGGAACGGAAGTGACCGCCGCTGGCGCCTTTGCCGATGTATTAAGAACCTTGAATTGGACTCGTGAGGTGAGTGTATGAGTTTGACCGTTTACGCTCCAGCCTCTATGGGTAACGTGGGAGTCGGATTTGATTTACTGGGCGCCGCTTTGGCGCCTATTGATGGCAGTTTACTCGGCGACAGAGTGACTATCGCGGCGGCAGAGTCGGGTGTGAGTCTGGCGCAGACTGGTGCTTGGGCCCATAAACTGCCTGAAAATCCGCAAGACAATATAGTGTACCAATGTGCCGAATTCTTCTTAACCGCCCTGAGTAAGGCGTATTTAGAAGCGATTGGTAAAGCAGATGAAGGCGTAGCGCTGACACTGGAAAAGAACCTGCCCGTCGGCAGTGGTTTAGGTTCGAGTGCAAGCTCAGTCGTGGCTGCGTTATATGCCTTGAATGAACATTTTGACAGACCTTACAACGAACAAGCCCTGCTGGAACTGATGGGCGAGTTTGAAGGTAAGATCAGCGGCAGTGTGCACTATGACAATGTCGCCCCTTGTTACTTAGGCGGCATGCAATTGATGCTCAATGTGCCGGGCACTGTATGTGAAGCGATACCGAGTTTTAAAGAATGGTATTGGGTTGTGGCCTATCCAGGCATTTCACTCTCAACGGCGATGATGCGTAAACTCATGCCTGATCAATATGATAAAAGTGTCACTATCGATTTTGGTCGTTATTTAAGTGCCTTTGTACATGCCTCTTATCAGCAGAATGCCAAGCTTGCGATCAGCGTATTAAAAGATGTGTTAGCCGAGCCTTATCGCGCAGCTGCGATTCCGGGTTATGACAATGCCAGAGTCGCTTTAGCCGATTTAGGCATGTTGACTACGGGGATTTCCGGCAGTGGCCCAACGCTGTTTTCGATTACCGATGATTTAGCCACGGCAAATGCGGCTAAAGCTTGGTTAGAACAGCATTATTTAACCGAGGTGGGTGGCTTTGCCCACGTGTGTCGCCTCGATGAGCAAGGCACGCGTAGAGTCGATTAATTCTTATTTTTAGTATCAAGACTAAGCATTAAGGCTAAATATCAATTTTATGCATAAAGAGCATGCATCAAGAATTAGCATTTAAGGCTTAGCATCAAAAGGTCGAGTGAGCATGGAACTATATAATTTAAAACACCCTTCGCAGAAAGTGAGCTTTAAAGAAGCAGTGCAATTAGGTTTAGGTCTGGACAGAGGTTTGTTCTTTCCCACCCAAATTCCGGTCTTGGACGATATTGAAGGGCTGCTGGCGCTGCCATTTGTTGAGCGCAGTAAGAAAGTGCTCGGTGCATGGCTTGCCTCTGAATTAGGGCAAGATGCGGTAGATGAACTGGTTGAGCGTGCCTTTAACTTCGATTTACCTTTAGTTGCCGTCGATGAGCAGCGCGCTTGCCTCGAATTGTTCCACGGTCCTACTCTGGCATTTAAAGATTTTGGTGCGCGTTTTATGGCGCAATGCGTCAATGCCTTTGTCGGCGACACACGCTTAACCATTCTGACTGCGACTTCGGGTGACACTGGCGCCGCGGTTGCCGATGCCTTTTATGGGCTTGAAAAAGTCAATGTAGTGGTGCTCTATCCTAAGGGCAAGATCAGTGAGCTACAGGAAAAGATGTTCACGACTTTGGGCAAGAATATCCATACAGTTGCCGTATCGTCCGATTTTGATGCCTGCCAAGACTTAGTTAAACGCGCCTTTGATGATCCAGAAGTCCGCGAGGGGTTGAGCTTAAACTCGGCGAACTCTATTAACATCAGCCGCTTACTCGCGCAAATTTGTTATTACTTTGAAGCAGTTGCCCAGTCTAAACAACGCCACGACGCCGATCCTGTGATTTCAGTGCCAAGTGGTAACTTTGGTAACCTGACGGCGGGTTTATTCGCCAAAGCCATGGGGTTACCGGTTAAACGCTTTATCGCCGCAACCAATGCGAATGATACTGTGCCGCGCTATTTAGAAAACGGCCAATGGCAGCCCAATCAAACCCAAGCGACCATGTCTAATGCGATGGATGTGAGTGAGCCAAGTAACTGGCCGCGAGTGGAAGCCATTTGTGAGAAATTAGCATGGCCGCTGAGTAACTTAGTGGGCATGCGTTTATCTGAAGAGCAAACTTCACTGGCATTAGCTGAGTTGCATGCACAAGGTTATGTGTCTGAGCCCCATGCGGCGATTGCAGCTAAAGCCTTGTCTTTAACCTTAGTGCCTGACGAAGTGGGTATATTCTTAGGTACGGCGCATCCCGCTAAATTTAAGGATGTGGTCGATAGAGAGCTAAATCTTAACTTACCACTGCCGGTTGAACTTGAGGCCGTTGCCCATAAACCTATCTTGTCGGCTGACTTACCCGCTGATTTTGCCGCACTGAAAGCGCACTTATTCAAGATTTTAACCTAAGCTGCTTGTACTTAAAGTATTAGCCTAGCGGTGAGATAACATAGCGTTAAAGAAGAGAAGGGAGCTTAGCTCCCTTTTTTATCAGCACAATTTTTATAAATACGTTTTTATAAATACATTGCCAACAAGTACACTTTTTACAAATGCATTTTTTTATAAGCGCACTTTTTACAGATGTAAGCAAAATAACGATAAATTGATGGAACTGTGTTGCAGGTAAGCATAAAAGAACTTTTATTTAACTACATGATATTTAATTAATATTTGTAACTTATTGTATTGTCTTTGGTAATAGAAATGTGATCAAATTCACAATTTTATTAGTTTTAATTGTTTATGTTCACCCGCGTGTTTACTCAGTGGGTTGATTGATTTGTCTAGATTTTTTCTATTAAGTGTCTGTTTTTGCGTCTTAGCCTCAGGGTGCGCAACCGAGCAACGAGAGTTATATCGGCGCATAAATGTAGCCTACGATTTTGAAGTGACCCATTGCGACAGTTTTGCCATCGTCACTGGGGTGAGTCGCCGCGAGAATAATCTAGATGAAGCTAAAGAGTCTGCCATTGCTCAGGGAGAGCAATTGGGCGGCACGCACATCGTTTGGTTACAGACTGATATGGGCGATCCCACTAAGGTTGTTGCTGTTATTTATAAGTGTCAGATTTAGTTAGCTTAACCTTCAACTTGATTTCAGTTACTCAGGCGGAGTCTTTATGGCAAGTGCATTAAGTCGGCTACACTAAACGCGTTAAACTAGCTACTGTCCTTTTTTGTTGTTATTCTCCGCGCCCTATTTCGGTTAATTACTATGATCTGACTGGTGTTTATGGCGCACTGTCTAAGTGCCAACTACGCTTATTTAGGTATTAAAACACCGCGGAAGCCTGACGTTGAACCGTTTTGCTTCATCTTCATCAGGAGAGGATCGCCAACTTAAGGGGCAAGTAACTTAGCCTATGTCATTGTTTAAATACGTTCCTGTCTTATTGCTGCTTTTTTTAGCTTTGCCCGCCAAAAGTGCGTTGCAGGTTAATAGTCCTTTACCCTGTCATAAAACCATTAAAGTCGGTTATAACGACTGGCCTCCCTATGCTTGGCAAGATCCCCAAGGAGAAGCCCAAGGTTTAGATGTGGATCTGATGCGGGCATTTGCCGTGTATCTCGGCTGCGAAATCAATTTTATCAATGTACCTGCGAAGCGATCGCATCAGATGCTGAAAGCTGGACAGTTAGATGTGTTGATGGGAGCGACAATGACGGATGAACGTCAGGCTTATGCGCATTTTTCCAGTTATTATCGAGACGAAGAGCTGCGCTTATTCGTGCTCGATGAGCAAAAAGATCAGATTAATGTCGATAAGTGGGAGGACATTTTTACCAAAAAGTTACGCCTGCTTGTGCCTTCAAGCGGTTGGTATGGCGCCGATTATCAAGAGTCTCAATATCGATTAGAGCAGGAGCATTTATTGGTGTTAAGCCCTGACTCAGATAAGTCGGTACAAATGCTCACCTATGGTCGCGGGGATATGATCGTCGGCGATACTATGGCCATGCCCTATATTGCCAGTCAGCATCAACACATCAAGCTAGTGCCGCTCAAGTTAGTGTTAGATCAAAACCATATCCATTTAATGCTCAGTAAAGCGAGTATGACGCCAAACCAGTTAGAGCAGTTTAATCAGGCGATTAAGACCTTGATGGATAACGGTGAAATTGCACGCGTGATCAATAAATGGCAACAAATGTCACTGGCGAAACAATCCAACATGAGTCGCCTAAATAGTCCGCTAAAGACGCTGTACGTCAGCCCGTAATCAGTCCTTAACGTTAGCCCTTAACATTAGTTCTTAATATTAGTCCTAAACACTAGCCCTAAACACTAGCCCTAAACACTAGCCCTAAACATTAGCCCTCACGTTAGCTAATTCTGTCTTACTCCTGATGATTTTTATCGTGATGCAACAGGGTAACGCTATGATCTTTGGTGTTTTCCGCTAAAGAAGATTGTTTTTTACTCAGTTGTTTTCCCGCGATTTAAGATGTGACACATTTGCTAAAACTTCTCTGGCTCGAAGTTACTGAACTCTCTATTAAATTCTGCTAGCTTGGTGGGCTAAATTGTCATGCTTTGGGCTTGATTGCGTTTTTTCGCAAAAGTCTATGGCAAGAATTTCTTCGCTAAATCTGCTAGCAAAATCTCGTAGTCAAAGAGTCCATTGCTAAAAATAACAATAGGATAGAGGTCATACATGAAACTTCGCCATTCTGTCGCCTGCTGCATGCTTGCCCTAGGCACGTTTACTGCGGCCCAAGCCATCGCTGCCGATGCGGTGAGCAATCAAGGATATTACCGCGCGCCAGCCCTGCACGATCAAACCTTAGTCTTTACTGCTGAAGGGGATTTATGGACTCAGACCTTAGGTCAAAAAGCGGCGACTCGCTTAACGAGTTTACCCGCAGAAGAGCTAGGTGCGACCATTTCCGCCGATGGCAAGTGGGTTGCTTATGTGGCCAATTATGAAGGCGCGAGCGAAGTGTATGTGATCCCGGTTGCCGGCGGTGTGGCCAAGCGGGTGAGTTTTGAGAATAGCCGTGTGCGGGTTCAAGGTTGGACCCCAAAAGGCGAGATTTTATATTCCACCGACAGTGGTTTTGGCCCCGCGAATAATTGGATGCTACGCAGCGTCGATCCTAAAACCCTCACGACCACAGATTTACCCTTAGCCGATGCGGTCGAAGGTGTGATTGATGATCGCAACGAATATGTATATTTCACCCGCTTTGGCCTGCAAGTCACTGGCGATAACGCCAAAGTGTACCGTGGCGGCGCAAAGGGCGAATTATGGCGCTTCAAGCTTGGTAGCAAAACCGAAGCCCAGTTGCTCAGCGGCCAGCACGACGGCTCAGTGCGCCAACCTATGCTATGGCAAGACAGACTCTATTTTATCAGCGACAGCGATGGTAACGACAACCTCTGGTCGATGGCGGTCGATGGTTCAGACGCAAAACAGTTGACCCAATTTAAAGATTGGCAAGTCCGCGGCGCGCAGATGGATCAAGGCAAAGTGGTCTTCCAGCAGGGTGCTGATATCCATGTATTTGATATCGCGGCCGCAAAAGACGCATTAGTCAATATTGAACTCACGTCCGATTTTGCCCAGCGCCGTGAGCACTGGGTGAAAGATCCTATGGATTACGCATCCTCTACCGATTTGGCCCTTGCTGGCGATAAAGTGGTGATCACCGCCCGCAGCCATGTGGCAATCGCGGGTGTTGATGGCTCGCGCTTAGTGCAAGTTGCGCTGCCAGGGACTTATCGCGTGAGAGAAGCGATATTGAGTCAAGATGGCAAGTCTGTTTATGCGATCAGCGATATGACGGGTCAGCAAGAAATTTGGCAATTCCCCGCCGATGGCAGCAGTGGTGCTAAGCAGCTGACGAAAGACGGCCATACCTTAAGAATGAGCCTGAATCTGTCCAATGACGGTCGATTTATTGCCCACGACGATAACGATGGCAATGTTTGGCTGCTCGACTTAAAGAAAAATACCAATCAAAAAATCATTACTAACGGTGAGGGACTTGGGCCTTACGCCGATATCCGCTGGTCCGGTGACAGTCGTTTTATTGCATTAACTAAGTCTGAAATCGGTAAACAAAGACCGCAAATCGTCCTTTACTCTGTGGATGAAAATAAGGCCGAGACGCTCACCAGCGATAAGTACGAATCCTATTCGCCAACTTTTAGCAGTGACGGCCAGTGGTTATATTTCCTGTCAAATCGCCAATTCAGCGCCACGCCAAGTTCACCTTGGGGCGATAGAAACATGGGCCCAGTGTTTGATAAACGCAGCCAAATTTTTGCCATCGCCTTAGTTAACAATGCCAAATTCCCCTTTAGTAAACCCAATGAACTCAGCGTTAACCAAGCTGACAAAACAGATGCCAAGGATAAACCGAATCCGGTGAAAATCGATTGGTCTGGTATTTCGCAGCGCCTATGGCAAGTGCCTATCGATTCAGGCAATTACAGTGAACTGCGCGCCGTCGATGGCAGGCTATATGTGCTCGACCAAGCGATGGGTGATGATGCTGAACCGAGTCTGATGACCATCAAGTTTGATCCTTTGAGTCCGAAAGCCGAGGTTTTTGCCGAGGATATTGGCCATTATGCGGTTTCTGCCGATGGCAAAAAGCTGATGCTGCGTAAGTTCAGCAATGACAAGGCGCTAATGATTGTTGATGGTGGTGATAAGCTAGGCGATACCGACAATGCCAAAGTGCAAACGGATCAATGGCAATTAGCGATTTCTCCCCAGCTTGAATGGCTACAAATGTTTGAAGATGCTTGGTTGATGCACAGAGAATCTTTCTTCGATAAGAAGATGCGCGGCCTCGATTGGCAAGCGACCAAAGCTAAGTATCAACCTTTGCTTGACCGCCTGACTGACCGTAACGAACTGAACGATATCTTCATGCAGATGATGGGCGAATTAGATTCATTGCACTCACAGGTACGCGGCGGTGATTTACCCAAAGATCCCGATGCGGCTAAAGCCGCGAGTCTAGGTGCGCGTCTACAGCAAACCGCCGATGGCGTTAAAATTGCGCATATTTACAGTAACGATCCTGAGTTGCCAGCTAACGCTTCACCGTTAAATCGTATCGAAGTCGATGCCAAAGAAGGCGATGTGCTGCTGGCTATTAATGGCACACCAGTGGCGAACGTGGCCGATGTCACGCGGCTGTTGCGCAATCAACAGGACAAGCAAGTATTACTGCAACTTAAGCGTGGCAGCCAAACCCATAAAACTATCGTTATGCCCGTCAGCGCTATGGTGGATGGCCAATTACGTTATTTAGATTGGGTGAGCCATAACGCGGCTGTGGTCGAGGATGCGAGTAAGGGCAAGATTGGTTATTTGCACTTATATGCCATGGGCGGCGGCGATATTGAAAGTTTCGCCCGTGAGTTTTATACCAATTACGATAAAGACGGTTTGATTATCGACGTTCGCCGTAATCGCGGCGGCAATATCGACAGTTGGATTATCGAGAAGTTATTACGCCGCGCTTGGGCGTTTTGGCAACCGACTCACGGCACACCAAACACCAATATGCAGCAAACCTTCCGTGGCCATTTAGTCGTGTTAACCGATGAACTGACCTATTCCGACGGTGAAACCTTCTCAGCGGGAATTAAAGCGCTGGGTATTGCGCCGCTAATTGGTAAACAAACGGCAGGCGCGGGCGTGTGGTTATCTGGGCGAAATTCGCTGACCGATAAAGGTATGGCGCGAGTGGCCGAGTATCCACAGTATGCAATGGATGGTCGCTGGGTGCTGGAAGGACATGGCGTAACGCCGGATATTGAAGTCGATAACTTACCTTTCGCCACCTTTAACGGTAAAGATGCCCAGCTTGAGACAGCGATAAGCTATTTGAAGGATGAGTTGGTTAAGCAGCCTGTTCCAGCCTTAAAAGCGCAACCTCTGCCTGCAAAAGGAATGGCACAGGATATAAAAGCTAAGTAATTGATATTTAAATTCAGTATTTAACTGAAATTTAAGGTAGCTCAGTTAGCATAGTCGCGTACAAAGTTAGGGTGTTGTCTCTTAGTTCCCGAGACAACACCCATTTTTATGCCCATTCATTAATATTCTTACTCGTTTCTGCGTAGATCTGCATAGTGTTCACTTGCTGTTGTTGGGCAAGGTGATTAACTGTCATCGCTCTCGCGTCTTTGTTATGGCTTAGGTAATAGGCCGTTGGCGCCGAAATCCCTTGGCTTGTTCCTGTTGCTATGTTGGTCATGTCGGCGATCACTTGGTATTTCATCTTCGCGTGTTTCAATTCGACTAAGGTTTCTATGTTATCCCTCAGTGCTGGCATTTCAGCTGGTTTTTGCGCATTCGCCGCCAATTGTTTTGCATCGCGAGAAAGCGTTAATGTATCAGTTGATGTTGGTGCGCTGGTTTGAACGGCATTGTTAACCTGTGCAAATTCAGCGGTGGAGACATTTTTTTGTGGGCTGACAGACGGGGAATGTCGCAGTGGTTGAATGTGCATCGTTTAACTCCAGCAGTTGGCACTAAGTTAGCCATCGTACGGTTTAAAAGCTGGACATGAGCTGAACCATGGAAAAGGTTTCGGGGATGCGGATGGTAAGACTCTGTGTGGCGGCGACGGTGATTCGGTGATGGCAATGAGTCAGACTGGTAATGATCTGCGGTGCGGCAATAAAAAAGCCCGCTTAGGAAAACCATTAGCGGGCCGTAGACATCAGCACAAATCTTAAAACTTGATGTGAATATCTGTCGCTAAACTATTGGCGATAAAGCAATTTACATGTGCTTTTTCGTGAATTTTCTCAAGGGTTTCTTGGCTGACTTCAACCCCTTCGGCAAAAATGACCTTAGGATTCAGCACCATCTTAGTGACGGCCAACTTGCCCGCTTCGTTTTTACCCAGCTCTGCAGTGGCATTGTCCACATAGGACGTGACAGGTAAGCGCTTAAGATGTGCAATCGCGAGAAAGGTCAACATATGACATGAGGATAACGCCGCTAGCAGGCTTTCCTCTGGGTTTACATTCTGCCCATTGCCTTTATATTCCGGTGCCGACGAGGCTTGAATCGTCTGGCCGCTGCCAAAGGTAATACTGTGGTCTCGACAAAATTCGCCTTCTTCGGCGGGCGAGGTTTGCCAGTTAACCGTTAAGTTAAAGCCCATTATTTTCTCCTATCTGAAGGACATCAGGGCACTATAGCCTAGCGGTGCGCACTTAGCCATGACCTGTGGCCCAGTGCGGCAAGAAGTTATAGCCCGGCGCTCAGTAATAGACTGCTTGTGAGCACGCTGCCAGCGACGATACCAATCGGTAAATGGCGTGGACTGTAGCTTAACGTCAGTATGACCAGCATGGCCGCGAGGGAAATGATCCCCATAAACAAAATGCTACCGTAGGCCCAGCCTTGATCGCTCGCGCAGGCACTTAAGCTAAATGCCAGTAATAACCAAGCAAACAAGGTGAGCAAATGGCTTTGCCATTGTGCTGGTGGACGGTTAAACACATCCTTAAAATGGCCAAACTTAGCTAAGGCGAACAGGGCCAGTGAGAGATAACTTAAGCCTAAGATCCCAAGTACAGGGATAAATTCTGGCATCATGATTTGGCTTCCTCCAATGAAGACGGCGAGGTATGTTCGTTGGTTAGGGATGTTTGTGGTTCGCTGCGGCGCGCTTTATTCGCCTTGGCATTCGGCGCATTGAATGCGGGTCTTGCTGGGCGCTTGGCTGGGGCTTTAGCAATTAAAGTTAATCTTTTGCTGGCAAATAGCATAGCGCCGCCAAGTAGAATGGCGAGCACGTCAAATCCGACTAAAGGCCATTGATGGGATTGGATATTATCGATGAGATTGCTCGGCGATGTGAAGGCATTGAGCACGGGCAGTGCACAGCACAAACTGCCTGTGATTATCAATGCTGCTTGCCACTGGCGACGTGAACGGCCAAAGAAAGCCCAGACTCCCATTGCCGCTAACGCGATAAAGAAGCTGTGAACTTCCCATTCGGAGCGGCCTGCAAAACTTGTCGATAGCAGACGATTTGCGTAAAAGAAGCTCACAGCGCCTAAGGGTAATCCTAAGATAAACATGAAGTTTAACCCTTCGACGAGACGTAACCCCAAGCTTGGTTTCTCGCCTTTATCTATAGCTTTCTGTTGTTTTTGACGTAGGCGAATGGCCCACATCAAGGTGCCTGTAGCGACCATAGCGCAACCCAATAAGCCGCAGAAAAAGAATAATATTCGTAATAGTGGGGCGGCAAAACGCGCCGTGTGTAGCGACATCATAGTGTCGTAGGTGACTGACGCCCCCGAGGCTTCATGCGGGCTGGCATACTTAAGCTCACCATTGACCCCGTTAAATATCAAAATGTTGGCCTCATCGGTCACATCTTTACCTGTGTTTTGGTAAAAGGTCACTTGGCTATTTTGATCGTTAGGGTATGACACTATCACTTGCTTAATTGGCGCATCGCCCCAAGCGGCTTGCACCTGCGGCAGTAATTGACTCAGCTGCACCTGTGGCGCGCTAATCCCCGTGGCTTTCTCGGTTTGTCTGGCGGGGTTTAGCTCTTTTAAAAAGGCTTGGTTGTCACCCGAATAAGCGGTATCCACCGTCCACGGAATATAGATCAACATCAGGGTGATAAGCCCGGTATAAGTGATCATCAGATGGTAGGGCAGGGCGATGACAGAGCTCACATTGTGTGCATCTAACCAAGAGCGGGCGCCCTTGTCGCGTCTAAAGCTGAACATATCCTTGAAGATTCGCTTGTGGATCACTATGCCGCTGATAAGGGCAATTAGCATAAACATAGTGCAAACACCGACGATATATCGGGCCGTAATCGCGGACATATAATGCAAGTCAAAGTGCAGACGATAGAAGAAATCGCCGCCGCGACTTGCTCGCACTGCTGAGATCATGCCGCTGCCATCGGCGAGGGCGACATGTTCTTCAGTCTTGCCGCGACGTTGACCTTTTTCTGGTGGCAATTGCCAACTCACACTTTGAAAGGGCTTACGTTCGGTCGGAAAACCTATCATCCAACGCTGCGCCGATTCGGGCGAATGCGCAGCGATATAATCTTGGCCTTTATCCAGCTGATTTGCGAGCGTATCGGCTTGATAGTCTTGATAAACCCCTTGGTGTAATTCGGGTTCGTTCCAAAGGCTGATTTCATGGCGGAAATAGCTCAAGCTACCCGCAAAAAAGATCAACAATAACACCCAACACACGAGCAAACCTGCCCAAGTATGTAGCCAAGATAAGGTTCTAAAAAATGTCTCTTTCATCTTACTGCCCACACACCTGAAGCAAACCAAAACATAACAAACTCACTAGGCCTAAATCTCGCCATGCATGCCATGTTTTACGTACACAAAAGGCGTAAATAATGGCAACGGCATAAAACAGAAAAGCCAACATATTGGCCGTTATTGTGCTTTCGAAGCGGGGCATAGGTAGCACGACTGTCAGCAGGCAAGCCAAGGTAGCTGCCGCAATATAACCCGCCAGTAGGGCGGCGCTCGCGCGGGCAAAGACTTTGAAGGCAAACTGCGATTGCTCTTGCTTAAACCATCGCGCAATTTGCACAATCCCCCGTGAAATCAGTGAGAAAGAGCGCGTTTGCACTGCAGATGATTGCGTTGACGTTTCAAACGCGGGTGTATTAGACATAAGTGCCACTTCTCATTTCGAGCCAATATGGGTCCGTTATGGCTATCCGTTACGGTTAATTCTGCAACGTGCGCTTGAGCTTTCTGGTTTAACGGCAGAAGACTCGGCTTAACGGTGAATGCATTTCTATTAACAGGGGATAGCTAACCGCGAGAAGTATAACTTAGTTAATTCAAATGATAAACGATATCATTTAGATTCGAATGTAAATATGTGATCTTGGACTAACGGAGGTGCAGATTGTTACTAGGTTGTGTTTTTGTATTTTTTTAGCTTTGAATATAAATCTTTTAAATCAAAGTCTAAAAATTTATGGTTAATATGTTGTAAATGATAAGTTATGAATACGTATGCATCCCATTGAGGCGAAAAACGCTACACCGTTAGTATGACACTTTGATTGCCCTATGTTTCTTGGATTGATGTGGTGAATAGAGCATCGGGTTAAAACAAGTCGTTATGACATAGGGGAATGCCAAATGCGTCATTGTAAACTCAGCGTCTTGACCATGGCTCTCGCGACAGCAGGCTTTAGTGCGGTGTATACACCGCAGTTAGCCTTTGCAGCAGAGACTACGCCAACTCAACAGGAGGCCAAACAAGCTCAAGACGACAATATAAAAAACGATACCAACACGAATACCAAGAGTGTCGAAACCAACAAAAAAGCCAGCGATGAAGCGGCAAATATCGAACGTATTGAGGTTAAAGGTTACAGCAAAAGTCTGATTGATTCCCTCGATGCTAAGCGTTACGGCGACACAGTTTCAGAGCAATTATCGGCAGATGATCTTGGCGCCTTACCCGATGTATCAATGGCGGATGCGCTGACCCGCTTACCCGGTATTTCAGCGGTACGTACTGGTGGACAAGCGGCGGAAATTAACATTCGCGGTATGTCTGGCGGTTTTGTTTTTTCAACCTTAAATGGCCGTGAACAGGTATCGACGAGTGGTACTCGCAGTATCGAGTTCGATCAATACCCGTCTGAACTGATTTCATCCGCCGCTGTGTACAAATCCCCTAAAGCATCACTCATTGAAGGGGGCGTTGCAGGCACAGTTGAACTGCAAACAGTCAGCCCACTGCAATCCGATAAAGACCATAGTTTTCTGGTAAATGCCCGTGGTATGTACAACGACAGAGCTAGTGAAGTGTATGGTGCTGACGAGTATGGCCACAGATTGAGTATGTCTTATCAGGGTAAGTTCTTCGACGATACCTTAGGCGTGGCGTTAGGTTATGCCCGTCTAAAACAACCAAGTGTAGCGACCCAATTTATCGGTTTGGCTTATAACGACAGCAAAGAAGTTGATGGACTGGCTAATGATACCAACGGTCCTATTGATGCCCCTGCGAATGAGTACATCAGCGAGGGTTTTGAGCTACAACACCTTGGTGGCGTTGAAATTCGTAACGGTTATATGGGCGCGATTGAGTGGGCTCCTAGGGATAATTTTAAGCTCAAGGCCGATGCATTTTTATCGCGTTTCGATAGCGAATCGTTTGCCCGAGGATTCAGGGTTAAGTTTGGTGGCTCAGGCGCTGCGATTGCCAATCCTGTACTCGATGGCAATTCTGTTATTGGCGGAACCTTTAATCGTACCTCAAAAAGCTATACCCGAGTTGAGACTGTAAACGACGATAACCAAGATTTTGATGAAGTGAATAGCTTTGGCTTAAATGCTGACTGGCAAGTGACAGACAGACTGAATGTCGCCGCCGATATTTCCTATTCCTCAGCCAAAAGTAACTTTAGGAATGGCCTGTTATGGGCGAACGTTGCTGTCGATGCTAATGCTGATACCCCAGTTTTCGATGATAATGTCTCGATTAGTTATCAACTTAACGGGCTTAATCTGCCCGATGTGGGCTTTAATCAAGCAGATGCTTTCACCGATCTGGATCGGGTGATGGTGAGTAAGTACGGCATCTATCCCTATGAGAATGAAGATGCGGTAAAGGCTTATCGCCTTGATTTTAAATATGACCTTGAGAATGATTACATCAGCTCAGTAGAGTTTGGTGTACGTTACTCTGATCGCAATTACTCCAATCGCCGCTCGGTATTTGAATATGGCAATGATGGCGCTTTCTCTAGCGCTGAGCCACCACTCAAGCTGACGTCTGATATGGCCTCGGTCGTCGATTGGCAGGGTGAGTTCAGTTATTTTCCCTCTTATCTCGCCATTGATCTCGACACTGCGCTAGCGGCTTGGTTCCCTGAAGGTATCCCACAACCAGTACAAACTTGGGGAAATGCCGATGGTGTACTCGATGCTAAGGGCTATACCACTAACTATTCTTGGACCGTATTGCAAAGTGGGGAGGTGTTCGAAAAGGTGTTTGCGGCTTATGCCATGGTTAATTTTGATACCGAGATTGGTGGTATTCCAGTCACAGGAAATCTCGGTTTACGCCGTGTTGAAACAGACCAATCCGCAACTGTCTTAGAGAATGTCGGTGCACATCCAGAGCTTGGCGCTCAGTACATTGTCGATGATTTAGGCATAGTAAATAACTACTATGCACCTAAAATCAAAGGGATAGATTATGTTGATTATCTACCGTCCCTTAACCTTAGTTTTAAGATCACTGAAGATTCTCAAATCCGTTTAGCTGCCGCTAAAGTAATGTCGCGTCCGCCCATTAACCGCTTGGCGGGAGATGCGAGCGCAACGGCTAATAGCGATGGGGTCATCAATGGTTCCAGTACTAATAACCCTTATTTAAAACCTTTCTATGCGGATCAATATGATATTTCCTACGAGAAATACTTTGATGAAGGCGCCTTTGTCGCGGCGCTATTCTACAAAAATATTGATTCTTTTATTGATACTGTGGCTATCACCAATTTCGATTTTAAGGGGAATGGCTTCAACGTGCCGGATTACATCGTCGATCCTGTTACTGGGGTGCAAACCTCAACAAGTAATGGCACTTACACTACTGCAATGAACAATGCTGAGGGTGGATACATTCGCGGTTTAGAGTTGGCTTATACCCAAGTGTTTGCTTCCTTGCCCGATTTATTTTCCGGTTTAGGTTTTAACGCCAGTTATTCTTATACCGAGAGTGAGGTGCAGTCCATTACCAGCCTAGGCGGTGATAGTGCGACTCAATCTTTACCTGGGTTATCGAATAATGTGTTCAGTGCAACCTTGTTTTATGGCTATGAGGGCTTTGAAACCCGTATCAGCGCTCGTTACCGTGATGCTTTTGTCTCTGAACAGGTGGCGATTAACGATCAAGTGGTGAACTTCGATTCCGAAACCGTGATGGACTATCAAGCCTCCTACCAAGTAACGGACGGTTTAAACGTACTGTTCCAAGTCAATAACCTCACAGATGAACCGACTAAGAGTTACTTCGGCACCGAGCAGAAAACCGGCACCCTACAGTACTTTGGCCGCGAATTTTTCTTGGGGTTCACCTATGCCCTGTAATCCATTGCATCAGTTAGTGTGCTTAAACGCACAGAGCCTAAATCCATTACATGTTGCGCCATTTTGCTTCACGGCGTCTTATTCGCAAATTGGGAGAAACCACTCATGTTGAGTATCTCTAATCTTATTAAACTGTCGGCCTTAGCTCTGAGTATGACCTTACTCTCGGCCTGTGGTGGCAGTGATTCATCTGAACCGGGTAAAGTGCTATTAACTTGCGATGTGCCTATGGTGCCCGATGCCACGGGCACAAGCTGCGTTGCACCAACGCCTATCAGTTGTAAGGCGCCTAAATTCCCTGATCCTAAAAACGAGAGTTGTATAAACGGTTTAGATCCCTCGTTACCCGCGCCAAGCGTATTCCCGCAAGCCAATCAAGCAGTGCTTTACTACAATCGCATTAAAGATAAAAACAATACTGCGAGTAACGCTGAATATCCTAAGTACAAATTACATACTTGGAACGATGAAAAGTGTGATGCCTATGCCGCTCCTTTTGATACCAGCGACTGGAGCAACGGCCATCCCTTCGATGGTATTGACCCTAATTATGGCGCCTATTGGATCCTTAATCTGAAGGAAGGTTATGGTGCCTGCGGCAACTTTATTGTGCATGCCGGTACGGATGATGCGGGTAAAGCCTTAGGTAAAAACAACTTAACCATGTCCCTGGTACAGGACGATGCGACGTATGTTCGCGTGAATTTCACCATTCACGGTGAGTCGGATGTGTATGAGTATCCGATTCTAGAGACAGGTTTCTCTATTTCAGGTATGAGTGCCCACTGGTTAGATCGCAATACCTTTGTGTGGAATCAAGATCCACAGGGGGTGACAAGCGTGAAATTGCATTATTCAGCTAAGGCTGATATCGCCGCCGATGATAATAATGTGATCAGTGGCACTCAAGTGACCTTAACGCCCGCGACCTTAAGCGATGCACAAAAAGCGTTATCGCCAGTGCTGGCAGATTGGCCTGCTTATACTGCTAATTTTACTGCGGATGAAGCCAAAGCCATTGCAAAATATCAATTAGTATTAGTCGCTTACGATGCCGATGACAAACCTGTTGGCGCAACTTATGTGCAAGCGGCCAAGGTGCTTGATGATCTTTACACACAGGGCGACCAAGATGCTGATGAGGCTACGCTCGGTGTGGTTTACGATGGGGCGAACATTATTGCTTCAGTGTGGGCACCGACTGCCCAAGACGTAAAACTGAAAGTCTATGATGCCAATAAAACACTTAAAAGCACTGAGAATATGACCTTAGACAGCCTCACTGGTATCTGGTCCTATCGCGGTGATGCTAGCCTTAATCGCCTCTATTATCGTTATGCGCTCAATGTGTACCATCCAACGACTAAAAAACTGGAGTCGTTAGAAAGCACTGACCCTTATTCTTTAAATGTGTCGAGTAACGGTCGTTTCAGCCAGTTCATTAATTTGGATGATGCGGACCTTAAACCTGACGGCTGGGATAACCAAACCGTTGCTGCGATTGCTCACCCAGAAGATGCGGTGATCTACGAGGGGCATATTCGAGACTTTAGTATTCGAGATCAGAGTACAAGTGCCGCCCATCGTGGTAAATATTTGGCCTTTACCGAGCAAGGCTCTGCGCCAGTCGAACATCTTAAAAAGCTGGTTGATAATGGCTTAACTCATTTCCATGTGTTGCCCGCCACCGATATGGCAACAGTCAATGAAAATGCCAGTGAACGCATCGAAATGACCGACACATTGGCCAAGTTATGCAGCAAAATCAATGATGCGGCCGATGCTTGTAAAACCCAAAACAAGTCAGCAACTATAGAGAGTATTCTGGCGAATAGCTTACCCGGCTCAAGTGATGCGCAGGCATTAGTGGATGCTATGCGTGGTTTAGATGGCTTTAACTGGGGTTACGATCCGCAGCATTTTTTTGCACCTGAAGGCAGTTATGCCACAGTGGCTGATGGTACGGCGCGAGTGCTTGAACTGCGCGAAATGAACCAAGCCTTGCATAATATTGGCCTCAGAGTCGTATTGGATGTTGTGTATAACCACACGAGCGCTTCTGGCGTGAATGCTAACGCTGTGCTTGATAAGGTCGTTCCTGGTTATTACCACAGATATGACCCTGTATCTGGCGCGATGGAACAGTCAACCTGTTGTGAAAATACCGCCACTGAACATCGAATGATGGGCAAACTCGTCACTGATTCTTTAGTTTTGCTTGCCAAAGAATATGGCTATGACGGCTTCCGTTTTGATGTGATGGGGCACATGCCTAAGCAAGGTATTCTCGATGCGAGAACCGCTGTTCAGGCCGTCGATCCAGACACTTACTTCTACGGTGAAGGATGGAACTTTGGTGAAGTTGCCGATAATCGTTTATTCGAACAGGCAACCCAAGCCAATATGGCAGGCTCCGAAGTGGGCACCTTTAATGACAGAATACGCGAGGCGGTGCGTGGTGGCGCATTGTTTGCGACTGAGTCAAAGGATGACTACCTGCGGGATCAAGATACCTTACGCTTATCATTGGCGGGTAACTTACAAAACTATGTACTAAAAGACTTTAATGGCAATTCGGCTAAGGGCAGTAGCTTTAGCTGGAACTCACAACCGAGTGCTTACGCTCTCGATCCTGCCGACAGTATTAACTATGTTTCTAAGCACGATAACGAAACCCTGTGGGATATCCTGCAATATAAACATGCCATTGGTTTGAGTATTGAAAATCGTGTGCGAGTCCAAAACATGGCCGCCAGTATTCCACTCTTGAGCCAAGGGGTGCCGTTCCTGCAAATGGGCGGTGATTTACTGCGCTCAAAATCGATGGACAGAAACAGCTATGACTCGGGGGACTGGTTTAACTATGTCGACTTTACCTATAACACCAATAACTGGAATGTAGGTTTACCACTCGCGCAGGATAACAGCAGCAAATGGACACAGATTGCGGGTATTTCTGCTAACCCAAATGCGGCGGCTTCCATGTCGGATATCGAATTGGCTTCGGGGGTATTTAACGAGTTTTTACGTATACGCCATCAGAGTCCATTATTCCGCTTGACCGATGAGCAGACCATTATTGAGCGTGTGGGATTCCATAACGTCGGTAAGCGTCAGCAACAGGGTGTCATCGTCATGAGTCTGGACGACGGCGTTGGTCTTAGCGATCTCGACCCGACAGTCGATGCCATCGTCGTGATGATCAACGGCAGCGCAACGGAGCAGTCTCACACAGTGCCAACTGCAGCAGGCTTTAGCTTACACGAAGTACAAGCAAACTCTGTTGATGCCAAAATCCGCGGCGCAAGTTTTAGTGAGGGTGCGAATGAAGGCACATTTACGGTTCCTGCCTACAGCACGGCTGTATTTGTGAAAAAACAAAGCGGTGCGCAGGGCGTGGGTCTCTCGGCAAACGCTACAGTTGGTGCGCCCGATGTTGTGCCCTATGGCAGTACCGATGTATTTGTCCGTGGCGGCATGAATGGCTGGGGTGAAGTCGATAAATTCGCCTACGTCGGCGCTGGCGAATACCGTATTGCCATCAAACTGAATGCCGGTGACTATGATTTCAAAATTGCCTCGGCAGACTGGAATACCGTTGATTTTGGTGCCATAAGTGCTGATGTCGCGCAAGTTGATGAAGGCGTGGCCGAAGCGCTAGCAGCGAAGGGCGGGAATCTGCATTTTTCCGCGGGGATAACGGCAACCTATGTGTTCTCCCTTGATGCATCGGATAAGGACCATCCCGTATTAAGCGTTTATAACGAAGAGCCATTTGTAGGAACGCCAGTGTATCTGCGTGGTGATATGAATGGTTGGGGGACTGATAACGAAGTCAAGTATATGGGCGGTGGGATATATCGCGTTGATCTCGCCATCACGGCTGGTACTAAGGGCTTTAAACTCGCGTCCAGTGATTGGTCTACCGTAGATTATGGTACCGGTGAGGCCGATGGTGTCGTCGTGCTCAATCAAGAGAAATTGCTGGCGGTCAAAGGCGGCAATATGAGCATCACCTTCGACAGCGATGATACCTACAGCTTTGTGTTTGATGCGTCAAATCGTAATGAACCTAAACTCAGCGTGTATAAAACGGCGATGTTTGGTGCGAACACGGTTTACATTCGTGGCGGCATGAATGGTTGGGGCACAGTGGACACGTTAGCCTATCAAGGCGCTTCGGTTTACAGTGTCGATATCGCGTTAATCGCAGGTGATAACGAGTTCAAAATTGCTTCATCAGATTGGTCTAGTGTCGATTTTGGTGCTGTGGTGGGGGATGAGGCTGTGACGCTTGATGGGTTAAAAGTCTTGGCTTCAAAGGGGGCAAATATGCATTTTAATGCGCCAGTGGATGCAACTTATCGCTTTACTGTGACAGGTCCCGATCCTAAATCGCCAACCTTAACTGTGACTCAAGTTAATTAGGCTAACGCAGCGAGCCGCGGTTAACTCACCATGGATTCGCTGTGAATTTAAAACCACCTTAAGTGCGAACTTAAGGTGGTTTTTTTATTCCCCTGAACTGGAGGGTTACAAATATTTAACCGATACAGAGGCAAGGCTTAAAACTGTGAGCGAAACAAGATATGGATTTTCTGACTTGCTGGCTTTGTCACAATTGTTTGTTTTTATTTGCTTAGGTGTGTCTAGTGGTTACTGCTTGTTTAGCGTTAGGTTAATTTTTATGCTGCCAATGTGAGCTTTATCAATTTTGATGTACTGAGGTTTTGGCAGAATGCTCGTTATCTTTTTTACCGAGACCTAGCCTGATAACCCTATGCATAAAAATTCTAAGAATGGTGAAACACACCTGTCAGATAATGCGATTTTACTATCCACGACGGATTTGAAGGGAAACATCAAATATGTGAATCAGACTTTTTCGCAGATCAGCGAGTTTAGCGCTGCTGAGTTGCAAGGGAATCCCCATAACATAGTGCGTCATCAAGATATGCCAGCGGCTGCGTTTAAGATCCTTTGGGAGCGAATTAAGCAGGGTAAACCTTGGATGGGTATCGTTAAAAATCGCACTAAAAATGGCGGTTATTACTGGGTAAATGCCTATGTTGCCCCTGTGTATGAAGACGGTAAAATTCACGAATATCAATCTGTTCGCCGCCAAGCCACTCCAGAGCAGATCAAAGCCGCCGAGCGTATTTACAGCGATATTAATCAGGGTAAGCAACCTAAGGTATTGCGCAAAGACAGGTTAGGTTTCAGTGGCAAGATACTGCTGGCCATGCTGATGTCGATTATGACTACGACAATAATTGCCAGTTATTCTCCCATTGTTGCTGCGATTGCGGGGATGACGGTAGCGTGCCTAGCATGGTATTACCTGATGCAGCCGCTGCAAAAGCTCGTTTCTATGGCGACCAACATTATTGACGATCCTGTGGCGACGGGCGTGTACACCGGCCGCCAAGATGAGATTGGAAAATTGGATCTCGCCCTGCGCTTTTTGATCACCGAAATCGGTGGCGTTGTTGGCCGAATGGCGGATTCGGCCAGTGAAATACAATCTCAGAGTGTCAGCCTTAAACAAACCATTACCAACACTTGGGAACATGCCGATAGTCAGAGCGAACAAACAACGCAGGCCGCGACGGCGATGGAGCAGATGAGCGCCAGTTTTGCCGAAGTGACAGACAACATTCATCGCACTGCTTCTGAAATGGTGTCGAGCCATGAGGCGGCGCAACGCGGGCATTCACGTTTAGAAACAGTGATAGAGGCGATACATCAGTTGAGTGTGCAAGTGAGCCACTTTTCCGATGTAGTTCAAACGATTGAAGAAGATAGCCGTGCTATTCATCAAGTGCTTGAAGTGATACGTGCCATCGCTGACCAAACCAACTTGTTAGCTTTAAATGCGGCAATCGAAGCGGCGCGGGCAGGGGATAGTGGTCGCGGTTTTGCAGTGGTGGCCGATGAGGTCAGACAATTATCGAGTCGTACTAGCCAATCCACCTCGCAAATCGAGTTAATCGTTAGCCGCTTTAGGGAAAGTACCCAAAGGGCGACTTCGACTATGGTGGCGGGACAAGAGCAGGTTAAACGTTCAGTAGGCTTAGCGCAGGAAGCCAGTGTCGCTTTTGGCGAGTTGCTTTCATCTATAACAAGAATTAACTCCTTAAGTGATGATAATGCCGCGGCGATGACCCAGCAGACTTCTGTGGCCGCTGAAATTAGCCGTGCCATCCATGTGATCAGCGATTTGGCTCAACAGAGTTTAGAGCAGACGCTCGATGCGGCGGCGCGGGGCGATCAAGTGTCGCGGTTATCGACCAAGACGCATCATCTGTCCCAGCAGTTTTGGCAGCAGAGCGTGCAACGTAAATATTAAGCGTATTTACCTTATGTCGTATTGGATTTTGTGATTGATTTATTATTAATGCCTGTTTATAAATCAATCACTTAATCGCATTTTTCTGGCGGTTTTATTTTCAACTTCTTGATGGCGGTCACATTTAGGAGATGCTAATACCTGAGTTGATCGAAATATTTGCCAATTCCCCTTGTGTTTTATCCTGCATGCCCCAAGCTCTATTAGTGAAGCGAAAATAAAAGTAATGACATTAAAAGGGACAACCTATGAAAATAAATATTTCTGGTCACCACGTCGATGTTACTGATTCTATTAGAGAACATGTTAACGAAAAGTTTGCAAAAATCGCCACCCATTTCCCCTCTCTGATCGCGCTGGACATCATTATTGCGAAAGAGCATGGCGAGTATCAGGTTGAACTTCGTACCAATTATGAAGGCAGCCGCATTTCCGCTTCGGGTACCGATGAGGTTATGTACCCAGCTATCAAGGCCGCATCGAAAAAATTAGATGCTGCACTTAAGCACCGTAAAGGTCAGCTAAAAGCAGATTTACATGAAACCCCGAGCTGCACAACGCCAGCCATTGCCCATGAAATTATCCAAGAGATGGAGCTTCGTTAGGTTTTTAGCCATTACTCATCGCCTTAGATGAGCACAAAAAGGGCCTTAACTGGCCCTTTTTGTTGGCTGCAATTTGAGTAAGTGTTAGCGCACTAGTGCGCCGAATAGCCGTTAATCTGAGCATGATGCGCGCCAGTGAGTATGCGAACAGCCCTTAGGATAAAGATGCCACTGAGCAGGCCATAGGTAGCGCTAGTGATGGCGATAAAAAGATGGTTTTCTAAGATATTTGCCTGTGTCGCGAGTGTGTAAGCTACGGCATATTTAATGATAAAAATCCCTAAAATCAGCAGCAGCGGCAGCCAACTGCCTTTGATATGGTACAGACCCGCTTGGTAACTGACGGGTGTTTTGGGCAGCAGAGACCAAGCTACACCCACCGTCAGTAGTAAACTGACTCCCCATAGCATAAGCGCTAATGGGCTATGTAGACTCGAATTGAGTGACATCACAGACCATATCGACATCACCGCTGGCATCAGTAATACGCGGCCTAAGCTGAGTTGACGATCCTTTGTCTGGCTCAGCCCTAAATAAATCACTCCTGCTAGTAAAGCAAAGACCCACATTGGCGTGTGGCTGACTATCGTGCCGATGGCATTAGTAAGATTTTGCATTAGTGTTCCTTTCCTATTAATTCATGCTGTTAGAGCAAGGCTGATTTCATTTTTGAGCATGGCTTTGCTACGCTCATGGCAATTGGCTTTTGCTGAATGCTATTGGGTTAGATCAATGCCAGTTGTAAGCCCTTGAGTACCGCTTGGGTGCGGTCTCGGCAATCGAGTTTAGTGAGTATGTTAGAGACATGATTTTTCACTGTGCCCTCGGCTAAAAATACCGCGTTGGCGATTTCCTTGTTGGAGAACCCGCCCGCCATAAAACTGAGGATTTCCCGCTCCCGTTCCGACAATAATTCATTTCTAGTTACCCCAACGCTAGGTGCAGGTTTAGGCTCACTCATCTGTTTGAGTACCGAAGGCTCTATCAAGTAGCCGCCTTTGGCGACGGTTTCGATGGCGTGCAGTAACTTGTCGAGTGACACGTCCTTGAGTAAAAAGCCGTTTGCTCCCGCCTGTAAACTATTGAGGAATAACTCACTGTCGTCGAAGGTGGTTAACATGATGACAGGTAAGCGATTGGCACTCTGACGTATCTGTTCGAGCATGGCGATGCCATCAAGATTTGGCATGCGAATATCACTGAGCAGCACATCGACAGGATTATTGGCGAGTTGGCTGAGTGCATCTTGGCCGTCTTCGGCCTGCCACACCACGCGAATGTTGTCGGAAATGGCGAGCAGGCTAGCGATACCTTGGCGAACCAATTGTTGATCTTCTACTAAGCCGACATTGATGATGTTGTTTTGCGTATCCATAGCGATTCCAAAGAGTTTCCAATAAAAAGTTAAGCGAGTGCTGGGAGGGTGAGGGTGAGTTGGCAGCCGGGCGCCGAGTCATTCGCCCTTAGCTGTACCTTGCCATTAAAGGGCTGCAGTCTTTCCTGCATGCCGCTAAGCCCTGTACCGCTTTTAGCTGATGCGTTTCGCGCGGCTACCCGCGTTAGTCCCACGCCGTTGTCGCTCAGTTGCAATACCAGTGCGTTTTGGGAGTCTTCCATGCTCAGTTGCAGTTGATTCGCCTTGCCGTGGCGCACGGCGTTGCTGATACCTTCTTGTAGTACTAACAGCAGTGCTTGAGTCAGTTCGGCTGATTGCAGTGGTTTCATCGTCTTGCAGGTGAGAGTCACGCTGGGTAAGCGGGTCATCAGCGCCTCTAAAGGTGGGACTAAATCCAATCCCACTTGCACTCTTTGAGCCCTGACGACGGCTCGAATACTTTCAAGTAGCTCTTTGGCTAAGGATTTACTTTGGTTAACTTGAGGTTTGAGGTCTTCGGGCGCTTTATGGCTCAGTACTTCTAATTGCAAAGAGAGTGCTGTGAGCTGGTGGCCGAGAATGTCGTGCAAGTCGCGGGAGATCCTTAATCTTTCTTGCTGTTCGCTGGCTTGGCTAAGTAGGGCACGAGTGGCGATAAGCTGTTGGTTTAGCTGTTCTTGTATCAAGCGTGATTTACGCTCGGAGAGCCTTGCTTGGCTGCTGCTGTAGGCAAAGAATTGAAAGCCAAGATAGATCAAAATATTGAACACATTGCTTTGTTCATGCAAATGCCATTGCAGCAGCGCGTAATAAACAAGGTTGGCTAACAGTAACTGCGAAATGGCTTGGCGGCGATTAAAGAACTCAGGCAAAAGTGACGCCCAAATAACGAAGAGGATCGGCAGCAATGCATGGTTTGCCGTGAGTAATAAGCTCAACACGATCAACGGCATTGCTAATGTGGCAAGGCGACGAAACAGAATATTGTTATGCGCAACTTTATCGGTAGCTATCAGTATAAATTGCACTAAATACAGCCCATAAAGCGTGGCATTGAGCATGCCTTGCCATGTATGCAATGCGGCTTGGTTTATCCCAACCCAAGCCACTAATGCCCAAGTGAGCACTCCTGCGGCAATTAACATGCTCTCTTCTTTTGCTAATCGATTTTCTAGCACGAATGACGATTCCTTAATCCAATTCTGCCGACCATTCTAAGGTATCAGCGTCAGATGTCACTATGCCAAAAGTCATGTTGTTAAATTCTTGTTTCATGACTTTTGGCACCTGTTTTTAGTCCTGTGATTTTTTAAGCTAACTCCATCGCAGTTACTTATCAGCGCAAATAACAGGAGTAAGACATGAAACACGTGAACTTAACGATGACAACAACTCAGATTCGCCGAGCCAATATGACCAAAAGGACGTTATCAGCGATTTGGGGCGCAGGCTTAGCTTGCTTGCTCTTGTCGGCAGGAAGTGTATCGGCAGGCTCCATGTCCACAGGCAGCCAGACACATACCCTGACTGTGGATATCGATAATATTCAAGTACAAACCGGCGCCTTAATGGTTGAGCTTTATGCCAATGCCGAGGATTACGCCGCAGGCCACAATCCTAGCGCTTCTATGATAAAGCCCGTCACTAAGACAGAGCATAGGCTGGTATTTAGCGATCTCGCCGATGGTCAATATGCGGTCAAGGTCTTTCATGATGAAAACGGCAACCACAGCTTAGATACCAATATGTTAGGAGTGCCGAGTGAAGGCTATGGTTTTAGCAATAACGCCGGCAGTTTTGGACCTGCGAGCTTTAAAGACGCCAGCTTTAGTTTGCAGGCCGATGCGCAAATCACGATACATATTCGCTAAGAGGGGGCTGCACCATGGATAGACGTCAATTTCTAGCAGGCTCAGCCGCCCTAATGACGACTGCTGTTTGGGCAAGTTCAGTAGATAAATTGCTGGCACTGGATAACGCACAAGCGGTCGCCCGTGAGCCATGGGCCATAGGTTTTAATGGGGCTGAAGGCGACTATCCGCCACTCACTATGCAGGTTTCGGGCGAATGGCCAGCGCAATTGAGCGGCAATCTATATCGTAATGGGCCTGCAAAAATGTCTCGGGCAGGTAAGGCATATCAACATTGGTTCGATGGCGATGGCATGGTGCAGCAGTTTAGTGTGGTTAATGGGCAAATTCAGCATCAGGCTAAGTTTATCCAAACAAAGAAGTTTAAAGTGGAGGAGGCCGCTGGCGCATTTAAGTACACCACCGCAGGCACAGTGATCCCTAATGCTTTACCCATTCGCAATAACGATGACTTGAATGTGGCTAACACCAGTTTATTACCGCGCCACGGCGAGTTGCTCGCTTTGTGGGAAGCGGGTTCACCCTATCGACTCGATGCGCAGACCTTAACCACGCTCGGTGTTAAAAGCTTTGGCGACAAGTTTAAGGGCTTACCCTTTTCCGCCCATCCACTCGATGATGGACAAGGTGGATTGTGGAATTTTGGCGTCTGGTATGTCGGCGGCGAGAAGCAATTACTTGTGTATCAAGTGGCAGCCGATGACAGCATTGCCAGAATGGAAGTGATTGAATTACCACAGGCGAGTTATTTACATGCCTTCGCGCAGAGTGAAAATAAGCTAGTGTTTTACATTTCATCCTGCGTGTATGAAGAGGGCGAAACTTATATCGATGCTTTTAAATGGCGCCCAGAATTGCCATCGCAATTACTGGTTATCGACAAAGCCGACTTTAAAGCGCGCCAGTTACACCCGCTGCCTGCAGGATTTGTGTTTCACTTTGGCCAAGCCATTGAGAAGAATGGCGAACTATCAGTGCAACTTTGCCTCTATCCCAATTCGGCAATTTTAACTCAAGGGATGAAGGGGCTACTAACGGGGGAGCGTAAAACAAAAACACCCCATGCCGAGTTAGTGACGATCACAGTACCGCTGACGGCACCACTTACAGCAGCTAGCAAAACGCAGTTTGCGGGGACGTTATCTCCCTCTGCACGTATTAACCGCAGCGGCGTGATGATGGAGTTTCCCCAGTTTGCGCAGCACACTATGAGTAACAAAGAGTCTGCACAGCAAACGAGCAATGCCGAAAAGCTTGCAGAGAAAACGGGTGGGGCTTCGGAATTTGTCCCGTTATTTGGCGTTGGAGCAAGATCAGATTCTGCTGCTAACTCTGGCTCCAGCTCTAACTTTAAATATAAAGCAGAAGCCGAATCTGAATCAGGACTGAGTAATACTCTGTATTGTATTCATAATGCAAAAGACAGCAGCCAGCACGGTGTGGATACACTTGGCGACGCGAGCTATAGCGCGTTTTATCTTGGCAAAGGCAAGATTGCCGAAGAGCCGCTCTATATCCCCGCCACTGAGCAGCATGAAGCCTATTTATTGATGACTTGGCTCGATTACCACAATGCACAATCTGGCTTGTCTTTGTTTCGTGCCAGTGACATCAGTGCGGGACCCATTGCTTCGGCTCATATGAACAGGGTATTGCCGTTAGGATTTCACGGTTGTTTCATTAACGCTTAATATGTTGACCTATAAACAAAAAACGCAGCCTAGGGCTGCGTTTTATTTCAGGCGAAAGCAGTGTTTAGTCTTCAATTTCCGCATTGTGATAGACGTTTTGTACGTCGTCACAATCTTCTAAAGCGGCGATAAACTTTTCAAACATGGCCACATCTTCACCTTCAACCTTAGTCATGTCCTGCGGTACGAAGGTAATGTTATCGAATTCGAAGTTAACTTCTGGCATCGCTTCGGTCAGTGCAGTTTTAACTTTAAAGTACTCAGTGTGCGGCGCGTAAACTGTGATTAAGCCATCTTCCAGCTCTACATCGCTCACATCAACGTCAGCCATCATCAGCAGTTCTAAAATCGCATCTTCGTCATCACCGGCAAACACGAACACGGCTTGATGATCAAACATGTGGCCAACTGTACCTGGGCCGCCGAGTTTGGCATCGTTTTTCACGAAGGCTTGACGCACTTCGGTGAAGGTACGTTTTACGTTATCGGTTAGGCAGTCAACAATAACCATGCAGTTGCCAGGACCAAAACCTTCGTAACGGGCGGTATCGTAATCTTCACCACCGCCGCCTTTGGCTTTTTCAATTGCGCGTTCAATAACATGCGCAGGCACTTGGTCTTTTTTAGCGCGTTCAATCAAGCGGCGCAGTGATAAGTTTCCATCTGGCTCAACGCCGCCTTGTTTAGCGACAACGTAAATCTCTTTACCGTAGCGTGAATAAATGCGGGTTTTTTGACCGGCTGTTTTCGCCATGGATTCTTTCTTGTTTTGATATGCTCTGCCCATCTTGATCTCGTTAGCTCAAAAAAATTGCGCCGATATTAGCAGTTTTCTTGGCATAAGTGCAGTCGTCCATGTGGGATTTATTACCTAGAAGGCGACGGGGCACGCATTTCAGGGCAAAGTTGGCTTTTTCAGGCGAGGTTATCTTGAGAATGGACTAAGACTAAATCACACGAAATTAATACTAATGTCTAATGCCATACGCTCGTGAGACTGTTGATGATAGTTACCTGCTACTTTGTTTATCTAGCTGGATAAATTATCTAGCTTATTCAGAGAAATAGACTAAAACTATAAATCTTGAGCGTTATCATAGTGAGTCCTCCCTAGTCAGTTGTAATCGATAGCAGCTGTAATTGATAGCTGCAGAACGAGGGCGAATGATTCGACTCTTAGCATTTCCCTTTCATTTTTACCTTGCTCAGTTACGGGAAGTATATGGAAATACAGCACAAAGTTTTAATTTTTATCAGTTTCACGCTGGTCACTCTAGGGAGTTTATTGCTTGCGGGGCTGCATCTTCCCAGCATTGTGCAGGCGCTGATCTTGGGGGCTATCACCTCTGGCTTAGTGGTGTGGGTGTGTTTGCGCGCAACTAAGGCCAAGCTCGACACCGATGAGGCAAATGCTAAGGCATTAAAAGATCAAAGCCTTCCAGCCCATGATATCAGTGTGCAAACCAGTAAAATTGCTATCGGTTCGGCTGAAGTGTCGCATTTTATTGATTTACTGAATAAATCCATTGAATCAAATGGCGAACATGCCAGCGCTATTGCGGTTGCCGCAGGGCAATTGAGTCATACCACTGCCCAACTTGGCGATAATGCCGCCGATATTTTAGGTCAGGCACAAGAGGCCGAGCGCGTGAGCGTGCAGGGGCGCAGCCAAGCCCAAAAAGGTGTGTCGGCTATTCGCTCACTGAGTACGGATATTGATACCGCCGCCGAGCAAGTACAGGCGCTTAAGTCGCGAGCCGAAGAAATCCAAAAAATCACCGAAGTGATTAACTCCGTTGCCGAGCAAACGAATTTGTTGGCGTTAAATGCGGCCATTGAAGCGGCTCGTGCGGGAGAACAGGGTCGAGGTTTTGCGGTCGTCGCAGACGAAGTACGCAGCCTTGCGGGTAAAACCGCAGGTGCGACCCAAGATATCGGCAAGATGCTATTAGAAATCCGCAGCGAAACCGATAAAACCTCTGGGCTGATGGAACGCGTCGTAACGCAAACCGCCGATGTGGTCGCGGCTATGGGCGAGTTAGACGCGCATTTCACTGAGATTTCGGCCTCTGTGACTCAATCGGCCCATGCGTTAGGTGATATGGAAGATTCCCTCAAACAATATAACAACACCACTAACGACATTAGCCGCTCTGTGACTCAAATACGTGATTCGTTAAATTCGACGGGTAAACAGAGTCATAGCGTATCTGAGCAGGCCTTTACTCTATCCTTGACCACCGAGGGCATTTTTAAAGCGCTGTCGAAGTGGGATACACAAACCTTCGATCAGCAGGTTTTGCAATTGGCCAATGCGGCCGCTAAAGCGTGCGGTGACAAGTTGGCACAAGGTTTAGCTAGCGGCAGTTTTAGCGAGGCGGATTTGTTTAATCCTAAATATCAACCTATTGCGAATACTCAGCCGCAGAAATACAGCACAGCTTTCGATCGTTATACCGATCAGCATTTTCCAACGATTCAAGAACCCATTCTGGCAAAACATAGCGAAATTATTTATGCGGGAGCCGTTGATAAAAAAGGTTATTTTCCGACCCATAATAAACGCTTTAGCCAAGCGCTGACGGGCAAGGTCGAAGTCGATATGGTGCATAATCGAACCAAACGCTTGTTTAATGATCCGACGGGGATCCGCTGCGGCGCCCATACAGAACCTGTATTACTGCAAACCTACAAACGGGATACGGGCGAAGTGATGCATGACTTGTCTGTGCCCATTTTTGTGAATGGTAAACATTGGGGCGGATTTAGGGTGGGATTTAAGGCTAAGTAAATAATAGATAATCAAATTTAGGTTATTTACTCTAAAAAATGCATAAAAACGCACCTTGTCATGTGTTGTACTTGTGATCCGTGGTGGGTAATTGATTAACATAATAGAAATAGATTGGCATCTTTTTGCTGAAGTGCTTAAATAGCTCAAGGTGCACAGTTTGATACAGTTCTGTACGCCATAATAAAAATATAAAATTTGAATAAGACCTTAATTAGTTGATTTAAAAATGGTTAAAATATCTTCGGGGATATTTTAAGATGTAGAGGACAAGGAGCTCTCTTGCGATGTAAATATAACGCAGCAGACGCTGCTTAATGTGAGTTAAATGTGATGCAAGCAAATCAAGCGACTGTTACTGTTTTATATTATGACGCGCCCGTAGGGTTAATTATGCACAATTCTGTGCTAGCTAATTTGCCTGTGAGTGAAGCGGGGCGTGTGATGATACCGGCAAGTTTTCGTAAGGGAAAATCGATCATTGCCGTACTTGAAGGTGAATGTAAGATACTGAACTCATTGGGCGAGCGGGTATTTGCTCAGGCTAACATAGGTTGAAATTAGCTTATAATTTCAAAAGGTTAGAATTAAAAAATTAACATTCAATAGATTAGCATGTCAAAAAATAGTCATCCTTGGGACGCATAATCGCCTTGTTGAATTAGCGTCTCGACTTTCTCTGCAATACTTCTTTTAATCTTTTTTATAATGTACAGAACGTATTTACTGCGCTTTATCGGCTTGAATTCAAGGAGATAGTGACGCTTATCTCGACTTGAATAACACCACCTTCCATAGCATCACACCCAATAATTCGACATTCAACAATATCTGAGCAATGGACACCAATACTGCGACATCTCGCTAAACACTATATTGTCTAAAGACTATCTACACTCTGTCGATTTTGTCGCCCAGATATTCGCCATTGAACAAATTAAAACGCCTTTAATGGCAGACTTCAGTCAGCAATCGATCGGCAAGATGTTGAAGGGTTTCGGCATTTGGATGGGTGTGAGCGAAGGTTCTTAAACCATAAATTCCCATCATAAAATATTGGGCTCTTTGCTCGTCGCTGCGATGACCTTCTAGCAGTCCTTGCTCGGCTGCGCTGGTAAACTGCTGCGTTAGCGCTTGCTGCCAAGATTGCAGATACTGATTGATGATATCTCTAATCTCAACATCTTGCTCAGCTACTTCATTTAATGCCTTCGTCAATAAACAAGCTTGGGCACTATCACAACTTAGGCATTCGGCAACAATTTGATCTAAATAGGTTTTCAAGTTCGTTAGTACATTTTCGCTATTAACGAACAGGCTGTTGAACTGCGTATTTCTGTCGAGTTGATATTGCTCAATGGCCGCGATTAGTAATCCGCGTTTATTGGTAAAAGCGCAGTAAATCGACCCCGGATGTAATCCCGTGGCTTGAGTTAGATCTTGCATGCTCGTTTTGGTGTAACCCTTGTGCATGAAGGCGGCCATCGCGCCGCGAAGTACCTGTTCTCGGTCGAACTCTGCATTACGCATCGAATTTAATTCACTTGTATAGAAACGCTTAAGCCGAATTCTACCTAATTTTGAACGAACATTCAAAAATTAACTTGAATGATCGTTCAAATAATAATATCTTGAATGCATATTCAAGAATGGGACTGAGAAAATGACCACACAAACCACGCCAAACTCCTTGGCAAATCTGTTCGAAACCTACTCGCTTAATGACACTATTACCTTAAAGAATCGTTTCTTAATGGCACCTTTGACCCGTTGTATGGCCGATGCCGACTTAGTGCCGACCGATGATATGGTTGCCTATTATGCACGCCGCGCCGAAGCGGGTTTGATCATCACTGAGGCGACGATTATTCGTCCCGATGCTCAAGGTTACCCAAATACCCCTGGTATTTTTACTCAAGCGCAAATTGCTGGCTGGCGTAAAGTGACCGATGCGGTACATGCCAATGGCGGTAAGATTTTTGTGCAGTTATGGCATACGGGTCGTGTTGCACATCCACACTTTTTTGGTGGTGGCGATGTGCTTGCTGCATCAGCACAGAAGATTGAAGGCAGTGTGCCAAGAATGCGTGAGCTAACTTATGTCACGCCAAAACCAGCCGCACTCGAGGATATTCAAGGCCTAGTGCGTGATTACGCCAAAGCGGCGGAAAATGCCATTGAAGCAGGTTTTGATGGCGTTGAAATCCACGGTGCAAATGGTTATTTAATTGATACTTTCTTACATCATGACAGCAATCGCCGCACCGATGAATACGGTGGCACTCCTGCCAATATGTCCCGTTTTGCGCTTGAAGTTGTCGATGCTGTTGTGGCTCGTATCGGCAAAGACAGAACTGGTCTGCGGATTTCACCTGGGGCTTATTTCAATATGGCGGCCGATAGCCGTGACCGCGAAGTGTTCGATTACTTCTTGCCGGAACTAGAGTCACGTGATATCGCCTTTGTGCATATTGGGATTTTCGATGACAGTATGGAATTCGACTATCTTGGCGGCAGAGCTTCAAGCTATGTGCGCGCACACTATGGCAAAACCTTAGTGGGAGTGGGAAGCTACAGCGCTGAAACTGCCAGTGAAGCGATTGCAGCGAATAAGTTCGATTTGATTGCTATCGGTCGTCCATTCATTGCTAACCCTGACTATGTTGCTCGCGTGCGTGATGGCGTTGAACTTGTGCCTTACAGCGACGAAATGCTAGCAAGCTTAGTGTAATTTCACTTAATAGCTTAATAAAGAAAGGGTTAGCATTTGCTAACCCTTTTTTTTGTCTCTCTCGCGTTTTTATTTAATCCGCTTTAACTAAGGATCTAAGTGCGGTGAGCTTTTGCTGGGCAATGCCGAAAATGCTCTCGGGAGAATATTGCCCTTGGCTAGGCGTGGCCGTTTGCGACAAACTGCCTGCGGTTTTACTAAGCAGCAACTCCATGGCTTGAGTCACATGGGTAATGGCCCAAATGTGGAACTCACCTTGCGCCACTGCATCGACAATGTCTTTACGTAGCATAAGGTTAGCCATGTTCGAAGCAGGAATAATCACCCCTTGATCTGACGTACGGCCTTTAATTTTGCAGACATCAAAGAAGCCTTCAATCTTCTCATTCACACCGCCAATGGGCTGGGCCTCACCAAACTGGTTCATCGAACCTGTGATGGCAATATCTTGCCTTAGTGCTTGCTCGCTAATGGCCGAGATAATGGCGCAACATTCGGCCATTGAGGCGCTATCGCCGTCCACGCCGCTGTAAGATTGCTCGAAGGTGAGGTAAGTGGTGAGCGGGATTTGCGCTGTTTTACCTAACACTGAGGCTAAATAAGCGGTTAAGATCAACACGCCCTTAGAGTGAATTCGCCCCCCTAGTTTGACTCTGTGTTCGATATCCATCACTTCACCCTTACCAAAGGCAGTGGTTGCTGTGATGCGATTGGGCATACCAAACTGATGATCAGAGGTCGAGATGACGGATAAGGCATTGATTTGCCCAACCACTTTGCCTTGAGTGCTGATCAAGGTGGTGCCGTTGGTAAAGCTCTGCATTATGTTATCGTGCAGACGCGAGACTCTTTGTTCTTGATTTCGCAGTGCTTGCTCAACGTGCGGCACTAAAATTTGCTGACTGCCTGCCGATTTAGCGCAGTAGTTTGATTCCCGCAGCAGGTTGGCAATATTGGCCGAGTGTAGCGACAGTTTTTGCTGATCTTCGGCTTCCCGCGAGCTGTATTCAATGATGCGCGCTATGGCGGCGCGATCGCAGTGCAGCATATTGTTGTCGTGGACTATGCTCGAAATAAAGCGGGCATAGTGCGCCTCAGAGGCGGCGGTTCTGTCCATCACATCTTCAAAATCGGCGGTAACGCGGAATAGCTCGCTAAAGTCAGGATCATAGTGCTGCAGCAGCTGATAGGTTTCATGATCGCCAAACAGGATGATTTTCACATCTAAGGGGATAGGCTCGGGCGCCAAGGAAATCGTACCCGATAGTGACACTTCCCGTTCGAGTGAGCTTAAATCCAGTTTGCGTGAACGCAGGGCGCGCTTTAGTCCGTCCCACACATAAGGGCGCTCTAATACTTTAACGGCATCCATCAATAACACGCCGCCATTCGCCTTGTGCAGGCTGCCGGGACGGATAAGCGAGAAGTCGGTGAACACTGTGCCTCTAAATGTGGCGTTCTCCACATAGCCAAATAGGCTGTGATAACTCGGGCTTTCTTCGACGACTATGGGGAATTTTTGAGTGCCTTGGCCGACCAAAACGTTAACTTGGTAGCGACGGGGCATTTTCTTTTCTAGGGAAGCGTAGGCTAGGCCCAATTGTTCTTCGCTTTCTTCTAAGAAAATATCCAGATTATCTAAGATATCCGCCTGCATACCGGTTAAGAAAGTGCGCGCTTCTGGCTGATGCTTGAACTTATCTTTAAGTGGCTTAATAAAATGGATTAACACTTCTTTGGCGACTTGCTCGTCATGCTCTTGCTGCTTGTCGCTAAATTCTTCTTCCCATTCTGTGATTTGGCGAATAATCCCGCGCAGTTTCACTTCTAGGCCATTGATATTGCTTTCAAATTGGCTGCGTTCAGCATCGGTCAAGGCTTCGAATGAGGCTTCGTCGTGGGGCTCTTCACCATTGAGGGCTAACATTTGATAGTCGCCCTGCATAGTTAAGCTGAGGCTGATGCCTTTTTGTTTTGCTTCTTCGGTTAATTCTGTGAGTGCGACTTCTTGTTTCTGCGATAGCTGGCTTTTGAGCTTTTCGGTGCGGGCATAATACATTTCATTATCAAAGGCTAAAGGTAAAGCTTTGACAAGTTTTAGCATTAACTTTTCGACGGCTTTTTTAAATTCAAGCCCAGTACCCGCGCTCAGTTTGAGTACTTTAGGGCAACGGGTATCGTCAAAGTTGACCACGTAACACCAGTCGTACAGCGTATGATCGCTTGGCTCGTGACGACTTAAATAACGCAGCATCATAGTGCGTTTGCCAAGGCCGTTTTGGCCGATGGCATAAATGTTATAGCCCTTTTCTTTAATCCCCATCGCAAACTCTACCGCTTGCTGGGCACGTTCTTGGCCGACAATATCATCAAGTGGAGTGAGCTCGGCTGTGGACTGGCAATCTGTGCTTAATTGGTCGAGTTCGCAAATGCGATACAGTTGTTTACTGTCGAGTAGGGTGGCTTGGCTTGATACGACGTCAGTGGGCATAAATATCCTTGGTTTTTCAGCCTTATTATTTCCATTGTAGACAATAAGATAGCATTTTTGTCAATCAAAACTCTGTTATTGCTGATTTATGCCTTTAGGGATAGTTATCTGCTGCTAATAAAGTGCTGTAGCACTGCGGTCAGGCTTAATCGGTTAAGTCTAACTAATTGTTACGCAATAAACTTATCCCAATACTGACTCGAAAATTTTGTGCTAAAGTAGCAAAGTCTATGTCAGCAGTGCTTAACTGTGTATGGACACGTTGAGTCTGCTAGAAAGAGTCGGCTAGAAACATCCCTCTAACCTTGATGGTTTGACCTCTCCAGCCTTAAAAGGTGGTTATGATGAGGACGGTTTGCGATTTAAGATTAACGCCAATTGAAATGTAGTGGATTGATATTAAACGTAAAATTTTATGAAGTTTTACCCCTTGGTTAATGCTTTCCCTCTGGGGCTAATGTGAGCATGCGTTTGGGGTCTTACGGTATTCTCGCCGTGGGTCGATTGAGTAGTAACTAAGTATTAGTTGGCAAGATGATGATAGATTTACCTATTTCGCAGCAAGAGCTGGATAACTGGTTGAGGGACGTAAACTTAGTCGCCGAGATATCAAACAGTAAAGCAATATTAATAGCATGGAATGCTGCGGGTGAACTTAGCAGCATGTTAAGTTCAGATTCTGCGGCTGAAAGCGAAATACAGGCAATACTCTGTCAATTAAGCGGTAATCATTCGGCGAAAACCCTGCCTATCGCAACATTATCAGCTACTACGTCATCAACCGCTACACAGCCCAAAGCTGCTCCATCAACAGCCACTCCATCAAACGCGACGACATCAGAATTCACTTCCAGTCCTTCAGATGCTGTTGAAACTTCCGTTGATACCCAATTAGCCCAAGAACAGTTGGTCAGCCCAACTGAGCCGATTTCGCTATTGCCGCGATTAGGTCACCATCAAATCACCTCGTTATTATCTGTGTCAGAGTTAACTGAGTTGGTCAGTCAGTCCCAATTGATCATAGATACTCGGCAGCACTCAGATTGGCGCACTTGTAGCGCAATCGGCAGCGTGATTTGTTTATCCCTCGCTTGGCCATCTGGGGCAGATTTTGGCTTTTTATGTTTTTATCACAACGAGGCGCTCGGCGTAGATTCGAAAACGCTGCAGCTGGCAAAGCTTATCAGCGATAGCATTCAACGCCAGTTAGGCGAGATATTGAGCCAACACAGTGCGGCTGAAGCATTAAGCCGAGGTACGCCAAGGTGTGTCGATACGGTCGATTTACAAACATTTATTGATAGTTTTGAAGAACATATTTGGATGAAAAATGCCGCTGGCATTTATACACTCTGTAATCGCAGCGTCGAGAAAGCATGGGAAATGCCCCGCAGTGAGATTGTCGGTAAATCCGATGTCGAACTCTTTGGTGCTGAAATTGCGAATATTTTTCTAGAGGGGGATAGGCTCGCTATCGAGTCTGGTATGCCAATTATTGTCGCTGAGTGTTTAGACGGCAATGAAGCTAAAAATCATCTTTGGTTAGAAACGCTCAAACTCCCAACCTTAAATACCCAAGGTGAGTTTGTGGGCGTTATCGGTATGACTCGCAATATTTCCAAGCATAAAGCGGTTGAAGAACAACTGACACTGGCGACCAATGTATTTAAAAACTCGGTCGAAGGCGTGGTTGTGACCGACAGACACGGCAATATCACCGACGTAAATGGCGCATTTTTTGAGATCACAGGTTATGTGAGGGAAGAGCTGCTAGGTCAGAATCCACGGATTTTTAGCTCGGGTCGCCATGATAAAGCATTCTTCGACAAACTGTGGAATGCCCTGTTAGCTAACGGTAAGTGGAACGGTGAGATTTGGAATCGGCGTAAAAACGGCACTATTTTCCCGCAAAATATCACCATAAGTACGATTTATGATGAAGTCGGTGATGTGCGTTATTTTGTCGCTGTTTTTGCCGATATTTCTGCCCAAAAAGAGAATGAAGCGCAACTCACGCACTTAGCGTATTTCGACCCGCTAACGCATTTGCCTAATCGCATGAAGTTTATGATGCAGCTCAAACAGGAAGTGCGGCAAGCTAAGCGGCTGAATTTGCAGTTAGCGACAGTGATGATAGATGTCGATTTGTTTAAGCATATCAACGACAGTTTTGGCCATAGCATAGGTGATGAAATGCTGGTCGAGCTTGCCAAGCGTTTACGCAGCCAAGTAGGCGATCAGGATGTGTTATCGCGGATTGGTGGCGATGAGTTTGTGGCGTTAATTTCGGGGATCGATAATAACGAAGATGCCACGGTTGCCATTAATCAATTGCGCCAAGTGTTTGAACAACCTTTTATTGTGAGTACGGGCGACCACCTGCGTTTGACTGCGAGCATGGGCGTGTCTTTGTATCCAAATGATGGAACCGATGCGGACACTTTACTGCGTAACGCCGATGCGGCCATGTATCGCGCTAAAAATGATGGCCGCAATAATTATGCTTTTTATACTGAGTCCTTAACGCAACAGTCTTTTGAACATCTTAAGCTGCAAAGTGCCCTCTATGGCGCGATTGAGCAAAATGCCTTGTACTTGATGTACCAGCCAAAACTCGACTTAGTGTCTCGAAAAACCGTGGGATTTGAAGCGCTGCTGCGTTGGCACGATCCTCAACTGGGTTTGATTTCTCCCGCGGTATTTATACCCGTGGCAGAAAAAATTGGTCTTATCCATGAGATAGGTTTATGGGTGCTAGAAACCGCCTGTCGTCAGGGCATGCGTTGGCTTAGTGAAGGTAAACACTTTGGCCGCATTGCAGTGAACGTGGCCGGACAACAGTTACAGCGTAGTTCCTTTGTGGATGATGTAAAACGTGTCTTAGCTGAAACGGGCTTGCCCGCCAAACACTTAGAGCTTGAAGTGACCGAAAGTGTGATGATGCAAAATCCCGATCTTGCTATCCGTGACTTAAAGTTACTTGGCGATCTGGGCATAGAATTATCGGTCGATGACTTTGGCACCGGTTATTCATCGCTGAATTATTTGAAAAAACTACCCATCCATAAGCTGAAGATTGATCAATCCTTCGTGCGGGATATTCCCTTCGACACTAACAATACTGCGATTGCTAAAGCTGTGATTGCGCTTGGACATGCGTTGAAGCTCGACATTATCGCCGAAGGAGTGGAAACCAAAGAACAAGCCGATTTTCTGCAACAGAATCAGTGCGATCAAGCCCAAGGTTATCTCTTTAGTCGTCCGCAACTACCAGAAGATCTCGACGCATTTCTATCGTGATGCTGGCGTATTGCGAGACTGACTTATGGTAAGGCTAACTATCCTGAAATTGATTTAGTTTCACCCGATAGAACCACAGGGCTAGCGCTATGGCGCTAGTCGCTTGGGTTTGCGTCTGCTAAAATTCTGGTCATTATTTTCAGTGGTTAACCGCAATGTCTTTTAGTGTCTTATCCTTAAACTCCACATTAGTGAATACCTTAGCGAGCCTTGGCTATGAGTCGCCAACGCCTATCCAGCTAGAAGCTATCCCTGCCATCTTGGCGAAACGGGATGTGATGGCTGGCGCCCAAACGGGTACAGGTAAAACCGCGGCGTTCGCCTTGCCAATCTTGCATCATTTGTTGGCACTCAGCCCTGCGCAAGAGTTAACCGCGGTGAGACCTGTACGTGCATTAGTCTTAGTGCCGACACGTGAACTGGCGGTGCAGGTACAGCAGAGTTTTGTTAAGTACGCTAAAGGGACAGATATCCGTGTCGGCATCGCCTACGGCGGCGTGAGTATCGATGCGCAGGTCGCTGTGTTTAATGCAGGGATAGATGTGTTAATCGCAACACCGGGTCGCTTACTCGATCACCTCAGGCAAGGCGCATTGAGTCTTAAGCAATTGAGCGTGCTTGTTTTCGATGAGGCCGACCGTATGCTCGATATGGGCTTTATGGATGAAATTCAAGCCGTGCTCAAGCAAGTGCCGAGTGACAGACAAACACTGTTATTTTCTGCCACCTTAGATGCCGCCATCTTTAGCTTAAGTAAAACCTTACTGCGTGATCCCAAGTTGATTGAAGTTGCCAAGCGCAATACGACCGCTGCCGAAATTGAACAAGTGGTTTATGCCGTCGACGCCGACCGTAAAACCGAACTCGTCAGCCATCTGGTGCGCAGTAAAAACTGGCACCAAGTGCTGATTTTTAGCCGCACTAAGCAAGGCGTCGACAAACTGGTTCAGCAACTCAATAAAGCCGATATTATCACTCAGGCGTTTCACGGTGACTTGTCCCAAGGTGCGCGCGAGAAAGTCTTGCAGGAATTTAAACAAGGCAAAATTCAAGTGCTAGTGGCTACGGATGTTGCCGCCAGAGGCCTAGATATCGTCGAGCTCAAGTACGTGATTAATTTTGAGCTGCCTTTTATCGCCGAAGATTATATTCATCGTATTGGCCGCACAGGTCGAGCGGGCAGTACAGGGCTTGCCATCACCCTTTTTAGCCAAGAGGACGCCCTATTACTGGAAGAAGTCGAAGTCGTATTAGACAAGCGTTTACCACAGCAATGGTTACCCGGCTTTGAACCCGACTTTAATAAAATGGACACCGAACCTAGACGTAACGGCAAAGCGGCCCAAAAACAACGTGCCAAAAAGCGCGCTTTAGGTGGAAAGGGGAAAAGGTAGTTTTTTAGGTGCGGCGTCTGAATGGCTGAATATAATAGATTTTAGATCAAGTGATTAGATGATTTATTTATCGACGCCAGTTCAGCTCCCGCCGCCACATTTGAATCGATAGCAAATCATTTGAAAACTCCAATAAAAAGGGCTTAACCTTGCGGTTAAGCCCTTCTGGTAAAATTGGTGGGGCGGCGGGACTTTAACCTGCATCCAGAACACCTATATTTATTTCTATATATATTAAAATCAGTAAGTTATATTATAATTAAATACTTATCTGATTACTTGAGATTGATAACGACGCAGCTTAACAAGCTGCGTGGGCATAATGTGGACGGCTTTGTTTCCTAAATAGGTTGAACTAAAACCGTAGCCGCAGATCTGATCGGCATCGCCTATCAACTTACCCATCAACCGTGTCAAAACCTCGCTATAAAACAACCAACTGGAAGCAATACAACCAAGCCTTAATCAACCGCGGTTCACTTACCTTCTGGATTGATGAGGATGCAATTGCTAAGTGGAAATCCAAGGTCGAGCAGCCCAAGAAAGGTCGTCCTCGTGTGTTTAGCGACTTAGCCATTACCACTGCGTTGATGGTTAAGCGTATTTTCTCTATGCCACTGCGAGTCTTACAGGGCTTCATCAATTCGGTGTTTAAACTGGGTGACATCCCATTATCTTGCCCGCATTACACCTGCATCAGTAAACGCGCGAAAACGGTCAATATTGCTTTTAAAACCAAGACTCGCGGCGCCATTGAGCACTTAGCTATCGACTCAACAGGCTTGAAGGTCTATGGCGAAGGTGAGTGGAAAGTGAAGAAACATGGTACAGATGGAAAGCGCCGAGTGTGGCGTAAACTGCATATTGCCGTAGATACACATAGCCATGAAGTTATTGCTGCAGAACTCAGTTTATCAGGTGTCACAGACGCTGAAGTGATGCCCAATTTACTTAAGCAAACCCATCGAAAAATCCGCAATATCTCGGGTGATGGTGCTTACGACACGAAAGCCTGTCACGAAGCCGTTCGTCGAAAACGCGCTTTAGTGCTCATTCCACCTAGGGAAGGTGCTGCGCTATGGGAACAAGGGCATCCACGAAACTTAGCCGTCAGTTGGCAACAGCTTCATGGCTCAAATAAGCAGTGGAAAAAACGGTATGGTTATCATCGCCGTTCAATCTCAGAAACCGCTATGTACAGGATAAAACAACTGCTAGGAGGCACGTTGAGCATGCGGAATTATAACGCTCAGGTGGGAGAAGCTTACGCGATGATTAGGGCTTTGAACAAGCTTACTGGGCTAGGTATGCCTGAAACCCACTATGTAGCTTGATATTTGAACAATGATGAGAGTTTTGTTCGCTGACTCGATTTAGGAAACAAAGCCAACCAACATGGGTGTTAGTCTGTAGATTTCAAGAAGTAACACACAAAGCTTTTTATGACTTTTATCCAGAAGAGACTATTAATATTCCTTATAGGGAAACAGATTTAAGTTTGGTGACGCGAGCATTAAGGTATGATCCCAATGTATTGTGTGGTGACTTGGTCGCGATGGATACTAATTTTGCTGGCGAGCAAGGATATTTTACCATCATCCTGTCCTTTATCAAGGCGGAAAATACCAAAGAATACACAGTGCATTTCTATCCAGTAGGGACTCGTTACACCATTAAGTAACTCGTCCCTAGTTATGTTCGGATCAACGTTCCAAAAAGGAATTATTATGAATAGGTTCTGGGGATGGGGATTAACTCTAATGTTATTCAGTTGTACGAGTATTGAAAATCGTTATTACGATTTAAATACCCGTATCGAGTACTCTGAACATTTAAATAGTTTAAAAAATGACTATGGTGAAGGTCGATACTATATGTTTCAAGCTGTTGATTTTGAAAAAACAGGCGACCGTCAACCTAGTTTAGCAAGACTTAAAAAACTGATTAGCTTACATGCGAATATCCCTGTTGGTTGTAAAAAAAATATGGAAATCATCGATAGCACAAGGAATTTATATGAGGGTGGTGGGGAAAGCATTATCATCAAGTGCAGTGAATGATGTGATGAGATTACGGTTACATGAGTAAGCTTATGTTGAAACGAGTTATCAGTTATGTGATGTTTGCATGTTTACTCAGTGCCTGCGCTTCAGAGCCGCATTTTCAGGCCTTGGAAGACGCCGAAAAAGCACATAATCAGAAACAGCGTGAAACTTCTTTAGTGCTAATGGATTTGGATGAGATATTCCCTGATCCTCAAGTTCGAGCATTGGCGAAAGCGGCAGGAAGAGGCGATATCAAAAAAATCCGTGAGTTAGTGGCAAATGGAGTCGATGTCAATGCTCAGGGTAGATCTACAGGCACGCCCCTGTTTTGGGCAATTTATAAGGGTAACCTTGAGGGCTTTGAAGAATTACTAAAACAAGGCGCCACACCCAATGTCAAACTTGAGGGCTCTAGTACAGTGATGCATTGGGCGACCAGAAATAAAGATAGTCGCTTTTTACAGTTGGCATTAGCCTATGGTGGCGATCCAAATCTTAAAGGAGGAATGTTTGATGCCCCACCTATTGAGGAAACCGTTGAGTTAGGCGGAAAAACGATACCCAGGAATTATTATCTGCTCATCGAAGCTGGCACAGATCTTAATATAAAAACAAACACAAACGCTACCCTATTAACTCAAGCAGCTGGTAGACGTCGATACGATATTGTTTTAGATCTATTAAATCGTGGTGCCGAGTTCCAAATGGTTAACCGGAGAGGCATCATTGTTTTATTTGATTGGTTAGCCGAGCATGAGCGGGTGATGGATAAAAATGAAGACGCCTATAAACAGAAGAAAAAAGTTGAACAGTGGTTACAAGACAGAAATATTGACTTCAGCATAATCACTCCAGGCTCAAAGGGGAATTCTGGCTAATAGTGTCCGAGGATTTTTTGAGTGGTAAAGCCAAGGCGTTAACCGTGTATTTTTATCTACTCAGTAAAGCCCATTAAGTCGCTTGGTGTTGATTCGGTTGATGTATTGGCTAAATTAGTTTTGAGCTGATATGGGTAAGAGTGGAAGGAATGAGTGATGAAGTATTTGTTACTGCTTATCGGTCTTTGCTTGTGTAGCTGCACTTCCACGACTCTGGAGGTGGCCAGCGTGCCTTCCGTCATTCCTTGGAAGCCCGTTCCCGATACTAAGGAATACACGTATAACAAAAGCCTTGATGATATTATTGAATTTCCCGACGTTAATTTGTCGTTACTATTCAACAATTATGAAACCAAGTACCGAGGGAATGCGATATTGGGTATCGAGATGAACCGTTGGCCCGATAGTCAATTTAATAATGATGAAATCATACTCGCATTGGGGGTAAAACCCTTGAAGTTGAATGTTGAGTTAATAGCAAACAATATCGTGCTAATCATGAAAGTTGATGGTATTGAACAGCATTTCAAGCCATATAGGGTAATGAAATTTAAAGACTATGATACTAAATTTTGTGGTTTTGATAACTCTTTTGGTGGATGGGGTACTCGCAGTGTCGATATTGCCGATAACAAAGAGAGTTTACGGCTCGGCAGTGGATTTGTAGATAACTGCTATAACCTGTACTTTAAATTCCCTGAAAAGGTCAAAGATGTAGATTTTGCTCTCGATTTTTCCGGCTCCCTGCTACCTCTGGATAATCATCAAGTCATCTATTTTCATAAGAAACTGATTAAGTGGATGTCATCTAACTAAAACGGACTAAATTTTCGATTTTACGAAAGACGTAAGTACATCTTGGGAGTTAGCCCCTCAATGAGTGCAGGTTTTATGAGAATTTTACATGTGTTACCTAAAACGGTTGCCATTGTACTTGCTGGCTTAAATTTAGCGGGCTGTCCCACTCAATTTAATGTTGAGGTTTTGAATGATAGCAGTAGTACCATCCACATTCTGTCTGGCTATTCAGATCTAGAGTTATCTCGGATTGAACCAGGTGAAGCAACCCAAGTTGCATATAACCTTGATTGTTTTAGGGTTAGGGCTGGAGAGCTGATTTATGAGTACAAACCTGTGATGCCACCAGCTCAGTATGTTCAAAATGGATTGTTTAGCTCGCTATTTAAAGCTGTATTCACAGGTGCTCAGGAGTTAAAAATTTATGTGGATGGTGAAAAGCAAAATGAATCGCTCTATCTCGTAAAAGGTTGTAAGTAATGTAAACACATTAAGCCGTAACTCTCTTGCGTTGCTATTTAAAAATAAAGTCGTTTTTGACAAAAAATAAGGAGGGTGAGCACCCTCCTTATTTTTAGATTTCCAGCTCGACAAAGTCCTTATCGATATCGTCTTGCTCAATACCGATATACCTCAGGGTAGTGTCTTCAGCGCTATGCCTGAGCATCTTCATCACTCGACCAATATCTTTGGTTTGTTGATACAGCAGATAGCCACGGGTCTTGCGCATGGAGTGGGTGCCTAAGGCGATTTTGAGTTCTTCCCCAATCATCGCTAGGGCACGGCAAATATAGCGGCGTGACAAAGGCGCGGGTTTGATATTTTTAGCTCTTTGATTACGGTAGGACTGAAATAGGTAGATATGGTTAGGTTGCTCGCGCGCAATACGCTGTATCCGTTCTAGCGTTTTTGAGTTGAGTTTGATATTGGCAATTTTGCCGGTTTTAGATTCCTTAATGATAAGTCTATCGCCGTGGATATCACTGAACTTAATTGAGAGTAAGTCGGAGATCCGCAGGGCAAGATTAAGGCCGATATTCCACACATCGGCCAGTTGCTGGCTAAACTGTCTTTCGAGCAGATAGCTGATAAGCTTAACGGTGTCTTGATCTTTAACGGCTTGAACCTCAGGCATGGTCATGTTCCTCTTTTTTGCTATAGCGTGTTTTTGGGTACTTACACTTTTGAAGGACACATGGGACAAGGGGTTGATGGTTCTTAAGAATAAGACAGACGAGTCATTAACCAACATCATCGGCAAACTGGCCGATCTACAATGCCAAACCCACAAAGTGACAGCAAGCATTGAGCAAGACCAGCGCAGCCCTAAAACATGGTTAGGCAGCGATAGCGAAAACGTACTGAAGTTATTATCCGAACTCATGGAACCGTTAACGCATTAGCCACCACCTGCGCCAGCCATACCCACGGAGCTAGCCCAGCACCAAACGAGGCGGGCGACTTCAGCAGCCAAGCATCACAAGCCAATAGTCAGAAAGGCAGACTTGATCCGATAACCAAGTAAGGACTTCATTTTGTTAAGATGTAATGAATATATCTGTGATTGCTTTCCAGTTGTTTAAGTACTTACCTTCATTATCAGGTGTTATTTTAAATAGTGGGACTTTGGATTCCCACTTAACAGCTGTTTTGACATCATCACTGGGAACGATGAAAATTTCAGGTGTTTTATCGAGTTCAATCCATATATTGCAAAAAATATAAAAGAAGTTCTCAGAAGCTCTAGGTTGGTTTTTGCCGACTATCCACTGCCTCGGTTGAGTTTTACCTTGAGACGCTTTAACCTGAATACTAGCTACATGTTGACCATCATCTGTTACTAGGGTCTGTTGATCTTTCGAAAGTGATTTTTAGACAGCATGGCAAGACGTTATAATTTGCTTCGCCAAAAGTAACCATAACCTCAAGCCATGCCAAGACTTATGCTAACCGATGCACGCTGGGAAAAGCTATTTCATTTAATGAAAAGCACAGGCCGTGTTTATGACAAACCTGAACATAGACAAACATTCGAAGGTATTCTTTACCGCCTTAGAACAGGTATCCCTTGGCGAGATTTACCTAAAGAGTTCGGTCATTGGAGCACGGTCTTTAGACGGTTTCATTTATGGTCTAAGAAAGGCGTTCTAGCACATTTATTCAAGGTCTTAGCCAACCTTGCTGATATAGAATGGGTCTTTATTGATGGCTCGATAGTGCGGGCTCACCAGCACAGTGCAGGTGCAGCGACGCTAAGTAATGAGAGTATTGGTAAAAGTCGAGGCGGTAATTCAACCAAAATTCACTTAGCCGTCGACAGCGGAGGATTACCGATTTATTTCGAATTATCAGAAGGCCAAAAACACGATATTACACACGCCCCCAGCTTAATTGAGCACCTGAAGCAGGTTGATACCGTCATTGCAGATAAAGGTTATGACAGCGATGCTTTTCGTGAACTTATCGCAAATAAAGGCGGGAAATCTGTTATTCCAAGGCGCCGCTATAAGAATACACCTCAAGAAAGAGTCGATTGGTGCTTATATCGGTATCGACATTTAGTGGAGAATGCTTTTTGAAGAATTAAACACTATCGAGCAATATCAACAAGATATGACAAGCTAGCAAGAAATTACGCCAGTATGGTGTCACTGGCGTTTATGTTAATGTGGCTGCCGATGTATTGCTGAACAACATTTGTACAGCAAAGATCAACAGACCCTAGTAAATCTACGCCCTTAGTCCCATTATTCATTAACGCAACAGCGATACCACGACGAGATAAGTGGTATGCAACTAAATACTCGCCAGCATCCCCAATCAGTCTATTGTTCATTCGTTTTCCTATTTTTATGGGAGTAATTAGTTTTTTTGAACTACTCGTTTTTAAATATGAGTAGTCAAAACTAATTTGAGTTATCAACTGTACCTCTTATCTAGTTAGATAAGAGGTACAGTTACTATTTACATAGTGCCGCAACGATTTCGAGACCTCACATAGAATCATCTGAAACAGCAATAAAAAATCATTAAAAGAATGAAATACGCCACGAAAACCAGCGCGACAGAGAAACCACGCCACGAAATCCGCACTCTTCCTCACCCTCCTACTCGCTTTATATGTTAATTTTTTTTCAGTTTTAGTTTATTACAGTTCATAGGCGCAGCCAGCGCCATTCCTAGGGGTTTTGAAGGATCAAAGATCTGAAATGATCGCGGTTTATTTCACTGTTTTACAGTTCCATACAGCGCGTTTGGTGATGGTGGAAAATATCTAAGCATTGATTTAATTGGTTTTTACGTGGATTTCGTGGGGTTTTTATGAATGAGTGAAAAATATAGAAAAAGATCTAAGTAAGAATAATCAACAACTTAAGACGATCAAAAACTGAAATGATTTTTGATAATTTAAGAGGGGGAATTTATCAGAGGGAAAAAGATATGAAACAGTAAGTAGAATTTTCGGTGTCGCCATTTTGTCGCCACCGAAAAGAAAAAGGGCTTAGCATTTCTGCTAAGCCCTTGTTTTATTTGGTGGAGGCGGCGGGACTTGAACCCGCGTCCAGAACACCTACATCCAAGGCACTACATGCTTAGTCTCTCTTTTAATTAACCCGAATAAACTCCGAAAGACAGGATTTCATCGGGCGAGTCCGGTACTATTTCGCGGTTCACCCCCGGACGGAGTTCCCTCGCTATCAAATGTAGGATGACCATCTGTATACACTGCCCATTTGAGAGACCTGTGTCAGATGGCTAGCTAGCCTAAGCTGCTAGAGAGTAGTTAGAGTCGTTTGCAACTATAACGGTGCGGCTTTTTACGAGGCCAACCGCCCCTCGGCATGCTCCCAGGGTTTCGTGAATCCTGTCGAATCCAGAATCGCCCCCAAGAATTTGATTGTAACCCGTAGCACAATGATCACCTAGCATCATTTGCTTCAAGTTCAATCGTTTGTTCATTATCCGTGCGTTTTTTCTTTTTTCATCACGCGGGCTTTTTCAACTTCCCATTCACGCGCTTTAGTATCTTCGCGCTTATCGTGATCTTTCTTACCTTTACCTAGGCCAATCTCCACTTTCACCCATGCACCTTTACGCCAGTACATAGAAATAGGAATGATGGAGTAGCCTTGACGCTCGACTAAGCCAGCCAGTTTATCGAGCTCTTTACGGCTGAGTAGCAGCTTTTTCAAGCGCAGGGGATCGCAGACAACGTGTGTCGATGCCGTATTCAAGGGAATAATGGTGCAGCCATGCATAAAGGCTTCGCCATTTTTCAGGAATACGTAACAGTCGGACAAGTTGACCTTACCCATACGGATAGATTTAACTTCCCATCCCATTAGGGATAGGCCAGCTTCCATTTTCTCTTCGAAACGGTATTCGAAGGTTGCGCGCTTATTACGTGCGATAGTCGCAGGCGCGGCTTTGCTTGAATTTTTCTTTACCATAGTGGCGCCATTATACGCACGGTGATTCAATTTGGTATTGATATAAGGTTTTATTTAGTTAATTTCAAGCCTCTATCGTGTTGTTGCTTGTTTTTTGAACGCCATTAAGGGGTTGAGTATCAGCTTAAGTGCACAAGGGGTGCGTTTTTTACGTATCGTGATAAAATCCGTGCAAATTTTGATTGCTTGCCTAAGTTGTTCATCGCATGTGCGTTCTTTTCGTGCGTTTGAGTTTGCTAAGGTCGCTGTGAAGTCGTTAGTTAAGAGTGCTAAGTCCTATGCCGCAAATTTCTCGAAGTGTGTTAGTCCGTTTTAGTGCGATGCAAATGTATGACTTAGTAAATGATGTCGAGTCGTATAAGGAATTTTTACCCGGTTGTGTGGGTGGCAAAGTCTTAGAATTTGATGGTAAGACTATGCTGGCATCTGTGGATGTGAGTAAAGCGGGGATCCGTAAGACATTTACGACTCGCAACCAAGTGGTTCCCGGGAAGAGTATTGATTTAACATTGGAAAATGGGCCCTTTAAGCATTTATTGGGGCAGTGGCGTTTTACTGAGCTGACTGAAGAAGCTTGCAAGGTAGAATTCGAACTGAGTTTTGAGTTTTCAAACTCGTTAGCCGATATGGCCTTTGGTAAAGTGTTTAATGATCTTATGGTATCAATGGTGACGGCATTTACGAGTCGCGCTAAGGTGATTTACAGTGACAAATGAGACAGATAAGTTTGTAGTTGATGTGGTTTACGCCTTGCCTACTCAGCAAAAAGTAATTTCGGTGAATGTGAATCCCGGCACGTCGGCGATTGAGGTGGTGCGTTTAAGCAACATAGTGAGCTTTTTTCCTGAGATCGATTTAGACACGGTCAAGCTCGGTGTGTTTAGTAATGTGGTTAAACATGACCAAGTGATTTTACCGGGCCAAAGGGTCGAGATTTACCGTCCTTTGATTGCCGATCCTAAGGATGTTCGCCGCCGCCGCGCGGATAAAGCCAAAGATGAAGGCCGCGCGAATAAAGTCACGGGCGGACGGGCTTAACACGGTTGGTATAACGACTGTCGTCAGTTTGACATCATTGCTCAATAAAAAAGCGCCCTTGGGCGCTTTTTTGTATTTGATTGACTGAGAAGAGCATAAGCAAAGTTTAGGATATTACTTAATTGGTTTTTGAACTTGCGCTTCTGTTTGGTTTTCTTTTACTAAAGGTTTGGCATCTGGACGCTGTGCAGGAATTTGTGGCACTAGCTCAGTTTTATTACCCGTAGGTAAACTGCTCTGCTCGAGCGGCGTATCAAATTCTTTGCTTAGCTCATAATCGCCATTCACTGCGGTGAGTTTATCACCCGTAAAGTGCAAAATGAGTTCTTTATGCGTAATGCTGGCATCGCGTCCACTCTTGTAGTGATAGACGTAGTACCAAGTATCTTCGGCGAAACTATCGCGTAATACCGGACGGCCGAGAATGTATTCGGCTTGTTCTTTGGTCATGTCAATGCGCAACTTTTCAACTTGTTGCGGTTCCATGTAGTTACCCTGTGGGATGTCGGGCTTATAAATCAACCAATCGAACACACTACAAGCACTGAGCGAAACAGAGAGCGCCACAGCGCTCAGCAGGGTAAGACTTTGCTTTTTATTGATCATTGTATGCGCTACTTCTGAAAATCTGGCGGCCATAATACCCAAGCATTCCCCCTCATGACAAGGGCAATCGGGCTTTGCTGCCGTCATAGATCGAATTGTGTGACTTTTCGACCCGTGATGTTGGCTTTAGTTCTCAATCTTTAAGGATATTTATTAGTAGAAGTCACATGGGTGCTGTGGGTGTGCTTTTCAGCCTCTGAACCGTACTGGTTTACTGCTGACAGGATTGGACAAAAGGAAATGGGAGCCTGATTTCTTCTTTAAAGCCAAGCAATTAGTCAGTAAGTCGATAAACCGTTTATGTGGCGATAACCATAGTAATCTTGCATAAATCAGATTAAAGTTACCGATATGTTTTTATTATGTTCTTGTGCTGTGGCTTTAGTATGAGTTCGCAGTGTTTGAAATAAAATATTGGGATAGATGCTTTGGGTTCTTTAGTTTGCGTAGGCACGGGTTTACAGCTGGCCGGACAAATCAGTGTGATGAGCCGCAGTTATATTGAGCACGCCGATGTGGTGTTTTCACTCCTGCCCGATGGTTTTTCGCAGCGTTGGATCCAGACTATTAATCCTAATGTCATCAATTTGCAGCCGTTTTATGCTCAAAATGGCGAAGTGAAAAATCGCCGTGAGACCTATGAGCAGATGGTGAGTGCTATTTTGGACGCCGTTAGAGCCGGTAAAAAAACAGTTTGCGCGCTTTATGGTCACCCCGGTGTGTTTGCTTGCGTGTCCCACTTAGCGATTAAGCAGGCGAGGGCTGAAGGATTTGCTGCAAAGATGGAGCCTGGGATATCGGCCGAGGCGTGTTTATGGGCAGATTTAGGTATCGACCCCGGTAACTCTGGGCATCAAAGTTTTGAAGCCAGCCAGTTTATGTTCTTTAATCATGTGCCCGATCCGACAACTCATTTGTTGTTATGGCAAATTGCTATTGCTGGCGAACATACCTTAACTCAGTTTCATACTACGAGTGATAGGCTGCAGATTTTGGTTGAACAACTGCATCAATGGTATCCACTGGATCATCAAGTGGTGATCTACGAGGCTGCTAATTTACCCATTCAAGCCCCTATAATTGAGTATTTGCCGTTGAGTAAGCTGCCCGAGGCAAACTTGTCTCCCATCAGTACGTTACTGATCCCGCCAGCAAAAAAACTCGAATACAACTATGCTATTTTAACCAAATTAGGTATTAGGCCTGAAGATTTAGGCTAATTGCGAGAGTCGTACTTCTGAGTTGAATTCGGAAGTCATCATTAAAATAAGGAAAAAGTATGCCTGCATTATCCGATTTTTTTACTCAGTTAGGCCAAAATGCACAGTTGATGCAAGCGTATCAACAGGACCCTGAGGCCGTAATGCGTGCCCATGGGTTAACTGATGAAGAAATTGCAGCCGTCATGTCGGGAGACATGGAAAAACTGAAAAGCTTGAGTGGGGATGATGATTGTAAAGCCTACTTAGTTATTTCCCATGGTAATGGTGAGTAATTGAAACTCCTGTGCGCTTTTTTGTGGTTATGTTCGGGCATATTTTGTATGCCCTTAATGGCTGCAACTATCAATTTTGATGAGGTATTAGCTGATCTGGAGCAGCTACAACATACCGATATGCAAAGTGCAATCACTAAGCTCCATGAGCTTGAAGCTGATTTCGAGCATATGACGCGTTTTCAACAAGGGCGCTTATTGGTATTTAAAGGGACTTCATTTATTTATGCAGGTCAATATCAAGAAGCCCTAGATAATTTAATTCAATCTGAAAATTTAGTTCAAAATAGCGATTATTTATTTTCTGCCTATAGCTATGAGGCAACTGCGTACATCGCCCTACGGAACTTTAAAGACGCTTTTGTTGTAATGAGCAAAAGCCTAGGGCTAATAGATCGAATAGATAATATAGATATCAAACGTGCTGCATATCTACGTTTAGCGAGTTTGTACTCTGCAATAGGCATAAAAGAAGAGGTGGGAACCTACGCGGCTAAGGCAGAATCGCTTGCTTCAGCAGATAATGTAAAAGATATTTGTACTGCAAAGTTGTATTTATCAGTTTATCAGTTAGAGCTTGAAATATATGACAAGGCATTTGATGAATTCCAGTACACGCACGATTTTTGTGAGTCGAATGGTTTTCCATTGATTTCGTTTATTGCATTGAAAGGGATGGGAGAGTCTAAGTTAAGGTTGCAAGAATACTCTGCTGCAGTTGCTTTACTTTTGAAAGCATTAAAGGGATATGAGTCTTTTAATTTTCAACTAGAAATTAATAGTGTCCATTCTTTGTTAACCGAAGCGTATTTTGCACTAAAGCAATCTGCTGAGGTGGTCGAGCATGCCAAGTTCGTTACGTCATTACCTAATGATCCTAGTTATACCGAGTTAAAACATACTGTCTTTAAAGTGTTAGCGGGCTTAAATGCTGAGAATAAACAGTTTGAACAAGCCTATGAGTTCTCGAAAAAAGAGCAGTATTACAATCAGCTGATGTTTGATGAAGCGAAAATGAAAACGTTAGCGTATCAGGCGGCAAAGTTTAATGCTGATGAACAGTCACGTGAAATTAATTTATTGAATAAGGAACGTGAACTGTATGTCGCTCAGCAAACGGTAAAAGAGCGCGAATATACCAATATGCTGATGTTTGTCACTATTCTAGTAGGCGGACTGTTCTTCCTCGGGATTTTGTTAGCTGTAGGCCAGATGCAGAAACGCAAGTTTATGCGTATGGCGAGAATGGATGCATTAACAGGCATCTTGAATCGCGGTGCAGGGCAAGAGTTAGGGGAAAACCTTTTTGTGCAAGCCACGGCCCGCGGTGGGGATTTCTGTGTCATTTTATTTGATTTGGATTTCTTCAAACGGATCAACGATTCTTTTGGCCATGGAACTGGCGATTGGGCGCTTAAAAAGGTGGTCGATTCCCTTAAATCCCATATCCGAAATGGTGATGTTTTTGCTCGTATCGGCGGTGAGGAGTTTGCGATTTTATTACCCTATGCCGATGAAGAGAAAGGTATGGAAGTGGCAGAGCAGTGCCGAGCCCGTATCGAGGCCATTGATACCCAACATTCAGGACATAAGTTCGTCATTACGGCGAGTTTTGGCGTGAGCGGTTTAATGGCTGATGATCTGAGTTTAGACCCATTATTCCACCGAGCCGACATGGCGCTTTATGCCGCTAAGGCCAATGGCCGCAATGCCGTAGTACGCTATTCTGACATTTTAAAATGTGACAAGCAGGCAACTGATTTACGGCGTCATATCGCATCGCCCTCGGTGTAATGTAAGCCGAGTGAGCATTTAGTCTCATCCTGAGTTGGCAAAAGTCCTTACTGGTTTTTATTCTTCCTTCATTTATTTCTCGTTTTGGGTTTTGCCGCCACTAACAAAAATGCGATAACAGTCTAAGGCGTCTCTGAACGCTCTTTTACTTTGCTTTGTTGCTCCAGTTGATTTCCCCACGCTTAAGTGTTTTTCGTACCAAAAATTTCTCATTTTTAATGAATTGCCTTGACCTTGTTAATAAATAAATGGGATATCATAGTTGCTAATTCGCCTAGCTGCGGCTGGGCTATTATATGGAACACTGCGCATTCCTTTTTCCGTTGGAGCCTTCATGGAACAGTCGAGTTTACTCACGTCGGTGCTGCTATTTTTATTGGCGGCGGTTATTTTTGTTCCTTTGGGTAAACGTTTTGGCGCAGGCCCGATTCTTTCCTACCTAGGTGCTGGCATCATTTTAGGCCCAGGCGGCATGGCCTTAGTTTCTGATCCTGCTGCTGTGTTGCATTTTGCCGAGTTAGGTGTAGTGCTGATGTTGTTTGTACTTGGACTCGAATTAAATCCAAGTAAATTATGGGAACTTCGCAGTGCTATCTTTGGTTTAGGCAGTGGTCAGTTGTTGTTATCATGGGCTGCGATTGGTGGTTTAGCTTGGGGCTTTGGTTTGTCTGTTGACGCAGCTTTAGTGGTTGGCGCCGCGCTATCTTTATCATCGACAGCCTTTGCTGTGCAGTTAATGAGTGAACATAGGTTGCTCACTACCCCACTCGGGCGTGATGCTTTTGGTGTCTTGTTGATGCAAGATCTTGCCGTTATCCCCATGTTGCTGCTGACGGCATATTTGGCGCCCAATTCGGCGCAGATTGAACATCATGCCGTGCCTTGGTACTGGACGTGTCTAGCCCTAGTAGGGTTTGTGTTAGTGGGCAAATACTTACTGCCAAAACTCCTTAAGTTAGTCGCAAGTAGCGGGGTGCGTGAAGTACTCACCGCCTTTGCGTTACTGCTCGTGATGGGCAGCGCTGAGTTAATGGAGTGGCTTGGACTCTCTGCGGGTATGGGGGCATTTTTGGCGGGTATTATGCTTGCTAACTCAAGTTATCGACATCAACTTGAAACCGACATCGAACCTTTTAAAGGCTTATTGCTTGGGCTGTTTTTCATGGCGGTCGGTATGAGTATGGATTTGAAATTATTGATATCAGATCCGTTACTTATCTTAGGTATTTTAATGGCGATGTTGCTGATTAAAACGTTTGTGCTGATGGTGCTGGGCCGCATTCGGCACCACAAATGGCGACCGAGTATTGCGTTGGGGTTGATCCTTGCCGAAGGCGGTGAATTTGCCTTTGTGCTGTTATCCCAGGCGCAGTTATCTGGCATTGTCGGCGATAAAATTGCGCAAGTGCTAGTGCTGGCGATTGGTTTATCTATGGCGGTGACGCCGATATTGTTTACCCTGTTTCGCGCAACTAAGGCCAAGGTGGTGGACACTCGCCTGCCAGATACAATTAATGTCACGGAATCGGAAGTGGTGATTGCCGGTTTTGGCCGAGTAGGCCAGATAACCGGGCGTATTTTGGCCTCATCAGGGATCCCTTTTGTCGCCTTGGATAAGGATGCGAGCCATGTGGATGTGATTCGCAAATATGGCGGTGAGGTCTATTTTGGTGATGCCAGACGCTTAGACATGTTGATGTCGGCGGGGATCGCGCGCTCGCGTTTGTTATTGCTGGCCGTGGACAGTGTTGAGGATTCCATCGAAATCGCCCAGCAAGTGAAAACCCATTTCCCTCATATCCACATAGTCGCGCGGGCAAGGGATCGTAACCATGCTTATCGTTTGATGAGCCTTGGGGTGACAGATGTCTTTCGTGAGACCTTTGGTTCAGCGCTTTCGGCCAGCGAGAAGATCCTCCAAGGTTTAGGTCTATCTCAGGTACAAGCCAACGAGCGGGTAAAAATCTTTGCTGAGCATGATAAGAAACTGGTGATTGCGAGCGCAGCTCATCAAAATGATTTAGCGACGTTAATCAATCTATCGAATAAGGGTAAGGCAGAGTTGGAATCCCTTATGCGCGGTGATAGGGAGAATGTCAGTTAATACGCTGGGTATCATTTGCCATTCTCAATTGAGGATTTAGATGTCAAAAGAGAGCATAAATGCTCTCTTTTTTGTTGGAAACATATCGACTTTCGCGCTGCAGTTTAGCGCTTAAATCTATTTAGCGCTCAAAAACTATAGCTGTATTGCAGTTTGACGTTGCGTTCTTCACCCGGCATACCACCTAAGAACATCGCTTTACTGTAATAGTCTTTATTGAATAGATTATTGATATTAAGCTGGATTTTCCAAGAATCAGTGCTGTAACTCACCGCCGAGTCAACGACGGTATAGCTAGGCACGTAACCGTCTGGAATACCAAATGAGCTAGAGTGTGTACTACGATCGCCAACGTATTTTGCTCCTAGGCTTAATTCGACTGGACTCTGTAGCGCAAACCAATTCGCGCCATAGGTAACCCAAGCACTGGCGCTGACATAAGGCACACCTTTTTGCTGGTTTTCATAGTTATCTCCATCCTTAGGATTCTGTTTGTCATTCGCATCTTGATACATGCCGTTGAGGTTAAGGCGCCACTCCTCATTAATATATGCATTAAGATCGAGTTCAATACCTTGAGTGTCTTCGCTGCCATTGTACAAATACACTGGGATGTTAGGTGTTAATATGCCATTGGTATAATCAGGATTGTTATAGGCGACATTAGTGCGCGAGCTTTTAAACAATACCAGTGAGCCCAGTAATTGATCCTCAAATGCCTTAAAGCGCATACCTAAATCATTGCTAATCGATTCTGAATCATCTCGATTGGTAGCATTATCTTTTACTGCATCGAGCACACTGTAGGCGGTGCGTCCCTTTGAGTGATTGATAAAGAATGACAAATCCTCTATTGGCATGTAGGTCAAGCCTAAGTTATAGGTCATGCCGTTATCTGTGGTATCGGCCTCTGGAGTCGCTTGGGATTGGCTAATGCTGTAGCGAGGATCAAGGCCTAAGTGTTCATAACTTTGTTTTATCTCGTTAAATGCGACACCTACACGTGTGGTGAAGCCATATCCTAAATATCCCACGTGTTGTACACCTAGACCCCAAGCGCTGACCTTTTTGTCATAGTTAGCGGTCTTGAGTGGGTCATAGTCTTCAAACTTACCTGTGCCCCAATTAGGATTACGGATGTCGTAAATATAAGGCAGGGAACCTTGATATGTAATTTCTCCATCCTTATTTTTATAGATTTGATCGGCATCGAAGATAGAATATTGCTGGAAACGAATATTACGGTCTTCATAGTTGGCATTGACCAATAATTCATTGTCTATATTGCCAATTTGGAAGTCATAACGTAGATCGGCAAAGTACTGCCACGAAGTCTCGTCGGCATCGACTTTACGGTATTCCTGACGTCTTGCGGCAAAAGGATAAAGTACGCCATTTTCAACTAAAGGCGATCTAGGCTCTTCGTTAATCACGTCGGTAGGTACGTTTTTAATCTTGATGTTACGCTTCCAATAGACGTAGTTATAGGCGCCAGTTTGGCGGGCGAAACCTGACGTGTAGTCGCGATACTGCAATTGTTGATTGAGGAACAAATTGTCAGTGAAATAGATATTATGGGTCAGTTTAAATCTTAACTCTTCACCCTCATTGTCCTTCGCCATGGGTGAAATCAGCCCTGCATCACCAAACGAATAGGGGGTTAAGCCGTCAGCGCCCGACAACGAGGCCGCTAACTGCTGACGCTGTGCATCGGTGAGTTGTAGACCATTACCATTGGGATCATTGACCAGATCTTGCCACGTGACCTCGCCCGCGCTCTTACCGCCGACAGATTCTGCATTGTAAATCCGAATCGGGTGACCAATTGAATCAACGGCAATAGCATCTTTTATGTAAGCACCTGAAAGCATTAAATCTTGGCTATCACTTAATACCCATTTTAAGGCGCCATAGATTTCGTCTCTGTCTGTACCTATATCGCGATACCCATCACTGCGGCCAGATTTGGCCACTAAACGGTAGGCGACATCATCGCTCAGTCCGCCCGTGCTATCCAGAGCAAGGGAGTAGGTGTCCCATTGGCCCATTTCGGCGCTGAACTTATGCTTTGACTCAAACTGCGGTTTCTTTTCAATCAGATTGATCACGCCGCCAGCACTTCCCATGCCATAGAGTCCAGTCGCTGGGCCTTTTAATACCTCAACGGATTCAACGTTGGTTAAAGAGCGCGTGGGGTTGAAGGTATTTCCTAGGCCTGCACCGCCATACATACCGTCATAGGTGTAATTTGCGCCTAAACCACGGATGACTATGTTGTCACCAATGCCATAGTTATTTCCCGCTTGAGTTACGCCACTGATGTTACGGATCAAGTCCTGCAGATTATCTGTACCTTGGGTTTCGATCAGCTCTTGGTCAACAATCACTACAGCTGCTGGGGTTTCCATAAGAGACATGTCGGATTTAGTCGCCAGCCCTGAATTCTTCACTACTGAGTTCTGTCTGCCATAAACCGTGATGCGCTCAACGTTGGCTTCAGCATTTGCTGATGTTGAGTTGACTTCGGCGTGTGCGGTTTGTGATAAAACAGAAAGGCAGGCGAGTGCAGTTAGCGACAAACGAAATGGTTTCATTAATGGTTCCCCCAAATAAATAGGTCGCGAATAGTAATGATTTGCATTTAAGTTGGCAACAAATGTTTCAGTTCTTATTGTCAAAATGTGCAGTGCTGCCAATAAATGCTGCAAAAAGCATCTTTGTGAGCAAACCAGTAATGGGTTCTAGCAAGAGAGAAGCGTCACAAAAGGGCGGGTTTACGCTCCATCCCGTTGTAATTTCAAATTTGTTTCATTTTTTTTATAAAAAAGTGATTTATTTTTTGAGTTAACCATCACATCCCACCTTGTTGATCGGGAAACGCAACCCTGTACTTAGTCTGTACTAGACTCTGTCATTTTTTCGTTTACGTAAACGTCAAAATGAAACGGTCGTTTAAATTTATGGTGATGGTGGCAGTCGTTATCATTATGATTTATATGGATTTAGCTTGCTTCCCTCTAGGTTAGTTCAAAACATTGGGTATTTTCTACTTAGGTCTAATAGGGTAAAAATGCTGTATATATATATTTACTGTTGGTAATTTAATTACGTAAATAATTACTTTGCGTGTGGGTTGGTAAAGTTGTCTGACAAGTTTCATTTAACTCAAATTACCAAATGTAATTAAAATGTTTAATGCATTTTATATCATAACGTTATGTTGTTTTTTGTTGCTTGGTCAGACCAATTTTAGCATGGTTTTTACTTAGGTTCGTGCCCATTTCTGTCAATCTTGGACTGTTGCAAATACAAACGTTTGTCGGTAAGTTTTAGTTCGAAACAAACATTTGATGGTTTTTTGGTGAGTTTATAAGCAGCGGTGATTGGGGATGCTACTGCTTTATATGTCAGCGTTAAGCCTGTGATAGTGGAGCCTCTTGGGAGGGCATCAAGATGACGGAACACACTTTGAGTGAACAGCAATTGAATTCGACACTGGGTAAAGCTACAGCAAACGCCACGCTTAATATTGTGGGTCGTGACATTCCAGGCCAAGAAGTCATCTTTACCGAAGGAGCTGTCGCCTTACTCGAATCCCTTTGTCGTGAGTTTGCCGACGAAGTACCTGCCTTACTCGCTAAACGTAAAGATAAGCAAGCGCGTATCGATAAAGGATCATTACCCGACTTTCTGCCTGAAACCCGCGCTATTCGTGATGGTGCATGGCAAATTCGCGGTATTCCCGATGACTTGCTTGACCGCCGCGTAGAAATCACAGGTCCCGTTGAACGTAAGATGGTGATTAACGCACTCAACGCCAATGCCAAAGTGTTTATGGCCGATTTCGAAGATTCTTTAGCACCAAGCTGGGAAAAAGTCGTCGAAGGTCAAATCAATCTACGTGATGCCGTGCGTGGTGATATTGAGTACACAGCACCGGACACAGGTAAGCACTACAAATTAGGACCAAATCCGGCAGTGCTTATTTGCCGCGTTCGTGGTCTGCATCTTAAAGAAAAACACGTGCAGTTTAACGGCAAAGCGATTCCTGGCTCACTGTTTGATTTCGCACTGTATTTCTACCACAACTATCGCCAACTTTTGGCCAAGGGCAGTGGTCCATACTTTTATATTCCTAAGTTAGAAAGTCATGTTGAAGCGCGCTGGTGGGCAAAAGTATTTGCTTTTGTTGAGGAAAGGTTTTGTCTGCAAGCGGGCACGATTAAATGTACTTGCCTGATCGAGACGTTACCGGCCGTGTTCGAAATGGACGAAATCCTCTATGAGCTGCGTTCCAATATCGTCGCGCTGAACTGTGGTCGCTGGGATTACATCTTCAGCTATATCAAAACATTAAAGCGTCATAGCGACCGAGTCTTACCGGATCGCCAAGCCGTCACTATGGATACGCCTTTCTTAAGCGCTTATTCAAGACTCTTGATTAAGACCTGCCACAAACGCGGTGCGTTAGCGATGGGCGGTATGGCGGCCTTTATTCCAGCCAAAGATCCGGTTCAGAACGAAGCGGTATTGCAACGAGTCCGTCGAGATAAAGAGCTCGAGGCGCGTAACGGCCACGATGGCACTTGGGTGGCACACCCTGGTCTTGCCGATACCGCTATGGGTATTTTCAACGAATACATAGGCCAAGATCACTGTAATCAATTGCATATTACCCGTGATGTCGACGCGCCAATCCTGGCTAGCGAACTGCTTAAAACCTGCGACGGTGAGCGCACCGAACAGGGGATGCGTCTGAACATTCGTATCGCACTGCAGTATTTAGAGGCGTGGATCAGCGGCAACGGTTGCGTACCCATTTACGGCTTAATGGAAGATGCAGCTACGGCTGAGATTTCTAGAGCTTCAATTTGGCAATGGATCCAACACGGTAAGTCGCTATCAAACGGCAAACTCGTGACCAAGCAACTCTTTAAAGACATGTTGGTTGAAGAGCTGTCAAACGTGAAAAAAGAAGTGGGTAGCGACAGATTCACCCATGGCAAATTCACCCAAGCGGCGGTATTGCTCGAAGATATTACCACCTCCGACGAGCTGGTCGATTTCTTAACCTTACCCGGTTACGAAATACTGACAGCCTAGGATGAACCCATTTGCTTGAACCGTTTTATATCAATCAGATTTAGCTGTGGCGGGGCTACCGCCAACCAAACAATTTAGCAGAGTGAAACTGGGGGGCAGTTTCATGATAGCTACAACATCAAAGAGAAAGGAGCGACACTATGACTAAGGCAACGACTCAGAATTCACGTCAAGAGCAGATTGATGCAATCAAGAGAGATTGGGCAGAAAACCCACGTTGGAAAAACGTGCGTCGTCCTTACACCGCGGAAGAAGTGGTTGCACTTCGCGGTTCAATCGTGCCTGAGAATACTATCGCTAAGCGTGGTGCGGCTAAGTTATGGGAACTGGTTAACGGCGGCGCTAAAAAAGGCTATGTGAATTCGCTCGGTGCGTTAACGGGCGGTCAAGCGGTACAACAGGCGAAAGCGGGTATCGAAGCGATTTACCTTTCTGGTTGGCAAGTGGCTGCCGATGCTAACTTAGCCGGCACTATGTACCCAGATCAATCTTTATACCCAGCGAACTCAGTGCCAGCTGTGGTGTCTCGCATCAATAATTCATTCCGCCGCGCAGACCAAATTCAGTGGGGCAATGGCGTTAATCCAGAAGATGAAAAATTTGTTGATTACTTCCTGCCTATTATTGCTGATGCAGAAGCGGGTTTTGGCGGCGTATTAAATGCCTTCGAACTGATGAAGTCGATGATCGACGCGGGCGCTGCCGGTGTTCACTTTGAAGATCAGTTAGCTTCAGTGAAGAAATGTGGTCACATGGGCGGCAAAGTATTAGTGCCAACCCAAGAAGCGGTACAAAAGCTGGTTGCTGCACGTTTAGCGGCGGACGTGAGCGGTGTCGATACACTGGTTATCGCCCGTACCGATGCTAACGCAGCCGATTTGTTAACTTCAGATTGCGACCCATACGACCGTGATTTCGTGACTGGCGAGCGTACTAATGAAGGTTTCTACCGTGTTAAAGCGGGTCTTGACCAAGCGATTTCTCGCGGTCTTGCCTATGCCCCGTATGCGGATTTGATTTGGTGTGAAACCGCTAAACCGGATCTTGAAGAAGCGCGTGTTTTTGCTGAAGCGATTCATGCTCAGTACCCAGATCAACTGTTAGCGTATAACTGTTCGCCTTCGTTCAACTGGAAGAAAAATCTGGACGACGCCACTATCGCGCGCTTCCAACAAGCATTGTCAGACATGGGCTACAAGTACCAGTTCATCACTTTAGCCGGCATCCACAACATGTGGTACAACATGTTCGACCTCGCTTACGACTATGCTCGTGGCGAAGGCATGAAGCATTATGTTGAGAAAGTTCAAGAAGTTGAGTTTGCTGCAGCGAAGAAAGGTTACACCTTCGTCGCGCATCAACAGGAAGTGGGCACAGGTTATTTTGACCAAGTGACTACGGTTATTCAAGGTGGCCATTCATCAGTGACCGCACTGACAGGTTCTACCGAAGAAGAGCAGTTTTAAGCAGTAAGCAGCGCTTAGGATGATCCATTGTGATTGTGGATCACTCCTCAGAACGCCTTATGCCGATGTATCTGGTGAGGCGTGGTTAAAAACTCGAAATTGAGGGTAAGGGCGGACTGTGATGAGTTACCGACCTTGCAGCCTAAATCTCGAGTCGAGTATGAAAGAGTGTTACCCGTAAGCCTGTGTTTAGCTGCTCTGCAGCTGTTGTCCCCCGTGCAGTTCGCCTACATGTGCTGTGCGGGTTTTTAAGTCAAATTTTGTGACTTAACTTCCTACCCAGTAAGTTTTTGCTTGCCTTAGCTTTGCGACTCTATGAGTCGCTATTTTTTTTGCTTATTGGTTCACTATTGCGCTGATTAATATGGTGCAACTCTGATACGACTTGGTGCAATAATCGGATTATTTTACAGCAGCTTATTGCTATCTCATTGTTATTTAATGGCTATCAATTGTGGCCTGAAAAATGCTCTGAATACAGTGGGAAGTTATAGCGTATTAAAGCTGATTGTTGGCATTCACATTGAGGTCACCGCCATGAAATATTACAGTCGCCGTTTAGTTAAACCTGAACATTTAAATCCAGCAAATACGCTGTTTGGCGGTCAGTTGCTCAGTTGGATAGACGAGGAGGCCGCTATTTTTGCTGCCTGCCAGATGAAGAGCACCAGCCATGTGACTAAGCTGATTTCTGAAATCAACTTTATGACGCCAGCGCACCAAGGTGATGTGATTGAGTTTGGTCTGGAGCTGGTGAGCCTCGGCCACAGTTCGATTACCGTAAGCTGCCAAGTGCGCAATAAGATGACGCAGGCACCAGTGGTGAGCATAGATAAGATGGTGTTTGTGCATGTGAATGCCCAAGGATTGCCTGTGCCCCACGGTATTCGGGCGAATGCGGCTTAGCGGGCGCGGAGCTTGAAATGCGTGACGTTTGAATAGATAAGATACTTAAAACAGACAGTGACGCCTAGGCGTCACTGTGATTAGTCTTTGGTTAAATCTTCTTTTACCGACTTAACGGCATCCCGCGAGGCATGACCTATGGCTTTAGTGGTGTCTCGGGTCGCGTGGCCTATCTCAGTGGTGACATCTTTAGTGGTTGTGCCGATGGCACGGCCTGCGTCCTTTAAATCCGCACAGGCGGATGCAGCGAGCAATAAAGGAATAATAATGAGCGTCGCTTTATTCATTGTGATGCTAATCCTCAATTTAAGTTCGTAACTCAATTTACTGAGCCCTGCCATTTTTACAGTGCCAAATAACATTCGGGACAATATAACAGATCTTGAGCTGAATCACGCTATGGCACCAGTATCTGCCAAGCCGTTGTCGTAATGTCTTTAGGCAAGTTTGAGCAAGAGGTGTGGAGCAGATGGGGCGAAATGCGTCGGAGTTTAAATTTTATGAATTCAGCAAATAAAAACGCCAGTGGCGTTTTGCGCACTGGCGTCTAAGGTCGCTAAATAATACTGCAAAGATTATTCGAGTTTGGCTAAGCGTTGTTGATAGTCTTCAATCAGGTGCTGCATGATTTCTTCCGGTGCAGCATCGTCACAGCAATCATCTAAAAAGATTTTAAAGGTGACTAGGGCATGGCCGTCATTTTTGAGTCTGTCACTCTGCATTGAGAAGTAGGCATCTTCATTTTCGGCTTTACGAACCACAAACTTATTTGTTTCGAAGGACTTATCCCCAGAAAGCTCATGCCACTTAGTGATGCGATTTAACGCGATTTCACAGGACTGGTTCATTTCAATATGATTTAACCAAGTAACGGGATGTTCAGGATCTTTGTAATGTGGACATCTAACTGTGTAGTTATATACATGGGTGATTGCAGTCATAGCGTACCTACCTGTTCGAGGATATTGTTGCCATCATAGGCATCGTTTTTGAATTCGGTCAATCATTAATTAAGTCTATTTAGCCTTGATGTTTTTTGACGGAGAAGGATAGTTACTGCATGAAAATTAACCATTTACTTAATCTGTCATGTCTCTATTTAGCATGAGTTTTATGCCAATAACTTTGTGCTAGATCTCAGTTTTGGGTGAAGTTTCGCTTTTGCTGAATTACTGATTAATAAAGCAACAACTTGGTCGTCAGTAAGTCTTATTGAGTGTAAGTGATAAAAAGAGTGAACAGCGGAGTAAATAGGTTAATTAGGCTTTGGTGGGCGTAATACGATTAAGTGGCAGCATAAGTTGTCGCAGAGGAAACGCAGAAGGCAGAATGGACAGAGGCCCATTCGTTAGAACGGGCCTCTCAGCTGGCTTCATCTTTTGCAGGGAAAAAGCGAACTGGGGCCATCTTATCGGATCTGTAACAGTCTGTAACCCACAGAGATCACGTTTTTTATATCATTTTGCTATGAATATTTGAGGTTCAGATCCTTTCTACTTGAATATGCAGATTTGTGAGTGTTTTGTCAGTGCAAAGGTGCATAGACACTGAGTTTTATGTTGGTTTTTGTTACTCAATTTTTAAGATAGCAACCTTGTCGATACCAGTATAAAAAAGGCTCCAATAGTGCAGCGATATTCTGTGCACTATTGGAGCCCAAAACGCATTCATTGGAGGATGAAGTCGTGTTTACGCACTAGCAGGACAATCAGTCGTTATCCAGCAAGTTAGCGCACGATTGCTGTGCGATAACTTGCGATTGATAAAGTATGGCGATTACAGCGCGCAACTACAGCGCATTGGTGAAGATCTGACAGATCTCCGCATGGGTCGCTTGTTTTGGATTGGTGAATCCACAGGCATCTTTTAACGCGTTATCCGCAAGTGTTGGAATATCTTCCGCTTTCACGCCTAACAAGGTCAGGTTTTCTGGGATCTTAACCGCAACAGACAGTTTTTTGATTGCCGCTATCGCCGCATTGGCACCTTGCTCATCGGTCATGTTGGACACATCCACACCCATAGCCTTGGCGATGTCTTTCAAGCGAGCAGGGACGACCTGGGCATTGTATTCCTGTACATGGGGCAGCAGCAGTGCGTTACACACACCGTGGGGCAGATCGTAGAAACCGCCTAACTGGTGCGCCATCGCATGCACATAACCTAAGCTGGCATTGTTAAAGGCCATACCCGCTAAGAACTGGGCGTAGGCCATTTGTTCACGGGCGTTGATGTCTTGACCGTTTTCAACCGCGTTGACTAAGTTAGCCTGAATCAATTCCATGGCCTTGATCGCGCAGGCGTCGGTGATCGGGTTGGCAGCAATAGACACATAGGCTTCAACCGCGTGAGTCAGTGCATCCATACCGGTTGCGGCCGTTAGGCTCGCAGGCTTTTTCAGCATGAGTTCAGGGTCATTGACCGACAGCAAAGGCGTAGTGTGTTTATCGACAATCGCCATTTTAATGTGGCGGGCTTCGTCGGTAATGATACAGAAGCGCGTCATTTCACTGGCAGTACCTGCCGTCGTATTAATAGCCACTAATGGCAACTGTGGTTTTGCGGATTGATCTAACCCTTCGTAATCCTTAATGCTGCCGCCATTGGTGGCAACAAGGGCGATACCTTTGGCGCAATCATGGGGTGAGCCGCCACCGAGTGAAATCACAAAGTCACACTTGTTAGCTTTTAACAGGGCTAAACCGGCTTCGACGTTCGTCACGGTTGGGTTAGGTTGTACGCCATCATAGATGGTGGAGGTAATGCCATTTTGACCAAGTTTTTCGGCCACTTCACCGACTAAGCCAATTTTGACTAAGGGTTTGTCTGTCACTATGAGTGCGTGTTTAAAGCCTAAGGTTTTGATGTCACCGATAGCGTCATCCACTGCGCCTTGGCCTAACACGTTGACAGAAGGAATAAAAAATTTAGCAGCCATAAAATCCACCTATTTGCTTGTAAAGATTAAGTTGTGTTCTTTTCTGGTGATCAAGCTACCAATTTGGAGGTAGTGAAAGTGTGAGCTCGATCGAGTTCGGCGCTTATCTGGGGGCAATTTCCCACTAAAGTTGGAACTCGGTAACTAAACTTCGGACTTTTATGACGGGTATTAGTGTTGGCGTACGATATGGTTTTTCTGGGGGGAGCGCCCGTGGCGAGGCATCATTTCTGTGTGTTTTTTACTGGTCTTTTTATCTCACTTTTCATCCCACTTTTTAGCTAACATTTGACGGCTCAATTGTTAAATCTAACAGAGGTTAAACCTCATTAATACTCTCATTCGTAGCATTAACTCCAGTTAATTAGTTTGATATCTAATATTAATTTATGCGTGCTGCTGTGGTTGTGGTAGGGCCGCAAGTCAAAGAAATCTATACATTTATCTTGTTTTTACACATCAATTCTTTTTTACATAACTAACTTATGAGCTTTGTCACTGTGCCATTTTAGGTTGATAGTTACATCACTAATCATTATTATGATTGTTAATTGAACGTTCAATTAACGTCGTTCAGAGTATTGAGAGAGTGGTTATTCCTTGAGTATTTATGCCTAAAGCCGCAATGAAATTGATACGCAGACAGCAGCTTATCGATGCGACATTAGCATCGGTTGCCTTGCATGGATTGCAGCACACGACTATCAACAGCATTAGTCAGTTGGCGGGGATGTCGTCGGGGATCATCAGTCATTATTTCAGTGGTAAGCAGGGCTTGATCCAAGCGACGCTACGCCACTTGCTCGAGCAGTTAAAGCAGGCGTTGCTCAATCGAATCCAAGGACAAGTGTTGGCGCCAACAGAGCGCTTAATGATGATAGTTGAAGCGAATTTTACCGAGTTACAGCGCTCACGAAATGTCACTCACACTTGGCTGAGTTTTTGGGCGCTGGCCGTCCACGATCCCCAGTTAGCCCGTTTGCAGAATATTAATAGTCGCCGCTTATACAGCAACTTACATTTTTCCTTTCGGCACGTGTTGCCCAAAGAGTTTGCCCTGATGGCTGCTGAGCAAACGGCGGCGATGATCGATGGATTTTGGTTACGCAGCGCCTTAAGTGAAACCCCTGAGCAGGATTTTGTTCAGGCCGAAAAATTATGCAAAACCTTTATCCACAATGTGATAAAGCAGCATGGAGTCAAAACATGTCAGTAGAAGTACAGTACAACTTTATTTCGGGTCAGTTGCTCGCTAACGATAGCGGCGAAACCTTCGACGTCGTCAATCCTGCCACTGGGCAATTGGCGTATCGAGTGCAAGTGGCCGATGAAAAAATTCAGCAAGCGGCCATCGAGAGCGCCAAAAAAGGCTTTGCGATTTGGTCTGCCATGAGTGCCACCGAACGCAGTCGTATTCTATTAAACGCGGTTGCGCTATTGCGCGCCCGTAATGATGAGCTCGCGGCAATCGAAGTGTGCGACACAGGTAAACCTTGGCAAGAAGCCTCAGTGGTTGATGTGGTCACAGGTGCAGATGCTATCGAGTTTTTCGCTCATATTGCCCCTGGGCTTGAAGGCGCGCAGCAGCAAGTCGGTGGGGATTTTTATTACACTCGCCGCGAGCCCTTAGGCATTTGTGCTGGCATTGGTGCCTGGAATTACCCATTACAAATCGCCTGTTGGAAGGCCGCTCCTGCCTTAGCCAGCGGCAATGTGATGATTTTTAAACCTTCGGAAGAAACGCCGCTTGGCGCACTGAAATTAGCGCAACTCTTAAGTGAAGCGGGTTTGCCCGATGGCGTATTTAACGTCGTAATGGGCGATGGCAAGGTTGGCGCTTGGTTAACGGGACATCCGGATATTGCCAAAGTGTCCTTCACTGGCGAAGTTGGTACTGGCAAGAAAGTCATGGCCGCTGCAGCAAGTTCATTAAAAGACGTCACTATGGAACTCGGCGGTAAATCACCACTTATCGTGTTTGACGATGCTGATATCGACAATGCCGTTTCAGGTGCCATGCTCGGTAATTTCTACACCCAAGGTGAAGTCTGCACCAATGGGACGCGAGTGTTTGTCCATGAGTCGGTTTATCAAGACTTTATTGAGAAGCTGCTCGCCCGTACCCAAGCCAATATTGTGGTGGGCGATCCTATGGCGCCAGAGACTAACTTTGGCGCGTTAATTTCCAAAGACCACCAGCAAAAAGTGCTCGATTATATTCAGCAAGGTATCGACGACGGCGCAACTTTGCTCACTGGTGGCAAAGCGTTAACGCCAGATAATGCACCCAATGGTTACTTTGTCGCCCCAACCATTTTTACCGATTGCACCGACGAGATGCGCATCTGCCAAGAGGAAATCTTTGGCCCTGTGATGTCGGTACTCACCTTTAAAGATGAAGCCGAAGTGATTGCTCGGGCAAACAATACCGCCATGGGCCTAGCTGCTGGGGTGTTCACCCAAGATATCAGCCGTGCCCATCGGGTTATTCATCAGTTACAAGCGGGTATTTGCTGGATCAATGCCTATGGCGCATCGCCAGCCGAAATGCCGGTAGGTGGGTATAAGTTGTCGGGTATTGGCCGTGAAAACGGTAGCGAGACACTCAAGCATTACACCCAAGTTAAAGCCGTTTACGTGGGTCTACAGCCCTTAGAAAGCCCATTTTAAGGAGGCATTTTGGCCCATTCACTTCAGCAAAAATATTATAACTACATCATAGTCGGCGCCGGTTCTGCAGGGTGTGTGCTCGCTAATCGTCTGTCAAAGGATCCTAAAAACGAAGTACTGTTATTAGAAACCGGTGGCAGCGATAAGAGCATCTTTATTCAGATGCCGACTGCGTTATCGATTCCGATGAACAGCCCTAAATATGCTTGGCAGTTTGAGACGCAGCCTGAGCCACATTTAGATCATCGCAAGATGCATTGTCCTCGGGGTAAAGTGCTTGGCGGTTCATCGTCGATCAACGGCATGGTGTATGTCCGTGGTCATGCCAGAGACTTTGATGAGTGGCAGGCGCAAGGGGCGACCAACTGGGATTACAGCCATTGCTTACCGTATTTTAAAAAGGCAGAAACCTGGGCCTTTGGTGGTGATGAGTATCGCGGCGAGTCTGGACCGTTAGGTGTGAATAACGGTAACCAGATGCAAAATCCCTTATACCAAGCCTTTGTGGATGCGGGCATTGCGGCGGGGTATTTATCGACCGCCGATTATAATGCGGCGCAGCAAGAAGGTTTTGGTCCTATGCATATGACGGTCAAAAAAGGCGTGCGTTGGTCTACCGCTAATGCCTATTTACGCCCAGCGATGGCCAGACGTAACCTTACTGTGTTGACCCACACCTTAGTGCATAAAGTGCTATTGGAAGGACAAGCGGCCGTTGGCGTTCGCATTGAGCACAAAGGCAAAGTTGAAGATATTCGTTGTAATAAAGAAGTGATTTTAGCTGCTGGATCAATAGGTTCGCCGCATTTACTGCAATTATCAGGTATTGGCGATCCCCAAGTATTGGCCGATGCAGGGGTCGAGTTACAACATGAGTTGCCCGGTGTCGGTCAGAATTTACAGGATCATTTAGAGTTTTATTTCCAATTCAAATGCCTTAAACCGATTTCACTCAATGGCAAGTTAGATCCTTTCAGCAAGTTCTTAATCGGTGCCCGTTGGATTTTAGATAAGTCTGGCCTAGGGGCCACGAATCACTTTGAATCCTGTGGTTTTATTCGCTCAAAAGCGGGGCTTGAGTGGCCAGATTTGCAGTACCACTTTTTACCTGCGGCTATGCGTTACGATGGTAAAGAAGCTTTTGCGGGCCATGGTTTTCAGGTGCATGTGGGCCATAACAAGCCTAAAAGCCGTGGTGCCGTGACCTTAGTGTCGGCAGATCCTAAAGCGCCACCTAAGATCCAGTTCAATTATTTACAGCATCCTGATGATATTGAAGGCTTTAGAGCCTGCGTGCGTTTAACCCGTGAGATCATCAATCAAGCGCCATTCGATGAGTATCGCGGTGAGGAAATTCAACCCGGCACACAAGTGCAAACCGATGAGCAAATCGATGCCTTTGTGCGTCAATCGGTTGAGAGTGCTTATCATCCTTCTTGTTCATGCAAGATGGGCACAGATGCGATGGCGGTGGTGGATCCTGAAACCCGCGTGCACGGATTGCAGAATTTACGGGTAGTGGATTCTTCTATTTTCCCGACTATCCCGAACGGTAATTTAAACGCGCCGACCATCATGTTGGCTGAGCGCGCCGCGGATATGATTTTAGAGGCTGAGATGTTAGCGCCGGCGGATTCCGCCGTTGTGGTTGCCGACGCTTGGCAAACCACACAAAGAAGTACTGCGACAAGTTAACGGCGTAAGTTAACGCCATAAGTGCACAACATGCCTGCTCGGTCCGTCTTATCGATGGACTGGCGGCTTCAATTTTGAAGTGACTCATTAATTGATGACTCAAAACTCATTAATTGATTACTGAAAATAAGGGTCATGATTCATTTTATCTAAAGGGTCGGTCAGCCCGCAGTGAGTGTGCAAATGATCACTTTCACGACTGAACATCTATCAGGGTTTAACTATCGCAGAGCGCTTTTTAAGTAGCGATATTTAAGGCTTGAGGGCAGAGCGCTGCCTTTAAAAATGATTCAGTTTTTTATTATTAAATAAAAACATGGAGTTACATTTTATGGATTCATATCCTCATGCCTACTTATATCCAGTATCGACTGGGACGGAGTGCATCCTATGACCTGGTTATTATCCGCAGGGATACTGTTCACTTTTACCGCGATTGCGTTTGTGATTTATCGCTGGGGTAACATTCGCTGTATCGGTGTGACGCCTGTGCGTACGTTTACCTTTATCGCGATTCTGTTCACCTCTGGCCTTGATGTCGGCTTGATCATGTTTCCGCTGACCGAGTTTGCCGGCTATGCCAATGTGGCGGCGAGTCCTGAATACGGCTTTACCAATCCGCTGGCGATTGAGTTTGGCTTTTGGGCCTTCTTGATTTGGGGTTTCTACTTTTTAACCTGCTTCTATTTTTGTGTGATTGAACCTAGGGTGAAGTTCTTCGACATTCCTTTGGTCAAGTTCATCAATAATATCGTGATTATTGGTACCTGTGCCTTTACCGCCTATTTGTTATTGAGCAATTTGCCCTGGTACTTACCCGAATTAGGTGATGGCGAAACCATAGTCGGTAGCTTTTATTTAATCGTATTTATGGTGATTGCCGCGGCGGTATATTCCAGCACTAGCATACGTTATGTGCGTATTTTGAGCTTAGCCAGCACTTGGTTATTTTTAGGCTTGATTGCCATGATGTGGGCCAGTGCATTTTTATCGGCTGACTCGAGTGTGGGCGAGTTCTTTACGACCTTTGCCATGTTGGGCGACTACTTCGGCAATATTCAACATTTTGTGTTACCCATCAACGACTACCATGAGTTTTATCTGTTCTGGTGGTTTGCGTGGAGCATTATGATTGGTCAATTTACCTCGCGCTTTGTCGGCGGGATGAAAACCTACCAAGTGCTGCTGGCCATGATGGTGTTTCCGTCTATCCCCATCGCTATCTGGTTCACCGTGCTTTATTACTACAGCGCCAATGGGTTAGATACCTCGGGCTTCTATAATCTGGCGATGGTGATTGTAGGGGTGACCTTTGTGATTAACTCACTCGACTCACTGGTACGCCTGTATACCGACAATCTTAATCTGACGATTGAGCGTTTAGGCAAGCTTAAATATGTCAGCTTTAACTTAGTGTTGCTCTGCAGTCTGACATTACTCTTTCAATTAGACTTTCTTCAAATTCAATGGGTTGGTGCAATCGCACTGGGCCTGATCTTTAGCTGTTTTGGTTACATCATGATGACGCAATTGCAAACTGTTCGTGCCATTGAGCGCTCGCCAAAAGAGAACAAAATCGACTTTACTAAAATTGAGCTAGCTAACTAATGGAAAAATTAATAATGAAATCAAAATGTTTTTATCTTGTCGCCGGCGGATTCTTATTGATGTCGACTGCGGCGAATGCCGGATTATCGGCCACTGTGACGGCGACGTCGGATTACACTTTTAACGGTGTCAGCCAAACGGACAACGGCCCAGCACTGCAAGGCAGTTTGGATTACGGGTTTGATTCGGGCTGGTACGTGGGCGGCTTTACCTCGAATGTCGACTTTGGTGGCAGCGATGACACTTGGTTAGAGCTCGATGCCTATGCGGGTAAGTACTTTCAGCTTAACAAGCAACTGAGTCTCGATGTCGGGCTGGCCTATTACACCTACCACGGCGATTCCTTCTCTGATGAGTACAACTATCCTGAGCTGTATAGCAAGCTAGGTTACGACACTTCCCTTGGCCACTCTGAAGCTAAGTTAACCTACACATGGGACTACTTTGGTTTTGGCGGCGGACATTACACTATGTTGCTCGGCCATACGATTAGCGTTGCCGAAGGCCATGATATTCGCTTCAGTGTTGACCGCTCGACGTCACTCGATGAAGACAAATGGTCATGGGATGGCGGTAAATCCTTTAATCACTTCCGCGTTGCCTATATGACCAGCTGGAGCGGCTTTGATTTCAGCCTTGCCGCTGAAGATACCAGCATGAACTTAGATACCAGTGACGAGCGCCTAGTGTTGTCGGTATCGCGCCAATTCATGTTGTAATATAAGGGACTTTTACCATAAAAGTGCCTCCTCTTGGTGAGTTCAGTCGCGCTTTCTGGTAAGGTGCACTGGACAACTGGGACGGGACATTATGGAAAAGTACGAACAACTGCTCATTTCGCTGCGTCGAGTGATACGCGCTATCGACATTCATTCTCGCCAGCTGAACAAACATTCAGGTTTAACTGGGCCGCAATTGATGGTGATGCAAAAAATCGCCCAATTGGATGCGCCATTGGCGAAAACTGTAGCGAAAGAGATCACGTTGAGCCCTGCGACTGTGACGACCATTATCGATCGTCTCGAGGGCCGTGGTTTAGTGATCCGTTTGCGCAGTGAGACTGACAAACGTAAGGTGCATTTATACCTTAGCGATGCGGGACGAGCGCTGTTACAGGACTCACCTAAACCGTTACAGGATCATTTTATTAAGCGTTATCAGAATCTTGAAGAATGGGAACAAAGTCAATTGCTCTCTGCCGTTGAGCGTATCGCGACTATGATGGACGCCGATAAAATTGATGCGGCGCCTATGCTCTTGGTCGGAAAGATCCAAGGCGACGAGTAATCGTTTAGCTCATGGTTTAAATGAATTAGACGCTAAAATCGATTCGTTTTTAAAATGAAAAAGCACTGAAGATTCAGTGCTTTTTTGCTTTTAACTCGATGTCGTTTAGCTGTGCATCTTTTAGATACTTAAGCTGCAGGGCAGCTTGTTTTAGCCACAGAGTTAATCAGGATTTCTTGTACTGGCGTGTTGGCGAAACCACCGCTGTTTTTTGTCGGTACTATGCTGATCTGATCCGCCACATCCATGCCGTCAACCACTTTGCCAAACACGGCATAACCATAATTGCTCGCAGACGCATCCAAATGTGGATTATCTAACACATTGATAAAGAACTGTGATGTTGCAGAATTAGGGTCATCTGTGCGAGCCATGGAGATAGTGCCACGTTTGTTGCTAATACCGACAGCGGCTTCATTCTTGATGGGGGCATCGCCTGGTTTGCTTTTGAGCCCTGTGGTAAAACCGCCGCCTTGGATCATAAAGTTATTAACGGTTCTATGGAATAAGGTGCCGTTATAGAAAGACTTATCAACATACTGCTTAAAGTTTTTACCTGTGATGGGCATGTTCGTTAAGTCAATGGCGAGTGTGATATCGCCTTTTGTGGTTTTCATTAAATAACATACATCCGCAGATAAGGCTGGCGGAGTGGGATCGGGCGTCGGTGGCGTCGGCGTTAGATCACCATCTGTACTTCCTTCACAACCGGTTAAGGCTATGCAGCCGACAAACAGTAATCCTGATAACTTCTTCATTTCATATCCTTATTCTCAATCATCATTGGGGAGTTTCTGCTTTAGCGTTCCATCGAGCGAGCCTCTGGCGGATAAGCGAGGGCATAGCAGGCTCCATGAATGTAATGTTGTTATTATGTTTCTACGCTGTAGCGAGATGAGATGTTGACAGAGGAGAGATAGGCTGTTCAAGTTATAAAGTACAATTGATACAAAGTGTTGCACCGAACTCACTAGTCGATATGTTTTGGGTCTTATTCATTGGGTTTTAGTTCGAATGCTATGACATATAAATGTCTTACGCCTGTCATATTATTTTTATGCCTTAGTTCCCTGCTTAGTGCTTGTCTTTTTTAACTGCCTCTCGTGACTGCTTTTCGTCAAGGCCTTGGGAAGCATGCTTGCCCTCTTGCTGAACGCATGCCCCAAGTTGGTGCGTTCCATGTTTATTATTTCGATTGTCACTGCGCGCGAACTTAACTGAGTGCTTCTAGTAAGTTACTGATTTTTTGAAAAAGTTTTTTGTTATTTCCCTGAAATATTTATGTCATCTTCTTGTTACTTTTGGTTGGCATGGTTACTGTATATCTAAAGCTATGGATGAGCGGTCGCGGGGGCGACAAAATATGGGGCTGGAAAAGTTGCTGTATTTGCGGGGGGTTGGAGCAGAATTTACTGATTGTTTTGGCCAAGAGATCCATATTTCCGAGGTAGACAGGCAAGGTATCTTGACCTGTATGTTACAGGAAAAAAACACTGTGGCAGGGACTGCCATTGATGCTTCTGCTACAGAGGCGTTATCGAGTTATGCTGGGCAGACTAACGTCGATGCGGTATTGACCGAAGCGCTGATCGCCTCACAAATTGACTTGCTGGATGCCCGTCCTTGGACTCAGGTGTTACCCGAATTCCATTGGTGTTTCGTGGATGAACCTTGGATAAGCCTTTGTTTACCTGAAACCTATACTTCAGATCTGAGTGTGGCAATTGAATGCGAACAGGGTGAGTCTATCGTATTTGATGTGCCGTTCTCGGCGCTTAAGTCGATTGGCGATTACCGCATTGAACAAACGCTTTATCTCCACTATCGCCTTGATCTTACGCAACTGGGATTAGCACGCCTCGATTTAGCTGAGGCTAAGACCCAAACTTCCCCTGAACATTCAATGCCCGCTGAGACTGAGGCGGTAAATTTAGCGTCTTATTTCCTGAGCAGCCAAGAGTTCACTAACAACCCAGCCTTAATCAAAAACCAAGACTCATTTGCGCATGCAGCTGACAAAAATGCGAGTGATTTCTCTGTGTTAGGTTTGGGCTTTCATCGCATAGCTTTAAGCTTAAAACATGCTCTAGAGACCAGTGCACAAGTGCCAAGCTCGTCGCTACAGAGCAGTGTGACGGCAGAGGCTGATACCAGCACCTTGTTTTCTGGCACCTTAATGGTGGCACCGCGGGCCGCTTATCAAGGCGTACTCACGGCTGTCGCCCAAGGTAAACGCCATAAACCTTGGGGGATCAGCGTTCAACTCTACAGTTTACGCAGCGAGAGCCAATGGGGCATTGGTGACTTTGGCGATTTAGAACAACTGATCGCGCTGGTGGCGGCGCAGGGAGCGGATTTCATTCAACTCAATCCCTTGCATGCCCTCGACATTGCGGCGCCAGAGCATCCGAGTCCCTATAGTCCGTGCGATCGCCGCAGACTCAATCCTCTTTATATTCAATTACAAAGCGTTCCTGAATACCAAGCACTTACCACTGAATTTTCAAGCGCGACTTGGATAGAGGCCATCGCCTTACTGAATCGTGACAATTGGCTCGATTATCCTAAGGTGAGTGAGCTCAAATACCGTGCCTTTGAGCAGTTATATCGCGTTTTTTGTGAAACCCATTTAGCAAACGACACGCCCAGAGCGCAAAGATTCCATGAGTTTGTGCGTGAGCAGGGCACTGCGCTGCAAGAGTTTGCTCAAGCGGAATACTTACGTAGCCCAAAAGCGTTTGTACAAGAGGAAGGTTTCTATCTTTACCTGCAATTTGTGGCTGAAAACCAGTTACACCTTTGCCAGCTAAAAGCGAAAGAAGTGGGTATGGGGTTGGGATTAATCCGTGATTTGGCCGTTGGCGCAGCGCTGCAGGGCAGTGAAGTACAGGCCAATGCCGAGCAGTTTTGTTTGCATGCCAGTATCGGCGCACCGCCCGATCCCTTTGCGCCCCAAGGGCAAAATTGGGGCTTAACTCCCCTCGATCCGGTGAAGTTGAAACAACATAATTTCAGTCATTTTATCGCCTTGATCCGCGCCAATATGGAAAGCTGTGGTGCCTTGCGTATCGATCACGTGATGGGTTTACTGCGCCTTTGGTGGTGGCCACTGGATAAACAACTCGGCCAGGGTGCCTATGTGTATTATCCCGTCGAAACCATGCTCGCCATCGTTTGCCTTGAGAGCCAACGCGCCCGCTGTGTGGTGATTGGTGAAGACTTAGGGCTAGTGCCACCGGACATTATTCATCGTCTCTACACTTCTGGTATTTATTCCAACGAATTGTTCTATTTCTGCAAAGACCATCAAGGCTTTAAATCACCGGATCAATACAAGTCCCAGAGCCTGATGATACTGGCGAACCACGATGTACCGACTTTAGTCGCTTGGTGGTGTGGCAGCGATTTGCACCTGCGTCGACAGTTATCCCTATTTGATTCTGACGAACAATTGGGCGATGCGCTCGCAGGGCGGGAGCATGAAAAGCAGCAGCTTATTTCACTGTTAGTCGCTCAAGGTCTGTTAGCCGAGGTGACGATAGCCGAACTTGATATTCAAACCTTGCTCACGGCTTGGATGACCCTAGGGGCTCGCGGAAATAGTGCGCTGTACAGCGTGCAACTGTGTGATTTATTAGCCGATCGCCATGCGGTGAACATTCCCGGCACTTGGCTCGAATATCCTAACTGGCAGCGCCGCTTACCTTTGAGTTTAACGCAAGTGTCGGCTTCGCCAGAGATACTGCAGCGATTACAAAATATCGCTGCGGCGAGACAGCTACCGAGTTAATGCTGCTGATCCAGTGCCACATTATGCCATCCCTAAAGGTTCGATATTTAGGGTGTGTTATGCGGATAAAGAGTGCCAATTTGCAAGTTTAATTGACTGATAAACGGAAGAAAAATGATGACTCAAGCCAATGCCTATTTTTACGATGGCGCCGACGTCGCCCTACTTAATGGTCAATACACTGATGTTTTTTCGCTCTTGGGTATGCACAGTGCCAACGAGGGTAAGGCATTAATTGTTCGTTGTTTTTTACGCAATGCCCTCAGTGTGGATGTGATCAGCATTAAAGATGGCCGCAAAGTAGCGAGTCTGGACAAAGTTAACGAGCAGGGATTGTTCGCCGGTACGCTGGGGCGACGCGTCAAACCGTTTCTCTATTTGCTGCGGGTAGAATACCCCCTGTGTCAGCTAGATATAGTCGACCCTTATCAGTTTGATTCACTGCTCAATAGTGACGATATTTACCTGTTTGGTGAAGGCAGCGCCGAGCGCGCCTATGAGTTTTTAGGCGCCAACTGGCGTCAGACCCAAGGCGTTGAAGGTGTGCATTTTTGTGTGTGGGCACCCAATGCCAAACGGGTCTCTGTGGTGGGGGATTTCAACCATTGGGACGATACTCGCCATGTAATGCGCCAACATCTTGCCAATGGTTTGTGGGAGCTATTTCTACCCAATGTGGTTGAAGGCGCCCACTATAAGTTTGATTTGGTTTATCAAAATGGTGAGCGTCATACCAAGTCCGACCCCATGGCGACTCAAATGGAATGCGCGCCCCATAATGCTTCTATCGTGCCCCCAAAAGCCCATCACAGTTGGAATGATACCGCTTGGATGAGTAAACGCGCGGCGACTGCTTGGCATAAAGCGCCCATGTCGGCCTACGAAGTGCACTTAGGTTCGTGGCGTCGTAAGGGGGATCAAGGCGAGCAATATCTTGATTATCAAGACTTGATTGAACAGCTGATTCCCTATGTGAAGGATCAAGGTTTTACCCACATTGAATTGATGCCGATCAGCGAGTTTCCCTTCGATGGTTCGTGGGGATATCAGCCTGTGGGTCTCTATGCACCGACCCACAGATTTGGCGATGCCAATGGGTTAAAAGCCTTTGTGGATGCCTGCCATCAGGCGGGAATTGGTATCATCCTCGATTGGGTGTCGGCGCATTTTCCTAAGGATCCCCACGGCTTAGTGCGTTTCGATGGCACTTGTTTGTATGAGCATGAAGATCCTCGCAAGGGCACACATCCCGATTGGGATACCCTGATTTATAACTATGATCGCGGTGAAGTGCGCAGCTTCTTGTTGAGTAATGCCTGTTACTGGCTGCGGGAGTTTCATTTCGATGGCCTGCGTCTCGATGCCGTATCTTCCATGTTGTACCTCGATTACAGCCGCGAGCCGGGCCAATGGCTGCCCAATGCCTATGGTGGACGGGAGAATCTCGAAGCCATTAGTTTCTTACAAATTTTGAATCAACGCCTGTACCAAGCTTTCCCCGGCATTTGCATGATTGCCGAAGAGTCCACCGCTTTTGCGGGGGTGACTAAGCCGACGGATCAGCAAGGTCTCGGCTTTGGCTTTAAATGGAACATGGGCTGGATGAATGACAGCTTAAGCTACTTAGGCCGAGATCCGCTTTACCGCCAATTCCACCATCATCAATTGACCTTCAGTTTGATGTACGCCTATACCGAGCAATTTATGTTGTCCGTGAGTCACGATGAAGTGGTCCACGGCAAGGGCTCTTTGCTGCATAAAATTCCCGGTGACGATTGGCAGAAATTTGCGACCCTGCGTGCCTATTACGGTTTTATGTGGGGGCATCCCGGTAAGAAATTACTCTTTATGGGCTGCGAGTTTGGTCAGCGAAATGAGTGGAACCATAACCAGAGTTTAGATTGGCACTTATTGGCTTATGAACCGCACCAAGGTGTGCAACGTTGGCTTAAAGATCTCAATCACTTATATCAAGCTATGCCTGCTTTATCAGTTCAGGATTACGATGGGGCAGGATTCAGTTGGCTAGATTGTGAAAATAGCCGCGATAGCATCTTTACCTTTGTGCGTTACGGGTTAGCGGGTGATGCGCCGTTAGTGTTTGTCATCAACATGACGCCCCAATTGCACACTGGGTTCCGTATTGGTTTGCCCTTGGCGGGGGATTACCGCGAATACCTGAATAGCGATAGCCAGATTTATGGTGGCAGTAACCAAGGTAATGCGGGCACTGTCGTTGCTGAGTCGCTGCCGTGGCAGGGCATGGCGCAGAGCGCGCTGATCACTGTGCCGCCCTTGGGTTGCCTAGTGATAGGGCCTGCAACTGGATTGGCTGAGGCGAACTAGTATGCAAAAGCCAACGGCTGATGATATCAAGCTCAACCCTGACGCTAAACATAACCCTTCTCAAAATGAGAAATGGGCCTTGGGGGCAGGTGAGCCTTTTCCGCTCGGTGCGAGTGTCGAGGGGGATGGCGTCAACTTTGCGTTATTTTCAGCTAACGCGACAGCGGTCGAGTTATGCCTATTTGATGACAATGGCGAGCAAGAAGTCGCGCGTATTGCGTTAACTGAGCAAACCCAGCAAATCTGGCATGTGTTTGTGCAGGGGCTTAAGGCGGGGCAACTCTACGGCTATCGCGTTTATGGCTCCTATGAGCCTCAGCTTGGCCACAGATTTAACCCCAATAAGTTATTGCTCGACCCCTATGCCCGCCAGCTGGTCGGTGAATATAGCGACCATGAGTCTAACTATGGTTACGAGCTGAATCACAAGGATGAAGACTTATCTTTCAGTAAGTTAGATAACGCTGCCCATGTGCCAAAATGTAAGGTTGTGGACATTCGTCCATTAATCGATATCGCCGCTAAGCAGTCGATTCAGCCCGTTGCGACGAGGTTTCAGCCCAACCCCCTAGAGCGCTGCATCATTTATGAGATGCACGTTAAAGGCTTTACGGCGGCGCATCCTGAGATTGAACCTAATAAACGCGCCACCTTTGCGGGTTTAGCGACTCAGCCTGCTATCGATTATTTGGCCGAACTTGGGGTGACGTGCGTCGAGTTACTTCCAGTACAGGCCTTTTTTACTGAGCCGTTTCTGCTCGAGAAAAAGCTTACCAATTATTGGGGCTACAACAGTATCGGTTTTTTTGCCCCTGAGCCGAGTTATCTGTCATCCGACGATATTGGTGAGTTTCGGGCTATGGTTGATGCACTTCACGGTGCGGGTATCGAAGTGATCCTCGATGTGGTCTATAACCACAGCGCCGAGGGCAGTCGACTTGGGCCAACCTTTAGTTTTCGTGGCATAGATAATCTCAGTTATTACCGCCTGCATCCGAACGATAAGCGTTTTTACATTAACGATACGGGTTGCGGAAACACCTTAAATATCAACCATCCACGCATGTTGCAGCTCGTGTTAGATTCGCTGCGTTACTGGGTAGAAATCATGGGCGTCGATGGATTTCGCTTCGACTTAGCGGCCTGCCTAGGTCGCGAGGCCTATGGTTTTGATCCCGGCTCAGGTTTCTTCGATGCATTGTTGCAAGACCCTGTGTTGTGCCGAGTAAAATTGATTGCTGAGCCTTGGGATATTGGCCCTGGCGGTTATCAATTAGGTAATTTCCCCGTGGCCTTTAGCGAGTGGAATGACAGATATAGAGACACTATGCGCCGCTTCTGGCGCGGCGATCACAGCATGTTGCCCGAGTTTGCTCGGCGGTTTCACGGCTCGGGGGATTTCTTCGAGCATGGCGGCCGTCCACCTGCGACCAGTCTTAATTTTTTAACCAGTCACGACGGTTTTACCCTCAAAGATTTAGTGAGTTATACCCAGCGCCACAATTTGGCGAATGGGGAAGATAATCGCGACGGTCACCAAGAAAACTTCAGTCATCATTATGGGATTGAAGGGGAAACCGAAGATAGCGCAATTCTGGCACTTCGCAGTCGTCAACAGCGTAACTTATTGACGACACTATTTTTATCCCAAGGTGTGCCTATGTTGTTGAGTGGCGATGAAACGGGCCGCACCCAGCAAGGTAACAATAATGCCTATTGCCAAGACAATGAACTGAACTGGTTCGATTGGTCGGCAAAGGGCATGGACACTGAGCTGTTAGCCTTTACTCAGCAGCTTATCGCCCTGCGGAAACGTTTCCCGTTGTTATGCGCTAAACGCTTCATTCATGAACAGTTATTGGCCGAATCTTTAGCCGATACCGGTGCTCGCTTAGATTGGTTTAGTCGTCAAGGTGAGCAAATGACCAAGAGCTTGTGGACTGAATCTATGTGCCGCAGTTTATCTGTAGTGCTTTCTGGTGACTTAGAAGGCCAAGGTAAGCAGCAAGCTCTGCTATTGATGGTCAATGCCGACGATAATCCTTTGGCATTTACGCCGCCGACTTTTGAGCACTTGAGTCCGTGGCAATGCCTTATCCATACCCAAACTGAGCCGCTGGATGCTCAGATCTCTACGACGCGATACTTGCTGCAAGATCGCAGTCTCATGCTTTTTCATGCTGATTTGATTTTCAAGAAATGAAGGAATTAACTATGACTGACGAAAGCGAACTGAGCCCAAATACCAGCGAAAAACCCGTATCATCCGCGCCAAAAGCGGCGAGTAAGAAGGCGCCAGTTAAGCGTCAGGCCAAGCCTAAAGCCGTTGAACCCTGTGAGCCCTGCGATGCCTTGCCTGCTTCTTTTGAGCGCCATTTACGTTATGGACTCAGCCGTGGCGAAGGTGTTAGCTGCGAATTATTTCAAGCGTTGGCCTATAGCGTCAAAGAACAGATGCTAGACAATTGGCGTCAGACCCGTGTGGATGACAGTCATTTTCAGCGCAAGCAAGTGGCGTATTTATCCCTCGAATTTTTGATGGGCCGGGCGCTAGGTAATGCACTGCTGAGTCTAGATTTACAGCAAGATAGCCGTGATGCCTTGAGCAACTATGCAGTATCGCTGGAAGAGTTAGAAGAAGCCGAACATGATGCCGGTTTAGGTAACGGCGGTTTAGGTCGATTGGCGGCGTGTTTCCTCGATAGCTGCGCCAGTATGGACTTATCCGTGACGGGTTATGGCATACGTTACGAATATGGCATGTTCGCCCAGAAGATAGTCGACGGTTATCAGGTTGAGCGTCCCGACCGTTGGCTGCGCGAAGGCAATCCGTGGGAAGTGCGCGTCCCCACCCACAACGTGACAGTGCCATTTTTTGGCCACACAGAATCCTATGTCGATAAACAGGGTCGCAGGCACATTATTTGGGTTGAAACCCAAGATGTGCTCGCCGTCGCCTATGACATGCCAGTTCCCGGTTATCGCAATGGACGGGTGAATACCCTGAGATTGTGGAAGGCCGAAGCGACCGATGACTTTGATTTAGCTGAGTTTAACCAAGGCGACTACACAGAAGCCGTGGCCCGTAAAAACTTGGCCGAGCAGATCACTATGGTGCTCTATCCCAATGATGCGAGCGAGAACGGCAAAGAGCTGCGATTACGTCAGCAATACTTTTTATCCTCCGCCAGTTTGCAAGATTTGCTCAAACGTTGGGTGAGTCGTCATGGTCATGATTTCACCCAGTTTGCCGCTAAAAATGTGATGCAGCTGAACGACACTCACCCCAGCATTGCCGTGCCTGAGTTGATGCGGTTATTGATCGACGAATACGGTTTGGAATGGGACAGTGCGTGGGCGATCACCAGCCAGACCATGGCGTACACTAACCATACCCTATTGCCAGAAGCACTAGAGCGTTGGCCCGTGCGCATGATGGCGCAGATGCTGCCACGCATTTTAGAAATCATTTATGAAATCAACGCCCGCTACTTAGATTTAGTCGCCCACCATTGGCCGGGGGACGCTAGCAAACTGGCGAGTATGTCGATTATTCAAGATGGCCCCCATCCTCACGTGCGCATGGCATATCTGGCGATTGTGGCGAGTTTTTCGGTCAACGGCGTCGCGGGTTTACACACGCAACTGCTTAAATCTGGGTTGTTTAAGGATTTCTATGAGTTGTGGCCGCACAAGTTTAATAATCGCACCAATGGCGTGACCCCAAGGCGTTGGCTTGCCCATTGTAACCCTGCCTTAGCTAAGTTATTGACAGCCCATTTAGGTAAAGAATGGGTGACAGATTTAAGCCAGTTAACGGCGCTCAATGCCCTCACGCAGGACACGGCATTTATCCAAAAATGGCGTGATGTGAAGCAAGCTAACAAGGCTTTGCTGGCTAAGATGATTGCTAAAGAATGTGGCGTCGAGTTCGATCCATCTATGTTGTTTGACGTGCAAGTGAAGCGTATTCACGAATATAAACGTCAGCTGCTCAATATCTTACACGTGGTCCATCTCTATCATCAGATCCAACAAGGCCACACCGAAAACATGGTGCCACGTTGCGTGTTGATCGGCGGTAAAGCGGCGCCCGGTTACTTTATGGCTAAGTTGATCATCAAGCTCGCCAGCAATGTCGCCCACATGGTCAATTCCGATCCTTTAGTCACGCCTTACCTACGTTTTGCTTTCTTACCCAATTACAACGTCAGCGCCATGGAAAAAATCTGCCCGGGAACTGACTTATCAGAGCAAATTTCGACCGCGGGTAAAGAAGCATCGGGCACGGGCAATATGAAGTTCATGATGAACGGCGCACTGACGATTGGCACTATGGATGGCGCCAATATCGAGATGTTAGAGGAAGTAGGCTCAGAGAACTTCTTCCTGTTTGGACTCAATGCGGAGCAGGTCTCAGAGGTACGTAACCACTATCATCCACGCAGCATTATTGACGATTCACCGGCGTTATCTGAGGTGATGAAGTTACTCAAAAGTGGTCATTTCAATCTGCTGGAGCCAGGGATTTTCGATCCCATTATTGCCGCCATCGAAAGTAGCGACGATCAATGGATGACGGCCGCTGACTTTGACAGTTATCGAGTCGTGCAAGAAGCCGTGGCGCGGGCCTATAAAGATCCGCAGGTTTGGACGCAAATGAGTATTCGCAATACCGCCGCCAGTGGACGTTTTTCGAGTGATGTGACGATCGCGGGTTATCGCGATGAAATTTGGAAACTGTAAGGGCTGGGCTCTGGGTTATAAGTCTTGTTATAGCGGATGAGTATAAGTGTTTGAAAGGAAAGCAACAATCAATGGAAGGAATGGGGAATGCAAGTGAGAAATACTCAGGGGAATACGGCAGTTTCTGCCGTATCGAGAAGCCATTTATGGGCAATCAGTTTGCCGATTTCGGAGTAAGAGCCTATGTCTAATGTTCGTTATATCAGTAATTTAACTCGTGAAACCTATGCGTTGATTTTAGCTGGTGGGCGCGGGTCTCGCTTGCATGAACTCACGGATTGGCGTGCTAAACCGGCGCTGTATTTCGGTGGTAAGTTTCGTATTATCGATTTTCCGCTGTCTAACTGCATCAACTCAGGTATTCGCCGCGTGGGTGTGGTCACTCAGTACAAGTCGCATTCCTTGATCCGCCATGTAATGCGCGGTTGGGGCCATTTTAAGAAAGAGTTAGGCGAGTCGGTGGAGATTTTACCCGCCTCACAACGCTATTCGGAAAACTGGTATCAAGGCACCGCCGATGCGGTATTCCAAAACATCGACATCATTCGCCACGAGTTACCTAAGTATGTGATGGTGCTATCGGGCGATCATGTGTATCGCATGGATTATGCGGGGTTATTAGCCGCCCATGCCGAGTCGGGTGCAGACATGACAGTCTCATGCCTTGAGGTGCCTATCGCCGAAGCGGCGGGTTCGTTTGGGGTGATGGAAGTCGACGACGAGATGCGCATTTTAGGCTTTGAAGAAAAGCCGCTGCAGCCTAAACATTCTCCGGGCAATCCAGAAATGTGTTTAGCATCTATGGGCAACTATGTGTTTAACACTGAGTTTTTGTTTGACCAGCTCAAGAAAGATGCCCTAAACGAAAGCTCAGATCGCGATTTTGGTAAGGATATTATTCCTGCGATCATCGAAAAACATAATGTGTTCGCCTATCCCTTTAAGAGCGCTTTCCCGAACGAGCAAGCCTATTGGCGCGATGTGGGGACGCTAGACTCTTTCTGGCAAGCGAATATGGAGCTGTTATCGCCCACGCCAGCACTGAATTTGTACGATGCAAAATGGCCAATTTGGACTTTCCAAGAACAATTGCCTCCCGCTAAATTTGTGTTTGATGACGATGACAGACGCGGTATGGCGTTGGACTCGATTGTTTCGGGCGGTTGTATTATTTCGGGTGCGACCGTGCGCCGTAGCGTATTGTTTAACGAAGTACGTGTCTGTTCTTATTCGTTGGTTGAAGATTCAGTCGTGCTACCCGATGTGGTCGTGCTGCGCCATTGCAAAATCAAGAATGCAATACTCGACCGTGGCTGCATTATTCCCGAAGGCATGGTGATAGGTTATAACCACGATCACGACCGAGCCAAAGGTTTTAGGGTGTCGGAAAAAGGCGTCACCTTAGTGACCCGTGACATGCTAGGTTTACCAGTGGGTTATGAATAGCGGTTGCAATTCATCTTTTGAGTCGCCGAGCATAATGTGCACAAACGGCTTAGGAACGGGCTTAAGTTCGAGCTTTAAGTACGGGCTTAAGTTAAGTGTTTAGATTAAGCCCTTAGATTTAGCCCTTAGATTTAGCGCTTAGGTACAGTCAGCTTATTAATAAGCCGCTGAAATGAAGTAGCGGGAGTATCCAATTAATTGAAACAACGCATTTTGATGGTCGCGGCTGAAAACGGTGCCCTTGCGGGCGCCAAGGTTGGCGGTATGGCGGATGTGATCCGTGACTTGCCCGACGCTTTGGCGGGTGTGGATTTGTGCGCCGATGTGATTATGCCAAGCTATGGTTTTTTGACTACGGTCGCGAATCAACCCCAAGATCTGGGGGAGTTAACCGTAGCCTTTGGCGGCCGATTGGAGCGGGTGCATGTGTTTGCCATGCCCCATCCTCAAGTGCCAGAGGCGATGATTTATCTGCTCGAACATGCATTATGGCAATCCGTACCTGGGCAAATTTATAGCCAAGGCAGCGCCGAGCGTCCTTTTGCCGACGATGCAACTAAGTTTGCTTTCCTTTGCGCGAGTGTCGCCACGGCATTAGCCACGGGTCGAGTGCCAATGCCGGCTGTGCTGCATTTACATGATTGGCATGCGGGCTGCTTAGCCATGCTAAGGGCGTTTGTGCCTGAGTTCAGCGCACTTAAACAGATTGAGTGCGTGTTCTCCATCCACAATTTGGCGCTGCAGGGGATACGTCCCCTAAGCCAAGACTCGTCCTCGTTTGCGGCTTGGTTTCCCGAGTTATTTGCGTCTTTAACGCAGGGGCAAAAACAGCTGATCACCGATCCCCGTTATCCCTACTGTGTTAACCCTATGCGCATGGGCATAGTGTTAAGCGACAAAGTGCATTTAGTCTCACCCAGTTATGCCAAGGAAGTGTTGCAGCCCTCCAGACCAGAAGCGGGATTCTTTGGTGGCGAAGGGTTAGAGCATGACTTACAGGTCAAGGCTAATGACGGCAAAGTGGTGGGGATTTTAAATGGCTGTGTATATTCGTCAGTATCGGATTTACCCGCTAAGCCAAAGGCGCGTATTCAAGGGGCTGAGTTCAAACAACTGCTCAGTGCGATTGAGACTGCGTTAGTGCAATGGCAGGGACATCAAACCCAAGTGAGCGGCGTAGATATGATTGCCTTTGCGCGCACGCAAGCCCATTGGCGCCAAGCGATGGCAGAGCAAGTACCGAGCCTGTTACTCACTTCAGTTGGCCGCTTGACCGATCAAAAAGTATTATTGCTGCGCCATCAATTACCCTCGGGTTTATCTGTGCTTGAAACCTTACTTAACGCGTTGAAGCAAACAAAACCGACGGCGCTGCTGATTTTACTCGGCAGCGGCGATGCATCGATTGCTAAGTCCTTTCAAGCGTTAGGAGCTAAATACGATAACCTATTATTTTTGCAGGGATATAACGAGGCGTTATCCGAGGCGCTGTATCAGCATGGCGATCTCTTCTTAATGCCAAGCTCCTTTGAGCCCTGTGGCATCAGTCAAATGCTCGCGATGCGCGCCGGACAGCCTTGCTTGGTGCATGGTGTGGGCGGATTGAAGGATACCGTTGAGGATGGCGTGACTGGCTTTGCTTTTAACGGCAATAGCTTAGACGAGCAAGCCGAAGCGTTTTTGCAAAGGTTGATGCAAGCCATTGCTTGTTTCGAGGGGAAAACATGGTCAAAGGTGCGTGCGGCGGCCATGGCACAGCGTTTTGACTGGCATTCCATTGCTGAACAATATCGTCAACAACTCTATTGCAAAGTGTGATGCAGCATATACAAAGTGTGATGTGGTAAAAGGAATTAGCGCATGATTTCTAAGTGATTCTGCTACACTAGTGAGGGGAATGTTAAAATTGTATCAAGCCCCCTCATTTATTGGAGTCGCTCCCTGAGTCATGGATAAAGGTATTCTCTTTCCGTTAGTGCAAAATGCGGCTTTGCTGCTGGCGTTGGTATTTTTGTACGACGTGATCCCTAAAAAGCATCAGCGGCAGTATTTCTTGCTGTGGCGTATCATTATTGGGATGCTCATCGGTGGTATTGGTATCACCATCATGAGCACGCCTTGGATATATCAACCGGGCGTTTTTTTCGATACTCGCTCGGTTATCCTCTGTATTTCAGGCCTCTTTTTCGGTGGTTTGCCGACCTTTATTGCTGTGGTGATGACGGCGCTATATCGCATCAGTATTGGTGGCGCGGGGATGTGGATTGGCGTCGGCGTGATAGTGTCATCCGGGTTAATTGGGGTGATCTGGCGTCAATATCGCAAATCCTATTTAGCGAACATTTCAGGTAGAGAAATCTTTCTCTTCGCCTATGCAGTGCATATCGTAATGCTGCTGTGGTTTGTATTTTTACCCAATGGCATCGGAATGCCCTTACTTGAACAAGTCACCTTACCTGTGCTCACCATTTTTCCCATTGCGACTTGGCTACTGAGCCGCCTGTTGTCACGGCGTTTTGAGTTAGAACGTGATGAACAAATTCGCCTGCAGGATGATTTCCTATTTCGTAGCCAATTTAACGTCGGCAACATTGGTATTGCGATAACGGGGATTGACCAAAAGTGGATAAAGGTGAATCCACGTTTATGCCAAATGCTCAAATATTCAGAGGCTGAATTGCTGCGGATGACGTGGGCGCAAATTACCCATCCCGATGATTTAGAAAGCGATGCGCTGCAATTTGAGCTCATGCTGCGCGGAGAAATTGATAATTACGAGATGGATAAACGTTTTATCGTTAAAGACGGCAGTGTGGTTTATACCCATATGACAGTGGCCTGCAAGCGCGGTGGTAGTAATACTGCGCTGCTGGTGATTGCCGGATATCTGGATATCACCTCACAGGCCTTAGCCGACCAAGAGGTGCTTGCTAGTCGTGAACAACTCGAACTGGTGTTGAGCAGTAGCGATCTTGGGGTATGGGATTGGGATATTCGTCATGATCGTATCGAACGTAACGCTCGCAGCGCCGATATTCTCGGCTGCGATGTGGATATGCTCAACGCTAACAGTCGCCAATGGATGGACGCGATTGTCGCCGAAGATAGACCTAAAGTGCTGCATTCGATTGAGGCCCATATTCGCGGCGAAACGGCGCAGCATAAGATGGAATATCGTCTAAATACACTCAATCGCAAAGTGCGCTGGATTTTAGACACGGGTAAAGTAGTGAGCCGTGACGCAAACAACAATGCCCTGCGGATGTGCGGAACCTATACCGATATTACCGACGCAAAAATGATTGAAGAATCGTTAAAATTGTCGGCGCTGGTATACGACAACAGCTCAGAAGCCATGAGTGTGCTCGATGAAAAAGGCGTGATTATTACCGTCAATGCCGCCTTTAGTGTGATGACCGGCTATCGCGCATTTGAAGTGCGGGATCAACATATTCGACTGCTTTATTGTGACCTCAATGGCCGCGATTTTTACACCAAAATGAATAATGAGATCCGTGAAAAGGGCCAGTGGCAAGGGGAAATGTGGCAGCGGCGTAAAAACAGCGAGGAATATGTCATCTGGTTAACCATCAATACCATCAATGACAAAGAAGGCCATCCCTATCGACGTGTGGCGCTGTTTTCTGACATTACCGACAAGAAGCAAAATGAGCATCTGATCTGGAAGCAAGCCAACTACGATACGCTGACGGGCTTGCCCAATCGGCGCATGTTGTTGGAATATTTAAGCAGCGAAGTGAAAAACGCTGACCGCAATCGCAACCACTTTGCCTTATTGTTCTTGGACTTAGATTTCTTTAAAGAAGTGAATGACACCTTAGGCCATGCCATGGGCGATTTACTGCTGATAGAAACTGCGAGCCGCTTAAAATCCTGCGTGCGTGATGCCGACGTCGTGGCGCGTCTTGGCGGCGATGAATTTACTGTAGTGTTAAGTTCGATGGAAGATCATAAGGGCATTGAGCGCGTTGCCGAGAATATTCTGCGGCGAATTGCCGAGCCCTATGTGCTGGGTGAAGAAACGGCTTACATCAGCGCCAGTATTGGGATCACTTTGTATCCCGATGATTCGACCAGTATTGAAGGACTGCTTAAGCATGCGGATCAGGCGATGTATGCGGCGAAAGATCAAGGGCGCAATCGTTTCAACTATTTCACCCCGTCGATGCAGGAATACGCCAAATACCGCATGCGCTTGATCCAAGATTTGCGTCAAGCGGTCGCCAATAAAGAATTTGAACTGCATTATCAGCCAATTGTTGCCTTAGCGACAGGGGAAGTGACTAAGGCCGAGGCATTGATCCGCTGGCACCATACTGAGCGTGGCGCTGTGTCACCCGCCGAGTTTATTCCGGTGGCGGAAGACACTGGGCTGATAGTTGAAATCGGTAATTGGGTGTTTGAGCAAGCTGCGCGTCAAAGTGCGGCGTGGCGCCACGAGTTAGGGGTTGAAATCCAAATCAGCGTCAACAAATCCCCAATCCAATTTCGCGATGAAGGCACGCTGCTCAATGATTGGCTGAAGTTATTGCAAGATCTCAATATCACGGGTGCGGGCGTGTGCGTTGAAATTACCGAAGGCTTGTTATTGGACGCCAGTATGGGCGTGACCGAAAAACTACTGGCCTACCGCGATGCGGGCGTGCAAGTGTCGTTGGACGATTTTGGTACGGGCTACTCGTCACTCGCCTATCTGAAAAAGTTTGATATCGACTATCTTAAAATTGATCAATCTTTTACCCGCCATATTGATACCGATTCAAACGATCAAATTCTCTGTGAGGCGATAATCGTGATGGCCCACAAGTTGGGGATGAAGGTGATTGCCGAAGGTGTCGAAACCGAAGCGCAGCGCCAAGTGTTGTTGGCAGCAGGTTGTGACTACGGCCAAGGTTACTTATTCTCAAGACCTGTGCCTGCCGCTGAATTTACCCAAAAATACCTGCAGGATCCGCCGTTAGTCTCCCGTGTCTGAGGGGATATTAACTGAGACATGATAATTGCCTATAAAAACGCCGCGGATTTTGCTAGACTCCGCGGCCCCGCGTTGGGGCATTGAGTATCACCTCGCATCAAAGTTTTACTACTTAGCTAAAGAGTCCCTATGAAATTTGAAACACTCGGTTTATCTTCTCCTATTTTGAATGCGATAACTGAGTGTGGCTATCAGCAACTCACTCAAGTGCAAGAGAAAGTGATCCCGCTTGCCTTTGAAGGCAAAGACATTATGGCCTGCGCCCAAACGGGTACAGGTAAGACGGCTTCCTTTGCTCTGCCTGTACTTGAAAAGCTGGCGGCTGAGTCTTTAACAAATGACAGCAATGATAAACCGATTTTACGCGCGTTGGTGATGACTCCCACCCGTGAACTCGCGATTCAAGTCTGCGAAAATATCCAGAAATACAGCCAGTTCCTGCCACTGAAAACCTTAGCGGTTTACGGCGGCGCCAACATGAATCCCCAGCGTAAAGGGGTAGAGCAGGGCGTTGATATTTTGGTGGCAACCCCAGGTCGTTTATTCGATATTATCGGCCAATTCCAGTTAGATCTGTCGAGCGTCACGACCTTAGTGATCGACGAAGCCGACCGCATGTTAGACATGGGCTTTGTGCGCGACATTGAAAAAGTGAAACGCTTAATTGCGCCTCAGCATCAAACCATGTTGTTCTCAGCCACGTATAGCGATGCGGTGAAACAACTTGCCGAGAAAATGCTGAATGAACCTCAGTGGGTGAATGTTGCCGATACGACAACGGCATCTACAGTAGTGCAGGAAGTGTATCGCGTTGATAAACGTCGCAAAGCCGAGCTGTTGTCAGAACTCGTTGGCCGCAACAATTGGCGTCAAGTGTTGGTTTTTGCCAGCACGAAAGAAAGCGCCGAGCATTTATTGCAAGAATTAAAGCTTGATGGCATAGCCGCAGGCGTGTTCCATGGTGATAAAACTCAAGGCGCCCGTAATCGGGTGTTAGAAGAGTTTAAAGCCAGTAAATTACGTGTGCTGGTGGCAACCGATGTGGCTGCACGTGGGTTAGACATTCATGCCTTGCCTATGGTGATCAACCTTGAATTACCTTTCCTCGCCGAAGATTATATCCATCGTATTGGTCGTACAGGCCGTGCAGGATTAACCGGCCGCGCGATTTCGTTCGTGTCACCTTCAGACGATGAAATGCTCGCTGAAATTGAAGCCTTGATTGAGCAAAAACTGCCTGTGTCGGTACAACCGGGTTATGAAGAAGGCACGCCTTTACCTGCCCGCTACCGTGATGCGCCAGCGGCACCGATTAAGCCGATTGGAAAGTGGAGCCATAAGGCGCCGCAGGATCGCACTATTGGTCAGTCTCGTCAGGGCAAGTACGCTAAAGGTAAAGCGCAGGACAGCAAAGCAGGTGGCGAGAAATCCTCTAGCCGTGCTAAGCCAGCTTCGGGCTCAGGTAAGCCGTTTAATGCGACTAAACCTAAGTCGAATTTGGTGAGCAATAAGTCAGGTTTTGGCTCTCGCGCAAATAAGTCAAAATAAGTTAAGTCAAAATAAGTTAAGTCTAAATAAGTTAAGTCAAAATAAGCTAAGCCCAACAATCAAGGCTAATAAGCGCCAAGCGCCTGTCAGCCTCGCTGTTTGACGGTTGCCTAGTTTGTTAAATAGCCCGTCGCCATTCTAAAAGCGCATCCTCACCGATGCGCTTTTTGTTGAGCTTCAAAGCCAATACTTCTACACTCGAGCGCCAAGCTTTCTATTCGAGCGAGTTTCCTTATGATTATCAAAGCGATTCCCACCAATATCATCACAGGTTTTTTAGGCGTAGGTAAAACCTCTTTGATTAAACAATTGCTGGCGACTAAACCCGCGGATGAGACTTGGGCTGTGCTGGTCAATGAGTTTGGTGAGGTCGGCATTGATGCGGGGTTACTGAACGCCTCCGATAACGGCATACAAATTCGTGAGGTGGCGGGTGGCTGTATGTGCTGCGCCGCGGGCGTACCGACGCAAGTGGCGATCAATCAGTTGATTGCGAAAGCGAAACCTGACCGCTTACTGATAGAACCGACTGGGCTTGGGCATCCTAATGAAATCATTAAAGTATTGAGTGCGCCCCATTATCAGAATGTGATTTCACTGCGCAGTACTTTATGTTTGGTGGACGCGCGTAAAATCCACGATCCCCGCTATCGCGAACATGCAAACTTCATCCAACAGCTGCAAGTGGCCGATGTGATTATCGCGACTAAGTCAGATTTATATGATGCCGAAAATACCAAGTTACTCTATGAGTTACAGACCTATTTAAGCCATATCGAACGCACTGATATTCCTGTGGTGAGCCACACTAACCAGCAACCTTTACCTAGCGCGCTGCTGGATTATTTAAACCAACCAAGGCGCGTGTCACTCAACATTAGCAGTAATGGTGGCATAGTCCCTAAGCTAGGTAATCTTACAACGACTGCTCCTAGCTTGTTCCGCACGGGTGGTTCGCGTTTGAGTGAGCTAAGTCTTTTTGCTGAAGGCGCAATCGAAGTCGCACTTGAATTTGATGCACGCGGCATAGTGCGTAAGCAGAATCAAGGCGAAGGCTGTTTTAGCTGTGGCTGGGTGTTTGATCCAAGGCAAGAGTTTGATTTTGATAAGTTAATGGCGTTTATTCAGTGCCACACTCAGTCATCAGACGTCGGGCAAGTATTGCTGAGATTAAAGGCCGTGATGATCACCTCTGAGGGGATAGCTGGATTTAACTGGATTGATCATGAGTTTACTGTGGTTGAACTCGATGACAGCTTAGATTCCAGACTAGAGATGATTACCGTGGACGAAGTCAATTGGGACGAGATAGAGCAGCAGTTGCTCGCTTGTCTTTGCTAACTGCTAACTGCTAGCTTCTAACGGTTAACTGGCTTTCCCGTCGCCCTTTATTACACATGTGAGCATAGGTTAGGCGGGTGCTAATAAAGTTGCAGCGGTCGTGCATGATCAATCGCGCAGGCTCAGTAAGGCAAGGTTACGCGATATTTTTGGCCGAGTGTTGTAAAGGTGCCATTTTGGATCATCTCATCGAAAAAGCTGTCAAACCTATGTCTTAAGGGATCAAATTTCGCCTGTTTCGGAAATGCCATAAAACCGTCTTGAACATCGATTATCGGCGTGATTGGGGTAATTGCCTTAGGGATTTTGATTTGGGCGAGCACAGCATCGGTATTACGGCTGTTTGTGGCGAGTAAATCTAAATCCCCCCGAGAGAGGCGTTCTATCCCACTTTTAATATCGACAAATTCATTGATGTTCAATGATTTAGTTTGTTCATTAAAAGTCGGGCCATAACTCCAACCCTGCATCTTACCAATCCGTTGACCTTTAATGCTGGCATAGTCGCCATTCCATACTGTTTCATGGCCTACACGGGCATAGAACACCATGTTATCGCGGTAAAACGCTTTCGTAGCAAAAGCCAAGTTTGCTTCACGCTCTGGGGTATCGTAGGGACCAATAAGAATATCCGCTTGGCCACGTTCGACCATAGAAATGGCGCGGCGCCAAGGGGTAATTTGATAGTGAATGTTCACACTTTGCTGCTGGGCGAAGCGATTTAAAATATCGACACCTAAGCCGGTATATTCGCCATTGGGCTGTAGTTCGAAAATTTGGCTGAAACTCGCACCCACCGCGAGCAGGTCTTTGGCCTGCGCAGTCAAGCAAAGGCTACTGAGCGCCAAAAGGACGACTTGTGCAAAGGCTTTGCTGAGTATCATGGCATTCCTTGTGTGGTTTGAATGCGGGAACTTAAGGCACGGTATCTTGTAAAAGCGGCGATATCGTTAGGACATTCACTGAAGTAAAGGTTAGCAAATTTTACCCTGATTGGGGCGCACGTTAACATTTTAATGTTTTGAGATAAACGCAAGATTATTTTTCATACGCTGAATCGCAAGGGCATTAAGCCGTTGTTCTTCAATTGATACATCATCCTATCCTTCAGCCAGTTTGGTTACACCTAAAGGTGTCAATTTGTATCGCTCGCGGGTGAGGATGAGAAATGTATTTTAGCTATGCGTTTAAATCAGTTAAGGCCGAATAAAGGGGATTGCGGTATGCTCTGCCATTAATTGATTGATACGCCAACGCTAGGCGGCCTATTTGAGCGGGATGTTATGAAGCTGCAGGAAATCGATAAAACCTTGTACCGTAAAAACATGAATTTATTCATCGTAATTTTAGTTGTTAGCTTAGTCGTGCTGTCACTGATTTTTGGAGCTGGGTTGATTGCGCTGTTTGGTGCGACGCCTGTGCCGGGTGAGCCTACAGGTAATTTCCATTTGAATCTCTTAGGGGTGATTTTCAGTCTGGGTCTGTGTAGCGCAGTGATTTACAACTTGAAGGATAAACCCTTCTTTAGTGAAATTTATTATGTGTGGCAATTAAAGCAGCTCCATAATCGTATCTATCGCAAGTTGATTAAGATTAAAGCCGCTGCGGCGCAAAATGATGTGAATGCTTTGATTATACTGCTGTTTTATTACACGAGTTTAAGACAAGTGTATGAACTCGATGACAATACGCTGACCTTGCCAGCGCTGACTCAAGATCTCAATCGTTTGAATGCACAAATCGAGAGCTTAGGTTTATTGCTGTCGCCTGAACAATTTACGCCTGATCTGCTGACGCGTCCTTTTTGATACTGACAAGGCAAGATGAAGATCGCTCCTCACCTTGCCATTATCTAGCCCTTATCTTGTCTTTATCGCCCTTACCCCGAATGAGGTTAGCGAGTCCCGCTTAGGCGGCTTGCTGGGCTCTTTGCAGTGTGAGTAACCACTTACCATAGATAAAAATCCCCACCGCTGAGATAGTCCCTATGGCGGCGATGATGTACCACGCCATGCCAATGTTATGGCTGTGGTACAGCAGTTGGGTGAGATCCTGGGCGCTTTCACCTGTGTAGCTCACCAAGGTAGTAAAGGCTTCACCTTGGGGAATGGCGCTAACCTCAGTGCTGTTCATGCCGCGCTCTAACAATAAATCCCGCGAAAACAATTCTTTCGATGCATAAATCTCATAGAGTTTAGGGCCAAAGTAGCCTTCTAATCCCCAGCCGATCCCTTGGGGTAACATCACAAAGCCCAAGTACATGGCTTTTTTACCTTCGGGCGCTATGTTGCCCATAAACTCATTTTTCTTCGGGCTAATCATCATTTCGCCAATGGAGAACATCGCAATTGCGAGCACGATAAACCAAGCCGCATGGAAGGCGCCGATAAACACAAAGGCCAAAATACTCAGCAAACAACCAATAAACATAGCAGTAGTGATACGGTATTTAGCCGTCAGTGCGGCGACGATAAAGCAGCAGGTCATGATCAGGCCAGCATTAAGGTTGAGCATGCCTTCGGGCATCACCTTAGTGCCTTCGTTATTGAGGCCAAGCCAAAATTGCAGAATGCCGTTACTGGTGCCTTCGCTGCCAAAAAGGGATGTGACTATTACGCTGGTATCGACCCATTCGGAAATATGGATAGGCAACACATCGAATAGGGCATTGAACAGGAACCAAAAGCCTGAAAATACCAACATGTAGTAAATCACAATCGGCTTTTTCAGCTCACGCCAAGCATCACGCCACAGGGCTTCTTGTTTGACTTCACCTGACTTGATTTGTTTGTTACGTGCGAGTCGCTCGGCTTTACCTGGCTCTGTATAAGTCAGTAAAAATAAGAAGTTGAGTGAGATAATCGCGGCGCAGGCGAAAAACACATTGTCCCACGACAATTGGCGCATATGTACGGCCACTAACGGCCCGAGGAAACCGCCAATGTTGACGACTTGGTAAAAAATGCCCCAAGCCATAGAGGTATTATTGCGATTGGTGGACAGCACTAAGGTGCCTTGAATACCCGGTTTAAATATCCCTGTGCCGATGGCAAGGAGTAATGCGCCAGCAAGGAAACCCCAAAAACTGGGGAAGAATGCCATCACCAGATAGCCAAATATTTTAATGATGGTGGAGCCAAAGATGGTTTCTTTGTAGCCGACGCGGTCAGACATGCCACCGGTGAACACTGGGACAAAGGTTTGCATGATCGCCCAGAGGGAAATAATAATGCCGTAGTCGCTTAGGCTGATGCCAAGGCCGCCCGCAGACTCAGGCGCTTTAGCGTACAGCCCCGCACTGGCTTTGACGCCGTAGTAGGCGATACGCTCGACTAACTCCATCCCGCCGACCAGCCAAAACACATAACCTAAGCTAGTAATGGAGGCCCACATACCGAGCTGTTTGACTTCCCGCAGGTCGTTGCCTGCATTTGGACTATTCTGACTCATGTCCTTCCCTTATTATTGTTATTGAATTTATTATTAATTAAGCCATTAATTATCAATATCTTAAATTTTTATAGTTAATCATTTCATCTTGCTAAAATACGCGAATAGGCTTGCTTGAGCTGATACTTTACCTAATTCGGCCTTAAACACCAAAAAAGTAGCAAAAAATGATGAGTTAGCCTACATCTGTTATTGGACTGTGCTCGGTTTGTCATTTGACTGGAATTGGACTGTGTACACTTAAGTCATTGTGATAATTAATCTTTGTGGTTACATCTTCATACTTAACTTGCTTTGAGTTACGGCTGATTTTAGGTACAATCCATTGTCGCATTTTTGTTCACCCGATCATTTTTCTAAATAGATACGACTCTTGCCCCCTTTTTTGTGAGAAACGCTAATGACAGCAATAACATCTAATCATGCTCCTGCGGATATGAGCCTGCTCGAGGAGCCGATTGCGAAGCTTTTTTGGCGCTATACCATACCCACCATCGCCTCTATGTTGGTGACGGGCGTCTATGTGACGATTGATGGCATCTTCGTTGGCCACTATTTGGGTGAAACAGGGCTGGCGGGGATGATGTTAGCCTATCCAGTCGGCGCTATTTTGTATGCGATTGGCGCTATGATCGGCATGGGCAGCGCGGCATTAGTGTCGATCAACCTTGGTCAAGGCAATGTGGCTAAGGCCCGTAAATTACTTGGTAATGCCTTTAGTTTGTGTTTATTGGCAGGGGCCATTTTTGCCCTCATGGGTGGGATATTCTCGCGGGATATTTTGATCGCCCTCGGGGCGCAGGGGGACATTCTCGAAAACGCCAACGAATACCTGTTCTGGTATTTCGCTCTGTGTCATTTCCCTATTATTTCAATGACCTTCACCACATTGCTGCGTAATGATGGTCGGCCATCTATGGTAACTTGGGTACTGATCTTGGGCGGTGTATTAAACACTTTCTTAGATTGGCTGTTTATTGTGGTCTTCCCCTTTGGTTTAGCGGGCGCTGCGATTGCGACTATGATGTCGCAGGCGGTGACTGGACTTTTGTGTTTGCAGCATTTTTTCAGTCCTCGGACTCAGTTGAGGATCGACCTTGAGCAGATGAAGCTTAAGCTCGACAATTGCTTGAACATAGCCCGCGTGGGTTTACCCAGCTTTTTGATGAACCTTTATTTATCGATAGTGTTAACCCTACACAACACGGCATTTTTGTGGGTGGGCGGCCCCTTACACGTGGCAGCCTATGGCGTAGTCAGTTACACAGAAGCATTCTTCTATTTGATTTTTGAAGGTATCGCCCTCGGCACACAACCCATTTACAGCTTCAATGCGGGCGCTGGGCGTTTCGATAGGGTCAAGCAGGCACGCAATATTGCCTTTGGTATGACACTGCTCACCGCTGCCTTGGGCTTAGCGCTGATTTATTCTCGCCCAGAATGGTTAGTGTATTTGTTTGCCGGCGATAATCAGAACCTAACGCCCGTGGCGATTGAAGGGATGCGCTGGTATTTCTGGGGCTTACCAATGGAAGGTTTAATCTTAGTCGGTGCGAGTTTCTTCCAAGCGATTAATTGCTCGAAACAAGCCTCTATGCTGACGGGCGCGAAACTTATCCTGATCGCGGCGATTATCTACTGCTTCGCTTGGATGTTTGGCGTGATTGGTGTGTGGGTATCGCTCGCAACCTGTAGCACTATTCTGACGATATGGATGTTCTACGCCATGAAGCGAGTCGAGGTGCGGCTGCAATAATCCTGTTTTGCTTGGGTCTTGGTTTTGGCTGTTTTTTTGCGTGCGCTGATGATGAGGGAAGAGGGCAAAGGAAGGCAAAATAAGCGGCCAGACAAGCGGTAAGAATAGATATATGAACAGAGGCATAAGTGGTTAGTTTTCCCTGAGTTTCATAATCAATTTTATAATCGATTTCATCATTAATTTCACTATTGTTTTCAGTATCGGGGCGATTTATGGCCCCGATTGCCATTCAACTGCTATCTTTCTGCGCCAAACATGACTTAGGGCTAGCGTGGGATGATGGCCTCTGATACATTTCGCTGGTTTAATCTGCTATCAAAAATGACGCCTTCAAGCTGGCGGTTTTTTCGAGGTCATAACCCTCAGAAAACCAGCTAGATTCGCTTTGAAATTTGGGTCAGTTGATCGTCGATATAACTGGGTATTGAGCCGAATGACTCGCTCGTTGATTTTAGTAATTTATGTTTTATGAGGCCCTTATGCGCACCACTGCAGTCATTTCTATGCTGTTGCTTGGCGTGTTAACCACTGTTAATGCCAGTGCCAAAGAGAATGAGTTAGTGTTTGCCAGCGACTTTGAAGGCAATCGTTTATCTCAACCTTGGTCGTGGATCATGGGTTGTCAATTTGAAGGCGCTGAACCCCACAGTGGTGAAAGTGCGCTGTTATGTGCCGAAGGTAATAGCAGCATAGTCAGCAAGTACCCCATTTCTGAAGCGGGTCTGTTGGAGTTTTGGGTTAAAACCCAAAATACTCAAACCCAGTATCGAATCAATGTATTAACCTCACCAGTATTAAAGCTCGATGCCCAGTGGCAGCATGTTGCCTTAATCGATATCACTCCGGGTGCGAACGAGTATTTAGCACACAGAGTCTCTATCGACGATCCGAGCCGCCAGTATATTCGCCTCGACATTGAGTCCATTAATGGCCCCATCAGTCTGGACGATTTGAGCTTAGATAAAATTCGCCTCGATATGGCCCTGCAAAAAAATGAGCAGAAAATTATCGGCGGGATTTTAGATAAGCTTAAAGCTGACAAGAACTACGAAGTGCAGTCTGAGTCGTTCCGCACTTTAGGTAAAAATTACGCCGCCCAGCTTGAGAGCCAAAGACAATACCTCGAATACTCGAATGCCATCTATTCCAGTATCACCTTTGTGTTGGCAACATCTGAGCGCAACAAGATGTCTAACCCTATGGGATATAACACCTTTAGGTCGGTGCTATCCGACACTAAACGTGTGGCATCACCTATCCAGCAGGCACGCTTAGGCTCTATGGTGAAACCCTTTGGCGACTTGGCCACAGCGACCTTAAATGTGGTCAGTGCCGGTGCTTATTCCGCCTTTGCCGAACCTTTTAAATCATTCTTGGCCGCGACCTTCGATCGCTCTAATTATGACAACAGCGACTTGAGCCGTAGCGATAAAAAGTTTGCCGAAGAAAATGGCCTGAAAATTTATCAGCAGGCCGAACGCTTTATGTCTGAAATCGAAAAAGAGCTGCAACAAGTCACGGCACTAGACAATGATTTAGTCAGCATGCAGAAGAACTTAGATACGTTCCGTAAGGATCTCGATAAGCATCTACGCGGCTATTTACAGCATGCTGGCATTGCTCGCACACCTGAAAACTACAGCCGAGTGATGAGTAAAGATGAGCAGACTCGAGCACTTGTGATTACTGAGGCGAGTGCCAATATCAGCGCCAAAGCCGAAGCTTTATTGGCTTCGAATAGCAATGCTGAACTGGTGCAGTACATGATTAAAACTACTGAAAAAATTGATGAATTTCAAGAATTCAAGGAGCGTTTTAACCAGATCACCTCGGCCATGCTAACCTTCTACGATAAATTTGAACGTTCGATTGCCACTGAACAAAACCCCTTCACCGACCCAAGCGATCGCGCCGTATGGGAGCAACACGCCCAAAGCGCCCGTAACTACATTCGCCAGTCGAAGGAAGCGTTCACTAAAGCCTTTATGTAACGGATTGTTGTAGAAACATCGACTGAGCTTTTTTCATCGAAATGGCAGCGCAAGTCTTTTTCGCTGCCATTTTTTATATCCGCAATTTACCAAAGCGCTCGTTTAATAAGCCATTTTAATCTGAGCGTGTTGTAGGTAACCCTAAAGTGCATTATGTTGTCGATTTAGAATAGTCAGTTGTTTGGTTTTATCAGTGATGGAGTTGTTGACATGGAGTTTCAGGCTATCCCAATTATGCGGATTTTTGATGAAGATAAAGCCAAAGAGTTTTATCTTGGTTTTCTTGGCATGGAGTTAGATTGGGAACATCGTTTTGAAGAGGGTTACCCTATTTATATGCAAGTGTCGCTTGGCAATTTTGTTTTACACCTAAGTGAACATTCCGGTGACTGCACGCCTGGCAGTAAGGTTTTCGTGAATGTCAGCAACCTAGATAAACTTTTTACACAAATTACTGCAATGCCATACAAATATAATAAGCCAAGCATTGAAGAGGCAACTTGGGGGGCGAGGTGTTTCACTGTGACAGATCCATTTTCAAATAAGTTATTGTTTAATGAATCATCGGATACATAACAAACAAATGTTATCGCCAGCAAAAAGTGCCGGCTGCAACGTCAACCCGCCGCGCAGCTTTTCGTGCTAAATCTGGGCGTTAAATGTATGCATATCGAACGCACATTTTTCTATTACGAAAGAAGCCGAAAACAACAAGCCAAAGTGCTCGTTTTCAATATGCTATTTTTGCCGCTTATCCTTTGGCTTATTTGGATGTTGATTTCAAAAAATGAGCCTTTTTATGACGAATTCTTGTTTTATATAAAATATATTGTTGTGGGCTCAGAGCTTGTACTATTGTTGCTAGCAGCATGGTTACTTACTCATCCGGCAAAATTTTATATCAAGCTTACAAATTCTGAGTTGAGCTCATTTCATCCTACTTTTAAAGAATGGACGTTCAGCGTCAATCCGCAAGACATTATTGAAATTGAACACAGTACAGATATAGGCGCAAACGCTAGCCTCATTTCAGTGAAAATGAATAATGGTTCATCAGTTTTATTGAGTCCCAACTATCCATATAAGCGAAGCGAACTATACGATGCATTGCGATTGGTTAATCCAAATATAAAAACGCCCAAGAACACTTGGTCGTTCCCTTATAAAAAGTAAAAAATCAATTATTGACTGGCCTAGCTTAAAAATGGGATGTCATGTCCTGCAACTCACTGTAACCTTGCTTATCCAAACCAATCACTGCCCATTTGTTTTATTGGGTGGGCATGTCTAAAATACACCCGTTTTTTAATGAGTTAGCTCATTTTTATGCATCAGCTTTAGCCCTTCAACTTTTAATGACTCTAATTTAAGCAATTTTTGCTCGTACAAGTTGTAGGCAAACTGAAAGTGCATTATGTTGTTGATCTAAAATGGATGGCCAGATTTTTTTTGTTAGCATGTCTTAAATACACCAATTTTTTAATGGCTCTAGTTTAAGCTATTTTAGCTCGTACAAGTGTAGACAAACCAAAAGTGCATTATGTTTTTGGTCTAAAATTGATAGCCATATTTTTGTTTTGGTACAAGGTAATTAATAATCTTTTAACGAGGCGTATATGAATAAAAATTTTTACTCCAAGCTTTCTGATAATTTAAGTGGTTTATTTTTTGTTTCTAAGTTTAAATTGGCAAAAATATTTGTTTCAGAGAGCTCAGATGACGAACTTTTGAAAGGTGTTTTTCTTATCAAAGCTCGCGCAGGTATTTTAGTTTGTACTTGGTTTTGCCCGTTGATTCATTTTTCTTACCCTAGTGAACCACTAACGTTTTGGGTTTTTGATGGATGGGACCTTGGAGGAGGACGTAGTGGACTAATTTCATATAATGTAAATTCTGAATTATTATCGCCTAAAAAAGATGAGGATACATTGATAAATGAGGTGGCTGATTATATTACCCAAAGAGTAAAAGACTTTGATGATGTAAAAATACAAAATGATTTTATTAAACTGTTAAGTTTATTTCCATCATCAGTTTCTGGTGTTTATAGTCAGTTGAATTTAGGCCTGTTGCATTACTGTGTTGGTGATAAGTTGCTTGGAGAAAAGATAATTAGAAATGCAATAGAATCAAAGGGGGGATATCCATTAATAGAAGGCGATGTGGTTGAGTTTTTATCTTGTCTAGATATGGGGGAAGATAAAACAAATGAATATATAGAAAAAATAAAAATACGTAATAGACAATATCTTGAAAAGTTTGGATTTTATTTGCATAAATAAATTTATCTATGGAAAAAGAATACAGTGAAACCCAGCGCTTAATAGCGCAGTTGTTAACCTCCGACTATGCTTGGGTTAAGCATTAAACAAGGAGGTTTGTAGAGGCTGTACATAATTCTGTGTCAGGTTAATTTCACAGATCGATATGGTTTTCTAAGCGCCCCTCAAAATGAGGCCGCACCCTCGCAGAACTCAGATAAGTGTTGAAGACACTCTCGTCTATTACAGAGGAAGAGGGTTACACTGGCTTACAACACACACCATATCTTAAGTTCGCTCTGCGATGGAGTTCATAGACTTCACAACCTAACAATGGCTCAGTTCTATTAAGAACTGCGCCAAAACGTTCAAAGTAGTCTTCATTAACTTGTTTTGCACTAATAAGTGGTACTTCAATACTGACATCTACACGACCTTTACGTATCAACGCTGGGTCAAGATTATCAGGATGATTTGTGGTCATTATTACAAGGCAGTCATCAAGAGGAATGATTCCGTCTAACGCGTTTAGAACGCCACCTAAAGTGAGTGGTGGGTTATCTGCATTGCTTTCAGCAGTTCGTGATACCGTAGCCTTTACACAGTCACAGTCCTCGATTAACAACATAGCTCCGGGCGGTACTTTTCTAATAGCCTTATGAATAGTGGCATCATTTACAGTCGATAGATTCAATATGTATAGATCGCGATGATACTCAACAGCTAACGCCCTCGCTATACCCGTCTTACCCGTACCCGTTTTTCCATGTAACAGTATGGTTAGCTTACTTACAACCGATTCCCCCCTACTTGCGAAGTTATCAACTTCCCCCATCAACTCCTGCTTAAACCCTTCATCTAGCACTAATTCACTAAAACCCGATGATTTCAATATGCCATAGCGACACCATTCGGTTTCTTCGAAAATATTAACTTTCGGCTCAGTAGAGATGTCTCCACGAGTATCTTCTAAAAAACTATGTAGTTTATCTTTTGCCCACCATGGTGCACTTACAGTAATAGTATCGTATGCCATCGTACTATCGACCTTAGAGCGGGTAGCCAACATGAAACAACCACCGTATTTAAACAGGTGCATACCGTAGCCGATAGACTTAACACTGACACGCCCGTCGTAACTCACACTATAGTCATAGTACACAGCCTCAGAGATAGAGCGTGAAAAAAACGGAATGGTAGTATTACTGATCAAAAAGGACAGTTTATTGAATACCTCTGTGCGCGCCTGATGGCTATCGTCTATAGTGAGCCGCACAAACAGCAGACTACTGAGCCAACTTAACAGCTTCGCGGGGACATCTTTTATCATATAGCCTACGAGTCCAATTAACGTTAATGTTAATACTCCAACAGTGACAGCCGTCAACAAAGGATCACCATTGGTGAGCGCCTTTATTTGTAGTAATACTTCGTTCATTTACTCACCTTTACTATAAATGCCTAATAGACGTAGTCGAGAATACAGCCAACCGAGTCGAGGAGACTACCAAGGTATCCTCAGTATGTGCGCTATCGCACGTGGTTAAAGCGACTTGATAAAGATCCCCTGCTTATCACTAACGATTGCCTTAGAATGTAGTAATATCACATTTTAAATCAATATCTTAATGTTGGGTTTATATTTAAGCGTCACTAACGTACACAGATAAATATCAGAGATGGCGCCGTTCATCAAAGAGCAGGATGGAGCGGCCCTGCATCCACGGATTGACTTGAACAACATCCGTGTTTAACGGCCAGTTTGCCATCTGATAGGCAGGCCGCCTGAATGTCGTGCAATGCAGGGATGCATGAGAACGACCATGGCTCTCGTTGATAAGCTTGTCGTTCGAGGCCCTAGGTTTCTATTCACCGAGTCGGTGAGTGAATGCCATGTCAAGCCTGTAAACTGCTTGTCAATAAACGTTAATTGGTAAGCTGTGTTAGTGGTTTATCAGCCTACAACTCAAATATCATTCAGCGAAGTCTCAATAAGAAAGCCGCTAATGAAGGCGGCTTTCGTGTTCGATTGTCCTGTAACCCTTGAATTTTCTTGGTTACATTAAATCTATAGGAATCAGAGCAAATACACGTTCAAGCTGCAGGCGCCGTGGGCACCGACGACGAGGGCTTGTTCGATATCGGCGGTTTTTGATGGACCCGCGATAAACACCCCGAACTCACCTGAGGCTAACGTGATTTCTTTAGCTGCCTGATGTAGGGTCGGCACAATCTTATTCGCTGGCAGGGCTAAGATCAGGTTTTCACAGATAAAAGGCGTGACTCTGTGGCCTAGATTCTTATTGTTCACCCAAATGGCACCGTTTTCGGCAACGCCAATGTCACCTGGGATCACTGCATAATCTATGTTTTTGAGCTCGTGGGCAGTGGGTGGCATTTCACGGTTTGCCGTGACACCCTCTACAAGGGAGATGACCTGTAACCCTTGGGCGATATGTTCATCGACTTTGGCTTGCAGGGCGACTAAGCCACCTTCTTTATGCAGCGTACCCGCGACAGTATTGAGGTTGGTCTCGAACTGGCCGACGAGATTTTCGACCCTTGGCGTCACATCTATGCTTGGCATAGGATGATTTGTTAAGGCCGACAGTTTGAGCGCATTGAGAATTTCAAGTTTACTAGACATCTTATAGGCTCCTGTGTTTCTTAAACCAAGCTTCGAAGCTGGAGTTCGGGGCGACGGGCAGTTCACGGTATTTACCCCATGCACCGCTAAAGGGTTTTAACAGACTACCCGGTAGAATGCGCAGCGCAGTTCTCGCCACACTCATAGAGCAGTTCAGCATGGTTTCGCTTGCCATAAATTTACCCACTAATGGCATGTAACTGTTTTTGCCATAGGGGAGTTTTCCAGCTTCGGCCTTAAGGCGTCTGTGGTGGAAAATAATCTTATCGAGCGGCACTTTAGTCGGGCAGATATAGGTACAGCTGCCACACAAGGTACAGGCCCAAGCAATCGAGTTAGTGTCATCAATCTTAGCGCCCACAGCGATGCCAATTGGGCCCGGAATGGTGTAGTTATAGCTGTAACCGCCAGATCGACGATACACAGGACAGGTATTGAGGCAACCACCACAACGGATACACTTCAATGATTCTGCAAGGATTTTATCCTTAAGCATCTCAGTGCGGCCATTGTCGACGATAATAATATGCATCTCACCTTCGGGCTGTGGGCCACGGTAAAAGGCGCTGTAAGTCGTAACTGGTTGGCCTGTGGCGTTGCGCGCCAGTGTGCGTAGCAAGACGGCTGCGCTATCGATATCGGGCACCACTTTGTCGATACCCATTGAATGCAACTGCAACTTAGGCAGGTTAGCGCCCATGTCGGCGTTGCCTTCGTTGGTGCAAACCACCACGGCGCCTTTATCGGCAATCGCCATGTTCACGCCTGTCATCGCGGCATCGGCGCTAAGGAACTGTTCACGCAGGTGGGCACGGGCGGCGCGGGTTAAATACAAGGGATCGGACCCCCCCGCTTTAGTGCCGATTTTCTCATGGAAGAGGTCGCCGACTTCTTCTTTCTTCATATGGATCGCGGGCACAACTATGTGTGATGGTGGCATTTTGGCGAGCTGAATAATCCGCTCACCTAAGTCGGTATCTATGACTTCAATGCCGCGCTGTTCTAAGTACGGATTGAGGTGGCATTCCTCGGTCAGCATAGACTTAGACTTCACCAATTTTTTGACTTTATGGCGGGATAAAATGTCATGCACGATGCGATTGTGCTCGGCGCCATCTTTGGCCCAATGGACTTGTATGCCGTTGGCGATACAGTTTTGTTCAAAGGTTTCAAGATATTGAGCAAGATGGGTTAGTGTGTGCAGCTTAATTTCTGAGCCTAACTGACGCAGTTGTTCCCATTCTGGGATGCTACCCGCGGCGCGGTCGCGTTTTTCTCTGAGCATCCACAGGGCTTTTGAATGCCAGTCGACACGGGTTTCGTCGCGGCAAAAAATATCTGCTTTATGGGCATGGACCTGTGAGCCTTGAGCCCCGTGATTATGATTGTAAGCCATGGTGAGTCTCCTAGAGCGCGGCGTTCAGCACTTGCGCTATGTGGCGAATTTCAATCGGCAATTGCTGTCTGCGGATCATGCCATCGAGGTGCAATAGGCATGAGGGATCAAAACCCACCACATATTCAGCACCGGTTGCAGCATGGGCTTGGGCCTTGTCTTTGCCCATTTTGGCCGACACTGCGCCTTCATCGACGGCGAAGGTGCCACCAAAGCCACAGCATTCGTCACGGCGGTCGGGATACACTATGTCTATGCCAGTAATATTGGCGAGCACAGCTTCGACTTTGTTGAATCTTGGCCCCATTTGCTCACTCGGGGTGGCGAGGTTCAACATGCGAATACCATGGCAACTCAGTTGCAGGCTGATTTTGTGCGCGAAGGGCTTGGTAAAGGCGGGGATCGGCGCGATATCGTGTAAAAACTCAGTCAGTTCATAGAGTTTGTTGATCACAGCTTGTGCTTCTGGGCTGCTATCAAACTCGTGGAAGTTTTCTTTGGCGGCCACTAAGCAAGAGGCGGCAGGGCAAACAATAGCGTCGCATTCCACTCCCTTAAAGGCGTTGAGCAATTTAAGGGTGGTGCTGCGCGCTGCATCGAAGCAACCTGAGTTTGTCATCGGCTGGCCACAGCATGTTTGACCCGCGGGTAGAATCACTTGGTGCCCGAGTTTCTCTAATAATTCCAAGGTGGCAATGGCAACCTCTGGCATCATTTGATTGACTAGACACGGGATGAAAAGGGCGATTTTCATTGTGTTTTCTCTTTCTTGTTAGTGAACGACATTGCCTTGCTGTGCGACCCCAAAGTCCACACAAATGCTAAGGTAGTTGATCAAATATAGGCCTATCTATGCGGAATAAGTAGCCCTAATTTAGTAAATGAACTTGTAGATTTTTGCAAAAATGAGAATATTTTAACTTACTGATTATGTTGGTTTAAAAATGTATTTATTCCGTTTTAGATTTATCGATAATATTAAAAAATGAATAAATGAGAATAGTTCGCTTATATAAACAAACGGGGCTAAATATCGCCCCGTTGTTTACTACTGTCATACCAGATTAGCGGCTGCACTCTTCGAGCAGATAAGCTAAGTGGCGATAGGAAATGCCACTGTGCTGAGTGAGGCCGACTTCACACATACGGTTGGCGTAATAGCCTTCCTTAATCTCGACAGGAATGAGCTTTTTGATATTACGCAGCGCGCTGGCGTTGATTTCAGGCTTATACAAGCCTTTTTCACCCGCGTAACCGCAGCAGTCAATTCCCGCAGGTTTGAGCACTTGCGCAGAGCAGGCATCGGCAATTGCTTGCATTTTAGGCTCAAGTTTCATCTTGCGTGCGCTACAACCTAAGTGCAGTGCCACATTGACTTTTTTGCTGATGTTGAGCTTAGTCAGCAGGTTGTCATGCATAAACTCAACTAAGTCGATAATCTGCACTTTTGGATTACCCGACAAAGTCCGGTAAGTACAAGACAGCGCATCGACGACCACAGGCAGCTTGCCGCCATTGGTCATTTTGCTCACCGCATCGATAAGCTCTTGGCGTTTGGCATCGGCGTTTTTAAAGTCTCCCTTAGATTCCCACATCTGGCCGCAGCATAAATCGCGGGTTTTCTCAGGTGTAATCACGTTATAACCCGCGCGTTCCAGTAGCGTCACGACTACTTCTGGCAAAGTGCGGTTATCGGGATCTTTTGGCGTTGGGCCAAAGGTTCTGCCACCACAGGCTGGGAAGTAGACCACCGTTTCTTGGCCTACTTTTGCAGGTGATGGTTTTGGCAGCTTGCCGCCTTTCGGGAAATCAGGATTCCAATAGGGCACTTCTTTCGAAATCAGGCGGCCGGTTTTCATCAGCGCACTGGTGATGCCATCGCCAGTGATCTTGTGGATCACGCCGAGCATGTCAAAACCAGAGCTGATCACTTGGTTAACCGCGCCAAAATGTTTGGCTTGGAAATCTAATACTTTCTGTTCAGTGGTACTGATGTACGGCGTGCGCAGTTTACGCACCAGTTGGCCCATGCTGTTATCCACAGGACACGCAATAGTACAAAGCTGACACGCGGCGCAGGTATCAACCACATCGTATTTAGCGGCGGCGCGCATTTCGGCTGCGGCGGCTTTATCGCCAGACTGCTCTAAGCGCTCGATTTCACGCAAAGTGGCAATACGTTGACGCGGCGAGAAGTTAAGTGCCGATGTTGGACAGGTTTTTTCGCAGAATCCACATTCGATACACTTATCGACAAAATCATCGACCACAGGGCAGGGCTTAATATTTTTCACATGCACTGTGCTGTCATCGTTCAAGATAACGCCAGGGTTAAGCATGCCTTCGGGATCGAAAATGTGCTTGATGCGTTTCATCAAGGTGTAGGCATCGGCGCCCCATTCCATTTCTACAAAGGGCGCTACCGCGCGTCCCGTGCCGTGCTCGGCTTTCATTGAACCGTCGTACTTGTGGATCACCATTTCGGCGACATCTTGCATAAAGCCTTGGAAACGTTCGATATCGGCTTGCGATGCAAAGGTCGGCGTGATGATAAAGTGGAAGTTACCCGCTAATGCATGGCCGTAAATCACCCCTTCTGGGTAGCCATGCTTGTTGAATAATGCGGTTAAATCCGCCGCCGCTTCGGCTAAATGTTCAACGTTAAAGGCTACGTCTTCGATAATAACTGAGCTGCCCTTAGGACGTTCGCCGCCAATAATTGGGAATAAGCCAGAGCGCATTGCCCAGTATTTGCTGTAAACACTGGCATCGCTACTGAAGGTAATGGGGCGTTCAGTTTTAAGGTGTGACAGTTTGGCAATTATATCTTGGGTGTAGGTTTCTAAGGTTTGCGCATCGTTAGCGCGGGATTCAATCAGTAGAATTGCAGCGCCTTCAGGTAATGTGCTCAACCAATCTGGCATGCCTTTTTTGCCAGTCACGGCTTTGATGGATGCCCAGTCGAGTAATTCGGCGGCGGCAACACTGTCACCAATAATCGGCGGAATCGCACTCGCGGCATCCACCATGTTAAAGAATACTGCCATAGCGGAGGCTTTAAATTGAGCTTCATCAACTGTGTGGTAAGTGACTTCTTCCACAAAGGCTAAAGTGCCTTCTGCGCCGACAATCAAGTGGTTAATCAACTCGAAGGGATCTTCGAAATCTACCAGTGAGTTGATGCTGTAACCTGTGGTGTTCTTGATGGAATATTTTTTACGAATGCGCTGGGCGAGGACTTCATTGCTGCGGGTCAGTTTTGCTAACGCAGTCAACGAGTCTAATAATTCGCCATGGGATTGGGTAAAGGCCGCTTTGGATTTGTCGCAGCCTGTGTCTAATTCAGTGCCATCGGCAAACAAGAGTTTGACTGATGCTATGGTTTGATAGCTGTTTTGAGCCGTGCCGCAGCACATGCCTGAAGCGTTGTTGGACACAATCCCGCCGACCATGGCCGAGGTTAATGTGGCTGGATCTGGGCCTATCTTTTTATTCAATGGTTTAAGTGCAGCGTTGGCATCGGAGCCTATCACGGCCGCGCCAAGGGTGATCTTGTTGCTGTCTGGGCTGACTTCTATGGTTCTAAAACCATCGTGGCCTAAGATCAGCAATATACCATCGCCAATGGCTTGGCCCGATAAACTTGTGCCAGCAGCGCGAAAGGTAACTGGGACCTTGTGAGCGCGAGCAATGGCTAGGGTGTGTTTTGCCTGCTCGAGATTATCAGCATGAACAACAATTTCTGGCACTATGCGGAAATAACTCGCGTCGGTAGACCAAGCGAAGCGGCGAACAGGATCATTGGATACTGCGGACTCGCCGAGCAGTTTAATTAAGTCTTTATATACAACGTCATAATTAATTGACATAAGGCTACTCTCTTAACGCTAAAAATGACCAAGGCCGCCGCAGCGACCTTAGTTTGCAATGGGCTTAGAAACCACCCCAAAGGGTAGCAATAGTGCCCGCAAGTAATGCATAACCAATGGCGACTGGCATGGTTTTACGGATGATTTCAGACTCTCTACCGGCCATACCGACTACCGTTGCAGCCGCAACCACGTTCATCACACACATCATGTTACCCGCGTTCGCACCTATGCCTTGTAGGGCAAGGACGAGAGCGTGGTTCATGCCGATATTGTCAGCCACACTGTACTGTAGGCCTGAGAACATCATGTTGGAGAAGGTTGCTGAACCCGATAGGAAGGCACCAAAAATACCGACGATAGGCGCCATCCAAGCCCATACTGCGCCCATGGAACCTGCCAACATATCTGCTAATGCGACAGGCATAGAGGCTAAGCCCGCACCATTCACACCTGAGTTTAAGAAGATTTTCACCATAGGCACGGAAGCACCTAATGAAATAATGGTAGGTAACATGGATTTACATGACACACCGACCGTTTGCTTAATCGCAGGGCTTTTCATTTTGAATAGGAAGAAACCTAAGATACACACGGCAACGAAGAAGGCACCAGGCGCATATAAGGTGGCGAAGCTCGCCTTAAGTTCAGTGCCCATTAAGCCTGTCCAGCTGATGTTAAAGCCAGATAACCAGGCTTTTAGCGGTGCAACAGTACGTGACAGCACTAACAGCGCAGCCATGATGATGTAAGGTGTCCAAGCGGCGATTTGGGAAAATTTAGCCGTGGTTTCCACTTTGGCGGTTTCTTGGTTGTCATTTTCGGCAAAATCATTCCAAGCGGCTTTAGGCAGTAAGTAGCCTTTGCGAGCGACTGGGATCACCATTGCCATACCGATTAAAGAACCGATAACCGATGGGAATTCTGGGCCAGCAACATAGTTGATGATCCACGCTGGAACGGTAAATGAAAGACCTGCAAAAATCGCAAATTTCCAAATCGCTAAGCCTTCTTTGAAGGATTTATTGCGACCAAAGAAGCCTGTCAGAATCGATACCATCACTAATGGAATTAACGAACCTGTGATTAAATCGATAGTGATCATGTGCATTGCAATAAACTGCGCAAAGTCAGCATAGGTGCCGCCATGTTCAGCAATTTGCGCCGCAGCCATGCTTACGCCGCCTTGGGTTAAGCCTTGCTCCATACCAAAGAGTACAGGTAGACCAATCGCACCGAAGGACACACAGGCTGAGTCGGCAATCAAAGCAACAACCGCTGCGGCAACTGGTGGCACGCCAAGCAGTACGAGCAGTGGTGCGCCAATCGCGGCGGGTGTACCAAAGCCTGCACTGCCTTCGATAAAGGCACCAAATAACCAACAGATGATGATCACTTGCACACGGGCATCGGCGCTGATGTTAGTGAAACCTGCGCGGATAGTGTCCATCGCACCTGAATATTTCAGGGTATTCAGTAGGAACACAGCACCAAAAATGATGGTTAAAGGTGTGATGGCTGAGAGCAGTCCTTCAAGGACCGATGCCGCCAGTAATGTGGTATCCATTTGCCAAATAAACACAGCGGCGAGCGCAGTGACTAGCATGGAAATGGGCATAGCCTTTGATGCGGGCATTCTGAGTAATACTAGGAATAGCATTACACTGAGCACAGGCGTCAAGCTGGCGAGGAGTTGAAGTATTGTCATGCTTGCCTCTTCATAAAGTGGTCTGTCTTATTATTGATATTAGAATTTTTCATCTGCCTTCATGTCGACTTCCCAGACCGATAAATCAGCAGTTAATACTGCAACGAGTTATGGTCTCGACATTCTGTGTTGTGTACTAGACGCTATTGTGGGCTTGACTAATATGATCTAGATCATCTTGGCTGCTATATGAAATGCTAATTTACAGTGCTGCGGGACACTTCTCTCAGGGGATTTATCTATCTGTGACAGTGATCACTTAGACGGCTAGGCGTATATCTATTTCGATTATATTAAATTTAAGTTATCGGTATTTTAGTTATTAAAACTAGAGTTATCACTCAAGTTGATGGTCATTATTGCAATTAACTGATCCATTTATTTCATTAATAGGCTGTTATTGGTTTTTTAAGACATTTTTAAGGTGTGATTAAGGTCGCATAGGGTGATGCTGCTGAATTGGCGATGTTACGCTGGCACATTTCAAGCTATTGTTATAGTTGACTAATATTGCAGTTGGTAGGTGGTTTTTTATAGTGATCCAGATCACTTTTTTAAATGGTGGAATTTTCTTGTGATGCATGTCACTTAATTAATTTTACTTTAATATGAAATTAAATAACCGTTATTTAAGTTACTTTCAGTTTATTTGAGCGAACAGTGCGCCTTAAATGTCGATGATATTGAGCGGCTAACGCAAATATTGAAATTAAAAGTCACCGCTTCTAATAGCTTAAGCTGAATTATTGAGAGTACAGGGCTAAATTGAGGCAAAAAGTTCACGTAATAAAGCGAAAGACTGCTGTGCGAACTTTTATCAGACTGGTTAGTGATATTAATTCGCAAATGCGATGGATGAGAATGTCAGCTCGTTTATTTAATCTAATGGGTAGTTCACTCACTATTATCTCAATGAGATCTTCTCGTATTTAGCCGCCGTTTTTTCTGGGGATATAGAAGGAATAAAAAAGAGACGGGAGACGTCTCTTTTATGGGGAACGATAATTAATGGGAATAGGACAAATATGCGCTGGCTTAAAACAACTTGCTGCCCCAGCCTAATTTGGTCCGTAGCACGTGGAAATAATTGTGCCCTTTTGGATGGATCAAACGTAACCGTTCTGAGCTACGGCGCACTATGATTTCATCGCCCGGTAACACGGCTAAATGCACGTGGCCATCACAGCTGACTTCGAGGTTCTCGCCATTGTCCGGTGACACCACCATTTTAATGGTGCTGCAGGCATCGACGACAATCGGGCGGCACGACAAAGTGTGCGGGAACATAGGCACTAAGATCAGGGCCTGCAGATTAGGCGTCAGGATAGCGCCGCCAGCGGAGAGGGCATAAGCCGTTGAACCCGTTGGCGTTGACACTATCATGCCGTCGGCACGCTGACTGTACATGAACTGATCGTCAATATAGACCTCAAACTCAATCATGTGGGCAATTTTACCCGGATGGAGTACGGCTTCGTTGACAGCGGTATTGCTCGCCTTGAGCATACCGTGGCGATAGACTTCGGCTTCGAGTAAGAATCTGTGCTCGGTATCAAACTCACCGTCGAGGACTTTGGCGAGTGCTTCTTCAAAGGCATCTGGCGGCAGGTCGGTTAAGAAGCCCAAATTGCCGCGGTTAACGCCAATCACGCCTAAATCGAAGCGGGCTAATACCCTAGCGGCGCCAAGCATGTTACCGTCACCACCGACGACTATCGCTAAGTCGCAGCGCGCGCCAATTTCTAGTAAATCGACCGCCTCGATATTGGGCCCTAGTTCGGCAGCAACACGCTCTTCCACTAAGACTTCAAAGCCTTGCATTGTCAGCCAATGATGCAGACGTTTTAAGGTTTGGTTGGTCCCTTGGTGATGAGGTTTGCCGATAAGGCCGATAGTATGAAACTTTGTGGTCATATTTATGCTAGATCTGGCCTTAGGCCTTGAAACGTCAAAATTGATCCCCATAATATGCCCAGAGTATTTCAGAAACAAAGCATTTTTAGCTGGAGTGAAAATGAGCAACGAATCGATTAAAGCAGAACAGGATCTGATCCAAGAGGGTGTAGAGTCTGAAGTATCTACCGCAGAAGCAAGTCTGATCGATGAGCTTACCCAGGCCAATTTCCGTATTGAAGAGCTGGAACAGTTACTCGCTGAAGCTTTGGCGAAAGTTGAAGAGCAGAAGGATTCAGTCATCCGCGCTGCAGCCGAAGTCGATAATATTCGTCGTCGTGCCGCAATGGATGTGGAAAAGGCGAACAAGTTTGCCTTGGAAAAGTTCGCCAATGAACTTTTGCCAGTACTTGATAACATGGAGCGCGCATTGATGGGGACTAACCCAGAAGATGAAGCGACTAAATCGATTTATCAAGGTGTTGAGTTAACTCAAAAAAGCTTACTCACTGCGGTGGCTAAATTTGGTGTTAAGCAAATTGATCCACAAGGTCAGTCATTTAACCCAGATCAACATCAAGCGATTGGCATGCAGCCAAGTGCTGAGTTCCCTGCGAACACTGTGATGTTGGTGATGCAAAAGGGTTATGAGCTGAACAGTCGCTTGCTGCGCCCTGCTATGGTAATGGTGTCACAGGGTGGCCCTAACCAAGAAAGCGCAACGATAGATATCGAAGCTTAAGCTTTATTGGAACAGCCGCTGTTCTAACAGACAGCAACAAAAAAGGACTGCAATTGCAGTCCTTTTTTTATGGGCGAAATCTGAATCGGCAAACAGAATCGGTCAGCAGTACTTGACCGAGTTCTCGCTCTTACGCCATCTATTGAATCACTTATTGCGCTAGATAAGCATTGATTTGCGCCAGTATGCCTTCGGCATCCAGTTGCAAGTCATGGGTAACTTCCTCGGGTGAGCCATGTTTGATAAATTCATCAGGCAAACCAATCTGAAGCACGTCCTTGGGCATTCGCAGCTTTTGAAGCTGTTCAAGCACGCCAGCACCTGCGCCGCCCATGATGGCATTTTCTTCCACAGTGACGAGCACTTCGTGGGTTTGCGCCATCTCTTTGACTAAATCAACATCGAGCGGTTTTACAAAGCGCATATCGACTACCGTTGCATCTAAGCTTTCGGCAGCGGTTAACGCCGAGGCTAACAAGGTGCCAAAGTTGAGAATGGCAATGCGTTTGCCCACACGTTTAATCACGCCTTTACCAATCGGTAATGCCGTCATCGCTTCGACTTGCGTCGCTCCCGTGGCACAGCCCCTTGGATAACGCACTGCACTTGGGCCTGCATCATAGCAATAGCCTGTGTAGAGCATTTGACGACATTCATTTTCGTCCGACGGCGCCATGATCACCATGTTGGGGATGCAACGCATAAAGCTTAAATCGAATGCACCTTGGTGAGTTGGACCATCGGCACCGACAATACCGCCGCGATCGATAGCGAACAATACCGGTAATTGCTGTAGCGCCACATCATGAATAAGTTGATCGTAGGCGCGTTGCAGGAAGGTCGAGTAAATCGCCACCACAGGCTTAAAGCCTTCACAGGCAAAACCTGCGGCTAAAGTCACTGCATGCTGCTCGGCAATCGCCGCATCGAAATATTGTTTCGGGAAACGCTGGGAAAACTCAACCATACCCGAGCCTTCGCGCATCGCAGGAGTTATGGCTAATACTTTCTCATCTTGCTCGGCAATGTCGCACAACCATTTGCCGAAGACTTGGGAAAAGGTCGGTAAACCGGGTTTGGTGGCCGGCTTTTTAAACAGCGACGGGTCAAACTTAGGTACGGCATGCCAACCGATAGGATCTTTTTCAGCAGGTTCATAACCACGACCTTTCTTCGTCATGATGTGCAGCACCTGTGGACCTTTAAGATTGCGCATATTACGCATGGTCTCGACCAGAGCATCAACATCGTGGCCGTCGATAGGACCGATATAGTTGAAACCTAACTCTTCAAACAGGGTGCCAGGAACGACCATGCCTTTGAGGTGTTCCTCAGTGCGTTTGGCCATTTCTTTGATGACGGGCATGCCTTTCAATACTTTCTTGCCGCCTTCGCGCAGCGTAGTGTAGAAACGGCCTGACATCAGTTGGGCTAAATGGTTATTGAGGGCGCCGACATTTTCAGAGATCGACATTTCGTTGTCGTTCAGTACCACGAGCATGTCATTGTGTAAGTCGCCTGCGTGGTTCATGGCTTCAAACACCATACCACCAGTCATGGCGCCATCACCGATCACGGCAACGACTTTACGACCCGCTTGTTCTTTTTCTGCGGCAATCGCCATCGCCAGTGCGGCGCTGATAGACGTGCCTGAATGCCCAACGCTGAAAGTGTCGTATTCACTTTCTTCACGCCATGGGAAAGGATGCAAGCCATCTTTTTGGCGAATGGTGTGCATCTTGTCGCGACGACCCGTGAGAATTTTGTGGGGATAAGCCTGATGGCCCACATCCCAAATTAGCCGATCAAAAGGGGTGTTGTAGACATAGTGCAACGCAACAGTGAGTTCCACTGTGCCGAGCCCAGAGGCAAAATGTCCGCTGGATATGCCAACAGACTTAAGAAGGAACTCGCGCAGTTCGTCGGCTACTTGTGGTAAAAGTGCCTGAGGAAGCTGGCGGAGTTCATTAGGGGTGTTGGCCTGCGCCAACACGGGAAACTGAGAAATGTCCAAACTCATAGCGAGATACTTCGACTCTTATTATATTCTTCGCTCAATGATATAGCGGGCGAAGTCTGCAATTAACTGGCTATTGTATGGCAATTTAGCCAGCGCTGATAGTGCCTCTTGGATCAGTTGTTTGGCGGTGTCTTGTGCACCTTGTAGTCCAAGTAGTTGTGGAAACGTACTCTTATTCGATTCAGTATCAGAGCCTTGCGGCTTACCGAGTTCTTCGGTGGTGGCTACGATGTCAAGGATATCGTCTTGTACTTGAAAGGCGAGTCCGACCGCATGGGCAAAATCCATCATAGCAGCATACTGACTTTTTGGCGCGTTTGCGGCGATTAACGCTAACTCAACGGCGCAGCTGATAAGGGCGCCCGTTTTCATATTATGTAACTGAGTTAATGCTTTAAGATCAATATGTTTATCTGTTGAGGCTAAGTCTATCGCTTGGCCGCCACACATGCCACGATAACCTGAGGCTTTTGCCAATACTCTGACCATAGCGATATGTTGCTCGCTGCTGATCCCAGGGACCGCTTCGGTGACAATTTCAAAGGCTAAGGTCTGCAGTGCATCCCCCGCTAAAATGGCGGTCGCTTCATCAAAAGCGATATGCACTGTGGGCTGACCACGGCGCAGTTCATCATCATCCATGGCGGGTAAATCGTCGTGGATCAATGAATAAGCATGGATACATTCAATGGCTGCGGCGCAAGCATCTAATTTTTCGAGCTCGACCCCAAACATACGTCCGACACTGTAGACAAGGAAAGGTCGAATGCGTTTGCCACCCAATAAGGCGCCGTAAGTCATGGCGGCTTTTAATTGGGGAGCAGTATCTTCAAGCGTACTAAAACGCTGTTTTAATTGATTATCAACCCGTTGTTGATATTCTTGAATGGCACTGACTAACACGCTTATTCGCCCTCAACGGCATAGGGGGATAGGGGCGCATTTTCATCTTGTTTCAGTAAAATGGCCACTTTTTGTTGGGCTTGTTCGAGTTTTGCTTGGCTATTTCGAACCAGATTGATGCCACGTTCAAATTGTTTTAACGCGTCATCGAGGGAGATATCGCCTTGTTCTAGATCGGCAACAATGCGCTCGAGTTCGCCAAGGGATTCTTCAAAACTGAGATTTTCGGGTTTCTTCGCCACGTTTATGCTTCCTTTGATTTAGCGGACACAAGGTATATCAGGGCGGCTTTAGGGTCAAATTCAGACTAAAGATATTTGCTCAATAGCACGCTTTGTTACTGAAATTTTTTCAGAAAATATAAATTGTCGCTAAACTTGCTTAGTGTGTGTCCGATAACTGACAATAGTATCATCATTTGTATGGTAATTTTTAACTGGATAGACAAGGCTCGCATGTGTGTCGGTGGGATTATCTTACTCAGTGGAACAACTGAGTGTTATTGCTTACCTAGGGTAAGTATTATGTCGTTTATTACGAAAATTGAGGAGCCGTTGTGGATTTAGCAACAGTAATTGGAATTGTGGGTGCCTTTGGTTTTATCCTCGGGGCAATGGCCACCAGCGGCGGTTTAATGATTTTCGTTGATGTACCCTCGATTCTTATTGTTTTCGGTGGGTCCTTCTTCGTGGTGATGATGAAGTTCAATCTTAAACAGTTTTTTAGTGCGGTAAAAATCGCCGCCAAAGCGTTTATTTTTAAGATTGATAAGCCAGAAGATTTGATTGAACAGTCCGTGACTATGGCTGATGCCGCCCGTAAAGGCGGTTTTTTAGCCTTAGAAGAAGCGCAGATTACTAACAGCTTTATGCAAAAAGCCGTCGACATGCTTGTTGATGGTCACGATGGTGAAGTGGTGCGCGCGGCCTTAGAGAAGGATATTGCGCTGACCGAAGAGCGCCATCGTACTGGGATCGGCATTTTTAGAGCGTTTGGTGACGTAGGTCCGGCAATGGGAATGATAGGTACGCTGGTGGGTCTTGTGGCCATGCTGTCAAACATGTCAGATCCTAAATCCATCGGCCCCTCGATGGCGGTGGCCTTGTTAACAACCTTATATGGCGCTATGGTCGCTAACATGGTTTGTCTTCCTATCGCGGATAAGTTAACGCTTAGGATGGGTGAAGAAATGCTGAACCGTAATTTGATTATGGATGCGGTATTGGCGATTCAAGACGGACAAAACCCACGGGTGATTGAAGGCTTCTTGAAAAATTATCTGGCTGAGAAAAATCGCAAAATAGATACAACGGACGGAGAGTAGCCCATGGCTAAGGCTAAGTGCAACTGTCCACCGGCCGGAGCACCGATGTGGTTGGCGACCTTTGCTGACTTGATGTCGCTGTTGATGTGTTTCTTCGTGTTGTTATTGTCATTTTCCGAAATGGACGTAATGAAGTTTAAGCAGATCGCGGGCTCAATGAAGTATGCCTTTGGTGTGCAAAATAAGGTGGAAGTCAAAGATATCCCGAAAGGGACGTCTGTTATTGCCTTAGAATTTAGACCAGGACGTCCCGATCCCACGCCGATTGAAATTATCAACCAGCAAACCAATGAAATGACGGAACCTGTATTGGATTACCAAGCGGGTGAAGACGACAGTGCTGGCGGCGTTCAGCAGCAAAGTGGTTCTCAGCGTGGTGGTGAAGCCACTGCAACGGCGCAGGAAGTGGCCGATGCGGTTAAAGCCGAAGCGGCAGCGGCGCAGGATAAGATCAATCAAGAAGTGAAGAAGATGGCGCAGGAGCTCAATAAAGAGATCACCGATGGTGCGATCGAAATTGAGTCCTTAGGTCAGCAGATTATTATCCGTATCCGTGAGAAGGGTGCATTTGCCTCTGGTTCGGGCTTCCTTCAACCGCGATTTAAGCCTGTAGTGCGATCTGTTGGCGAACTGCTAAAAGATGTGCCGGGGATTATTACGGTATCGGGTTACACGGATGATATGCAAATCAGCGATGAGCTTTATAGCTCTAACTGGGATTTATCCAGCAAGCGCGCAGTAGCAGTGGCCCACGAGTTAGTGCAAGTTAAAGGCTTTGATTCTAAACGGATGAAAGTGGTGGGCATGGCGTCTAATAACCCGATAGTGCCAAACGATTCACCGGAGAATCGTGCCCGTAACCGCAGGGTGGAAATTGCCATTGAGCAAGGTAAAGCGAAGGAATCTGATGAGATTCAGGTTGGTAATTCGCCTTAGGTAGCTTGGTACTCACCGCATCTAAAGCTGCAATCCTGTTGCGGCTTTTTTATTGGGCGAATGTGGACTTTTCATTTTTTACTAACGCTTTGTGCATCAAAGCGCTGTGGTTGATTTGAATCCATTTGGGCTTTACGCCAATCGCAGAGAGTGTGTTATCCCTAAGCTTCCTTCAACCTTACCTCAACGACTTATCTCAAATAATTCATTTCAAACCACTCATTTTAATCAGGGCAATTCAAACTGAGTGAATAGGTTTAGTGACATTATTCCAACCGAATTCGCTTAAAAATCCCGCCGTGACTTAATCACTAATACGCCATTAATCCGCCATGAATGTGGCTTGTGTGGCTGTTTGCGATGCGCGCTGAAACTCGCATTTTTAGGTCGCTTGGGTATATAATCCCCCGATTATTCTTTTAACCAATTTTGCTGTTTTAAAATTGCCCGCGGAAATCCCATGAAGTTTATTGTAAAGCTGTACCCAGAAATCATGATGAAGAGCAAACCCGTAAGGATGCGCTTCACCAAAATGCTCGAAACCAACATACGTAATGTGCTCAAAAAAGTCGACGAAGACGCTAAAGTTCAACGTCAGTGGGACCGCATTATGGTAATGGTGCCAAAGGATAAGCCTGAATTGGCACAAGCCTTCGGTGAGCGTCTGGCGTGTATTCCTGGCATTGCCCACGTAGTGCAAGTGGATGAGTACAGCTTCGAATCTGTGGACGATATTTATCAGCAAGTCTTGCCTGTTTACCGTGACCAACTCGCGGGTAAAACCTTCTGCGTGCGAGTGAAGCGCACTGGCGATCACGATTTTAATTCTATCGAAGTGGAGCGTTACGTCGGCGGCGGCTTAAATCAGTTTACCGATGCTTTAGGTGTGCGTTTAAAGAATCCCGATATTACCGTTAACCTTGAAATTGAACGCGATAATCTTTACATGGTCACTAAGCGTATTGAAGGCTTAGGCGGTTTCCCAATGGCGACACAGGAAGATGTGTTGTCTTTGATTTCTGGTGGTTTTGACTCAGGTGTGTCTAGCTATCAATTTATCAAAAAAGGGGCGCGTACCCATTATTGCTTCTTTAATCTGGGCGGCGCGCAGCATGAAATTGGCGTGAAGCAAGTGGCTTACCATTTGTGGAAAACCTACGGCGAATCCCACAAGGTGAAGTTTATCTCTGTACCTTTTGAGCCTGTGGTCGCTGAGATTTTAGAGCGTATCGATAATGGCCAAATGGGCGTAGTGCTCAAGCGTATGATGATGCGCACTGCGGCGCGTATTGCCGACCGTATGGGCATTCAAGCCTTAGTAACCGGTGAAAGTTTAGGCCAAGTATCGAGCCAAACGCTGACCAACTTAAACGTGATTGACCGCTGTACTGAGCTGTTGATTTTACGTCCGCTGATCGCCATGGATAAACAAGACATTATCAACGAGAGCCGTAAAATCGGCACCGAAGATTTTGCCAAGTCGATGCCTGAATATTGTGGCGTGATTTCGCAAAAGCCAACAGTTAAAGCGGTATTAGCTAAAGTTGAAGCGGAAGAGAAGAAGTTCTCTGAAGATTTGATCGATCAAATCATCGCCCAGTCTGTCACTATTGATATCAGGGAGATCGCAGAACAAATGGATACTCGGATTACTGAGACTGAAACGGTCGCCAGTATTGATACCAACCAAGTGGTCATTGATATTCGCGCCCCTGAAGAAGAGGAAAGCAAGCCGTTGCAAATTGAAGGTATTGAGATTAAACGTATCCCATTCTTCAAGTTAGCGACTCAATTTGCCGATCTCGATAAGCAAAAAACCTATTTGCTGTATTGTGAGCGTGGGGTGATGAGTAAATTGCAGGCATTGTATTTAATCGAGCAAGGCTACACTAACGTCAAAGTGTATCGCCCATAAATCCATGCAAACTTGCCCACTGACATGTCTTGTCAGTGGGAAGTGCCCATAGAGATTGAATACAAAAAAGCCGCATATGAATGCGGCTTTTTCTTTTGGTCTTCGCGGTGAAAACCTGAATTGGTGTTGTCTTATAAGCTATTAGGCTTAACGACCTGCTGATTTGATGCGACATCATCTGCGGCAATCAATAGTGTGGCTTCTTGCAGCACTTCTTGGTGCATTTTATTCATTGCAGCGGTTAAGTCTGCAGTGATACTAGCTTGTAAGTCGCGAGTATCGATGACGATTTCGTCAACGAGTACATTAGCACTGGCATTTAAGCTGAGTGCTGAAATTATCGCTAACGCAAACGCTGATTTTAAATTAAACATAGTCGCCTCCGGGCTGACAAATTAACGCTGTCAGACATTCCCATCACCAACTTTGAGATTGTCCAACTAGGGTGTTTCATAGATATAAGTGTTTCGTGGATACCGCTGTTTCAATGGCGCAAAATTTAACCAAAATCACTGGCCTTTACAAACGATTAAATGTAACAATACGGATTAGAAAAACTAATTAAAAAACGAGACTGAGATCACTATGTCCAGACGATTACCACCGCTTAATGCGGTTAAAGCATTTGAGGCAGCCGCGCGGCATTTGAGCTTTACGCGCGCAGCAGAAGAATTGTTTGTTACGCAGGCTGCGGTGAGCCATCAAATAAAGGCATTAGAAGATTTCCTCGGATTAAAATTATTTCGCCGAAAGAACCGTTCTTTGCTTTTAACCGAAGAAGGGCAGAGCTACTTCCTCGACATCAAAGACATCTTTATTCAACTCGCCGATGCTACCGACCGATTACTCGCCCGCAGTGCGATTGGCTCGCTGACGGTCAGTATGTCGCCCAGTTTTGCAATTCAATGGTTAGTGCCGCGTTTGGCAAAGTTCAGTGAGAAAAATCCCGATATCGACGTGCGTATTAAAGCCGTCGATACCGAAGCGAGCTCATTAACCGATGATGTAGATGTCGCGATTTATTATGGTCTAGGCAATTGGCCTGGTCTGCGCGCCGATAAGCTCAGAAACGAAGTGCTCATTCCTGTGTGTTCGCCCATGTTGCTCAACGGTCCTAAGCCGTTGTCAAAACCGAGCGATTTAAAATATCACACGCTATTACATGATATGAATCGTCACGATTGGCAGGCGTGGTTTAGACAATGTGGGATTAACGATATTAATGTGAACCAAGGCCCCATTTTCAGTCATTCGTCCTTGGTATTGCAGGCGGCGGCCCATGGTCAAGGCGTGGCTTTAGGTTACAGCGTACTGGCGCGTCCCGATATAAAAGCGGGGCGTCTTGTGTGCCCATTCCAAGAAGTCTTGGTCAGTAAAGATGCTTACTACTTGGTTTGCCAGCAGAATCACGCTGAACTTGGTAAGGTCGTCGCGTTTCGCGAATGGATGTTAGATATGTTTGCTGAGGAGTCGCGTAGTGAGTTGTTGCCCGGATAAGCCAAGTTATGTATTAGAGGGTGGGCCTGCGAGCACAATGATTTTATTAGCCCACGGCGCGGGCGCTAACATGGACTCTGAGTTTATGCAGGCCATGTCGGCGGGGCTAGCGGCTAAGGGCTGCCAAGTGATGCGCTTTAATTTTCCCTATATGCAGGCCAATGCCGTCGATGGTAAACGGCGTCCACCGGACCGCGCGCCTAAATTGCTCGCGTGTTTTACACAGATGCTCGATATCGCTCATTCACAACCTAAGGTCGAGCGTGTCGTACTGATGGGCAAATCCATGGGCGGACGTATGGCAGCGTTATTAGCCTGCGATCCTGCATTAGCGGCGCACATCGATAGAGTCATTTGTTTAGGTTACCCCTTTGTGCCACTTAAAGGCGGCGAGCCTAGATTGGAACCTTTGAATGAATGCCAAGTCCCAGTATTAGTCGTACAGGGCGAGCGTGATAAGTTTGGTGGCAAAGAGCAGATCCCAAATTGGCCCTTGAAGGCAGAGATAGGATTGGCTTGGATAACCGACGGCGATCATAGTTTTGTCCCAAGAAAGTCGTCAGGCACCACTGAAGCCGCTAACCTTGCACGTGCCATTGATTTATCTAGCGATTTTATTGGTTAGCTTAATGTTGAGCGAATGAATGTTGAATGAGTTAAGCCCATTCCAGCAGGAGAGTTAAATGCGTAAAGGTCTATTGTTACTCGCCGCCGTGAGCGGATTTTTAGCCGTCGCCTTAGGGGCTTTTGGTGCCCATGGTTTAAAAGCAGTCGCACCACCGGATTTGATTGACGTGTTTAATCTTGGGGTGCAATACCATTTCTACCATACCTTCGCCTTAATCATGGTTGCCTTTTCGGGCCAATGGTTAACCTCACGTTTATTGGATTGGTCGGCGTATCTGTTTATTGCAGGCATAGTGTTGTTTTCTGGCTCGTTATACGGACTGGCATTGTTCGGCACTAAGTGGCTTGGCCCTGTCACGCCGATGGGCGGTGGGTGTTTCTTACTTGGCTGGTTATTATTTGCCGCTGCGGTATGGCGCCATAAAGTGATCGACGGTCACGAGTCTTAATCTCGAACGTCAATGTGAGTTAACAGGCTTAGGGCGCACCTAAGCCTTTTTTATTTCTCCAATCGCAATTCAAGGTTCCGCTGTAGGCAAATAGGGCATTTGTGGATTGAAATTGGTATACTGACGCCCAAATCGATAGTCAGCCAATGCTTTGGCTTGGATTTCTCAGGGATCCCCATGAAAAACCTATTTTTATTTTGCCGCGCAGGCTTTGAAAAAGAATGCGCTGCAGAAATCCAACAGCGAGCCGGTGAGCTCAATGTGGGTGGCTTTGTTAAGGCCAACAATAACGACGCCTATGTCGTATACCAATGTTTTGAAGATGACGCCGCAGATACGTTAGTGAAACAACTGCCTTTAGATTCGCTCATTTTCGCTCGCCAGATGTTTGCTGCCAGCGACTTGTTAGTCGACTTGCCTGAAAACGACAGAATTAGCCCAATCGTGGCGGCACTCAGTGACGTCAGCAAAGCGGGTGAAGTGCGGGTTGAAACGCCAGATACTAACGAAGCGAAAGAGCTCTCGGCTTTTTGCCGTAAGTTCACTGTGCCTTTACGCCAGCATTTGAAAAAATCTGGCAGTTTGCTCGCGCAGGAAAATCCAAAACGTCCGATTATCCACGTGTGTTTTATCGGACCCGGCCGTGCCTATGTGGGTTATTCCTACAGCAATAACAGCTCGCCACACTTTATGGGTATTCCACGTCTGAAAATGGCGGCGGATGCTCCGAGTCGTTCTAGCCTGAAACTCGATGAAGCCTTTGGTCAATTCGTGCCAAAAGAAGAGCAAGAAGAGCGTATTCGCAGTGGTATGAACTCAGTGGATTTGGGCGCTTGCCCAGGTGGCTGGACTTATCAACTGGTGCGTCGCGGCATGTTTGTGTCGGCTGTTGATAATGGTCCCATGGATGAGAAACTCATGGAAACGGGCCAAGTGAAACATTACCGTGAAGATGGTTTCCGTTTCGAGCCACAGCGCAAAAACATTTATTGGCTAGTGTGCGACATGGTTGAGAAACCAGCGCGCGTTGCCGAACTGATTGAAGCTTGGGCGATTAACGGTTGGTTTAAGGAAGCGATTTTCAACCTTAAATTACCGATGAAGAGCCGCTATAAAGAAGTCACTGCCATTCTTGAGACCATGCAGACCATTCTTAAAGAAAATGGCGTGAGCGATTTTAAAGTGCAGTGTAAGCATCTTTATCACGACCGTGATGAAGTGACTGTGCATTTATGGCTGCGTCCTAATACCGCGTGGAATTAATTCCTGCGATAACTCTGCAGTGATATTGCCGTCGTTACTCGCGTACGTTACTTAGGTACGCTAATACGGTAATCGTCACACAGATTTAAAAGATACGCAGTTTTAAAGCCATGCAGGTTTAAAAGCCAGATAACAAAAAGCCCCAAAGGAAACTTCGGGGCTTTTTCGTGTTTACTCATTTGAGTTTCAAGCGCTTACTTCTTATGAAGCTGAAGCTTGAACAAGCGCGTTATAGACTCGCCTTAAACGCGCTCAGCATTGAGATCACAGACGCTCAAGAACCGCTTGAGTGAAGTCAGTCGTGCCGTGAGTGCCGCCTAAATCGCGAGTGGTACGGTCGCCTTCTTCGATCACTGCAGATACCGCTTTACGGATTTGCTCAGCTTTGTCAGCCATGCCTAAATATTCCAGCATCTGAATAGACGCTAAAATCACTGAGGTTGGGTTTGCAAGGTTTTTACCAGCAATATCAGGTGCACTACCGTGAACGGCTTCGAAAATCGCTGCATCACGGCCAATATTTGCGCCTGGTGCCATACCTAAACCACCAACTAAACCGGCACACAGATCCGATAAAATGTCACCGAACAGGTTGGTCGTCACGATCACATCGAAGTTTTCTGGGTTCATCACTAACTTCATGCACGTTGCATCGACGATCATTTCTTCTGTCTTGATGTCTGGGTAACGTAGGCTCACTTCACGGGCCACTTTCAGGAACAGGCCTGACGTTGACTTCATGATGTTGGCTTTGTGCACGATAGTGACTTTCTTACGGTTTTCTTTGCGAGCTAGTTCGTAGGCGAAAGTGGCGATTTGCTCGGCACCTTGGCGAGTCACGATACTGGTTGCTTCTGCCGTCAAACCATCTTCAGACACTTTTTGGCCATAGCCAGAATACATGCCTTCAGTGTTTTCGCGCACAGTGATGATATCGATATTTTCGTAACGAGCTTGAGTGCCTTTGAACGAAATCACTGGGCGTACGTTAGCGTACAGGCCGAATTTTTTACGTAAAGTCACGTTGATAGAAGTAAAGCCTTCACCTACTGGCGTCGTCAGTGGACCTTTCAGTGTGATACGGTTTTTTTCGATTAATTCTAAGGTGCGCGGTGGCAGTAACTCGCCTTGCTTTTCGAGTGCAGTCAGGCCGGCATCGGCAAATTCATATTCAAAATCACAGCCCGCTTTATCGAGAATTTTTAAGGCTGAATCAATAATACTTGGGCCAATTCCATCACCTGGAATTACGGTTATCGTTCTTTTTGACATGGAGAAGTCCTTCCACGGTTCGTCGTTACTGCAATTGTCTGCCCCAGCGTTAACTGGATAGCAGGACTATGAATTTGGTATTTTTTCTGCCTATTATTTTAACCATCTTTGGTCAAACTTCACAGGAAATAGTGAGCAATATCACGATTTTTTATGTGGTATAACTTGTAAAAATACTGGGTTCTCACCATGATGGAGAGCCAATGGTTAAAAAAGTCTACTTTAGTCTAACAAATATATAAAAGAGGAAGACATTGAAGTTAATCCCTATCACATCTCTGGTGCTGTTATCCCTTGGAATATTGCCAGCAGTGCAGGCTGAAACCAGCACTAAACCGCTCACTCTCACAGACATCATGCACTTTCAATCCCTTGAAAAGCCGATTATCGCAGATAAAGGCCAAGTCATCGCGGTCGAGTCTGCGCCCGATCGCGGGGATAGTCACGTCATTGTGAAAAATGTGCTGTCGCAGCAAAGCTATCAAATTGCGGGTGGGTCAGATCCTTTAGTGAGCCACGATGGCCGCTTTGTGGCTGTGGTGGTCAAACCGAGTTTGCTCACGCGTGAAACGAGTGATGCCAAGGCGAAGAAAAAACTCAAATCTGACATGGTATTACTCGATACCCAAACGGGCACGCAAACCCGCTTTGAGCGCGTGAAGGAATTCGTGTTCAGTGATGACGGTAAGCATTTGGCAATGTGGTTTGAGGCCGATGAAGAGTCTAAAAAAGATGCTGAGCCTAAAGCCATCGAAAAACTCGCTGAAGCAGGCACACAAACTCCAGCGAAAGCGGATAAGCCAAAGGTTGATAAGTTTGACCAAGGCCGCCGTTTTACTTTGCTTAATTTAGACGGTCAAGCCCAGCGCATCGATGTTGAGCAAGTGACTGGTTATGTGTTTGATAAGGCGAGCCGCCGACTTGCGTTAGCGGTGAATGATATCGCCAATAAACAGCATAAATTGCAATTAGTGGATTTACATACCCACCAAAAAACCGTCGTTTTTGATTCGCCTAGCCAACAGGTTGGTGCGTTAGCGCTGGCTAAAAATGGTCGTTGGCTGGCGTTTACGCAGGGCAAAGATAGCGAGTTGCCCTATGGTCGCAGCTATCAGTTATCGTTGGTCGATTTGCAATCGGGTAAAATCAGCAAAACTCCTGAGTCACCTGAGTGGAAACTTAATCGCTACACAAGTTTAAGCTTCTCATTGGACAGCGAACGGCTGTTCTTCGGCCGAGTGCCAGAGGTGAGCCAGCAGCTTAGTTTGCAGAAAATCACCGAAGGAAAAGACCTGTTCGATGCCGATATTGTTACCGGACAGCGCGGGCTTAAGGTGTGGCATGGTGACGACCCACGGATTAAACCCCACGAAATCAAGCAATATGAGGATGAGCAAAAACGCACTTACCTTGCGGTATTGCATTTAGGCTCAAATAACGTGGTGCAGCTTGGCGATAAAACTGTGCCAGATGTGAGGATTTCACAACATAAGCGCTTTATGTTGGCGAGTTCAGATTTGCCCTATCGCAAGATGGCGACGTGGGCGGGCTTCTATCAAGACTATTATCTGGTCGACATTAACACTGGCAGTAAGGTGCCTTTTTTGACTCAGCAGCCGAGCGATGCCGAGCCAAGTTTGTCGGGTAATGGCAAGTATGTGGCTTATTATCAGCAAGGTAATGTGTATCTTTATGATATTTCTGAGGCCCATCGCACTAACCTGACAAGATCATTAAAGGTCAGCTTTGCCGATGAAGACCATGACTATCCATCGAGCGCGCCGGGATATGGTTTTGGCCCTTGGCTGAAAGATGACGCTGGGTTCTTGGTTTACGATAAATACGATGTCTGGCAGTTTAATACTGAATCTAAGGCAGGTTTTGCTTTAACCGCAGGTAAAGGGCGTACCCAGAAAATCCAATATCGTCTTGAGGGCTTAGTCGATAATCCCGATGAGCCGACTGAGCTTGCCTATAACGCCACTGTGTTACTCCACGGTTATAGCGATAAAACTAAGGCCGATGGCTTCTACCAAGCGACGCTCGGCGCAGCGGGCGTGAAAACGCTGATGCAAGGCGAGTATAAGTTGACTGTGTTAGGGCGCAGTAAAGACGCAGACACTATCGTGTTTTCTAAGGAGCGTTTCGACTTATTCCCCGACTTGTATACGGCTAACTATAGCGCACCGCAAAATGCGCTTAAGCAAACGGATTTAGATAAGCAACGCCAAGCGTTTAACTGGAGCAAAGCCGAGTTAGTTCACTGGACGAATGGCGATGGTAAGCCGTTAGATGGCGTGCTGATCAAGCCGACCAATTATCAAGCGGGTCAGCGCGTTCCTGTGTTGGTTTATTACTATCGCTTTATGACGGATAGACTGCATGCCTTCCCGCAAATGAACATTAACCACAGGCCTAATTTTGCTTGGTATATCAATAATGGCTATGCGGTGTTCCTACCGGATATTCGTTTTGAAATTGGTTACCCCGGCGCGAGTTCGGTGCAAGCGCTCACCTCAGGTGTGCAAAAGCTGATAGAGATGGGCATTGCCGATCCCGATGCTATTGGTCTGCAAGGTCATTCTTGGAGTGGTTATCAAACGGCGTTTGCCATCACCCAAACTAAGATGTTTAAGGCGGCGGTCGCGGGTGCGCCGGTATCGAACATGACCAGCGCCTACAGCGGTATTCGCCACGGCACGGGTATTGCGCGTCAGTTCCAGTATGAAACTGGACAGAGCCGTATTGGCGCGAGTTTGTTTGCCGCGCCACAAAAGTACATTGAAAACTCGCCAGTATTTTACGCTGACCGTATTCAAACGCCTTTGATGATCATGTTTGGTGATAAGGACGACGCAGTGCCTTGGGAACAAGGTGTTGAAATGTACTTGGCCATGCGCCGTGCGGGTAAAGATGTGGTGTTCTTACAATATGAGGATGAGCCGCATCACTTGAAAAAGTACCCGAATAAGCTCGATTACAGCATTCGCATGATGCAGTATTTCGATCATTATCTGAAGGGTAAACCCGCGCCAGAATGGCTCAGCAAAGGCGAAGCCTATGTCGAGTACAAGGCCGATGATGAATAAGTGACTGATTTAGCTTATTGCTATCGCACTGAGTGACCTAGGTATGCTGTCACTAAGACGTTCCGTTGGTTAATTATGAAAACAAAAACGCCACCGATTAGGTGGCGTTTTTATTTAGTTGTCAGTCGTATTTATTTACTGCTCAATGTCTCGTGGGCGGAAGTGAGCACAGTGTCTGTGCCCGCATCGAGGTATTGCTTATAGGTATCTTGGCCCCAAGCAATCAACTTATCATTTTCAAAAATAAGCGGGGTACATTCCTCTTTGGTCGTCACACCGTCTGATTTCTCATGGTGAGTGCGATAAAAGAGCACCTGTAACTTGGCTTCCTTGACGGCTTTTGCCTCAGAAAAGTCGGCCTTACCGAGCAATTCTTTTACTGAACCGATATTTTGCCCTAAGGTTAAATCGTTCATCTTCTGGCTGTTATAGGCCTGTCGGTCCTCCCAATTCATGTCTTCTGGCGTTGGTTCATAAACCAGTACAACCACAGCGACAAAGGCGACGTAGGCGGCAAAAATACTACCAATAATTACTGAAACTTTTGATTTCATTTATAGTTATTCCTTTACCTCATTAGATGAGTCACTTGAGCACGTCCATAAAATACGCTTTTGTTGCGCTAAGGTAAATGCGTTAATTGCAACTTTGTGTTAACAGAAGTTTAGTCTTGATTGATGGTTTTTTCAGGTGGGGAGTCAATCACGCGAAAGTCTTTCAAGTTGATATTGAGTGGTAGGTCCGTTTGTAACTGCGCCAGCTTATAACTCAGCCTCGCCATCTCTTTGCCCTCGGCGAGCTTCTTCGCTTGCTTAGCGCCTAGGTTAGATAAGGATGAGAACAAGGTCGGTAAGCTTCTAAAGGTTTTCAATAACTCGGCGGCCGACTTAGGGCCTATGCCCGCAATACCAGGAATTTTATTACCGCTGTCGCCCGCTAATGCCATCAGGTCGAGAAATTGGCTGCGCTCAACACCAAGTTTTTGTTCCAACGCCGCAATATCGAGGTACTGCTGATTAAAGTGATCCCATTGACTGATTTGGCGATGATTAAGCTGACTAAACCCTTTGTCGGTGGATACTATTATGGCTTCACCTTGCGCTTTGGCGGTTTTTATCGCCAGTGTCGCAATCACATCATCGGCCTCCGCGGCGGCATAAATAGAGCCAATGTGCATTGCGGTTAAATGGTCTTGCAGCGCAACTAAACCCTGCGCCAGTGGTTCTGGCATAGGTTTACGGCCTTTTTTGTAATCGGGATAAAGCTGTTTACGCCATGATATTTCATCACCGTCCCACACGATAGCCACATGGGTAGGGCGATGCACCCGCAGCAGTTTAGTGCACGCCGAACTGACGCGCTCTGTGAGGCTTTGCATATCTGTTTCATCGGGGATCGCCGCATAGATGCGGCGAACCAAGTTGAGACCATCGATGATTAAAAACTTGTTCATGGGGTGTCGTTGTTTCGCTCTCTATTTCACTATTTGGTAGCAAGGAATATAAGCGCTTCCGGGAAGCTTCATTCTCTGTTGTTGCACAAATGCACTCAAGAGCTTATCCATCATGTCCATGAGTTTAGGATCGCCTTTCAATTGGAAGGGACCATCGCGCTCTATGTGCTTGATTGTTTCCGACTTGACGTTACCCGCCACTATACCCGAAAACGCTTTGCGCAGGTTGGCGGCAAGCTCGGCTTTATTGGTTTGGAAGTGCAAGTCCAAGTTTGCCATCACCTCGTGGCTCGGAACAAAAGGTAACTGGAATTCAGACTCTATCTTCAGTGCCCACTGATATTGGTAAGCATCACCCGTTGAGCGGCGATAGGCTTTCACTTGCTCCATGCTTTTCTTCATGATACGCGCTACTTCAGTGGGATTATCTATGATGATTTGATACTTTTTCTGAGCTTCAGGGCCTAAGGTTGAGGCAATAAACTCATCAATCTTAATGAAGTAATCGGCGCTTTCCGTGGGGCCTGTGAGGATCAGCGGGAAAGGGGTTTCTTGGTTTTCTTCGTTGAGTAAGATACCCAAGATATAGAGCAACTCTTCCGCCGTGCCAGCACCACCTGGGAAGATAATAATGCCGTGACCTAAACGCACGAAGGCTTCGAGGCGTTTTTCTATATCGGGCAAGATCACCAGTTCATTGACGATTTGATTCGGTGGCTCGGCGGCAATAATACTCGGCTCAGTCAAACCAATATAACGGGCATTTTTAATCCTTTGTTTGGCATGACCTATGGCCGCGCCTTTCATCGGGCCTTCCATCGCGCCAGGCCCACAGCCAGTGCAAATGTCCAATTCCCTCAGGCCAAGTTGATAGCCTACCTCGCGGGTATATTGGTATTCGATGGCATTAATACTGTGCCCGCCCCAACAGACGACCACATTAGGGTCTTTCATGGGGGCAATCGCCCGCGCGTTACGCAAAATATCAAACACCACATTGGTGATATGGTGGGCGTTGGTCAGATTAATGTGTTTGAGCGAGTCGTATCTGTCGCTGATGTAAAGGATGTCGCGTAAGACTGAGAACAGATGTTCTTGAATGCCGGTGATTATTTGGCCATCGACAAAAGCTTGTTCAGGGGGATTGACCAATTCTAATTTAACACCGCGTTCCCGTTGTAGGACGTGGATGTCGAAATCATGGTATTGCTCGAATAGGGCTTTAGAGTTGTCGGTTTTTAAACCTGCGGCAAGCACTGCTAAGGAGCAGTTGCGGTACAGTTGATATAGCGTGCTTTTGGCACTTTTTTTGAGACGATCAACTTCAAGTTGCGAAAGCTGATCCATGCTGCCTTTAGGGCTGACTTTTACTATCATTTACCACTCCTTCGTCATGACAGGAGTGATTAGAGGAGGCGTATAGTGGGGCTCAATTATACGTCAATCACAACCCTGTCTCTGCTTTCATGTTTCGCTTTGTAGAGTGCTGCATCGGCGCGTTCGAAGGTCTCATGTATGAGCTCACTTCCCATAACTTGCGCAGCCCCTATAGATACTGTAACTGTAATTCTCTGATTTTTAAATTTAAATGGAATATTTTTTACTTTCTCGCGCACTCTGTTTAAAAGTTGAGCGATATCAGCAGGTGCTACATCGGGTAATAGCAGGACAAATTCTTCGCCACCATAACGGGCAACAAACTCTGTATCGCGTAGCGAGTTTTTCAATGCCATCGCAATCACCTGCAGGGTTTTGTCGCCCGTGCTGTGACCAAAGCTGTCGTTGATAGTTTTGAAGTGGTCGATATCGGCAACCGCCACCCACAGAGGAGATTTATGCCGTTGATAGTTACGGTATTCAAGCTCCATGCGCTCTTCTAACGCGGCACGGTTAGGTAACTGAGTTAAGCTGTCGAGCAAGTTGAGTTTTTGCTGTTCAAACAAACGCTCTTTGTAGGTGTTCGCCTCATTACTTAATTCATTAAGCTCTTTGCGCATTGTCTCCATCGACTTACGCAGTAAGGCTTGTTCTCTTTGCTCTAAGGCTTCTTTACGGGCCAATGCTGAACGAATGGAGTTAAGTTGCTCAGTCAATTGGGCTTTAAGATCGACAATATCTTCCACATCGATAATGATTTCACCGGCGTTATCGACGCGGGTGTTGATCTCACGATTCAACTGGGTCTTGAGTTGAAAACTGCGTTGATTGTGGTTGTAAGATTCACTGACCACTTCACGCACTGCGGCTAAGGCATCGTTGAGGGCAAACAAAAATTCTTGCGATGCCGATTTCTCGCGGGCGATGTTATCAAGTAATAACGCTAAAATGGTTTGGTAGGCTTCGAGCAAGCTGTCTACTTCAATCTCAGAAGAGAGCACTTCTTTGATCACTAAGACTTGGTCACGCTGATCTTTACGAAACTCGATTTCCGAAATCATCTGCGCCAGCTCATGGGCTAGCTGTCTGTGTTTTGGCAAGACATCGAGTTTTTCAGATTCGTTAAATTGTAGCTGTAATATGGTTTCGTAGAAGCCGATGATTTGCTTAACTTTAGGAATATATTCCCAAACCGTGTGGAAAGGTTTAGCCAGATCTTGTTTGAAGTAATTGACTTCTTTTTTGAGCTTTTCAGGTGCAGAGTTAACGCGTTGGATCTGACGGATCACCTGTGACAAACCCGCACGACTCTCTTCGAGTTGTACCATCACATGGTGATATTGGCCTTTTAACAGGCGCTCGACATCGACTAATTCTGGCAATGCCTCATCGACTCGCTCAAACGTATTTAAGTTATGGCGAAGTTTGGCGAGTTTATTATCTAGCTCAAGATTTTGCCCTTTACAGGCGAGGCTTAAGTGACCAATAAATTGCAGTAATGTCTGTAACTTTGCGTTTCTGTCTTCATTGACTTCATCGAGGGCTAGTTTGGCCGAATGAAGTTTCTGTTGCAGCAAGGCAAGTTGTGAAACGGTAGCGCTCGAATCCTTCATCCTGAGTGTTGTCCTAACTCTGCAAGGCTAAAAAACATGACGATCCTATGTCCAGATTAGCTGTTAACTCATATGATACTAATGTTATAACACTGGGCGTAGAGTGCAAATGCGATTTACCTATGACTCTGTGATTAATTGCTGATATTGATCAAATATTTTCCAGTAATTGCCTATCTTGGTTATTTTCCCAGCAAGGCCAGCGAACATCCTCTTTATTTCCGTTGGTATCTAATCTGATTAACCCGCGCTCAATGCCTTTTTCAAGGTGTAAAAATAACGGATTGGCAAATAAGCTTAGAGGGACAAAGTCGAGTGCTCTGAGGGCGACAAAATAATCGTTATTGCCCTCTAAACTGCGGGCACAGGCGAGCGCCATCTGCACGGTTTCGAACTTTAATTTCGCGGCCATTTTGATTTCTGATTTCGCTAACAGTGGCAAGTTGGCAAAACCAAGACGGAAATGATGGACGATGTGCTGTTGGTCGAGTTTTTGGCGTATCTGGCTGAGCACGTGCGTTGGTTCAACGGCTTGGGTGAAACGCACTGCAAATACCCCTTGGCGTATCACATACACAGGTGCTGCGAGCGCATCTGTTAGATGAGTGGCCAGTTGCGCCGTGACTGCATCACTAAAATATTGGCCATAGTCGAGGTCGGTTGTGAGCTGGGCGGGGAAGGCGATAATCCCTAGGGCAGTCGTCGACGCTTGAGTTTGATTATAGCTTAAGTGCGCTAATAGCGCCGCATAGCCTAAGTTATGGGTGAAGGGTTCCTGTAGGCTCAATTGAGTTAATGTGGCGTTTATTGCCGAGATTTTGCGGCGATGATGCAACATATACGCAATCACCAGCAGCAAGAGTCCGGCAATCAGGCAGCAGATGAGCAGTAGCGTGTGGGTGCTGTGGCTTTCCTTCACTGTCTCGGCAAGTTTTCCCTGAACCATGTTGAGCTCAAGTTTGAGCTGTTGTTCCGCTAGTGCTGAGGTCGACACTGGGGAGTCTTTCTCTTTCTCTGCAAGGGTGTTACCTAGCTCTATGATACGGGTTTGGGCATCGATGGTTTTGGTTAATTCCCCTAATTTTTGCGACGCCGAGGCAATCAGTGTGAGCGCGGCTTTTTGTTCATGGACAAGTTTTAAGTCGATAGCCAATGCCAATGCGATGTCGGCATGGGTCATCATCAACGGCCAATCTTGGTTAGTTTGCGCGATTTCGCCAATTAAGAGTTCGTTATAAACCTGATAATGATGGCTTTGTTTTTCTTTGAATATTTGATTGGCCATCAGTAAATATTTTAGGGCGTTAACATTGTCATTAATATTTGAGTAGGCTTGACCAAGATTGTGGAAATTAAGGCCTTGGGCAATATAGTTACCGCGTTTGGCATCTAATTGCTGGGCATTAAGGTAGTAATCAATCGCTTTATTCCAATCCCCTTGTTCGCCATAGACCATAGCGATCACTGTCATACAGCTTGAAAGATAGGTGTCATTGCCCATCTTTTTAAAACCGGCCGCGGCTTCGTGGGCATTTTTAAGGGCTTCATCCCACTGCTTTAAATCGCGATATACCTTAGAAAGTTGTAATTGCAGATTGGTTTTCATCGCTGGGTAATTAGAGCGATTGGAGATCCGAATCGCTTCACTGTAATGCTGCAATGATTTGGTGAGCTGCTGATTAAAATTGTAATAGAACCCCAGTCTTGCTTCAGCCGCCGCGATTAAGTAATCGTTTCTGAGCTTATAAGCAATGTCGCGGTATGTATGGAAGTGCATCAACGCCGGTACTTCTTGGCGGATCAATAAATGTAAGCCGCCTAAGTGCTCATGAATATTGTGCTTAAGAATCAATGCTTCGATGTCATAACTGTCGTTAATGCGGGTGAGCGCTTCATTATATAGGCCAATCGCTTCTTGATATTTCTGTTCGGTACGGCCAAGGTAACGACCATTCAACATGGCGACCATAGCAAGTTCGTAGGGCGATTGCGCCGCAGTAGATAAGAGTTCAATCAAGCTTTTTGCGTCTTGAAAACCGACCTTAGTTTTCACGTTCGGCTCCATATTCAGCCGAGTCAGCAGATACAAAATCTGTTCAAATTCGATTGGGCTGTAGCCTTGTTCTTGGGCTGCACGCTCAAATTGGTCACGGTTTTGGAACGCAAGGGGGAAGGAAATGGATTTGTTGAGTACATCATACATTTGCTGTGGCGATTCTCTTAACTCCACCTCATCAGCTTCGAGATCTCGGCTTTGAACGCTAAAAGGTAGTGACAGCAACAAAGTAAATAAAATAACCGTGAGTTTTTGCATTTGAACTGTGATTCCTCATTCCTTAAGTCAAGGAACTTATTTTGTTAGCTTTTGTTAGCGCCTAATGAGGATGCTACATCGACTTGTTATACTTGGAAAAATCATAAGAAGCATAATAACAGAAGGAAGCAAGAGTGAAACCCAACAGATTATCAATCTTGATATTAAGTGCATTATTTTCTGGCCAAGTATTGGCCGAGGTGAAATATCAAATCGACCTCGTTAAACCCGAGCATCATATCGCTCAAGTGAATGTGACTTTTCCTGAAGTGAAGACCAGCGATTTTACGGTCAATCTGCCAGTGTGGCGTACGGGTAAATATCAAGTATTGCCTTTGGCCGATGGCGTGCGTTTATTTAGCGCCAAAGACAATCAAGGTCATGAACTCCCATGGAAACGTACGGCGAGCGGTGAATGGCAAGTCGCGCTCACGCAGCCAACTAGCGTAACGGTTAGTTATCAGTTGTATGCCAATGAATTAGGCCAAAGGGTTCGCCATATTGATGCGAGCCACGCGTATTTAGATGCCAGCGGCGTGTTCATGTATAGCCCGCAATTTCGCTCTGAGCCTGTATCGGTTCAATTGAACGTTCCTGAAACGTGGCAAAGTTACTCGGGTATGGCTTCAGGCACGCCAGCGCATTCTTTTATCGCGCAAAATTACGATGTGTTAATTGATTCCCCTATCGAAACCGGTGTGAGCACCCATAAGCAATTTAGTGCTAATGGCAAAAACTATGAGTTAGTATTTTGGGGTGAAGGTAACTATGACGCCGATAAAGTCGTTAAGGATTTAACGGCATTAAGTGGTCAAGCAAAGGCGATTTGGGATGATTATCCTTTTGATCGTTATGTGTATATGGTGCATGCCACCAGCGGCGCCAGTGGCGCGACAGAACATTTAAATTCTACGGTTATCCAACTGCCGCGTTTTAGTTTCCGTGAGCGCAAGGATTACCTACGCTTTATTAGCACAGCATCCCATGAGTTTATCCATACCTGGAACGTAAAGGCCTATCGTCCTGCGGGACTTGTGCCCTATGATTATCAGCATGAAAACATGACGGAATTACTGTGGATGGCCGAAGGCTCTACCAGTTATTTTCAAGGCCAGTTACTGCTGCGTGCTGGGGTGATGACGCCTAAAGAATTCCTCGAAGACTTAGCTAAACGCGTTGAGAAAAACCAACTCAACCCTGGGCGTGAAACTCAATCTGTTGCCGAGGCGAGTGCAGGAGAGTGGAGCAGCACGGGCGGCGATTATGCGATTAATCACAGTGTGAATATCTATTCTGAGGGTTACTTAACTTCCTTAGCGTTAGATTTCTCGCTGCTGCAAGATACGAAACTCAAGCATTCATACCGTGATGTGCATCGCCGTTTATATCAAGATCACCGAGTGCCAAAGGGCTATGGGGTTAGTGATGTGCAGCATATCCTTAAGGATTTATCCGGCAAAGATTATGCGCCTTGGTGGCAGGCAAACGTGAATAGCCCGATGAGCTTAGATTTCCCTGCACTGTTATCGCAGGCTGGGTTAGCACTGTCCTATGGCAAAGATTCAAAAGTCGAGGCATTTGCCGGCATGACGTTAAGCAGCGCCCATGGCTCTTTAGTGTTAGACCAAGTGCTGCGTAATGGCCCTGCGTGGCAAGCGGGTATCGTCGCGGGGGATGAAGTATTAGCGATTAATGGTCTTAAGGTGACGGCTGCGGGGTTTGATAAGCGCATCAACGACTTTAAGACTGGTGATAGCATTGAAGTGACATTATTCAGCAACGATAAAATCAAACAAGTTAAGCTCACCCTTGGGGAGCAGCAAAGCGGTAAGTTAGTGCTCAAGGGCGATGCGAAAGCGACTAAGCAACAGAAAGCCTTTTTCAAGGCTTGGCTAGGCATTGATTGGCCGTTTAATAATAAAGGCGAGCTAGTGTCTAAAGCCAATGACTAAAATTAGTGATTAAAGTGAGTGACTAATGTTAGTGACTAATGTTAGCCCTAAAGCTAGTGCCCCAAATTAGTGACTAAAGCTAATGACTCAATCAAATGGCATTCGGCTTGCGATTAAGCCGAATGCCTTAAATTTAGGCGTTTGATTGATACAAAAAAGGCGCCCACTCATTTAGAGGGGGCGCCTTTTGTTATTCTGTATTTCAACTCATTCATACGATAATACGAGTGAGTCGCAGATTTGGCTTACCTAACTCGCTGAGGCTTAAACTTGCGCGTCTTCGAGTCCACCTAGTGCTGCCACGAGTGCATGCATCAAGGCGACCAATTCGCTGCCCATTAAGGCAAAGTCTGCATCTAAACGTGCCATAGGGTCATCAGTGCCCACTTCATCGTTACCCGCTCTAAATTCTTCTGAGAATTTAAGGCGTTTAACGCTGGCATCCGATTGCAATAATAGTGCAATCGATTGGCCGAAATGCAGTGCTAACTTGTGGACTTGCTTGCCTGTTGCGAGGTGAGCTAAGACTTCGTCTTCTTTTAAATCCTGTTGCTTGAAACGTACAATGCCGCCTTCATCCGCTTCGGATTTAAGTTCAGCTTCATCTTGCATTTCAAAAGGTAATGGCGCGCTGCCAAGTTTTAACCATTCGGTTAAATTGGATTCGACTGGCGCTTTAAAGCTCAATGGGATCACTGGCAAACTACCGAGCGCTTTACGTAATAACGCTAACAGCTCTTCGGCTTTAGTGGCACTTGAACTGTCGACAAGGATCATTTCCAGCTCTGGCAAAATCAAAGCATGGGTTTGGCTGCGGCGTGAAAAAGCGCGTGGCAGTAGGCTAGTAATGATTTCATCTTTTAGCGCATCTTTTTCTTTTTTCGCCATCTTACGATTTTCTTCATCTTCAATGAGGGCGACTTTTTCTTCTAAGGCTTCTTTGATGACTTGGCCTGGGAGAATTTTCTCTTCTTTAGTTACACAGATCAGATGGCGATTGTCGGCACTGTGTACCAAGGAGCTGCCTTTCTTGCCTAGCGCATTGGAAAAACCAAATTTACTGACATCTTGGCTTGAGCACGGAGAGAAGGTGAAATCGGCCAACGCAGTTTCTAGCGCTTCGGTTTCGACGGCAAAAGGTTTATTGAAACGATAAAGAGTAAGATTTTTAAACCACATAAGAGGCGCTCATTGAAAATTAAAGTGGCAGTTTACGGCATAGTTTGGGCGGGGTAAACCTGTGTTCGATAGCTAATTTCTAGCGGCGGATCAGAATTCATTAAACTGTAACATAAGAATTGGCTCAGCTGCAGGCCGCATTGTTACTGGGTTTGTTGCCAAGCTCAGCGTCAGTTTTTTTACCTCGCGCACTAAACGGTCACAATTGAAATAAAACTGAAACACATTCATTGCACACTTTCGGTCGTTCCAAACCAATAACCAAGACGAACATAACGTCGAAAGGATTAAATGATGAACGTTTTTTGTAAAACTCTACTTGCTTCTGCGCTAGCTTCTGCAACTCTGGCTTCAGCTTATGCCGCTGAGCCACTGACTGTTTATGGTAAGTTGAATGTCACTGCTCAATCAAATGATGAGAAAGGTGATGCTACAACAACTATTCAAAGTAATGCTTCTCGTTTTGGTGTGAAGGGTAATTTCGAACTGTCTAGCTCGCTGGAAGCTTTCTACACAGTGGAATATCAAGTTGATACAGGTGCAGCATCAAGCGATAACTTTACTGCACGTAACCAATTTGTTGGTTTGAAAGGTGCATTTGGTTCGTTCTCTGTGGGTCGTAATGATACCTTGTTGAAAATTTCTCAAGGTGATGTTGATCAGTTTAACGACCTTTCAGGTGACTTAGGTAAGCTGTTCAAGGGTGAAGTTCGCGCTGCTCAAACGGCGACTTACCTTACGCCTTCCTTTGGTGATTTTGTATTCGGTGTTACCTATGTTGCCGAAGGAAATGATGTAAAAGGTCAATTTGCTCAAGATGGTTTTAGCTTAGCGGCCATGTATGGTGATGCGAAACTGAAGAAAACACCCGTTTATGCATCTCTTGCTTATGACTCAGATGTGTCTGGATATGAGATTGTTCGTGCCAGCTTACAAGCTAAGTTAGCCGGTATTAAACTGGGTGGTATGTACCAGCAACAAGAGCAAACCTATAAATATGATTCTGCAACGTCGATGCCAGTTGAAGTCACTGCAGAAAGTGCTAACGGCTATCTATTAAGCGCTGCCTATGATATCGATGCTGTTACTTTAAAAGCTCAGTTCCAAGATATGGAAGAACTTGGTGATTCATGGTCGGTAGGTGCAGACTACAGCTTAGGTAAGCCAACTAAACTATTCGCTTTCTACACCAATCGTTCGTTAGAAGCGTCTACAGATGATGACAAATACATTGGTGTTGGCTTAGAACACAAATTCTAAATCCAGTATTAAGATTCAATTAAGGAGGCATATTGCCTCCTTTTTTATTGCTATAAACAAACAGTTATATAAACTTATTATGACAAATATTACGACTATATGGCTCAAACGGCGTGCTAATTCATAAATCTGTAATAAAAATGACTAATAATAGCCGTGTTGACATTCACTGACAGAAAATCACTTATGACTGCAAGGATATTGATAGTAGAAGACGAGTTAGCTATCCGCGAGATGCTGACTTTTGTAATGGAACAGCATGGGTTTACGACCTCTGCGGCGGAAGATTTTGATTCGGCCATTGCGCTGCTAAAGGAGCCTTACCCCGATCTGATTTTATTGGATTGGATGTTTCCTGGCGGAAGTGGTATTCAATTGGCGAAACGCTTGAAGCAAGATGAGTTCACGCGCCAAATTCCGATCATCATGTTAACTGCCCGCGGTGAAGAGGAAGATAAAGTCAAAGGTCTCGAAGTCGGCGCCGATGATTACATCACTAAACCTTTCTCCCCTAAAGAACTTGTCGCACGTATTAAGGCCGTATTGCGTCGCAGTGCACCGACTCGTTTAGAAGAAACCATTGATGTGCAGGGCTTAATGCTCGATCCTGTGAGCCACAGGGTGAGCGTAGGCGATACTGTATTAGATATGGGCCCAACCGAATTTCGTTTATTACACTTTTTCATGACCCACCCAGAACGTGTCTACAGCCGCGAACAGCTGCTCGACAATGTGTGGGGAACCAATGTGTATGTTGAAGACAGAACCGTTGACGTGCATATCAGACGCCTTCGTAAAGCCGTTGAAGAGTCTGGTCACGATCGCTTGATCCAAACGGTTCGTGGCGCAGGTTATCGTTTCTCTACACGCATTTAGTGCCGAATAAGTGTTAGGCACAAGTTAGCTTTTAGGCTATCTTGTGCTCCTCTTATTTAGCCTGATGTTTGGGTTTATTTATGTCTGACTCTTATTCAGGGTACCGGTTGTTTACGCGCTTAGCCTTATATCTACTGCTTTGCGCGCTAATAGGTTTATTGGTAGGGAAACTTCTCTGGATACTCTTTTTCGGCATGCTAGGGCTGGTTTGCTGGCATTACCGACAATTATCACGGCTTAACTTTTGGTTATGGCGCGATAGAAAACTCACGCCGCCGCAGGGCAGTGGGAGTTGGGAAGGGGTGTTTAACGGCATATATCGCCTCCAAGGTAAGAATCGTCGACGTGTCGGTCAATTGGCCGCATTGCTGGCGCGATTCCGCCAAGGTGCAGAAGCGTTACCCGATGCCGCTGTGGTGCTCGATTCAGAGCATAATATTTTATGGTGCAACAAGTTAGCGCAGCTTATTCTCGGCTTTGTTTGGCCGCAGGATAATGGCCAGCGTATTGATAACTTGATCCGCCATCCTGATTTTTCCGCTTATATTAAATCTGCACAATACAAAGAGCCGCTGGAGTTACCTTCGCCGGTATCGGATAGGCGTTTGCTTGAGATCCGTATCATGGCCTACGGTGACAGGCAGCTACTGTTAATTGCGCGGGATATCACCCGTATACGTCAGCTCGAGGGCATGCGTAAAGAGTTTGTCGCGAATGTGTCACATGAGCTGAAAACGCCGCTCACTGTGTTGCAGGGTTATCTCGAAATGATGCAAAGCATGGCTGAGCCCGATTCGATGAACGTCAAGCCGCTGGCTTTAATGCAGCAGCAGACGCGGCGAATGCAATCTATGGTCGAACAGCTATTGATGTTATCGCGAATTGAAGATGCGGCTGATATTAACCTCGAAAACACTGTGAACATGACGCAGTTGATGGAAGTGCTCAAGGAGGAAGCTAAAGCGCTGGCACAAGATAGATACGAGCTGAGCTTTTATTGCGAACCTGGGCTTGATTCCCACGGTAATGAATTACAGCTAAGAAGTGCTTGTTCAAACTTGATTTCTAACGCGATTCGTTACACTGAACCCGGCGGTAAAATCACAGTGCAGTGGCGCAGTATGGCAACGGGAGCTATCTTTAGCGTAACGGATACGGGCGAAGGCATTGCACCTCAGCACATAGGTCGATTAACTGAACGTTTTTATCGGGTAGACAGTGCGCGCTCAAGGCAAACCGGTGGTAGTGGTCTAGGTCTTGCGATAGTAAAACATGCGCTTAACCATCATCACAGTGAGCTTAAAATCAGCAGTGAAGTGGGTAAAGGCAGTACGTTTAGCTTTGTTATTCCTTTACATCTTATCGAGCGTAAGAAGTAAATTGCTTAAGTGAAATATTCGCAATTAATAATGAAAACAGGCCATTATGGCCTGTTTTTGTTTCTAGGTTCAGAGAGTTCATTATTAGTGACAGAAAAAAGCGATAAATAACGCATTGTCATCTAAGTGTCACATCACAGACATAGAATTGTCATTGTAGCGATTGATACTGGCTGCGTCTGAAGAAACTTAAGTTACAAATTAGTTAGCTTACTACTGGAGCACATAATGAAACTGAAAAAGCTTGTCGGCGCGATTACCCTAACAGCCGCTGGTGTATTCTCTGCAACTGCGATGGCATCGATTGATCAATCTCTGCCAACTTATGAAAAAGCGAGTGGCGTGTCAGGCAACTTATCATCTGTAGGTTCAGATACGTTAGCCAACATGATGACACTTTGGGCCGAAGAATTTAAACATATGTACCCTAACGTCAACATCCAAATCCAAGCGGCGGGTTCTTCTACTGCGCCACCAGCGTTGACTGAAGGCACTTCACAGTTCGGCCCTATGAGCCGCAAGATGAAGCCTAATGAAGTTGAAGCGTTCGAAAAACATTATGGTTATAAGCCAACTGAAATTCGCGTAGCTATCGATGCTTTAGCAGTATTCGTACACAAAGATAACCCAATCAAAGGCTTAAGCGTTGAACAAGTTGATGGTATTTTCTCTTCTACTCACAAATGTGGTAGCAGCGACATCCAACGTTGGGGCGAGCTGGGCTTAGATGGCAACTGGTCAGCTAAAGACGTTCAACTTTACGGTCGTAACTCTGTATCTGGTACTTACGGTTACTTTAAAGAGCACGCACTGTGTAAAGGTGACTTTAAAGCGAACGTGAACGAGCAACCCGGTTCTGCATCTGTAGTGCAATCAGTTTCCCAATCTCTGAACGCGATTGGTTACTCAGGTATCGGTTACAAAACTGCTGGTGTTAAAGCGGTAGCGATTGCTAAGAAAGGCGAAGAGTTTATCGAAGCAACTGCAGAAAACGCAGCTAACGGTACTTACCCGTTATCACGTTACTTATATGTTTACGTGAATAAGCAACCAAACAAAGACTTAGCACCAATGGAAAAAGAATTCATCCGTTATGTGCTGTCTAAGCAGGGTCAGCAAGTGGTTGAAAAAGATGGTTATGTTACAATTCCAAAAAGTGTTGTAGCGAAAGATTTAGAAAAATTGGGTATCCGCTTGTAAGCCAAACGGCTTGTTAATCAAGGACTTCCTCGGAGGTCCTTTTTTGTTTCTGGGGTTTTATCTGGGCGATGATGTTTGGTTATTCTATCTGGTAGATTGCCAAATAAATGCATAAAAAAAGCAACCTAAATAGGTTGCTGTAAATTCCAATTCGGAATCTTGGGACGGTCGCGCTAGAAACCATCTAAAGGAGAATGATGATGAACGAAGAAACTCATTACAAAGATTCGGTTCATAATATCTGACTCAGCATCCTTAAATTAGTTCAGAGAAAGTGCGAAATATTTTAAATAATTTTGCACTTTGTTTTATAAGAAGCGCGAGCCTCGATTTTTTCTCAGTTTCTTCAGTTTGCTCGTCGCTATTGGCGCTATTGGCGCTATTGGCCGTCGCAACGGGCAAATCTTGCATCACGAAAGAAAACCGATTGCAGTTCTGTGATCGCCGCCAAAGATGAACTGTTACAAAAAACTTGCCTATAACGTGCCGATAAGCTGACTTAAAGCTCAGTTACGATTTGCCTCTGAGCAAATGTGCAGTCGATAATAACGACTAGCAATCCGTGATGAGTTATGACAGTGGCAAGTTATGACTGTGTAGTTATAACAGCGGCAAGTCATGAAGCGCTGCACCACAGCAGTGCGCCACACGGCATACAACTCACGATTAAGTATTCAAACTTACCCTATACATTAAGAGCCAGAGCTTAGAGGGCTAGCGCCCAAAGCCCAAAGCCCAAAGCCCAAAGCCCAAAGCCCAAAGCCCTGAACCCAGAGCCCAGAGCCCAGAGCTCAGAACTTGAATATCGAGGCGACAGTGTTACAACCAACTAAGAGTACGCTAGCGGATGCAACGACTTGGGATTTAACCCGAGATTACCATTCTTTTGCTAATACCGAACAAGTGCAAGTGAGACATGTCTCTTTGGATTTAGTGGTGGATTTTGACGCGCAGCGTCTTTTCGGTAAAGCGACGCTGTCCTTGAATTACCTTGAGCCGGATGTAACTGAGCTTTGGCTCGATAGTCGCGATTTAACCATACTCGCGGTTACTTCTGTGAATGCTGCAGATAGCGTCAATGCCACTGATACAGTGAGTTTTTTAACAGAAGCGAATGAGGAGCCGCTCGATTTTGTGCTGAGTGAAGCCAATACCATTCTCGGGCAAAAATTATGTATCAGTTTACCAACGTCACCTTGCAAACAGGTTTGTATTCACTATCAGACCTCTCCCGTCGCCCAAGGATTACAGTGGCTAGCACCTGAGCAAACTGCGGGTAAACAGTTACCTTATCTCTTTAGCCAATCGCAACCGATCAATGCCCGCAGCTGGATCCCACTACAGGACACGCCTAAGGCGAGAGTGACCTTTGATGCTAAAGTGCAAGTGCCCAAAGGCATGCGCGCAGTGATGAGTGCGATGAATCATCCCGACACACCGCTTAATGGTGTGTTTCACTTCGAGATGGAACGACCTATCCCGACCCATTTAATGGCGCTGGCCGTCGGTGATATTGCCTTTCAAGCGATAGGCCCAAGATGCGGGGTTTATACTGAGCCGAGTATGCTGGTCGCCGCCGCAAAAGAGTTTGAAGATACCGAATATATGCTCGACGTTGCCGAGTCATTGTTAGGTCCTTATGTGTGGGGCCGTTATGACATGATTATCTTGCCGCCAAGTTTCCCTTTTGGCGGGATGGAAAATCCGCGGTTAGCCTTTTTAACGCCCACACTCATCGCCGGCGATAAAAGCTTAGTGTCAACCGTTGCCCATGAGTTAGCGCATTCGTGGACGGGCAATTTAGTCAGTAATGCAACCTGGCGAGATCTCTGGTTAAACGAAGGTTTTACGACTTACTTTACTAACCGTATCGTGGAAGCGGTTTACGGCAAAGAGCAGGCAGAGTTGGAGTGGGTGATAGAGTTTGGTCGCTTAACAGAAGAAATGGCGTCTTTGCCTAAGGATAAACAAACCTTGCCCGCCAATGTGCAACAGGGCGATCCCAACCTTGCCTTTAATCGTTTTACTTATGATAAAGCCTCGATGTTTGTCCATGATCTTGAGCGCAGGCTAGGGCGAGTGGCGTTCGATAAATTTTTACGCAACTATGTGGATCATTTTGCCTTTAAAGCGATTACCACCGAAGTGTTTGTCGAATACGCGCAGCAAACTTTACTGCCATTACACTCAGATAAGATTACCGAAGCCGAGCTGTTAACGTGGATTTATGGCGAAGGTTTACCCGAGGGATATTGCGGACCAACATCCATGAGTTTAGATAAAGTCGATGATGCGCTGGCGAGTTTTTTACAGGGAACGGCCGCGAGCCAATTAAGCGTGAAAGATTGGCGAGTACATCATTGGCAGTATTTTCTGACCCAATTACCTGAAGTTGTCAGCCAAGTGCAACTGATGGATCTGGACGAAACGTTCCGATTCACTCAATCGACTAATGCGGAAATTGCCTGTGATTGGTTTAGGGTGGCGATTCGCAATCATTACGACCCTGTGTTGCCGGCTTTAAGTGCTTATTTAGTGCGTATTGGCCGCGGTAAATTTGTGCGGCCACTTTATGCTGAGCTGCAAATCGCGGGGTATCATACTGAATTAAAAGATATCTATACAAAGGCTCGCGCAGGCTATCACCCTTCGATTCAAGTTCAATTGGACAAGTCACTAATATTATAGATATTTAGGCGATTATAGAGATTTAGGTGCGTATAGAAATTTAGGCAAAAAAAATGGCAACCTAAGGTTGCCACAAGGAAATCAGTGCGGGATACAAATAGAATTCAGTGCGCTAGCGTGTTTTCTATTGTGTCCCAAAAGGGAGATGATGATGAACGACCAACTAATTAGACTCAATGCGATAAAACAGAAACTGTGTCATTTGAGTGAATGAAACTGCTACTTCACATATTTCATTCTCAAGGTGCATTTAATCTTATCCGTTAATCCTTACCTATACTCAGAGTCGCCATTTTTAATTAAGTTCACCGATATCAGAAAAAAATCTCAAAAAGTTTAAAAAGATTTTATGGGGTATTTTTCTGGGAAATATTGAGCGCTCACACTTAAGTGCTACATTTGTTTTACATTATAATCATAGCGATAAAAATTCAACGCGTGTCAGCTTATTAATCTATGAGCTAGCGTTAGCGCTTGTTGAAATTTGAGCAAAAAAAATGGCAACCTAAGGTTGCCACAAGGAAATCAGTGCGGGATACAAGTAGAATTCAGTGCGCTAGCGTGTTTTCTATTGTGTCCCAAAAGGGAGATGATGATGAACGACCAACTAATTAGACTCAATGCGATAAAACAGAAACTGTGTCATTTGAGTAGATGAAACTGCAATTCACATATTTCATTCTCAAGGTGCATTTAATCTTATCCGTTAATCCTTACCTATACTCAGAGTCGCCATTTTTAATTAAGTTCATCGATATCGCAAAAAAATCCTAAAAAGTTTAAAAAAGAATTTCTGAGAGATAGAAAGCAGTTGAAATGAAGCATTACATTTATTTGACATATAAATCATTGGGATAAAAAAAGGCAACCCAATGGTTGCCTAGTGACCTATTCCTAGGTCAAGGGGGCCGCGCTAGAAGCCCCAGGGAGATGATGAACATGAAAAAGACATTCACTGTTCAATACATTTGAGGGGGCTTGTACGGTTAAAGTTCCATAAAAAAGTTAAAATAAATCTAAATTTTTATAAAACGCAAAATTTCAAATAGATAGCGAGTAAATTATTTTAGCAAAGCGGCAATTTTACTTTCTAACGCTTCGGGTTTCGTGGTCGATGCAAATCGTTCAATCACTTCGCCTCGGCGATTAACTAAAAATTTGGTGAAATTCCATTTGATACCTTGAGTACCTAATACACCGGGAGCGGCTTTCTTAAGGTATTGATAAAGTGGATGGGTATGTTCGCCATTCACTTCTATTTTAGAAAATAGCGGAAACGTCACGCCAAAATTCAATTCACAAAAGGCTTGAATACCTTGCTCATCGGCTTTTTCTTGGGCGCCAAATTGATTGCAAGGAAAGCCTAAAATCACTAATCCTTGATCTTTATATTCTTGATATAACGCTTCTAATCCCTTGTATTGCGGTGTAAATCCACATTCACTGGCGGTGTTGACGATCAAGAGTACTTTGCCTCGATACTGCTCTAAACTTACTGTGTTGCCTTGAATGTCTGTCGCTGATTGGCTGTATATATTCGTAGTCATGTTCACCTCCATAGGATCTTAGTCAAACAGCATAAACCCAAAAATGATTTTCAGCAATATAGTTGTGTGCAATTCATTTTGTGGGTTTGCTAATTTACTTAATTATCAATATAGTTACAGCAATTTTGTAGCTAAAGAAAAGGGCATCTGTGTGACAGAAAATGACGCAGAATACGAAACAAACATGCAAGCGGACGTGGGGCAGGTTGTTCAACAACTCACTGAAGTTGAAGGCGAAGAACAAGCTGAAGTGTTTAGCGAAATTTTGAATGACTCAGAACCTGGAACCATAGCCTTAGCGCTTGAATCCTTGCCCTTGGATGAGCGTTACGAGCGTTGGCAGCAAGTTGAATTTGCTGACCGAGTGACAGTGTTGAGCTTGATGCGTGCCGATCCGCGCATGGGGATCCTCAAACGGATGCCCGACAATGAAGTGGATCTGCTATTTGCCCAGTTAAGCCCAGAAGATTTAATTGAGTGGAGTGATTATCTCCCTGAAAGTTTTACCGATCGCGCCTTGGCCCTGATGGGCGAGCGTCAGCGACAACGATTCGAACTCTACGATCAGTACTCTGAGAATGAAATCGGCCGTTATACCGATCATCAAATGTTGGTGCTCAGTGATAAGGCGAGCGTTGCGCAGGCACAGCGCTTTTTCCGCCGTATTGAACTCGATTGTAACGACAATTTGTTTATCGTTGATGATCAGGATAAGTATCAAGGCACAGTGCGTCGGTATGACATTTTTAAACATAATCCCGATGAATTATTGATTTCACTTTTGTCCGAGGATAGCCGTGCGTTATCCGCTGACACAAGTTTATTGGAAGCGGCCGAAGCGATAGAGCACAGCCGCGAAATCGAATTGCCTGTGATCGATGAGTCTGGAGAGTTAATTGGTCGCGTGACGCTGCGAACTGCGACCGCTTTAGTGCGTGAACATTATGAAGCGCAATTGATGGCGACTGCGGGTATGGATGAGTCCGACGACTTGTTCGCGCCGATTATGAAAGGCGCCCAGCGCCGCGCTGTGTGGCTCGGGATCAATTTGCTGACAGCTTTCCTCGCTTCGGCGACGATTGGCTTATTTGAAAATGTGTTATCCCAAGTGGTCGCGTTAGCGGTATTGATGCCGATTGTGGCTTCTATGGGCGGCATTGCGGGGAGTCAGTCATTGACGCTGATGATCCGCGGTATGGCCATGGGACAGATTTCAGCGGGTAACTTGTTTTCGTTAATGAAGAACGAACTCGGTATTGGCATAGTTAACGGATTTTTGTGGGCGATAGTCATAGGTTTAGTCGCTGGCTGGTGGTTCGGTGAAGCGACCATAGGCATAGTGATTGGCTGTGCAATTTTGATCAACATGGCCGTGGCGGCAATTGCTGGCGTGGTCGTGCCTATGGTGCTGCAGAAGTTTAATCAAGATGCGGCGCTGTCGGGTTCAGTGATCTTGACCACAGTGACAGATGTGGTGGGCTTCTTTACTTTCTTAGGTATGGCGACCCTCTTGTATCTGTAGTGCATTGGTATATAAACAGTTATATCAGCAGTGCTCTGTTAGATTGTATTGTGAGAGTGATAGCGAAGTGGGATATGAGTGCACAGCTAAGTGGCGTGCATTTCCCGTATGTTGGCAACATTAACGGTTTAATCTGGATATGAGTGACATTCAGTTTGTAATAAGTGAACAGCCAGAGGAATTAGCGCTGGCGGCACAATTAATTGATGGGCGTGATGATAACGCCCATCCGCTGGACCATCAGGTATTTTTCGATTCTCGTGCGGTGATCTTAGCGAAAACCCTTAAGGGTGAGATAGTCGGTTGCGCTGCGATAAAAGCCGGTAAAGGCACTGTCGATAAAGGCACTGTCGGTGAATTGGGTTATCTGGTGGTGTCGTCCCATTATCGACGTCAAGGCATTGCCCAAGGTTTAACGCAAAAACGTATCGAAGTGGCGAAGGCTTTAGGGATCTCGATTTTATACGCTACTATTCGCGCCGAGAACACGTCGAGCCAAGCTAATTTATTGAAGGCGGGCTTTCAGTTTTGGCGTGATTATTTGAGTATCCGCGGCACGGGCAACACTGTGGGTTGGTATTACTTAGCCTTAAGTGCCAATGTCGACGCTGAAGCGATAATGCTGTCTTTAGTGGGTGATCGCATTCAAACGGTATAATTGTGCTGTAAGTGAAAAGACTTAGATCTTCAGCTGTTTCGAGTTTGTTTTACATTTGTATACCCCTCGCAAATTATCCCCATTTATACGCAAATAGGCTGATTTTCTTTATTTATTCGGTATGATCCGCGGCTATTACCCACAGTCATTTATTGAGGTGTTTTTATGGCTAAGTTCAGAGTAGCAAGTGTTTTATTATTGAGTGCAGCAGCGCTGCAAGTGAATGCGTCAGAATTTAATCTTGGGTTAAATAACGATGTGGTTTCTACTGAGTTAGAACTGCAATTGAACAAAGATACTAACGCAGTGTTAGGTTATATCTATGCCGACGAGGGCGGCCATATTGCCCAAGGTGCAATGCACATGACCCATGATGTGGGCGTGCATCACTTTGAAGTTGGCGCTAAGTTAAGTCAGCTTTGGTCTGACTATTCTCCAAATGGTAGCGCCATTTCTGTTGGTGGCCGTTATGCGCTATCTATGGGACCTAATATTTCATTACACGCCGCCGCTTACTACGCACCGTCAGTCTTATCGTTTGGTAATGTTGATGGTCAATATGAGCTCGATTCAAAAGTGCAATACCGCGTAACGCCAAACATGGCGTTTTATGTTGGTTATCGCAAGATTGCCTATGAGTACGATAATGCGCGCGATTTCACTTTCGAAGATGGCGTGTATATTGGCGGCAAATTCCGCTTCTAAAACAAATCGTTTTGATCTCGCTGCGTTAACTTAGCAGTCGATGTAAAGAGCCGGCCGAGGTCAACTTCGCCGGCTTTTCCATTTTGCTTTTAGCTCGCTGTAGCTGGGCAATATGGATGAAAAAATGACTAATCCGATACCGATTAACATCACTAGGCTGAGTTCTTCATCCAGTATCCACCAGCCGAACAAGGCCGCAAAAATCAATCCGGTATATTCTACAGGCGCCATTTGGCTCGCATCGGCACGTCGATAGGCGTGAATGATGAGATAGGTCATGCCAATATAAAATAGTCCCAACGTTAATCCCACCTGTGCCACTGGCAAACTAAAGTCCGCGCCTTCGTATAAGGTCGCCGGTATCAGAAATATCATCGCAAAGGCATTAGACCAAAAGAGCATAGAGAAAGGATGTTCATGGGTCGAATAGGCCTTTAAAATCAAACTATTCAACGCCGACGTCATGGCACCGAAAAAGGCTAAACCTATATACAGGTTAAATTCGGTTGGTTGGCTGATAAGTAGAATGCCAGTAAAGCCAATGATCCCCGCAACTGAGCGTCGATAGCCTATGCGTTCATGCAAAAATAACGCAGAAAGCACAAGAAGTAACAAAGGTGAGGTATAAATCACGGCGGTTACCGTTGCGAGGGGAAGATGCAAAATGGCGAGCATAAAAATGGCATTGCCGAGTCCAATCAATAGGGCGCGGGCAAGATGCACTTTGTAATAAGGGCTCAGTTTGAGATTACCCTGCAAGCGCCACACAAAAGGCAGCACTAGCAAGGTGGCAAAGAGTTGTCTGTAGAGCACCAGTTGGAACACGGGGGCATCATTTTCAAGCAACTTGACTAAGAGGTTGCCACTGGCAATCAGGAGTTGTGCGGCTAAAATCATCAATAGAGGCTGCATAGGATCCCAGCAAAAAATAAGTCAGTATTAAGTTGTATTTTGGATTTCAGGCCACGGTTTGGACTTTGAGACTAAAATAGCTCCATACGGCATGGGATATTCGACTAATTTAGCCTAACTGATTGTAAAAAACTAAATGTGGCCATAAAGTTAACCTACAATTCCAACTATCGACTAAGATTGACAGCATTAGCATTTACTTCATAGCTGTATAAATGATCTATGGCCCTTTAACTTAATAAGCCGATGAACAAACTTAAACAAACCCTATTTTGGTGTTTTTTACTTTTTATATGGACATTAAGTCCCTCTGTATTAAGCGCTGAAATTGCGTTGGACTCGCCGTATTTGTTCCATGCTCAAGCGGATCAACAGCCCCCAAAACAGTTTGATGCCGTGCCCCATTGGATGGGCCAACTCGACGAAGCTAACTCTGTGAGTTTAACCGGCGGTGACTATTGGATGATCACGCCTGTGATGGTCAATCAACGTCAGTCGAATTGGGTAGTGGATGCGAGTAATTCGATTATCGAATCCGTAGATTATTGGATACTCGGCAGTGATGGCAGTTCGCAACATGCCCATAGCGGCTACAGTGCCCCCTACGAATTTTTATTCGATTATGGCCGTAAGGTCACCTTGAATATGGGGACGGATTATTGGCTGTTGGTTAAGCTCAGTAGCCGTTATTACTCATCTCCTCCCGAGATTGCCCTGCAAAGCGTGACGGATCATCAGTTGATGTCTGATCGCCTCGCCATGGCAGTGCTGCTGTGCTTAGGCGGCTTATTGTTTATCGCTTTATATAATCTTCTGATTTATATCTCTATTCTCGATAAAGCTTTTCTTTATTATGGCCTTTATGTCTTCGCGTATTTTGCTGGCTGGGCACTGACCTTCCATTTGCCGGCGCACTTGTTTAATTTCCATTACCTTGAGTTGCACCATCTGTTTTTTATCAGTTTGCCGATTTTTAATATCATGTTTTACAAGCACTTCTTGCAGCTGCCTAGCTACTCACCACGATTGTGGCGCCTTAGTCAGTATTTGATGTTTGCTTGTATTGTTGCTTTGCCGACCAGTATTTGGTTGTTGCCCTATACGGCGATTATTGCCTCAGTGCTGATCATGCTGTGGATTGCCTTAGCGATTACCTGCGGTAATGTGTGCTTGATGAAAGGCTTTGCCCCTGCGCGTTATTTTATTCTTGCCTTCACTTGTTTACTCTTGCCTGCGGTGATTATTTTGCCCGGGAATATGGGGCTAACCCCTGATTTTATCGAACATGCGGAGCTGGCGACGCTGATGGGCGGCACGGCTGATGCGTTGCTGCTGTCCTTAGCGTTAGCGAATAAGCTTAAGTTACTCGCAGAGGAACGTAAGGCGCATATTGAAGAGCTTGCAATTGCGTGGGAAAAAGCCCGCTTAGATGGCTTGACCCGAGTCGGCAATCGTTATGCTTTTGATGAATATATGAATTCTCAATTAGGATTCGCCGATAAAGTGGTGCAGCCTATGGCTTTAGCTCTATTGAATATCGATAGCCTGAAAAGTGTTAACGAGACGCTCGGCCATCAAGAGGGCGATAGATTACTGCAATCGATAGTGCAGTTATTGCAAGCAACGGACTTAGCCCATTTAAAGCTTTATCGTATTAGTGGTGATGAGTTTGTGGTTGTGACGTCTTCGGCAGGGATCCCGCTATTACTGAGTTCGTTAAATGGGTTAGGCGAACAATTAGCCAGCCAAGGCTTTAAGGATTGTCAGTGCAGTTTTGGGATCTCGTTAAACTCAGAGGTGGCCGATCCCCATGAATGGCTGCGTTCGGCAGACACTAACTTGTACCAATCGCGAATGGATAAGCGCCGCCAAGAGTATGCCGATACGCGCGGGGTCGATGTAAGACTGCATTTAAGCTAACGACTGCGTTCAATCAAATGGTTTGCAATGGATGCTAGATAAAAGCCAGGTAAAACAAAACGGCGCAGATAAATTCTGCGCCGTTTTTTTTACCTTAAGCTGAGTGTTGTCCTCGGTCGATAAGTACGAGTTTAGAAGTCTTTCTCGCCCTTTATCAAGACGGGATGACCCGATATTGCTTTTGAGGTGTGCATGCCCGCCATCGTCGCCGCTTCGACGCAGCCCACATTAAGGCCTGTCTTTATCCAATCGCCCGTCATATACAAGTTATCTATCCCTGTGCCATCTGTTGTTATGCGATACTGCGAGCTGTCCTTAACCGACAACACATAACGTTCGGATGGGTCCACATTTGCACGCCAATATTGGCTATCGAAGCGGGCAACGCCTTGACGGTCTTGTTCATCGTGTAGCCATTCCCAAGGGAAGCTATCACCGACATTTTGCCAAAGCTTATGGATTTCGGTATTGAGCTGGTGGATAGCACCGGCTTTAGCTTCTAAGGTTTTCCGTTGTTGAAAATCCACATCCGAGCTTGGTGGATAGGCTTCGACAGGCAATGCCGAGCAAAAGTAGCTGGCATTTTTAGGTTCTAAGCCGCGCCAATCTTCTTTGTCTAGCAGTTGGTTCATCGATGCCCAAGTATCGTAGGGTTCGGTGAAGCCCGATAATACTGGCTCCTCGCCATCTTCAGAGTAATTCGGCCAGCCTATTCCATTAAGATCTTGGTTCATCCACAGTTGATAGGCTTGAGTGGCAACGGTTTGCACCTTATCAACGCAAAGTGCGAGGGCTGGGCTTTGTGCCATCACTTCACTCGCCACATGGGGCACAGAACCTATGGAAAGACCGAAGATGACTTTGTCGAAATCCACACCTTTGACTAAGCGCTTTTTCGGCAGGGCTTTGCCAAAGTGCGTTTCATATACGCTGTCCCAATCGCTCCAGAAGTGTTCCAGATTGATATTATGGGCTTTGAGCAGCGCCGCTTGTTCAGGCTCAAGCTGCTCATAATTGGGCGTACTTGGCCAGCAGGCGAGACCTTTAACATCGACCAAGGGATCGTATCTTGTGACTGTCGGTGCCAAGGCAACTTGCTCGGTGATTTCAATTGCTTGAACGCTTTGATTGCGGCATTCGAGATTATCGACGCGATTGAAGTAGTGGAAATTGACACCTCGGCGTTTGAGCACTTCGTAGAAAGGCGTAAAGACCACATCGCCCATGCCGGCCTGCATTTTCCACATTACGCCACCTTGATAGCACAGGGCGATACGCAGCATAGAGCGGATAATCGTCCCCGCCTCGACATTGGGTTTGTCGAAGTTGCCTTTTTCATAGGCGAAGACTAAGTCGTAAAAACCACGCACGGGTGCGCTGTCGACTGTGTACTTAAGACTGGCACCGTGTTTGGTTAACCATTCGCGGTAATCATAACCATTAATGGCATCGAAGCCTTTTTCAAACACATCATCGGCAAACATGCCCTTGAGTATCGTAAGCCCCAGATCGGCGGCGATGTACAAGTGGCGCAGTTCGTCATTGTTATCTAAATGGCCGCTAAAGCGTTTGACGAGTCGTTTATGCAGGGCATCGACGGCCGATTCCACAAAGCCATCGTCACTTTCACTGTGGACATGCTCATCGCACTCGCGGCCAATCATTTGATTGAAATGGCATTCGAGCTTATCGCCGAGCGCGTCGAGTGATTCTTTGGCATCTTCGACTGAATCCTCTAACTTATCTTTTAAGCGTTCAAACCAGCTGCTATCGAGCCAGTTTTTAGGTGTTCCCATGGCTTTTTCATCGGCATCGAGCAAGTCATCCATGTCCTTGAGCCATTCTTTGATCCACGCAAAGGCGACTTTAACGACTTTCCAGAAGGTGAGGGTTTCGGTGCCATCACCAGGGATGCCAGGTAGTGTCGGGAAAGTGATCGGCCAGCTTACCGAGCGGCCTTTGACTTCTTCCTGTAATACGATGAAGTTATGGGGTTTAAAGGCATCAAAAAAGGTCGCGAGCGGCGCTCCTTCTGGCCTATCTAATTCTTCATAAGCTTTACGCATTAGGGCAAACGCGTTTTGATAGAAACCAAACCAAATATGTAATCCATGTTCTTCAATACGTTGTCCCATTGCAGCATTGCGGCCGCTTGCCCCTTTGCCACCGATACGCCAGCCGAGTTGATAGACATCAATCTCATATTGATTCTGCCAGCCGGGTTTGTCGGTCAGATAACAGGCTGCGGTCATGGCCGCGACACCGCCACCGAGAATGGCTATTTTCTGTTTTTTGATTTCGGAGTTATCGACTAAAACTTCACCGGGTGGCACTTCAAAATCAAAGTTCACATGGTAAGGCAGTAAGACGTGCTGCTCGCCAATCTCGACCCCGAGCGTGTCCTGTAACGGGAAGCTGGCATTATCAAAAATGGTCGCGACAAAATCATTTTTGAGCAGGGCAACACTGTGTACTTTATTCACTTGGGCAGGTGCGGCGACGATGGCCTGATAAACGGCTTTTTGCCCTGATGAGTCGGGGAACTGCTTTAGAAATACTTGATCGATGGCGGGTTTAAATAACAGATGAAACAGCTGCTCTTCGCCGAGCTGGTCGAGCTCTGGGATGAAATCGGTTTGTTCTTTAAAGAGTTGCCAGGTTTGGGTTATCGCTTCAAGGGTGGAAAGCTGCGCCTCGGGTTTGGCATCGCAATTCACTTCAATCAATGGATGCAGGGCGAGTTCAGTTTCTGGCGAAAAATGTAAAAAACTTTTGGCTGCAAGGGATAATCGCGTCAGAGGCTCACCCACAGCTGGCATAGTGTATTCACATAAATATTTAGGATAACCAAAGAGTTCACGGCCATTAATTAAGGCCATGGCATCGTTCACCCAAATGTGTAGCGGCTGAAAGTAGACTTGGCTGATTTGTGTGCTGTCGCTGCTATCTTGGCGCCCGACCATGACCCAAGTGATGATGTCCGTTTCTTGGATCCAACCTTTGGCTCTGTCTTCTGGATACGCGGAGTAGGCTTTTTCAATTTGAGTGAAGGTTGTCAGTACGTAGGGCGATAACACTTTAAAATACATTGCACTACCGGCAACTTGATTCAAGGTCTTATCGATAGAGCGTTGGAGATTTGCCTGTTTCCCCTTCATAAAAAAACCGTACATATCGGCTTTATTTAACACTAAGGGGGAGTGCATCAACATACTGCCTTGGGGATAAATAAAGTCGGGGCGCTGTTTTTCCATGGCGTTCATCCTTAAATTTCAGTGTAAGTCCAATGATTTTAAAGCTATAACCCAAAAAGCATAGGGCAAATAAGCTATTAAGCCCATTGATTTTACAATTGATTTATTAAGAATTTGAGTGGGGGTAACAGGATTGAGTAGCAAGTTGGATGTTATCCAACTTGCTCAGATTTGGCAGGTTCAGCACAGAACGAATTCGTTAAACAAACCCGTGGGGCTAGGGGACTTAGGTTCAGTTACTTCGATTTATTTTGGTAGAAATCCACCTCTGTATTATCGTCCGAGTAACGTCGCTTAGTATCCCTGCGGCGCTGTTTCACGCGTTTATTCTTTTGCTTACCTTTGACGTTATCGCCCCATGGCGCATCATCGTCGTCAAATTCATAGGAGTGTGACATGGTCAAAATTCCAAAAATACCTGTGCCATTCGCAGCACCCGATCTTTTTACCCAAAGGTGAGATGAAGCTAAAGCGAAATATTTCATCATTGATGGTGAAAAGTTTTGCCCAAGAGTCATATCTTGCCACTGAAATGGACGTATCTGAGATTTTAACCGGAAGGATGTGGTTTATCTTGATGATAATAAAAGAGTAAATCTGATTTTAATCATTAATCAGATTATGCGATTGAACTTGGCGCCCAGAAAGGAGGACGCCAAGTTTTGATACAAAATAATGAGTTAGTGTTACTTGCTGCGGAGCATACGTGCGACGAACATGCCATCGCTGTTGGCCTCAAAGGGCCACACGGTCAACATTTCTGTTTGTTCACCGCTAAAAGGATGGCGTATCGGCGTGAGCGTGAACTCTGGATGTTGCTGTAAAAACGCCGTTACCACGTCTTGGTTCTCGATGGGCGACAAGGAGCAAGTGGCGTAAACGAGGATGCCGCCGGCCTTAACTGCACGGCTACTGCGGCTTAAAATATCGAGCTGTAACGCGGCTTTATCGGCCACGGCTTCAACACTATCCAACCAACGCATATCAGGATTACGTCGCCAAGTGCCAGTGCAACTGCACGGGGCATCGACTAACACACCGTCAAAATGATCCGCAGGCACGGGGAGGGCATCACTCTTCCAACGGGCCACACTAATGCCATTAAAGTTGGCTCTTTGGGCGCGCTTAGTGAGTTCTTCTAGGGCATTGGAGCGAATATCGGACGATATGATGCTGCCCGCAGATAACGTTTGGTTATCAGCAGCTTTAGCTAACATCAAAGAGCGCAGTTGCAGAGTTTTTCCGCCAGCACCGCTACAAGCATCCCACCAATGGGCATCGGGTTCAGGCGCACAAATTTGACCAATGACCTGTGAAGCCAAATCTTGGATCTCGATGTTACCGTCTTTATACAGGGCTATTTCATTAAGATTCATACTCTTACTGCCAAGATTGATGGCATCGCTAAAGTAATGACCATAACTCGCTTCTATGCCGAGCGCTTGCAGTTGTGTCGCTGCATCTTGACTCGTGATCCCTTGCGCGCGTCCCCAAATTGGCGGGCGACTGGACATAGCTGCAATTAATTGCGTTTGCTGCGCAGCATCAACAGGGCACACTTGCCAGAACCAGTCGGGTAATAAATCCTGTGCCTTAAACTCAGTCGCGGGAAATAAATACTGTATCAGTGCCAGTTTGTCGTCGAGACTTTCAACAGTAAATGCTTGAGCTTGCTGATAATCGATGGGCGATTGTGATAACTCATGCCAAGCGCTGGCAATATCTTGCCAAGCGTGAGCTTCCAATAGGGCACTGGCGCTTAGGCTGGCAAAATAAACGGCTGAGGTTTGTTGATCGCCTAATCGCTGAAACCAACCCCACCAGCGAAACAGACTAAATAAGGATTCACGAATGACTTTACGATCCTTCGAGCCGTGTTTTTTATGTTCTCTAAAGTAATTTGCCAGAATACGGTCAGCGGGCATTTTACTGCTTTGAATTTCATCGAATAATTGTTTAATTGTACTGGCGTAACTGAGCGCGCGTTTTTGCGCTGGAGTGCTTGCCTGAACATTTAACGCCGATGATGTGACTGAGTTAGATGCCATACCGGAAGAGAAGCTGCTTGGATTACCCATAAATTTAGCCTAGATCATGCTTCTGTGACTGCGCCTTTATGTAAGAGGCATAGCTGAACAGAGGAGAAAAATAAGTGGCGCAGAGTGTAGCAGTTTTGCCCGATAACAGGCAGTAAAAAAGCCCCGAATTAGCATCTGCTAATGGGGCTTTTTGTGGTTGAGTCATTGAGACTCATGGTGTATTCAGTACCTAAGGGCTATTTGCAAGCTATTCGCGCAATGACCGTTTAGCAGATGACTATTTCGTCACCATCTTTTGGATTTGCTTAGCCCGTTCTTCATCGCTCATTTCCACCGGTGGCGGCGTGATTATGCCTTTTTGGCACGCAGGTCTGAGCGCTAACTCATCTAACCAACGTTGCAAATGGGTCAAACCTTCCATATTGATGCCGCTCCACTCGTGGATACGTACCCAAGGCCAAGTGGCGATGTCGGCAATCGTGTATTCGTCACCTGCAAGGTATTGATTTGTGGCGAGTTGAGTATTCATGACTTCGAATAAACGTCGACCTTCTTTTTGATAACGGTCAATAGCTGCGGGGATTTTCTCAGGGAAGTATCGGAAGAAGACGTTAGCTTGACCCATCATGGGTCCGACGCCGCTCATTTGGAACATTAACCATTGGATCACCTGTGAGCGCTTTTTAGGATCGGCTGGCAGGAATTTACCTGTTTTTTCGGCGAGATACAGCAGAATTGCACCGGATTCGAATACCACAAAATCTTCGTTGTCGCGGTCGATAATGGCGGGGATTCGGCCATTTGGATTAATGGCAATAAACTCAGGCTGTTTTTGCTCGTTGGTGCTGAAATCTAGCTTATGGACGCGATATTCTAGCCCCATTTCTTCCAGTGCGATGGAGATTTTAAAACCGTTAGGGGTCGCGGCTGTGTATAAATCTATCATGATGATTCCTTTAGGTTATAACGCTTATAGCTACTCACTTTAGGGCCTATTCTGGCATTCGTGCCGCTATTTTGTAGGGGTTAACGATACTATGGCAGGACGCTGCGCCATAGTGATGAACCAAGCCTTAAGATGCGGCAAGCTGTCAGTGACTTCAATATCTAAATTCTTAATAAAGCTGATAAAAACGTAAGCCGAAATATCGGCAATGCTGAATTCATCGCCTGCCATAAAGGGCGACTTACTCAATTGTTGGTCTAAGGTCGGCAGGAAGTCAATGACCCTTTGGCGTGATTCTGCGCCCCAAGACTCGACACAATTTTCCCTGTCTTTATAGACGCCGCTTAAATTACGAAAGGCTTGAAACCCAACCATTAAGCCTTGTAACTCTATGATACGTTGCCACATTTCTACTTTGGCGCGCTCAAGTGGCGTATTACCAAACAGCGAGTGAACACTTGGGTGGATTTCTTCTAAATAGCGGCAAATGGCAACCGATTCACACAGGTAGCTGCCATCATCGAGTTCGAGTAATGGAATGCGGCCATTTACACTTTTGGCTTTAAATTCGGCACTTAAATTCTCCCCTCCGCGGATATCGACGTTCACTCTTGGCACTTCTATGCCTTTTTCCGCAAGAAAAATACTGACGCGACGCGCGCTGGGAGTCGGAGCTAATTCGTAGAGTTTCATCTAAAGTCCTGTAGTTTTTATCTGTGCTTTATGCTCGATTTGAGCATATAAGGCTTTAACGGAACGATCGGTTAGGATAGAATTTACGCCATATCTAAACGATCAGTCAAGAATGATTTGCTCCTCAACTTTCTGTAGTAAAGAAGAGTGTGGTAAAGAGGAATGGTAAAGCTGATTGTGAGCGCGTATTCAAGAGATTAGGTCGCAGGCTTATGGCACGAAGTTGTAATTTTGATCGGCAGGAAAAACTCATATTAGCGATGGAGCTTTTTTGGCAAAAAGGCTTTGCCGAAACCTCGATTTCCGATCTCGTCGGCCATTTAGGCATTAATCGATTTAGCCTTTATAACAGTTTCGGCGACAAGCAAAAGCTATACCGCGAGTGCCTCAGTTTCTACCTCGATAACTACTCCTTTGGCGCCTCAGATACTCTGCTGCATGAAAAAGCGGGCTTGGCTGAAATAGAAGCTTATCTAGCGCGCTTTGTTGCCCTGCAGCGGGAACAAAAATACGGCTGTTTTATGCAAAATGCCGTATTAGAAAAGAGCCTCGACGATGAGAGTGTGCTGCAGGAATGTCAGCGGTTATTTTGCCGATTACATACCTCATTCACCCAAGTGTTGCAGGACTGCCAAGCGCGAGGTGAGTTATTGGCCAATGTACAGCCGCATCAGGTCGCTGCATTTTTAGTACTGCAATTACAAGGAATTAGAGTGTTAGGTAAAGCGGGCGAATATGAACTGCTAGACAATGCATTCGCGGTATTGCAGGGCTACATAGGCAGTTTAAATACAAAAGTTTAAGTGCAGTTTAACTACAAATGCTTAAGTGCAAATCAAGCCGTTTAACGGCACAAGTTGCTGTTTTAATGGCCTAGGTTTTGCCTAGGCTATTTTGCTTTTAGCAATCTATTTTTAACGGTCTATTTTTACAAATCAATTGGTTAAAAGTCTATTGTCTAGAAATCCAAATCCAGCGCGAAACACAGATAGGCCATCAATTGAGTGCAGTGTGCAAATTGCTCGGCACAGAAACTGGCGGCATCTGGGCGGCAGAGTTCTTCAAAGGTGATATTTTTTATGGCGATAAAATCTTTGCGTTTTAGTTCTGCCAGCATAGGGTGGTTTTTATCAAACCCTTTTGGTGGTCGAGTTAAGCTGTTACCGTCCATGTTAAATCCATGACTCTGCAAGGTTTGTAGTGCCTTTTTATAGCCGTTGGGATTCTCATCGATGCAAGTGCGAATGGCATTTAAGGCTTTCGATTCTGGGTGCCAAATCCCTGCGGCAATAAAACAGCCATCTTCGGCAATGTGTAAGTACAGTCCCGGCGCATGCACGTCTTTGCCCTGAAAATGGCGGAATTGAATACCTACATTGGTTTTATAGGGCGTTTTATCTTTGCTGAAACGGCTGTCTCGTTGGGGACGCATAAGACTGCCACCGACTTTTTTCGGTACGGCAGTGAGCCGAGGCGAGAGGGCGAGGATACTGGGCTGCATTTGCTCGATAAACTGCAGCGCAGGGGTTCGCACTGTCTCTTCGTATTCTGCTTGATGGGCTTTAAACCAGTCGCGGGAGTTGTTTTGCGCCAGTTGATTTAAAAATTGCAAACTCGCTGGGCTGAACGTTGCACCTGTCGCAATAGGGATTTTAGTCGTGAGCGTGGCCATTATCGGTGAACCTTATTAATGCATTTGAAACGAGTGCCAACAGCCTAGATGCGCCTAGATACAAGCAGGGCGAACGTCAGGCTAGTCGCCCGTATATTCACTCGTATTGCGAAGTCGTACACTCTTAAGAGGATTAGAGGGGGTCAAATATGGCACTAATACTGCCATTCTTCGACAAGATCTTCACTTAAATTTTTTGGAGTGCGCCGCTTCTCTCTTGTTTTCAACCAGACCGTTATTTACACGTAAAGCCAAGTGAGAACTATTCTTATCTTTCTCGTTAGTGCCTATAATGCCGCCCTATTTTTAGATTAGTTTGTTAATAGGAAGACGTTGAATGGGTTGCCTGCCTAAATTTGGGAAATGGAAAGCGAATAGAAATCTGTCGCTGATGGGATTATGTTTGTTGCCCTCAATGCCGTTGTACGCAAATGAGGTATTGGGCGAGCCTAAGGTTGAGCCGATTGAAATCCTGCAGGTTCATGGGCAGCAATATCGTAGGGCCATCACAGTCGCTAAACCTGGTGAAGCGATTATTTCCATGGAACAAATCGAGGAGATGCAGGCGACGAACTTCGCCGAAGTGATTGATGATATGGCGGGAGCGCATATCGATGGTGGCACCCGCAGCGGCGGTGAGCGGATTAATATCTGGGGCTTTGGCGAGACCGAAGATTTTAACGTTTATGTGGATAATGCTCCGGTGGGATTTGAGCAGTATCGCTATGGCTCATTTTTCCTCGATCCTGATCTCATCAAACGAGTGGAAGTGATCAAAGGTGCCCATGATGTGCGCTCGGGCAATGGCGGTTTTGGTGGGGCCATGTATGTGGTCACTAAATCGGCCGATGATTTTCTTAAATACGATCAAGCGGTTGGCGCGCGAGTCAAAACCAGCTACGCCAGCAATAATGACGCTATGGGTTATACGGGAACTGTCTATGGCCGGGTGAATCCGCATTTATCGGGGTTGTTGCACCTTACACGCCGTGATGCGGGGGATGTGACTTTAGCCAATGGCGATGAGTTTGAATATTCGGGCTATGAGCAAGATAACTATCTAGGCAAGATTGATTATGAGCAGGGCGATCACCAACTGGCCTTGAGCGTGACCCATTATCTCGATGAGGGCCGCAAACCTTGGGCTAACCGCCGTGGCCCCATGCCTGCCATCTCAGACTACAACATCAAAAAGTACGGCTCCTACGAGCAGGCGCTGTATGCCACAACCGCCTATAACACCTATGAAGATAACACTTGGTCTGCCAATTATCGTTATTCGCCGAGCAATCCGCTGATTGATACCCAAGTGGTGATCTCTCATTCGGCGAATGCGCGCCACTGGGTAAGACCCGATATTGCGTGGGAGAAAATGACGGTTTCCGTAGGCAACTTCGGCCACGAATCTTGGCTAGATTACAAACGTGATTATATTGATATCAACAACTTGAGTTTGATTGGCGATCACGAAATCACCACAGGATTGCAGTACCGCAGTCTCGACCGTACTTCGCTCGTGTTTAACAAGAGCTATGAGAAGAATCCTGAGAAAAACTTTGGCTGGTACACACCTTATTATCAACCTGAAGGTCGCCAAGACACTTATGCCGTGTATGTTCGCGACGCGATTCATCTCACCAACGACTTAACCGTCACTCCCTCGCTGCGATATGACTTTATCTACAGCATAGGTCGGCCAAATATTGCGCCAGATTATAACGACATCAGCGCGGGTCACGATTATAGCTCGACTCACCACTCGGGGTTTTCACCAAGATTAGGCATAGATTATCAACTGACAAACTACGCTCGGTTAAACTTTGATTACGCCTATAGCTTGCAAGCCCCTGTGGTGGATGAGATTTATGCCGTGCAATACGCCAAAGCCAGCATTACCGGCACGAGTCGCGACATCGATGTCGAACGCTTACATGCCTTCAAGCTAGGCTTGATGACACAGCACCAGCATCTGCTTGCCAACGATGATGCGCTGACGACGCAGCTTACTCTGTTTGCCAACCTAGGCCGCGATGATATCGCCCAGCGCCGTGGGGCTAAGTCTGATAAAACCCAGTTAATTCAAAGCGGTTACACCAATCTTGATGGTTACCATATTTACGGTGCTGATTTTGAGGCCCAATATCGCTATCAAGACGTGTTCAGTGATCTGGCGGTTTCATGGCTGCAAGGTCAACACAATGGGTCACTCAGAGACAGCCAAGATGACGACGAGTATTTAGCCAACATGGCACCGCTCGATATTCGTCTGCGTTTAGGCATGTATATTACCGATGATATTTCAGTGGCTTGGCAGGGCGCTTGGTATGATGCGCAAACCAGTGTTCCCCATGGCGATATCTTTAATGCCGAGTCGCCGAGCGAAAATTACTTCTTGCAGAACCTGTACCTCGCCTATGAGCCCCAAGCTGGTTTAAAGGGATTAAGCGTGCGTTTGATGGTGAAAAACCTCACCAATTTGCAAGTGGTGCCGTTTCTCTCCGATGGGATCCCAGCTGCTGGGCGCGATGTTCGCTTGAGTTTAGCTTATGAATTTTAAAGATTAATCACCAAGGCAGTGTGGGCGCGGTTTATAAAACTTATAAAAGATAGGGTTATATTGCCTCAGCCCCCTGCCGAAAAAAGCCGGTTTATGGCATAATCCGCGTTTTACTAGGCATATAGAACAGAAAAATGACTGAAAATGAATTGCTAAGTCGCTGTGGCGGCAAGTGTGAACTGTGTGGCAGCGAGATCGAACTCTCTATTTATGATCTGCCAGCCTCCGATGGCCGTGACAATGAGATCATGATTTGTGAAACCTGCAGTGGCCAAATTGCGGCACCGGATACCATTGACATGAACCACTGGCGTTGTCTGAACGACAGCATGTGGAGCCCTGTACCGGCAGTTCAAGTGATGTCATATCGTATGCTTAAGCGCTTAAATGGCGAAAGCTGGGCGCAAGATTTACTGGATATGCTTTACCTTGAAGACGATGTAAAAGCGTGGGGCGATGCTGAAGTTGCTGCCGCAGGTGACGACACTGCACCAACGTTAGACAGTAATGGTGCCGTAATTAACGCTGGCGATACGGTTGTGATCATCAAAGATTTAAACGTGAAAGGCACTAGCTTTGTGGCTAAGCGCGGCACAGCTGTGCGTAACATTGCTTTGACCAACAACCCAGAGCACATTGAAGGCCGTGTTAACGGTACTCGCATTGTGATCCTGACGTGCTTCGTTAAAAAGTCTTAAGTTTTACTGAGTGTGCAGCTCGATTTATCGAGCCGCACACTATAAAAAACCGCCATGCTCGTTAATCGATATGGCGGTTTTTTTATTTTGAATGAGAGAGTTAAGATACGCAGCGGATGACTTGATATTGGCGTGCATAACCCTGCGGATTAAATTGCCAAGATAGTATCCACGCCATCAGACTTAAGCCCCCGAGCAACAACCACGCACTGTTAAAGCTATTGAAATTATCGCGGATCAATCCAGCAATCCAAGGCGAAATGGCGGCAATGGTATAACCCACACCTTGTACAAAGGCGGTTAATTTACCCGCTAACATCGGATTTTGTTGATGATCCATAGTCACAATTAATCCGAGTGGAAAAATCCCGCCTATGCCTAATCCCGCAAGTCCCGCCCATAAAAATAGCGACACTTGAGGGGCGAGTGCGAGTCCCATAAAGCCGATGAGTTGCAGTAAGCACAGTAGGGCAATAATAGCGCGTCTGTCCGTTGACTTGCTGGCAAGCCAAGGAAACACTAAGCCCGCGATCACTTCCATACTGGTTAAGAAACCTAACACTAATCCCGATTGAGTTTGGCTATAACCTAGCTCGACCGCGTAGGGCGCTAACCATGCAAGTACGCAAACATAACAGCTTGTGCCTAAAGCAAAAAATATCGCTAATAGCCAACTGCGACGAAAACGCCAAAAGCTAAGCTGCACAGTTTGCTCCGCAGTTTGATTCGGCAATGCGGCGTTATGTTTAACCATCAGCCATAGCGCCAGTGCCGCTACACCTAACCAAGTCCAATGGCCTAAGCCCGCGCGCCAACCTAAGTTCATCCCGATAAAAGGCGCACTGCTGGCGGCCAAAGCGGCGCCGCCCATAATGGCGGTGACGTAAAGCCCCATCATTAAGGGCACCCGTTCACCGAAATTGAGTTTGATCATGGCGGGCATGATGGTTTGAATAAGGGCGATACCGATTCCCGCCAGTAATGCCGAGCAGATAAGCCAACTGGCATCCATCGCCCAAAAACGCATCGCCGTGGCGACGATCAGCAGGATCAACGATCCCGTCATCACGGTATTAAAACCTAACCGTTTAGCGATACTAAAACCCGCAAAGCAGCCCAGTCCCATGGCGAGCACGGGCAGCAATGTCAGCATAGACGCTAGGGTAAAACTTAAGCTGATATCCTCTTGTATGCTGGGCAGCAAAGGCCCGACGGAAGCGAGAATGGGGCGCAGATTTAGACCTATAAGAATGAACGCGATTCCGAGAAGCAATAAATTCGCTTTCTCTGACTGGGGTGACCGCATGGATTTTCTCCAAAAATAAGCTGAGTTTGATTTGCTGAAAGAGTGACCTGTAGCGGCATTTAGCACATTTACTATTATTTCCTTTCAATAACAGCAGTTTGAAACAGCATCGCTACAGTTCAAAAAGAATCTCTTTCAGATGTATCTTGATATAAAGATATTTTAATTCTGCGAGAAAATGACTAAGATGTAAAGAATGATATAAAGAATCTTTATGTTGAGATAAAGCTATGACAGCGAAAACGACACTCACTCACATGAGCCCTGCGGATAAAGACCAAGCAGCTTCGAACACCAAAGCAGATGGCCTTGAAAGCGAAGATGGTTTGGATAGCATTGTCGGCCAGTGGCAGCAACAAGGGGTGACTGATGATTTGATCCCTATGGCTGTGCTTGGGCGAATCGCGCGTTTAACGAAATATATTGAAGTGGTACTGCTGCAATGCCACGCCGAATTTGGCTTAGGTCAAGGCGAGTTCGATGTGCTTGCCACCTTAAGGCGTTCGGGTGAGCCGTTTACACTCTCACCTTCACAGCTTTATCAGAGCATGATGCTAAGCTCTGGCGCTATGACGAGCCGTTTAGACAGACTCGAAAATAAGGGGCTGATTGAGCGGGCGCACAGTAAGGAAGATCGCCGCGCCGTACATGTCTCGTTAACTGCTGAGGGTAAGGCGCTCATTGATAAGGCATTGCCGCAGCATATTCAATGTCAGAGTGCATTGTTAGCGGGCGTGAGCGTTGAAGATAGACCTATGTTGCTGCAGATTTTAAAATCTTGGCTGAATCAATTTGAGCCGCAATAAATCGTTTAAACTTCACGTGATCATTTAGTTTTTGTTTTTAGTTTCTAGTGTTAGACATCTGGCGAGAAGCGATAGCCGAGCGCTATTGGCTAATATGGATCAGCCGCGCGGGACAACATTCGATAGTACAAGGGAGTTGCCATGGTAAAAAGACGTGAAGCATTTGAATTAGCAGGTAAACGAGTCACAGCAGGGACTCAACTGGGGATCAAACTGGCCGCCGCTAAGTTGTATACCGATACGCAACTCGATATTCATGTGGAAGTGTTTCACGGGGCCAAACCCGGCCCTACTTTGCTGGTTTGCGCCGCCATTCATGGGGATGAACTCAATGGTATCGAGATTTGTCGTCGTTTATTAGCCAGAGTCAATCCCAAGAATCTGACGGGCACCTTGATTGTGGTGCCGATTGTGAATGTGTTTGGTTTTATTCAGCAATCCCGTTATTTACCCGATAGGCGCGATCTTAACCGTTGCTTCCCAGGCTCCAGTAAAGGGGCGCTGGCAAGCCGGTTAGCCAATCTCTTTGCCACTCAGTTATTAGTCCATGCAACCCATGTTATTGATTTGCACACGGGCGCGATTCACAGGGACAATTTGCCGCAAATTCGCTGTGATACCAGCGACGAGACTATGCTGGCTATGGCAAATGCCTTTGGTGCGCCGCTTATTATGCATTCTAAAGCGCGCAGTGTTTCGATGCGGGGCTACGCTAACCAGCAGGGCATTCCATGTATTTTGTACGAGGCGGGCGAGGCACTTCGTTTCAGTGAATTGTCGATAAAATCCGGCCTCAAGGGCGTGCTCAATGTGATGCGCAGTTTAGGCATGTTGAAGGGACGGGTAAGCAATAAGGGTTCGAGTGTCAGTGCGATTCGTAGTTATTGGGTGCGCAGCGAATCCGACGGCTTAGTGAATATGAAGCTCAAGCTCGGCCAGCGGGTGACTAAGGGTTATATCATTGCCCATATCGTCAGCCCCCACGGCGGTGACAGTGTGGCCATTCGTGCACCAACCGACGGCATTATCATAGGGATCAGCAATATTCCTGTTACCAACGAAGGCGAGGGTATGTTCCATATCGCCCAGTTTGAAGGTGACGAAATTGAAATGGCTAACGAACAACTCGATGAATTTTTGATGGAATATGCTTAACCGCAGACTTGTTGAAATTGGATATACAGCCACAGAAGTCGCTAAGGTAGTTTTGCGACTTCTGTGATCATTTTTAAGTGCTAATTTTTACCTCGCTAACTCCTGCCTTCTGTAACCCTCAAATGCAGTTTTCGACATTCCTAAAAACCTAAACTCACTAGAGTTTAAAGCGTTCCACTGAGCTGGTGAGTGAATGCGCAAGCGTGGTGACTTCGTTGCTGCGTTTGGCCATGTCCATGGCTTCATTGGCATTTTGATCTGCTGCTTGCGCCGCCTCGCTCATGCTCGACTCAATACGTTGACTGTAATCTAACTGCTCATGGGCGGCGTGGGTGATCTCTAGACTCATATCATTGAGCGTGTGTAAGGTACTTTCTATGTGGGCGATAGCATCCTGCAGGGTTTGGCTTTGTCCGACACATTCGTTTGCCTGATTTTGACCTGTGGTTATTGCACTCGCTGCCGTGGAGGTCTCTTTTTGCAGGGCCGTGATCATGGTTTGAATTTCAGCGGTGGCAGCTTGAGTGCGTGAGGCAAGGTATCGCACTTCATCGGCCACGACGGCAAAACCCCGTCCATGTTCCCCCGCTCTGGCGGCTTCAATGGCGGCGTTCAGTGCCAGCAAATTGGTTTGTTCGGCAATGCTGCTAATGGTGGTTAAAATGCTGCCAATATTATCGCTTTGAATGCTCAAGCGAGACATGACCTCAACCGAGCTACTTAAGCGGGCGCTCAGTTCGGCGATTTTATTGCGATTATCATCGGCAATTTGCTTCACTTGATTGCCGTATTTCGAGGCTTGGCTGATTTGTTTCGCCGACTCACTGGCCTGTTCAGTTACTAAATTAGAACTGGTAAACATCTGTTCAGCTAAGGCTTTAGTCTCATCGACGCGGCTGATTTGCGCGGTTGCGGCATTGGCAATGCGCTGACCTTGCTCATTGGTTTGGGTGGCTGAGCTATCCAGCGAATGGGCATTTTGGCTGATATTGGTGAGTAGCTTGGCAAGATCATCACTCAAGGTATTCATGTTATCGATCAGGGTGCCAAATTCATCATCATGGCGTTTGTGAATACGTTTAGATAAATCCCCACGGGCGATGCTCGCCAGCGCGCCATTCACTAAGGCTAATGGATTGAGCATGGCCTTGGAGGTGAAAAAGGAAATAAAACTCACCATAACGATAAACACCAATGCGAGCACTATCGCTAAGGTTTGCCCTTGCTCAATGGCATTACTGGCAATGGTTTGCAGGCTGCTAAATCGGCGATCGGCTAAGGTGATTAACTTGTCTAAGGCGAGATTATTGGCGTTAAATTCTTTATCGGCATCGAGGTAATGTTGCTCGGCTTGAAGCTGCGCCTCAACCACGGCTTGTTGAGTTTTATAAAGCTCGGCAGGCGCGGCGAGTAAGGTATTGATAATCGCATATTGCTGTTCGAAGGTTTGCAGCAAGCCTAAGGTATCAAGCCCATCAGTTTGTTGTTTTAAAAAGGTAAAGTTAGTGGTGAGGTTACCCAGTAAGATGCTGACATCTTGCTGGTGCGATTGGATCACCTCCAAACTTTGAGTGTGGATCAGCTCTCCCATAGTGTTGGTTAGCGTATACAACATGTCGTCGATACGCGTGCCTGTACCGACAATCTCTTCGAGCAGAGTGGGATTATCGGGGATGGACAGGGTTTCGAGATCGATCATCGCATTACTGGCGTTGGTCTTGGCATCGTTAAAGCGTTGGAAAAGTTGTTGGTATTGCTGCTTTGCTTGTTCATTGGCGAGTTTCGCACTAAACATGGCTTGGCTTTGTTGCAAATAGGCTTGGTATCTAGCCTGCGCCTCGTGCAGGGAAGTCTGCATCTTAGATTGATCTGCCACTCGCTCCGTTAACTCATTTTCGATACTTTGATATTTCTTCTGCAGCGCTGTAAATGCTTGCTGACTTTTGGTTAAGGCGGCTGTGTCTTGCTGGCTGTGGGCCAAGGTGGCAAGGCGTGACATTTTCAACAGTACCAGTTGCAAGCTATTACTCTGCTTTTGCACCGGTACGGCTAAGGTTTCGATATTTTGATAGGCGGTTTGTACTTGTGAGAGTGAATAATAGAAGAAGCTGCTGCCAGCGATGAGCAGGGCGCCGATGGCACTAAAGCTAAAAATGATTTTTTGTTTTATGGTAAGCGTCAACATAGTGCGAAAACCTCTTCTATGACTGTCCCTGTAAAATGGGTTTATTAATGATTAGATCGCTGTTTTTATTGAAATATTAATTCAAGTGTAGCAGAGTTCGTCACAAGTAAAGTGAATTATTCTATTTAGAGTTTAGCGCTAGTTAAGGTTAACTTCTTGGTTTGATTATTTAAAAATAATCTCAACCGTATCGTAAAAAGGATTAAAAATGAAATCTGTCGTTTTGGGTGAAAAGCGTATCGTACCGACAAAAATTGTCTGCATTGGACGTAATTATGTCGATCATATCCATGAGTTAGGCAATGATATACCCGACGACATGGTGGTGTTTTTAAAGCCCAATTCGGCGATGTCGACAGTATTGCTTGCCGAGCATCAAGGTGAAAGCTTGCACTATGAAACCGAGCTGTGTTTTATGTTTCAAGATGGCCGTTTTAGCAGCGTTGCCATCGGCTTAGATCTCACTAAACGTGATTTACAAAGCAAGTTAAAAGCCAAGGGATTGCCTTGGGAGCGGGCAAAGGCCTTCGATGGTGCCGCATTATTCAGTCCCTTTGTGGCGATTGATGATGCCGAGGCGCCGCTGCATTTTACTTTGAGTATCAACGATAACTTGGTTCAAGAGGGGCATATCGATTTAATGATCTACAAACCTCAGACCATATTGTCCGAACTACAAGCGTTTATCAGTCTCGATGAAGGCGATATTGTGATGACAGGCACCCCAAAAGGCGTGGGAGTGATTCCCGCTAAAAGTGTATTTAACGTCACGCTGAGCCGGGGTCTGCAAGCGAGTGCTGAACCTTTGCTCGAATGGCAGTGGCAAGTGTCTTGAATCTTGAAAAGATTGAACTTCGCACGAACAATATCAATAAATAGCGAAGTAATTAATGCTGCTACGGCGAGTTATCCGTAATACCGCCGTAGTGTTAATTCGAAAGTGTTAAGGCAAAAGTTTTGATTCTAATTTGTTAGAGTCCCGCGACGGCTTCCATATCGAGTTCGATATCAGTACAGCCTTTAGCACAGTAAATTCCTGCCGCTTGTTCTGCCTTTGCCTGCTCAGGCAATATCACTTTTAATGTCTGTTTACAGCTAGGACATTGCACTGGCTTACCTTTAAATACCCGTTTAATCAGATTCTTCTGCTCATTGAACGAGGTCGCAGTGGTTTGATTTAACACGGCAAAGGGGCTAGTAGAAGCTGTTGTCATCGGCAGGTGGATCCTTAAGGTTAGGCAAAATATAATTGTGAACTTTCACTGAGAAAGCGCATTGCACAGGTACAGTGTGCTCGCGAATACTGAGATTATAGCCTGAGTTGCGCTGTTATTGAAAAGCCTCAATTTAAGAGCGTTAAGCCCATGCTTAACCCATCGACCAGCGGCATTAATCGTCAATTAACGCATCGGCCATCACATGTGATGGCCGGCATTGTGCGATGAACGATTAGAGGGAGCTTTGCCAAGTCGATGGGCGAGAGTAACGTGCGCCATCTTTGACTCTGGCGCGGATGTGTTTGACATCATTAAGCTTGAACGCTTGGCGGTAGGTTTGCCAAGGTCCTGAATCGAGTTGGTATTCCAGCTCGGCATTGGGATACAGGCTATTGAGCACTAACAGCTGATTTTCAATACGTATTCCAGGTGGCGCTATGCGGTAGAAAACTCCCGCTTTTGCTAACTTAGGCTGCACTTTATTGGCGTAAACCGCGGCGAAGGTTTGCCAATCCTGTTTGAGGACTTGCTCGGCTTGGCCATTGAGTTGGCTGGCAAAATGTTGAGTCTGTTGGCTATAGATTTTACCTTGATAATCATAGGCTAATTCCCACGGTGCCTTGTGCCATGCCCGTTCTGCAAGGGCTATCATGCGCGGGAATAGCATGTATTCTGCTTGCTCATCCGATTGCACCATTTCGCTCCAAAGATGCCCCTGCAAGCCGTAAAAACCGTGTCCCGGCTTGAGCTGGCTGTGGCTGTCGTCCGCGATAAATGGCTGATTTAAACTATTGCGCCAGCGCTCGGCATGGGCGGGCAGATTGTCGGGCATAAAGCTAAACACCTTAAAACTGTCAATTGCCCTTGCAGCCCAATGATTACCGCGCTCATCTGGATGGCTAGCATAGGGGAAATCAAAATAGGTGACTTCCGGCGTTGAGAGCACGACCTTCCAGCCAAGATTGACTTGCTTATGGGCGATTTGATGGCCGTTGTCTGAAATCAGTGACCAAGCGTTAGATTGCACTTGGGCGGGCATGTTTTCGGGGCGCACTTCACCCATACCATCATTCCAGCCAGCAGCAATAATCCCTTTATCTGCCAGCATGTTAGCAACGCGTTCGATAAAGTAACCATTGAGTGAGTGCAGTCCGGTTAACTCATCGGCTTTTTGTTTTTTCATTGTGATACACGCGGGAGAGTCGACCCAAGCGCCCGCGGTTTCATCGGCGCCTATGTGGTAATGCACTAAGGGAATGCCTACGGCTTGGTGCATTTTTTTGACTTCATCAATCACTGTATCGATAAAGTGATAGGTGCTCGCCAAGCACACATTGAGTGTGTTGTCGTGATAATACTGAAGCGATGAATATTGGGTTTTATCTGCAAATTCAGTCAGTAAAAACTCCTCCGCCTTAGCTTTGTCTCCCTTGGATAGATAATGGTGATAACGCGCCTCCATGGATTTTATCGCGGCGCGGGAATGCCCTGGCATGTCCAGTGAGGGGATCACTTCGATATGGTGAGCATCAGCCAGTTGTAATATTTCTTGGTATTGTGCCACGGTTAAGTAGCCATCGACGGGATTAACGTCCGCAATTCCGCTGCCTAGTTGTGGCAATAAACAGGTTTGCTCGGTTAAATCGAAACAGCGTTTTGCGCCCACATCGGTCAGTTCGGGTAAGCCGGGTATGGCTAAACGCCAGCCTTCGTCGTCGGCTAAGTGCAAATGCAGTTTATTGATTTTATAGGCGGCGAGCTGTGGAATGATGCGTTTAATAAAATCTAGCGAGTGGAAGTTACGGGCTAAATCGATGTGCAGGCCGCGAAAGGCGTAGCGAGGCTGGTCTTGGATCTCGATGGCGACCAGTTGATCGTCACTTAAACTGATCAACCCTGCGAGGCTTTGTAGGCCGTAGAAGAGTCCCGCTTCAGTGCCCGCTCGAATACTGATTTGCTCAGCCGTTATGGTTAACTGATAGGCTTCGCTGGTTTTCATTTCACTATCATGGGCTTCAGTGCTGGCGACTTTAGGAGCTTGAGTATCGAGCTGTAATAACAGCGGCGTACCTTTGTCCTTGGCCGCAAAGCCTAAACTGCTGAGGTAATTAAACGCCGCCTGCCGTCCCTTAAAGTCTACCGCAGCCGTGAGTCGATAACCTTTGGCAAGGGATAAGGGCGCTGAGTCTAGGCTTTTACTGTGAAGTGGCGTGGGGATGAGTTTGCCGCTAATGTCAGTTGTCTTGTTTGCGTTTGCGTTTGCGGCTAAGGCTTGATATTGCTCGGCTAAATACTGGCCATCGGCAAAGGGGGTTGCATCGTTTTTTGCCAGTAAGAATTGTTGATCGGCATTAAAAGGCGCGAGGTAGTCTTGCTCGGGCAACCCCGTCTCTTTATTGGGCTGGGTTTGAGTGCTCTTTATAAGCTGCGCTTTATCACCCATAGCGACAAAGAAGTTTGGCATAAACTCGGAACGGGTGATTTGGCTGCCTTGGCTATAAAACTCAATACGATAAACTTGATTAGCGACGAAGCCCTTAAAGCTGGCTTTAGGCGTGATTTTATGTAAATCGCCATTGATATGCTCAATGTTAAAGTCACCCGCATCGACAAAATAAACGGGCGATAATTGGCTGAAGTAGATCTGCCAATCGCCGTGATTTAACTCTTCACTGGATAGCTTGTCACTAGATAACTTGTCGCTAGATAGCTGAGCGGGCAGGGTTAGCTCAATGGCAGAGCGATAGCATTGGGTTTCTTTAGCGGGACAGGTTTCAAGATAACTGGCGGTTAACTGATAACTTAGCTGAAGTTTATCGGCCAATTGATTAAGTGCGACATGATTTGCCTCCTGCACGGCGTTGGCTGCCTGTACCGATGGCATAATAAATATTGAAAGCACTGGCCCCAAGGGAAGCACTGCCATTATGCCGCTGATTAATGCCGTCTTAATCCTCTGCCACTTTATTTTCCCTTTCGTTAGTCCTTTCACTTAGCTAAGTCCTTTTGTTGTAAAAACCATTGCGCCGCGCCAATCAATTGCTGGAGCATTGTGATGTTAGTTGAAATCGCTTGATTTTCTGTTGTTGTAAAAACCACTGTGCCGCGTCGATCAATTGCTGGAGCATTGTGATGTTAGTTAAAATCGCTTGATTTCTGTTGTTGTAAAAACCATTGCGCCGCGCCTATGAGTGCCGCATTGTGATGTTGGCTGGCTGAAATCGTCAAGTCCGCCAGTTGGGGGCCATAGACTAAGCTTTGCAATTTCTGTTTAAGCGCTTCAATAAAGAAGGGAAAGCTTTGGCTGACTGAGCCGCCAAGGACGATATCTTTGGGATCGTATACCAGTAAGGTTTGGGCGATCATGTGCGCTAAGTGTTCACCAAAATGGGCGAAGGCTTGCAGCGCTTGGCTGTCTCCTTCACAGGCTTTTTGATACAAATATTCGCCACTCATGTGATGGTGAGTGGTGAAGTATTGCCCCGAGCAGTAGTGCTCAATTATGCCATCGCGATAACTCAAGCTACCGATTTCACCTGCGGCGCAATGTTTACCCGAATACAACTGACCATTAAAAATCACCCCAGCGCCCACGCCAGTGCCTAAGGTAATCCCGAGCATGTCTTGATTGCTGTTGAGCACAGCTTCGCCAAGGGCAAAGAGGTTCGCATCGTTATTCACAACAACATCCATTTCAAAGGTATTTTTAAGTAGCTGGGCTAACTGCGTTGCCGTCAACGCAGGGATGTTGAGCACTTCGAGTAAAGTGCCGCTTTGCATATCCACCATGCCGGGTATCCCGATGGAAATACCACAGGTTTCAGGCGTGAGATGGCTGTGGATACAGGTCACGAGGAAATCGAATAACTGTTCGAAATTGCCATCGGCGGGAACGGGATACCGCCAAGTGTCGAGTAAGGTTTTACCTTCCACCTGTGCCAACATCAGTTTAGTTCCCCCAAGATCTAAACATAGGACGCTCATAATAGCTTGTTGCCTCTCGTGTTGTTTGTTGCCATCGGCTCGTCATTCTTTGAGGCCGCTTTTGTTGAAAATAATGTGGTGTTTTTAATTAAGGGACGAGCCGTTAGGGCTACATAGCCTATGTATGCCATAGGAATTAACAGCACTAGCATCCCGAGCCGTAATTCGCCGGACAGCTCACTGATAACACCAATGATCGGCGAGATAAACGCGCCGCCGATAATGCCAGTGCAGAGAATGCCAGCGAATGATCCATGATCTTGGGCGCGAGAATTGAGCGCCAGCGAGAAGATCACCGACCACATGATAGAAATGAAAAAGCCAACCAATGGGAAACAAATTAATGCTAGTTGGCTCGGTCCCCAAATCGCCACCAGAAAACAAACCAGTGAACTAAGGGAAAAACTGAGCAGCAAGATCTGACTGTCGATAAGCTTAAGTAGCAGCAAACCGAGTAGGCAGCCGAGCGTCATGTAAAACCAAAAATCGCTAACCACATTGGCGCCGACACTTAAGGTATCAAGACCATGATATTGCGACAAAAAGACTGAGATACTGTTAGCAAGCCCTTGCTCAAGTGCAACGTAGGCGGCGATAGCGAAGAAGAATTTCAAAACGGTTTTATCTTTGAAAAGGCGTAAATGGGTCTCCAGTGCACCCGCCGACTCATCTGCCAATTTATCCACTTTGGGCATCTTCACTAGGCTGGCAAAGAGCACCATGGCGAGTGCGACCACGGCAAATAACCAGTACATGGCGAGCCAACTCATGTTCTCGGGCAATAGCTGTTGCACATAGTTGGCTGATGCTGCACTGGCTTGATCTAAGGCGACAAAATGCTGGTACACCAGCGGCGCTAAGGTTGCGGCGCCGCCAAAGGCGAGTTGGGCCAGTACGGAGAAAAAGGCAAAGTGCTCAGGCCCCGCGGCTTGGCGCAGTAAGGGATTCACTGCTACCTGCAATAAGCTCATGCCAGTGCCGATACAAAACAGGCTAAACATGGCGATGCTAAAGGAAGGGAGACACACAAAAGTAACTGCGCCGATAAACGCGAGGCTAAAGGCTAAGATGATCACTCGCTTTTCACCGTACTTGTCCACCAAAATCCCCGCAGGAATCGATGTCACTCCGTAGGCGATAAAAAACGCAAAGGGAAATAACCCCGCCAACGTCAGGCCGATAGCATAACTGTCAATTAACGCAGGAAAAATCGGCCCCATACTGTTGGTCATCAAGGAAATCACAAAGAAAGTACAGAGGACAAACAGAATGATGAGTTTGTGTTTCATGTGCTTAGCCAATTGAATTAAGTGAAATTCATTGTGGACTGACGCTCGCTATGGCGGTGATACGAATGGTGCCTCTGTCGATACTTTTCTCACATATGCAAATCGTGTTCGCGCTGATTTGGCTGATTTACATCAGGTGCAGTTAATACGGGCTGTAGATACTGGCTATAGATATGGGTTGCCGCTGCTGCGGATAGGCATAGGTAAAACCGTGTTTTAGTATCTGCTGATAAAGTGTTTGCTTGTAAAATAGTTACCTTTAATTAACATTGGATAGAATAGTATTAGAGTAACGGAGTTGAGTATCACTGTAGGGCTGACTTGCTATAGACAATAGTGCGCGAGGCACAGCGATTTCGCCGAGCTGATAGGTCATGGCTGGCATTTAAAAATAAGGCCTAAGTAATTGAATAATTTAACAGGATGGAATAACGGCTAGCTTGAGTGAATGGCGTTGATCTGTAAAAGTTGATTGAAGCTAAGGTAAAGGAATGAGTAACTGGAGTTTAATGGATGAAACCTCTGTGTGAAAAAGTGATCCCCGATGAAAACAGCTCTTGGCGTTACTTTCGTTATGAATGGGACCACATGGATCTCAACTGGCATTATCACCCCGAGTACGAAATCTGCTTAACCCTCAACAGTTATGGCATGCGTTATGTGGGCGACCATATTGCCCGCTATGGCGATTATGATTTAGTGATCATCGGCCCAGACATGCCCCACGGCTGGCAATCCGAGGCTAACCTTGATGTTTTAACTGACGAGGTTTCAAAGAACGATTGTTTGAAAGGCGGCACTTCAACTGCGGTCGGTTTGAAAGAGTCCGTTTTGATGGGCTCCGCTTCGAAAAATCGAGTGAAGGAAGTCGTGTATGTGGCACAAATTCCCGCAGTCTGGCTACACCAAATTGTGAATGAGCAGCGCGAGTTAGCTTCCTTGCATTCGCTTTTGACCCATGCCAAACGGGGCGTGTTGTTTAGTGAGGAAACGGCGCGCAAAGCCCATAGCGTGTTTATCGCGATGGAGATGGCTAATCCCTTTAAACGCTATATTTTGTTATTGGAATTATTAGCGTTATTACAACAGGATAGTCAGCAAGAACTCTTGTCCAGTACCTTGTTCACCCACGGCAGTAAGCTCGACTTTACCGTGAAAAAGCTCGATAAAGTGATTGAGCATATTTATGACAATTACACTCAGGCCTTGTCGGCACAGGATTTGGCAAAGTTGGCGCACATGAGCACCAATCATTTCCATCGCTTCTTTAAAAAACGCACCGAGAAAACCTTAACTGAGTTTATCAATCAACTCAGGATCGCTAAGGCGTGCAAGTTATTACTCTCGAACCAGAGCCCGATTTCAACCATCAGCGATCAGTGTGGCTTCAATAACTTATCTAATTTCAATCGACGCTTTATTCAATTTAAAGGCGTCACGCCGAGTCGCTTTCGTCAGCGCTTCAGCAGTAAACAAAGGGCGATTTAACCCTTACTTTCACGAATGCTTAGGCTGAAAATACTGCTCCACTAAGGTTTGGCAGTAGCTTATCGCCTGGGCGGTGATCTCCGCTGAAATCGGCTCAAATGGGCGCTTCAGTTTTGGGTCACGGTAATCCATTCCCGCTAATAGCGCATACCAAGAAGGGCGAAAGTAGGCTAGCTGCTGATCGTATTGGTAAAGCAGTAAATCAAAGTCTTCCCCTTGATACCAAGCTTTTAATAGTTGCGTCAGCCTTTGGGAAATCGCGACTTTTCTCGCTGCCACCCAATAAGGTTCGCTGCGCTGACTGGTGACATAATGGGCCTGAATGTAATCCTTTATGCCGAGCACTAACTGCATTACTGCTTGATTTAATGTTTGTCGACTTAAGGTTTCTGCCTGCTTATTTAATTGATAACGCTCGAATAATGACATAAATCTTTCAAGGGTGAACTGAGTCATCATGATCGACGTGGCTTCGAGCGGCTCGATAAAACTTTGCGCAAGCCCTATCGCCAGCACATTGTTGTGCCAAGCCTTGTCACTGACGCCGACCCGCAGCTTGAGAAACCGAACTTGGGTCGACTCGGGTAAATTTACACTGTGCAACAATTCCTTAGCCGCGGCATTGGCACTGAGGTGGCGACTGCTATAAACATAGCCATTGCCAAGCCTGTGGGTGAGGGGGATTTGCCATAGCCAGCCCGCACTGAGCGCCGTGGCGCGGGTATGGTACTTGGCCTGCTGTGCTTGAGTGGAGTTTATTAATGCAGGTACAGGTACAGGTACAGTGACGGCGCTGTCGTTGAGCAACTCCTCGGCGAAGGATTGAAAGGGCACGCCTAGGGCTTTATGGATTAACTTGGCGCTAAAACCGCTGGCATCGATGAAAAAGTCGGCGCTCAGTCGTTCGCCATTTGCCAGGTTCAGTGTCTCAATCTGCTGGTTTGGGGAGGTTGACACCTCGACCACATCAGCAATGATCTGCCGTACGCCACGTTGGCAGGCATAATCTTTTAAGTAATTGGCCAGCTCAGTTGCATCGAAGTGATAGCCGTATTCGTTAGCGCAGGGTAGTGTTTTCTTCGGCCTTGGGCTGAGATTGTGTTTGGCCAGTACGCCGCTAGAGAAAAATGCATCGGGTTTAACGGCATTGCCATGCCCTCGGCGCCTCGCATTGGCGTTGATAAAAAAGACTTCGGCGGGTTTTACATCCATTTGAAAATAGAAAGGGTGGAAGTATTGCTGGCCGTCACCATTCCAATTGATGAAGTCGATGCCGGTTTTATAGCTGGCGTGGCATTGCTCCATCCAATCTTTTTCGCTAATGCCTAAGTTGTCCATAAAGCGTTTTAAGTGTGGCGTCGAGCCTTCGCCAACGCCGATAGTGCCTATGTTGTCCGATTCCACTAAACAGAGTTCAATGGCGGCAAATACGGGGTTATTCGCGAGGGCGGCCGCTGCCATCCAGCCTGCGGTGCCGCCACCTAAGATAATGATTTTTCTGATTGCTTGCTTCACTTTCATGGCTTATCCCCGCTGCATTATCAACGCAAAAAGCCGACCCTAAGGTCGGCTATGGTGTGACTCAAGTTTAAAATTTGTAGCTGGCACCGACGAAATAACGTGAACCAAATTCGATGGTATTTTGCGTCAATCCATATTTAACATCATAGGATTGCACCACTTCATTGGTTAAGTTAACCCCTTCGAGTGAAACATCTAAGTTCTCCATCGCATGCCAAATAATCGAGGCATCGACTTGTTGATAGCTGTCGTTTAACACGTTTTGAATGTTACCCACGCCTAAGTATTCTGAACGCCAGTTATAGGCGATACGGGCGCTGAATAGATCATCTTCGTAGAAGAGTGAGCCGTTGAAGGAGTTTTCTGACACGCCTTCAATCATTTGTTCAGTGCCATCGGGGCGAGTGCTCTTACTGTCAACATAGGTGTAGTTGGTCAAGAAGCCAAAACCGCTTTCAAAGTTATGTTGCAGCTGGATTTCAAGCCCAGTCACTGAGCCGCTGCCGCCGTTGGCTGGGGCTGTAACTCGGCATTTATCCCACTCGGATTCTGACGCGCCGCAACCTTCGATATATTGCGTCGACTCACTGACAAACACTACGTTATCAATATCTTTGTAGAACAGGGCCGCCGACAACATAGAAGATTCAGTGAAGTACCATTCGATGCCAAGGTCGGCTTGATTCGCCTTATAGGGTTTCAAATTTGGATTACCGCCGGTCGCAGTACCAAAGTTTTTCGCTATGGCTAAACCAGGTTTGAGGTCGCTGTAGTTGTTACGCGCCATCACGGAAGAGGCCGAAGCACGTAGGATTAAGTCTTCTTGCAGATCAAAGGCGACGTTGATGCTCGGTAGCCAATTATCGTAATTGACTGATTCATTGTAGGGCTTGCCATCGGCAAAACCGGTTGAGGTTTGGTCTGTGTTAACGTAACGCACGCCAAAGTTACCACGGTAGAATTCGCCGCTGAAATCCGCTTGGGCATACAGGGCCAACATATCCTCTTCGACAGTGAAGGTGTTACCGAGATCGGCGACTTCCACTAACTCGCCATTGGCGTATTTCTCGCTGATAAAGGCCCACCATTTGTCTTCATCTAACTTGGCATAGGAGTCGAGCACATTGCCGCCGCTCTGGGAATGTAGCCCAGACAGCACGCCATCGCTCCAGTTAGCGAGGTTGCCATTAGGCACGAAACCTAGGATTTCTGCGGGGTTACGGTTGAAGGCATTTCGCTCGAAATCACTGGTGTTGTACTTAATCCCGACCGCAATTTTGTTAATAAAATCATGGTCGAGTTGATATTCGAAATCGGTCTGTGCGTAGGTCACTTTATGATCTTGCACTGTGGTTTCGTAGTTCGCCTCTTGGGCGTGCTTGAACTGGCTGGCATCGTTAGCATCTAAACTCGTCAGCACCACTTGGTAGGGACCCGTGGCATCGTAACTAAAGCCGCCATCGACACTGCCTTGACCATTAGGGAAGGCGGAGTCGCCAATTTTACCGCCTTGATCCGTCGCTGGGATCCACCAAGAAGATGAACCGCCTTGGGTGCCGCCATCTGAGGTCGATTGGCCAATGACGCCGCTAATCGTAAAACTGTCCCCGACGTATTTTCCGGTTAAGTTGAGTACGTCAGATTTCATATTGACCGCGTGGCGCACCACAGGGTTATAAATAATCGACGCATACGCCGGCAGAATCGTTGCCGATGCCGTACCGCCTTGGGCATTGTTCACTACGTTGGTGGAGCCTGAACCGCGCGCGCCAACGGTTAAGAAGTTATGGTTTACGTGGGGGATATCGAGTTCAAAATTAAAGTAATCTAAGGTGAACTCGGTATTGTCAGTTGGCGCAAATTGCAGTGTGACTTGGGCGCTGGTCCGTTCACGTTCGGCTCTAAAGGCCTGCGAGCCAATGCCCCAAGCGCCAACGGTAGATTCTTGATTTTGCGCGGGATCGGCGGCGAAGTATTCATAATAGCCACTGAGAGATTCCAGCACTTGGCGGCCGCTGGTAATTTTTTCTACTGAATAGGCGCCTAAAATACCGAACTTTTCATCGTCATTTTTCCAGCTTCCGAGGAATGAGCCACTCGGGTCTGTTTCATCGTACAGGCTGCTTTGGCTCAGCTCGCCAGCGACTTGATAGGTGTGGGCATCGAGATCTAAGGGCTTGCGGGTTTTGAGATCGACAGTACCGCCCAGCGCACCTTCTTCAAGTCTGGCAGTCGGGGTTTTATGCACTTCAACGGCGTTCACTTGCTCAGCCGACAACAATTCCATATTGAAGGTACGAGTGGCAGGACCCAAGTCATACCAAGAAGTGCTAGCAACGGTTTGACCGTTAAGCAAAATACGGCTCTGCTCTGGCGCTGTACCGCGAATAGTGACGCCGCTTACTTCGCCGTATTGCCTATCGACCGTCACCCCAGAAATTCGCTGCAGCGCATCACCGATGTTTTTATCGGGAAACTTACCTATGTCTTCCGAGGTGATGGCATCGACCGTGGAGTCGGCGAAGCGTTTGGTATTCAATGAGGCTTCAATCGAGCGACGTATGCCGCGTACTTGGATCACCTCCATATTTTCTGCCGTTGCCTCTTGTTGCTCCGCCGCGACTGCGGTTGAGCTCATCCCGAATAAGGCGTTAGCGATACACAATGCGAGCAAAGAGCTCTTAAATAATTGACCTTCTGACATGTTATAGCGTCCCTGTAGTGCTTTAGTGTTGTTTTTTTCTTCAGTTAACTTACCTGTTATCGAATTGTTGATGCGGTACTTTTCACACTAGGATTGGTATTTTTCTATTGTGTTTAACGCGAGGGAGGCGGTGATTTCAACTTGAGTGGTGATGGGAGATTTATCGACTTAGCGTAGAAAAGTATGGCTTGTTGCTAGGATGGTATAACTAACGCCAGCTGGATTACTCACTATAGAGATGCCGAGCGAATGAGTGCCGCCACTGTGTGTGAGTTTGGACACCATGGGCATTAACTCATTACTTTTTAAGCATTAGCTTTAAACATTATCTATAGGATGAGATCATGAAACTGAAATCGATAGCCGCCGCAGTTGGACTTTGTTTAGCGAGCTTAAGTGTTGCCCACGCCAGCGATAAAACCATTTACCTCACCTTTGATGATGGTCCAATTGATGCGACCTTAGGACTGTTAGACGCCTTAAAAGACGCCAATATCAAGGCGACGTTCTTTATCAATGCTTTTCATATGTATGGCGAAGGGGATGAAAACGAAGCGTTAGCGGCTGTCGCCTTACAACGTTTGCTAGACGATGGTCATATTCTGGCAAACCACAGTTACGATCATATGCTGCATAACTGCACCGATGGTGTGCAATCGGGGGCGGTTTATTGCAATCAAGTGGGCCTCTGGCCAGTTAAATCCTATCAAGATGCGGCTACCGACTTTACCTACTTTGTGACGAATACCGCCAAAGTGGTTGAAATTATCCCTAATGCCGCCAGTTATCCAAACAACAAGATGACTAAGTTGGCGCGTTTGCCCTATACCAATGGCTGGCGAGTGAGCAGTAAACTCAAAGGCGACGGTTTGTGTGCCACCTCTGATACTGTGCCACCTTGGGACCCTGCTTTTGCTTGTACCGCTGAAACCTCTACCAACAGCTCGCAAGTTGCGGTGCAAATTCAAAACATGCTCGCCGAGAGTGACTATAAAATATTTGGTTGGGACTTTGATTGGGGGCCAGAGGATTGGGGCGTGGCTTTTCCAGCCGAATCTATGGCCGATGGGGTTGAGCTGGTGGATAAAATCAATCAAGTGATCAACACCTGTGCGGGCACCACAATGAACCCTCTTAACAGTCGCACGCAGAACTTAGACTGTAGCGATGGTTTGCACGACGGTAAAGTGGTGATCTTGACCCACGACTTCCTGTTTGAGAATGCTCACCGTGGTCAGGGGGCGACCATCAACTTGCCTAAAATTAAACGCTTTGTGGAAGAGGCGCAGCGCCAAGGATACCGTTTCGACACGCTAGATAACTATGCCCCCGCTTGGCAGGATCAGCATGATTATCAGCAGCCTGATTTTGTCTCGTATCAAGATAAAATCTATTCCTTAGTGCAAGCCCATTTCTCCCAAAGTAATTGGCAACCGAACCAAACCCCAGCCTTGTGGAAAAACGAGAAGTAGCTAAGTGTTGGGCTGAGTATTTACTCGGCCCATTATATTGGCCGAGTAAAGGGTATGTTGCTGAACTTAGCCTGACAAAACTCAAAATAGCGTCACTTTTTTACACTTTACCCACTCCGCTTTAACTCAGTATCTGTAATACTGCTCCGACATTGATTTGAAGTTGATCAGTGTTAGAAAAGCAGCGCACAAAGCGCGCGATTGGGGAGAGAAAATGAGTACGTTTGTAAAGTTAACCTTAGCGGGCACCTTAGTGATATTAGCCATACTCGCCGCAGGTATTTACCGTTTCAACATGACCAATGATGATATTTATATGGTGATGGAAGATGGTAAGGTCATGCAATACGACGAGGCCATGGCGCAGGAAAAAACGCAGGCACAGGCCAATGAGGTCGAAGTGGTGACACCGCTTGAGGTTAAGCCGGTGGCGAATGCGTCGGAAGTGATGCTTAAACTCTTCAGCTTAAATACCGCCAACCCGTTTGAAATTACCCTACCAGAGGGCGGTAAATCGGTTGCCTTGACCCATTTTATTAAGATCAAGCAAACTGAATTTGCGATGGGCGATTATCAAGATGGCGAGGTAAAAGGCCGAGTATTACTGGATTATTTGCGCATTACGCCGTTAAATTTCGATCCCGCTTTAGAGCCCGACACCCAGAGTAACGCGCCAATTCAAGATGATCCTAAAATGCAGACTATGCCCTTTGTGGCACCGTTTATTGTGACGACTCAAGGTTCGGGGGCATTTTGGTATCTTGGCTTGTTTAGCCTCGATTTTGAACACAATAACTTGAAGCATTTAGGCAGCGTTATGCTGGGCGACCGCATTGAGGTTGACAGTATTGAACCTGTTTATCCCTTCGAAGCCCCATTCAAAATTGCCGTGATTTATCGCGATAGAGCGCCTGACCAACCTATGTCTGAAAGCCCTGAAATCGTCAAAACCTTAGAGGTGACAGTGAGCGAAACTGGCATCACTAACATAAATCAGTAGTGAGTAGTCGTGCGCAAAGGGTCGGGAGTAAATGCATTATGGATCTGCGCAGGCTTGTGCTAAGTTATTTTTCGTTCTGTGTGTGATGCTTGCCGCTGCGGCAAGTATTCTCGGGTAGATAGACTTGGCATAATGTTTTGACAAGGAGAGTGTCATGCAAGTTAGCAAAATCACTGGGAAATTTGATGTTAAGCTCACCCCAGATAGCACCTATGCTACGGGTGTGGGCGGCGTGACGTTAGGTCGTATGGGTTTAGATAAAACCTTTTATGGCGAGCTTGAGGGCCGTAGCCAAGGGGAAATGCTCAGTGCAATGACGTCAGTCAAAGGCTCGGCTGGCTATGTGGCGATTGAGCAAGTGGTTGGCAAAGTGTGTGGTAAGCAGGGTAGTTTCGTGCTGCAACATTTTGGCATTATGACCGATGGACAAAACCGTTTGATCTTAGAAGTGGTTCCCCATTCCGGTGCGGGCGAGTTGCAGGGCTTAACGGGCACTATGGCCATCAGTATCGAAAATGGTCAGCATTTTTATGAGTTCCAGTTTGGCTTTGAAGCCAGCGCTGAGCCCGCATTTTAACGCGACTTCAGGCATGATTGTTTTAGGCATGATTGTTTCTGAAAATATAGTTTCAGGCACTATTAAGGTGTTATCGCTTAAGGTACTATCGCTTCCAGCATTAGCCTGATGTCGTTCAATTTTCCTACCTTGATTTCGTTTTCTCAAACCTAGTTTTATCTACGTGGCCTAGAAAACCTTGCTTGATTTAGTGACATAATGGACATAAAAAAACCAGCCTAGGCTGGTTTTTTGTTATTACTCTTTCTTATCAATCGAGTTCAAAAGTTGAGGCAAGATTAACGCCTTGTACTTAACTCTGACTGTTAAAGCGCTACTTTTGAAAGCTAGTTTCAGAAAGTGCAGCTTTAGCTAGCGTTAAGAGGCTTTTTTAACGACTTTGATTTTATCGACAACTTTTTTCACATCGTCGGTATTCTCGGCAATTTTCAGCGCTAACTGACGTTCGGCATCGCTAGCAACTTCACCTTTTAAGGTGACGATACCATTAGCGACATCCACATTAATCTGAGTGCCGGAAACATCGGTTGAAAACAGTAAACGGGTTTTGACGACTGTGGCAACCTTAGAATCGGTCAAAGTAGCAACAACTTCACTGGTGCCTTCTTTCTCATTCATCACAATGAGTTGATTATCGACATCTTTTACGCCGTCTAAACTTTTGATCAGTTCAGTGGCAAGAGCTTTATCGACACTGCTTTCCACTTTACCCGTTAACGTCACGTTTCCCTCTTTGACATCCGTTATAATGTCAAAGGAATTGAGATTGGTATTGAGCAGTAAAGTAGTTTCAGCTTTACCATCGATCCACGCATCCTTAGCCCCGTCCTTCCAATCTTGAGCTGCTGCGACATTTAAACTGATTGAACCGACAAGTAAGGTCGCTAGTACTGATGCTGTTGTGGTTTTCATAATCATATCCTCCGTTGTTTTCTCGATGTTAGATATTGCGTGAATCGTGCCAACATTGTTAAGTTGCTGATTTGAAAGTGTTTGATTGCTATTTTTGATGTTTTAATGGAAGGATTGTTTTGCTTAAGTCGGTCTTTTTTACCGACAAAATGTAATTTTTTCTGGCAAGCGAAGTCATCTTTAAAGCATAAAAAACCGCACGAATGTGTGCGGAATAGCAAGCGGTGCGTTAAAGCTGGATATTGCCAGGTAAAGAGGCTCATACTGATGCGCACTAATGCAAACTGATGTAAACAGGTGCAAAGAATTACCCAGGATTGAGCGAACTCATACCATCGCAACTGATTTGCAGCCAAGCGGCGCCTTCTGCGAGCTGATTGGCAAGTTGTGGCTGATGTGCTTGCCTTACTGCTTGCTTCATCTGGGTTAACACTTGCTGCTCTATAACGACAAGTGCGGCCATCGCCTGCGATATATGGCACTGATGCAGCAACTTTGTCGCTTGAGTGTAAGTGACAGGTATCGTATGACTCAGGCCATGAAGCGGCTCGCTAGACAAAGGGCGCAGCTGCTCAAATCGCCTCAACATTCGCTGGTGGATATTCGCTTTGGTCGAAAAAATCCGCTTAAGGTTATAGTCTTCGACGTACGTCATCGCTTGGTTGTAAAATGTGAGTCCTTCTTGATTGAGCGTTATCATTTCATCGATCAACATGATATCGGCGCGGATATCAGTCTGATGTTGCACAACATTAGACTTCATTATGGGCCTCCTAATGCTAGTGTTCGACATAGCCTTGTTTAACGGCTTGGGTCAACTAATTGAGTTTCGTTCAGCTACCATGCATATTCTGTTCTCGTTTTTAATGATATGTTAACAGGCTGATTTTTAGACTGATATTCTCGGTTCATTACGCCATCCTCTTGGAATATCGGCAACTATTACCGCTGCTGTTGTTAAAATTTCACGACTGACATACAGTAGCCCTTCATACACAGGGAGTGGGATAGCATGGCTCGATTGACACTTTTTTATCACCTGCAGGATGTAAACGCCGAACAAGCCATCTTAGAACTCGCCGGCGCTGCCGACTTTAATAAGCTACGCAGTGTCGATGATTTGCCTTGGATAGAACAGCTTGAGGCGAATCACGTCGATGTTGCCATCATTGAGCTGTCCAGCCTTAGCCGTGAGGATTATCTCGGGCTACTGGACAATGTAGCTCTGTCTAATATTGAGTTTATTTTTCTCTCCGACGGCCAGCCAAACCCCAATCTTGATCAGTTAATGTCGCATTTTGCCGGTTATCATTTTCGCAAACCCTACGACATGACGTTAATCAGCGATATTTTCGCCGATTTTGCCCAGTATCTAGTGTCATCCCCAATTCGGCCTCGGCCTTTTTCCAGTGAGCTAGACCAATATGGTTTACTCGTCGGTTCCTCTGCTGCGATGCATAAGCTGTATCGCACGATTCGCCGCGTCTCCGCGACCGACAGTAATGTGCTGATCATCGGTGAGAGCGGGGCGGGGAAAGAGCTGGTCGCTAATACCATACATCTTGCCAGCCCTAGGCTGAACGAGCCTTTTATCGCGATTAACTGCGGCGCCTTAAGCCCTGAATTGGTCGATAGCGAGTTGTTTGGCCATGTAAAAGGCGCGTTCACTGGCGCTCATCGCGATCACAAAGGCGTATTTGAGCAGGCAGAAGGCGGAACCTTATTTCTCGATGAAGTCACCGAAATGCCAATTGAGCATCAAGTGAAGTTACTCAGAGTGCTTGAAAATAGTGAATATCGCCCCGTTGGCGGTGCCAAAGTGCAACTCGCCAATGTGCGGATTGTAGCGGCAACCAATCGTGATCCCATAGCGGCAATCGAGGCTGGGCAATTTCGCGAGGATTTATATTTCCGTTTGGCCCAGTTCCCTATCCGCGTTCCGCCATTAAGGGAACGTGGCGATGATATTCTTGGGCTGGCGCAGCATTTTCTTGCCTATCGTAACGTGGCAGAAAAGCAGAATAAAAGCCTCGCTGACGACAGTGCGCAGATGATCGCTGCGTACCCTTGGTCGGGTAATGTGCGTGAATTAAAGCATGCCATTGAGCGAGCCTATATTTTGGCAGACCAAGAGATTTTACCCAGCCATTTACAGTTGCCACAGGCGAGTGAAATGGGTGCTTCTGGCGATGACCAAGTCGTTATCCCGCAGGGCATGCGTTTAGATGACTTAGAAAAAATCGCCATTTATCAAGCATTAGAAACGACTCAAGGCAATAAAACCGATACTGCCGAGCAGCTGGGGATCAGCGTGAAAACCCTCTACAACAAGCTCAGCAAATACGAGCAGCAAATCGAAGCGGGTGAATCGAATGCAGAGATGTAGTTTTTAGGCTTAAAAGTGAAGGTTATGGGGGCGTTTACTTAGATTGCGATGAATGCTTTATGGCCCTTAAGCAAAAATGAGCTGCAACTTTGCAGTTGCAGCTCAAATATTATTGCCCCGCAGCGGTATCTTCACCGGTCCAGAGTCGCATGATGCGATAAGGTGGTTTAGCAGTTTCGGCCTGACCATTGAAGGCTTTTGCTTTATGCAATTGATTTACTGAAATATATAACCAACCCGTTTCACCAAATTGCACACTATCTGGAAAATCCAGTAGTGGAGAACTGACCGCTGTGGTTAGTGTGCCTTTGTTATCTAGCATGGAAATGGCATTGTGGTTCAAATTGGTAAAGTAATGATTACCTTGTTTGGACGTTGATGCGCCATCTGATACTGGCTTGGCTCCGACTAATTTTACAGTGGCGATAATTTTATTATCGTTGCCTGTTTGTAAAGCCGCAGTCGATAACTGATACCAGTGAGTGCCATTCATTGCGCCATAATAGAGTGTGTTTCCGTCAGCGGATAAACTGATCGGATTGACCGCGACACTGGCAACTTTGCCATTAAACAATGTTGTTTTGTTGTCTATGTTCATTACTGCATCCGCTTCGGCCTGCAGCGAACTATGATCTGAAAAACGTATTGTATGACCATCGTCAATACGAACCGCTATGAGGCCTGGGTTAGCGATATCGGCTAAGTAAATCCAGCCTTTTTGTGAATCGACAACCAGATCCTGCATAAAACTGCCTTTGGGCGCTAGTGCTTGCGGTAGGACGATTTGTTTATATAAACTGCCATCCTTAATGTTGAATCCCCAAATCCTTGTCTGGCCTAATTCTAACCCCATATCTGCGGTCCAAAGGTGTCCAGCTTTGTCCTGAGCAATCCCTAATAAGGTATCAAATTGAGTGGTATTGGCAGTCGATGTTTTTTGCAAATCCGTTGAAGGCCAAGCTTTATAAGCGTTGGTCTCACGATTAACTTCAATCAATTGCAAACCTGATGGTGTATCAAGTGGATGTACTGTGGCAAAAATCCGACCTTGTGCAGTTACGCTGACATTGCCTGGTCGTATTGGCAATTCAGCGACGGTTTCAAGACTTCCTATTGCTGTGGTGGCATTCACAAAACTACTGGCTGTCAAAGAAAGCCATAATGCTGATGTGATAAGGTGTTTCATATTCTAACTCCGCTTTTTGATTAAGGGCTGTAGAATAGAAGTTATTATTTACAAAAAAAATAGTGTAAAAATCGGTTCTGTTTCAATATTATTTTGACAATAGGAAGGGTGCGACTCGGATTTTTGGCCTCATTGAGCCGTCACCCATCCTCTTCAGTTATTTCCTGATAAGGCACAAACACCTTAAGGGATGCGGGTTGGACTTCAATGGTGAGATCTGCGGGTTCAAAGATTTCACCATCAATCACATATTTACACTTGGGCTGACTGCTAATGCTCACTTTTTTCGCATGGGCGTGGTGGACCTTGGTCGCGGTAGAAGGCGCGCTAGGTCGCTTTGAATGTGTGTCTTTATTACCTTCTTTTACCCATCCAGCAATGGCTAATTCGGCCAGGCTAAGGAGCTGTTCCTTAGGTTCATCCCCTGAATCTAACCAGGTAATATCGAGCAGGCCATCTGTCATATTTGGCTCGCCATCGCCCTGCGCTAATACGCTGGTAAACGGGGCGGCATTGGCAACAATGAGGCTATGGGTGGTCAATGTTGTGGGCTCGGCATCATCTAAGCTGAGCTGTATGGTTAAAGTGATATCGGCATTGACGGCGCGCCATAAACCATCGAGGTAGGCAAACTGGCCGAGGGCATTTTTACGTTCACGGTTGGCCGATTCAATCATCTGCTGTTCAAAGCCTATCCCCACAAGTAACAAGACTAATTGTTCATTGCAACGAGCTGTATCAATGGCTTGGTAATGTCCTTGGATAATATTGTCCAGCGCCTGAGAGACAGGAATGAGCTTACTGCCTAAACCAAATAGCGCGTGGCTGAGTGCGTTAGTGGTGCCTAAGGGAATGATCCCTAAGGCGATGTCGGTGTTCACTATTTCCGATGCCACCTCTGTCACTGTGCCATCGCCGCCACAGGCAATAATGATATCTGCGCCGCTACTGCGGGCTTTTTTGGCGAAGGTGTTTGCGCTGATATTTTCGCTGGTGAGTTTTAACGTTAGGTCAAAATAGGCTTTTAGTTCGTCTTGGATTTGCTCGCCATATTGTTGCCATTTGCCGCCGCCAGAGACAGGGTTGGCGATAATCCACGCCACTTTATGGATGTTGATTTTGCCTTGCTTGAGCATGTGCTCAAGGGCGCGTAATTGCCATTTGTTTAAGCCCGCGGTTTTGCGGACTTGCTTAATTTGTTGTAATACTTCGGCGAAGTTACGCTGTTTATCTTTACAGACTAAATAGGCGGCGAGCACCAGTACTGAACGACCGCGCCCCATAGCACAGTGGATCAGCACCTGTTTATTGGCGCGCACTTGGCGATGCAACCAGTTAACGGCTTGATTGAGCTGGGCGTTGGTCGGCACGCTATGGTCGAGGATGGGAATGTTTAAATACTCGATATGATCTTCAAACTGCGACCAATCTAAGCCATCAAATTCGGCGGTCACATCAAGAATTGCGGTGATCTTATTGGCTTTGATTTTCTCCAGATCCGCAGAAAATAATCGGCAGCCGAGATACAACTGCTCATCTATCTTTTGCATCGACGGCACTGAGTCGCGTTTTCTCGCCCAATGGTTATACAGCCGGCAGCCCAATAGAAACGGAATAAAGCCCCAGCGAATATACCAAGGGATAGTGCCATCTTGGCGCTTTCTAAAAATGCTGGCGAGATTAAACCAATAGGCTGAACCGACTAAAAATAGCGACAGGCTTGTCCAAGCCCAAATAAAGGTGAGCAGGGGAGACGTGCCCGTTACCGCAAAATAGGCTAGCAGTACGGCACCTGCTAAGTAGAAATATTTGATGTGGATTTTGCTTAGCATACGCGCCCTCCAATGCTGTTCATTTGATTTTACCGCTGCATGTTAAACGGCTGACTGCATCGGTGAATCGCGTCGTTGAAATCAGGTTCTAACTCAAGTTTAAATTAGGTGCTAACTCAAAAGGGTGGCAGTAGACGAGTCTATTGCCACCCTAAAGTGAGGTTTGCTTAGCACTTAGTATCTTTAGCTTTAACACCTTCTTTGACTTCTTCACAGGCATCTTCGATGGCATTACCTGTATCTGTCATCACTTCATCAATTTTTTCGCCCGCGTCTTCGGCTTTGTTATCGCTACAAGCGGTTAAACCGAGGGCGAGTAATAATGCCAGTGAAGCGCTTGTCATCAGAGTAAATGGTTTCATATACATCTCCTTTCTAAAAAATAATTAAAGTCGCGGTGACTTACCTCTAAAGGCATTAACCAGCAGGGAAATCACTAATAACACAATAAAGATTAAGAAAATGATTTTCGCTATGCCCGCCGCTGCGCCAGCTATCCCAGTAAATCCTAATAGGCCTGCAATAACAGCAACAACCAGAAATACTAATGTCCAACCTAACATATGAACCTCCTGCCCTTGTCTTAATCCTTCGCATGACCGTTTGTGTCATTTGTAAGGTAACGGCTAATGGTTATTTCTAGATTGCGAACATAATGCCAACTTTGCATATTTTAATTAGTTTGTTGATTTTAAATGAAATTTAATTGATTGGTTTTAAGCGGGCGCGAATGTACTAAACGTAGTACAGGCAATTTTTACCTAAGCTTCGGTAAGAGTTTCAGCCTAATATTGGGATTTGAAACGTTGATCAAAGCCTTGATTGAAGGTCGGGGAGCTGAGGTTGATGACAAATGAAACAGAATAAAAAGCCGACACTGTTAATGCGTGAATCAATTAATCCATTCATCAATCAGTGTCGGCTCTTGCATCAATTTGCTTTATTAGCAGTCTGTAATAGGGCTACAAGCGTTTAAAAACGATTCAGCGGTTTCCAGCGTAGTAGTGTGGCCGGAATGCTCGCACCTTGAGATAACAGCAAGTTAATGCGGGATTGATACGCTGCGCCTACCATTAAATGTTTGGCTAAATCGACCGCATTACGGGCTTTATAGTCATCTAAATAACTGCCTTTCGCCCAAGCGTTAAATGCCCCCAGTGCTGGGCCTGCCCAGATTTGGTAATCCATTTCGCGGCCGATTTCACCTGTGTTTGACCAGCGGCTAGACAGACCCAAATACCAGCGGAAAATCAATGCCATCTTACGTTTTGGGTTATCCAATGCGCGCTCGATTTGCTTAGGATCGCGCTCGTTAAAGTGGGCGACAGTACCCGCCCAAATGTCATCGAGTGATGAGCGGAACACTTGCTCTTCGAGCTTTTTACGCTCGTCCGTAGGGATAGCATCAATCGAATCGTAACGGGTGTAGATCTCATAAAGCTTATTGGCGCGCATCGGGAACAAAGTACCGCGCTTAACCACTTGTAATTTAACGCCCATTTCGAACATATCGGCGGCAGGCGCCATAGTCACATCGGCCATTTCTGTGGTGGCGAGTAACTTACGGGTGTGTTCGCTCGCACCCGCTTCGACGCAAGCTTGGTTGATAGAACCTGTGACGATAAAGGCCGCGCCCATGTTGAAGGTCGCTAATGCTGCATCGGGTGTGCCGACGCCGCCGCCTGCGCCAACACGGATTGGCGTTTTATATTGATACTTAGCTTGGATTTCATCTTTGAGCGCCAAAATCGTCGGCAATAGCGTGACCAATGGGCGATTGTCGGTATGGCCGCCTGAGTCGGCTTCGGCTGTGATGTCGTCTGCCATTGGCACAAGTTGCGCCATCGCCATTTGATCTTGGCTAATAAGACCATCACTCACTAATTGCTGTAGGATTTTAGCAGGCGCTGGCTCCATAAACTTAGTCGCGACTTCGGTGCGGCTGATTTTTGCTATGACTTTGTTGCCAATGACTATCTCGCCATGTTCGTCGCGGCTCAAACCTGCGGCGCGGTAATAGACGATCTGCGACGTTAAACCTAAAAATGCTGAGGCTTCGACCGTGCGCACTTTATGTTTTAAAAACAGCTCAACGCTGCCGCGCTCTAACGCGGGCTCGCTCGGGCTGTGAATTAAGTTAAAAGCGTAAGGGCCATTGGGCAGCGCTGCTTGAATGCGGGTAATGGCCGCTTCAACGCGGGATGGAATTAACCCCGCCGCGCCAAATGAGCACAAAATGCCCGCTTGGCCAAGGGCGATAACCAGTTCTTCCGAGGCAATACCGTTAGCCATAGCGCCGGCGTAGTAAGCGTATTTGACGCCGTGGACGCGGCGAAAATTACTGTCGCCTAAACTTTGGGTGCCAAGGGCAGGGGCAAAGGCGCTGACAGGGTGTGAGCCCAATGGCGCTTGGCTGTCACTTGTGGTCACTTCGGCCGTTTGCGCTATGCCTAAGCCTTTTTCGCTGTGATTGACTAAGTAACAGGCTTGGCTTAAATCTTTGAGTTTTTTGCCTAATGAGTCGATATCAAAGCTCAGCTCTGCATCGTTGACTTGCCACGGCCAAGGGCTGAGTTTTTCGTTATTACTATTGAATTGATCTAGAGTATGGCTAGTCATCTTGGGTCTCGTTTTTAATGCTGCTGCGTTGCTATTACTTGAGTAAAAAGTTCGGGAGTAAAAAACCAACGCAGCGGCAGGATTATTTTTAAGTGATTCAATAAATAGAATTTACCGCATTAAGCTTCTTCAATACAGATGGCGATATCTTTGACTTCATAAATCCGCAGGCCATCTTTACTCAAGTTAGCATCGCCCATAATGATGCGTTTGCCATTGTCGTCCGTCACGCTGGTAATGTGTACATCCAGCGACATCTGCTTGTTTAATGGGTTAATTTGGCCGCGATACTTCCATTTGATATCCGATAATATCTGGCCGAATTTTGGACTCTTAAAGCCCGCACCAAGGTCTTGGTCAATCGCATAGGTTTGCATCAGCTCGATAATGGCTTCAACCCCTAATGAGCCTGGCATTACCGGATCTTGATGGAAGTGGAATTGGAAGAACCAATCACTCGGGTCAATGGTGCGCTCGGCGTATAAATAGCCAAGGCCCGCTTTACCGCCGGTCTTCACGATGTCGGCTTTGTCGATAAAGTTAAGCTGACCGCCCGCTAAACGGTAATGCGGCTGACCTTCTGGCGCGTTAAAGCTGCGATGCTGTTTATCTAACAGATTGATTTGGCTATCGGCGGCTATGCCATTTTGCACATGCCAAGGTTGTGTGATCTTACCGTTGTCTATGCCGAGTTGGTTTTTCAGCGCATCGCCCTTGAAGTAACCAAATACCGCTTTACCTTGGTAGAAAGGCTCGCCATCGCAGCTTAACTCGAAGCTGAAATTTTGGATAATGTTGCTGCCAGCAATTACAGTCGATAACAGACGTGAGTCGTTCACGATTGTTTTGCCGCGTAAATCCACGTGGCGCAGCAACTTACCGCTACCGTCCAAGTTACGGAAAAACAGCTCTTGGCCGGGGAAGCCCAAGGTGGTGCCCATATAGCCTGAGATAAAGCCGTTTGGCTGCAGTGATATTTCCATCAGCACAGAATAGGGCATTACGGCGTGATGGCTATTTTTGTCGTAATACCAAGCGTTTGCGGGCACTTCGTATTCGGCGATACACGAAGAGGGCTTTTTCAGCTCGCCGCGTTTGCCGTCAATCGCAATGACGCGAGTCGTGAGCTGTAAATCACCGCAAGGCGTGCGCGGTGGAATAAGGCCGCGATAGATGCTGAAATCGGGGCCGAAGCAGTTTTCGATGTCGCCGGTGGCAAATTCGAACATGTGGTACGGCGTGAACGGCAGGGTATCGGGCACACGGTTGGCGTACTTTGAATCCGCTGGCGCAATCGGCGCAGGTACATGCTTTAGCGGCACTACGCCTTTGTTGGTTGGCGCAGTTAAATCTGGCAGCTGGGCCATTAACGGCGCGGCGAACGATGCGGGTGTTGTCGAAACTAGCGGCACAGCCGAAGCAGCATTTTTAGTCGTATTGTCAGCTGTGCAGGCATCGTTATCCGCAAGGTAGCGGGTGCATTCGGCTTCTTCTTTGATCATCACCCCAAGGTTTTGGAAATCCACCACTACTTTGCCGTTAAGCAGAATATCGATATTCGCCTTAGCATACGGGCGCGGATTCATGCCGATTTCGGTGATTTCCATGCGATAGGTGAGCAGGCCAGATTGCGGCAACACTTGACCGCGACAACGCACTTTTTGTGATGCGTTTTCGAGCGGTTGGAAACGACCATCTTTAACACCGAGGTGCATACCAATATGCAGCATAAAGAATTGCAGTAATTGACCACAGCCTTCAGCCATTAACGATCCCGCCATCACTTGGTCGCCCTTGAAATGACACGGGAAATACCAATGATCGGCTTCGAGCTGCTTATGGCCTTGCACTGAGCCTAAGCCCCACGCGCCGCCATGCACCTCAAGATGGCTGACCCGTTCAATCATCAGGAATTTTTCGGATGCAAAGCATAGTGAGGGCTGCAAACCGTGTTGGGCTTGATGCACCGCATGGGCGCCGCCAAAACAGCCACCGATATCGGCGCCGAGCAGTTTATGGATTTGGCTGTAATCAAATTGGCTTTGCGCGCAATCAAGCAGCGGAGTAAAGCGCGGCTTATTCGGATTATTCAAGGCGAGGTTGCGCGCTTTGATTTCAGCTTCGGTGTGAATAACGCCTTTGCCGTCGGCCAGTTCCTTGTCGGTGAAGAAGCCGGCACAGCCGCCATCCATTTTCAGGATCAGCTTGTCGCCCACGAAACATTCGTAGGAGAAGAAGAACAACAAGGTATCGCCATTGCGGGCAAAGTGATTGATGGAAATATCGTAGCGCAGGGTGTCGCCACCGCGCGGTAAGTCGCCAAGGAAGGTCAGGGTGCAATCGAGCAGGCGATAAACGCGCTCGCCCTTGTTTTCAAAGTCGATACCTAAGTAGCTGATCAGCATTAAGTCGCATTGACCCGATTCAACGGCCACGGCCCACGGAATTTGACCATCGACCAAATACGGCGCGTCCACAGGAATGTCGTATTCTGTAGTCATAGTGCAAGGCTGATATTGGTTCATCTGGGCGTTTAGTTTCGTTACCCGAGATACCAGCAAATAGTCTGTGGTTGGCAGGCGTACACGGCGCGAGTAGCTGTCGATAATGGCGTAATCTTGGCCAAAGACGTTAGCAATATCGCCTTCGGCGTACTCGACTAAATCCGCATAATCCCAAATACAAGGCTTGCTCATCGGTGTTGGCGGCGTGTACAGAGGCACTTTTGCATGGTTTGGATAAAGCACTTGGTTTGGATAAAGTGCAGTATGTGGATGAACCGCTGTCGCAGATGCTTGAACGATGGCTTGCTGCTCCACCGGATCAGCTTGGCCATTGACGGCTAACTCGCTGGCAAGCTGGGCTTTCATCAAGGCATCGGCCAGTTTCAGGCCTTGCTCACGGCTTTGTAAAAAGGCTAAATGGGCTTCACGGGCGAGTTGCTGATTACGTATAAATGCAGCGTCTTTTAGCTCTGCTTGAGCGGCGTTGTCATTGGGCGTGCTTAGGGCATTCATTGGCATGCTGCTTAATGTCTCTTTTTGTTGAGCCGTGGTCGGGCTGCTTGTTGCAAAGCCACTTGTGTCTTTGCTCGCTATTTGGGCCAAATGTTTGCGTTGGCTGCGCTTTGGCAATGCAGTGATGGCTTGGGCTTTTTGCTGTATTGCATCTATGTCCGCGAGCGGCGTATCTAGGATATGCTGATAGATATCGCGGCCACCGAGTGTCACTTGTTTAATTAAGTGTTTTTGCTCAGAAAGCGTTAAGTCTTGTTCAAGCCTTTGCTGCAAACTGTGCGCTTGCGTGGCACTTTGGCTGAGCAATAACTGCGAGCATTTACCTTGGCTAAAAGTCGCTACGAGCGCGTGCTGCTGAGGTTGAGATGTATGTTTGTCAAACAGCGCTTGTTTTTTTAACTGCCCTTGATTTTTAAGCTGCAATAGCGCGCTCAAAATACTCGCCATTCCCGCAGCGGCAAAGTTGTGGCCAATGGTATCAGCGGCTTGGCTGCGCTGGTTCACACTCGGCAGCAGGGGATTGAGTACCAGCGCTGAATCGGCAAGTTGCTCAACAGCAATACTGGTTTCAATCAAGCTAATTTGGCTGCTATTCACCTTGGCTTGGGTTAACAAGTCATCGCAAATACGCGCTGTGTTGCTGTGACCTTGCATGTCACACATAGCGCCAAACACTTGGCCGCTGATGTGACCATAGCTGTTGCCATTACTTTGGGCATTGGCATCGTTATTGCGAATTTCAATGCTTGATTGCGCTGTCGTGAGCACTAATGCGCCTGCACCTTCACCGACTTTCCAACCAGTGTCGGTGGCATTAAATGCCACTGGCGATACGGCGTTTTTGAGGATCACTTGCTCAAGGCTGCCACTTAAATCGACGGCGGCGATCACCACGGCATCTAAGGACTCTTGGGACAACAGATTTTCGGCTACATCGATACAGCGGGCGACCGATTGCTCCGCCGCTGAAATGGTAAAGGCAGGGCCGTTAAAGTCCCAAAGGGATGCGATGCGTGACGCCATGATATTGCCAATAAAACTGGTGTATTGGTTCAGTTTGGCGGCATCGAGCACACTGTCCATGGCGATTTTTTCAAGGGCGAGATACTCAGCTTGTGTGAGTGTTATTCCTTGTTTTTTAAGGCTGTCGGCCAGTTGTGTGTGTAGATTTACGCGGCCACGGAACTGGTGTAATTCCAGTTCAGTTTCCATCGCTACTAATACAGCAACCTTGCCACCGGGCTTTAAGTTGGCATCACGAATCGCTTCATCAGCCACTTTGATTAGCAGCAGTTGCTGGGAGATCAGGCGGTCATCTTCATTGGGCGGCACTTTAAAACGCAGGAAGTCAAAATCGAACTGGTCGATATACGCGCCCTGTGGTGCGGCTGCGAGGCCAGTTCCGCTTAAACCAAAGTTGGCCAGAATATCAGGGTGTTTGTCTAAGCCTTTCCAGCGTTTAGCGGGCAGCGGGATAAAGGCATGCTGCTTTGCGCTTATCGTGTTATCCAGTGCATTAATGGAGGATAAAGGCCCGAAGTGCGATGCTAAGCCAATGATATTTAATGGCGTGTGCTGGTAACTTACTGCGGCTTGTTCACTCTTTTTGTTTGTATTAGCAGCATAGGATTCCAGCAACAAATGCGCGTTACAGCCGCCAAAACCAAACACAGAAACACCCGCGTGGCGGCGGTCATTGCCGGCTTTATCGGGCCAAGCATGTAATTCTGTTGGCAGATTTTTAGCGCTAAACAAACCCTTAGGCGAGGATATCGGCGCTGATAAGTTAATACTTGGCGGCAGTCGACCCGAGCGCATGGCAAAAATCATCTTCATGATCCCCGGCATGCCTGCGGCGGTGAGCAAATGGCCAAGATTAGATTTTGCCGAACCGATCAGCGGCACTGCTGAACCCGCGAGTTTGTCCTCGAAGAAGCGCTCCATCGAGGCGAGCTCGACTTTATCCCCAAGCGGCGTGCCGGTGGCATGGCATTCAATCACTTCGATATTGGCGGGCTGAGTGTTTGCCGTACTATAGGCGCGCTCGAAGGCTTGCACTTGGCCCTTGCTGTTGGGGCTTAATACAAACTGGCCTTTACCGTCGTTCGACAATCCAATGCCGCTGACGACGGCATAGATATTATCGCCATCGCGCTCGGCATCTTCTAAGCGTTTTAAGACTAAAACCCCTGCGCCTTCTCCGGCGAATAAGCCCTTGCTGTTACTATCAAAGGGCGCCGAAATACCGTGATCTGGATAGGCGTGAAAAATCGAGAATCCCATGTTGATAAAGAAGGGATCTGCGCCCGATACTGCGCCAGCAAGCATCATATCGGCCTTGCCTGTGGTTAGGTAATCGCAGGCAAGTTTGAGTGCATAAACCGAGCTAGCGCAGGCGGCGTCCAGACTTAACTGAGTGCCACCTAAACCGAGTGCATCGCTGACCAGCTTTGAGGCTGTGTGAGCAACGGCGCCATTGGCAACGTTTAACGCTTGCTCGACGTTTAATGCTTTGTCGGCGTGAGCTTGGTTAAAATCAGCCAGCTGAAACGCGCTTTGATTAAGTTTGTTTTGCAGCGCCTTTTCAACGGTTTGATGATACAGAGGCAAAAATAATTCATTGGAGCGGGCGGTCGGGAACGACAAGGTTCCCATTACAATTCCTGTGCGCGCCAGTACGGCATCGCTTGTGGCAATCCCTGCGTCTTGGAGGGCTTTACGACTGCAATCGAGTGCCCATAAAAAGCTTTCATCTAAACCGTCAAAGGCAGACTCAGGCAGTTGATAACCCTTGGCATCAAACTGGAAGTGTTGGATGTAGCCGCCCTTATCACAGTAAAAACGGTCAGACTGACCCTGCACACCTTGGTAATCGGCTGGATTAGCATTGAGCTTTTCGCGGCTAATTTGGGTGCGCGAGTCTTTTTTATCCAGCAGATTTTGCCAAAAGGTTTGGGGATTATCTGCGTCAGGATACTGAGTCGCGAGACCGACAATCGCGATTTTTGACGCGCTTTTTGATGCGCTGTTTGACGCAATGGTAGGCACGGTAGTTTTATCAATAGTAGGGAAATGCTGAGAACTCACAGGGGTTCTCCTTCTGGTAATACTGCTGATGATAAAGGGGCTGCGTTAGCACTTAGCGGCTGAATGAGCGGCGCGAGCGACAGCGGTACTCTGTGGCTTATCAGCTGAGCTAAACACTTGAGTAAGCTGGTGATAGCATCGGCACCCTTAGCATTGCAAGCAATGGCGGCTGTCGCCGCGTTCGCTGTGCTTTGGCTTGCATGGGCATGGCTGATTTTATCTATGAGTGTGCTGGTTTGCCTATCGGCGCCCACTTCGACAAATAGTCTTGCGCCTTGCTCAGTGGCATTTTGAATGAGCGCACTAAAGTCGAGTGGCGAACAAAAGGTATCGGCAATCGCGCGGCCAATGCTGTTGCTATCCACGATTACTGGCGCAGTTTGCGCTGCACTGATAAAGCGAATAGGTGAATCTTGCGCCGCCGCTTTTAGCGCTTGAGTATAGAAATCTTGTACTTGTCCGTGGACTAGCATGGCAGGCGCGGTATGCATTGCCGTGACGCGATTGGCGGCAATCCCGCGCTTACCTAACTTGGCAAGCAGGGCTTTACAGCTTGTTTCGCAGCCTGCAATGACGCAGGTATCACCTTGGGTGATGGCTAAATAAGCACGAGGAAACTCTGGCAATAATGCCTTTATTTCATTGCTATCAGCGCGCACCACAAAGCTGTTCCACACTATGGCTTCATCATCCGCAAGCTGCCATGCTCGGCGGACTGCGGTTAGCTCGCCAGAAATCGCATGGTTGAAAATATCGCTATTTTCAGTGGCGTTAATCATAGCGTGCGGTGTTTGCCACACATCCAGGCTGGCCCACATGGCGGCTTCGCCCATTGAGTAACCGAGCGCCATTTTTGGCTGAATATTAAAGACTTGGGTTAACAGCTTAGTGAATAGGTAGCTGGCGCCCACGCCACTAATTGCTTGCTGACTTAGGTTCATGCCAGCCGCGGTTTTAACATCTGCCGCATAAATTTGCGGTGATTGCAGCATGGCGCTTAAATCGCCTTCACGTTCTAGCTGGTGATACAGCGCAGGGAAATACTCATGCAAGTTATTGAACATATTGGCGTAAACCGTGCCAACGCCGGGATATACAAAGGTCAGTCCCGCATCCCCTAGTGGCTTAGCGGTAAAGCAACTGCCCGCTGGTGTCTTAAAGGGTTGATCATGATGACGAATAGCATCATTTTCAAGCGCCGTAAGCATGGCTTTGGCTTCAAGTTTGAGATCATCACTTGATGCCGCCATCAAGACTAATGCCAGTGGTGCGTTGGCATCGTAGCGTTCAAACCAAGGTTTGAACTGCTCAACGTGAAAGTCCGTGCCATTTTCCAGTGTGTTAATTAGCAGCAATACTTGCGCGATGAGTGAATCAATATTGTCAGCGCTTATCGGCACAAACAGCCTGTTTTCATCGACAAGGGCTTTGGGCGCGGCAAGTTGTGTGCCTTGGGTCAGCACTAGGCTTTGGTTTAGATTTCGAGACTCATCCGCTTGATGTGACGTCTTTGCTACAAGATTTAGACACAACACCCGCGCTTGATGTTGGTCGCTAAACCAATAGCCAGTTTGATGATTGGTGCCGTTTGCCTCTTTAATATCAGTTGCGCCATGAAGCGGCGCTTGTGTTCGCGCGGCGAGGGCGGTTACGCCTTGGCGCAGCGCAACAAATGCCTCGTTGAGTGTGTTGGCGACAGTCTGATGTTGAACGGTTTGAGCTGGGCTGCGCTTTGCCGCCGCTAACGCCTTACTTGCAACTGCCGCTGCATTTGCAACAGCCGCCGCATTTGCAACACCTGTAGCCTCATTGCCAGCGGCAAAGCCAGCAATAAAAGCATGGGCGTGGAGACGCAGTTTGGCGGCGCGTAAACCATCGAGCAAATACAGAGACTGGGGTAGATTACCATCATTGAATTTAAGTTCAACGAGCTTGCCTTGCTCAATGGCTGTTGTTGCTTGGCCTAACAAGGCAGTGAGCGACCTTTGCTCATACACTGACGGCTCATGCACTGACGGTTCATGCATTTTCGACTCGTGCAATGTCGGTTCATGTGCTGTTGATTGGTTGGCATCGGCAGCGCAAATTTGAACTCTTTCACGTTCAGTAAACGTCCCTAATACTTGGGCTGAGTGAGAGTCAAGGTTGACGGCATCGCCAAGCAACACTGCAATACGCAGTGGCTTGGCAAGCTTTTCAGTAATAACCGTGTCTGCAATAGCCTTGTCGGCATTAGCTGTGTCAGCTATCGACGTTTCAGCTTGGCCGCTATGCGTCGTTGCTAAAGGGTGGGCTAAGTTCACTCGACTTTCGCCTCCACGCTTTCAATGGCTTTATTCGCAGCGGTTTGATTAGCAGCAACTTTATTGGCTAAGAATGCACCGTTAAGGTTTTTGCTGATGGTGACTTTGGCGTTGTTCATCTCGCAGCTCAAGCGGCCATCTTGATGATACAGCGCAATATTGGCTTCAAGGGCACGACCAGAGTGTTTTACCACCTCGAGCACTAGATACCCTTTATCGCCAAAGGCAAACGGCGCATGGGAAATAAACTCCCCAATGCTTGATGGCAAACTCGCCGCACCATATTTGAGTCTCGCCCACACCAGCATCGCCTGCAGCAGCAAATCTTCCGCAAAAGCTTGTGAGCCTTTAGGTGCCAGATTGGGCACAAAACTCCCGCAGTCCGCTAACGCAACATGGGGAAGACTCACCTTGGCGACTAAGCTCGCATCGTCAAACTTCACCACAGACTCAATACCTTGCAGTCTTGGGCCGTGGAAAAGCGTGCCGTCGCTGTAAAGGCTGCTCGCGGTTGTGATGGCTGAAAGTCCTGCCAAACTGTGCGCGTCAAAAGTAGTTGCTTTGCTGTTAGTGGCTAAGTTATCACTCGCCGCGTCATCAACAGCATCAACAGCATCAACAGCATCAACAGCATCATCAACGACTAGGATGGCCTGATATTGCGGACGACCTTCAAAGCTGATTAAGGCACTGAATTGTCTACTCAAGCACTCGTCAGTATCTTTCGCGGCTTTATCCGTTAACGCAATCGGTGCAAGTTCAAGTTCTAGCGTGATGGGGGCTGCACTTTCTAACGCTCCATTTTGTAACACGGCAGTGTCGAAAATAATGCCCTTCAACAGCTTGTAGCTTTGCACTTTGACTGGTTGCTTGAGCACATCAAAGGCGGCTTCACGCATCCACTGAATCGCGCACACAGTCGGTAATACGGGATTACCGTTAATGCAGTGATCTTCAATAAAGATCATTGCCTTAGGGTCCAGTGTGCGCTGCAGTTTTACAGCGCTTATATTTACTGCGCTTGGATTTAAAGCGTTAAGCAAAGCATGCGGATCCGACGCGTCAGTGGTCAGATCCGCTTCAGGCTTTTTTAGATTGCTACCTTCAGTCTCTTGCACTTTATTAGAAGTGTCGTCATGAGGTGCGCTGCCTTGCATGTCAGTACCGACCAGCAATTGTGCGCCTGTGTTGCTCAGTAATTGGCTCGCAAATAACTCAGCACCCGCCTTTAACGGGATCACATAAACACCGCGATCGATAAACATCTTTTTCAGCGCAGGATTCACCATGCCGCCATCCCACGGGCCCCAATCGAAGCTCATCACTTTGGCATTTGGCAGTTGCTGCGCCAGTTGCAGTGCGGCTTTATTGAGTATGTCGTTGGACATGGCGTAATCGCTTTGGCCGGTATTACCGTAAAAACCCGCCGCCGAAGAGAACAGGGCAATCAGTTTTACTTTATCTAAATCCAGTGCGGCAAGCAGATTGCTAATGCCTGTGACCTTAGTGCCATACACCCGTGCTAACTCATCTAAGGTTTTGTCTTGGATGTGTTTATCGGCGAGTACGCCCGCACCATGAATGATGCCGGTAATAGGTGATAATTCGGTGATCGGCACTATCGTGCTGGCGATCGCGTCTGGATTGTTAACATCGAGGCTTAAGTACTCGGCACTCGCGCCTACTGCGGTAAAGGCTTGCAGTGCTGCTGCAATTTCTTGGCTGCTTTGAACTGGCCATACTAAGGCATCCACTTGTTTTGGGGTGGGTTTCTCGCCCAAGCTTTGAATATGGGCAATAGCTGCGGCTTTAAGTTCACTGTTATTTTTACCTTGTGCCCAAGCAGGAATGGCTTGTTGGCTGCTTCTGCCAGCAAGGATAAAGTGCGCCTTGCTGCGTTTTGCCAGACTCAAGGCACATTCAAAGGTCACGCCTTTTGCGCCGCCGGTCACTAGAATTTTATCTGCACTGGTCAAGTTAGCTGCGCTGTGGCGGGTATCTGCCTTGCCTGCAACTAAGGTTACGCGTGCCAGCGTTTCTGTTGCGCCTGCTTCACTCACACCGACTTCTAATAGCTTATCGGTTGCAAATAACTCAGCGATGACCGCATTGGCCAGTTGTTTGGCATCAAGTGCTGGCGCGATATCTAAGGCGCGGCAATGCACGCTTGGCCACTCGTGGCTCAAGGTTTTCGTCAGACCTGCTAATGCCGCTTGGTTTAACTCGCTGCGGGCAATTTGGCTGTGGTTAAGATAACCAAAACCACCGTCGATACGACTGACGCTGATAAAGCTGCTATCAGTATTTGCCGTTGCTGCTGTTGTTAAAAGCGGTTGTAAGTGTTTGGCGAACAAGAACGCTTGCTCGACCGACGCTTTGGCGGCACTCGATAACACTAAACCTTTCGCATCGGCTGAGGTTTTATGTTGTGGTTGCAGATGAATAAAGCCTGCAACCTGACCTAAGCTTTTGATCTCATTAATCACTGCGCTGATACTGGCATCGTCAATCGCCGCCAATGTGAAGCTGGCAATGTGGCTATTGAGCGGTGATGCACTGGCTACAAGGCTTTCTGGCGAGCGCACAACCGCAACCGTTAGACCTTGAGCATGCAATTTCTCGGCAAGTACGCCAGCATTGTGACCATCATCGCTAATGATAATGCAGGCATCTTTAGCAAAAACACGTGGCAGAGCTTTTTGTGCTGATTGCTGCGTTAGCTCAGCCGCCGCTGGCAACTTTTTTAGCACTACCTCGCTATGGGGTGGTAAATCATGGGGTGGCAAATCGATAGCTGGTTCAGCCGCGACAGCGCTAATTGGCGCTACATTCTGGCCTAGCTTACCTTGCATATAACTAACGATTTCACCTAAGGTGCGACACTCGGCCAGATCGTCAGGATTCAGCTCAGGTAAGCCTGGTAGCTCGTCTTGTACTGTGCCTAAGATTTCAACGCGCTTGATCGAATCAATACCTAAATCGGCTTCCATATCCATGCTGAGTTCCAGCATTTCAGTGGGGTAGCCCGTCTTGTCGGCCACCACAGCCATCATGGTTTGTTGGACTTTTTCAGCGCTTAAACCGTTATTCGCTGGAACTTGTGCTGGCGTTGCTTCAACGTTTGCCGCTGGTGCAACTGCTACCGCGCTAATTACTGGCAATTTGCTGTTCATGTAGTCAACGATTTCGCCTAAGGTGCGACACTCGGCCAGATCTTCAGGATTCAGCTCAGGTAAGCCCGGTAGCTCATCTTGCACTGTACCTAAGATTTCAACGCGCTTGATAGAATCGATACCTAGATCGGCTTCCATATCCATGCTGAGTTCCAGCATTTCAGTGGGATAGCCTGTTTTGTCGGCCACCACTGCCATCATGGTTTGTTGCACTAACGCAGCGCTTAAACCGCTGGCGGCAGGCGCGGCAGCTGTCACATGAGTTGCTACGATAACTGATCCCACAGCTGGCAGTTTGCTGTTCATGTAATTAACGATTTCACCCAAGGTGCGACACTCGGCCAAATCTTCTGGGCTGAGCTCAGGTAAACCCGGCAGCTCGTCTTGCACTGTGCCTAAGATTTCAACGCGCTTAATTGAATCGATACCTAGATCGGCTTCCATATCCATGCCAAGTTCCAGCATTTCAGTCGGATAGCCAGTCTTGTCAGCCACCACAGCCATCATGGTTTGTTGCACTAAGGCAGCGCTTAAACCGTTATTCGCTGGAATTTGTGCAGGCGTTGCTTCAACGTTTGCCGGTGGTGCAACTGCTACCACGCTAACTACTGGCAATTTGCTGTTCATGTAGTCAACGATTTCACCTAAGGTGCGACACTCGGCCAGATCTTCTGGGCTGAGTTCTGGTAAACCCGGCAGTTCGTCTTGTACTGTGCCTAAGATTTCAACGCGCTTTATGGAATCGATACCTAGATCGGCTTCCATATCCATGCCAAGTTCTAGCATTTCAGTCGGATAGCCTGTCTTGTCAGCCACCACAGCCATCATGGTTTGTTGCACTAACGCAGCGCTTAAACCGTTGGCGGCAGGAGCTGTTGGCGCTGTTGTAGAAACTACAACTTGGCCAGCCGCAGGCAGTTTGCTGTTCATGTAGTCAACGATTTCACCTAAGGTACGGCACTCGGCCAGATCTTCTGGGCATAGTTCAGGTAAGCCCGGCAGTTCGTCTTGTACTGTGCCTAAAATTTCAACGCGCTTAATCGAATCGATACCTAGATCGGCTTCCATATCCATGCCAAGTTCCAGCATTTCAGTGGGGTAGCCTGTCTTGTCGGCCACCACAGCCATCATAGTTTGTTGAACAAGTGCAGCACTTAAACCGCTTGTTGCTGGTGTCGCAGATGTCATCTCTGGCATAACTAAAACAGGAGCTGCTTGCGCAACTTGTACTGTTGCCGCAGGCGCATAAGCAACAGGAGCGGTTTGCACAACAGGAGGAATGGGTGTGCTAACTGCTGGTCTCGTCGCAACAGCCTGAGCCGCTACTGGTGCGGCATTGTGCGCCACTGTCGATGCAGCAAAAGGCGCTAGAGCAACAGGTGCTAGAGCAACAGGTGCAGGAGCCGGCGCAGTTGCTCGTGGCTGACTTGCAACCGCTGGGGTAAAGTTAATCGGCGCATTGTTTAGCATCGCCAAGGCCGCTTGGCTGCTACTGCTTTGCAGTTGCATAAATTCGGCGTGGCTTTGCAGGGTTTGCGCTTGATGCTGGTGGAACATTTCCATCGAGCGTTGCAGGCTTTCTGGGATTGCAATGCCTTGGCTTGCCATCTTGGCTTGTTCTGTCATCAGTGTCGTGAAGGTATCGCCATATTGCTGCGGGATAGCTAAAAACTGTTGATGTAACTGCGCCGCTTGAGATTGTGCGCTGAAAAATGCCGTTAACGCATCGCCGCTGACGTTAGGTGTGCTTGGGTTTAACTGCGCCGTCGCTTGCTGCTGATTGCTTAAGCCTTGCACAACGCTTGGGGATGTTTGTTTCATTTCAACAGCTGCCACTTGATTCGCTTCCACTTCTATTATTTTCTCAACAACTTTTTCGACGATGACTTCTTTCTCAACAATTTTTTCGACTTCTTTTTCGACAACCGTTTCAACGATGCGATCCACATATTGCACTTGGCTAGTCACGCTGCCTGTGGCGAGGGATTTGGCCATCTTAGCTTTGGTCGCAGCACTAATATGGTTAGTGGCGGTGAGTTTGATGTTCATTGCTGATGGCGCTTCACGTTCGGCAATCTCTTGTGACGTAATGGCTTGATAGGGATCAACTTCAGTTAATGCCACACCGGCTACCGCGAGTTGCACTGCGGCTAAGCGTAATTGACTGTCACTGTCGCCCTTAGGATTCGGGTTAATGCTAACAAGGCAAAGCTCATTTAAGTGTTCACCTAAGGTATTTTCAACTAACTTTTGCAGTATGTTTTTAGGGCCAAACTCAACAAATACCCGGGCGCCAGCGTCATACATGGCCTGCAGTTGTTCGCTAAAGCGAACCGATTGCAGCATGTGTTGTTTGAATTCTGCTTTAATCGCTTTGCCATCGGTTGGGTGTAATTGACCCGTGCCGTTGGCATAAAGTGCGACAGAAGGTGCGCTGAATTTAGCTTTATCAATGGCTTTGGCAAATGGCTTTTGTGCGTGTCCAACCAATGGGGTATGGAACGCGCCAGAGACGGGCAGGGCAATCGCTTTAAAGCCCAGTTCGCTAATGGCTTTAGCGGCCAGCTGAGTTTGCTCTGTGCCACCTGCAATGACTAATTGTGTCGGCGCGTTGTAGTTGGCAATTTTAACGCCATCAAACTGGGCTAAACAGCTATTGAGCGCATCGATATCATTCTTTTGCTTAAGAATGATGGCGAACATTGTCCCTAAGTCAGTTTGAGTCCCAGTGTCTGCGGCTTTACTCGCGGTATCGCTCGGCACTTGCGCCATGGCATGTCCGCGGGCGAAGGCCAGTTCGACGTAATCTTCATTGGAAATCACGCCTGCCGCGCAAAGGGCTGACAGTTCACCAAAGCTGTGACCTGCTACCATATCGGGGGCAAACCCCGCCTGAGTTAATAGCGAATATTGCGCCATTGAAACCGCGCCTATGGCGCTTTGGGCGAACAGGGTATTGGTCAGCGCCGCTTCTTGGGCTTTAACCGCATCGGCATCGAATGCCGGAATAGGGTAAAGGATGTTGGATAACGGCGTTTGGCCGTGGTGAGCAAATACCTTATCGCTGGCCATCACTTGTTGGCGCATTTCAGGGAAATGGCAGGCGAGTTCGCGGCCCATGTTGAGGTACTGTGAACCTTGACCGGCAAACAGGGCGGCTACTTTCTTTGATTCATTCTTAGCCACTAAGGCATGAGAGCGGTAGCTGATACCAGAAGGCAATTGCCACACTTCAATTGCATTGGTTTCTAAATGCGCAATCGATTGATTTAACTGAGCTTGCAGCTGTGCGATATCCTTAGCCACAAAACCTAAACGGGCATCTGTGCTTGCCAGTGTGCGTAGCGGATATTGCTGGGCGATAGCGTTCAGACTCGCAGCGCTGCTCTTATTCGCGTTCGTGTTTACGCTTTGGCTCAACGCAGCTTTTAATTCGCTAAGCAGCGCGGCTTTATTGGCGGCGGCAAACAATAGCGTCTGCGGCACACTGCGCTGACGATATTGCTCGTCACGGCTATGCTCAGGTTTGTATTCTTCTAATACAAGATGGAAGTTGGTGCCGCCAAAACCAAAGGAGCTGACGCCAGCACGGCGCGGCGTTGCATCGGCGCGCTGGAACCATGGGCGCGTTTCGGTATTTAAATAGAATGGCGAACTTTCAATATTCAGTTTTGGATTAGGCTTGCTAACGTTAATGGTCGCAGGCAATACCTTGTGATGCAGTGCCAGTGCGGCTTTGATTACCCCCGCAGTACCTGCGGTGGATTTAGTGTGGCCCACTTGGGATTTCACTGAACCTAACGCGATATGCTGATTGGTGTCGTTGCCTTGGGCAAATACCGATTTTAAACCATTAAATTCAGCTACATCACCTGCGGCAGTACCTGTGCCGTGGGCTTCAACCAAACCAATGCTGTGCGGTGCAAAACCCGCGTCGTCGTAAGCGCGTTCGAGTGCTTTAGCTTGGCCTTCAGGGCGCGGCGCATAAATACTCTTAAATTTACCGTCCGATGAGGCGCCAACGCCTTTGATGACGGCATAAATCCGGTCGCCATCGCGCTCGGCATCTTCAAGGCGTTTAAGCGCGACCATGCCGATCCCTTCGCCAATCATCATGCCTTTTGAATCGATATCAAAGGGTTGAATGGTTTCGTTAGTGGTGAAGGCTGGCGTTTTTGAGAAGCTCATGTACATGGATGGCGAGTTATCGGTACAGACACCGCCAGTGATCATCATGTCGCTGCGACCTTCGGTCAGTTCAGTCAACGCCATACGCATAGCGGCCAGTGAGCCCGCACAGGCAGCATCGACCACACAGTTCATGCCGCCAAAATCAAATCGGTTGGCGATACGGCCTGCAATCACGTTGCCGAGTGAACCTGGGAAAGAGTTTTCTTCCCAGTGGATATATTGGTCTTGGAACTTTTTGATCAGCATTTCGCTGTCTTCATCGCTCAGGCCGCTGCTTTTGAATACTTTTTTAAGCACTGGATATTGCAGGCGCGAGTTCAAGCTCTGACTGATTTTTTGACCACCGCCCACGCCTAGGGTGATACCGATACGATCACGATCGTAATCGGTGGGCAGATTGGCATCGGCGAGCACTTCTTTGGCGACAATCAGCGACAATAGTTGCGAGGTATCTGTCAGTTCTAAAATATTGGGCGGCAGACCGAATTCCATGGGGTTGAAGTCGACTTCAGGCAAAAAACCACCGCGTTTACAGTAGCTTTTATCGGCTTTGCTTTTGTCTGCATCGTAGTAATCTTCGGCGCGCCAATGGGTGTCTGGGATGTCAGTAATGGCATCGATTTTTTCGCTGATCAAATCCCAAAATTTATTTAAATAACGCGAGTTGGCGAAGATACTGGCCATGCCGACGATGGCAACGGGCATATCTTTCAAACGTTTGTTGAGTCGTTTATCTTTTTTTGACTCAGTCGCAGAATTAGGTACAGAAGGGGTATGGCTCATAAAGAGTCTCCACGGGTCGACCTGGATACGGTGACCTTGTTTTGGGATTCAGCCGCGTTTGTCTTTGGCGTGCCATGGGCACCGGGAAAACGGGCTAAGAAGGTGTGATAGTTGCGAACGAGCAACTTTCGTAAATGAAACGGCCCATGTCTGAGGACATAGGCGATATATCTATTGGTCGCTTGAGTATTGCTGTCTTGATAAATATCGAGGTAAATCCAATCACTTGCCGTATCTATGCCTAATAGCACTGAGCTTGGAGCTTGCTCAGTAAGCTGCGGCGGTATGGTGAGTGACACCACTTGCACCACAGTATCACCGTCGGTACTTGGCAGAGCCAGCGCCTTGGCCAAGGTTTCGGGATTGACCGTATAGGTTTGGATATCGCTGCCTTGAGTCACAGGCAATTGATTAAAATAGCGTTCGGGGACTTGCGGTGCTTCAAATTCATCGAGCCGCGATATGCCATATCGCTTTAAGCAACGGGCAAGGCCGGAGCGTGACACATTGGGATTAATAAAGGTTTGGGTAACCTGAAGTAATCTATCTAAGGTGAGTTTGAGTTGATAGCGTAATCCCACCACCACATATTCTTCCATCGGCGTGAGCGTGGTATTGAGGTGATGGGGCGTGTTCGAACTGTTACTAATGGACTCACGCTTCCGCCATTTACGCACCGTTGCCTCAGTAATATTTAAAATTTTTGCCAGCTGGCTGACGCTCAGATCCGATTGCTGGATAAAGAGTCGCATTTCAGGCGTGGTGGTGGCGTTTCGATGCCGAGGTGCGCTGTCTTTTTTCGCCGCTTGAGTTGTGCTCTTAGGGGCGTAAGACGGCGCTTTAGATTGAGAGTCGCGAGCTGCCATTAATAATAATTATCATCCGACATAATCTATTGGGACTGAGAAGCCATTTTGGCTGAGTCAGCTGTGGCACTCTTGAAGAACATAGTGACACTCATCGTAAAACCTGTGCTTATCATCTGTGTCACTTAATGGGGATGCAGATTACCTGAGGTTTCGGGTCGATACAATCATCTGGGACTGGAATTTATTGGCTTTCGTTGAGTAATGGTATTTTCTGTGCGTTATGTTGGGTTTTCGCTGACCGCTTGGGCTTTTTAATACTTTGATAGTGGAAGAGTTAAATTTTTAGGGGCGATAAAGACCGCTTTTTTGAGTTAGCGGGGTAAAATAGCTCAATATTGGCTTACGTCCCTTTCGTCATGAATGAGACTGTGCGGCTAAACCTGTTAATTTGGGCGTAAAGCCTTGGCGCAATTGCTGCAAAAATTTGCGCATAGGATGGCGTTCAGGGGCGTTCTAAGAATTGCTCTAATTAGAGTGCAGCTAAGAATTGAACTCGGGCTTAGTTGAAACTATTTAAGATGCTAATGAACTCAAATAATGATGAACCCAGATAAGAATGTTGCTAAGTGCTCTCCAAAAAGCCAGACAATGATAACCATCAGCCGCAAGGCTTTGTCCTGCAAGGCCCTCAAATGACCGACTCCAGAACATCTAGCAAAAACGGCGTGAATGTGGATCTATTTTTTATTCCACTGAGCGATATTTCATCGCCGCAAACATCACTCGCTCAGTCTTGGTTAAGTGATGATGAACTCGCCAAGGTCGCGCGTTATCGCGATCCCAAGGCGCAAATGAAGGGATTACAGGTCAGGGCAGCGTTGCGGGCCGTGTTATCTCGCTATGCGGATTTATCGCCACACGAGTGGTGTTTTGAATATGGCGCTAAGGGTAAGCCGAGTTTAACGGCAAAATTGCAACAGCAAACGGGGCTTGAGTTTAACTTAAGCCATAGCGGCGATTGGTTATTGATTGGTGTGGCTCAGTTTCATGGTGTTGAGTCTGGTTTATTTGGGGTCGATATTGAAAGATCGCGGCCGAAGACGGATATCTATCCAATCCTAAATCATTATTTTTCCGCCCAAGAAACTGCGGCTTTGTTGACCCTTGTCGATGAAGCGAGTCAGCGGCAGCGCTTTTTCGATTTATGGGCGTTAAAGGAATCCTATATTAAGGCGACTGGCCTAGGTTTAGCGCAGTCGCTCAAATCCTTTGCCTTTGAGCTTAAGCCGTTTGAGCAATTGGCGGCAGAATCGCTTGAGTTATCATGCCAAGATGCCGGATTGAGGCAAGCCTGCGGCGTAGCTTCAATGCTTAATGTTTATCCACATATCTCGCTAAATATCCCGCAACAAATCTCGCTAAAAACACCGGATTTGGTTGATTCCCTGCATTGGCAGACGCACTTTGGTCGTTTGACCGAGGAGTATCGCTTTGCCATTAGCCTAGCGCATGCTGGTAATGCCGCGATTCCCATGACGCTAACCGCGCAGCTGAGCAGCATAGAAGTCTTACTTGCAGATTATTAACTGCGAAACAGAGTGCGTTCTTCGCGCCAGTAAACTCACCTAAACCGCTAAGATCTGCGATTGCGTTTAGCCATAATTCTTTCTGCGCCTTATCTTGTTATCAATCCATTTTATTCATCTTCGGTTAAACATTGATGGATATAGTCACGCCCATAATATTTTGAATTTGAATGAAATAAATGAGGTTTAGCAATGAAACGGATTAAGTGCGTATTGCCGGTCACTATGCTGGTGTTGCTATCTGGTTGTGGTTATTTTGGTGGCGATGAAAAGCAGCAATTAGAGCAGGCTTGGTTGGCCCAAGATCCACAGTTGCAGCAAGTGGTTGAGCAAATTCGTGCCAATGGCTTAGATGTTGTCGCCCAAAGCGCGGCAGCGGGCACAGTTTCTGCCTGCGTGGCAGAAAAACTGAGCCAAGATCCGCTTGGTAAGTTAGTTAATGTTGAAGGCTCGCTGGTGGAGTCGGCCAAGGTGGCAGAATTACTGGGTGACTTACAGAAAGTGATGCAGCAAGACATCAGTTTTGATCAGGTAGCGAGTCTGTTACAAAAGGGCGCTGATGCGGCGGCCTATGCTAAAAGCCTTATCGAGCAACAAGGTTTAGATCAAGCGTTACAAAGCCTGAAGCAAATGGCGACCGCGAGCGAGCAATTTGCCCAGCAAGATTTAGGCGCACATTTCCAGCAATTATTACTTGAGTGTAAAACTGTAGCGCCAACACCAGCTCCTGCGAACTAATTCTGCTTTCTGACTGACAACATCATCCTGAATCTGCTTGGGATGATGCCAATCCCCCAGTGCTAGAGGCGTTCAAGGTGATTATGCGCTAGTTCGTTTTCCCATAAAAAAGCCCTGAAGCTTCAGGGCGTTGATGTCATTATTTCGCGCTAGGTAGCGGGACGATTTCAAAGTTTTCATCAAATTTTACTAAGGTCGACGCTATCTTACCGAAGGCCGCTTTATCGCCCTCGAGTTTGGCCGTGCCGTTGGCAAGTAAGTCTTTGAGGGTCACTTTGCCGAGTAAAATCCCGGTAATGTAGCGCTTATCAATATAAAGATTGGTGTCGGCCTCCATTGGTTTATTAACCTTAATATTGCTTAAGTTACCGTTGCTTAGTTCGACGTAGAGTGTTTCTTTGGTATCGGGGTTAATCACATTAAGCCTGATCAGTCCAAGTTCAGCGGCCTTGATGCTATCGACTTTTACGGCGAGGAAGTCAAACAGAGTCGAGATCTCCATTTCACCTAAAATATCTGCCGATGCCGATTTGGGTGCGCCGGGTTGGATCCCTACGCGTAACTCTTGGGCGCCAGTGAGATAAATATTACGCCAGCCTGCGCCTTCGGCTTGATAGCCCAGTTGTTCATAGGTATCGGCAAGTAATTGTCTGGCCTTTTCGTTATCGGGGTCTGCCATGATCACTTTATTCAGTGCCGTCGCCACGAAACGGTATTCCCCTTGGGCATAGTCGGCTTTGGCGTGTTTAACCACAGCTTTAGCACCACCCATATACTCGACAAATTTCTTCGCTTCCTCCTTTGTCGGTAGCGGGTTTAAGTTGGCTGGATTCATATCGAAATAGCCTAAATACATGTTGTACACGGCTTTGGCATTATGGCTGTAGGTACCATGGTAACCATTGGTATACCAAGTATCGCGCACCGCCTTAGGGATAGTGGTTTGAATCGCATCGCCAATATCTTGAATACCCACGCCATTATTGGCTAAACGCAGGGTTTGATTATGCACTAGGCCATAGTTATCTCTTTGCATTCTGAGGTAAGCATTCACATCCGCATTGCCAAAGACGGGCGCCGAGTGGGCCTCAAAAAGTACCTGCGCATCATCGCCAAAGCGTGTCAGCAATGCATTGATATCCTTTGACCATTTGATGGCGTCACGGACTTTTGCACCGCGCAAGGTGTAAATGTTGTGCATGCCATGGTAGGTGAGTTCACCCGTCCACAGGGCTTTCATTGAGGGAATATAGGTGGCCATTTCCGAGGCGGCTTCTGTGCCTGAGGCATCCATAAACACCATGTCGATACCATCAATGGTGAGTGTTTCCCACTTATCTTTGCCGTTTAAGGTGACATCGGGTTTAACGTAGGTCACTTCGCCTTTGGATAACCCCTTGGCGAGTGCTGCATCGACAATACCTTGATCGTTTCGCTCTAACGTTGCGCCGTATTGATAGGCAGCGCGGCGGCTCATAGCATTACCGGCGAGAACGTTTTCGTCGACAATTTCTTTGGTAATGTTATTTGAACCATAGACTTTGACCTTAGGGTACATGTCTTTGATTGCACGGGAACCGCCAAAATGGTCCGCATGACTGTGGGAATAAATCATCGCCACCACAGGTAAGTCATTACCCTCAGGCAAGTTTTTTAGTGCAAACTCCAATGATAACTTTGCAGCTTCTTTGGTGAGCAGCACGTCATAAAGGATCCACCCTGTTTTACCGCGGATAAGGGTTAAGTTCGACAAGTCAGTGCCGCGAACTTGATAAATGCCATCTGTGACCTTGTATAAGCCGTTAGACACCATATTCAACTGGGCTTGGCGATAGAGTGAGGGATTGACTGTGTCTGGGGTTTTGTCGCCGATAAAGCTGAATTCGGTGCGTAAAATGGCGGCAGTTGGTTCATCGAGTTCGGCGATGAGATTCTTAGAAAACTCTTCAAAGGCTTTTTTATCGGTGTAATTTAGAGTGGCTGCTGTGGCCTTGTTGACCTCAGCGGTTTGCTGGGTCGCAGGCTTTCCCTGATAGTGCAGACTGATATGTTCATGCTCGTGTTCTGCCGCCGAAGCGCTGAGGGAGAACGTTGCGATAATACTCAATGTCATCAAAGATTTTTGCATAATTTTACCTACAGATAGGAGGGATAGTGTCGTTGATGGTTTGAGTATAGACAGCTTGTGTATTTAGATAACTCGCGTTAGCTTGGGTTGTAATATTCATATTGTGAATGAGTAGTTTCCCTTATGCCGACACAAAAGCCATTAGATTTAAACTTATTGCGGGTGTTTATGGTGGTTTACCGTACTCGTTCATTCACGCAAGCGGCTGAAGAGTTGGACTTAACTCAGTCTTCAGTCAGTAACGCGATCAGTCGATTCAGGGTATGGGTCGGGGAGTCACTGTTCAATCGGGTTGGGAGGGGAATTGAACCGACGGCAGTGGCGCGGGAAATGTACCGTAAGTTTGAGCAGCCAATGGCAGATATCGAAACTGTATTGCTGGGGTTTGAGCATTTTGATCCAAAGTGCAGTCAGCGACGCTTCTATGTGTATGCCAATGAGTCGGTTATCGAAGCGCTGCAAACCGGTGTGCAGGCTTTATTACAGGATGCGGATATTGAAGTGATTTTTCGGGAATCACCGCCACAGGAAGCTGATTTATATCGCGATATCTTGCTTGAGCGAGTCGCTGTGGCGATAGACATTAAACCCGCGCAGCAAAGTTTGCTCTCGAGCAAATTACTCTTCACCGAAACCTTAGTGTGTATCGTCAGTCGGCAGCATCCTCGGATTCAAGGCGCCATTACCCATGAGCAGTATTTTGAGGAGAAACACGTCTTTTTGAATATGCGGCGTTTTAATCTTACTGCGGGGGATTTGTTTACCGAAGGCGTCTTGCCTAGACGCAAGATGTATAGTGAGCAGTCATCTTTATTGAGTATGTTTGCTACCGTAGGCAAAAGTGAGGCGATAGGCATAGCGCCTTTGCGATACGCCAGTCAGTACGCCGAGTTGTTCGGCATCCAGATTTTACCTATGCCACTGAAAACAAGACCCATTGATTTGTATATGGTGTGGAGCAGTAAATACACCCAAAACCCGAGCCATCAATGGCTACGAAGCTTATTGCTCGATGCCAGTGCGAGCACGGTAAATGAAAAAGCTCTGAATCTTGCTAGCAACTAGGCTAGCGATTCAGAGCTTAGTTTCGGTTTTTAACCTTGGTTTTTTCTCAGTTCTAAACCTTAGTTCGTAATCTGATACTCGAACGAACGTTAATTACTGCCTTGCGAGTCTGTGGCTTTCGCCAGGTTGCTCGAAGTCACTGCGATACGGGTTGATATCTAAACCGCCGCGGCGCGTATAGCGGGCGTAAACGGTCAATTTAGTGCAATGACAGAAACGCTTCAAATCGACAAAAATTCGCTCGACACATTGCTCGTGGAACTCGTTATGTTGGCGGAAAGAAATCAAATAGCGCAGTAGTTTCTCGCGATCGATTTTAGGCCCTTGATAACGGATCATTACGCTGCCCCAGTCGGGTTGCGAAGTGATCAAACAGTTGGATTTCAGCAGGTTTGAATTAAGCGTTTCCGCTACCGTTTGCTTATCGTCCGTGCTGTTTTCCAAGTAATCAGGATTAAAACTATAATCGCTGACTTCAATATCGAGATCGTCAATACACGTGCCTGGTAACTCGATAATACGCTGAATGCCAAAGCTTTTTGGTTCGATGATTTTAACGCTAATATCACCTTGAGCACATTGGCTTAAGTCTGCGACTAAGGTCTTTTGCAGTGAATCTATGCTATCGAACTTGGTTTGATTAAAGCTATTGAGATACAGTTTGAACGATTTCGACTCAATCAGGTTCAGGCTTTCATAGCTTAAATGAAATTCAGCTATGGCCACCATAGGCTTACCTTTAGCATTTAACCAAGACAGCTCATAACCCGTCCAGATATCGGCACCATGAAACGGTAACGTCCCAGTGAGTGCAATAGCATTACGGTTTAGTGAGCGTGGAACCCCTTGTAGCAGCGACGCATCATACTCGGCTTGATAGTCTGTGGCTTTACCTAAAGTCAGGCCAACAAGCGCTTGCGCATCACTATAGGGATCGTGATTCTGTGTCATCAATACTGTTTCCATGTCAAAATAGGCGCACATTATACCTGAAATTGGATTGTGCTTAAGTGTCTTGTCTGCCCGCACTAGATAAATTTTTGCAAAACTACCATCAAGCTTACCTAACGAGTTTAGGTGAACTACCGCGTTATTACCCACAGGGTGAGCCTTCTGTGTGTATTCAAGGCGAATTTCATGCTGATCTTGATCAAGCCGTTTCTTGGCAGCCGGTTAAACGCGAAGTCGAAGGCAGTTTTGCCAATGTTGAGCATGCGCTTGAGTTGACTTTATGGCCAGAAATCAATCATTTTTACGGTCAGTATTTTTCTGCACCGTTACTATTCGACTCAGAATGGGGCACGGGTGAGTTACTGCAAGTGTGGAATGAGGATGATTTTACCTGCCTGCAGCAAAACCTGATTGGTCATCTGATGATGAAGAAAAAGCTCAAGCAGCCACCGACGTGGTTTATCGGTTTGTTAGATGAGGGCGATAAAATGCTCACCATCAACAACAGTGATGGCAGCGTGTGGATAGAGCTTCCAGGTGAGATCCCCACCCAGCAATTGTCGCCAAGTTTAGCGGAATTTATTGGGGCGTTATCGCCACGGATAGCACCGCCCGTTAAACATGAAGAACTGCCTATGCCCGCATTAGAACATCCGGGGATTTTTGCCAGCTTTAAACGTATGTGGCAAAACCTCTTTGGTAAACGTTAGTTGGCGTGAGCTTGACGCTATCTTGCTGCGAGTTCTAAGCCTTCAATCATGTTTAGCCAGAATGTGGACGCTAAACCACACTTAGTTTGAGCGTGAACGCTCAACCTAAGCGTGGTTTATCTTAGGTTGAGGTCTTTGGCGAGATAAGATGATGTTACTGATGATCCCATGACTGATTCGATACTATGCGGCAAGGCTCGCAGCGAAAGTGGAACATATCCAATAAAGGTTCATCGAGTTTCCAATCATGACTGCCACAACGTGGGCAAGGTCGCGCTTTTTCTGAGGCCAAATCTTGGCCGCCGACGCGGTATAAGTAGTAATAGGTCGGAATTTTAGTGAGATATTCGATACGGCCGCGCAAATCCCAACCTCTGCGAAATAAATCACTGTCTGGACTCGATAATTCCTCAAGTGCGGCAAATTCTGCTTTGGTGGCCGCCGCCATTTGTAACTCGTCACAGGCTTGCCATTCGCTCTGCCAACGGATAATGCGTTTGTGATCGCCATTAAAGGTTGCTGGGAGTCGATATAAAGGAATCGGCAATAGATTATCGCCGCTGCGCAGGGGCGAGCACATGTGTACAAAGCTGGTATACAGCAGTTGCCAGCTCGGTGTGTCGGTATTGCTGACCTCAGAATTAATGTCCTGACCGATAAACTTTTCCCGCGGCGCGAGTAGCTTAGCGTCGGTTAACTCTGCTAAGGCTTTTTTGACCCAAGGGCTGTGATATTTATGCGCTAAACTGCTTTTCTCTGGCATCAGTAAACGCACTCTAAACTCACCGTCATTAAAGGCGACCGCAAATTCTCGCCCTAAGATTTGGCCATTAGCTCGATAGGCTTCAAGGAGCTGATTAATGGCTTTTTCGGCGGCAGAAATCGTGGTGTCGGCGAAGCATTCGAAGCGCAGTTCAGTGACAAACATTAAGCGGTTTTTCCTTTTTTTTCTAATAAGTTGATGCGTTGTTTTAGTTCAAGCAGTTCGTTTTTTAATTGCATTATTTCTGTTTTTTGTTGCTCAGCATGACGCTCAAAATGTGTCTGTTGTATCTGCAGACGCTCGGCAAGCAGTGCAAGCGTCAAGGTATCGTTAGTTGCAGCGGCTTCGATTGTCGGGCTGAGGGCTTGCAACTCGGCTAAACGCTCGCGATCCGCCTTAGGCATAGATTTAAATTGCTGTAAGCCTTGGATCAATATCGGTAAAGGTAGGCTGCTACCTAAACGGGTTTTAATTAAGGCAAGGCTCGGTACTTTACCGCAGGCTTCGAGCGAACGTGCAGCCGCTAATACTTGGTCAAGTGGACTCATAATTAGCAAAATTCCTTAATTTGTTGAATGATTTAAACTAATCTCAAAAGGTCGCGTAAGTTTTTTTCATTTAAAAACAGTGCGTTGTCATTTGGCATCTATTTTGCTTATTGTCCAGCCTAAATCGCTTTTTCAAGCAAAAATAATAATTACACAGGATGTCACATGATTAACCATAAATTGAATAACAAACTTATCGCCATCACTTTTTTAGGGCTTGCAAGCTTAGGTCTTAGCGGCTGTGTGGTCAATGTCGGTGATGGCGAATCGGGTTGGGATAACAGCGAATCATGGGAGAAAGTGCAGGATAAAAACCGCACTAACTTAACCAAACTGAGTTTAGGGATGCCCAAAGACCAAGTGATGATCTTAATGGGCACCGCTGATTTTAGTGAAGCCTACATTCAACAAAGTGCTCAACAAGGTGAATCTAATAAAGAAGTCTTAGTGTTGTTTTATCGTACCCAGCGCAATAATGGCGATGGAAAAACCACTAAGGACGAATGCACACCTATCGTGCTGAGCAACAATGCCTTAGTGGGTTGGGGTGAAACGGCTTACAGTAAAATTTAACCCGCGAGTTTTATAGCTTACGTAGCTGAGTATCTAGTTGCTCAATGGGCTCAGTCCAGAGGGCATCAGCTTCTAGGCCTTCGATGATAAAGCTCTTTTGAGCTGGGGTCCAAAAGGGCGCTTGGCTTAGATGGATGTGATGGTCGATGTCATGGGTTGCAATAAATTGCGCTATGGCTTCATCGCTACTGTCTAAACCGAGTTGCTCGAATAAGTGGCTTAGGTCTACTGGAGTTGTATCCATCATTATTTCCTTTTCAGTATAGTGCCTTCGTTTAGAGTAAGCGCCTGATTGAAAAATGCAATCTATGATTAAAATTTGCACTTTTCCGTTTCCTTGGTAAATTAATTGTTACTCATAAAAAGTGTGAGCTAAGTCAAGGAATACTAATAATGGACAATGAAACCTTGGAAGACTGCCGTGCGGTCTATTTGACAGCGGAAGACTTACGCATTGCCGCCTCTATCCTCTATAACGCTTACCATGATGACCCTTTTTTTGTCGATTCACTTTTCACCTCAGATAAAGCTGCTTACGAGCAAAAACTGCGCGCCGCGATCCGCGAAGAACTCAATACGTTATGGCAACAAAAACAAGCACTCATAGGTTTGTTCGACCATGAAAGACTGGTTGGTTTAGCCTGTGTGGTAACGCAAGAAGTGCCTTTGGGAGAAGGGCGTTACTGGCATTGGCGCTTAAAGATGTTGTTAGGTACGGGCTGGCAATCGACCCAAGCGTTGATGAAAAAAGAGTCCAGTATTGTCGAACTCTTACCCAGTAAGCACTGCGGTATTTTGCAGTTTATCGCCCTTGCACCGAACGAGCAGCATAAAGGACTCGGACATAAGTTAGTGCAAGCGGTAGTGAGTTGGTGTGATGAGCAGCCGGATTTGGATGGCATTGGTGTGTTTATCGCTCAGGAGAGTCATCTGCAATTATTTACCCTGCATGACTTTGTCTCTTTAGGCGATCTCACTATCGGCAGTGTCCATGGCCAGTTGTTATTCTATTCGGTTCAACAAGATGACTCACTCTTATAAACGGTTCGCCGATTTCTATCCTTTCTATTTATCCCAACACCAGCACCCGATTTGCCGGCAATTACACTTTGTTGGCAGTAGCTTAGTCCTGCTGCTGATTGGCATTGCCTTGGTTTCACAAGCCTGGTGGCTATGTTGGTTTATTCCGGTCGTTGGCTACGGTTTTGCGTGGGTGGGACACTTCGTATTCGAGAAGAATCGACCCGCGACATTTCAGTATCCCTTTTACAGTTTGATGGCTGATTGGGTAATGTTTGCTCAGATGATCAGCGGCTTTTTTAAGCGTTAAAAAAGCCGTCCGAGTGAGATGCCCATGCCCGTGTGAGAGATCGCTTACAAACGCTGTAGGACATAATGTTTTCTTTTTGATTGTTTTTTGTTCCATTGCGTTTAATTTTGTATAGAATCATTAGCTTATATTTATTTACCTTCTGTTTGACCGTAATTTCTTTTGTAGTCCGTTCTTTGAGCCGAACAAAAAAGTCACGGTTAACGTAGAATTCACTCATGGCCAAAGCAAATGGATAGCAAGGAAAGCGAAACAGGCCAAAGGGACGCAAGAAGCAACGAATTAAGATTTCAAGGTTGAAATCGCTGACGGTAGGAAAACTGTCATTCGCCTAGGATAGGCTAAGGAAAAGCAGGATTGCTTTTCAAGGATGATTAGAGACAGTGAGTCGTATCGTCAGGATGATGAATTTCAGGAAGAATACAGGACACGCTTAAGGATTAAGCATGAACTCGAAACAGGATGTGTCGAGACAAGGATAAAGTATAAGGGTGAACAGCTTGTACTACTCTATGGAAGACAAATTTTTGCAGGATGCAATAGGAAAAAGTCATAGGAAGTGACAGGCTCTGTAAAATGGATTTACAGGTCAAAGGACTGAGTGTTATCTCACGCAAGTTTGATACACAGGGACGAAAAGGGATTACAGGGACGACGCAGGACGCAAGCAGACGCATGGATGGTGCAGGGAGCACAAATCGAGCAGGACGGCTTACAAAGGATAAATGGGGCGCACTTTAGTTGCGCCCTTTTCTTTGGTTCATTTTCAGTATTAATTTCGCTTTGCCAAGCTATAACGCTATTCACATTGACTTTTTAACTCTGCTTAAAGACTTCTCACCGCAAAGCATGTTTACCAGTCTTACTTCTCTTATTGCTTAATAATTTTTTCTGGTCATGCGCCGAATGCTTGTCGAACTTTGAACGATAGCGGTTTATGTATAAGTCCTCAGGGGAGACATCTACCGTTTTGCTTACTTTTGATTCGAATTGCCATCCTCCGTGTAAGAGATCTCTTACAAGTATGTAAGTAATTTGTAGGTTAAAAGGGTGGTTGTGTCTTGGGGTTGGTTATTATTTATATTTATATCAGTCAGTTAATCTATTTTTTATCAGTTAAACTCACTATTTTCGTTAACATTTTAAATAATCCGCAATGAGTACTTTCGTTGGTTGGCGTAGAATTCATCTTGTAGAAGGAATTATGGGCAACAGGATGTTGGCGATCAGGATGATCGAACAGTGACTAAGGAATGTGACTTAAGGAATGATAGGGATATAGGCCTTTCAGGATGAAAGAGAGCCAATACCAAGGAAGGGAGACTATCAAGGATTGATAGACTCATTGCACAGGATGGCAATGGCACATGGAGTGCAATTGAATGGATGCAATACCCGTTTCATGGATGATGATGGAACCGCTCAGGAAAGAGCAAGCTTGGGACTGGATGACCAAGAGATAGGGAAGTACATGAGTACAGGGACCTCAAGGATTGAGCAGGGATGAAGCAGGACGCAGATTGACGCATGGATGGTGCAGGGAGCACAAAAATAGCGGGATAGCTTAACAGAGAATAGGAGGGCGTGGCTTTAGGGCCGCGCCCTTTCTTTTTTATTTTTACAGCGAGTTATTTTGCAGCACCAAAGAATGACTGATTATTCTCTATTCTGGCGAACAGCTTATTTGGGCATCATAGTCGATAAAACTTAATGACACTTGCCTGAGCTACAGCCGCTTTGCGTACCACAACCGCCAAATTTCCCCTGTGCTGTCGGCGCTTCTTGCCATTCGGGCTCTGGGAAGATAGGCCATTCTATTTTTTGAATTTTCTTACCTTGCATCCAAATATGGCCACTGTACTGGTTAATGCCGTCAGTGCTGAATTCAAATAAATATTTCGCTTTCCAACAAATCCCCGTGGTGCCGCCAATACTTGGGCGGGCGGTTTCCATTGCTATGGCTAACAGTTGCACTTTTTGTCGCCAACATTCTTTTTCGGCAAAAATGCGGCTCAACTCTGCCATTTGGCGTAACTGCCAAAAAAATGCGGCAATCACGACGAGGCCAATAATTAACAGTAAATCTGACATCATTTGCTTGCTGCCTTAAACAAACCACCTATGGCTTGTGATAGTTGAACGCTTCGATTGGGGTTTCTTAATTCGCCTAGTAGTTGATTGCGCAAACTAGGGATAGCCACAATATCAGCAAAGACCTGATTAAAAAAGGCTTGGGGCTGCAGTGCCAGGGCTTCTAAGTAAAGACTGCGACTTGAATCTTGTTTTAATACCGACCAGTTACGCCCGGCAATGCTGATGAGGGCATTGGTATCTAAAGAGGCTTGGCCGTGAAGATGTTCGAACGCTTGCTGGCTGTGTTTGGCGCTAGAAGCCAGAGCCCGTAGGAAATAAGCTTGGTGTTCTGGGGCTGCATCTTGAAGTTTCGCGAGAATTTTATCGGCGAGCGTGTCGCTAATCAGTAAGTGCTCAAGACACTGACATAGGGCGATTTGCACTTCGATGGCGGCAGTATCAAAACTCAATACTAAGTGCTGCTCATGATCAAATTCATTTGCGCGCGCACATACATCGGCTATGCCTTGCATCCCAATATGTTGCCATTGTGCTGGGGCTACTTGGCCTGACAAATACTGCACGGCAAATTCGTATTGCGATGATGCGCGTTGGCCGAGTTGTTTACGAACGAGTGCGTTGAATACGGCGAGTTTTTCCTGGCTTGGCTTGAAGTTAAACGGATTATTCGCGAGTCGTTCTTGCTGCTCATCACTGAGTGGCTGAGTGGGATCTTGCCCTAATGCCGCTAATATCATTTCGATAAATTGTGAGCGCGGTGCAGGCGACAGTAATCCTTGCTCATCTAAGGCCAGTTTTAGAAACCAAATAAAGTGTTGCTGACTCGCATCCCAAAAGACGATAGCAAACTGCGCATGTCCTTGAATAGGGTAAGGATAAGGGGTAGCGAGAGATTCTATTTGGTGAAACGCGAGCATATCAATATGTTGCACCCTACGGCCAAGATCATACACTTGGAACTGGGTTTTGGCTGTGGTTAAAAACTGGCTTAAAGTTGTAATTTCAGTCATTTGGCTGCCATATCAATCAAAGAGGCTCAATAAATTGGCGCCATTATAGGGGGAAGTGCGTCTGGATGGTATGATTGCGGCACTTTAATCGACCTATTCGGCCTGTGGATTGTGGCAAGTTCCTCAATCACAATGGCTAACATGAGAATGGATCTGAAAGCTATGTTATACAGTCAAACCCAAGCTAAATTGGCTCAGATTGCCCAAGCGCTAAAAGCAGCCGAGTTGTGGTCTGAGCAGGCGCCTTCTACCGAGGCAATGGCAAGCACAGCGCCTTTTGCCTGTGATCTTATGCCCCTTGAGCAGTGGTTGCAGTTTATTTTACTGCCTAGAATGCAGACTTTAATCGAAACGGGTGCGCCATTGCCGACGCAAATTGCGATAGCCCCTATGGCTGAACATGTTTGGCAGGATATGCCCCCGCGCCAAGCCCTGATTGGCGTATTGAATGAATTGGATATGTTGTTAAATGAATCAAGATGATATCTGGCTTGAAACGCCTGAAAATGCACTGAATGCATCCCAAGAGGATGACTCAGAAGAGCAGGCGCCTGAGATTGAAATTCTTTATGAAGATGAGCACTTAGTGGCAATTCATAAACCTGCAGGCTTATTGGTCCACCGCAGTTATTTAGCGCGTCGGGAGCGATTTTTTGCCATGCAGCTGACCCGCGACTTAGTCGGCTGTCATGTGTTCCCTGTACATCGTCTCGACAGGCCGACATCTGGCGTGCTCTTGTTTGCCAAGAGTAGTGAAGTGGCCAATGCACTGTGTGAGCAATTTGCCTCCCATACGATTGAAAAACAATATTTGGCTTTAGTGCGCGGTAATATGCATGAGAGCGGTATTTTAGACTATGCGCTTAAGGTTGAGTTAGATGAATTAGGCGATAAGAATGCCGATCCTAACAAAGCCGCGCAAGAGGCTGTGACGGCTTATGAGCCATTACTTAATACTGAGATTCCGTATCCGTCAGGCCGATATCCCACGAGCCGATTTGCACTGGTACGCTTGAGCCCTAAAACGGGGCGTAAGCATCAGCTCAGAAGACATATGGCGCATTTACGTCACCCTATTGTCGGTGATACCACCCATGGCGACGGTAAGCAAAATGCGTTTTTCCGCGAGCATTTTGGCATTAATCGCCTGTGGCTTATCGCGAAAAAGCTCAGCTTCACCCATCCTGTCACTCAAGTTCGGCTCAGCATAGAAACCGAGCTCGAGCCTGAGTGGGAAACCGTGTTTGCCGAGCTAGGTTGGGACGAGGCGATCTTAAGTCAACAGGCTGAGTTGTTAATCGCCACGGATGAAATACCAGCTGGAAATGCGTAACTCATGACCTTAACTCAGACAATCTCAACTGAGACAATCTGGACATAATTGGCAGTCAGCCAAGTGAGTGGCATCAAAAGTCATTCGCTTGGCTTGGTTATTGACACTAAGCAATCGAATCAAAACTATCGAACCCATAACGGTCGAATCAACACTGTTCAATTAAAACGGTTCAATTAAAACTGTCCAACCAAAATGAGTCTGGCGGTAATTAGTCGAGGCGTTGCGGTGTTTGTGCGGTTTGTGGACGCAATTCTTGCATCATGACGGCTAAGGTTGAGAATCCAGAGGTAGGCGCGAGTGGCGATGTGAGATTTTGCTGGGCGGAGTGGAAATAATTTTTACGTCGAATATGGGTTGTTTTGTGGTGTTGCTTGAGGTGTTTTTGGCGGGTGGACTGTCGCATCAGATATTTCCTCATGCTCAATGACTTGATTTATAAAAATTTTGCGCCTTAGCTTGCCCATCCGCTGAACAATAAAGTAAGGTCAGCCTAATAAGGTTTGCAACGCAATGTGGAGTGTATCATGAAAAAGGTGAATCTGGTGTTTGGCACTGTCTATGGTAGTGCACAATTTGCCGCCGAAACCCTAGAGAAAGAAATGCAAGTTTTAGGTTATGATGTAACATTGTGGCAACCAAATGACGTCGCCAGCTTTATTCCTCCGCAGGATGAATTGTTAGTGGTGGTGACTTCTACGACGGGCCAAGGGGACTTACCCGAAGATATTCAGCCTTGGTATCATAATCTTAAAAATCTTGCGCCCTATTTACCCGCGCTTAACTACAGTGTGATCGCACTGGGTGATTCAAGTTATGAAACCTTCTGCGGCGCCGGTAGGGCTGTAGATGTGCTCTTGAGTGAACTTGGCGCTAAACCACTTGTAGAATTATTAGAAATCGATGCCTGTGAAACCATGGAACCTGAGGTTGAAGCGATAAAATGGCTAGAACGCTGGAATCAAGTCGTCAAAACCGAGCTCGTCGCTTAGGCAGTTTCGTTACTCAGCAGTGGTTTAAATTTGCCCAGCGCTTAAGCCAAGCGCTGCTTATTCCTATTGCCATTTTACCTGCCGCAGGGGTCATGCTTGGCCTCACCGTTAGTCCTATTCCTTTTATGCCCGAAGAGCTGACAGTGTTGATGTTGGCGGTGGGCAAACTCATTTTCGCCATCATGCCGATGTTATTTGCCGTGGCGGTCGCTATTGGCTTTTGCCGCGATCAAGGCATTGCCGCCTTTACGGCGGTGTTTGGTTATGGGGTGATGACGGCGACATTAGCCGCACTGGCCGATTTATATCGACTCCCAACCCAGCCTTTATTGGGGATGGATACCTTAGATACGGGGATTGCGGGTGGCATGATGCTCGGCGGTATTACTTGTCTTGCGGTGCGCTGGAGTCAATATATACGTTTGCCTGCGATTTTCTCCTTCTTTGAGGGACGCCGCAGTGCATCTTTGCTGATCATTCCCTTAGCGATGGGCTTAGGTTATGTACTCGCCCATGTGTGGCCACCCTTAGCGCTATTGATTGAGCGAGTATCTGACTGGGCGGTTTATCAAAAACCAGCCATTGCCTTTGGCGTGTATGGCGCATTAGAGCGGTTACTTATTCCCCTTGGGTTGCACCATATTTGGAATGCGCCTTTTTACTTAGAAGTGGGTCAATATCAGTTATTAGGGCATGAAGTTGTCCGTGGTGAGGTGGCGCGTTATTTAGCGGGCGATCCGCAGGCGGGAAACCTTGCCGGTGGTTATCTGATTAAAATGTGGGGATTACCTGCGGCGGCACTGGCAATGTGGCGCTGCGCCGATCCTTCTGAGCGTAATCGCGTGGCGGGCATTATGCTCTCGGCGGGGGCGGCTAGTTGGTTAACAGGGGTGACTGAACCTATCGAATTTGCCTTTATGTTTGTGGCGCCAATCCTATTTATCATTCACGCCTTACTCACTGGGCTCGCTTACTTTGTCTGTATCATGCTCGATATTCACCACAGCATAGTGTTCTCCCAAGGGCTGGTGGACTTTACGCTGTTATTTCCATTGTCCCGTAATGCCAGCTGGTTTGTTTTCCTCGGACCTTTGACCGCCATCATATATTACCTGTTGTTTAGGTTGAGTATTTTAGCCTTTAATTTGAAAACGCCCGGCAGGCTTGAGCATAATGACAGTGACAGTAAAGGACCAAAAGAAAGTTTACGGGCGATTATTGCGGCGCTTGGTGGGCGTGACAATATCGTTGAACTCAATGCCTGTTTAACTCGGTTACGCTTGAGCGTACATAAGCCTGAGTTAGTCAATAAGGTGCGTTTGAGTCAGTTGGGTGCTAAGGGCGTGATCGTTATGGGCAAAGGTGTGCAGGTGGTTTATGGCACTAAGGCCGAAACCCTGCGTAAAGTATTGCAGCGTTACTTAGATACTCGCCGCTAGGATTGTGTTTTTACAAAATTAACTGCTTAATTTTTACATTTTATTGATTCAAGCCTCTGAAATGTCATTTTTATTTTCGCATTATAGGTTTTTCATGCTATTCAGCACGATTTGCTATGGCAAACTCGATGTAGGGACAATATAGGAGATCCAACTTTGCAACAAATGACTGAAACTCGCGGTAATACTTCGCCATCCATAGAACGTAAAATTTTACTGACGGATTGCGCCGATGCCCAAGGCCTCATCGCCAAAATCACCAGTGTTTGTTTTACCCATAAACTGAACATCATTAAAAACAGTGAGTTTGTGGATAATGCCCAAGGGCGTTTCTTTATGCGAACTGAGTTAGAGGGCATTTTTAACAGCGAACAGTTATTGCAGGATCTGCGCGACGTGCTGCCTGCTAAGAATCACATGACCTTGGTCAGCGCCAGCAAGAAACGCATTGTGGTATTAGTGACGAAAGAAGCGCACTGCTTAGGCGATCTGTTGATGAAAGCCTATTACGGTGGTTTAAGTGTCGAGATTGCCGCTGTGGTGGGCAACCATGATGCGCTGCGCGAACTGGCCGAAAAGTTTAACATTCCCTTTCATCTGGTGAGTCACGAAGGCTTAGACCGAATTCAGCACGAGCAAGCACTGTTAGCTGCGGTATCTCAATACGAACCCGATTATTTAGTCTTGGCTAAGTACATGCGGGTATTAACGCCTGATTTTGTGGCGCAATATCCTAATCGCATCATCAACATTCACCATTCTTTCTTACCTGCTTTTATTGGCGCAGCACCCTATCGTCAGGCTTGGGAGCGCGGGGTGAAAATTATCGGTGCGACGGCGCATTTTGTGAATAATTGCCTCGATGAAGGGCCGATCATCAAGCAGGACGTGATTCCTGTTGATCACAGTTATAGCGCCTTAGAAATGGCACGCGCTGGGCGCGATGTTGAAAAGAGTGTGCTGAGCAAAGCGCTGCAGTTAGTGCTTAACGAGCAAGTGGTCGTGTACGGCAATAAAACGATCGTCTTCTAAAGCGTAGGCAGTCGCGCTAAGGTAATGACAAGCGTAGCGATAACATGACATTCAGCTAAGCCTATTTTAATCCGCGTATGTCATGGGATCAGCTATCATTATGTTTATTGGAGATTTTATAGTGCTCACATTCGGGTGAATATCACACTAAAGCGTGTCGCCCATGCTCTAATCAAAGACTGGAGTGCTGGATGTCAACTAGTCAAAGCCTTATCGTTGGAATGAAAGACTTGCCCGATAGTTTGAATTTGTCTTGGGCACAGCTTGATGAGCAATTTCGCGTGCTACGGATGAGCCAAGCCTTTTATAGCCGTTGCAAACGCTCGGCGGCGCAAATCATTAATCAACCCATTAGCCAACTGTTTAGTGCCTTTAATGCCGAGTTGTGCGCCGATATCGTGAGGCGACGTGGGCAAGAGATAGGTTTTCAATTACAAGACTATAGAGGTATACGTGTGCATCTTGCGCTGCATTCTTTGCCTGAAATGGGATGGTATTTGATTCTATCCGACATCAATTTTGAAGATCCGCAGATGAAGGAGCTGCATTCGGATTATCGCCGAGCGATTCAAGCCAGCGATGCTTGGCTGCAACACATTGAAGATGTGATTAAATCCTCCCAAGAAGAAGTGTTTAAAGTTGCCGTCTCCAAGGCGATGTCGCTCACGGGCAGTCGATATGGCTTTATTCTGCTGCATAACGAAAAGTTAAAAACACTCACGCTCGCGGCACGTTCAGACTATCCTCCCGCCGAGGCGAATCAAGCCGATTTCATCGAAGATAATACCCAAGTGTCTGAACTTGAAAGCCGCGTATGGCTCGAATGCGTGCGAGATTATAAGCCGATCATCCAAAATCAAACCGACTCCCAAAGGCGCTTAGGGGATTTGCCCTTAGATAAACTGTTACTTGCAGGGCGTTATTTGGCGGTGCCGATTTTGTTTCGCAGCCGCTTGGTCGGCATAGTGTGCGTGGTCGACCGTAACGAGCCCTATAGTCGCAATGATGCAAGATCATTACTCACCTTCGCCAGCATCCTATGGCACACCATCGAACTGCCGCGCACATTACGGGCTGTCTCTCGTCAGTCTAAAATCATTAAATCGCAAAAAGAGCAGTTATCTCAGTCGTTAACCCAGCTTATTAGTGCCATTTCTGAGGCATTGGAACTAAAAGATGCCTATACCGCTGGGCATCAAAAGTCGGTAGCGCAATTAAGTTATTTGATTGGTGAGAAATTAGGCTTAGATCCACTGCGTCTCGAAGGACTGAAAATTGGTGCCTTAGTCCATGATATCGGCAAGTTGGCCATTCCATCGCAGATCTTGACCAAACCTTCGAAGCTTTCGAAAGAAGAATACGCATTAATACAGACCCATCCACTCCATGGCGCTGAAATTATTGAGGATGTGGAGTTTCCTTGGCCCATCAAAGAGATGATTTTACAGCATCATGAGCGGCTCGATGGCTCAGGTTATCCCGCGGGGTTAAAGGATAAAGCCATTCTCTATGAGGCGAAAATTATTGCCGTAGCCGATGTTGCCGATTCGATATTATCCCACAGGCCCTATCGTCCATCTTTGGGGCTGGAGAAAATGACCGAAGTGCTGCGTGCGGGCAAAGGGACACTGTTTGATCCTGAGATAGTCGAAACCTGTTTAGAGATTTTGATTAATCGTGAGTTGAGTATTAGTGACCATATCGGCGCTGCGCCACTTGAACCTCTAGTTACGATTTCCCTCGACCATGAGTTAGTCGACGTTAAGCGTTTACTTACCGCCGCCCACGCTAAGGTGGCCGTGGTATTGGATGAACAACATAAGATACTCGGCGTGATCACTAGTCGTTTGCTGGAACATTGGTTTAGCCCATTACTTGGCACAGCGGCTGAGCGTGAACAGGATAGGGCATCACTGCATAAAAAAGCCCATCAGATCATGCAGCATTCGGTGCCTATTATCAGTGAGGTGGCCACATCGGAAGATGCCTTATTGCAGTTGAATCTTTTGGACTCAGAATATCTTGTGGTGGTGAACAAAGCGCAGCAACCATTGGGGATTATCGGCTGGCGGGCTATTGCCATGACGAGAAATGCATTTCGTGAAGTTGAGCGCTTGATTTAAGTGCCTTATTAAACACTTTATTTGTAAGCCTGATAATGACAGCGCAACTGTAGGCTAAATTTTACCGACAATAAAAAAGATGCCCTCGGGCATCTTTTATGGAACTCATGTTATCGAACGAATACTGTTAATCAACAATACGCAGTAATTCGTTGATACCCACTTTACCGCGGGTTTTTGCATCTACTTTCTTAACGATAATGGCGGCATAGAGGCTGTACTTGCCACAGGCAGAGGGCAGGTTGCCAGAAACGACAACGGAACCTGCTGGTACACGACCGTAATGCACTTCACCAGTTTCGCGATCATAAATTCGAGTGCTTTGGCCGATATACACGCCCATAGAAATCACTGAGCCTTCTTCAACCACAACGCCTTCAACAATCTCAGAACGTGCACCGATAAAGCAGTTATCTTCGATGATGGTTGGGCCCGCTTGTAATGGCTCAAGTACGCCACCAATACCTACACCGCCAGATAAATGCACATTTTTACCGATTTGTGCACATGAGCCAACGGTCGCCCAAGTATCAACCATTGTGCCTTCATCAACATAAGCACCTAAGTTCACATAGGATGGCATCAACACGGTATTTTTACCGATGAATGAGCCTTTACGCACAGTAGCCGAAGGCACCACGCGAATGGCTTCCGCTTTGAAGCGAGCTTCATCATATTCGGCAAATTTTAACGGCACTTTGTCGAAGTATTTGGTTTCGGCGCCATCGATAACCACGTTATCGAAAATACGGAAGGACAGTAATACCGCCTTTTTCAGCCACTGGTGTACATGCCATTGTCCGTCGATTTTCTCGGCGACACGGACTTCACCTTTGTCGAGCATATTGATGACATTTTGCACATCGTCACGCACGCTGGCGTCAACTGTGCTTGGCGTGATGTCGGCGCGAGCTTCAAAAGCCGCCTCAATACGTTGGCGTAAAGCCTCCATTTACTTCTCCCACTGGTCTCGTTAATTAACTGATTCGATATTCTTTGCACTCAAGGCACTGATTAAAGCGTCCCTGAGGGTATTTTCCTGGGTTTCATTAAGCTGCAGGCCATCGTTGGTTTGCAGCATAAAAAAGTCTTCGGCTCGCTCACCAATGGTGGTGATCTTGGCCGCGAGTAACGTCGTGTTGCAACGGTAAAAGATATCCCCGACTTTTGCCAGTAATCCTGGCGAATCTAAGGCGATAAGCTCCATCATACTTGTACCATGACGACTGCTTTCGAGGAAACTTACTTGTGTCGGAACATTAAAAGGTTTCATCTTGCGCGACAGTTTTCTAAAGCGTGGCAGTTTTGGACTGTCGCTCGAGAGGGCTTTTTCGAGCGCCTTACGGATACTTTGAATACGTGACAGCTGGCTAACGGGCGCGCCATCTTGCTCTAAGATCACAAAGGTATCGAGGGCATAATTGTCTTTTGACGTCATGATGTTGGCATCATGGACGTTGATATTTTTATTGTCGAGTACCGCCATCACAGTTGCGAATAATTTAGGTCTGTCTTGGCAATAGACAAAAAGCTCAGTGCCACCACGAGTCGTGTGTTTGGACACTAAGACTAAGGGCTCATCCTGTTGTTTATGCTTTAAAATCGCTTCGGCGTGCCACGCGACTTGATTGGGCTGATGGCGTAAAAAGTAATCTGCCTTGAAACGTTGCCACAGAGTATCGAGATCTTTCTCTTTCAGTCCACGGCGCAGCAGTTCTTTTTTCGCCTTGGCTTGGTATTCACGTACTCTGGCACGAATGTCGACGGGTTTTTCTTTACCACGTGCGAGCACCCTTTGGGTCGAAAAGTACAAGTCGCGCAGCAGTGAGCCTTTCCAGTTGTTCCACGTTTTTTCGTTGGTGGCGCAGATATCGGCGACGGTTAAGCAGTACAGATAGCTTAAATGCACGGCATCGCGGACTTTATTGGCAAAATCGGCCACCACATCGGGATCGGAAATATCGCGGCGCTGAGCAGTAACAGACATCACCAGATGATTCTCGACCAGCCAAGCGACTAGACGACCATCGTGATCGTTTAACCCGTGTAGCTTACAAAAGGCGAGGGCGTCGGCGCCGCCAAGTTTACTATGATCGCCACCGCGGCCTTTGGCGATATCGTGGAAGATAGCGCCTAATACCAGTAAGCCCTTTTTCGGCAGTTGGTTGATGAGAATCGAGCCTAAGGGAAATTCTTCTTTTTGTTCGGCTTGAGAAAAACGCTCAATATTGAGCAGCAATCTGTGGGTATGTTCATCGACTGTGTAGGCGTGGAACAGGTCAAACTGCATCTGACCTTCAATGTTTCGCCATGCGGGTAAATAGGCCGATAACACGCCGTGTTTGTGCATTAAAGACAAGGCAACAATGCCGCGAGGATGGCGTAAAATTTCCATAAAGGCTTGTCGGCAAAGCGGGTTTTCTTGCAAGGCTTGCGGCTGGGCGCGTCTTGCACGGCGCAGCGAACGCAGCGTTGGCGCGTAAATGCCTTTGATGTTGGAATTTTTAGCGACCAACAAAAACAGCCGCACAATTTCTTCGCCGCTATCGAACAGATCATCACTGAGTGCTTCGATAAAGGTGCCGCGGCGCTGGTAGTGTTTGTCTATCGATTGAATTTCTAAGGCTTTTGTGTGCCCCAGCGTTGCGCGCTTAAAGAGCTGCAACAGCATTTCGTTCAGCTCCATCACTCGGCGCACCGTGCGATAGTAGCGCTTCATCATCTGCTCAACGGCAAGCTGGGTGGCGTCTTCATAACCCATAAGTTCGGCAACTTGGCGCTGCACATCAAACAGTAAGCGATTTTCATCGCGACCGACCACCATGTGCAGGGCAAAGCGTAGCTTCCATAAAAAGTGCTGACATTCGAGCAGCTCTTCTAATTCACCGGGCTCTAAAAAGTCGTATTGGACTAATTCTTCGAGGCGAGCGGCGCCAAAGTGACGCATGGCCACCCAAGCAATGGTTTGAATATCCCTAAGGCCACCGGGACAACTCTTGATATTGGGCTCTAAATCGAAGGCACTGGCTCTGGCATGGCGAGCATTTTGTTCGTCACGCTTAGCGATAAAGAAGTCGCTTGAGGTCCAAAAGTCACTCTGACGAATGGCATCGTAAAGTTGGTCGAATAAAAACTCGGGCCCTTCGAGCAGTCGTGCCTCTAACAGGTTAGTGGCTATGGTGATGTCTTCACGGCCGAGAGTAATAGTGTCGTTTAACGTACGGACACTGTGGCCGATTTCGAGATTAGCATCCCACAGAAAGGCAATAAACTGACTGAGTGCCGCTTCGGCGGCGGGTGACAAGATATCATTAAACAGGAACAGCAAGTCGACATCTGAGTGGGGATGCAGCTCCCCACGGCCATAGCCGCCTACGGCAATCAGGGAAATATCAAATTCCCTTAGACCGTGCTGTTCCCAAGCTTGCTTTACAAGGGCATCGACAAATTGACAGCGCTGCGTGACTAGCTCTTCAATCGGGGTTTTAGCCTTGAAACTGGCTAAAAGAGTTTGATTCTGTTCGATTAATGATTGTTTAGCGAGCAGAGCTATATTCATCGAGTCCCTTGTTTTTATTTTTGTTAGCTTGGCCTATCGCTCGTGATTGATGATGCGTGGGAAATCTTCATCCTCACGCAGGGTCAGTACTTCAACCCCTTTTTCAGTCACAAGTAGGGTATGTTCCCACTGGGCAGAATTTTTACCATCGGAGGTGGTAACCGTCCACTTATCATCGCGATCGAGTATGGTCGTGTGGCGACCGGCATTGATCATAGGTTCAATAGTGAAACACATGCCTGGGCGTAATACTGTGTTATCGCCGTTGCGGTAATGCATGACCTGAGGTTCCTCATGGAAACCCGAGCCAATACCGTGGCCACAATAATCTTGCACGATGGAATATTTCTCAAGGCCTGTTTTGCTTGCTTTGATGAATTTTTCGATAGTATTGCCAATTTCACCCAGTTTTAGGCCCGGACGCACCTTACGAATGGCCAAATACAGGCTTTCTTGCGCGATGCGGCACAGACGTTTGTCCTTCGCGCTCACTTCACCGATTAAAAACATCTGCGAAGTATCGCCGTGATAGCCGTCTTTAATCACTGTGATGTCGATATTGAGGATATCGCCTTCTTTCAATGGTGGGTTGTCGTTTGGAATACCGTGGCAAATGACATGGTTTACAGAAGTGCAAATGGACTTAGGAAAACCATGGTAGTTAAGCGGCGCCGAAATCGCACCTTGCTCTTCGGTATATTTGGCGCAGAGGTCATTGAGTTCATTGGTGGTCACGCCCGGCTTAACATGCGGAGCGATCATTTCTAATACCTGTGCGGCAAGTTTGCCCGCAGCACGCATTTTTTCAATTTCTTCAGCTGTCTTGATGACTATACTCATTGCGTTTTCTCTTGTGTCTTTAATGTCTGTTGGCCACGCAACCTAATGCAAAAATTTGTGCTTTAGGGCTATTTATGGTATAAAGCGCGCCGTTATGTTTAAGTCTTGATGAATTGTCCAAAGCCAGCTTTTGCTCTGCTTAGATACTTGCAAGACTAAAGATGGCGGCCATTATACATGGCTATTTGTCTAAATACTAAATCACACACGTGTCGACACATTCTTCGGGGTGCCCTCAGTTATCAATTGCGGGGTCGAAGACATGGGATGCGTGGAGGTCTAACCCCCTAAATTTTAAGGTAATAGAAATGACTACAGTTTCAATGCGCGATATGCTTCAGGCCGGTGTCCACTTCGGTCACCAAACCCGTTACTGGAACCCAAAAATGAAGCCATTCATTTTCGGTGCTCGCAACGGTGTTCACATCATCAACCTTGAGCATACAGTGCCAATGTTCAATGAAGCGCTGGCTTTCATCAGCAACGTAGCTTCAAAGAAAGGTAAAGTATTATTCGTTGGTACTAAACGTGCTGCTGGCGAAGCGATCAAAGAATCAGCTCTGTCTTGTGATCAGTTTTATGTTGATCACCGCTGGTTAGGCGGTATGTTGACTAACTGGAAAACTGTTCGTCAGTCAATCAAACGTCTGAAAGAACTAGAAAGCCAATCAGTTGACGGTACTTTCGACAAGCTGACCAAGAAAGAAGCGCTGATGCGTACTCGTGAGCTTGAAAAGCTGGAAAAATCTTTAGGTGGTATTAAAAACATGGGCGGCCTGCCAGACGTATTATTCGTCATCGGTGCTGACCATGAGCATATCGCTATTAAAGAAGCTAACAACCTGGGTATCCCTGTTGTTGCAGTTGTTGATACTAACTCTGCGCCAGATGGTGTTAACTACATCGTTCCTGGTAACGACGACGCTATGCGTGCTATCCGCCTGTACACTTCTTCTGTTGCTGCTGCTGCAAAAGCTGGCCGTGGTCAAGATTTGGCTGTTCAAGCTGAGCAAGACGGTTTCGTAGAAGCCGAATAATAATAAGGCGCGATGATTATCATCACCCTTATTAACCAAGATTTTTGATTGGTTAACAGGGGCCATTCGGCCCCTGTTTTATATCTGCAAATTAGTCGATTTTTTATAGAGGATTTAACAATGGCAATTACTGCTGCCCAAGTTAAAGAACTGCGCGACCGTACTGGCGCAGGCATGATGGATTGTAAAAACGCTCTGACAGAAACTAACGGCGACATGGAGTTAGCTATTGACAACATGCGTAAGTCTGGTGCTGCTAAAGCTGCTAAAAAAGCGGGTAACATCGCTGCTGACGGTACAATTCTGATCAAGAATGGCGAAGGTTTCGCTGCGCTGTTAGAAGTTAACTGTCAAACTGACTTCGTTGCTAAAGATTCAAACTTCTTAGCATTCGCGAACGCAGTATTAGATGCCGCTGCTGCATCTAAAGTGACTCTTGAAGATTTAAAAGCACAGTTCGAAGACGCACGCGTTGCGTTAGTAACTAAAATCGGTGAAAACATCAACATTCGTCGTGTTGAGTACATCGATGGTGCAAACCTATCTTCATACCGTCACGGTGAGCGCATTGGTGTTGTTGTAGCCGGTGAAGCTGACGAAGAAACCTTAAAGCACATCGCAATGCACGTTGCTGCTTCTAAGCCTGAATACGTGAACCCAGAAGATGTTCCTGCAGAAATCGTTGCAAGAGAACAAGCTCTGCAAATCGAAATGTCAATGAACGAAGGCAAATCGGCAGAGATCGCTGAGAAGATGGTTCTTGGTCGTATGAAGAAGTTCACCGGTGAGATTTCTCTGACTGGTCAAGCTTACATCATGGAACCAAAGAAAACTGTTGGCGAAATTCTGAAAGAGAAAGGCGCTAAAGTCACTAACTTCATTCGTTTAGAAGTGGGTGAAGGTATTGAGAAGAAAGAAGAAGATTTCGCAGCTGAAGTTGCTGCTCAAATCGCTGCTTCTAAAAAGGCTTAATCGCCAACGCTAAATACCCCCAAGACCGCGGCAATAGCTGCGGTCTTGTTATGACCAGGATAAAAATTATGAGCACCAATCCAAAACCCGCATTTAGACGCATTCTTCTTAAATTAAGTGGCGAAGCACTGATGGGCGACGAAGGCTTCGGCATCGACCCCAAAGTATTAGATCGCATGGCTCAGGAAGTGAAAGAGCTGGTTGAGCTGGGTATTCAGGTGGGTGTGGTTATTGGTGGTGGTAATCTGTTTCGCGGTGAAGGCCTAGCAAAAGCAGGCATGAACCGTGTGGTGGGCGATCACATGGGTATGCTGGCAACGGTTATGAACGGCTTGGCAATGCGCGACGCCTTGCACCGTGCCTATGTTAATGCCCGTCTGATGTCAGCTATCCCGTTAAAGGGTGTGTGTGACGATTACAATTGGGCTGAAGCGATCAGCTTGCTAAAATCTGGCCGAGTGGTTATTTTTGCTGCCGGTACAGGTAATCCTTTCTGCACGACCGATTCTGCTGCCTGTTTACGCGGCATTGAAATCGAAGCTGAAGTTGTGTTGAAAGGCACTAAAGTCGACGGTGTATATTCCGAAGACCCAATGAAGAACCCAGACGCCGTTAAGTATGATGAAGTGACTTATGCGGAAATTCTGGAAAAAGAATTAAAAGTAATGGACTTAGCAGCCTTTACTATGGCGCGTGATCACGACATGCCTATTTTAGTCTTCAACATGAACAAGCCTGGCGCTCTACGCCGCGTTATCATGGGTGAAGAAGAAGGCACGCTGATCAGAGCGAAAAAAGTTATTTAATGACCAAGAAGGACATTTAACGTGATTGAGAACATTAAGAAAGATGCGCAAGAACGCATGGGTAAATGTGTAGACGCAACTAAAAACCAAATGGCAAAAGTGCGTACAGGTCGTGCTCACCCAAGCCTGCTTGATTCAATTCAAGTGTCTTACTACGGAACTATGACACCACTGAACCAAGTGGCTAACGTGGGTGTTGAAGACTCTCGCACTCTGTCTGTGACTGTATTCGATCGTAGCGCTATCCAAGCCGTTGAAAAGGCCATTATGAGCTCAGATTTAGGTCTGAACCCTATGTCTGCAGGCGCGACATTACGTATTCCATTACCCGCGCTGACTGAAGAACGTCGTAAAGACTTCATCAAAGTGGTGCGTAACGAAGCTGAAAACGGTCGTATCGCCATCCGTAACGTACGTCGTGATGCCATTTCTGAAGTGAAAAAACTTGAGAAAGCCAAAGCTTGTACTGAAGATGATGTTCGTCGAAGCGAAGAAGAAGTACAAAAGTTCACCGATGCTCACATTAAAAAGATTGATGAGATTTTAGCGGCCAAAGAAATTGAGTTGATGGAAGTCTAATCTCAAGTTCGATAAGCTAGAGTTGATGCGCCGTGTAGGGGTATACTACACGGCGTTTGTCTATTTTAAAGGGCTGTATTAGATGTCATCCACAGTGGAACTTGATCCGCACCCTAGGACGAGTGAGAGTGATTTACACACTCAAACGACCTTGCCGGGACAATTACCCGAACTCGTGAAACAGTCGTTACCTAAGCATGTTGCCATTATCATGGATGGCAATGGGCGCTGGGCACAAACCCAAGGTAAACCACGAGTGTTGGGACATAAGGCCGGTGTTAAGGCCGTTAGAAGAGCCGTAAGCACGGCAAGCCAATTGGGCATTGAATCGCTAACGTTATTTGCATTTTCTAGCGAGAATTGGCGAAGACCCGATAAAGAAGTCAGCTTGCTGATGGAATTGTTTTTTACCGTATTACAGCGCGAAATTAAATTGCTGCATAAGAACCAGGTTAAGCTGAAGATTATTGGTGATATCAGCCGGTTTTCGGCGCGATTACAGAAGCAAATTGCAGCTGCGCAAGAGAAGACATCAGGCAATACTGGCTTGGTTCTGAATGTTGCCGCTAACTATGGTGGCCGTTGGGACATACTTCAAGCAGCCCAAAAATTAGCGGAAAAGGTCGAAACTGGCGAAATGACCAGCAGTCAGTTCACCGAAGAAGCCTTAAGTGCACATTTGTGCATGCAAAATCAGAGTGAAGTTGATTTAATGATCCGCACGGGCGGGGACTGTCGCATCAGCAATTTTGTGCTGTGGCAGGCTGCCTATGCAGAATTGGTGTTTACCGACACCCTTTGGCCTGATTTCGATGAACAGGCTTTTCATGAAGCGATTGCCATTTTTGCAAGTCGCCAGCGCCGCTTTGGTTTGACTGGAAGTCAGATTGATGAGATGCGTGCATTGTAAAACCTCATGAGGGATTTTTTTTGCTAAAACAACGAATAATAACAGCAATTTGGTTAGTTCCATTAGTTTTGGGGGCGATATTTTTACTCCCTGCCAACTACTTCGCTTGGGCCTTGGTCGGCGTTTTTCTCATTGCTGCAAAGGAATGGGGAAGAATTATCGATAATCAGTGTGATGTCACCCAGTGGAGCTTCACTTGTACGGTCGGTATCTTGTTGGTGGCAATCAATCTGATTGTGCCAATCGATGCGGTTTGGTTAAGCCATCAGTTACACCCTATTTATTTAGCCATTCTCTACATTGGTGCACTTTGGTGGTTAGCCTCACTATTATTAGTGGTGACTTATCCGAAAAGCGCTAAGTTCTGGCAAAAGAATCCTATGTTTAAGTCCATGTTTGGACAGCTAACCTTAATCCCTTGCTTTGTCGCCCTGATCGCGCTCAAATCCATTAGCTCGCAAGCTTCGCCTTATTACGGTCCTGTGTTGGTGTTATTGGTGATGTTGATTGTGTGGGCCGCGGATTCAGGCGCTTACTTCGTGGGCAAGGCGATAGGTAAAACCAAACTGATGCCAGCGGTAAGCCCAGCTAAAACGCTTGAAGGCTTACTCGGTGGTTTAGTGACCACTATGATAGTGGTTGGTGCGGTGATGTATTATTCGCCTGAGCAAGAACTGGGCTTAGTTGTGGCCGTGACCTTATTTGTTGCCTTAGTGTCAGCACTGGGTGATTTATCTGAAAGTATGTTTAAGCGTGCGGCCTGTATCAAAGATTCTGGCACCATTTTGCCAGGTCACGGCGGCGTGCTCGACCGCATCGACAGCCTGACTGCAGCCTTGCCGGTGTTTACCCTGATCTACATTGCATTCTGGATGTAACGCTATGCAAAATATGGTGATTTTGGGTGCTACCGGCTCTATAGGTGCCAGTACCTTAAGTGTGATCTCGGCTAATCCACTCGCTTATAGCGTGTATGGATTAGTGGCCAACGCGAGCGTTGATAAGATGCTTGCACTCTGTGTGGCCCATAAACCAAAAGTGGCGCATATGGTGGATGAAGCGGCAGCAAAACAGTTGCGTGCCGTTTTACCTGCAGGGCTCAATATCCAAGTCACCACAGGCATGAACGATTTACTCGGGTTAGTGACCGCTGCCGAAGTGGATACCGTGATGGCTGCGATTGTAGGGGCTGCAGGGCTAGTACCGACGCTTGAAGCCGTAAAGGCGGGTAAGCGGGTATTACTGGCCAACAAAGAAGCCTTAGTCATGTCAGGTGAGCTGTTTATTGAGGCGACTAAGCGCTCTGGCGCAGTGCTCTTGCCTGTGGACAGTGAGCATAATGCCATCTTCCAATGTCTCCCCCAGGAAGTGCAAGCCAACCTTGGCCGTTGTGACTTAGCGGCATCGGGTATTTCCCATATTCTGTTAACCGGTTCTGGCGGACCTTTCCTGCGGTCGGATATTGCGACACTGGCCGCCATGACGCCAGCCCAAGCCTGTAAACATCCTAATTGGTCCATGGGACCTAAAATCTCCGTCGACTCCGCCACTATGATGAATAAGGGCTTAGAGTTTATTGAGGCACGTTGGTTGTTTAACACTCAGGCTGAGCAACTTAAGGTGGTTATCCATCCGCAAAGCGTGATCCACTCTATGGTGCAGTACCGTGATGGCTCAGTTATTGCCCAAATGGGTAACCCAGATATGCGTACGCCTATTGCCCATTGCATGGCTTATCCGCAAAGAATTCATTCTGGCGTTGAACCTTTAGATTTTTTCAAAGTCGGACAGTTAAGCTTTTATGAACCTGATTTTGAACGTTTCCCCTGTTTGGCTCTGGCAATGGACGCGTGTGCCCAAGGACAAGAGGCGACAACTGTGTTAAATGCTGCCAATGAGATTGCCGTTGGAGCGTTTTTACAGGGACAGATTGGCTTTACTCAAATTGCAAAAGTGAACGAAGCTTGTTTAGTGACTGTGCCTAAGCGCTCTATGGGCAGCATAGAAGATATTTTAGCCTTAGATGCGCAAACCCGCGTCTATGCTCGTGAGACTTTAGCAAGCATCGCTTAGCAATGGCTGAGTGATTAAATCAATGACGTAAGGAGTGGGATGTTAGATTTTTTATGGAACTTAGGTTCTTTCATCGTTGCACTGGGCCTGTTAATCACAGCCCACGAATACGGCCATTTCTATGTCGCACGCCGTTGTGGTGTCAAAGTCGAACGTTTCTCCATTGGTTTCGGTAAGGCGATTTGGCGTCGTGTCGGTAAAGACGGCACTGAATACGTGTTAGCCATGATCCCACTCGGTGGCTATGTCAAAATGCTCGATGAGCGCGTTGAAGACGTCCCAGACGCATTAAAAGATCAAGCATTCAATCGTAAAACCGTATGGCAGCGCATTGCGATTGTGGCTGCTGGCCCGATTGCGAATTTTATTTTTGCCATCGTTGCCCTGTATTTTATGTATCTGATTGGTGTGCCGTCACTGAAACCTGTGATCACATCGACAACACCTGGGACTGCCGCCGCGCAAATCCAGGTCACAGAGCCCATGCAAATTACGGCCATTTCCGGCCAGGCTGTGCGTAACTGGGAAGAAGTGAATTTAGCCTTAGTGGGCCACATAGGCGATGAAAGCCTGAGTGTATCGCTGACGCCATTGAGCGGTTTGCAGGGCTTAGATTCCAGCGCGCGCTCTTATACCTTAGATACCCGCAATTGGCATTTTGATCCTGAAAAAGAATCGCCGATTACCACCTTAGGTTTAGGGATATATCGCCCCGAAATCGACCCGACCATTGCTGCTATTAGCCCTGACAGCGCCGCTGCCAAGAGTGAGCTAAAAGTCGGCGATACCTTAGTGGCGATAAATGGTAAAAATTATACCGATTGGCAGGCTTTTGTTGACATTATTCAACATTCTGCCAATGTGCCTGTGAGCTTAACTGTGCGTCGTAATGGCGAACAGTTTAACGTGGCAGTGACACCGTTAAGCAGCAAAAGCGCCGATGGCCAAGAGATAGGTATGCTTGGGGTGAGCCCAACCCAAGCGCCATGGCCAGACAATATGCGTTTACAACTTGAATATGGACCAATCGATTCTTTCGGCATCGCAGCGGATAAAACATGGCAACTTGTTGCTGTGAGCTTTAAGATGATTGGCAAATTATTTACCGGCGATGTGTCGGTGAAAAACCTGAGTGGACCCATCTCGATCGCACAGGGTGCGGGCAGTAGTGCAAACTATGGCTTGGTCTATTTTCTCGGGTTCCTCGCGCTCATCAGCGTCAATTTAGGCATCATTAACTTGTTGCCTTTACCTGTGCTCGATGGGGGACACCTGCTGTATTACTTTATTGAAGTAATAACTGGTAAACCTGTACCTGAAAAGGTTCAGGAAATAGGATTCAGATTTGGGGCAGCAATACTGCTGATGTTGATGAGCATTGCGCTTTTCAATGATTTTGCCCGACTCTGAGCAAGGACAGACTAATAATTAGAAGTGCTCTATGAGATTGAATAAACTTTTTGCCTCGATGTTATTCGTCGGTGCGTCGTTTTCAGGGACTGTGTTGGCTGATACTTTCCAACCGTTTGAAGTGACCGACATCCAAGTTGAAGGTTTGCAGCGAGTTGCACTCGGTGCTGCCCTGTTAAGCTTACCAGTAAAAGTAGGTGACACTGTTGACCAGTTAAGAATTCAACAAGCCATTAAAAGCTTGTATGCATCGACTAACTTTGAAAATGTCTCCGTGAGCCGAGATGGCGGCGTATTAGTGGTGAAAGTCACTGAACGTCCTACCATCAGTGCCGTGACATTCGATGGCAACAAAGACATTAAAGACGAACAGTTACAGGAAAGTCTGGACGGTTCTGGCGTTAAAGTCGGTGAGTCGCTCGATCGCACTATGTTGACCGGTATTGAAAAGGGTCTGCAGGATTTCTACTACGGCGTGGGTAAATACGGCGCTAAAGTGGAAGCTCAAGTGATCAACTTACCCCGTAACCGGGTTGAGCTGAAATTTAAGTTCACCGAAGGTTTAGCGGCCGAAATCCGCCAAATTAACGTGGTCGGTAATCATGAGTTCACCGATGCTGAGTTGATTGGCATGCTGGAACTTAAAGATTATGTGGCTTGGTGGGATCTGTTCGGCGAACGCCGTTATCAGAAGCAAAAGCTGCAGGCAGATCTCGAGACCATCAAAACCTATTATCACAATAAAGGTTATATCCGCTTTGAAGTCACCTCGACTCAAGTGGCGATGACACCTGACCGTAAAGGTTTATATATCACCATCAACGTAGATGAAGGTGAGAAATATAAAGTTAAAGAAGTAAACCTGACGGGTGATTTGATGGGCCGTGAAGAGTTGATGAAATCAATTCTGCCGATCAAAGCGGGTGATATGTACAACGGCGGTGATGTGACTTTCACCGAAGAAATGTACAGCAAATATTTAGGCCGCTTCGGTTATGCCTACCCAGAAGTCAAAACGTATCCTGAAATTGATGATAAGACTAAAGAAGTGACCTTAAACATCAATGTTAAACCGGGTAAACGTGTTTACGTGCGTGCGATTAACTTCACTGGTAACACAGTGACCAAAGATGAAGTGATGCGCCGTGAACTGCGTCAGATGGAAGGGGCTTGGTTAAACTCTGCGCAAGTAGAGCAATCTAAAGCGCGTCTTAACCGTTTGGGCTTCTTCGAAACCGTTGACACTGAAACCATTCAAGTGCCAGGCACTGATGATTTAGTCGATGTTGCGGTTAAAGTGAAAGAGCAGCCGTCGGGCTCATTCAACGCCGGTGTCGGCTATGGTACTGAATCAGGCCTGAGCTTGCAGTTTGGTGTGCAGCAAAATAACTTCTTAGGCACAGGTAACCAAGCAGGTATCAGCTTGAGCACCAACAAGTACTCTAAGAACGTTAACTTATCCTATACCGATCCGTATTGGACGAAAGATGGCGTGAGTTTAGGGGGTAGCGTTTATTGGAGCGAGTTTGACGCCAATGAAGCTAACTTAGAGCGTTATAAAAACAGTTCTTACGGTGTGGCGCTGAACTCGGGTTTCCCGATCAACGAATACAACCGTATCAATGGTGGCATCGGTTATCGTCATAACACGATTTCTGAAATCTCAGCCTATGAGCAAGCACTGCGTTTCTATAACATCTACCGTGATGACGATCCAAATGCGGACTTAAGTTTCGATAACTTTGAACTGAGTCTGGGCTGGTATCGTAGCACCTTGAACCGTGGCACTTTCCCAACAGACGGCTCGTCTCAGCGTTTGAACGGTAAAATGACTTCGCCAGGGTCTGATTTACAGTATTTTAAGACAGACTTTGACACTAACTTCTATTTCCCTATTAACCGTAGTCAGAGCTTTGTGCTCTTGGCCCGTGGTCGATTAGGTTATGGTAACGGTTATGGTCAATTTAATGATAACGACCAAATTCTGCCTTTCTGGGAAAACTATTACTCAGGTGGTAGCAGTTCACTGCGTGGCTTTAAGTCTAACTCTGTGGGGCCTCGTTCATTCTATCTCTACCGAGGTAGTGAACCATGTGCACCGGATCCATCGGGCGATGGTTGTAGTTTGCCGGGCGATCCTAACAGTATCCAAGTGAGTTCTGGCCGTTCAATCGGTGGTAACGCCCTTGCGACAGCGAGCATGGAGTTGATTGTACCGACGCCATTCTTGGATGAGGCTTACACAAACTCAGTTCGTACGAGTTTCTTCGTTGATGCGGGTAACGTTTGGGATACTGAGTTTGATTACAATGCATATCAAACACTTCCAGCGGACGAGTTTGCTAAGTTACAGGACTACAGTGATCCAGCACGTTTACGCGCTTCTTGGGGCTTAAGTGTGCAGTGGTTATCACCTATGGGTCCTATGGTGTTTAGCTTAGCGTGGCCGATTAAAGAATACGAAGGCGACCAAACAGAGATCTTCTCTTTCAATATTGGCAAAACTTTTTAAAAGGCATACACTCGGCAAGTTTTGCTGACTATAACAAGGTAACAAGGAGTTTATTTTGAACAAGATGGTAAATCGCGCGCTGATGACGTTAGTTTTGTTAGGCGCGCCGTTAATGGCACATGCTGAGAAAATTGCCGTAGTGGATATGGGCGCTGTGTTCGAACAGCTGCCACAACGTGAGCAGATCTCTCAATCTCTGAAGAAAGAGTTTGGCGATCGCATGGCTGATGTCCAAAAAATGCAAGAAGAAATGCGCTCTCTAATGGAGAAGCAGCAACGTGACGGTGCGTTAATGAACGATGCACAAAAAACGGAACTGGTTCGTAAAATGGAATCGCTAAAATCTGAATATCAGTTAAAAGGCAAAGCATTGGATGAAGACTTACGTCGTCGCCAAGGTGAAGAGCAAAATAAACTGTTAGTTAAAGTGCAAAAAGCCATCAACACTATCGCTGAAAAAGACCAATATGATTTGGTATTACAACGTGGTGCAGTCATTTATGTTAAGCCTAACGCTGACATCAGTGGCAAAGTGGTTGAAGCCTTAAGCAAAGGCAAGTAATAGATGAATAGTGTGACTTTAAAAGAGCTAGGCCTGTTACTAGACGGTGATATTCAAGGCGACGAAACGCTAATTATTAATAGTGTGGCGACCTTAGAACATGCCAAAGCAGGTCAAATCTCTTTTTTAGCCAACAGTAAATATCGCTCTCAGCTTGAGGCAACTCAAGCGAGTGCGGTGTTATTGTCAGCTAAAGATGCGCAGGATTATCAAGGTACTGCGTTAATTGTAAAAGATCCTTATGTCGGTTTTGCCCGTGTTGCCCAGTATTTGGACACTACGCCTAAAGCGGCGGTGGGTATCCATCCTTCGGCTCAAATTGACGCTTCTGCCCATATAGGTGAAGGTGTTGCGATTGGGGCGAATGCGGTTATTGGTGCGAACGTCATTTTAGGTGAAAATGTCCAGATAGGTGCCGGTGTAGTGCTCGGACAAGATGTGGTTATTGGCTCAAAAACGCGTTTGTGGGCTAATGTCACTGTCTATCACGATGTGCATTTAGGACAAGATTGTATTATCCATTCGGGCGCTGTATTAGGCTCCGATGGTTTTGGTTATGCCAATGAACGCGGTCAGTGGATTAAAATCCCACAAACGGGCGGCGTTCGTATCGGCGATCGGGTTGAAATAGGTGCGAATTCAACGGTAGATCGCGGTGCATTAGGCCATACCGAGATCCACGATGGGGTGATTATCGATAACCAAGTACAAATTGCCCATAACGATATTATCGGTGAGAATACCGCTATCGCAGGCAGTACGACTGTCGCAGGCAGTGTCACCATAGGTAAATATTGTATTATTGGTGGTAGTTGTGCCATCGCAGGTCATTTGAGCATTGCCGATGGTGTGCATGTGTCTGGTGGGACTAACATTACCAGTACTATGCGTGAGCCTGGTTTATACTCTTCTGCCACTGTGGCAATGGACAATAAACTTTGGCGTAAAAACACAGTTCGTTTCCGTCAGTTAGATGAACTGTTCCATCGTGTTAAAACGTTGGAAAAAAATTTAAAAACACCAGATTAATTGCTCCAAGGCAATTTGAGGAACTCGGTTCGTGTCTAATCAAATGAACACTATGGATATTAAAGAAATACTTAAATATCTGCCCCATAGATATCCATTCTTATTGATCGATCGTGTGCTGGACTACACCCCGGGTGTCAGTCTGCAGGCGATTAAAAACGTTTCAATAAATGAGCCATTTTTTCAGGGACATTTCCCGATTCAGCCTGTGATGCCAGGCGTGCTTATTTTAGAAGCCATGGCGCAGGCAACTGGCCTGTTAGCCTTTAAAACCATGAGCAGTGATGTGCCGCCTCCAGGGGTGTTGTATTACTTTGCTGGTATCGACAATGCGCGTTTTAGACGTGTTGTTGAGCCAGGAGATCAAATCCATTTTGATGTCAAAATGATTAAAGAGCGCCGCGGGATTGGCGTCTTCTACGGTGAGGCCAAAGTGGATGGTGAAGTGGTTTGTTCCGCTGAAATCATGTGTGCCCGCAGAGAGATTAGTCAGTGATAGATACATTAGCGTTTGTGCATCCCGATGCAAAAATTGGCAATAACGTCACTATTGGCCCTTGGACCTATATCGGTGCAGGCGTTGAAATTGGCGATGATTGTTGGTTGAGTTCCCATGTGGTTGTTAAAGGCCCAACGATTATCGGCAAAGGTAATCGTATTTTTCAGTTCGCCTCAGTAGGCGAAGAGTGCCAAGACAAAAAGTATGCTGGCGAACCCACACGACTGATCATTGGTGACAATAACGTCATCCGTGAAAACGTGACTATCCACCGCGGTACAGTCCAAGATAACAGTGAGACGCGTATTGGGTCGAACAACCTGTTTATGAACTATGTACATATCGCCCATGACTGTGTGGTCGGCGACAATGTGATCATGGCCAATAACGCATCTATCGCAGGTCACGTACATGTGGGTGATTGGGCGATTTTAGGCGGCATGACAGGTGTTCACCAGTTTGTGCATATCGGTGCCCATGCGTTTACTGCAGGTTGTTCTTTAGTGCTGCAGGATGTACCTCCCTTTGTGATGGCGGCGGGTCAACCGACGATTCCACGGGGTTTAAACAGCGAAGGCATGAAGCGTCGTGGTTTTTCTAAAGAAAGCCAATTGGCAGTGCGCCGTGCTTATAAAACCTTATATCGCAGCAGCTTGACAGTTGAAGAAGCGATTGAAGCGTTGGCTGAAGATGCGCAGAACGATGAGCAAGTGAAATTGTTCCTTGAATTTGTAAAGTCATCGAGTCGCGGCATTATTCGCTAACTTGATGACAACACGACAACAAAAGGGCATTTTTATGCCCTTTTGTATTATTGGCTTAAGCCTATTGGATGGTTAGACTTCGTCGTTAGCAATGTCCTTGTGCATTCAACCATCAATGAGCTTAATCATTAATTTACATCAGTATGGCTTGGAATGATGCGTTTTAGCTGTTGTTCGCCCTGTCATCCAATGTCATTCATTCATGAGACATGATTGGTTTATGAGCAATAAAACTCCATTAGTGTTTGCCATGGTTGCCGGAGAACTCTCGGGCGATATTTTAGGCGCAGGTTTAATGGCGGCGCTGCAAAAGAAGCACCCCGATGCGCGCTTTGTAGGTATTGGTGGTCCCCGTATGGAAGCCCTCGGCTTCAGATCCCTGTTTGCGATGGAAGAGCTCGCCGTGATGGGGATTGTAGAAGTGCTATCCCGTTTGCCTCGTTTATTAACAGTACGTGCCTCCCTGATTAAAGAGATTACCGCGCTTAAGCCCGATTGTTTTATTGGCATCGATGCACCGGATTTTAATATTGGCCTCGAGCTTAAACTCAAAGCGCGTGGCATTAAGACGGTCCATTATGTGAGCCCGTCTGTGTGGGCGTGGCGTCCAAAACGGATATTCAAAATCGCCAAAGCCACCCATATGGTGTTGTCGCTGTTGCCTTTTGAGAAAGCCTTTTACGATCAGCATCAGGTGCCTTGTACCTTTGTGGGTCATACCTTGGCCGACGATATTCCCATGCAAAGCGATAAGGCCGCAGCCCGTGCATTGCTCGGACTAGATGCCGATGCTGAATACTTAGCGATCCTGCCCGGTTCCCGCGGCGGTGAGCTAAAGCAACTGGCCGAGCCGTTTGTGAAAGCGGCTTTATTGATTAGACAAAATTTCCCAGACATACGTTTTGTGACGCCGCTGGTGAATCAAAAACGTCGTGACCAATTTGAGCAAGCGCTGAAAGATTTTGCGCCAGATCTTGAAATCCACATGATTGAAGGCCAGTCGCGTGAAGTGATGACGGCAGCCGATGGGATTTTATTGGCATCTGGCACTGCGACGTTAGAAGCCATGCTGGTCAAGCGTCCTATGGTGGTGGCTTATCGCGTGAGCCCGATAACCTATCGCATTGCCAAGCGCATGATGCAGGTGGAGCGTTTCTCGTTACCGAATTTGCTGGCAGGAAAAGATCTTGTCCCAGAACTCATTCAAGAAGATTGCACCCCAGAGAAAATTGCGGCGGCAGTCACCCTTGAGCTCAATCGTGATTTTGCGCCGCTCAAAGCCGAGTTTGAAGCCCTGCACCAAATATTACGCCGTGATGCGAGCTTAAAAGCTGCTGAAGCGGTAATGGCGCTGGTTGAGCCTAAACACACTCATGCTAAATCGCAGGAGGCTAACTAGTGGCAACCTATAAAAGTTTAACCGAAGCCGATTTACTGGCCTTTTCAACCGGTTTGATTGCCGGTGTGGATGAAGTCGGCCGCGGCCCCTTAGTTGGTGATGTCGTCACTGCCGCGGTAATTTTAGATCCGAGCAAGCCCATCATTGGTCTGAATGATTCTAAAAAACTCAGTGAGAAACGCCGCGAAGCCCTGTTCGATGAGATTTGTGATAAAGCTTTGTGTTATCAGGTTGGCCGTGCCAGTCCTGCTGAAATCGATGAGCTGAATATTCTGCACGCCACTATGTTGGCGATGCAGCGCGCGGTTGCTGGGCTTAAGATTGCGCCTGCGTTGGTGTTAGTCGATGGCAATCGTAGCCCCATCTTTGTTGCCCATAATGGCGCAGAGCTTACCAGCCACAGCATCATTAAAGGTGATGGTTTGATTGCCAGCATCAGCGCCGCTTCGATCATCGCGAAAGTGACGCGGGACCGCGAGATGGACGTGCTCGATGCCGCTTATCCGCAATACGGTTTTGCAAAACATAAGGGCTATCCAACTAAGGCGCATTTTGAGGCCATAGCCGAACATGGTGTGTTTGACCAATATCGTAAAAGTTTCAAACCCGTCAAGGCATTACTGGGACTGTAAGCGCTGCTTTTAGCACTATAGTTCCCGTTAACCGGCAAAGTCACTGGCTCTGGCTGCGTGACTTTGTTAGTCTGCTTTCTAGTTATTGTTAACCTGCTATTCAAAGATAATCCTAATTATGTCCGATCCTCGTTTTGTGCATCTTCGTGTCCACAGTGACTTCTCTATGACCGATGGCGTGGCCAAGGTCAAGCCTATTTTGGCGCAGGTGGAAGCGCAGGGAATGGCGGCTGTCGCCTTGACTGACCAAAACAACTTTTGTGGTTTGGTTAAGTTTTACAGTGGTTGCCATGGTGCGGGGATCAAACCGATTATCGGTGCTGATTTTTGGATGCAAGTGCCCGGATTCGAAGGCGAATTATGCGCCTTAACCATTATTGCGATGAACAATGTTGGTTATCAGAATCTAACCCAAATTATCAGTCAGGCTTATTTGCGTGGCCAAGTTGCTGGGCGTGTGGTGATCGACCAAGAGTGGTTACTCACTTATAACGAAGGCATTTTGCTGTTATCGGGCGCCAAAGAGGGCGATCTGGGTAAGGCGCTCCTCAAGGGTAATAGCACTCAGGTTGAATCTTTATGTGAGTTTTATCAAACTCATTTCGCCGATCGTTATTTTCTCGAACTCATTCGTACTGGCCGCCCCGACGAAGAGCGCTATCTGCACATGGCTGTGATCTTAGCGCAGGATAAGGGTATCCCTGTGGTCGCAACTAATCAGGTGGTGTTCCTTAAACCTGAGGATTTCGACGCCCATGAAATTCGAGTCGCGATCCACGATGGTTTTACCCTTGCCGATCCGCGCCGTCCTAAAAAGTACAGTGAACAGCAGTACTTACGTAGCGAAGAGGAAATGTGCGAGCTATTTGCCGACATTCCTGCGGCGCTGGCGAACAGTGTCGAAATCGCTAAACGTTGTAACGTGACGATTCGTTTGTACGAGTATTTCCTGCCCAACTTCCCGACGGGCGATATGTCTATCGAAGACTTTCTGGTCGATTGCTCGAGGAAGGGCCTTGAAGAGCGGCTCGAGTTTTTGTTCCCGAACCCCGAAGTGCGCGCCGAGAAACGGGGCGAATACGACGAACGACTTGATATCGAACTCAAAGTAATCAACCAGATGGGTTTCCCTGGTTACTTCTTGATCGTAATGGAGTTCATTCAATGGGGTAAAGATAACGGTATCCCAGTGGGACCCGGTCGTGGTTCGGGCGCGGGTTCACTTGTGGCCTATGCGCTCAAAATCACCGACTTAGACCCGCTCGAATTTGACTTACTGTTCGAACGTTTCTTGAACCCTGAGCGGGTTTCTATGCCCGACTTTGACGTCGATTTTTGCATGGATAGACGCGATGAAGTGATCGACCACGTGGCCGAGTTGTACGGCCGCGAAGCGGTATCGCAAATTATCACCTTTGGTACTATGGCGGCAAAAGCGGTTATCCGCGACGTTGGCCGAGTGCTCGGTCATCCCTATGGTTTCGTTGACCGAATTTCAAAATTAATTCCTCCAGAACCAGGCATGACACTGGCGAAAGCTTTTGAAGTCGAGCCAGCGTTGCAAGAATCTTACGATGGCGATGAAGATGTAAAAGATCTGATCGACATGTGCCGTAAGCTTGAAGGTGTAACCCGTAACGCTGGTAAGCACGCCGGTGGTGTGGTGATCGCACCGACAAAAATTACCGATTTTGCGCCGCTCTATTGCGATGCAGAAGGCAAAAACCCAGTAACACAATTCGATAAAAACGACGTTGAAACCGCAGGGCTGGTGAAGTTCGACTTCTTGGGATTAAGAACCCTGACGATTATCGACTGGGCGCTCGAGATGGTGAACAAGGTCGAAGTGAAAAACGGGCGCAAACCAATACGGATTGAGGCGATTTCACTCACAGATCCCGCCTGTTTCCGTCTGCTGCAAAAGTATGAAACTACGGCGGTATTCCAGCTCGAATCCCGTGGTATGAAGGATTTGATTAAGCGTCTGCAGCCCGACTGTTTCGAAGACATGATTGCACTGGTGGCACTATTCCGTCCGGGGCCGTTGCAATCGGGCATGGTAGATAACTTTATCGAACGTAAGCATGGGCGCGAGGAAGTCTCGTACCCCGATTCTCAGTATCAACATGAATCGCTTCGTGAGCTGTTATCGCCGACCTACGGTATTATTCTGTATCAAGAGCAGGTGATGCAGATTGCGCAGGTGCTGTCGGGCTACACCCTTGGCGGCGCCGACATGCTGCGCCGTGCTATGGGTAAGAAAAAGCCCGAAGAGATGGCCAAGCAGCGCAGTATCTTTAAAGAAGGCGCAATCAATAACGGCGTCGATGGCGACTTGTCGATGAAGATCTTCGACTTAGTGGAAAAGTTTGCTGGCTACGGTTTTAACAAATCCCACTCCGCCGCTTATGCGCTGGTTTCCTATCAAACCTTATGGCTTAAAACCCATTTTCCTGCGCAGTTTATGGCGGCGGTAATGTCGGCCGATATGGATAACACAGATAAAATTGTGACCTTGGTCGATGAATGTGAGCGTATGGGCTTGCCGCTTATTCCGCCGGATGTGAACAAAGGTTTGTTCAAATTTACCGTCGATGATGATTTGCGCATTGTTTATGGCATCGGCGCCATTAAAGGTGTGGGTGAAGGCCCAGTAGAATCGATTTTAGAGGCGCGTAAAGACGGCCCCTTTGTGGATTTATTCGATTTCTGTGCCCGCATCGATTTGAAAAAACTCAATAAGCGTGTGATTGAAAAGCTGATCTGCGCGGGTGCCTTAGACAATCTTGGGCCGCACCGTGCGTCAATGATGGCCACCTTGCCCGAAGCCATTCGCGCCGCCGATCAACATGCTAAAGCCGAAGCGATTGGCCAACACGATATGTTTGGTTTGCTCAACAGTGAACCCGAAGACAGCAAGCAGCAGTTTGTTGAATGTACCCCTTGGCCAGATAAAATTTGGCTTGAAGGCGAGCGCGAAACCTTAGGCTTGTATTTGACTGGTCATCCGATCAATCAATATTTAAAAGAGCTTAAGCATTACACGTCCGGCCGTTTAAAAGATGTGCATCCTACCGAGCGCGGTAAAACAGCCAAGGCTGCGGGTTTAGTGGTGGCAACACGCGTGATGTTGACTAAGCGCGGCTCGAAAATGGGCCTGTTGACGCTTGATGATAAGAGCGCGCGGCTTGAGATCATGTTGTTTACCGAAGCCTTTGAAAAATTTAATCATCTGCTGGAAAAAGACCGGATCCTCATTTGTGAAGGTGAGGTGAGTTACGATGATTTCGCCGGCGGCAACCGCATGACGGCGCGTAACATTATCGACATCAGTGAGGCGCGAAGTCACTTTGCTAAGGCGCTTGAAATCGATATGGATGGCAGTGAGTTAACGCCATCAGCCCTCGATACCTTCGAGCAAGCCCTTAGCCCGTGGCGTAACGGCGCCGTGCCTGTGGTGATCAACTACACTCAAGCCCAAGCCAAAGGTCAATTTAGACTCGCCGATGCTTGGCGAGTGAATCCGACCGATGACTTGATGCTCTCGCTTGAATCGCTGCTCGGGCCAAACAAGGTGAGAATTTTATTCTAATGTTGGCGAATGTCTTAGGTGCAAACAGATGAAGTTAACCTATGTCGGCTAAGTTTGATGAGCCATTGGCAGCTGGCGATCTCAGCGAGCATATTAGTGCTTTTTTGACAGCGCAGTCGTTAGCGCCTCGCTGCAAGTTAGTGCTGGCTTACAGTGGCGGGGTTGATTCCGAAGTATTGGCCTTTGGCTTAAGTCAGTTTGCGCGGCAACATCCCGAGTTTAGCTATCAACTGGTGTATGTGCACCATGGCCTAAGCGACAACGCTGAGGTTTGGGCGCAGCATTGTCTTGAGCGCGGTCAGCATTATGGTTTGCCCGTGACGGTTGAGCGAGTGACAGTTAATCGCGGACCCAGATTAAGCCTTGAAGCCGAAGCACGAAAAGTCCGTTATCAAGCGATTGAACGGCATTTAAGTGCAAATGATGTGTTGCTGACGGCCCATCATGAAGATGATCAGCTCGAAACTATCCTATTGGCGCTCAAGCGTGGTCAGGGCCCGAAAGGACTGGCGGCCATGGGGCAAGTACAAGCATTAGCACAGGGCGTACAAATGCGGCCGTTATTGGATATCAGCCGTGAGCAAATTGAAGCCTACGCAAAACAGCAAGGCTTAGTGCATATCGAAGATGAAAGTAATCAAGACGATAAGTACGATCGTAATTTTTTACGTTTAGAAATCATTCCCCGCTTAAAAGCGCGCTGGCCGAGTATCGCAACAACCGCTAGTCGTAGCGCGGCATTGTGCGCCGAGCAACAGGCAACGTTGGATTTACAGGTGAGTGAACGTTTACCTTTATGGTTAATCCAAGCGCCTTACCATACTCAAAGTGTATTCAAGCTCGATGATTTTGCCGAGCAGTCAGCCGATTGGCAAGCATTACTCTTGCGGGGATTTATCGAATCCCAAGGTTTTGCCTTGCCCTCAAAGGTGCAGCTTAATCAGATCATCACTCAGCTTTTAACCGCGAAAGATGATGCCAAAGTGCATATTCGTGTTGGTGAATGTGAAATCCGCCGCTTTGCCAATCAAGTGTATTTATTTAAGTATCAAGCCCGTCCGCGTCATGTTAAGCCTGCGAGCTGGACGCTTCCTTCGCAGCTCCTAAATCCTTTAGTGCAGGGCCATATCACTCAAGTGGACGTGACTCAATCAGACGTTACTCAATTAGACGTGAAACCTGCGGGTGTTACTTGTGGTGAGACGATACGTCTCAGTGCCTCTAAACAAGGGCCTAGAGCTCGCCTTCCTCGGCCAGATGAAGTGGTGAGTGTACGTTATCAACTTGCGGGGCAATGTCGCTGTCATCCCCATTCCCGTGGCAAGGGCCGAGAATTAAAGAAACTGTGGCAAGAGTTTGGCGTTCCGCCTTGGGTACGTGAAAAGATCGGTTTCGTGTTCTATAACGAGCAACTGGTGATGGCGATTGGGCTGTGGGTTGAAAAAAGCTTTATTCTTGAGTCGAATGGACTAGGTTTACAGGTCTCTCAAACTTCTGTTTAAGTGTTTGTTTAAGTGCCTGTTGGCGAAGCAAGGGGTTTGGGTTGGGAGTTGTCGCTGGAGTTTTGTGAGTCGTTGCGGCGTTATTCTTTTTAAGTAGGAAAGCAGTAAAGCAGTAAAGTAAGAGAGAGTAGGTCGCAGCACGTCAGTTTGATTCGAATCTTCCTTGAGATCTACATTGAGATATTAACTTTCCTTTCGTTTTGAACCTTCACCGATTACGCGCTGCGAGTGAGTTATCGCATTTCATTTGGCATCCCTGCGCATCTAAACTAATTGATTTTGGCTGAGTTTATAGCAGTTACGTCCCGCTGCTTTGGCTTGATATAGCGCCTTATCGGCAAGTTCATAAAGTTGTTCGGCTTCAATGGTATCGTGTGATTCTGCCGCACCTAGACTACAGCTCACCCCAAACTGAGTGAAACTACTGTGCTGATTGATGGCCGAGACAATCCGTTCGCACAATAAGCCTGCCGCATGAATATTACCTTGGACAATAATAACGAATTCGTCACCGCCGATACGGAATGCTTGATCCGTATTACGTATGGTCGCACGAATGATGTCGCCAAATTCCTTCAGAATATAATCACCACATTTATGGCCGAATTTATCATTTAGCTGTTTAAAGTTATCTAAATCGAGCACTATGAGTGCGACAGAGCCTTGTTTTCTATGGGCTCTGGCGGTCGCATTGCTGAGACTTTGACTGTAGTAATGGCGATTACCTAAACCTGTGAGCGAGTCAAACATAGCTTGCATCGACATTTCTTGGTATTGCATTGCATTTAATAACGGTTGCAATAACAGCGGCTCAATCTCTTTCAGGTTTGAGGTTTGCGATGGCGTCAGTGGCGTCAATAACTGGTATTGAATCGTCAGCGGCATACCAGCACATATCAGCTGTCGTTTGACGCTGATACCATAACGTTTGCCCCAGCTTAATTTATGTTCGCCATAACTTAAGCGCACACCTTGGATCGGCAAGTGTTGTCCCAGCACTTTGCCATAGCAGGCAAAGACTGTCCTTGGATCTAAACTGGCGTGCAGTTGTTGGATCACTTGTACCAAGTCCAATGGATTATCATTGGGACTATAATGTTCTGTTTGATAGCGATATTCGTCGGGATATAGCTCGGTCGCTAGGCCAAAGTCCATAATCATCACTCCAGCAAATGTTAGTGCGATACATCTCTTACCTAGTCTAAGCAAATACCATGCCGTAATATTTGTTAATAAAATTTGTCTTTGTTAGTCATTCAGTTAAGCTTAAAACTCAGCGTTAGTTTTTTTGACACGTCAGCATTTTGACAGGAGTCATCGCCCCAATGGAACATAGCTTCTTAATCCAAGTACTACTTATGTTAGTGATTGCCATTGTGGCTATTGCTGTGCTGCGCCGTTTGGGCTTACCCGCAATTCTGGCTTATTTACTTACTGGTGTAGTGAGTGGACCGAGCGGTTTTCATTGGTTTACCCAGCATCAAATGCAATCTGTCGCTGAACTTGGGGTAGTGCTACTGATGTTTACCTTAGGCTTAGAGTTCTCCGTGCCGCGGCTGTGGGCCATGCGCCGTACCGTATTTGGCTTAGGCAGTGCACAGATGGTGATAACGACCCTGTTGACTATGGGCGTGGCCCTGTTGTGTGGTCTTAATTGGGTCGAAGCCTTAGTTATCGGAGCTGCCATTGCTTTATCATCTACAGCCATCGTCCTAAAATTACTCAATGAACAGGGGTGGTTGCGTCGTCGTCATGGTGAGCTATCCGTCAGTGTCTTATTATTCCAAGATTTAGCGGTTGTGCCGCTGTTGATCCTATTGCCATTACTGGCCAATGGCGGCGAACCTTTGATGGTCGCGGATATCGCCTTTGCCTTGCTCAAAGGTATTTTGGCTTTTTTCCTCTTGATGGCTTTTGGCAAATGGGCATTGCCGCGGATTTTTGACGAAGTTGCCCGCTCCCGCTCTAACGAACTCTTCGTGTTATCAACACTAGTGGTGGCTTTAGTGACAGGCGCATTTACCCAATGGCTGGGATTATCAATGGCGCTGGGGGCATTTATGGCGGGCATGCTGCTGGGGGAAAGCCAGTACCGTCGCCAACTTGAGGCGGATATCCGGCCGTTTCGCGATCTATTGATGGGGCTGTTTTTCATTTCCATCGGCATGATGCTGGACTTTACCTTAGTGATGCGTTTCTGGTGGCAGATATTGTTGATCTTAGTGGCCGTTGTACTCGGTAAGGCGCTGATCATTCATGGGATCTTAAGATTGGTTGGCGAACCCTTTCGGATTGCGATGAGCACCGCCATGAGCCTAGCCCAAGTGGGCGAATTCAGTTTTGTGGTGTTGGCTTTAGCGGTTAACTATCAACTTCTAGATAATGAAATCAGTACCATGTTAGTCATGGTCGCCGTGCTTTCCATGACGATAGCCCCGTGGTTAGTTCGCCATAGCGTGGATATTGCTAAGTGGGTGTTAGGAATAAGGCAGGCAAAACATGTGGATGAAGCTGTGCCACTCTTGATGGATGAGCATGATCTGGTGATGATTTTTGGTTACGGCCGAGTAGGGCAGACCATCGCCCGTTTTTTGAAAACCGAAGCTGTACCTTATCTGGTCATGGATCTCGATCCGACTCGTGTCTCTGAGGCGCGCCGTGCTGGCGAACCTATTTATTTTGGTGATGTGTGTAAACGGGCGATGTTAAAACAAATAGGCGTTAAGCAGGCCAAGATGATCGTCATCACTTTTTGTGAGTCGCGCAGTTTGGAAGAAGTCTTACCCTTATGTAAGTTATTGGCGCCAGACGCTAAAATTTTAGTCAGAACTAAAGACGACAGTGATTTAGATTTACTGAAACAAGCCGGTGCCAATCAAGTGATCCCAGAATCTTTGGAAGGCAGCCTGATGTTAGTGTCACAGGTGTTACATCAATGTGGTGTGCCACTGGCGCGCATTTTAAAACGCTTAGAGTCAGAGCGGCGCAATCATTATCAATTTTTGCATGGTTTCTTTTCCGGCACAGAAACCGATTTCACCTTAGAGTCATTGCATGCAGTGGCATTACCGCGCGGTGCAGATGCGATTGGTAAAACCGTTGCCGATATTATGTGGGAAACATTGAGGGTGGAGTTAAGGGCGATTCGTCGCAGTGGCGCCGAAGTGGAACATCCTGAGCAGGACTGGGTTTTTCGTGCAGGGGATATCTTACTGATAGTGGGTAAACCACGAAGACTTGAGAAAGCGGAAGCTAAACTGCTGCACGGCTAAAGGTTAATGGTCAGCGTGAGTGATGGATGAAAACGCAGATATAAAAATGCCGACATAATGTCGGCATTTTTGTCTGGAACTTGTTAACTTAAATTAGACAAAGTCTAATTACAGAATAACTACGTTCGCAGCTTGAGGACCTTTTTGGCCTTGTTCGATATCAAAAGAAACCTTTTGACCTTCAGCAAGAGTTTTAAAGCCTTCTGAAACGATTGCGCGGAAATGAACGAATGCGTCAGCGCCACCATTGTCAGGAGAAATAAAACCAAAACCTTTATCTTCGTTAAACCATTTAACTACACCAGTAGTTTTAGACATGAATGTCTCCAAAATTTTCAAACAAATAATTCGCAATTATGCGGGATGTTAGCCAGAAATAGAATTATTTACATTGATGATAAGTTATGAGTGGAAAGCTTCATGACAGCAAAAAATATTACAGGCGTAGCGAAGGTTTTCAAATACATAATATTGCTTATAAATAGGTCTGAATCACAGGCCGGAGTGCAGATTAACACACTCTAGGGGTTTGTATAGCTTTATTTTGAAATACCTTTCATCTATAGAGAGGGTTATGGAAAGATATTGGGAAGGGCAAGGCTTTATAACTGTTTATATTCAATTGGATACGTAGATAGTTTGAAAGTTATCGAGCGTAAAAAATATTTTGTCTGTTTGTCGCGACTTAGCGACAGTTTACCTATTAGGTGCCTGTGGAGTGTGGGATGCGCCCTGTATGCCAGAGAAGGGATTCAGTCACGCTTAGTTACGTTATTAAATTGTTGCTTATTTGTGTTGATGATATTCTCGTCAGCAAAATAACAGCGTGCTTGAGCTTTAGATTCAGTGCGATAACTGTAGACCCAATATAATAAGAATGGAGAATGACGTTGAAAACAGTACTAAAACGGATTGGACTCGGCAGCTTAGTCTTAGTGCTGTTATTAGTGGCGCTAGCCGCCCATGAATGGTTTGCGAAAAAGCCGTTTTTCTTTCGCGCGTTTTTAGATCGAAGTGTGGTCAAGATGGCTTTCGAAAGCCCTGAGACCTTAACCTCATTGGGTTTCTTAGAATCGGTAGGGATTACAGGCCATAACGCCGAGTTGGATGATGATAGTCCAGAGGCGATGGATAAGACTTTCGCGCAAGTGCGAGATCTGCGTGAAACCTTATTGAGCTATTCCGATGCGGATTTAGATGAAAATCAACGTATCTCCAAGGATATTGCCTTATATCTTGCCGATTTCGCATTGGTCTCTGAGCCGTATCGTTACCATAACTATCCGCTGAATCAGTTGTTTGGTGTGCAAAACGGGTATCCCAGCTTTATGCAGGCGCAGCACCAAGTCCATTCTGTTGGCGATGCTGAAAACTATCTGTCGCGTTTACAAAAGGTGAAACTTAAGTTTGCGCAAACTCTCGAAGGCTTAAAAATCCGTGAAGCTAAAGGGATTATTCCACCTAAGTTTGTGATTGAGCGGGTACTGACCGAGATGAATGATTTTGTCGCGACGCCGATTCAAGACAATATCCTATACAGTTCATTCAAAACCAAATTAGCTGACACGGATATCAGTGCCGATGAACAAGCATGGTTATTGGCCGCCGCAGAAGCGGACATTAAAGGTTACGTGCATCCAGCGTATCAATTATTTATCGACTACTTTACCCAGTTACAAGCCAAAGCGGGGACGGATGATGGTTATTGGGCGCTGCCAAATGGCGACCTTGCCTATGAGCAATTGCTGAAGTTCTTTACGACCACTAATTACACTGCTGACGAAATCCATGCCAAAGGGCTGGCTGAGGTGGATCGCATTCAGAGCGAGATCATGACTATCTTAGCCGCTGAAGGCTACGATGTGAGCCAAGGTTTCTCGGTCGCGATTGAAGCATTAGCCGCCGATCCTAAGTTTTACTACGAAGATAGTGATGCGGGCAGATCGCAAATTCTGGTTGATTATCAGCATATTCTCGATGAAGTGAATGCGGGACTCGGTGATGCCTTCCGTATTCGACCCGAAGCGGGCATGGAAGTGGTGCGTATTCCTGAATTTAAAGAGAAAACAGCACCGGGTGCCTATTATCAGCAGCCCGCGATTGACGGCAGTCGTCCTGGGCGTTTCTATGCCAATTTATATGACATCAAGGCCACGCCTAAATACGGTATGCGCACTTTAGCCTACCACGAGGGGATCCCTGGGCATCATTTTCAAATCGCAGTGGCGATGGAGTTAGAAGGTATGCCGCTTATTCGTAAGATGGCGCCTTTTACTGCGTACATTGAAGGTTGGGCTTTATATAGCGAACGTTTGGCGTGGGAGCTTGGTTTTCAAAAGGATCCCTTTGATAATATCGGTCGTTTGCAGGCAGAGTTGTTCCGCGCTGTGCGTCTAGTGGTAGATACGGGCATTCACCATAGCCGTTGGACTCGTGAGCAAGCGATTGACTATATGAAGAAAAACACCGGCATGTCCGATCGTGATGTCACGGCTGAGATTGAGCGTTATATCGTTATGCCAGGTCAAGCGACGGCCTATAAAGTCGGCATGATGAAAATTCTCGAACTGCGTGAAAAAGCCAAGTCGGCCCTAGGAGATAAGTTCGATCTCAGAGACTTCCATGATGTGGTACTGAAAAATGGCGCCGTGCCCTTGGATATCTTAGAAACATTGGTCGATCGCTACATTGCAGATACAAAAAGTGCTGAGGCTAAAGCAAAAGGCTAAAGCTAAAGCTAAAGTTTAGCCCTTGGTTGCAACCGTAACGCTTAGCGGTTAATGCAAGGTTAACACCTGATTTATCAATGGCTTTATGCGAGTTTAAATCCATCCCCTGTCTGCGAATAAGTGTGTTCTCTTAATCTTGCAGGCAGGGTGGGTTTATCGATAGAGGCTATCATTCTGGCTTTCGGCCAAGGCTTTCAATACAATCCCACACAACTCATTGATAAATGTCGCTCGGCAATGGCTTGCTATTGTTAGGTATTGATATTTTTAGTTTCAAGGTTTTTACATGAATCGCTTGTCCCCCCAAGATCCTATCCAATTGACTCGCACCACGATTGAGTCATTATTCACGCCGCCAACCTTAATGCGCGCCCGTGATTATGTGATGAAGGGACGGGTCTTGAGCGCCAAAGCGAATGCCGATTTTCGTCATATTGAAGGTCGCGTCATGGGGACGGAATCCCAGCCCTATCGTCAAGATATTCGCCTCGTGAGTGTTAACCATAAGTTGATCATGAATGGCTTCTGTTCATGTCCCGCCACTGGGCATTGCAAACATATCGCTGCTGTTCTGTATAGTTTACTGAGTGATAGAACCGTTGAAGATCAACGTATTGCCCAGTGGTTACATCTGCTAGACGAAAGTGATGATCTCACGGTTTCAAATGTCGATTTACTTTATGACGATCGCGTGCTGTACGTGTTATCCAAAGATGATAACGGCGTTTACCTTGAACTAAGAAAAGGCAAGCTGGCGAAGAAGGGCGGCTATAACAAAGGCTCTAAAATCGCGTTATCCGATGTGCAATATTACATGCCCGCTTGGATTGGCGCCGAAGACGTGCTCATCATCAATCTTATTATGTCGACTCGCCGCCACGGTGCCTCGCGTCTGTATCTTAAAGCTCAGTTAGGTGCCATGGCGCTGGAAAAAATGCTCGTCACTGGGCGGTGTTTTTGGGAAGAGAGCCGTTTAGCGCTCACCCGAGGTGAACCGTTAAAGCCAGAATTCATTTGGCTGGATAAGGATGCCGAGCATAAGCAGATGCAGTTAACGTTGCCCAATAAAGAAAATTGGGAGCTGATCCCCTGTGAGCCGCCGACTTATATCGATTTAGATTATTTTAAGATAGGCGCATTAGAGACAGAGATCAGCGTTGAAAAACTCTTGTTACTCAGCCAGATGCCGCCAGTGCCTAGCTCGCAAATTGAAATGGTGAGCCACAAACTGATTAAGCATTTTTCGGCAAAAACCGTACCTACGCCCGCTTCGATTGATTTTGTCGAGCTGCAAGTGCCGCTGCAAGTCCGTTTGACCTTAACCTCGCAGGATTTACCTGAGTTTGCTATGGCGCAGCCACTGGTGCTGCTGGAGTTTGTCTATCAAGACGTGGTACTTGGCGGCCAATATCCCGACGAGCCCTTGTCCTTAGTTATCCATCAAGGCAAAACCTATCAAGTCGCGCGTCAACTCGATGCGGAAATGGATGCGATTAATCGTTTGATGGCATTGGAACTGGTGGAGCTGGCGCCATCTTTTATCCCTAACAGTGGCAGCTATGTCAGCATTTGGGGGTTAGGGTCACTGCCAGAAACCATTGATGCTTGGTTGCACTTTATTCAACAGGACATCCCGGCGCTAGAGGCCTTGGGCTACCAAGTGCATTTTGCCGACCACTTCAGCTTGAATGTGATTGATACTCCGCTGGCGATTGAACTGGATGATACACAAGAGGGCTGGTTCTCCCTGTCACTGAATGCCGATATCGATGGCCAAATGGTGCCTATGCTGCCGTTAATTGCCACTTGGCTTAAGCAGTATGGTGAACCGGCAGATGATGCAGAATTACTGCTGCCCAGCCCGAATGGCGATTGGTTAAAAGTCAAAGCCAGCGTGATTAAGCCGCTGATTAGCATTATTTTAGAGCTGTTCGACAGCCATAAAGGCAATAGCGTGTCTTTGCCTAAATACCGTGCCCACCTATTAAATGATTTTGCCGACAGCGATATTCGTCTGCTTAATGGTGAACGGGTACGCAGTTTAGCAACTAAGCTTGAAAATTTTAACGGTGTGTTAGAGGTTGCAGTCCCAGACAACTTACATGCTGAGTTACGCCAGTATCAACAGCAAGGCTTAAATTGGCTCTGTTTTTTAAAGGAATATCAGCTTGGCGGTATTTTGGCCGATGATATGGGTCTAGGTAAAACCATTCAAACCTTGGCCTTTTTACTCAAGCAGCAAGCGCTAAAACCCGTAGGGGCTAACCATGCTCCAAGCCTCATTATTTGCCCAACGAGTTTAGTGGGTAATTGGGCAAAGGAAGCCGCGAAATTTGCACCTTCGTTAAAGCTTGTCGTGATTCATGGCGCCTTGCGTAAGCCTTTGCTCGAACGCTTAGGTGAGTTTGATATTGTGGTGACGACCTATCCGCTGATTGTGCGCGACAGTGACTATTACCAACAGCAGGTGTTTGAACATATCGTGCTCGATGAAGCGCAGCAGATTAAAAATGCGCAGGCGAAAGTGACTCAAGTGATTAAAGATCTTAAAGCGCCGTTTAGATTGTGCCTGTCGGGTACGCCGCTTGAAAATCACTTAGGTGAACTTAAGTCCTTGATGGATTTTTGTTTGCCCGGATTACTTGGTACTAATGCTTTCTTTAATAAATCCTTTAGGCACAAAATTGAACGTTATGGCGATATGGAACAAGCGCAAATCTTGAGTCAGCGGATTGCGCCTTTTGTGCTGCGCCGAACCAAAGATGAAGTGGTCGGTGAATTACCGCCTAAAACCGAAATCTCCCAGAGCTTAGAGTTAGAAAAAGATCAGCGAAATCTCTACGAGAGTATTCGACTGGTGATGGAGAAAAAACTGCGGGATTTATTTGCCACTCAAGGCGTTGGCAGCAGCCATATCGAGTTTCTCGATGCCTTACTTAAGCTACGCCAAGCCTGCTGCGATCCGCGCTTAGTAAAGTTAGAGCAAGCGCAAAAAGTGAAGAGCAATGCTAAGTTAGACTGGCTAAAACAGAACTTGCCCGAGATGGTGCAAGAGGGACGTAAGATATTGATCTTCAGCCAGTTCACTAGCATGCTCAGCCTGATTGAAGCTGAGCTGGTGGACTTGGGGCTCGATTACAGTAAGCTCACAGGGCAAACTCGCCTGCGCCAAGCCCAGATAGATAAGTTCCAAGAGGGCGATACGCCTGTGTTCTTAATCAGCTTAAAAGCGGGCGGGACTGGGCTCAATCTCACCGCGGCGGATACTGTGATCCACTATGATCCTTGGTGGAATCCAGCGGCGGAAAAACAGGCTACGGACAGAGCCCATCGTATCGGCCAAGATAAGCCCGTGTTTGTGTATAAGCTGATTGCCGAAGGCACTGTAGAAGAAAAAATCCAAGAAATGCAGCAGCATAAGCAAAGCCTCGCGGACAGTATTCTCGAAGGTAAAGGTAAGGGCACATGGCAAGGAAGCGCCGATGAATTGTTATCGCTTTTTAGCTAATCATGGCCAGTTTTTCTAAATTGATTGAATCATTTGACTGAGGTGAACCATGCAGTACCAAGTCGACACTCATACCCATACTGTGGCTTCAAGCCATGCTTATAGCACGATTCATGACTATATTGCCGTAGCAAAACAGAAGGGTATTCGCCTATTTGCGAATACAGATCATGGGCCTGCGATGGCGGATGCACCGCATTTTTGGCACTTTGTGAATTTAAGAGTGCTGCCACGTATGGTCGATGGTGTCGGGATTTTGCGCGGTATCGAAGCCAACATAAAAAATATCGACGGCGAGATTGATTTCTTTGGCGATTATCTAAAGCAGCTGGATATTGTGCTCGCGGGATTCCATGAGCCGGTTTATCCGCCATCGGATAAGGCAACCCACACAGAGGCTATGATTAATGCGATTAAGAGTGGCAAGGTTGATATCATTACTCATCCGGGAAACCCAGCCTACCCGATTGATATTGAAGCCGTTGCCCGCGCCGCTGCCGAATACGGTGTAGCGCTTGAAATTAACAATTCCTCCTTTGAAGCATCCCGTAAGGGTAGCGAAGCCAATTGCACTGCGATTGCTAAAGCGGCCAAGGAATTTGGCACTATTTTAGTTATGGGCTCTGATTCCCATGTGGCCTTTAGTTTGGGCGGTTTTGCGCGGGCGCAAGCGATCATCGATGAAGTGGCTTATCCGCCATCACGATTACTCAATCGCAGTCCTTCTGCACTCTTGGCTTTTTTAGCCGCCCGTGGTCATGAAACCGTCGCCGATTTGATCCCCTTATTTAGCGATGATGCTCAATTAATAGATGCATAGTGAATAATATTAGTGATGAAAATCGTGGTCACTGAGGCGATGCCAACTCAAAGCGCTGAGGCGAGCACTACAGAAGCCAACATCCCGCAAGTCGTGTTAATCACGGGCGCGAAGAGTCAGCTCGCACAGGCCTTGCTGAGAGTCGCTGCCGATATTGGCGAGCTAGCCCTAAATAGCATCGCAAACACAAGCACAAACATAAGTGCAAACACAGGCGCACCGCTGAAGCTGTATGCGTTAAGTCGCAGTCAGTTAGACATTACCGATGCCGCCAATATTGCTGCCGTATTTGCTCAATATCGACCAAGCTGGGTGATCAATTGCGCGGCCTATAATGCGGTGGATGCTGCTGAGCATGACGCAATCGAAGCGCATCGGGTGAATGCACTCGGCCCTGAGTTATTGGCGCAGCAATGTTTGTTGTCGGGCGCGCGCTTACTGCATGTGTCGAGCGATTATGTGTTTGGTGGTCATACTGTTTGCGATAGTGCTCATGCAGCTGAACGTGCTGTTTGCGATGCTAGAGAAAGTGGCGTTGAACAACATCAAAACCCAGACTTAGCTTCAAATTCAAACCCAAACCCAAACCAAGTTCATTTACCAAGGCCATTTGTTGAACTTGATGCTCCCGAGCCGTTGTCTGCTTACGGTACGAGTAAGTTGCTCGGTGAGCAGAGGGTAGTAGCGGTCTTGGGTGATTGCGCAACGATTGTCCGCACCTCATGGCTCTACGGTCAAGATGGGCATAATTTTGTCAAAACCATGCTCAACTTGATGCGTACTCAGCCAAGTTTGCAGGTAATAGCCGATCAAATCGGCTGCCCGACGTGGAGTGATGCACTCGCGCGGGTGATGTGGCAATTAGTCGTGCAGCAGTGCTCTGGAGTATTCCATTACAGCGCTCAAGGCCAATGCAGTTGGTATGAGTTTGCCTGTGAAATCCAGCGACAAGCCCTAGCGCTTCATCTGTTAAGTCTACCTGTGGTTATCCAGCCGATTACCAGTGCTGATTATGCTAAGCAGGCACTAAACCGCGGCATAAGTTTGGCAAAAAGGCCGAGTTATAGTGTGTTGAACAGTGGTAAATTACGCTCCACTTTGGTGACCCATAACGCACTGTTGATGCCTGAACTGATCGAGTGGCAAGATTGGTGTCAGCAACTGAATTGCATGTTGCGGCAGTTATCTTGACGATAATGAGCGTGACTCACATTTTGCTTTAGGCTGCTTTAATCACGCTTTAAGCGTTTACGTCATCTAAGTGATTAACGCTGTCGAAAACAATAAGCCCGCCAATAATCAGATTTAAGCGACGGCTTTAGACTATCCGTATGAAAACATGGGCTGTGAATACGAATGCAGCTGGACTCAAGGCTCTTCTCAGCGCCGATGGCTTGCCTTAGTATCGTAATCACTTTGTTTATCTGTGGTTTTGTACGCAGCGGTTCAAGCCGTGAGTCTTAGTCTATTTTGCTTGATGTATGATGAATTTGTTCTAAATTCTCCTTGGATGACAATGGCATAATGCCAGAATATTTAATGCATTAAGGACGTTTCAGTGACAGACAAGACGACAATAGCACAGACATTGACCAAACAAGATTTATTGCAAGTGGTCGCGATTGCCAAAGCGGCGGGCGATGCCATTATGACGGTTTATGGTCAAGATGACTTTTCAGTGAGTCACAAGGGCGACGATAGTCCCGTGACAGCCGCCGATTTAGCCGCGCATCACGTGATAGTGGCGGCATTGGCGCAGCAGTTTGTCGGTATTCCTATTATGTCTGAGGAAGCGGCGGATATTGCCTGGGATGAGCGTCGTCAATGGCAAACCTATTGGTTAATTGACCCTTTAGATGGCACTAAGGAATTTATTAAGCGCAATGGTGAGTTTACTGTCAATATTGCGCTTATTCATCAAGGGGTTGCAATCGCAGGTGTGGTATATGCGCCTGTGCTCGATACCTATTATTACGGCGCTAAGCATTTAGGTGCATGGCGTCAACAAGCGGGTCAAGAAAGTCCCTTATTGGGCGCTAAAGCGCCACGCGCGATGCCGATGATTGTTGGCAGTCGCTCGCACTTAAGCCCTGGTTTAGCGCAATATTTACAACAGTTTGGCGAGCATGACATCTTAAGCGTGGGTAGCTCGCTTAAGTTTTGTATGTTGGCAGAAGGCAGTGCTGATCTGTACCCCAGACTTGGCCCAACTAGCGAATGGGATACTGCGGCGGCGCAAGCTGTGCTCGAAAGTGCAGGCGGCACAGTTGTCTGTTATGAGTCAGGTGAACCATTAACTTATAATCAAAAACCTGACATTTTAAACCCTTATTTTATTGCCACAGCCCCAGGCTGGGTGAAATAACGACCGCCTAGCATCGATATGCGTTGATGAAAGGGCGGGCTAAACACTGGAGTAGTATTCATGATGCGCATGGGCGTCGATTTAGGCGGAACAAAAATAGAATTAGTCGCACTGAGTGATGAAGGTAATGAGCTATTTCGCAAACGTGTGACAACGCCACGTGACTATCAGGGCACGCTAGCTGCGGTGGTCAATCTGGTCAAAGAAGCGGAAGCGACACTCGGCGAGCAAGGCACAGTCGGTGTGGGAATTCCTGGTGTGGTATCGCCCTATTCAGGTTTAGTGAAAAACGCCAATTCAACATGGATCAATGGTCATCCCCTCGATGTGGATTTAGGGGAATTGTTGCAGCGTGAAGTGCGGGTTGCCAATGATGCAAACTGCTTTGCGGTATCAGAGTCGGTCGATGGTGCCGCTGCTGGCGCATCTGTGGTGTTTGGTGTGATTATCGGCACTGGCTGTGGCGCTGGCGTGGCAATTAACGGCAAAGTGCACGGTGGGGGTAATGGTATTGGCGGTGAATGGGGTCATAATCCTCTGCCTTGGATGACCAAGGAAGAGTTTAATACCACCCGTTGCTTCTGTGGCAATCCCGATTGTATCGAAACCTTTATCTCTGGCACTGGCTTTGTGCGTGATTATAATGCGGCATTGACGGCGGCGGGCACAGTGCGTGCTGCTGCAAAATCAGGTGCCGATATTATGTTGTTAGTCGATGAGGGGGATGCGATTGCGATCGCTGCGTTTGATCGTTATATGGATAGGCTCGCTCGTTCACTCGCCCATGTGATCAATATGCTCGATCCCGATGCTATAGTGCTGGGCGGCGGTATGTCGAATGTCGCGGCGATTTACCCAAGATTACCGGCATTGCTGGCCCATTATGTGGTGGGGCGTGAATGCCATACGCCTGTGGTGCAGAATCTTTATGGTTGTTCATCGGGTGTGCGCGGCGCCGCTTGGTTATGGGAAAAGTAATCTTCGCTTGGATATCTGTACTCATCTAGTGAGCTTATTAGGCTTTTAAATCAATGCTTAATGGCTTATACGTTTTATAAACATTAGCCCAGCAAAACGCTGGGCTAATGTTATCTGCTATGCGTTTCGCCGTATTTTGATGCTATGATTGCGCTCTTTTGGTTTGCTTGGCATGGACATCATGTTTTGGGTTAAGAAAGTTGTTTCACAGGGGATAATGCCGATTCCCTTTATCCTATTGTTATTAGTCATTTCTTTTCTGGTATGGCGCCGTCGGAGTATGGCGAAATACTTAGTATCATGCGCCTTCTTTGTTTTACTCTTTTTAAGCAGTCAACTGGGTGTGAATACCTTAGTGCGGCCATTAGAATCGGCTTACCCCATTAATTCCACACCCATCACAGGCGCCTGTTTTGTGATGGTATTAGGTTCGGCGCACTCTGATATTCAAGGCGCGACTGCGGTGCAATCCTTATCAGACGTCGCCCTTACAAGGTTAACTGAAGGAATTCGGCAACTTAAGTTGGGTCATGAGTGTATGTTGATTGTCAGCGGTTGGGGCGGCGAACTCACGCAGGTTTCCCATGCTGAAATGATGGCGAATGCCGCAGTTGAACTGGGCGTCGATAAACGTCGGATCATTCAATTCCCTTTAGCGCGAGATACTATAGAAGAAGCGCAATATTTACAGTGGGAATTAGGCGAAGAACCTTTTCGCTTAGTCACATCGGCCACTCATATGCCACGGGCTATGGCTATCTTCACCGCTAAAGGTTTACATCCTAAAGCCGCACCAACGGATTTTATTGGGAGAGATGATTTTTGGTGGCGTTTGACGGCGGATAATCTAGTGGCTTCTCAGCGGGCGATTCACGAATACATTGGCCGTTTGTGGTTATGGTTAAAGACCGTAAGTTAAAAATGGCAAGTTAAGGGTGTGGTTTCCGACTTCAATCTAAAGATAGTGAGTGTTAACAGGAAGATGAACAATGACAATTGAGTCAGAAATAATGTCTGTGCGTCCTTTATCAAAACGAAATGGGTTAACCTTAACTTGGCTGGGCGGTTTAAGTCTGCTGCTGGGGTTGGGACTTTTTCTAACGTGGCCGGCCTTGTTTGCCGCGGGTTTGATGTTTTTTAGCTTAGGCGCGATTTCACTCATTCTCGGTTTAGCTAAGGTGTATGAGCCGGAAACGACCCTAGCATTAGATGACAAGGGGCTGACCTATTTTCATCGTCGCGGCAAAGTGTCTATCGCTTGGGATAATATTCAAAGGGTCGATATCCCGCGGGTGACCAATGGATTAGATACCATAGAGTTATCTTATTTAGGCATTAAACTAAAACACATAAATCCTATTTTGGACAATATCTCCCTGCGCTTAGCCACCGGCTTATTAACAGAGCAGCGGCCTTTATTGGTGACTGCAGCCTCGCAAGATGAAGACTTAGCGACTTTAGAAACTTATCTCGGCGCAGAGTTTGGTCCTTTGGTGATAGAAGGGGATCGTTATCGCGGTGTATTGGCTATGTTTGGGCATCGCTGCGTGATGTTAGATACGCGTTTAGGTTATCACTTGTATATTCCCCATGACAGTTTGGACAGAGAAGCTAAGGACTTTATCAAGCTGCTCAGACAACGTATCGCACAAGCCCGTCGCTTAGCGGATTAAGCTTTACCGCAGTTATTAATACGATTGATATTTCATTTTTACGTGAAGATAATTGGCAATAAAAAAGGGGACCATAAGGGTCCCCAATGAGTTGCAGAGATGAAGTTTGGGTTGTGCAGGGGCAACCCAAAGGTACTAGTACTGCTGTGCTACTCTGCGTGTACCTTATCTACGCCGTAGGTTTTTCCTTCAGCATGACAGGTCGCGCAAGATTCTACTGGTAGGTTAGGATCTGTCATTGCATCCGCTTCTACTACCGCACCGTTACTTCTAAAGTGAGCGACAGCTGCCGCATCAGAGTGAGCGTGACAAGTACGGCATGATTCAGCCACTGGGCTAATGTAGTAAGCACCGACTTTGATTGAGCGTTTGCCTGAAGTTAAACCACCGTCAGTTGCAAACAGTTTGGCATTGTCTTTATGACAAGCCGCACAATCTGTTTCAACCGCTGGATAACCGAACAAACCACCTTTCGCATCGCGGAAGATACCTTCTACTACACCGAAGTTACCGCTGTGGAAACGGTGAGCAACTGTGAATAGGTCTTTGTTATTGAAGGTCACTTCAGGATTAACAACTAACTGACCATCATCGCCTTTATAGCCAGTTGCACCGTGGCCAGAAGCGCCAGTGGTGTCGTTATGGCAGTGCATACATTGGTCGAAGGTGTAAGCGCCGTGTCTTGAACCTTTTGCATAATCTAAGGTGCCATGACAAGCATTACACTTAGTTTCTGCGACTGTGATACGAGTAGGAACAGTCATACGGGCTTTAGTGACTGCGCTACCATCTGGGCTATAGAATTTCACTGCAGCTTCGTTACCGATAGGGCTAGTTGGACCAAACTCTAAGTTTGTAGTATTACAGCTAACCACTTTACCCGCTTTAGCACAGAAGTTGGCTTCTGAACCTACGTAGAGAGTGCCCACAGCTTGCGCATCTGGGATATCTTTAACGATAGTTAACACGCCACCAGCAAGTGTACCGTTTTCCAGTTTCAGGCTGATTGCTGCAGGTTTAACATCTCTCCAAGAGTACACAGTACCGTCAGTGGCCACATTACCGATCAATAGACCATTAGCGACAAACATCGCTGTTGGGTTCGTGGTCGCGTTGTAGGCTTTTAACGATGTGCCATCAGCAATTGGCGCACCATTTAAGGTGACATTGGCTGTTAAGGTTAAGGTTTTCATGCCTAGAGTAGCTGATGGAACTGTTGTAGCACTGGTGAAGTCAACTTTGAACAGAGATGCATACTCTGCACGTTTACCAACACTATGTACCACCGCAGGTGACAAGTTACCTGTGCCGTGGCAAGAACTACATTGAGTATCATCTGCTTGAGCTAGGGCAAATTCAGAGTGGTTTTCACCAGTCGCAAAGTTGACTGTCATATGGCAGCCTACACAAGCTTGGGCGTAAATAGTGTTATAGCTAGGTTGGTCTGTAGTATGACAGGTCGTACATTCTTTCAGATCAGACGGGAAGCCAATTTCACTCCATTCTTTAGCGGTTTTGTTACTAGTATCGAAGTTTGCTGCGTTTTCTGCGCCAGAGTGGATCCTGTGGATCATCGCAGGGAAGTCAAATATTAAGCCAGCAGCTAAATTTGCATCACTTGGGATTTGATCTGGGTTATGGCAGGTCACACAGTTTTTAACGTCTTGATAGTTGCTATGTGCTGAAATATTTGCGATATGGCCATCAGCTTCACCGTGACATTTTTCACAAGCTGCACTGCTGACGGTATCTTTACCAGAAGCCGCTAATTCATCGGTAGCAGGGATAAAGTCAACGGGTACAGATAGTATTTTTCCAGAAACCGCGACACCTGTGCTATCAACTATGTTGTATGCACGTAGAAATATTCTGTGTACTGCGTTTGGATTGTCATTGGGATTAATGATTGGCGCTGCGCCATCATATGCCCAAGTTGCAGTGTAAGTGCCTGGTGTTGCTGTATCTTCAGTTAAAGTACAAGCGTTTTTAGTGCCGTTAAGGCCGTTTAGAGTACAAGTTAGTGAAGTACCAGCGGCATTTGCCATGGCATTGTTTTGCCATTCAATGGGAGCTCCAGTACCTGAGGTGTTTTCATTTGCTGTTAAAGAATAAAGTGCAACTTTATCGAGTCCTTTGAATGGGACCACTTTACCTGCATTTTTACCTGTCACTGTAAATTTAACGCTGAAGCCTTCACTGCTGGTCACTTTAATGTCAGCTGGACTTAAAGTGAAAGCCAGATCAGTAATAGATTGAGCAGTCGTTGCGAAGGAGCCCGCAGGGGTTCCGGGTGTACCTGGTGTTCCGGGAGTGCCTGGTGTTCCGGGTGTACCTGGTGTGCCAGGTGCCCCATCTTGACCATCGCTTCCGTCCCCGCAGGCGGTAAGGCTTAAGGTACTGACGAGAGCCAGTGCCAGTAGAGATTTATTGTAGTTTTTCATCATCGCGTCCCTTTTTCTTTCTATAAGACTGCGTGTGCAGTGCCTCTAATATAGGAGGATTCACCTACTTATAAAGTGGTATTTGCAAGTTTGTATCTGATATGTGAACGATGATTTAACAAACGTGAATGGTAATTCTAAAATTTGCATTTTGATATTTTAAATAATGAAATTCAGTTGGAAAGCCATGATGAGCATCACAATTTTTATTTTTCAACTTGGGCTTCAGTGAAGAATTCATTTTCGGTTAAGCAAAATACACGAGGCTAAGATAGCCTAAATCTGAGTGATGGAATTGACGTTTAGAGTATCAAAGCGACGGGAAAAATAAGCGGTACTGTCGTCTGAGGATAAGCCTTGTTAAGAGAGAAAATATCGATGAAATTTTGCTGTTTAAAACTTCGGTATCTTACTGCCTAAACCCCGTTTAACATCGACTCATCGCAATGATGTAAACAAGGTTTAGTAAACATTATATCCACTAGCTTGGCTGAGCTTATTGTCACGCGCTAGCGTGCGGGGTCGAGCGCGGCAAGTAAGGAACGTACGACAAGCGCGCTTTGACTTTGGCTGTATCGCCGATGAATTGCAGGCTTTTCAATGAGATAATATTGTGGTGCCATCATAGTATCGTGGAGTCGATTGAGTTCTGTGTCGCTTAGGCGTTCTAAGTGTAATCCGGGCATATGTTTTACTGTGTGCATATCAATGCTGGAACAAAAAGCCACACTCTTCATGGTGAGTAAATGGGCGTACCATTCCTCCCTGTCGATGACTTTATCCACCGCTGGTAGCAAGAGGCCTTGGCGCTGGCAAAATAATTCTAAGGGGTCAATTTTGCTATTAAAGCCCTTCACTTCTTGGTAGAGGAATGGATGGCGACAGATTTGCTCTAAGGTAATATCGGTCTCAATCTGCCACAGAGGATGTTGTTTGGCGGCAACGATGTAAACGCCATTGACTGAGCCCAGTTTGGTATAGCTTAATTCTTTATTTTCAGCACTTTCTAAGGTAATACCAAAATCCAGCGCACCTGCGTGGATTAACTCAGCGCTATTCTCTTGCCATTTATGTAAACGTATTTGCCCTAGCGCTTGGGCGACGTCCGGCGTGCTTAATTGTGGCGCTAAAAAGCTCAATAGCCCATTACAGGCGGCAATATGCAGCGGTAAATCGGCATTAATGGCTGCATTTTGTATCTGAGTTGCAGATTGTTCGAGGTGATAAACCGATTCGGTAAACTGGCAAATAGCCACATACAGGCTTTCTGCTAGGGGAGTGGGTTTTAGCCCCTGTTGACGGCGATAAAACAGTTCATCGTTAAAGGTCAGGCGTAATGCGTTGAGGCAGCGGCTAATTTTTGGTGCAGAAACATCCAGCGCTTTGGCTGCACTGTTTGCGTGCCCAGTGTCGAAAATACTTTTAAATACCAGCAAGGTAAAAACATCGAGTTCACAGATTTGTTTGAGTAATAAGTTGCTCATTTTGTATTTTGCCCTGTATGAGTCTTAACTATTTTTTGCGGGGTTATTAAGGGCATTCTGTGGCTCTGACTCTGCTCCTTGCTATTACCCGAACCGCCGCGATTAGCCGCTAAGATTAACAGCAGTCGTGCGGATTAACTGTGATCACTCTCGGCAAAATAACAATTATTTAACCATTGTAAAGCGTGCTATTTCGCAGGCAGTTATTTGGTTGGTAAGTGAAGGGCTTTGAGTTGGGGTGTTAAGAAAAGATCGAGCTAAAAATACAAGCTCGCCTAAGTGGGTGAGCTTGCGCGTGTAATTTATTCGCCGTTTTAGCGAGATTCTATAACATCGTTTTGTACGTGCGAGAAGTTACGATTGTCTGTTGCAGGAGTGTGGCCTATTGCATGGGAATAAATGGTTGGCGCATCTTCTTTAATCCGCATGCCGATAAACTGGCCGCCCTCAAGGATTTGCATTGAAGTACTCGCCACTTCGCCATCGACAACGCCATTACGCTGGATCACTAAACGCTCACAAATGAGTCTGCCTTTGAAGTGTCCGTCAACGATAAATTCATGGCACTTTACTTCGCCTTGAATCGTACCGCCTTGTTCTATTGTGATATTAGCCTCAGAAAGCAGTTGACCTTGGATATCACCGCCAATAAGCACATCGCCCGTTAATTCGATGTTCCCCGTGAGTTTAGTGCCTCGAGAAATAAAGCTAAAAGAGGGACTTTTTTTAGGGGGGAAGAACAGTTTTTTTACAAACATCATCATAAATCAACTTAATTCGAGAAGGGATTAACTGAGTTAAATAGAGGCGCGATACTAGCGTAAAATGGATGATAAGCACAGCTTTGTATGGGTAATGCGATGGCTTTGCTGCATTAAGTCGGTCGGGTTATTTCAATGGCCTTGCTAGGGCAGGGAGCCACACAGGCGCCGCATCCGGTACAAAGTTCAAGGTCTATTTGCGGACGTGGAGCTTGGCCAATATTGAACACAAAACTGATGGCTCTTGGCTCACAGGCATCCTTACAACTTTGGCACCAGATCCCTTGAAAGGTTAAACAACTCTGTTGAATATGGGCTTGATACGACCAAGGTGTTTGGGTTAAATCGAAGATATTCTCAGGGCATGCCTTAGCGCAAAGCATACAAAATGTGCACTCATTGTCCTTAAAGGAGACTTCAGGAAATCCACCATCGCCTTTGATGATGATCTGCGTTTCACATACTTCAACACAGGCTGAGCAGCGCGTGCACACGTCGGTGAACTCGATATCATCACGCACCCAAGGCGGCCTCAAGGCATTATCTTTACGGCGGCGAAAGAGGTTACGACGACTGTGATTAATACTTTGAGTCATGTTGCTCCTCGAACGGTTAATTATTTAAAGTGATGGGTGTATTCACAGTGATAAAGAAAAATGGCTTGGGATATTTCCACAAGCCATTCAATTTGTTAGCCGTTATAACCATTGGGATTGGTTGATTGCCAATGCCAGCTACTGTTGGCCATATCTGCTAGCGTATGCGTTGCTTGCCAGCCGAGATCTTCCCTTGCATGGGTTGGATCGGCGTAGCAGGCGGCAATATCCCCCGGGCGACGTGGCGCAATTTGGTAGGCAATAGGCTTACCACAGGCTTTTTCAAAGGCATGAACCATGTCTAAAACACTATATCCTTGGCCTGTGCCTAAGTTATAGGTGACCAGACCTGGTTTAGTGGCCAATTTAGCCAGCGCTTTTAAATGGCCATTGGCTAAATCCACCACATGGATATAGTCACGCACGCCAGTCCCATCATGAGTCGGATAATCATCACCAAACACGCTTAAGGCGGCACGTTTACCCACGGCAACCTGCGCAATAAAGGGCATCAAGTTGTTAGGGATATCGTTAGGATCTTCGCCGATTAAGCCACTGGCATGGGCGCCGACAGGATTAAAATAACGCAGACGAGCGATATTCCAGCTCGGATCGGCATTGTGTACATCTGCCAATATATGTTCAACCATCAACTTAGACTGACCATAGGGATTGGTCGCTCCAGTGGGAAAGTCTTCGGTGATAGGCAAACTAGCTGGATCGCCATATACAGTGGCCGATGAGCTGAAAACGAGATTTTTCACCTTAAACTCCGCCATAACTTGGCAGAGGAACAGGGTTCCTGTGACGTTATTCTCATAATACTTGAGGGGTTTAGCGACGGATTCACCCACAGCTTTTAATCCTGCAAAGTGAATAACCGAATCGATAGCATGATCGTTAAACACTTTCTGTAATAAGGCTTTATTGAGAATATCGCCTTGATAGAAAATGACCGATTTACCTGTGATCCGCTCGACTCTGTTTAAGGCTTCTATGCTTGAATTAGACAAGTTGTCTAACACAATCACGTCATTGCCAGCATTGAGCAGTTCTACCACAGTGTGAGTGCCAATATAGCCAGCACCACCGGTCACTAAAATTGTCATTACTTCATCCCTTTTACAACGGTTTTTAAATATTGCGCAAAATCTTCACCGATTTCGCTGTGGCGCAGGGCGTATTCAACGTTTGCGCGCATATAACCTTGTTTGTTACCACAGTCGTGGCTCTTACCTTCCATATAATAAGCGTTCACGGTTTCTTGCTTCATTAACATAGCAATTGCATCCGTTAATTGAATTTCATCGCCCGCGCCTGCAGGGGTTTTAGCCAGTAGTGGCCAAATGCTGGCAGGTAACACATAACGGCCTACAACGGCTAAGTTAGATGGCGCTTCATCCACGGCTGGTTTCTCAACCAATTCAACTAATGGCTCAGATTCACCAGGTTGTAAATCATGGCCATTCACATCAGCAATACCGTACTGATTGACGACGTTGTGTGGCACGCCTTCAACCATGATTTGACCCACTTGGGTTTCATCAAACAGGGCAACCATAGCGGCTAAGTTATCGCGACGCAGATCACAGCTGGCTTCATCGATGATCACATCCGGCAGCAATACTGCAAATGGTGCATCGCCGACGACTGATTTTGCGCACAAAATGGCGTGGCCTAATCCTTTCGCCTGAGATTGACGCACGCTGATGATAGTGACGTCTTTAGGGCAAATAGATTGTACGGCTTCGAGTAACTGACGTTTAACGCGGCGCTCGAGTTGGGCTTCTAATTCGAAACTGGTATCGAAGTGGTTTTCGATAGAGTTTTTACTGGCGTGGGTCACTAGAACAATTTCTTTGATCCCAGCAGCGATAGCTTCACTGACCACGTATTGGATCAATGGCTTATCGACAACTGGTAGCATTTCCTTTGGAATCGCTTTGGTCGCAGGAAGCATACGAGTGCCTAGGCCTGCGACGGGAATAACGGCTTTACGAATTTGATGTTGTTTCATTGCGAACCTTTTAGGTCAAGGAGATGCGATTAATGGCCAATATTGTAAATGACCTGCACAGAAAAGCTATTTACAAACACTAAAAAATTGAGGAAATCTAAGTATTTTAACGGCAAATTCAGGCATAAGTTTTAGCAAAGGTAGCACAGTGGATCTAATCCAGCATTCATGGCGTGTTCCAACAGGGTGATTTTAATGACCTTGTAATATTTGCTTTACGTTTACGTCACAGTAGCGGCACAAGAATAAAGTGTGAGGGAGTTAACAAATTTAAAGCCTTAGACCACTATGGAGTCATGAGTGTTAGCCACCAAGTGAAGATTATGACGAAAGGAACAGAGTACATCGCTCACAGAGCCGATGACACTGGGTTTATCCATTACCCACAAGAAGAGCACGATATTTGGCGTCAGCTTTACGCCCGTCAAGCCGTTAATCTCCCCGGTCGTGCCTGCAAGGAATATCTGCAAGGGCTCGATGCCTTGGGTATGCCAAAGGATCGCATTCCGCAACTTGCCGAAATTGATGCGGTATTACAAGCGACCACTGGCTGGAAAACGGCGGCGGTACCTGCGCTGATTTCCTTCGGCCGTTTTTTTGAATTACTGGCCAATAAAGAGTTTCCTGTGGCCACCTTTATTCGCCGCAAGGAAGAGTTTGATTACTTGCAAGAGCCAGATATCTTCCACGAGATTTTTGGTCACTGCCCTTTGCTCACCAATCCTTCATTTGCCAATTTCTCTCATATGTATGGCCAGTTAGGTTTACATGCCAGCAAAGAGGAAAGGGTATTTTTAGCGCGTTTGTACTGGTTTACTGTTGAGTTTGGCATACTGCAACCTAAAAATGGTCCCTTATGTATCTATGGCGGCGGCATTTTAAGCTCACCCGGTGAAACCTTGTATGCGATGGAAAGTGATGTGCCAGAGCGTCAACCCTTTGATTTATTAAATGTGCTGCGAACCCCATATCGGATCGACATTATGCAGCCGATTTATTATGTGATTGAGCACATTGATATGCTGGATGAAATTGCCAAGATGGACATCATGGGTTACGTCACTAAGGCGCGTCAGTTAGGTTTATTTGCCCCTAAATTTCCGCCAAAAGCCAAGGCGAGTTAGCCTCGTTGATGAGTTGACTCGTTATTTGGCTGGCATCTGATTTAGCCACCTGCACCTGATTGAGTCATGTGATTTAAGTTATTAATAGAAAATGAGTAAAGAGCAACTGAATATCCCTATCAATGTTGCCAAGAGGAGTATGTATGACAGCGTTATCGAATATGAAATGTGAAGCGTGCCAAGCCGACGCACCTAAAGTGACCGATGAAGAATTGGCCGAACTTATTCGTATGATCCCCGACTGGGGCGTGCAAGTGCGTGACGGCGTAATGCAGCTTGAGCGCGTTTACAAGTTTAAAAACTTTAAACTGGCGATGGCATTCACGAATAAGCTGGCGGATTTAGCGGAAGAAGAATTCCATCATCCAGGCATTTTCACTGAATGGGGCAAAGTGACTGTCACTTGGTGGTCACACTCTATTAAGGGTCTACATAAGAATGACTTCATCATGGCAGCCAAGACAGACCAGTTATTAGTCTAATTAATTCGCCAATTTAATCAGCATCTTAATCTATTTTTCGATGCTGATTTTTTCTTCCTGTTACAATTCAACTGTAAACTAGGCTTGCCACTTTCTGTTTAACCTTCTAACGTATATGGGCTCTGCTATTTACCCTCATCGCTGACGTTTTCGTTAAGGTAACAACTTGCCTAGCAAGCGTCATTTTTGTTGTAAAGCTTAAGGCGAAAAATAGCTCTGCACGGTTTATCCCCAAAATTCGAATCAAAAAAGGGAATATCAGTCATTATGCGCTTGGAAGTCAGCTGTCAGGATCGTGTTGGTTTAGCCAAAGATATCTTAGTCGTGTTAGAGCGTTATGGTATTAATTTAATTGCCATTGATGCCAGTAACCAAGGATTCCTGTACTTACAATTTGCCGAAATCAGTTTTGAAACCTTAAGTGCCTTGATGCCGCAGATCCGCAAAGTGGAAAGTGTCCATGATGTGCGTACGGTGTCGTTTATGCCCTCAGAGCAAGAACATTACGCCCTTAAAACCTTGCTTAAAACCTTACCCGACTCCGTTTTCTCCATTGATGCCAAAGCGCGTATCCGTATCGTTAACGAGTCCGCCTTGCTCAATATCGGCATGGGTGAACACGAAGTGCTCGAAGAGTCGCTCAATCATTGGGTGCAAGGTTTTAACTTCAGCCGCTGGTTGAGCGAAAGCCAAGTCTTACCGCAAGCGGCGAGGGTACAAATTGGTCCAAACGAATATTTAGCCGAAATGCTGCCGATTTACCTGCCCGATGAGGATGAGAAAACTATCTTAGTTGGCGCTGTGGTGTCGCTAAAATCCCCCGCGCGGGTTGGAAAACAATTTAACGCGCTGCAGAATCAAACTACTGGCTTTGAAAATGTATTAGCCAGCAGTGACAAAATGAAGGAAGTGCTTAAGCAAGCGCGGCGGATGGCCCAGCTCGATGCGCCTTTATTGATCACAGGTGAAACGGGTACTGGTAAAGAATTAATGGCCAGAGCCAGCCACGATGCCAGTATGCGCCGTGAGAAACCTTTTATCGCCATCAACTGCGCTGCTCTGCCTGACAGCGCCGCCGAAGAAGAACTATTCGGTTACGTCAGTCAGGGCAAAGTCGTTAAACGGGGTTTCTTTGAAGAAGCCAAGGGCGGCACAGTATTTCTCGATGAAGTGGCTGAAATGTCTAAGGCCGCCCAAGTTAAGCTGCTTCGGCTATTGCAAGATGGCACCTTTAGACGTATTGGCGGCGATGAAGAAGTCCGTGCCGATGTGCGGATCATTTGCTCAACCCAGAAAAATTTAGCCGAACTGTGCCAAACCGGTGAGTTTAGGGAAGATTTATACTATCGCATCCATGTGCTGAGTTATCACATACCGTCACTGCGCGAGCGTAAAGTCGATATCATTCCACTGACGGAAATGTTCCTCGAACATTACAGCCAACAGTTATCTAGCCCAGTGCGACGGATTTCGGCCCAGTGCCGCGATCATTTGCTCACCTACGCTTGGCCAGGTAACGTACGCCAATTAAAGAACGCAGTATTTAGAGCTGTGTCTATGTGGGATGGTTCGGCCGAGTTGACGGTAGAACAATTAAAACTGCCGTCCTACGCCGAAGGTTTTGGTTACTTTGACAATGAGTTTGAAGGCAATCTCGACGATGCGATGAAGCAGTTTGAAGCGAGTCTGTTGCGTCGATTATATCCAGCCTATCCGAGCACTAGGCAGTTAGCGAAAAAGCTCGGGGTGTCGCACACCGCTATTGCCAATAAGCTGCGTGAGTACAAGATAGCCAAGCGTCGTTAAGCCGAGTCTTGCTGGCTTGACGCGATAGATGTAACAGTATCGTTCCACTTAGTTGCCGACTTTTCAGGCATATTGCTTACCGAGATATTGATAAGCGGCAACTAGGTTATAAACGTAATGATTAGTTTACGAAATGTGAAATAATTGACCCAAATGTGATTTGGGTCACGCTATAGGAATCTGCGCCAGCTTCGGGTATTTCTACGCGCAACAAATACGTTAAAGCAAGCAAGAGGGCATGCCTCTGTTGGCGCGGATTGCGTAACGTGTGCGCCCTTAATGAGTCAAAGAGTCCGATTAAAATCGCCGAATATAAGCTGGATGACGCCGCGCGTTTTCCAGCACAATAAAATTGTACGCCTAGCCTTAGAAGCACTGGAGCCAATATGAAACTTGCAAGTTATAACAATGGTCGCCGCGATGGTCAGTTGATGTTAGTTAGCCGCGACCTCACTAAAACGGTTACCGTTCCTGCTATTGCCCACACTATGCAGCAATTACTCGACGGTTGGGATTTACTGAAACCGCAATTGCAAGAATTGTACGACGCGTTAAATGAAGGCATGTTAGATAACGCGCAAGCGTTTGACGAAGCTAAGTGTTTGTCGCCACTACCGCGTGCCTACCAATGGGCCGATGGCAGCGCTTATGTGAATCACGTTGAGCTAGTCCGTAAGGCTCGCGGCGCAGAAATGCCTGAAACCTTCTGGACAGATCCGCTGTTCTATCAAGGTGGTTCAGACAGTTTTATTGCCCCTAAAGCCGATATTCCACTGGCGAGTGAAGACTGGGGTATCGATTTCGAATCTGAAATCGCGATCATTACCGATGATGTGCCTATGGGCGTGAGCAGCGACAATGCGGCTAAGCATATTAAATTGTTGATGTTAGTGAACGATGTGTCACTGCGTAACTTAATCCCAGGTGAGTTGGCGAAAGGGTTTGGTTTCTTCCAATCTAAGCCATCGAGCAGTTTTTCACCTGTGGCTGTAACCCCGGATGAACTGGGCGCACGTTGGGAAGATTCTAAAGTGCATTTACCGCTGATCACCCATTTAAACGGTGAATTATTCGGTCGTCCAAATGCGGGCGTCGATATGACATTTAATTTCAGCCAGTTAGTTTCACATGTTGCAAAAACCCGTCCATTGGGCGCTGGTGCGATTATTGGCTCTGGTACTATTTCTAACTATGACCGTAGCGCAGGCTCTAGCTGTTTAGCGGAAAAACGTATGTTAGAAGTGATTGCTGAAGGCAAAGCCACTACGCCATTTATGCGTTTTGGCGACACTGTTCGCATCGAAATGCTCGATGATAACGATGTAACTATTTTCGGTTCTATCGATCAGAAAGTGGTTGAATACAAAGCCTAAGGCTTTCCCTTAAAGGGCTACATCGACTCAAACTAACGGGGCTTAATTGCCCCGTTTTTATACAGACTTTTATAAGGACATGAAAATATGAAACTTTATGGTTATTGGCGCTCAAGCGCGGCGTACCGAGTTCGCATCGCCCTTAATCTTAAGGGGATTTCTGCCGAGCAGTTGTCAGTGCATCTTGTACGTGATGGCGGCGAGCAACATAAAGCGGCCTACAGCGCGCTGAATCCGCTGGAGTTAGTGCCAACCTTAACGTTGGATGATGAGTTAGATGCGGATGCATTGTCGCAATCCTTAGCCATTATCGAATATCTCGATGAGATACACCCACAGTCATCATTATTGCCTGCATCGGCTCTTGAGCGTGCCCATGTGCGCGCCATGGCACTCACGGTAGCCTGTGAAATTCACCCATTAAACAATTTGCGGGTATTGCAGTATTTAACCCAAACCTTAGGGGTCGATGAAGCGGCAAAAAATACTTGGTATCACCACTGGGTTGCAAGTGGTTTTGCTGCCCTAGAAATCTTGTTGAAAAGGCACAGTGGTCGTTACTGCTTTGGGGATACAGTGACATTAGCCGACTTGTGTTTAGTGCCGCAGGTGTATAACGCCATGCGTTTTAATGTGGATTTAACGCCTTATCCCAATATCATGCGCGTGTGGACTGAGTGTAATCAGCTAGAAGCCTTTGCCGATGCGGCCCCGGAGCGCCAAGCGGATGCTGTGTGATGCTTTGTAACGAATAGTGCGGATATAGTGTTTACCAATTGAAAGAATGGATGATGAGGCTTGCTTTGCGAGTCTAATCTCAGCGATGGAGTTTCAATGCTTTTCAGTAAAAAATGTCCGTATTGCAAAGGTAAACTCGGCGCTAAGGATGTGCCGATTAAGGAAGGACGCTGCTGTCATTGTGATAAGCCGATACGGTACAAATTCAATATAATAAATTGGATGCTACTGTTCGTGCCCATCTTTACTGTTAGCGTTAATCTGCTAGACAAAGATGTCTATGGGTTTTGGATTTTTTTTGCGGTAATGGCACCTATTTATAGTCTCGTTTATCTACTCTGTCATGGGGTCGTAAAGTGCTCAGAAACCGATGGCGAAGTGGAGTAAGCCGAATGTCATTCCCGTGGTGTTATTTGATATTGAAGCGAACGATACTGTTATGAGTAATGTATGAGTCATGTTCTGAATAATGTTATGGATGATGCTATGTGTGAAGCAGAGCTAAAGCATCGATTACTCAAATGGATAACCCAAGATTGCGAGCGGGTGAGGGCGCTTGAACTTGCGCTCCAATGCGCCAAAGTACACTCAATGCCGCAGTGGTGCCTTGCGGCGGGATTTGTCCGTAATTTAGTCTGGGATCGCTTGCACGGATTTGAGTTGAGTCCACTAAACGATATCGATCTGATCTATTTTTGCCCGTTAGATATCAGTCCCGAGCGGGATCTGGCAATTGAAACCTATCTTAATCAGCTTGCCCCTGAGTTACCTTGGTCGGTGAAGAATCAGGCGCGCATGCATGTTCGAAATCAAGACATGGCTTACACATCTTGTTTTGATGCGATGGCCTATTGGCCAGAGCTTGAAACCGCAGTCGGGGTGAGCTATCAAGTTGTTGATGTAGAATCTGATACTCAGACTAAGACTGGGACTCAGACTTGTGTTGGGATGAAAAATTATCCCGCGTCTTATGATATTGAGCCGGTGGCTCCTTTTGGGCTGAACTCCTTGTTTGCACTCAAACTGAGCGCCAATCCAAAGCGATCATTATCCGTGTTTGATCACAGAGTCGCGACTAAGGGTTGGCTTACTCGGTATCCTTTGCTTGAGTGTTGCCGCACAAGCTGATCTGCTCATTCACTCTTAATTTGATCCCAGCAGCTCACTCAATCGCCCCATGTAATTTAGCGACTCAATTTAGCAACTCAATTTAGTTACTCACTAATTTAGACCGCTAACAGCATGGGTATCATCCTTAAGCCGTTTTGGTTCGGCCATTTTCTGCTTCTATTCTTCCCCATCTAGTCCCACCAATTTGAACTTAATGGCCAAATCCCCCTCAGCTAAGTGCTTTTTATTGTTATTCAAATGTTAGTTTCGCTAATGGTGTCTACCTCTTGCTGTAGTCATTAGTGATGACTAATACAGAACTGAGCTCACAGAAAATAAAGGTGTACTGTCGATAAATGTTTGAATTTCGTGATTTAGATCCCATGGGTAGTACCTAGAAATGAGTATTGGCTATTCACTTTGATTTGGATCAATAAAGTGGTCGCGCTTCTCTGGCAGTGTAGGCGTCAATTGTTAAGGATGTAATTTAAAACAAAAACCTATGTTGTACATATGGAGTATGATGATGAACAAAAATACTGTTTCTACACTGATCGCTGCCACCCTTTTAGCTGCTGGTTTTTCTGCTTCTGTATCGGCTCACCAAGCAGGTGACATTATCGTTCGTGCGGGTGCCATCGTTGTTGCGCCAAACGAATCAAGCGATGATGTTGCTGGTAAAGGCGAGTTCCAAATCAGTAACGACACTCAACTGGGTTTGAACTTTGGTTATATGTTGACTGATAACTTTGGGGTAGAGCTATTAGCAGCAACGCCTTTTAGCCATGACGTTTCTTTGGGTGGGACTAAAATTGCTGAAACTAAGCAACTGCCGCCAACGCTAGTGGCACAGTACTATTTCGGTAATTCTCAATCAGTGGTTCGCCCTTACATTGGCGTCGGTGTTAATTACACTAACTTTTATGATAATGAGTTCACCAATGATTTAGGTGGTGCGTTAACTGACTTAAGCATGACCACGTCTTGGGGCTTAGCGGCACAAGCGGGTATTGACTATCAGGTTAACAAAAACTGGTTAGTGAACGCATCTGTGTGGTACGCGCAAATTAGCAGCGATGTCAAGTTTAAATTATCGGGTGACACTGTGGTTATTGGTACCGATATTGACCCATGGGTTTATATGGTCAGCGTAGGTTACACTTTCTAATCTACGGATCAGATAAGCGTAAAAAAGGAGCCTTAGGCTCCTTTTTCGTTTGTGCACTTTTATCCTGACATGTTCCACTCAGGTTAAGCCGACTTAGCGCTTTGGCTTTTTAGCCTTCCAGTGGCGAGTGTTATAGATAAATTCGGGTAATAATACGGTGAGCCAAGCGACGAGGCGCCAGCGTTTAGTCACATAGACGCGGCGTTTACCTTGCTTCATTGCTTTGATGATCTGTGCTGCGACTTGTGGCAACGGGGCAAGCCACATTGCACTTTGTTGCATGGCGGCTTTATCGAGTAAACCGAGTTGGATATCGGTAATCGTAATGGGTAACTTGAGGCGCTGGGCGTGCATACATAAGCCCTCAAGGTAATTCTGTCCAAAGGCTTTTGAGGCGTGATAGGCCACACTTGGGCCACCGCGCAAACCTGCGATAGAGTTTATTGCCGCCAGTTGTCCATAACCTTGCTCGCGAAATAGTCTAAATGCCGTATTGCAGATAGCGGCGAAACCTCGCACATTGACATCGATAATGTCTTGCTCTGGCAGCCAAGGCAGCTCAGGATCATAACTATTGAGGCCTGTATTGACTAAGACTAAGTGCGCACCGCCAAGACTCTGCCAGACGGATTCAAGTTGAGTGATAATGGCTTGAGGCTGTTCAATTTGAAGTGAAAATACTTGTACTTTTGTTGGCAAGGATAAGGCAAAATCGCGGAGTGATTCTGGATCTTGGGCGAATAAGACTAATTCAACCTGTTGATCTGCCAATTGCTTTGCAATTTCACGACTTAATTGTGAGCTAGCTCCCACAATTATTGCAGTTGCTTGGGTCATAGGTTTTTCGGCAACGAAATGGTGGCTTATGATAGGAAGATATGTTCGCCAAGACAAGATTTATAGCTTGGGCGTATGGACATCTAGAAGTCTTTATGTATGATTAGGAGAAACAAAATGAACAAATGGTTGCGTTTAAGCGCGTTGAGATTAACTGCTTTAGCATTAATGGCACTAATGGGTGTGTTATCGGGTTGTGCGACACCCAATGCTATCGTGGAGATAAAAGGCGAGACCTTGTATCGCGAACGGATTGCTCTGCCCGCCGAGGCTAAGGTCGTAGTGCAACTGCTCGATGTCTCAAAAATGGATGTGCCAGCCATAGTGATGGCGGAGCGCGTACAACAAGGTGCTGCAACACCAACGCCATTCAGTTTTGCGATTGGCAGCGATCAGTTCCAACCCGGGCACACTTATGCCATAGGTGCACGGATAATGCTCGGTGATAAGTTATTGTTTATTAATACTCAAGCCTATCATATTGACCTCAACTCCACTGAGCCAATGACGATACTGCTAGAGAAAGTCGGTGGCTAGTTAGCTCGCTCAGAAGTGAGCTGACATACGCGCCGAATCCGTTGGTATTTACGAACAGAAGAGGCGCGGTATGCCGGTTAGAATTCCAGATCATCTGCCCGCAGCAGAAGTGTTAGAGTCAGAAAATATTTTCGTTATGTCCGAGACGCGGGCGGCGAATCAAGATATCAGACCGATGAAGGTGCTGATTTTGAACTTGATGCCGAACAAAATCGAGACGGAAACCCAGTTACTACGCTTACTGGGCAACACGCCTTTACAAGTCGATGTGGATTTACTGCGTATTCACGACAAAGAATCCAAGCATACTTCCATTGATCACATGAATACTTTCTACCGTGACTTTGAAGCCGTGCGCCATAAAAATTACGATGGTCTTATCATCACAGGTGCGCCGCTTGGACAAATCGATTTCGAAGATGTGGTTTATTGGGACCATATCCGTGAAATCATCGACTGGTCGCAAGAGCATGTCACCTCAGTGTTGTTTTTATGCTGGGCAGCCCATGCGGGCTTGTATCATCTCTATGGTTTAAATCGAAAAATATTGCCGCAAAAGCGTTCTGGCGTATTTGTGCATCGCCGTACTTCTCAGCATTTCCCGCTACTGCGCGGTTTTGATGATGAATTTTTTGCACCCCATTCCCGTTTTGCCGAAATGGATGTCGAAGAAATTAGACAACATCCACAGCTGCAGCTATTGGCCGAGTCCGATGAGGCAGGGGCTTATTTGGTGTTAAGTCGGAATAATCGTAACTTGTTTGTGATGGGTCACCCTGAATATCAAAAGTCGACCTTAAACGAGGAATATCAGCGAGATTTAAGCCAAGGCTTAGACCCGAATGTGCCACAGAATTATTATCGCAATGATGATCCTAAAGCCGACGCCATTGCCCGTTGGTACAGCCACGGTAGCCTGCTGGTGAGTAACTGGCTCAACTATTACGTCTATCAGTTAACCCCTTACGACTTAAGCGATATGACGGCGATGACACCGTGGGAGTCGCGCTAAGGTTTTGTTTAGCCTTTTATGGTGATGTGGTCACATGGATGTGACTTTAGCTGATCCCCAAAAGCCCTTCATTTATCTCTCCCTTAGAGCCTGCTGTCCACGCTTGACTGCGCTTAATCTCTGCTTTGCTGTAAATCCTTACTGACATTTTCCCTCGATAAAATCTGCACATTAGACTATTAGATACTTGCTTTACGTTCGCGTAAACGTCAGAGTGGTTTTATTGTCGATTTTATTAAACGTCCCGAGGCTGGTACTAGGCTTCGTGGTCAATTTAGGTTGGAGCCTTCATGAGTACTGAACAGTTAAATCAAGATATCGTTATCGTTGCTGCTAAACGCACCCCAATGGGCGGGTTTCAAGGCAACTTATCATCCGTAGCATCACCCATGTTAGCCGCGACGGCCATTAAAGGCTTGTTAGCGGAAACACAATTGGCGGGTGAGCATGTCGATGAAGTCTTGATGGGCTGCGTATTACCCGCAGGTTTAGGTCAAGCGCCTGCGCGTCAGGCAACTTTGGGTGCGGGATTACCCTTATCCGTTGGTGCGACCACAGTGAACAAGGTCTGTGGCTCAGGCATGAAGACGGTAATGTTAGCCCACGATTTGATTAAAGCGGGCAGTGCAAAAGTGGTGATTGCAGGCGGTATGGAAAGCATGAGCCAAGCGCCGTATTTACTCGATAAAGCCCGCGGCGGCATGCGCATGGGCCATGGTAAAGTGTTAGATCACATGTTTTTAGATGGTCTTGAAGATGCCTACACGGGCGGTGCTATGGGAACGTTCGCCCAGAAAACTGCCGATGAATTTGGTATCACCCGCGAGCAGATGGATGCTTTTGCCTTAAGCTCGCTTGAAAAAGCCAATGCCGCGATTAACTCGGGTGCCTTTAAAACCGAAATCACCCCCGTCACAGTCAGTGATCGTCGCGGTGATGTGACTATCGATACCGACGAGCAACCCGGTAATGCCCGCCCTGAAAAAATTCCTACGCTGCGCCCAGCCTTTTCCAAAGATGGCACTATCACAGCGGCAAACTCTAGCTCGATTTCCGATGGTGCAGCGGCATTGATGCTGACCTCACGCGGCGAAGCTGACCGTTTAGGCTTAACTGTATTAGCGACTATTAAAGGCCACACGACTCACGCCCAAGAGCCTTCATTGTTCACTACTGCACCGGTTGGCGCTATGGCGAAATTGCTGGCCAATGTCGGTTGGTCAACGGACGAGGTGGATTTATTCGAAATCAACGAAGCCTTCGCGATGGTGACTATGCTTGCCGTGTCTGAGCTAGGTTTAGATATCGCTAAGGTAAACGTTAATGGCGGCGCCTGTGCCTTAGGCCATCCTATTGGCTGCTCGGGTTCACGTTTGCTGGTGACCTTAATTCATGCTTTAAAAGCCCGCGGCCTGAAGCGCGGTGTTGCCTCGCTGTGTATCGGCGGTGGTGAAGCGACGGCGATGGCCATCGAGGTTTAATCGCAACAGTTTAGTTAAATCAACAAGACGGGGCTGGCAAGGGCAATCACTTCCCTTGAGGATAATCATAATATCGCACCGCCAGCCCATCATTCTACAAGGAAAGGATTGCAACATGACCACACAAGTAAAGCATTACATTGACGGTGAGTTTACCCAAGGTACGGGCACATCGCAGATTATTGTCACCAATCCCGCGAATAACTCGCCGATTGCCGTGATTAATGCTGCTACGAGCGAAGAAGTTCACGCAGCCATTGCTAGCGCCAAAGCCGCCTTCAAAACGTGGAAAGAAGTGCCAGTTTCTGAACGTGCGCGCGTCATGTTGCGTTATCAACATCTGCTAAAAGAACATCACGACGAACTTGCGACCATTCTTGCCCATGAAACGGGTAAAACCTTCGAAGATGCCAAGGGCGATGTATGGCGCGGTATCGAAGTCGCTGAACACGCTTGTAACGTGGCGTCATTATTGATGGGCGAAACCGTTGAGAACGTCGCGCGTTCAATCGACACTTATAGCTACACTCAACCACTGGGTGTGTGTGCTGGTATTACGCCATTTAACTTCCCTGCGATGATCCCGTTATGGATGTTCCCACTGGCGATTGCCTGCGGTAACACCTTCATTTTGAAACCTTCAGAACAAGATCCAATGACGCCGCAGCGCCTTGTTGAACTGTTTGTTGAAGCGGGCGCACCTAAGGGCGTATTGCAATTAGTGCATGGCGACAAAACTGCCGTGGATATTCTGCTGGCAGACCCTGCAATTAAAGCCATTTCCTTCGTCGGTTCAGTGGCTGTGGGCCAGTATATTTATAAAACCGGTACCGATAACTTAAAACGCGTACAAGCCTTTGCGGGCGCAAAAAATCACTGCGTCATTATGCCTGATGCGAACAAACAGCAAGTGATCAATAACTTAGTTGGCGCTTCTGTGGGCGCGGCGGGTCAGCGCTGTATGGCGATTTCGGTTGCCGTGTTTGTTGGCGCAGCTAAAGAGTGGATCCCAGAACTCAAAGAAGCCTTAGCCAAAGTTCGCCCAGGTTTATGGGACGATAAAGAAGCCGGTTACGGCCCTGTCATAAGCCCTGCAGCCAAGGCACGCGTGCTCAAGCTTATCAAGCAGGGGATTGATGAAGGCGCCGAGTGTTTACTCGATGGCAGCGACTTTACCGTGGAAGGTTATGAGTCAGGCAACTGGATTGGCCCAACCATGTTCAATAAAGTCTCCACAGAGATGAGCATCTATAAGGAAGAAATCTTCGGCCCTGTACTGTGTTGCATGGAGTCAGACTCCTTAGAAGCGGCCATCGAATTAGTCAATGCCAGCCCGTATGGCAACGGCACTTCTATCTTCACCGCCAGCGGCGCGGCGGCCCGTAAATATCAACACGAAATAGAAGTCGGCCAAGTGGGAATTAACGTACCTATTCCTGTGCCATTGCCTTTCTTCTCATTCACAGGTTGGAAGGGCAGTTTCTACGGCGATCAACATGCTTACGGTAAACAAGCGGTACGTTTCTATACCGAGACTAAGACCATCACTTCACGCTGGTTTGAGTCCGATATCGCCGTGGCGTCTACGCCAAACATGAGCATTAACTTGCGCTAAGCTCGTACGTCAAGCTCGGTGATTAATCGATAAACCACGGCGTCTTTACGGCGCCCAATTTATAAAATAAAAAAGTGACCACAGAGTCATAGGAGAGCCAAATGGATTTTAATTTCAACGATGACCAACGCCAGTTTGCCGATCTTGCGCGCCAGTTTGCCGCGGAAGAGTTAACCCCGTTTGCCGCCAAGTGGGATGAAGAACATCATTTCCCCAAAGACGTGATCCAAAAAGCCGGTGAGCTGGGTTTTTGCTCGCTTTATTCGCCAGAATCTGAAGGTGGCATGGGCTTATCGCGCCTCGATGCGTCGATTATTTTTGAAGAGCTCGCCAAGGGCTGCACTGCGACCACGGCCATGCTGACTATTCACAATATGGCCACTTGGATGGTGACGACTTGGGGCACTGAAACCCTGCGTCAGACTTGGTCTGAGCCGTTAACCACAGGGCAAATGTTAGCGTCCTATTGTTTAACTGAGCCGGGCGCGGGTTCAGACGCTGCATCTTTGCAAACCAAAGCGGTGCGTGACGGCGATGAGTATGTGATTTCAGGTTCGAAAATGTTTATCTCAGGTGCGGGCGCAACTGAACTATTAGTGGTGATGTGCCGCACAGGTCAAGCTGGGCCTAAGGGGATTTCTGCCATTGCCATTCCGGCAGATGCCGCTGGCGTTATCTACGGTAAGACCGAAGATAAAATGGGCTGGAATGCCCAGCCGACCCGTCAAATCACCTTTGAAAACGTGCGTGTGCCAGTAGCGAATTTGCTCGGTGAAGAAGGTCAAGGGTTTGCCTTCGCGATGAAAGGCTTAGACGGTGGTCGTATCAATATCGCGACCTGTTCAGTAGGCACTGCGCAAGCGGCGCTGGAACGTGCAACTCAGTATATGAATGAGCGTCAGCAATTTGGTAAACCGTTAGCGGCTTTCCAAGCACTACAATTTAAGCTCGCCGATATGGCGACTGAGTTAGTCGCTGCTCGCCAAATGGTGCGCCTCGCGGCCTTTAAGCTCGATAGCAACGATCCTGAAGCCACCGCCTATTGCGCCATGGCAAAACGTTTTGCCACCGATGTGGGCTTTCAAGTCTGTGATGCGGCGCTGCAAATTCATGGCGGATATGGTTATATAAGGGAGTACCCGCTGGAACGTCACTTCCGTGATGTGCGTGTGCACCAGATTTTAGAAGGCACCAACGAAATTATGCGCTTAATTATCGCCCGTCGTTTACTCGATGAAAATGCAGGACAAATCCTCTAAGTCCACTCGCAAGAAGTGTGACTTATCGGTTGGCGATAACATAAAAGGAGTCTATACAGATGGAATATTTAGTAGAACGTATCGAAGGCCATACGGCCATTCTGACGATGAATAATCCACCGGCAAATACTTGGACCGCCGAGAGTTTGCAGGCGCTCAAAGCTAAAGTGCTTGAGCTGAACGCGAATAAAGAAATTTATGCCTTAGTGTTAACGGGCCAAGGGCAAAAGTTCTTCTCTGCCGGCGCCGATTTGAAGCTGTTTAGTGACGGCGACAAAGGCAATGCGGCGACGATGGCAAAGCATTTCGGTGAAGCCTTTGAAACCTTAAGTCAATTCCGCGGTGTATCGATTGCCGCGATTAACGGTTATGCCATGGGCGGCGGCTTAGAAGTCGCACTGGCCTGTGATATTCGCATCGCCGAAATTCAAGCTGTGATGGCATTGCCTGAAGCGACAGTGGGTTTATTACCTTGCGCAGGTGGCACCCAAAATCTGACCGCATTAGTCGGTGAAGGCTGGGCTAAGCGGATGATTTTATGCGGTGAGCGCGTCGATGCGACTCAAGCTTTGAATCTGCGTTTAGTTGAAGAAGTGGTCGACACGGGCGAAGCCCTTAATGCGGCAATCGCGTTGGCCGTTAAAGTCGCTAACCAAAGCCCAAGCAGCGTCACAGCGTGCAAAACACTCATTCAAGCGGGCCGCACTATGGCGCGTAGCCAAGCGCTGCCGATTGAGCGTGAATTATTTGTCGGGTTATTTGATACCGAAGATCAGGCCGAAGGCGTGAATGCGTTTTTGGGCAAACGTAAAGCTGATTGGAAGAACCGCTAATGACTAATGTAGTAGATATCGTAAATCAGGCCACGACCACGCAAAACGTGGTTTTTCAAACCTTAGCCACCGCGTCCGGTAAGTTGATTGGGGTGGTGACACTCAATGTGGAAAAAGCCCTCAACGCCTTAGATTTAGACATGGTGCGCGCTATGACGGCGCAGCTCAATCTATGGAAGAAAGACTCGCTTATCGCTTGTATCGTTTTAGATGGCAGCGGTGAGAAGGCCTTTTGTGCGGGTGGTGATGTGCGCGCCTTATACCATGCATCCATTGCCGCTAAAGGACAAGTGACTGAGGAGGCAAAGGTGTTCTTCGAAGAGGAATATCGTCTCGATTATCTACTGCATACCTTTGGCAAACCTGTGTTGGTGTGGGGCGACGGCATTGTTATGGGCGGCGGGCTCGGTTTGATGGCGGGCGCAAGCCACAGAGTCGTTACCGAAACTTCGCGCATTGCTATGCCTGAAGTGACGATTGGCCTGTACCCCGATGTGGGCGGCAGTTATTTCCTTAATCGCATGCAGGGCAAAATGGGACTGTTTTTAGGGCTCACGGCCTATCAACTCAATGCTGCCGATGCCTGTTATGTGGGCCTTGCGGATCATTACCTGAACCGTGACGACAAAGAACTGATGTTCGATGCCATGGCCACCTTAGATTGGAGCGATACACCGGCGCTTAATCATCAACGCTTAGATAGCATGATCAACGAGTTATCTAATCAAGTGGATATCCCGAAGGGCGAAAGTGTATTGGCGGACAGCCAAGATAATATCGACCGACTGATGGCGGGGAGTTTAGAGGATATTGTCACCCGTATGTCGACGTTAGCGTCGGAGGATGCTTGGTTAATGAAGGCGCGCGACACCTTCCTTGCGGGCAGTCCTATCAGCTGGCATCTGGTTAATATCCAATCACAGCTAGGTACTAAGTTAAGCCTAGCAGAGTGTTTTAAATGGGAATTAACCGCCAGCGTTAACGTGTGTGCCCATGGTGATTTCTGTGAAGGGGTTCGCGCACTCTTGATTGATAAAGACAGACAACCCCAGTGGCGCTTTAAGGATGTTAACTCAGTGCCTACCGCCGTACTTGAGCAAATATTGACTTCCCCTTGGGGCGAGGCGCATCCCTTTAGCCAACTGAGCTAAGCGTTGAGTTGATTAGCGCAGACTTGATTAGCGCTGAGTGTATAGGCTCAGCCAAGCTCGCTTTACTCTGTGATAACGACAGCATCATCAACGGACTAGCAGTATCACTACACTAAAAAAAGAACAGCACACAGGAGTGACAGCATGAGTACAGTAGCATTTATCGGTTTAGGTAATATGGGCGGCCCAATGGCGGCCAATTTATTAAAAGCGGGCATGACGGTTCGTGTATTTGATTTAGTCCCAGAAGCCATGCACAGCCTTGCCGAGCAAGGGGCTTTTGTTTCTAGCACGGCCTGCGGCGCGGCGGCGGGTGCCAATGTGGTGATCACTATGCTGCCTGCGGGCAAGCATGTGAAAAGTTTATATTTAGGCAATGGCACAGACAAAGGACTGCTCGAAGTGGTTGCGGGTGATACCTTACTGATCGATTGCTCGACCATCGATGCGCAAAGCGCGCAATTGGTAGCGGCCGAAGCGGCTAAAAGCGGCATAGAGTTTATGGATGCACCGGTTTCTGGCGGCACAGCAGGCGCGGCGGCGGGTACTTTAACCTTTATTTGTGGTGGTTCCGATAGCGCTTTTGAGCGGGGTCAGCCAGTGCTTAAAGCAATGGGGGTGAACATATTCCACGCCGGTGGCCCAGGTGCGGGACAAGTCGCTAAAATCTGCAATAACATGCTGTTATCTGTGTTGATGGTTGGCACTTCAGAGGCGCTGCAAATGGGCATTGACCATGGTCTCGATCCCAAAGTCTTGTCCGACATTATGAAGGTCAGCAGTGGTGGTAACTGGACATTAGAGAAGTACAATCCATGCCCAGGTGTGATGGAGACTGTACCTTCTTCTAAGGGCTATCAGGGCGGCTTTATGGTAGATTTGATGGTTAAAGATCTCGGTCTGTCCCAAGAAGCCGCATTATTGAGCAACTCCAGCACGCCAATGGGCGCTTTAGCCCGCAGTTTGTATGTGAATCATGCAAGACAAGGCAATGGCCGCCGAGATTTTTCCAGTATTTTTGAACAATTTGCACAACTTAAAAAATAGACATAGTTAACAAGGGATAACCAGATGGATTTAAAAGATAAGGTTGTCGTCATTACTGGCGGCGCGGGTGGCTTAGGTCTGGCAATGGCGCAAAATTTTGCGCAGGCGGGTGCTAAGATAGCGCTTATCGACGTGGACCAAGAAAAACTCGAGCGAGCCTGTGCTGAGCTTGGATCGGACACTGAAGTCCAAGGTTATGCCTTAGACATTACCGACGAAGAAGACGTCGTGGCAGGTTTTGCCTATATTCTCGAAGATTTTGGCCAAGTGAACGTGTTAGTGAACAACGCCGGCATTCTGCGTGATGGCCTGTTAGTCAAAGCCAAAGACGGCAAAGTCACCGACCGTATGTCTTATGAGCAATTCCAATCTGTGATCAATGTGAACTTGACGGGCAGCTTCCTCTGCGGTCGTGAAGCGGCAGCGGCCATGATTGAATCCGGTCAAGCGGGCGTGATTGTCAACATCTCTAGCCTAGCGAAAGCGGGCAACATGGGTCAGTCAAACTACGCCGCCTCCAAAGCGGGCGTTGCGGCCATGTCTGTTGGCTGGGCGAAGGAATTAGCACGTTACAATATCCGTAGCGCAGCGGTTGCACCGGGCGTTATCGCTACTGAGATGACGGCGGCAATGAAACCTGAGGCGCTGGAGCGTTTAGAGAAGCTAGTGCCAGTAGGACGCCTTGGTCATGCAGACGAGATAGCTTCTACCGTACGCTTTATTATTGAGAACGACTATGTAAATGGTCGCGTGTTCGAAATCGATGGTGGTATTCGTCTGTAATGACGATATCTTATTGATATTCATAAAAACCGAGCTGAGGCTCGGTTTTTTATTGCGTAAAGAAACATAATGGCATTTTGAACTCAGTCTTTGGATTTATTTAGATTTCACTGTTGGAGTTGACATTTAGTTGTTAACCTTCAACAATCGCCCTCCAGTTTTTTTACATAACTTTACATACATGTTTGTCGCATGTAATGGAGCTTAACATCCGGATGTCTTGGCAGGATAAAGCCCTCTGGCTTGAGAAAATCACTAAACGCATGATGTTAATCGTGGGTGTCCTAGGATTGATTGTGATCTATTGCGGGTTCTTTTTTCTGCTCTTCAGTGGTCGCTCTGTGGCCGTGATCCCGTGGTTTTTCCTTATCTCACCTTGGGTGTGTATTTATTTTGGCTTAACGCAAGTACAGCAAGTGCAAGTGGTAAATTGGTTCTTAAAAAAATTTAAAAAATAACCAATTTCTGCAAGTTCCTATTTTGTTTCGGTTTGTGCAGTTGGCAAACATTGGGGAGAAACAATGAAGTTACATGGATATTTATGGGTGCTAGGGAGTTTGTTTTGTTTGGGGGCTTGCGAGCGCTCGAACAAAGAAACACCGCATCTTAGTGATAATGGTGAGCGTATTGTTGCGCCCTATGGCAGTTGGCTGTCTCCCTTATCGGCAAACGATGTATTTGAACAGGCCGATAATGTCGCCGAGTTACAAAGCGTAGATGGGGCGATTTATTTCTCTGAATCCGATGGTGATAAGCAAGGCCAAGTAGGGATTAAGCGTCTCGATAAAAAGGGCAATATCGCCGACGTCGTGCCGCCAAGCTTTAATGTTAAATCCGCTGTTCATGAATACGGCGGCGCCGCCTTTTTAGGGATAGGCCAGAGTTTATTTGCCACTAAGGCACAGGATCAACTGTTTTATCGTTTCGCCCCTAATCAACCCCCCCTGCCGTTAACGCCTAATGGCACCCGTCATGCTGACTGTATCGCTTATCCTAAAGGGTCGCGGATTATCTGTGTGCGCGAGGATCATCGCCAGCCCGGTGAGCCCAAGGCGAGTCTAGTAACAATCAATCTTAACTTTGCTGGTGAAGGCGATACCTTTGTCTCGGGGCATGACTTTATTTCTTCGCCTGCCATCTCGCCCGATAACAGCCAACTGGCGTGGATCACGTGGGAACATCCCTATATGCCATGGGATAACAGTATTCTATGGCTTGGCGATCTCGACCGTAAAGGGCAACTGCACAATATTCGTAAGGTCAACACGCCTACGGATTCTTCCGTGACGCAGCCATTATTCAGTCCTGATGGACAATTGTATGTCGTGTCGGATATCAGTAACTGGTGGAATATCTATCGAGTCACGGCACAAAATACCTTAGCCCCAGTGCTGAACAAAAAAGCCGAGTTTGCCGTGGCAGATTGGTATTTAGGCAATCACAACTACGCCTTCGAATCCGAAAAAACCATCATTGCCAGCTATATGCTTGGCAGTCAGGCGGCGCTAATTCGGTTGCATTTGGATTCGGGTTTGACCGAGTCCTTAGCCGTCGATTTCGGCGAAATCACCCAAGTGATCAGGGGCGAAGATGCCGTCTATTTTGTTGGCGCTAAGGCGACGCCAGAGAAGGGGATTTATAAAGTCATCGGCCGCGGCACTGAGTTGGTGTATACGCCTAACTTGCCAAAGCTTGATCCCAATTATATTTCTCGGGCAAAAAATATTACCTTTAAAACCGGCGTTAACCAGCAAGCCTACGGTTATTTTTATGGGCCGGTTAACCCCAACTATACTGCGCCCCATGATACCCGCCCGCCGCTCATAGTGATGTTGCACGGCGGCCCAACGGCGCGGGCGAGTCTGGCTTATCGCAGTGATATTCAATTTTGGACCAGCCGCGGCTTTGCGGTACTCGATGTTAATTTTCGCGGTAGCAGTGGTTTTGGCCGTGCCTATCGTCAGAGTATTTACGGCAAATGGGGCCAAGCCGATGTGGAAGATGCGGTCAATGCGGCCCGTTATTTAGTCGATAAAGGTTGGGTTGATGGACAAAAGCTGGCGATTCGAGGCGTAAGCGCAGGTGGGTTAACAGTGATGTCGTCCTTGGCTTTTTATGATGTGTTTCAAGCGGGGGTCAGTTATGCGGGGATCAGTGATTTTGAACAGCTGGCCAAGAGTACCCATAAGTTTGAGACGGGGTATTTAGATCAGCTCATTGGTCCCTATGCGAACAATCAAGCCCGTTATAGGGAGCTGTCGCCGCTGTATCATCTTGAAGGCTTGAATGAGCCCTTGTTAATTTTTCAAGGCTTGCGGGATCAAATTGTGCCGCCACAGCAGTCGCGACAAATTTATGAGGCGTTAAAAGTCAGAGGTGTGCCAACAGCTTATATTGCCTATCAAGATGAGCCACACGGCGGTTGGAAGCCCGAACACAGGGCCGCAGGATTAGAGACCGAACTCGCATTTTATGGGCAAGTGTTTAACTTCACCCCTGCGGGTAAGCTGGCAACATTGGTGCTGGATAATGCTGCGGCGTTAAAGCCGACCTTAGTCCGCAATCAATAACGCAGTATTTACCGTTATGACTCTTGGCCGTTGCTAGTGCGACTGGCTTTACGACAACACTCAGAGCCTGCATCGTGCAGGCTTTGGTCTTTTTGGGATTTGTCTTCGTCAGTCTCATGACTCCCATGACTCTCGTTGTCCTCATGGCTTAGGCTATCGATAATCGCGCAGTGAGGCTGATCGCCGCCTTGGCATTGGGTCACCATGTGGTGTAATTGCGCCCTAAGCTGTTGCAACTTATTGATTTGCTCTTCGACATAGGCAAGGTGAGTGCGGGTAAGTTGTTTAACATCTTCGGCATTCCGGCTTTCATTGCCCTTAAGGCCAAGCAAGGATTTGCAATCTTCTAGGCTAAAACCTAAGTCGCGACATTGATGCACAAACTTAAGCGCTTCAATATCTTGATGGCGATAAACTCGATAACCCGCCTCATTGCGCTCGCCGCACACTAAGCCAATATCATGGTAATAACGGATACTCTTAACACTTAAGCCCGTTTGTTTTGCCATTTCGCCTATCTTCATCTTGACCTCTATTTTTCCAATTGAATGGTTTTTCGCCCAGCAATTAATTGTCGATGTGATCACATTGAGCAAATTCATCCTTGACTCTCCTGCAATGGGAGACTTTATCTTAGACCTATAGTGTAAAACATCAAGTGAGGGATCTCCCATGTCTATGACCAGACTCTATGTCGCCAATATGAATTGCGCTGGCTGCGTCGCGAAAATTGAAAAGGCGTTTGCCGCCCAAGCGGGCGTCGAAGCGCGTGTGAATCTCGCCGATAAACAAGTGACGGTAGAAGGCAAGATGAGCGCCGATACTGCCTTAACTGTGATGGAAAATGCAGGTTATCCGGCGCAGGTAGTGGTGGATGCGAAAGTCGCCGCCGAAGAAAAACGCCTAGAAGATGCCACTGAGTATCGGCTGCGGATGCGCCAAGCCATAGCCGCGCTCGTTGTGGGCGTGCCTATGATGCTGTGGGGATTATTGGGCGGCGAGATGATGATCAACAGTCCAGCGATGCAGCTTGGCTGGGGCATTATGGGACTGGTCACCTTGGCCTTACTTGTCACCACGGGCGGACATTTCTATCAAGGCATGTGGCGGGCGCTAAAAGCCAAAACCACTAACATGGATACGCTGATTGTGCTGGGCACCAGTACGGCATGGGCCTATTCCATGCTGGTGGTCATTATGCCGAGCGCATTCCCTATGGATACCCGCCATGTGTACTTTGAGGCGAGTGTGATGATTCTAGGTTTGATTAACTTAGGTCACGGACTCGAGCTTAAAGCGCGGGGCAAAACCAGTGAAGCTGTGCAGCGATTACTTGGATTGCAATCCACCACTGCGATTCGTATCACAGATAAAGGCGATGAAAAGGTTGAGATAAGTCAGCTAAAACTGGGCGATAAGCTGCGTTTGCGCCCCGGTGACCGAGTTGCACTCGATGGTGAGGTTGAAACGGGGCAATCCCTACTCGATGAAGCCATGCTCACAGGTGAGCCCATTCCCGTGCTTAAAAATCGGGGCGACAGTGTGAGTGCGGGCACAGTCAATGGCAACGGCAGTTTGGTTTACCGAGTGACGGCGGGACAAGAAGATACCAAACTCGCCAAAATCATCGCATTGGTGCAGCAAGCGCAAACCTCGAAATTACCCATAGGTCGATTGGCTGACAGAATCTCAGCGGTATTTGTCCCGACTGTGGTGGCTATGGCGCTGTTGGCAGCGGCAATTTGGTATTTTGTGGGGCCAGCACCCGCCTTAAGCCATGCGTTAGTGGTGCTGACGAGCGTGCTCATCATAGCGTGCCCCTGTGCGCTGGGGCTGGCGACACCTATGTCTATCATGGTGGCCGTTGGCCGCGCCGCCCAAATGGGCGTGTTAGTTAAAAATGGCGAGGCCTTGCAAACCGCCAGTAAAGTCGACTGTGTGGTGCTGGATAAAACCGGCACAGTTACCTTAGGCAAGCCACAAGTTACTGATTTTACTTTAGTGCAAACGCTGAGTTATGCCGACAAAGAGACTTTGCTGGGCGAGATTGCGAGTCTTGAGCAGCACTCTGAGCATCCGTTAGCGGGGGCGATTGTCAGTTATGCCAAGGAATCCCTGTCGCAATTACCCGACACACAGGCATTTACGAACCATCAAGGTAAGGGGATTGAGGGCAAGGTCGATGGTGTATCGCTGGCGATTGGTAATCTCGCCTTGATGACGGCATTAGATATTGTCAATTCCGATGGTAGCGCCTTAGATCCAAAAGCGACATTAAGCTTTGCAAATCAAGGTAAAACTCCGATTTATGTCGCCAAAGCGGGCAAGTTAGTGGCCACTATCGCGCTTGCCGATCCGATTAAACCCGATGCTAAAGAAGCCATCGCGGCCATGCTGCAAAGGGGGATTCGCGTGGTGCTGTTAACGGGGGATAACCCACAAACGGCGCAGGCGGTGGCCGACCAAGTGGGCATTACCGAAGTGATTGCAGGCGTACTCCCCGAGCAAAAACAACAGCATGTGCTGGATTTGCAAAAGCAAGGACATGTGGTGGCTATGGTAGGGGATGGCATTAACGATGCGCCTGCTCTGATGAGCGCCGATGTGGGGATTGCTATGGGATCGGGCACTGAGGTGGCGATTGAAAGTGCGGATATCACCCTGCTGTCGCAGCAGTTGATAGTGATTGCTAACTTATTGGCATTATCGCGGGCGACAATTACCAATATTAAGCAGAATCTGTTTGGCGCCTTTGTGTATAACAGCTTAGGCATTCCGGTTGCGGCTGGCGTGCTTTATCCACTCACGGGCATGTTATTAAGCCCAGTGATCGCGGGTGCCGCCATGGCCTTGTCTTCACTCACTGTGGTGACGAACGCCAACCGCTTAAGACGGCAGAAGTTATAAGCTGTCGATACCTAAGCTAACTCAAAATGTTGAAACGGGTATCTTGAGTTAGTTTAGGGCTATGTCTACATAAGCCTTTAGCGTCGGCAAGGTTTTCGACGCTAAGGGTCATCAGATTGTCATTCTGCTCGAATACATTGAAAGCTAAGTCAATAGGGTAAAATTAATTACGCTTCTCACGCAGGCATTGTGCGGCGATTTCGGCATTCCCTCTGGCTTTTGATCAGCCTTGGTAGTTGATAATTTAGCCCAAACTGCTATAGTGCCACGTTTATTTTTACCCCTTCGGCATAGCTTTATTTGGTTTATGCTTATTTAAAGCGGCGCCAGCTGGCTCGGCCAACATTACTCGATTTGGAAGTTCATTTTGATCACAACAGCAAATATCACCATGCAGTTCGGCGCTAAGCCACTGTTTGAAAACATCTCAGTTAAATTTGGCGGTGGTAACCGTTACGGTCTTATCGGCGCAAATGGCTGTGGTAAATCGACCTTCATGAAGATCCTGTGTGGTGATCTAGATCCTAGCGGCGGTAACGTCTCGTTAGATGTGAATGAGCGTCTGGGTAAACTAAGCCAGAACCAGTTCGGTTATGAAGAATTCAACCTGATCGACACAGTGATCATGGGCCACCGCGAACTGTGGAAGGTAAAGCAAGAGCGTGACCGTATTTATTCTTTACCAGAAATGAGTGAAGAAGACGGCATTACTGTAGCCAACCTAGAGATGGATTTTGCTGAGATGGACGGTTATACCGCCGAATCTCGCGCCGGTGAATTGCTGTTAGGTGTAGGTATCGGTATCGACAGCCATTTTGGTTTGATGTCTGAAATTGCACCGGGTTTAAAACTGCGTGTACTGTTAGCGCAAGCCCTGTTCTCTGATCCTGACGTGCTGCTGCTTGACGAACCCACCAACAACTTGGACATCGACACTATCCGTTGGTTACAAGACATGTTAAACCAACGTAGCAGTACTATGGTTATCATTTCGCATGATAGATATTTCTTAAACTCAGTTTGTACTCACATGGCTGACTTAGACTACGGCGAATTGCGCGTTTACCCAGGTAACTACGACGAATACATGCAAGCGGCTACCCAAGCTCGCGAGCGTTTATTGTCTGATAATGCGAAGAAAAAAGCCCAGATCTCTGAGCTGCAAACCTTCGTAGCACGCTTCTCGGCTAACGCTTCTAAGGCGAAACAAGCCACATCACGTGCCCGTCAAATCGACAAGATTAAGTTAGACGAAGTAAAAGCCTCTAGCCGTGTGAACCCCTTCATTCGTTTCGAGCAAGAGAAGAAACTGTTCCGTAATGCCTTAGTGATTGAAAACCTAACTAAAGGTTACGATACGCCGCTATTTGAAGACTTAAACCTGATAGTTGAAGTGGGCGAGCGCATTGCGGTACTGGGTGAAAACGGCGTCGGTAAAACGACCCTGTTACGTACCCTTATTCACGACATCCCGCAGGATGCAGGTACTATCCAATGGTCTGAAAACGCCAACATTGGTTACTATGCACAGGATCATGAGTCTGATTTCGCTAACGAAATGACCTTGTTCGAGTGGATGAGCCAATGGCGCAAGCCAGAAGATGACGACCAATCGGTACGTGGCATCTTAGGCCGTATGTTGTTTGGTTCTGACGACATCAAAAAGTCAGTCAAAGTGCTGTCTGGTGGTGAGAAAGGTCGTATGTTATTCGGCAAGCTCATCATGCAAAAAGCCAACATTCTAGTGCTCGACGAACCGACCAACCACATGGATATGGAATCGATCGAATCATTGAACAACGCGCTGGAAATGTACGAAGGCACCTTGATTTTCGTGAGTCATGACCGTGCATTCGTATCGTCGCTAGCTAACCGTATCCTCGAAGTGACTCACACAGGTGTGAATGACTTCAGAGGCACTTACGATGAGTTCCTTGCCAGCAAAGGCATCGAAGTCTAAGGTTATTCGCTATTTAGCTGCATGTGTAAATGCATGCATCTAAATGCAGCATCAATAAAAACGCCGCAATGCATTGCGGCGTTTTTGTATCTGTTATCTGTCTATTATCTAGCGATTAGCTTTTTATGCACTTGATTCTAGCGCATTAGCGACGCTCGTTATTGCGCAGACTCTTGCTGCACATAAATCAAACTGTCAGTATCAAAACCGCGGGCTTTAGACATTTCAACAAACTTTTGCAATACCTCGGGTGGCACAGTCGGGGTTTTAGCCAGTAGCCACAAATAACCCGTGTCGGGTCCTGATATAAAAGCATATTGATAGTTTTCATGATCTAATTCAAAGACCACATACGATCCATAAAATGGCCCAAAGAAGGATACTTTCAAATAGCCTTCTGAGTCCCCATTGACAAAATAGGCCTTACCTTCGGCTTCTTTCCATTCGTTTTTAGCCGCTGAGAATCCACGGTTAATGACCATCACACCGCCATCGTCTTTCAGGCTGTATTCTGCGCTAACTTGGCTTAACCCTCTTTCGAATGAATGATCTAAGCGCGCAATTTCGTACCATTTACCTAAGTATTTATTCAGCTCAAAATCATTAACGGGTTGAACCAATTTAGGCATGCCTAAACAACCGCTGAGCAAAAATATACTGATGACTAACAGTAGCTTTCTCAATTTGACCTCCTGATCTTAAGTCTTAGTTGCACATCTTAAGTTAAATGTTCAATCAATCCTCTGTCGAGCTTACACTATTTTCTTCATATTATTTCAGCAACTTGGCTTCTATTGGTTAAAGTCCTATTAGTTAAAGTTCTGTTGTTTAAAGTCGTGTCGGCGACTGTCTTGTGGGTTACTCGCTCGCAACCCGCGCTTTGCGCTGACTGATAAAGCCTTGGCTAATGCCGGCCAGAAGAATTAAGCCGACACCGCTTAATTGCATTGGGCTCAAGCTTTCATCAAATATCCACCATGCCAGCGTCACTACGATAACAGGTTCCACATAGGCGAGGGTGCCAAAGGTGACTGCTGGCAATTGCCGCAGGGCTTTTACTGCCAGTAATATTGCTAAGAATCCGGGGAAGAATCCAATCGCGACTAACCAAGCGATTTGCGGCAAACTTGGCGTCAGCGGCGCATTTATCACTAAGGGCAGTAGGCACAAAGCGCCGACACAAAGCTGCACTAAAGTGCTCTGGTAGGGCGAACTCAGACTCGGTTTTCGGTTGATTAACATAAATCCGCAGTAGGTTAAAAGGGCGAGTAGGGCATAAAAATAGCCAAATAATTCAGTGTGATTGTTCGCTTGCTGCGGCCCTGTAGGGATCATTAACATAAAGCCCATCAGCGCGACTACCACGCTTGCAATGCTTAAGCGGGTGAGTTTTTCGGCAAAGAAATAATGGGCGAAAATAGCCGACACCACAGGGGCTAAGTAAATAATCATGATCACATTGGCCATTTGGGTGTACTGAATGGCTTCAATGTAAAACGCCATAAAACCCGCGAGCATAGCACCATTCACTAAGTTACGTTTGCTGGGTCTATGGCGAATCTGATGGCCTTTACCTGTGAGCAGCATATAAGCCAATAGAAATAGGGCACCGAGTAGTAAGCGGTAGAAGGTAATGTGCTCGGCGGGCAGGGCGGCAAAGCGTGCGAATACACCGATTGTGCCCATAAGAATGGCCGCCAATAGGGCAAAAATGATAGCTAAAGCTGAGCTTGGCATAGATAACCTACTACAGAGTGAACAGAGAGTTAAGGGGCGACACCGTCCTGTGGACGGCGTCGATTTTGCCCTAAAAACTCACCCTAGGCTATGTCGATATATTAACTAAATAATGCTTTTACGTGAGCGGAAATGGTTAAAGCTATCTTGACTGTAGGCCGCCTTAATCCGTTTTAACGCGGCGTAATTATGGTCGAAGTACACATCAGTGGGGATGGCCTTATCTTTGAAGCTGATAAAGGCGCCCGAGGTGTTGGGAATGTCATAATTTCGGCTGGCATCAATCCAATCGAGTGCACGATTGATGCGAGTAAACACTTGGCTATCCTGCAATTGTTGTTTCTCTTGCAGCGCGTTATTCCACCAAGTTTGATATTGAATCGTGTATTGTCTGTCCTTGTAGGGGAAGGCGCTGCGACTCTTTTGCTCTTCACCCATAGTGCGATAATAATCACCCGCAATGGCGCCAAGGGTGACATAGGTAAATAGCCCCAATTGGCGATTACCTTCAAGCACATAGCGAGAAGTTAAGCTTTCAAGCAGTGGCTTATAACCGTCCCTTAGCCCCGTTTGATTCACTAAGCGCGAGGTGACTTTATGGGGCGCGGGCTCATCCAAATCGGGTGGCGTCGGTGAGCGGTTTATGCATTGTAAGTCAGCTTGCAGATGATGAAAAGATTCCCTCTCCCAATTGGCCATCAAGTTTTCACCGTAGGCTTTGGTGAGTCCGCCCATACCCTCGATGCGAATATCATTGGGCACTAGGTCAAACTCATTAAATTGTGTCTGGATAAAGTGATTCAGACTGGCTGAATTGCCTTCCCAAAAGCCATACATCAAGCAGTTATGCTTAATCGACTCTGTATCTATGTCAGGCGTTTTGTGTTGTTCTGCTGGGAAATGTCTGGCATTTATCTTGAGATTGGTGCCAATCAAACAGCCTGTGCTGTCGGCATTAATGATGGCTTCCCAGCGCTGTAAAATGTCTTTGGTTGGGGTGTGCTCAATGAGTTCATGGGTTTGTTTATCATAGCAATTCCACTCTAATTCAAACTTGAGCAGGCAAGGCGGTAGTGGAAAGGTTTGCACAAAAAAGCGGGTCACTATGCCGTAACTTAATCCGCCGCCCCCCTTGAGCGCCCAGAGTAACTCAGGTTTATTGGCAACCGAGACGACTTGGGTTTCACCAATGCCAAGGACAATTTCTGCCTGTAATAGGGATTCGCAGCACATGCCGTATTTGCGGGTCCAAGGTCCTGAGCCGCCGCCCATAATAAATCCCGCTAAGGCAACGCTGCCACTGGTGCCATGGGGGATCATCACGCCTTTTTTCGCAAGGGCTGTGGTGAGATTGATAAAGCGATTGCCTGGGCCAATGGCCGCAATACCTGTGATGGGATCTAAAGTGAGGCTATCCATCTTCAGCAGATCCAACACTATGGTATTGGTTTCAGTGCTTTCACCTTCGTGATCATTCCCACCCGAGCGCACGCTGATCGGCAAGTTATAATCGATGGCTGCTTTATAGGCGATTTTGACTTCTTCAGTGGAAGTGCATTTGATGATCGCCAGTGGTTTTTTTTGTAACCTGCGGTTGAACAGCTGGCAAGCCTGTTGGTAGGCAATCATTTGCTTACCCGTGCTGACCGAGAATTGTTGCTCACTATAATAATGGCCAGCGGTAATAATATTGTCGGCCGGAATGTGTGCGCGAACTTCATTGATGAAATTAACAAAGTTTTTGGCTTGGGTGATCACTAAGTTTTCACTGATCCGCACTTCTGCACTTAATTCTTCTTCGGTCGATTGCATAATCAAACAATCCCGTTCGAGTTCATTCGCGACGGTCACTTTAATATTCGAACGATAGGCCGTCAGCGATTTAAATACTTCGATATTGAGAGTGATATCCGCTTGGTTGCTCGCCGCGTAATTAACGACATAATTAAAATTAGGCCAAGTGTTATAGTCACACTCAATAATATAGGCTCGGCGTTCGTGGGGCGGAATAATCTTAGGCAGTTGTTGATTATAGGCGTTGCTATCCGCGGTGGTTTTTATGAATTGATATTCAGTATCATTAAATATGACCAGCAGCACTTTTTGTCTTTGAAGTGGGATAACGTTTTCATCACGAAAATTATATACATCATGATGCTGATAAATGTAAAGGTTATTTTCGGTAATCGATTTTTGTTGCGCCGGATTACGATAATAGTCGACGATTTCGGTTCGGGTTAATAATCGATTAAGTAAAGTTATGCCAAATATTTCACCATCGAAATGAGTGTCGCGGTGATTGGGTAATGACACGTTTTCAATTAAAAACTCATTGTCAGCAACCAGTGACAGATTATTGAGTTGTGTATGGGTAATTTCACCATCCACATAACAATTGATTTCATGGTATTCATGGCAGATAGACAATAAGTGCCACTGGCTGTCGTTAAGTCCACCTAAGGTTGAAATTGCCTCAACCCGCAGCAAGGTGGTATTAATCACGCATTCAATATGCCCCAGTGAATTAATATCCACCGCGAAATAGGTATCTTCTCGATCGGTTTTATAATGGAACACACGCCCACCTGCGCTGGTTTTTACCCAACACTGGTAAGTAAATATGGCAAGGGGTGACGTGCTCACGGGTAAGCTTTTTTCAATCACTGCCCGTATATTTCTTGATGCCTCAAGCTTATTCATATTCGTGCGTCCTTTCGTGTGCTTTGCGTGTTTTACCTCAGTGCGCTAAAGCGCTACTGGGGTAATTCATCCCGTGGTTAATCCATCGCGGGTAAATCAGTTTTGGTTAAATAAGTCGCCAATTAATGGGGATTAAAGCGACGTATTGATCCTGTCACGGCCATCGGCTTTGGCGCGATACAATGCGGTATCGGCGGCGCACAGCATGGCGAGTGAGGTACGGAACTGGCCATTGATTTCACTCGCAATCCCTTGGCTCGCGCTCACAGAGACATAGTCGCGCAGGCCTTGCTCAGTAAAGCGCAGGTCATTAATCCCTTGCTGCACTTTTTGGGCAATCGTCAGTGCCATTTTGGCATTGTGGCTTGGCAGTATTAGCGCGAATTCTTCACCGCCGTAACGCGCTGCCAGGCCAATTTCTATTGGCACTATGTCAGCAATCACTTTGGCAATCTTACGTAGGCACTCGTCGCCTTGGATATGGCCGAATTGGTCGTTAAACACTTTGAAATAATCCACATCGATAATCACCACGCTGATAGGGCGCAGCTTACCCGTGCATTCTTCCCAATAGTGATGCAGCATTTCGTCGAAGTATCGGCGGTTCGCCAGCCCAGTCAGTGAATCCGTGGCGGCCAATTTACGTAGCTTTTGATTCTCCGCTTTGTGCTGCGTTAAATCGTGCATCATCATCACGAACAGAGGTTCATGGCTGGGGATGTAGGAAATGGAGAGCTCGACATCTTTTGCTTTGCCTGAGGCGGTAATGAGGGTGATTTCTTCGGCGCAGTGCTGCACTGGAATGCCGCAGTTTTTGCCTAGTTTAATATCATTGCTCAGCAGATTGTCGTAGCGAGCTTGATGGTGCTCGGTCAAAAAGTTGCGCCAATCTTGTCCCTTCAAACTGGCCTGTGGGCACGTCAGTAAGTCAGCACCTTTGCTATTGCTAAAGTAAATGTAACCTTGGGCATTGACGATAATCACCGGCTCGGTCAGATGCTGAATAAACTGTTGAATCGTTTCAATCGAGGCATGTTCGAAGAAGGTTAACGGCAATGCGGGCTCGACCAAGCCTTGCTGCGCAGTACACTGTAAGCCATTGTCTTCACCCACAAGTGATAATGGATATTGTGAGCGAGTCTGTTTAGGTGAGCTTGTCATTGTTATCATTCTCCGTGAACCTAATGTCATCTGCGCTAAGCGCTTTTCTGATGATGACTTTATTCTCAGCAAAGAAAAGATACCTTCTGCTTACCTTCCGATTTAATATATTGTTTATAAAGGTTTTAAATTTACTCTTCTCACGGTAAATACCCAGGTTTAGCTGAAACGTGCGAGGTTTTTGGGCATGGCTAAGTTGAAAGAGTGGCACTCATGAGTGGATTTTTGGCTATTAAGCGGCAAGGGCAAAGGATTTTAGTGTCGAAATTTAACCGCAGATAAACAGTGGAAAACGGCTCGTTCACCCTAAAGGTTGATTTGGATGCAGAGCTTCGCTACTCGATTTTCCTCTACACCATTTACCACCTTGCTGAAGTTTAAAAGCGCACATCGCATCCCAACGACCACTGATGCCACTGTACTGGCGGCGAAAATCTTTAGCAGAGCTGAGCCAAGCATCTGATGCAATCCCTAACTCATTGAGCAGTTTTGGTCGCTGATTATCGATAAAGCCTTTTTTATCATGGCGAATGGCGCGGCCAGTCCAATCGATAAGTTCCAGATAATCCGCAAAATGAAAAGGGATGCCCGTTTGTTGACTAGAGTGTGTTGCCGCATCGAACTTGGCGAGAGATTTGTTTATCGTTTGAGGCTTATTTTTTGCGGATTGGACTGGTGCTTGCGGTGAGATGATGATGTTATTTACCTGCTTGAGTGCACTAATTCTTTCTTGAATCGAGGTGAAATCAGAAGATTGTAAAGAGTCGGCAATCCCTGCTCGAATAGGGTTTAAATCCACGTACATCATGCAGGCTAGTAAGGCTTGCTCATCTAGCAAAGCTTGGGATTTGAAACGGCCTTCCCAGAACGCGCCTTTACACTCATCTTCACGATTCGCTTTACGGGCAATTTCTTCGTTCAGGCAGCGCATAAACCAAGATATGCTGGATAAACGTTCATGCCATTCGGTAATTAACCCATCGAGCAGCATGCGTTCACCGTCAATTAAGGCTTCACCATTCATATACTTAGTTGCGACAGTATGGCCTTTAGTTATTTGACACCACCGGCTGATAACCTCTTTTGGGCTTAAGGTTTTTGCTTCCTCAACATCAATTTTAAGTACTAGATGGTAATGGTTGTTCATCACTGCATAGGCGCAAATGTCGATACAAAAGATAGCAGATAATGCTTTGATTTTATCGACAATCCAGCCACGTCTATGTTCATAACTGCGGCCTGTGAGTTTATCTTCACCGCACAGAAAAGCCCTTCTGACACAGCGATTTATCACATGATAGAAGGGCGTTGTATTGGCATCGATAAGCATTCTTCTGGCCGAGGTCATGACTCGCTCCAAACAGACAAGGTGAAGATAATCTAAAGACTAGTAGAAGAGGGGACAAAGTACAAAAAGACATGGCTGTCCCCGCTTTTTTCTTTTGTTATCTCGAAAAGATTTGGCTGTCCTGAGAAAATACTGTTATGGGAAAACGGAGGATAAGCGGATGTCTTGTGAGAAATGCTCTGCCGCAGCAGAGCATTTAGAGCTCATTTCAGGAGTCACTTATCTCGAAAAGATATGGCTGTCCCCGCTTTTGTCCCGCTTTTTCCTCACGAGCAACCAAAACAGTGCTGTTATGTTAAAACGGAGGATAAGCGGATGTCTTGTGAGAAATGCTCTGCCGCAGCGGCAGAGCATTTAGAGCTCATTTCAGGAAGCACTTATCTCGAAAAGATATGGCTGTCCTCGATTTTTTTGAGAAAAATCTCGGGTAAGTTGCCCTTCTACTATGATTAGTTTTGTGGGCGGTTGGTAATTTCAGGATCAGGACTTAATACCAACAGAGTATTGGTTGTATTGCTCAATACAAATTGGAACTTAGTATTTCCTGGTGTTCTATCTAGGTCCACGAGTTGTACTAACATACCATCGCTGCTGATGGTGACTGCATCGACGATTTCGTCGAACGGGGTCACAAAACCTACACCAACAAATTTTAAACCTTTACCAGTCTGATCATTCAGCAAATAGGTTACAGTTCCAGCTTGAGTGATGGTGACATCACCTGGGCACTGCTCACCGCTGGCATCGGTATAGATAAATACTGGTTCACCATTTTCTAGGGTAACATTGACTTTAATAAATTGAGCAAGACCTTGTGGTACGAACATGTTTACTTCCTTTTCATTGTGTTGTTATAGAATAGCATCATTGTACATGTATACAATTAATAGAACGCTCAAATAAGAATTTATACTTTGGTTCTCTACTTAATTTCATTAGTTTTTTTATACGTTCATTTGCTTTGCGGCAAAAAGAATTATTTATTTCAAAAGAGTATTCATTGCTCTCGGAAATTAGTAACTCACTTTCTGCTAAGTTGAGTTCGAAAGTCATATTTTGTGAAAAATCTTTTGATAACGTTAGATACGATTTGTATGCTTTTTCTGCATGGGTTTTGGCATCTTTATAGTTACCTGAGTTCATGAGGAAATAGGATGATGATAAGTAAAAGTTTGCCCATATTTCAGACTTTTTTTGAATTTCATTAAGACTATTATCAGCAGACATAGAAGCTTCTAGTGCGCTAATTTTGTTCTCTGGATTTTTCTCTGTTGAAGAGTTACTTAATCTGATTACTTGAAAAATAGAGTAATATCTCAATGTTTTCCATATGTCATTTTTGGGATCTTGCCTTAGTATTTCTTCAACAGTTGATAGGTTTAACTTGGCTTGATTAAGAGCTTCATCTTTATGTTCAGTATAACTAAGCAAATCTGCGAGAGTTTGGTAGCTTCCGCTTAGTTTTTCTAGCAAATAAGGACTTTTTATATGATTACCTAGTTCTAACTCTTTTTGCAGTTCTTTATGGATTGATATTGCTGTGTTTATGTCTCCCAAAGACACTGCCGCACTCGCTAACCAAGATCGAGCATTAGCCACATCCGCAATCAGCTGACTATCCTCAGGTGCTTTTGCCAAGGCGAGCAATTTAAGTCTTAATGATTCCTCAAAATCTTGCTGTGCTTTTGCAAATTCCTGCTGCTTCATAGACACGGAGCCCAAAGTGTTATGGGCGTACGATAGCTCCATTAGCGCATCTTTATCTTCGGGCGCAAGGGCGTACATGGTTTGGCTGTATTTTAAGTATTGCTCGTAAAAAGGGCGTGACGCCGCCCAATCACTAACATCATATTGCAGTTGCCCTAACCAGAACGCATTGGCACCTAGGGTTTTTAGTAGGGCTAAGTTTTCAGGCTGCACACTCAAGAGTGGCAGCATTTTTTCTTGCGCTGCGAGTAATGCGCTGCGAGCTTCATCGATTTTATTGCGCGAATATGCCACTTCGCCCATGGCCTCTAAGGTTTGGCCGTGTTGGAAGCGGGCGTCAAAACTTAAGTGTGCATCATCCTCTGTATTGGAAAAATCACTAAAATATTCCAGTGCTTTATTGCTGATCCCGTCGAGTAAGTCCATACGGCCGATGCCGCGCATCTTGTCGGCGAAGTCGCCCACCATGAAACCGAGCAAATCTTCGGCGGCGAGGCGTTTTTGCAGGGCGAGTTTTTCAGCTTCTATGCTGCGCACACTCATGATAATGGAAGTGAGGGTGAGGACGCATAATAGGGTGACGGTTAAGCGCCTCGTCCAGCGCAGCATATTGGCGCGTTTGGTGGAGGCTGTGATAAAGGCGGTTTCGGGATCGTCTAAATCGAATAACGGATTTTGGCTGAGACTTTGGGCTTCTTTTAAAGGTTTACCTTCAGCGAGTAGATAGGCGCTGTGTTTGGCTTCGCTGAGCCAGCGTGTTGAAAGATGCTGTAGGCGACTCTTAATGCTCAAACTGTCGCTATGTTCGCTAATCCAAGCCGTCGCCCGTGGCCAACGGCGCAGCAGGGCTTCGTGGGCGATGCTAAAACAGGGTTCACCATTTTGCAGATGCGACACGAATAAGCGGCTATCGACCATGGCTTGCACTAGGGCGGTTTCGGCTGTGCTTTGCAGCTGCGACCAGCGGGCGGTGCGGCTGGTGATGGACTTTTCATCTTCGCGCAGGGTGACTAGCAGGGATAAAATCCGTGGCAGACTGGCTTTTTCGGCATCGCTTAAATGGGAAATCGCTTGCTCGGCATTTTTACCAATCGCCCCTTCAATACCGCCAAGGGCATGATAAACCGAGACTAATAATTTATCGTCGGCGCTGCGCTGTAAATACAAGGCCTGCAGCGTGTATTGCAACATGGGCAGTGCATCTGGGTTACTGGCGGCGTCGCTGCAGAGCATTTCATCGAGCGGCATCGCGGTTTCACTGTCAACTTCCCAGCTTAAGTTGGCGGCCACCGCGGGCAGGCGGATCATTTGCAACAGTTCAGTGCGTGTCGGCGGCGCTAAGTCAAAGTGGGCGCCGCGGGATTTGCCGGCCATTAAGCTTGGGTAGCCCACAAGTAAAGGATAAAAATCGTTACGACAGGCACTGATGATAATCACGGCCTTAGAGGTGGCGAGTTGTTCCAGCAGTTCAACAAATACTGTGCGCTCGGTGTCGCTAAATAGCGGTGATGAGAGCAACACTTCTAATCGGTCGATAAACAAGGCAAAAAACGGCTGAGTAAAGGGCTGAACCTTGAGTGCTTGGGTGCACAGGTTGATTACGCCTTGGATATCTTCGACAAGTTGAACCGCCAGTGTATCGGCGCTCATGCCTTCGAACACTGGCGTGTCATTGATTTCCCAGTCGAGCATAGCGCTGGCAAGATCGGTTAGCAGTTGCCCTTTACTCACATCGGCAAAATCTAAGCTGCTGAATGACGCGACGCCAATGCCGTTATAGCCACCGCCCTTCATTAAATTGGGGACGACACCGGCATTTATCAGGGAGGATTTACCGCTGCCACTTGGGCCTAAAACCAGACAGAAGGCACGGCCATAGATGATTTGCTGGCTGATACGGTTAAGCAAAGTGCTGATTTGTTCACTGCGACCAAAAAACACCTCGGCATAGTTAGCGCTATAGGCTTGCAGACCCGGAAAGGGCGAGCCGCCTTGCCAACTTTGCGGGCTGGCGGTGGCTTCGTGGCCGATAGGAAAACGCACTTCGGCTAAGGTGCGATAGCCGCGTTTGCGTATGGTTTCTATATAGGTGGGATCGGTGGCGCTATCGCCTAATGCTCTACGTAACTGATTGATAATTTTGTGTAGTGGATTGTCGCCAGTATCAACACCCGGCCAGCAGTGGCTGACTATTTCATCACTGCTGACGACTTCGCCCGCCCGTTGACAGAGAAACAGCAGCACATCCATCGCCTTGGGCTCAAGTTGTTTGACTTGTTTGCCAAGGAGCAGACTATTGGCGCTGGGATTGATTTGCCATTCACCAAAGAAAAATGTGCTGTCACTCATAACGATGTCCATTTATTGAGTATTGGCTAGCGTACTGTGGGAAAACGTACCGTTAGTTACCACTCTTATAGTTATATTTTTGTTATGTTTTTATGGTAAATGCTGGGCTGTTGCCAGCCTAAGGTTTGATGTCAAAGCCTTGACATTATGCCTATTACATTTGTTATTTAAAAGGAATAACCCTTGATAATCAATGTAAATTTTATTCATGGCAGCTATGGGGAATCATCTGCGGCTTGTCATTTTTCTGTCAACAGTTTGTGCTTTACGTAGCATGTTAAATAACGCGGCGGCTTTTGGCTGTTTATTAGCAAAACATCAACAATGGAAAAGTGCCCACTATGGGCACTTTTCAATGAGAGAGAAAACTCGGGCGGATTAACTTTATCGGGCTAACTTTGTCGTGTTAGCTTGGGGCGGTTAACTTGAGCCTCGCCTCTGGTTTAACATTGGCATTTAAAGCCCGCGTCTTCTATCAGCTCGTTAATATCAGCAGCTTAATGTTAGCGGGTTAAGATCAATGCCGTGGCTTGATAGCTTAATCTGGCCATTTGACCTTGATCTTGCAGTTCTAACTCATTGAGTTCGAATGGCGGCTGTAAACCCGAGGCTTGGATGAGCTTAGGATCTAACATCAGCTTTAGCTTTGGCGACTCTGGAGTTAGCCAATTGGCCGCTTGGGTGCGTAGAATTGCCACCTTTTGACCTTCGGCATTGGTGCCGGTTAACGTGCCACTTAAGCCAAAACGTCCAGCCTCGGCGACCGATAACTCAAAGTTGATTTGGTTAGGCAAGCCTTTATCCCAAACCGTGAGCACTTCGGGCTTGATGCTCGCCGAATTGACATAGGACTTAAAGACAGATTTGACCGTGCGCTGTACTGGGCGGCCATCGACTTGGGTTTGCACTGTAATTTCAACTTCACTGAAACCCGCATTACTGCTCGAAAGTGCCACGCCCGCGGGGATCACCGCTTGCCATGTCTCACCTTGTTTTACCATCGTCAGTGGTTGCATATCGCCATCGGCTTGCTTGAGTGTTGCCTGCGGCACGAAGGTGTTATCACTTTGGCTGAGTGCGAGTTCAAGCCCAAGGGTTTGCGCATCAGCCGCGATAGCGGAGGAGGCTTTGACACTCAGTTGATAGGGCGAGCCTTTTTCCTTCACATTGACTAAGTAGTTGGCGCTTGGCGTTAACGGCTGACTGACCTGCAGGCGATATTGGCCCGGTGTGGCTTTCGCCGACATTTGCAGTGCGCTGGAATCATCGGTTAATCCTGCGCTAGCAAGGGCATCGGCGTTGGCCATCGATTTGACCAATGACTCATTGGTGTTTATCCCGCTGCTGTTGGCCGCTTTGCCTTGGGGTGACTGATTAGGGCTAACGCGCTGAATTTGTACGCGCTCAGGGGCAATAGCCTCTGCATGCATTAAGGCGCCAGAACTGGTATCGCCCCGAGGCGCAATGCGCACTAGGCTTGACGCTTGGCTCATGGTGAGGCCTACGCCCGCATTAAGCTGCGCGCCGGTTACATTGACCCAATACTCGTCACTTTGACTGGCTTGTTCAAGCTGCGGCGCGCTTGCCTGATACTCTCCATACAAAGGGGTGATAAAGCTAATGTAGTCCGTACTGGTGTTAATGGGCGCCAGTGTTGGGCTGGCAATATTGCTATCGACAAGATCGGTATTGCTCGGCGCGGCTAGGGTTAACCCTTTGGCGTACATAGGGCTGGCATTGGTTTTGGGATCTATAGGTGTGGCTTCGTCTTGGCAGGCTGCGAGCAGTCCGCTTAGCGCCAAGACACTGGCAAGTTTGCTGAGTGTGTGCATCTTAGTGCTCCTTAAATGTGGTTGCGGATCAGCGTGTCTAAATTGAAACACGCACGGCGGCTCTGCTGATGGCTTAGGGGTTCTTGGCCACGGGTCTTTTGTTTATCGGTAAACCAGACTGTGCCAGCTGCCTTTTGCGAGCTGCAATTTAAGAAGCCGTCGGAGCAGCTATCGAGCCAGTTTTGAGTAGTTTCGAGCGCGACTTGGTATTGGTAACCCGCGCAGTAACTGTCGCTGTCCCAAATGGCGGAATCAACATCTGAGCCCACCACGACCTCGAAGGGTTTACCCAGCGATGGGCGACCCGCAGTGCCGTAGAGCATAGTGTTGTTGTAGTTTGCCATCCAACCCACTTGCTGTTGTTTCACCGCATTGCTGCCATAGCCTAAGAGCCAGCCTAAGCTGGTTTCGAACACATTACCTTGGTTCACCGCATCGGCCAGCGGCGTACCAGCACTGGATGGGGCGAGGGCGATAACCTTTGAGGTGGCGTTGATCACCGCAGGATAACGGCTGTCCCACGTGGGGTTAGATAAAATCCACCGCACTACGTTGCCACCATTGGAGTGGGTCAGCAGAATTAAGTCGTCGATATTTTTGGCTTGGATAAAGCTATTGAGTTGGGTCGCCAGACAACCTGCGGCGCTTTCTTCCCACATATATTGGTCAAAGTCGCAGTTGATCACTGTGTAATTGTTTGGCACTGGGATACCTTGGCGCACTGAGTTAACAAATTCGGGCGTCCAGTAATCGGCTAAGGCATTGGTCTGGTGACCCGTACCATGGATAAAGGCAACTCCGGTTGCAGCTAATGTCGCTGGGCTGACAGCTAACAGACCCAAGAGCATGAGGGCTTTTTTGATCTTCATGGGTATATCTCGTGTTGTTGGTCTTGTTGATAGTGGCCGCGCAGTCCGTTGCGACTGTTTAGGGCAAATCGGTTAATGCTAAGGATTTGCCGTAATTTAGCGTTAAATCGGCTGACATGGCTCGGGTTATATGCGCCATAGGCGCGGGTTACTCACTTTGGGTAGAACATGATTTAAGGCCTGAATACGACGGGATAGGGTGAATGCGCTAGTTTACGTTGGCAGCCAATGTGATTGCCGTAACTTAGCCATTATCAACAGGACTTAACTCAAGCTTCTTAACCTAGACGCAACATTTTGAGCTGGCAAGTAAAAAAATCACCATATAATTGAATAGCATGGCAGTATTTTAAAGCATACGTTTTAATGTCAATATCGAGGGCGATAAGGTAATGATAAGCAATGACTAATAAATGGTACTGTGTTTTATGGTGTTTGAAATCATGGCTCGATTACGCAAAATAATTTTCTGTGACATTGGCTTTGCGTTTGAGTTAATAGGTTTATCGTTCTGTATATAAAGGTTTTTTGGATAAATCCGCTAAACTTAGCCACTCGCTTTGTGAGATCGACATCAGCTTAGTGCATTTAAAGCGTAAACCGATTAGGCTGAGCTGAGTTAAAGTAGCATCAACGTGATGAATACCCATACTGCCAAGAATGCACGCATTTATGATATGTCAGCTATCAGGTCATTGATTGAAGCATTGATTTAACCATTGATTGAACCACAGATTTGAACCATTGGTTGAATTACTAATAGAAACAGCGATTCAAACAGTGATTGAGCGATGGGCTGAAATACGAGATGCAATGCGACTTGGGCAGGTTTAAAGAGATAAGGGAGAATAAGTTTGGCGATAGAACATAATGAGATGGTGAGCTGCTTAAGTGGATTGCAATGCCGCACTAACTTCACCATAAAAAACATTACCGAATACATGCTCCCAGACACCAAAGAGGCGTTCTATTTACACCTCGACGGTAAATCACCGAACTTGATTATTCGGCCCGCATTTGAGGTTTTTTCTGGCGAACTCGCCACCATTGCAGGCGTGCATGCCAAATACGATTATTTCCACAATGCGGAGATGACTCGTTTTCCAAAGCGTTTGCATAAGAGTCTCACCGAAACCCACTATGGACTAGCCTTTAGCTTTGACACAGTCGAAGCCGTGCAGCAATTTGTCAGCCGTTTAGGTGCCATAGTCAAAGGTGTATAAATTTTAGTCTTGACGCTTTAGGGTTAAATTCCTCAATACCAATGAAAATGAGGAATTTAACTGCTGCCTTTTTACGCGGCGTTTCAGTATATTCATCAATAGATGAATTTTGCTGGAGCCTGCCATGTCGCTTATTCCCGGTCGTCCTAGGGGCGTCGTTCCATTTAGCGCCCAACCTGAATCGCCGCCCATTCTCGGTCGTCCGAAGGGAAACTCAGACGCGCGTCAACGCTTAATAACCGCTGCCTTAAGTCTTTTTAGTCATCGCAGTTATCCTACTGTGTCTACCCGTGAAATCGCCCGCGAAGCCGAGGTCGATGCCGCGCTTATCCGTTACTATTTTGGTTCGAAAGCGGGTTTGTTCGAACAAATGGTGCGAGAAACCCTTGAGCCCGTATTAACCCGCTTACGCGAAATATCCGCGGCTGAAGCGCCGAATAATGTCGGCGAAATCATGCAGACATACTATCGCGTTATGGCGCCCAACCCTGGCTTGCCACGGCTGATTATACGGGTATTGCAGGAGGGCGATGGCTCGGAACCCTATCGAATTATCTTGTCTGTATTTGAGCAAGTGTTAACTCTGTCGCGGCAATGGCTCGAATCCACCTTAGTTAATTCGGGATTATTAAAAGAGGGTGTCGACCCCGATTTAGCACGGCTAAGTTTTGTGAGTCTTATGGTATTTCCGCTTATTGCCCCGCCTGTATTGATGCGTCAGTTCAGCTTTTTTGATGCCGATGCTGCGCTTTTGCAGCGCTTAGCTCTGCACAATATGCAGGTTTTTACGCAGGGACTGTTATGTGAACCAAGGAGCCAGTCATGAGCTCAACGAAAGGTTTGACTATGTTGAATGACCAAGATTTTAGTCGCAATCGTTTCAGTAAAAGCAACTCAAGTAACAACAGGTTAAGTAGCAGCAAGTTAAGCGACAGCAAGTTAAGCAACAGCAAGTTAAGCAACAGAAAGTTAAGAAACAATAAGTTAACTAATCAAACCGCGTTAATTAAAAGAGTCGCGACAGGTGTCGTTTTAGGCTGTTTGCTGCTGCAGTTAGCTGCTTGTACCCAAGAGTCGCCGAGCGTCCTTGGCACAGTCGAGCGTGACAGATTGACACTGACCGCGCCCGTGGGTGAGTTGATTACTCAGGTAAATGTGGTTGAAGGTCAGCAGGTTAAGGCGGGCGAAGTGCTACTCACGCTCGATTCGACCTCGGCCAATGCGCGCCTTACCCTGCGTCAAGCCGAGCTTGAACAGGCCAAGGCTAAACTTTCTGAGGCGGTGACTGGCGCGCGTTTAGAAGATATCGAACGCGCCAAGGCCGTGCTCGACGGGGCAAATGCCAGCGTGAAGGAAGCGCAGCGTGCCTTTGAGCGCACTAACCGTTTGTATGCCACCAAAGTGCTGAGCCAAGCGGATTTAGATACCGCCCGTGCGGCGCGGGATACCAGTTTAGCCAAGCAAGCCGAGGCCGAGCAAAGCTTGCGCCTATTAGAAAATGGCACCCGTAGTGAACAGCTAGAACAAGCTAAAGCCGCGGTGGCCGCCGCCAGCGCCAGTGTCGCCATCGAACAAAAAGCCTTAGCAGACTTAAGCTTAGTGGCGGCGCGTGATGCCGTTGTCGATACGCTACCTTGGCGAGTAGGCGATCGTATTGCTGCGGGTACTCAGTTGATTGGTTTGTTGGCGAGTGAGGATCCCTATGTGCGGGTTTATCTGCCCGCGACTTGGTTAGACAGAGTGAAGGCGGGTGATAGCGTCAATATTCTTGTGGATGGCCGCGAATTACCGATTGCTGGCACAGTGCGTAATATCCGCAGTCAACCCGCTTACACGCCGTTTTATGCGCTTAATGAACGTGATCGAGCGCGGCTGATGTATCTGACTGATATCACCATTTCCGCCGCGGGTCAGGATTTGCCGACTGGCATGGCATTAGCTGTGGAACTCGATGTGCAGCCAAAAGTGCAACAAAAAGTGAAACAGCCATGAGCCACGCCGATTTTGCTATCGAGACCCAAGGCATGACCCGCGCCTTTAGCGGCGTCAATGCGGTGGAAAACCTCGACCTCGCCATTCCCAAGGGAACCATTTATGGATTTCTTGGCCCCAATGGCTGCGGAAAGTCCACATCAATCCGCATGTTGACTGGGCTGCTGAGCCCAACGTCGGGGGAAATCCGCGTCTTGGGTGAAACCTTACCCGGCGCCGAGGAAAAACTGCGTCGCCGCATCGGCTATATGACGCAAAAATTCTCCCTGTACGACAATCTTTCTGTGCGGGAAAACTTAGAGTTTGTCGCGCAAATTTATGGTTTGAACCGCCGAGCCTCAAAGCTGCGGATAGCCGAGTTAGTCACGCTGTACGATTTAGTCGGCCGAGAAAAACAAATGGCAGGCTCCATGAGTGGCGGCCAGAAACAGCGTTTGGCCTTAGCGGCGGCGACCTTGCATCACCCCGAATTGCTGTTTCTCGATGAGCCGACTTCAGCGGTCGATCCCGAGAATCGGCGCGAGTTTTGGGAGCGCTTATTCGATCTCTGCGCCCAAGGCACCACGATTCTTGTGTCGACTCACTATATGGATGAAGCCGAGCGTTGCCACGGTCTGGCGATTTTAGAGCGGGGGATAAAACGCGCCGACGGTTCACCCCAGCAGCTGATGGCGGCGATGGGCGCTCGGGTGGTTGAAATTTCAGGGGATGATTTACGCAATTTAAAACAATCATTGATCAGCGAGTCCGCGGTTTTGTCGGCGGCGCAAATCGGCAGTCGTTTGCGGGTGTTAGTGCGCAGCGATATTGAAGATCCGCTCGCTTGGCTTAAACCTCGGGTTGCCAGCCGGACGATGGAAGAAGTGCGCGCTAGCCTAGAGGATGTGTTTGTCACTTGCACCGGCGAGCGTTTGGCTGGGGTGTCCAAGGGAGAAACTGACCATGTGGCGTAGAATTTTTGCAATTGTCGTCAAAGAGCTGCGGCAATTATCACGGGATCGTATGACCTTTGGCATGATAGTCATGATCCCGCTGGTGCAACTGATGTTGTTTGGTTATGCCATCAATACCGATGCGCGCCATCTGCCCGCGGGGCTGGTGAATTTGAGCGATTCTGCCTACAGCCGCTCATTGGTGCAGGCGGTGGAAGCGACGCAGGTGGTGGATTTCAAACAGCGTTATTTAAGTGCAGCCGAGGCAGAGGCGGCGATCACTCGCGGTGAAGTTAAAGCTGTGCTGTATTTGCCCGCCGATCTTGATGAGCGCTTAGTGCGTCACCCAAGCTTTGCGGGTCAGCAATATTTAGCTCAGCCAGTAGGGCAATGGCTGGTGGACGGTTCTGATACGGTTGTCGCCTCAACCATTCGTAGCCTTAGGCAAATGCCGCTGGATGAAGTCGCAGGGAGAGCGCAAAAAGCCGTGATGCCGAGTTTTGAAGTGGTGCAATATTTCAACCCTGAGCAACGCTCTGTGGTCAATATAGTGCCCGGCCTGCTGGGGGTGATTTTGACTATGACCATGGTGATGTTTACCTCCGCCGCCATAGTGCGTGAGCGCGAGCAGGGCAATATGGAGTTTTTGATCACTACGCCAGTACGGCCGCTGGAGTTGATGCTGGGTAAAATCGTGCCCTATGTGATCGTCGGCTTTGTGCAAGTGACCATTATCCTGAGCGCAGGGCATCTGTTGTTTGATGTGCCGATTCGCGGCGGGATCGATTCCATCGCCCTTGCCGCTATGTTGTTCATTTGCGCCAGTTTAACTTTAGGATTAGTGATTTCGACCATAGCTAAAACCCAGTTGCAATCGATGCAAATGACGGTATTTATCCTGCTGCCATCGATTCTATTGTCGGGGTTTATGTTCCCCTACGAAGCCATGCCCATCGCGGCGCAGTGGATTGCCGAAGCCTTACCCGCAACCCACTTTATGCGCATGTCACGGGCCATAGTGTTGCGCGATGCCCAAGTGATGGATCTGCAATTTGATGCCCTGTGGATGATAGGTTTTACCTGTATCGGGCTATTTATCGCCAGTATGAGATTCTCTAAGCGTCTAGATTAATATTATCATCAGTATGCTGATAGTCGCATGGCAGGCTATCAGCGACAGGAAATGAGGTTGTGCTAGGTTAGGCAGTGAATTATGATGCCGTTTTCCAAATCTAGGGTGAAACGGAGTTCAATTGGATATTCAATGGAAGCCAAAAGCTTGGCTCGCAATATTATTAGGCCTATTTTTTCAGCCGTTTGTATTTTTATACGTTAATCAATTTAAATATTTTATTCGATATTTTATTGGTGCGCTGATTATCGCGGCCGTGGATGTATTTTTACACTCCAATTATTTCCCATTTAAATCGGGGAATATGGCTTGGCTTCAACATATTTACCTCTCTTGGTTATTTATTGTTATTTGTCCCATTCACGGGTTTATAATCGCCCGTCGTTACGATATTACTCAACCCCGCCGCTGGTATGCTCGCTGGTGGATAGTGTTAGCGAGTTACGCTTTGATGATGTTACCGCTGATTGTGTTACGAGGTTTTTTCTTTGAGCCTTTTAGTATTCCGGCCTCTTCCATGAAGCCGACGTTAGCGCCCGGCAATCATGTGTTGGTGAGCAAGTATGGTTTTGGTAACTATCGATATTTAGGTTTTCAACTGGCTAAGTCGACGCCATCGGTAACACCCGCAAGAGGGGATATATTGGTATTTCAATACCCTGCAAACCCGACGATTGACTATGTAAAACGTGTAATTGGTCTACCCGGCGATAGGATTATCTATCGCGACAAAACCATTTTTGTGCAGAAAGCCTGCGATGTATCGAGGGAAGCCTGTGCAGGATTGGGCTCTCAATACGATCTTATCGATAAAACCTTATTACCCGAGTTCAGTACTGAGACTCAAGCCGTTTACCAAGAGTCGCTGGATGATATTCACTATCAGGTATTATTACTCCGCCATCAGAAAGAACTGGTTGATCGCTATTATGTTCAAGAAAACACATTAAGGGGTGAATGGTTAGTTCCCGCTGGTCAGTATTTCGTCTTGGGTGATAACAGAGACAATAGCTTAGATAGTCGATATTTTGGGTTTATTCCTCAAGACTTGATTATTGGTAAAGTGATATATATTTGGTAAGGCTGAGTGCTGATGGGGATAACCTAATACGGGCTTATTGGTGTTATCCCTAATCAAACTGTTGCAAAGCATTTTAGCCAGAGGCTTTATTACCCTCTAGTGCCAAAATAGGTTGAATGTGTATTTTGAGATCCAATTAATAATCCAGAGTTTGATATAGCGCAAACTATAGATAAACAGTCGCGCTAAGCCATTGAAATCGATATTGCTTAATTAGGATATCCCTTACACTACTGCTAGGGCCATTGCCGCCATCATGCTTAGGGAAGGGAATTCATTATGCCTGCAATCATTTGTCATAGCGCGCTCGAAGCCGTTGCATTAATTCAAAGTGGCGAGACGCTGTGGACGCATTCCATGGGCGCCACGCCGCGGATTTTACTCGATGCGTTGGCGCAGCACGCACTCACTAAAGACAATCTCACCTTATTACAGTTACATACCGAAGGCGCTGAATCCTTAAGCCATCCGAGTTTACAGGGGCATTTACGTCATCGATGTTTTTTCGGTGGTCTGCCGACGCGGGCATTATTGCAAAGTGGTGATGCGGATTACGTGCCGATTTTCCTGTCTGAAGTGCCTAAGTTATTTCGCTCCGGCGAGCAAAAAATTGATACTGCGATTATCCAAGTCTCGCCGCCCGATAAGCACGGCATGTGTTCCTTAGGGATCTCGGTCGAAGCCACGCTTGCGGCCTGCCAAGTGGCGGGTAAGATCATCGCCCATATTAATCCTCAAATGCCACGCACCCACGGCGATGGATTTATCCATATCGACCGCTTTGCCGCTGTGTATGAAGAAAGTGCGGCCTTGCCGATCCATTCTTTTGGTACGGGCGATGCCGTGAGTCTGGCGATTGGCAAAAATGTCGCCCAATTGGTACGCGATGGTGATTGCCTGCAGATGGGCATAGGTGCAATCCCCGATGCTGTTTTATCTTGCTTAACCGACCATAAGGATTTGGGCGTTCACACTGAGCTATTTTCTGACGGCATATTACAACTGGTTGAAAAGGGCGTGATTAACAACAGCAAGAAGCGGTTTTATCCGGGGAAATTAGTCACAGGTTTTGCCCTGGGTAGTCAAAAGTTATACGACTATGTTGATGATAATCCTGCGGTTATCTTTATGGACATAGAGCAAGTCAACGACACGTCCATTATCCGTAAAAACCCCAATGTAATGGCAATTAACTCGGCGCTGCAGGTCGACCTTTCTGGCCAAGTGTGCGCCGATTCGATTGGCACTAAAATCTATTCCGGCGTCGGCGGCCAGATGGATTTTATCCGCGGCGCAGGCTTATCCGAAGGCGGTCGCTCTGTGATTGCGTTGCCCAGCACGGCTGCAGGCGGCACGATTTCCCGCATCGCCAGTGTGTTATCACCCGGCGCGGGTGTCGTTACCACTCGGGCTCATGTGCATTATATTGTGACCGAATACGGCGCCGCCAATCTACGCGGTCGTTCACTGCGCGAACGGGCACAAGCGTTGATCGCCATCGCTCACCCAGAATTTAGGGAGCAACTGAGTCGTGATGCCTTCGATGTTTGGGGCTTAAGACTGTAGTTTTTAGGTGTGATCCCTCGTTCTGATCTGTCGCTCAGTCTTCATTGATGGCAAGCATAAACATAAAGAGAGGTAGGCTGGGCGTACTAGATCCCTCGCGCTCAATGTTTTAATATGCCCGCTCGATATTATCTGTTCAGTGTTAATTGAATTGCCTAAAGTATTTTAACGCTTTGATAAGAAAGGACTGAACTGCTAAATAAAAGGATGTTTGTCAATGCTGTACCACTTAGAAGCGACCAATCCACTCGAACAATGTTTTGAAAAGGCATTAAGCAATAATGCGCACGCTGAGGCGTTTTATCAGCAATTGAGCCAAGCAAAACTCTTTATCTTGAGTGAGGGTAGCGAGGATGCGCCGCAGGCGGGTGATGGCGCTATCGCTATCAGCATCAAGCAATGGTATATCCCCTTAGAAGATGGCAGCGATCATCCTTTTACCCCTATTTTTACCTCTCAAATCGCGGTTGATAAAGCCATTGAGCTGATGAAAAGCGAAGGCACTGAGTACCATGGCGTGATGGAACTCGAAGCGGCCACGATTTTTCAGCTGCTATTGCAGTCGGGCAATGATATGGCGCTGAATCCCAACAGTAATATGTCGAAAACCTTAGATGAAGATGAGATCCGCTATATGCTATTACCGGATTTTTCTTTGGTTGAACAAAGGGGCGCACTGGTTATTCTGGGCAAAGTCTTCAGTGAGGAACTGCCCATTTTTGCGAAGTTAAAGGAAATACTCTCAAACTATAAGCGTGTCCAGAAAGCCTATCTTATCGAATCCAACTCGTTGAACTTTGGTAGGAGTTGCACAGATCATGCGCTCTATTTGATGGTGCAGTTTGTCGCTGATGATGCCGATGATTTAAGCCGGATCAAGGCAGATGTGGATAGAATGCAGCGTAAAATGGACCCCAATAGTTGGGAGGTGAAAGTGCATCAAATGCGCGCAGATGTTCAAGACCCCCTCGGACAGTTTTGTGTTGAAAAAGCCGAGCCTTTTTACAGTCAGTCGTTGTTGGCCAAAATGAAGCGCTGGTTTGCCTAATCGTAAATAACAGGCTTATCTTTTTACCTGCTAATTAAATGAGTTAAGACTTATTCGCGCTTTCTGTGGCGATCATCGCTGCGATTTTTTCGTCGCTATTTTAAAGCGAGCCGCCAGCTAAATGGGTTTTAGTCTGGCGTCTGGCAGTGTACTGTTTCTCTTCGCATAACTGCTCAATGTGCTGTTATTTAATGCCTCATTTAAGCAGCTTACTTTTCTGTCACTTTAAATTCTGGCCAGTCATATTCGGCTGAAATACTGGCCAGAATTTCCTTTATTAAGGCGGCACCATTATCGCCGTTGGTCAGCACAACTGCTCCCTGTCCGGTTTGGGTATAACCATATAATTGGCTGCGGAAGCCTTCATTGCCGCCACTATGGCTAAAGCTTATCCGGTCTGGCAGTTGTTCAACAAAAAAGCCAAGGCCGGTTTCACCCAATAGTCGGGTTAACATGGTTTTGGTCATATCCGCTGAGAGTATTTTATTGGACGTTCCCGCCGCTGACTTTTGCACTTCAATGATGACTTTGGCTAAATCCGTCGCCGTCGTCCACAGACCTGCCGCCGCCAGCTCGGGGTTTTGATGCCACAACCCAGTTATTGCAGCGCCATTTTCATTATGTCCTGCTGCGGCATTGCTGCGCGCTTCGGCTGGTAAGGTTTGTGCGAAGAAACTGTGCTGCATATCTAAAGGAGAAAAGAGGGTTTGTTGCAGTAATTGCGGAAAATCCTGTTTGCTGGCCTCAATCATCATCAATTGGGCGATAGTGTAACCACCACCAGAATAGCTCCATTGGGTACCTGGTACGGCTTCGACCCGAATTGCATCGGTATTGGACGGAGCAACACCGTTTAGCACCGCCAATAAGTCGGGCAGAGGCTGGCCATCGGCATAACCTTTAAAGCCATGAACATTGATGCCGCCACTGTGGTTAAGCAATTGTCGTAGGCTGACTTTGTGCTCTTTGGTAAATTCATTGTCAGGCAGTTTCCAGCTGTGCAATTGGTTGTTGATATCACCGTCCAGTTGCAGTTTTCCTTGTTCAACCAGATGCAATGCTGCCATTGCGGTGAGGGATTTACTGATGGATGCGGCCTGAAATAATGTTGTTGGTGTTGTACTTTGCGCATCGTTAGCGCCGTCTTTCCCCGCAATATTGACGCCATAAGCCCGAGCCCATTCAATGCGGCCATTATTGACGACCGCAATACTGACCGCAGGCACCCGATAATATTGCATCCGATCCACAAGGTTCATCTTTTGCGCTGAGGTGCCTTTGGCAACCACTAAGCTGGAAAGCCCGTGCTCGACGCGGCTAATGCTGTCATTTTGCGCCGTGTCATCTTGAGTGGCAGCAGATACTGCGCTCGGATAACAACAGCCGAACACCAATAAAGCCAGCGCATTACGTAGCGGATTTAGCATATTGAGCATGTGATTTTAGTCCTTTATCAAATGTTGAAAATCCTTGGCGAAACAGGGGGCCGGTGTTCGTTTGTCAAAACAGACGGCAGTATTTAGCACGGCGCATCACTGAGTGTGGATTTGTCGCATAACAGTCTGAAACAATCTGATGAACTGAACATATTGGACTGTGGTTACAGTTGCAATATTGCAGGTGTAACTAATGATGACACGCTTTAGTTATTAATAGGTATCCAGTCATTTGCCATTGCGGATGATGCCGCTGCTTTAATTCAACGCGGCGAGACTTTGTGGATTCACTCAATAGACGAACAGGTAGATACGTTGATCTTCATTGTCACTCAGACTTTAGGGGCAAACTGAGTCGTAGTGCTTTTGATGTTTTGGGATAAAGACTTGCCCAAGTTTTTGTTTTAAAAGACTAGTGTCTATACAAATTAAATGCGGTTGCTTCACTCTTGTTATTTTAAGATACAGATTATCCAAGCATTAAAATTTCTACTTAAAGATGCTGTTGGAGCGTCTATGAGTTTTACTGGTAGTGCATTGTCGGGTAATGTTAATTCACTTGCTATAGGTATTTATGAAGAGTTGACAGAGTAATGTTAAAAAATAAAGATGATGAAATTGTTGGTTTTTTTCCAACGAAAAAATGGATAGCTGTTTTTTTAGTGGTAACTATGTTGCTGACTCTAGCTACTGCGATTTCTTGCATTACAGTTTTTTCTATGCACTTAGATGTTGGCCCTGAGTGGATGGTTGGTATTTTATCATTCATGGCCATTCTATTCAGCATGATAAACTTTGGCGTGACAAGAGGATCTTTTGTTTGCTGGAAAGTGCTGGAATACTATGCATTGCTATTATCAATTATCTCAATTCCTTCATTGTTAATGGCAAAAACAGCCGACTTATTGATGTTTTTTTCAATTAACAGTTTGATGCTATTCAGTGCTTTTTACCTCATCAGAAGTCATTCATATCAAAAGTTAGTTCAATATCAATTCGATCATTTCTCCGACATAAAAGAGGCAAAAGAAGCTGTAGAGGAAGAAATGAAGAGAAATAGGAAGCGTCAGAAAAGTCATAATACAAGATAAAATGCTTCGAAGATCCCTTGAAAGAGCACTGTTACCACAGTGACAGTTGGCCTCAGTTATTTCTGAGGCGCTTAAGCTATTTCCCCATGCACTCTGCTAACAGCTTAACGAAAAAGTCGCTGCCTTTGCGTTCGCAAAAGGCAATGTTGCGTTCAGGGATGGTTTCGGGATCTGTGTAGCTGGCGAGAGCGAGTTCCATGCTGGCTTCGCGGATGATGTGCAGGGTTGGATAGGGAGCGCGGTTGGTGAAGTTGGCTGCCCCGTCCTGTGGTTCACCATCGAAACAATAGTCTGGGTGGAAGGTGGCGAGTTGATATGTGCCTTCGTACTCATGCTCGATAAGCGTATCGGTTGCCATGTCGACGAGGTCGAGATAGGCATAAAAGCCCTCAAAACCTCGGGGCAGAATAAACAGTGTGGTTTCGGCTTCGGGGTGGGCGTCGAGGTATTGGCACTCTTCGATTAATGCCTTAAGCACGAGTTTGACTTTGGTTTGTTCCACCACTAGATACCGAATACTGCCGCGCTCGACTTCTTGTCTGGCGAAGGGGCAAATATTGTATTTCATGATCACTTTTTTGACCCAGTTGTCGGTTTGTTCAATGATCATGTCGATTTCGTTCATGGTGGTCGTGACTCGTGCTGACAAAAATTAGGGGGCGATCATAGGGATGATAGACGCCACAAGCAAGACTGCCATCGTGATATTGAAGATCTTCTGTTGGCGCTCATTTTTTAAAATGCGCTTAAGGGCCACGCCAAAACCGAGCCACACAATGGCGCAGGGGAAGGCGACACATAAAAATACTGTCGCGATAGTGATGACCTGTGGGGTTAAATCTTGCTGTACTGATGTGAACGTTGCAATCGCGCCCACCGCCATGATCCAGCCCTTAGGATTCACCCATTGAAACGCCGCAGCTTGGATAAAACTGAAGGGTTTGGCAATGGCTTTGCCTTCCATCTTGCTACTGCTGTTGGCGATAAGCCAAGACAGATACAAAAGGTAACCTATGCCGACGACTTTAATCACTTGATGGATGATAGGATAGCTTTGGAAGAGCGCGCTTAAGCCCAAGCCGATCGCGAGGATCATGGTTGGGAAGCCAAGGCTTATTCCCAGCAGATGCGGAATACTGCGTTTTACGCCGAAGTTAACCCCTGAGGTCATCAGCATAATATTGTTCGGCCCTGGGGTGATCCCCGATGAGAAGGCGAATAGCGCGATAGCGAGTATTAACTCCATAGATAGATCTCACACCTTTCATTTTCGTTGTATGGCATTGTGATTAATGGCGACATTTCGGCTGCGACCGACGCATCTGCTTGCGCAATACTGTGTAGCTAGCAGGCGTTTGATTGCAGCGCAGGCGAGGCATTCTAGCGGTTAAATATTGCCGCGCCTATACGGCATAGCGAGTTTATAAACGAAAAAGAATAACAAAATAGGTTGAAGCACTAAGAGGCTCAATATTGAATGGAGAGTATTAGCGCAGGCTGGTGATTTCCCAGTGATGGCGAGAACATCAATCTATATTGGAATATGCTGATTTAACACTATGATGCATATCAACTTTCAGTTTTAGCAATAGCGACTATCCTTAGACAGAATTTTATAAAATGAGGGAACAGTGCATGATCAATCCGCTGCATAACGCGTTACATCGAGGGCGAAGTGGAGAGCTTAATCGGGGCCTAAGTCGAAGGCAGGATCTAAGCCTAAGTCGAGGACTACATCTAGATATTAGCCGAGTGCTCAATAGATATTTAGCTGTGTTAGTGCTGCTGTTCACGGGCGTTTTAGGTCTTACTGGGTGCGTGACTGTGACGGATAACGCGGCGCAGCCGCTGCGAACCACAGTCGTGATGTCTGGCGATCTCAGTGAATTGCCACCAACTGCCATGACGTACACTTGGCATCCCAAGTTTCAAAAAATTATCACAGACAAGCGCTTAGAGCCCCAGCAAGTGTTGCAGCACATGCAAGATGTACTCAAACAAAGTTTGCAGAATAAGGGATATCGCTGGGTTGAAGATCCACAACTGGCGGATTTTCAGGTCGGGTTTGGCGTCGCCATGGGCACTGAAATGAGTGATGAGCAAATTCTGGCGGTAACAGGCTTGGTTGCTGGGCTTTCGACCGACGGTGTGAACACTAAAAAGTATGACAAAGGCACTGTGGTGATAGCACTGTTTAAGCCGACTAAAATAAAGGGCGGCGGTGACGAGCCCATTTGGCGTGTCCTTGCCCAAGGTTTTGGCAACATTAAAAAGATGGATGAGCTAACCGAAAACTTCGACAGTTTAATTGCCAGCATGGTGGCCAATATACCATCGGTTAATGTGGCACCTTAGTTAGCGTTTTAGTCTTGCTTCGTTTCAGTTCTGGCCTGAGTGAATCAGCATCTTGATAGAAGCATTCGTCAGATAAACGGGATTAGTGTGTAATTGAGCGGCTCGGTCCCACATTTGTGGCGCTAGCTCCCATTTTTGAATGGTGAGGCATGGTATTTTAGTGACAGCCATCTCAATAAAGGGCGCGACAGTGAAAACTGCCGCGCTTTTTCATTTTAACGGGGTAAGTCCCGTTTCGATTTCAGGCTATCAGTCGTGCTCGACGCTGATCTCGTAGGATGAAAACTTACGAATGTTAATCACGCCGGTATCAAATATTAAATACTGACCTTTAATTCCCTGCAAAATCCCGCTCACCACCCCGTTTTTATCGAAGTTGTGGGAAGTGATCTTCTTCGGAAAGGTGTCGATGGGATAATGAATCGGCTGAATCGTTTCATCTAAACGCTCGATACTGTAATCGCCTTTCTGCATGCCGATTTCGTGCAGCTTAGCCTCAATTTGCGGGATCAGTTCTGCGGCTTTCGCATTCAAATCGATATCGTCGGCGTGGCCCTTTAACATGGCTTGCCAATGGGTTTTATCGTTGACCAGTTTCGCCAATTCTACTTCGACCAGACCTGAGAGTTGTCTTGTTGACACTTTAAAAATCGGCAAACCTTGGGTGGCACCTTGGTCAATCCAACGGGTGGGCAGCTGAGTGTGGCGAGTAATGCCGACTTTAACGCCCGATGTATTGGCCAAATACACATAATGCGGCACAAAACAGTGGCTCTGGGCCCACTCGGGTTCGCGGCAAGTGCCTTGGTCGTAATGACAAGTTTCCGGCTTCATGATGCACATATCGCAACTCGCCAGCTTTTGCATACAGACAAAACAGTGGCCCTGCGAGTAACTCTTCTTGCTCTTTTTACCGCAGTTGCAGCAGAAGATATTGCCCGTGTGGGTCAAGGTTAATTGCTTGCCTATCAATGGATTGAGCGGGAGTAACTCATCACCGACAACGAGTTGATATTGCACTTGTTGCGCGTCATCTAACTGTACGCGCATCTTCTTTAGCGTTCCTAACATGGTAATCCTAATGTGTTGCGTTCTGGTGCAGCTTAGTCGCTCATCATGCGGTCTAGTGCACACTTTCGTTATATCGTCATTGCGTGGCCGTCAGTATACAAGATTATCCAAGCCAGTTTAGATAGGAATTCTCGATAAGTGAATCGATAAGCGAGCCGATTAATGCCGTTAATGACCAGAGTCGATTGAATTAGTCGATTGAATGAGCTGATTGAGTGAGTCTTTGTAAACTCTACTCAACTCCATCATCTTAATCAGACTTTTGAGGGTAATGATTTGAGTCTTATGATGAAAACCAGTAAGTTACCCAGCATTACAAATGGAGGTGTACTTATGCGGTTGGTTTTAGTGCTGATGTTCTTCTTTTCAACGGCTGTCTTCGCACAGACGGATAAGACGGTAATTCATTCAGAAATTTTGAATGATGACATCAACTTACAAATCCATTTGCCAGATACCTATGCGCATTCCAACGATTTTAACTATCCGGTATTAATCGTATTAGATGGCTCTACCCAATTTGAGCATGTGGCGGCGAACGTCGGTTTTTTAAGTACTTATGCCATTATTCCGGAAATGATCACCGTTGGCGTGAGTTCGGATCAACGGATGAAGTATTTCACGCCGACTCAAATCGATAAATTTAAAGACAGCTCCGGTGGTGCTGAACAGTTCAGGCAATTTTTAGAGCAAGAGCTGCTCAGTACATTAGGCAAAAAATACCGCACCTCAGATTATCAAATACTCACGGGTCATTCCTTCGCTGGGCTGTTTAGCTGTTATACCCAAGCTACCTGAAGATACGAGTTTCAGAGCGCCAAGGGTGCTTCAATTCAAGGCGCATCAATGACAGAATGTCGGCCACCTTTTAAATTGATGCAACACGGAAGTGGAGTGCCCTTGGCGCTCCGTCCCGGCGGGTTTTAACGCACTTTATGCTGTGTTGGTTATTTTTAACTTAGCCCGCTAGGTCCGCAAATAACCG
>NZ_MPDG02000001.1:547883-757565 GCF_001887095.2 Shewanella sp. SACH
CCGGCGGGTTTTAACGCACTTTATGCTGTGTTGGTTATTTTTAACTTAGCCCGCTAGGTCCGCAAATAACCGCCTTGCCTAAAGTGCGTTAAACTCCCGCTGAATCCTGCATCTTCAGGTTGTTTGGGTATATGTCGCTATGACGCCTAATAGCCAATTTGATGCAGTGATTTCAATCAGTCCCAGTTTATGGTGGGACAGTGATTGGCTAGTGCTTAAGTCGGCAGAGTTATTACCAGCTAAGCGTGCAAAACCACTGCGCTGGTTTTTGAGTATGGCAAGTGAGCCCAATGAAATGGCGAGCGCGATTGCGGCGCAAATTAAGCAGTTGCAAGACGGCTTAGGTGCAAACTCAACGGGTAACGCATCAAAGCAACTGCATTGGTTTTACAAACATTTCCCCGATGAAACCCACGACAGTACGCCGCTTGTTGGCAATATTGAGGCGTTAAAGACCCTTTTTGCCGGTTGGAATGCTGTGCCTGAAATTGCCGTTATGCCACTCAAGGACCTAAAACACTTCTATCGACAAAAGAGCGCTGAGTTTGGCTATGAATTTCCACTCTTTGCTCAGCAATATAATGTTTATGGACTCAAAGCGACTTATGAACAAAAAACGGCTTGGGGCGTTGAAATTCTCGCAGAGGGGACGCGGGTGTTCCCCAATTCAGAGGTGTTATGGGACAGTTTAGCGACCGCCTATGATCTGGATGGGCAGCTTGAGCAGGCGATAAAAGCCTCCGATAAAGCCGTGCTACTGGCAAAACAAACGGATTCCGTGTTTTTAAATGAGATCCTCAGTCAAGCTAAGCGCTTGCAGTCGCAAGCGAAAAAGTAACCGCTCCAAGAGACAGCTCAACTACAAAGTTGCAACATGTTTGGACAAGTCTCACGCGGCTAGGTAATCTTGTGATCTTTTTGTTCGCTGAGAATTTATCTTGCCTGCCAACCTGTTATTACTGCTTGCCGCCGCGATTTGGGGCTTTGGATTTGTCGCCCAAACCTTAGGCATGGAACATCTTTCCCCCTTTGCGTTTAATGGTATTCGCTTTTTAATGGGGACGTTTAGCTTAGTGCCTTTGGTGTGGTACTTGCGTCGGCAAAATAAGCTGCATGTGAGTGCGCCAAAGGATTTAGTGCGCGGCAGTTTGCTGGTTGGGGTTTTACTGTTTGCGGGCGCGTCATTTCAACAGGTCGGTTTGCAATACACCACAGCAGCGAACGCGGGCTTTATCACAGGCCTATATATAGTGTTAGTGCCTGTGCTTGGGTTAGCGCTAAAACATACGACCGGCTTGAATACTTGGCTTGGCTGCGCGATTGCCGCGGTCGGTTTGTATTTTTTAAGCGTTAAAGATGGCATGAGCATAGGTTATGGCGATGCCTTGCAGTTGGTGGGCGCCTTGTTTTGGGCATTGCACATTTTGGCGGTGGATCATTTTGCCAAGCGGATTTCGCCCGTGGTGTTAGCCATGATGCAGTTTTTTGTCTGCGGCGTGCTGAGTTTGATGGTGTCGGCGGTAATTGAAGTCACCACGCTCGACGGCGTGATGGCGGCTTGGGGTTCACTTTTCTATGCTGGGCTGATTTCGGTGGGAATTGCTTATACCTTGCAAGTGTTGGCGCAGAAAAATGCGCATCCTGCCCATGCAGCGATTATCCTCAGTTTAGAAACGGTATTTGCGGCCATTGGCGGTATTATTTTCCTCGATGAGAGTTTGAGTGTGCGGGCATTATTCGGCTGTGGCTTGATGTTGCTGGGGATGCTGATCTCCCAAGTGCCGCTGCGTTACTTAGTCAAATCTCGGCATCAAAAAGTGACTTAAACAAAAACGCCGCTGGCATCTGCTTAGCGGCGTTTCTATTTTATGCATTTTTTAAAAAGCGTTTTAAGTGCCATTTAAGTGCTGTTTGAAAGTGCTATGGCAAATGTACTCACTAAATGTGCTAAGTGTTCGCTCGTCGTAAAGGTTAACGGCTTAATCTATCGAGCACGAGATCATCACCCAGAGCATAGAGGGATGCTACCAGTTGCTCTTCTTGGGCGAGATCTGTGAGTCCAAGGCCGATAGTCGCCCGAAACAGAGCGATACCTGTGTGGCCAGCGGTTTCATATTGGCTACTAAACTGCTCGATATTGATGCCAAGGGCGTTGATCTTATTTGAGATATCGAGCACGAGTCCGGGTCTGTCATAGGCTACTAGGTTGTAGCTTAAGCGTTTGATGGGTTTAAGCGCGACCGAGGTTTTGGCATAGGTGAGGGTGAGGCTATCGATGCACTCCAGCGCCTCAATAAGCTCATCCATACGCAGTGAAGGCACTTCAAGTAACAGAATTGCGGCAAAGATACCGTCGATATGGCGCAATTCCGAGTCGAGCCAGTTGCCGCCGTGACGGCTAACCGCATGGGCGATTTGTTCTACTAATCCTTTTCTATCAGGTGCTTGTAGTGTGATTAAATATCGTAGCATAGTGACTGACTCCTATTTTTTGTAAAAGGCACCTGTTTTAAAACGGGGTGTAACACAACTGTCATCTTTGCGTCATATAATCCAACGCACTTAGAATAAAGGATGTTGTTATTGCTCAGTTTACGTTCAAACAGTGTAAGCATAGCACTCGGCAAATCCTAGCGAAAAAACTCGCTGGCTATTAATAATAGAGGTTCTTAATGGAAAGTCAGGTCACTCAACCTGGTCCTGCATCGCACAGTATGCTTAAAGGCGGACGCTCGAATCGCAGGGCATTTAAGGATAAAGCGGCGCAAATCGGCGTCACTATCGGCGGCACTATGGTGTTTGTCGCCTTATTGTTGATCTTCTTTTATCTGTTGTATGTGATTAAACCCATTTTCGATAGTGCTGATGTCACGCCGGTTAAGACGGTGAGCTATCAACACGCGGATGTACCTACTTTAATGGTGGGCGCTGAAGAGCAAAATGAGGTGATGTACCGTGTAGCCGTTGATGGCCAAGTGGACTTCTATACCGTTGCCGACGGTAGCCTACTTTCTAGCTTTACACCGCCGTTGCCAGCGGGCGTGACTGTGACCAGTGCCGCCGTTGCCGTGCCGAGCGAACAGCGTTTTGCGCTGGGATTAAGTAATGGTCAGGTCCTAGTGGCTGGCCTAGAGTTTGGTTTAAGTTATCCAAACAACAAGCGCTTAATCACGCCTAAACTGCGTTATCCCGCAGGCGAAACCCCAATTACAGTCGATGAAACGGGCAGTGCGATTCATAAACTGACCTTCACCTACAGTTCAGACAAAATGAGCTTTGCCTATCAAGATGAGAGCGGCGTTTGGCGCCTGACTCGCCTCGAAGGGCAAGAGAACATGATGACTGAAGAAGTGGAGTGGGTGTCTACGACGTCACAAATTCAAGATGCACCGAAGAAAGTCTCCCATGAGCTGATGACGCCCGATCAACGTCAATTGATGTTGCAAACTGGCAATAAAATCTTCGTGTACGACATCCGTGATACTGACAGCTTAGATCTGCTGCAGGTGATTGATGTTGAACGTGCTAAAGCCCAAGTGAATAACGTGGCTTTGCTGGCGGGCGCAAGTTCCTTACTGGTCAGCTACGACACAGGTATTGTGGCCCAGTACTTCCAAGTCAGTGGTCCAAAAGGGCGTTTATATCAAGAAATCCGCCAGTTTGATGACTTACCGCCTATTGAGTCCATTACCTCTGAATTCTACCGTAAGAGTTTTGCGACTGTGAGCCCTGAGGGCGAGCTGACATTGCTCTACACCACGAGTCATCGTGAACTGTTTGACGAAAAATTCGACCTTAAAAACCCCGGTAAAATGGGCTTTACCCCACGCTCAAACGGCATAGTCGTTGAAGCGGACAAAAAGCTGCATATCTTCAGTGTGGAAAACTCACACCCAGAAGTGTCATGGAGCGCCATGTGGGACAAGGTATGGTATGAAGGTTATCCTGAGCCTAAATACGTATGGCAATCGACTTCGGGTTCTGATGATTTCGAAGCTAAGCTGAGCTTAATGCCATTGGCCTACGGCACAATGAAAGCGGCATTTTATGCCATGTTATTTGCTGTGCCTTTAGCCATTGCCGGTGCGATTTACACCGCTTACTTTATGTCGCCTAAGGTGCGCGGTTTAGTGAAACCGACCATCGAAATCATGGAAGCCTTACCAACGGTTATCTTAGGTTTCTTGGCGGGTCTGTGGTTAGCGCCGCTGATTGAAGAACATCTCCCCGGTATCTTGATTTTACTGACCCTGTTGCCGACCTCGATTCTCGCTTCGGCCTATGGCTGGAGTAAGTTACCTGCCATTTGGAAACAACGTTTACCCGAAGTGTATCAAGAGCTGATGTTGATCCCTGTGGTCTGTTTCGTGGGTTGGTTCTCTTTTGCGGTCAGCCCTATCATCGAAGTGGCGCTGTTTGATGGTAATACTCGTCAATTTATCACCAACGAACTGGGCATCACCTTCGACCAACGTAACGCGCTGGTAGTAGGTATCGCCATGGGCTTTGCTGTTATTCCAACGATTTTCTCTATCGCGGAAGATGCGATTTTCTCTGTGCCACGTCATTTATCGAACGGTAGCTTAGCCTTAGGTGCGACGCCTTGGCAGACTCTAACTCGCGTGGTGTTGTTAACCGCAAGTCCGGGTATTTTCTCGGCCATCATGATGGGCTTAGGCCGCGCTGTGGGCGAGACCATGATCGTACTGATGGCCACCGGTAACACCGCCATTATGGAATGGAGCGTGTTCGAAGGGATGCGAACCTTGGCAGCAAACATTGCGGTTGAAATGCCTGAGTCGGCTATCGGTAGTTCGCATTACCGTGTGCTCTTCCTCGCGGCGTTCGTGCTATTCATCTTTACATTCTTCTTTAACACCATTGCAGAAGTGGTGAGACAGCGTCTACGTGAACGCTATAGCTCGCTGTAACGGGGATAAGACAATGACATTAAATACTATTTCGCCAGTGACCTTGAGAGGTTTGTGCAATGGGTAAGTGGGTAAAATCAGGCTCGCCATGGATATGGATGACGGGCGGTGCGGTGAGCATCAGTTTGATTGCCGTCTTAGGCTTATTACTGTTAATCGCTTGGCGTGGCTTAAGTTACTTTTGGCCAGCAACGGTTTACCAGTGGGAACTCGAAGATAACACGGGTGTACGTTCGACCTTAATTGGTGAAGTTTACGATAGGGAAGAAGTACCGACTGAGCGTTTGATTGCTGCGGGCCATGTGTTTAAAGAGCATCCTGGCGAGTTCGTGACCCGTTACTTAGTGAAAACCGGTAACCGTGAGTTTGTAGGGCTAGATTTCCGCTGGATATTAGGCACTGACATTCTGAGCCGTTCAACGCCAAGCGATGTCGCCATGATTGAGCGGGCTAAAAACGGTAACTTCTACGGCTATCCAATCGCTGTGATTGAAAATGGCAAGCGTCTGGATTTAGTCAACGATGCGATTGAGTCATCCTTAATGGAGCATATCGACCGCGCTGTGGCCTTATCGGACAAAGCGGTAGATTTGCAGAAGCAAGACATTGGCTCGATTAACTACGCTATTGAAAAGCTGCGTTTACAGGAGCGTCGTTACGAGCTTGATGGCGAGCTGACCGACAGCAATAAAGCTGACTTAGTGGCTAAGCGAGCGCAACTGCAAAAAGATTACTTAGTGCTTGAAAAAGAGTTATTTGCCCTGCGTGATGACGCGGCACGAGATTCAGTAATCGTGCGTGATATGCGCGGTGAAGAAGTCGAGCTTAAGCTAGACACAGTGCTGGATGTGACCTATGTGAACCACTTAAGCCTGATCGGTAAAATTGGTAAATGGTTCGTCGGTATTGGCCGTTTTGTGAGTGACGACCCGCGTGAAGCTAACACCGAAGGCGGCGTTTTCCCGGCGATTTTCGGTACTGTGTTTATGGTGATGTTGATGGCCGTTATCGTGACGCCATTTGGTGTGGTTGCGGCAGTTTATCTACATGAATACGCTAAGAAAGGCCCAATCACTAAGATGATCCGTATTGCGGTAATTAACTTAGCGGGTGTGCCATCAATCGTGTATGGCGTGTTTGGTTTAGGTTTCTTCGTCTACATGATGGGCGGCTCTATCGACCAACTGTTTTACGCTGAAGCATTACCGTCACCGACCTTTGGTTCGCCAGGGGTGATTTGGTCGGCATTGACCTTAGCGATTTTGACTCTGCCTGTGGTTATCGTTTCGACCGAAGAAGGTTTGAGCCGTATCCCAAGTGCGGTGCGTCAAGGTAGTTTGGCACTGGGCGCAACGAAAGCTGAGACACTGTGGCGCATTGTGATCCCAATGGCGAGCCCAGCTATCATGACGGGTTTGATTTTAGCGGTCGCCCGCGCCGCCGGTGAAGTGGCACCACTGATGTTGGTAGGTGTAGTGAAATTAGCCCCAACATTACCACTGGACTTTAACTTCCCGTTTGTGCATTTAGAACGTAAGTTCATGCACTTAGGGTTCCATATTTATGATGTGGGCTTCCAGAGTCCTAACGTTGAAGCGGCACGTCCTCTGGTGTATGCAACTTCCTTCTTGCTGGTGTCTGTGATTGTGGCACTCAACTTGACGGCCATTGGCGTACGTAACCACTTGCGTGAAAAATATCGTTCGCTTGAGCACTAATCAGCGATTATCCTGAAAGTATTAGGACTGAATATGATTTCTATAGATTCGACAGCAATGAAAACCAATAACTTTGATTTAGCGAACTTAAGCCAGACCGACACCGCGTTGGAGATCCGTAACTTAGACTTGCGCTATGGCAGTAAACAAGCGCTGTTTAATGTATCGATGAAGATCCCCAAGAAGCAAGTGACCGCCTTTATCGGCCCCAGTGGTTGTGGTAAATCGACGCTGCTGCGTTGTATTAACCGCATGAACGACTTGGTGGATAACTGCCATATCGACGGTGAAATTTTGCTGCATGGCCAGAATATTTACGACAAGAAAATCGACGTCGCGGCCCTGCGCCGTAACGTGGGCATGGTGTTCCAGCGCCCGAATCCGTTTCCTAAGTCGATTTATGAAAACGTCGTTTATGGTTTGAGATTGCAAGGGCTGAATAACCGTCGTGAACTCGACGAAGCGGCCGAGCGTTCACTGCGCGGCGCGGCGATTTGGGACGAAGTGAAAGACAGATTGCACGATAACGCTTTTGGTTTATCTGGCGGTCAGCAACAACGTCTGGTAATTGCCCGTGCCATTGCCATCGAGCCTGAAGTGTTATTACTCGATGAACCCACATCGGCACTCGATCCGATTTCGACATTGACGATTGAAGAGCTGATAACCGAGCTTAAGACTAAATACACTGTGGTTATCGTGACTCACAACATGCAACAGGCGGCGCGGGTATCGGATCAAACGGCCTTTATGTATATGGGCGAATTGATTGAATACGCTGATACCAATACGATTTTCACCACGCCGAAAAAACGTAAGACCGAAGATTACATCACAGGACGTTACGGTTAATCAGCTCGGTCGCTATCGGATAAAGCCGCAACCGCAGGCTTTGAGCATGCTTGGTAAACAGTTAAGTAAAAGGTTGGCTAAATGGAAAACATGAATTTAAGTAAGCACATCTCAGGACAGTTTACCGCTGAGCTGGATGATATCCGTAACCGCGTACTCGCTATGGGTGGCTTGGTTGAACGTCAGCTCGAGCAAGCCATTGACGCACTCAGTGCACTGGATGCGGAACTCGCCCAGCGTGTTATCGAGGGCGATCACAAGGTCAATGGTATGGAAGTGTCTATCGACGAAGAGTGCACCCGTATTATCGCCAAGCGTCAACCTGCGGCCAGCGATTTACGCCTGATTATCGCCATCTCAAAAACTATCGCCGATCTTGAGCGTATTGGTGATGCCTGCGTGCGTATCGCTAAAGCAGCGTTAGATAAGCGTTTGAATAATCAACAACCTTTACTGGTTAGCATTGAAAATATGGGCCGTCACGCGACCCGTATGTTGCACGCGACCTTAGATGCTTTGGCCCGTATGGATGCCGATACTGCGTTAGAGCTGCACAAAGAAGATGCCAAGCTTGACCGTGAATACGAAGGCATTATCCGCCAGTTAATGACCTATATGATGGAAGATCCGCGTTCTATCCCTGACGTCTTAGACGTACTGTGGGCGGCGCGTGCGGTTGAGCGTGTTGGCGACCGTTGTAAAAATATCTGTGAATACATCATCTACTATGTGAAAGGCAAAGACGTTCGCCATACTTCCTACGAAGATATGGAAAAGGACATGAAAAGCTAACACACGCATTAATCTGCTGTTGTAATGCCTGAATACAACGCTCCGCAGTCTCTGTGGAGCGTTTTGCTTTTAGGATGCTGAGCTAGGATCGTGAGATAGAGAAGTGAGCTAGGATTTTGGGCTATGGATTGTGAAATTGGATAGTTAAATTGGAGTGTGAACTGGCATTCTGGATCAGTACCGCGAATAAAGAAGGTCATTTTTGTGTTTACAATAAATTAACCTTTGTTTAATCTGATGCTTGCAACAAACTTTAGCTGCTGGAAAAGGGCGGTAGACCTAGATAGTGAAAGCAGTCGAAGCCTAAGTGCTAGCGTTTTTGTGTTTAGCTGTGGATTGATATCACAGCACCTTAATCTCAGAATTTAACCGCCACCCCTATTTGTTACCGCTAAGGTTTGGGGTTCGCAGCGCAACGGAATGGGCGCTGTGTCGGCGATAACATGGATAAGTTGATGAGCCCATTATTGTATTCTTTAAAGCAAGGTTTCGAAGCCCTTAAAAGTATTCGAAATCATATTTCTGAAGCGAATTTACCCGCTGATTTCCCCCGCGCTGAATTACCGCCACTGTCCGAGGACGCTAAAGCCGAGCTATTGCAGCTATTAGCGCCGCTAGAAGCCTATCGAATTGAAAAGCTTGAAACTAAACTCTCCCGTAAAAAATGGGCGAAGCGTCTAGGTTGGCTATTGTGCCTGCCCGCACTGGCTTTTGATTTAATCTCGTTAGCCTCTAACCATGACCCAACCATTTTGAGCCTGATCGTCCTCGCCGGCATTTTGATGTGGGTTCATCTGCCTGAAATGCAATATAAGCGCCATTACAAATATAAAATATTGCCTGTTTTACTCAAAAAACTAGGGGACTACCGTTATAGCCCCGACTCCTGTGTCAACCTTGATTCAGTGGCTGATTTCGAACTTATGCCCCGTTTTAGCAAGCAACAATCAGAGGATCATATTCGCGGCAAGGTAGAGGATATCAGCTTCGAATTTTGCGAATTAACCTTAAAATCCCGCGGCAGCAAGTCAGACAAGATCCAATTTAAAGGTGGGGTAGTGATCATGACGATGCCCTTTAGCTTTGAATCCCATACCGTCGTCAGCCAAGACTATGGCTCTCTTGGTAACACCATGGCAGGCATAAAGAAACCCAGAGTGAAACTCGAAAGCGTGACCTTTGAGGCCATGTTTGAAGTGTATTCACATGACCAACATTATGCGCGATATCTGTTGTCTCCTGCCGTGATGGAACGCCTCGTTGAACTGGAACAGTTATTCCGTAAAACGGCGCGCGGATCGGGGCTGAGTATCGAATTTAAAGCCAATAAAGTGCTGATCATGGCGAGCTATTTTGGCAATTTATTTGATACCGTCGATATCAATTTACCCACCCATGATATGTCGAAAATTCCGCAGTTACAGCAGGAGTTAGTCTTGATTACTGGCATCATCAAACAGCTAAAATTGGATTATCTTGCAGCGCAAAATCTGGCGACACAGCAGACACTTGAGAGGATTAAGACGCTAGCGGGTTAACTAGAGCTGTTCTTTTCTCTGTATTTTGAACTGTACTTTGAGCAGGCTTTTATTCGTCGTGAGAAGAGGTTGCTTCAGAGGACTTAGCGTTTGCAGGTATCCACTCATAAAGGCTTGCCATGGCATTTACTCATCGACGCGGTGAATAGAAACCTAGGGTTTCTGAGCTTATGAACGAGAGCCATGGACGGCGAACTGGCCGTTAAACTGGGATGTTGTTCAAGTCCATCCGTGGATGCTCGACCGCCCCGTCCATGGGGCGGACGGTCGTCTCGCTAATCACCATGACTCACCTTTCGAACATTCTCGTAATCTGTTGATTTACAAGTTATAAAACAGTTTCCATCTGTAGCAAAGGCCATTTCTGACCATTAAACTCTCTAAACTTTGGCTCTTTGTCTACGGATATAAAGCCATATGACTTGTAGCAATTATAAGCTGCTACGTTTTCAGTAAATACAGCTAAGGTAGCAATTTTGAACTGTTCACATTTCCTAACTTCTGCGATAGATAGAAAGTGCGATTAAAGCTCTACCATATCCAAGCCCACGATATTCGGGATTAATGACAACTCGACACAGGCGTATTTCAGTTTCACTGATGTGCTGAAGCTCAATAAAGCCAAGCTTGTCATTACCACTAGATAAAACCATAAACTCAACTTCAGGAAGCTGACTACGGTTTACCATTTCAGTTTCCGAAAGTGGCCAACCGAACATCCAACCACCCCAAAGTAGGGATTCCTTTTCAGTTGAGAACCATGAAATGACTTCCGTTGAGTCTTGAGCTACAAACTTTCTTAAATTCATAGATCCTTCCTATCTCATTGATTTTGAATTAACTAAGTACAGCTAAACCACCTCAAAAGCTCTTAACTTTCTACTTACTAGTGCCGGAGTTTATTTGCTTTATAACGCTTTAAACAGCGGAAAGACCGAGCGCTTTGGCCGTTGTTTGGCCTGCGAGGGATTTCCCGATGATTTAACTTGTTAGGAGACATTTACCAAAATGCCTCAACTTGACTGATTAGAGTTTCAACGGATATGTCTGCACCCACCAGTTTTTTACCACTTAAATTCACCCCCACAACCCTATTTTTTTGATTAATGAGTGGTACGAATAATTCTTTAAATTCAGTCCATTTAACTCCTCGTGGCTCGACACTAGAAAGTAAACCTGGGTTCAGTTTTTTTAACCGAAGGATTCTAGATTTTGATGACCATACGGGAAATGAAACAGAATCATTGGGCAAGTCAAATTCTAACAGTGTGTCATTGGGTAGTGTTCCAAACCAGACGATTTGCGTATTCGCTACTTCCTCGTAGAATTTATTAGCTTGCGCCACTCCTGAACTCACTTTGTCTCCTAACGCTCGATTAACGGGTTAAAAATAGTGGGCTAAAATTGAGCGAAGCGAAGAGCCCGCTGTTTTTAATCCCTGTTTAATTTCTTGTTAGCTATACATTACTCACCGTACTCAGATAAGTACAATTTAATACCGAGTTCCCCCATAACACTCATGGCTTTAGGGGTTAAAATTGCGCCACCGCCACAAGCATTTTCTCTAATAGAAAAGCCAACGTCTGCAATATAACTTGAAGGTGTTAGATTTAGAGGATTTTCCAACAACCAACTTTCAAGTTCTTGAATCTGGATAGGAAGTTCCCAATGGTCTTTTGCTAAATGAGCTAACTTTTCATTCGAATGTTCAACTTTGATATAAATTGGCACTCAAGCTCCCTGTATATCTAACATTTTATTAGTGCGCATGCGCGTTTACCTCATTAGACCAGTGAAAACGCGCACACTTAACTACCTGTATGCAAAGAATTTATCAGCTTTTTATCAAATACATCATCCGGAAAAACGTGCATGCGCGTTTTCCAAACCTATTAACTAATTTTGGAAAAGTATATACAAATGATTTTAAAGGGTTTTGTTAATTTTAGGCTGGATAAACGCGCAAACTAATGAGTGTAAAACACTCAAAAGCATCTAAATTTAAATACGACTGTATACCCATACATTGTTAGTCGCTTTACGGTAGGGTCAAACATTAGGTAAATGGATGAGATTTTGTAGGGCAATTCATTCGTCAGTTTTCGATTCACTAAATAAATGCTAGCAAGCTTTGGATCAATAGCTTTTTAGCTGAATGAAAAGCGAGAGGGTTAGTGAGGATTGGCATTGTTGCAACAGTGACCGTTGGCGGCATGGATGCAGCCGTCGAGCCCTCAGGGACGAGTTTATGGCGAGTCACTGGGGAAACAATGACAATTCATGCTGCACAACTGACGATAAAGTTATCTTGCTTTGGGGCAATAGCAGTTTAGCTACCAGTACAAACAGCTAGAGGGGTCGTGAGGATTGGCATTGTTGCTACAGTGACCCTTGACGACATTAATGTCGTCGTTGAGCCTATAGGGATACTTTCTTAAATGAAAGGGCGGCGAGTCAATTGGAGAAACAATGACAATGAATGCCATCTAACTGTCGAGAGTCTTATCGCAAACGATAGTGAACCAGTATAACGGCCGCTGCAGTTCTGGCTGCAGCGTGCTCGCAGAACTGACCGATTACTCTTTCCTAACTTCGCTTACCTTTACCCCAATTCGCTCACCCAGTGCAGGCGGGTAGATATTCTGATAGCTCAAGCAGGTTACAATCTGGGTCGCGGATATAAACAGAGTTTATCCGGCCTGTGGCGCCGGTTCGTAGCACTGGTCCTTCAATGATTTCAATCTGAAGAGCGTTTAAATGCGCGATCACTTCTTCTATGTTATGGCTGACTACAAAACACAGATCGGCACTGCCGGGCGTGGCTGTCGCGGCCTTAGGTTCAAATTCGGCGCCCGCTTGGTGCAGATTAATCTTTTGGTCGCCAAAACTTAACGCAATACGCTGATTGCCAAATACCACTTTCTTCATTCCGAGCACGGCTTGATAAAATTCGACGCTGACGGCGATGTCTTTTACGGTTAAGACCAAATGATCTAAGCGGGTTACGCGCATTTTACTTTCCTTAGAATGGCTCAGAGTGGGCTCTGATTTTGAACGCTATCTCTACACTTGAGACGAATAAGAGTCAGATACCTTACATCATGTGCTGGTGCAAAAGTGACTCTGTGGTAGCATTTGTGGCGTTTTTTTGCGTAAATATTTTGTGCCTACTATATCCCTATGACCGAATGAGAGTGTGATGAAGAAAACCTTAGCCCGCGGCTTAATGAATCTATTACCTATGGCCTTGAGTTTGTGGCTGTTTTGGTCGCTGTTTGTATCGTTAGATGGTTTAGGAATTGTAATTTTAGAGTTGGTAGGGATTAACCAACACTTTGTTGGCGCCGGTTTTATGCTGGTGGTGGCATTAGTTTTTGCGGTGGGCCTGTTGTTTTCAGTCAGTCCGATTGTGTGGCTTTATGGTTGGCTTGAGCGCCAGTTGATGCGTTTCCCATTGTTTAAGTCGGTTTATGGCAGTATCCGTGATATCGCCTCTTTGATGAATCGAGATGGCAAGCCGACCAGCCAAAAGACAGTGTTAGTGAAACAGGCGAATGGCAGTTTTGTGGTGGGATTTATCATGACAGATACGCCGCCGCAGCCATTGTTAGATGCGTTGCCTGAGGGCGATTGGGTGCCTGTGTTGTTCCAATTGAGTTACCAAATGGCGGGCGTGACTAGCTTGATCAAACGGGATGATTTAATCATGGTCGACTGGTCGTTTGAAGAGGCGATGCGCTTTAATTTAACCGCTGGCATTTCGCAGACACCGACTCAGTAATCGGATGTTGGTTCAAGCGTTTTAGCGTTTAAAATTAAATTTGATGATTTTTGTGGTATAATTTTTTGGCGACCAATATGGTCGCCATTTTTTGTGCTAAATATTCTAATTATAAATTTGTTTTATGCTAAAGGCATGCTTTGACTGCCTTAGTGGTGTTAACGCTATTTATCCATCAATCATCGGCTGTCAAAGTCGTGTGTTGTTAATCCCGTTTTTCAGATCCTGTCACGTTTAGCCATAGCGAGTCGTTGCATTGATCTGTGGGATTGAGCCCATACTGGTCATAGATGAGCCCCGCAGCATTAAACATATTTTGAGTATAAGTTTTGTTCTATCTCTCCGTTGGTGCGCTGAGATATTTGGAGAGTGAACCCGCTAGAAATAGGGAGAGTCAATGTCGATCAAGTCGAGTATTAATCCGCCGGTATTTTATTCGTCGGTCTTTTTCATCATCTTGATGGTGATGATTTGTGCAGTATGGCCCACAGAGGCTAACACCGTTTTTAGATCAATACAGTCATGGATAGAAGTGAAAGCCGGTTGGCTTTACATTCTGAGCGTGGCGTTTTTCCTGATTTTTATCATCTTCGTCATGGTCAGTCGCTTCGGCGATATCAAACTCGGGCCAGATCATTCTGTGCCGGATTACAGCTATAAAAGCTGGATTGCCATGTTGTTTTCGGCAGGTATGGGTATTGGCCTGATGTTTTTTGGGGTCGCCGAACCTGTAATGCACTATCTGGCGCCGCCAGATGCTACACCTGAGAGTCTCGCCGCCGCAAAAGAGGCGATGAAGATTACTTTCTTCCATTGGGGACTGCATGCTTGGGCGATTTATGCCGTAGTGGCATTGAGTCTGGCCTACTTCTCCTATCGTCATAAGTTACCGCTACTGCCACGAAGTGCCCTTTATCCCTTAATTGGTGAACGCATTTATGGTCCTATTGGCCATATTGTCGATACCTTTGCCGTGCTCGGCACTATGTTTGGGGTGGCGACATCACTGGGCTTTGGGGTGTTGCAAGTTAACTCGGGTCTAAGTTATTTATTTGAAGGTTTACCTAATAACGCTGTAGTGCAAGTGTGCTTGATCATCGGCATTACCTTGCTCGCGACGCTGTCGGTGTTTTCTGGCCTCGACAAAGGCGTCAAGCGTTTAAGCGAACTCAATCTTGGCCTCGCGATTATCTTATTGCTTATCGTCTTGATCTTGGGTCCTACTGTCATGCTGTTACAGGCCTTTGTGCAAAACACTGGCAGTTACTTAAGTGATTTAGTTGGCAAAACCTTTAACTTGTACGCCTATCAACATAAGGAAGATTGGCTCGGCGGCTGGACCTTACTCTATTGGGGCTGGTGGATTTCTTGGTCACCTTTTGTCGGTACCTTTATTGCGCGCGTGAGCCGCGGTCGTACCATCCGTGAGTTTTTGATTGGTGTGTTATTTGTACCATCGGCGCTGACCTTCCTGTGGATGACAGTGTTTGGTAATTCGGCGATTGATTCGATTATGAATCAAGGCGCAACCTACCTTGCCGAGGCGGTGAATACCGATGTGTCAGTGGCCTTGTTTGTGTTTTTCGAGCACATGCCGTTCCCGACCTTACTCTCAGGGATTGCGATTTGTTTAGTCGTGACCTTCTTTGTGACCTCGTCGGATTCGGGGTCCTTAGTGATTGATAATCTGACCTCGGGCGGCGATAACAATGCGCCTGTATGGCAGAGGATTTTCTGGGCACTGTTGCAAGGGGTTGTGGCCTCGGTATTGTTGTTAGCCGGTGGTTTACAGGCGCTGCAAACGGCGGCTATCGCTAGTGCCATGCCGTTCCTCGTGGTGATGTTATTCATGTGTCTGGGATTATTTAAAGCCCTGAAGAATGACTGGCTTAAGATCAACAGCGTGCAATTGCACAATACCAGTGTGCAGTACGCCAAAACCAACATGAGCTGGGAAGAGCGCATTGGCGTTCTCGTGTCGCATCCTACCCATGAAGAAGCGCAAGTGTTCTTGAATAATGTTGCTACGCCTGCTTTGTCTAAGGTGTGTCAACACTTTATGGCCAAAGGCATAGTGGCCGATCTCGAATACTTAGATGGCCGCGTACGTTTGGTGATCAGCAACGAGGTGAACTTGCCCTTTGTTTACGGAGTACGCACCCGTTGTTTTGACATCACTAACCCGATAGGGACTGAAATCGAGCAGGGCAATACCTTGTATTACCGCGCCGAAGTGTATTTAGAACAAGGTGGTCAGCATTACGATGTGATGGGGTATACCGAAGAGCAAATCCTCGCGGATGTGGTGACTCAGTATGAAAAATACTTACACTATTTGCATCTGTCGAATGCCGATCATGCCCACATAAGCTAAGTAATGTAAGTTAAGCAAGGTAAGCCAGTAACGTAAGTCGGTTTAGCTATTTGCGTCTACAAATCGCGCACCATTAACCCGCAAAGTGCGGGAGATATTGCCCCAAGTGATAACTCGGATTATCCTTGGGGCAATTTTTTTAGGGTTTGTTTTAGGGATTACACTATGTCGTCAGTGCCAGGCCAGAGTAAGTTAGACAAAGTATTAGCCGATGCGCGGGAGTACAAAGCTAAGCGTGAGGGCGGTTACCGTGAGCAGGCGTTAAAACTTTATCCTTGGGTATGTGGCCGCTGTACCCGCGAGTTTACTCCAAAAAACTTAAGTGAACTGACAGTGCATCATCGCGATCATAACCACGATAACAACCCGTCAGACGGTTCAAACTGGGAGTTATTGTGCCTGTACTGCCACGATAACGAACATTCTCGTTTCGAAGAACTCATCCGTTACGGCAGCACCACAGAAACGAAACAAGCGGCGGCGACCTACAATCCCTTTGCTGACTTGAAATCAATGCTGAAAAAATAGTCTTGTAGTTTTTTAGCAGGATGATATTGCGGAGAAGGTGGCGTTAGCGGACGGGTTTAGTCCTTGTCGGTTAAACGCGCCTCGGCAGCTAACCATTTATCACGGCTTAAAATATGCTGGTTTTCACTGCCTTCAAATAAAGCTTTGCGGGCGGGGAGTTGCTGGCAAATGGCCGCCTGTTGCGCTTCGCTGCTCGTGCGCCAACTGACGATTTCGTCGATATGTCGAAAGCAGCCCATGCAATAGTCTTCGTCATTTAAACCGCAGCGTGCGACGCAAGGTGAAAGCATAGGTGTCCTTTGGAGCCTTATGGCTAGTTAACTGAGTCTTCTCAGTTAACGACATGGTTGAGTGTTTAAAGGCCGCGATACTAACATTTTTTCGCATAAAGTCATCTTTAGGGCGCATTCCCTTGGCCTAAGGTGAGACAAGTATTTTTTACACTGGGCATGACGTGAACCAAGATAACCTGCAGCAACAACTCACTTACTCACAGCAATTTAGCGAACTTAATCAGTTGCTTGAACAGAGTGCAGCCCTGTGGCAAGTGCGTGCATTTGAAGTGAACGCTTTACCTTGGGCACAGGATTTTCCGCAGTTGGCCGAAGCTGTGTGGGCGCTGGCTGACGATGAGCTCGATGGACTCGATGCCGAGCAATCGTTATTGGTCAAGGCACTGTCACCGGCATTAAGCCTCGATCTTAAGGCGTTAGGCCAAGATTGGGACTTGTCATTGCTTACCGCATCCATTTCCGAACGTACGGTTTTTAACGATAAGACGGTTACTGATAAGGCTGGCGTGGCTGAACAGTCGCTTGCGGGTAACACTGTTGCTCAACAAGATGGCTTGTCCTTTGACGATGAGGCGCATTTCAGTGCACACATCAAAGGTCGTAAATGGCAGCAAATTACCGCCTTTGTGCAGCATTTACCGCAGCTTAATTTACCTGTGCTGGAATGGTGTGCAGGTAAAGGGCATTTGGGCCGCTTGATTGCCAAAGCCCGCGGCGCCGATGTGGTGAGCTTAGAATGGCAAGCGCCATTATGTGAAGCAGGACAGGCCTTTGCCGATAAGTGGCAGTTGTCACAAACCTTTATTTGTGCCGATGCCTTTGCTATTGGTGCAGAGCATGCTGCGACAAACACATCCATAACCACGGTTGAACCACCAGCTCAACGCGCCTCAAATACCAATCCGTTAACAACTAATCCCTTAACCGCACGGCAGCAAGCGGTTGCGTTGCATGCCTGCGGTGATTTACATGTTCGGCTGTTAACGCTGGCGGCCGAGGCGGGCACGCAGGCGCTGGCGATTTCCCCCTGTTGTTATCATTTAATTCACGCGAGCCATTATCAGCCGTTATCCACTCTTGCTCAGCAGAGCAGCCTAAAACTCAGTCGCCATGATTTACAGTTACCGCTGCAGCAGAGTGTGATCGCCAATCCCAAACAACAGGCGCTGCGCCATCAAGAAATCGCGTGGCGCTTAGGTTTTGATGCACTGCAACGTGAATGTCGACAAATCGACGAATATTTACCTTTGCCCTCGTTAAAGCAGAGTCAGTTGAGCGGCAGTTTTACTGATTTTTGCCTGTGGGCGGCCGAGACTAAGGCCGTTAATTTAGCCAAAAATAGGGATTTTGAGGCTTGGGTTGATATAGGGCGACAAAGACAAAAATTAACTCGCCGCATCGATTTAGTGGCGCATTTATTTCGCATTGTACTCGAGCAATGGTTAATCTTAGATCGCGCTTGTTTTTTGCAGGAACAAGGATATGGTGTTTGCGTGGGTGAATTTTGTGCAAACAGCGTCACACCAAGAAATTCGCTGATTTTAGCGCAAAAAATGTCAGTATAATTTTGAGTGTCTGAAAATATGCTGTACTGTGATGTTTTTTATGAAGTATTTCTATATTAGCGCATTTAAGTTTAGTGATAGTGAATTCAGGGCCGTCGTGTTTGGAACCTGCGCTGTGAGACAAGTCTTACACTGAAGATGGTTTTTTATTGAATCATCGAGCTTTTCTTGTTCAAATGTCGCATTAATGACGAATAACAACTGAAAGCTGACCTGTTGGTCAGTCATTCTAGTGAGCGAATAAAACAGTTTCATGAAATATTCCCGCGTATTTATTAATAGCCTGGCCTATGAACTGGCGCCTGTTGTGGTTTCCAGTAGTGAGCTAGAGTCTCGTCTTGCTCCTTTGTATCAAAAGTTCCGTATTCCTATGGGACAGCTTGCCGCATTGACTGGGATTACTGAACGCCGCTGGTGGCCAAAAGGACATCAATTGTCCGACGGTGCGATTAAAGCTGCCCGTAAAGCCATGGTTGAAACTGGGATTGATGTCGCCGATTTAGGTGCTGTTGTCTATACCGGCGTGTGCCGCGATCAACATGAACCCGCGACCGCGTGTCGTGTTGCTGCCGAATTGGGCGTGTCAAAAGACACTGCTATTTACGATATTAGCAACGCTTGTCTTGGGGTGTTATCGGGCATTTTAGATATCGCTAACCGTATTGAGCTGGGTCAAATCAAGGCGGGGATGGTGGTGTCCTGTGAATCGGCGCGGGATATTGTCGATGTTACTATTGATAACATGCTGGCCGATCCCACTATGCAGAATTTTGCCCAGTCGCTGGCGACCTTAACCGGTGGCTCTGGCGCAGTGGCAGTTATTCTTACCGACGGCAGTTTGCCGCTGACAAATGTGCGTCAGCATCAATTGCTGGGCGCATCGCACTTATCGGCGCCTGAGCATCACCAGTTGTGTCAATGGGGCCTGCAGGAAGTGGGGCACAATCTGTACCGCGAGTTTATGCGTACCGATGCGGTGACGCTTCTCAAAGAAGGCGTTGAGCTGGCTAAGCATACTTGGGAACATTTCCTTGAGCAGCGTAATTGGCTGGTTGAGCAAGTGGACAAAGTGATTTGCCATCAAGTGGGCGCCTCAAACCGTAAGCAAGTGCTTAGCGCGTTAAATATTCCCCCCGAGAAAGAATTTCCTACGTATCAGCTGCTGGGCAATATGGGCACAGTGTCGTTACCTGTGACCGCCGCCATGGCGCACGATCAAGGCTTTTTACAAGCGGGCGATCAAGTGAGCTTTTTAGGCATAGGCAGTGGATTGAATTGCATGATGTTAGGCATTAAGTGGTAGGGTGCGGTGCACCTTTTACGTTTTCGCTTGATGGCTGGCATACATTCGAGTAAATGAAGTCAGTTCATGATTCAGTTGATAGCTCAGTCTGTCGTTCAGTCGATAAGCTAAGCCTGCTAAAAATAAACCATTATTCGCTCTCATAAATAGAACAAAAGATAGGAAGCGTCATGTTAGACACTCTGTTGCCTTTTAAACGTCATTTTCTTAGCCGTAATGGCAACAAGCTGCATTATATCAACGAGGGCCAAGGCGAACCTGTGGTTATGGTTCACGGTAATCCTAGCTGGTCGTTTTACTACCGCAATCTCGTGAGCGCATTAAAAGACACGCATCAATGCATAGTGCCAGATCATATCGGCTGTGGTCTGTCGGATAAGCCAGACGATAGCGGCTATGACTATACCCTTAAGAACCGCATCGACGATCTCGAAGCCCTGCTCGATAGCCTGAATATTAAAGAAAACATTACCTTAGTCGTACACGACTGGGGCGGCATGATAGGTATGGGTTATGCGGCGCGTTATCCTGAGCGTATCAAACGCCTAGTGATTTTGAACACGGGTGCTTTCCATCTGCCCGAGACTAAGCCGTTTCCTTGGCCGCTGTGGATCTGTCGTAATACCCTGCTAGGCACAGTGCTGGTGCGTGGTTTTAATGCCTTTTCGTCTATCGCTTCATATGTGGGCGTGAAGCGTCAGCCTATGTCCAAATGCATTCGTGAGGCGTATGTCGCGCCGTTTAACTCTTGGGCCAATCGCATTTCGACGCTGCGTTTTGTGCAGGATATTCCACTGCGTGAAGGCGATAGAAACTATCAGTTAGTCTCTGATATCGCTGCGAGTTTACCGCAGTTTGCCAAAGTGCCGACTTTGATTTGCTGGGGCCTGAAGGACTTTGTATTCGATAAGCACTTTTTAGCAAAATGGCGTCAGCACATGCCCCATGCGACCGTGCATGAATTTGCCGATTGTGGTCACTACATTCTGGAAGATGCCAGCGATGAAGTGATTGCTCATATCAAGGGCTTTATGGCCGACGACCAAGCAGCGGCGCCGTCCGAACAGGCCGTAGGTTAATGTCGACCTTGCTTGAGACTGAAGTGACTCCTTTGTTGGCTGCTGTAGTGACGCCGTTGGATACGTCACTTTTAACTGGCACTTCTGCGTCAGCAATGGCCAGTGACGCCAATATTTGTCGTCATCTCAAGCAAGCCGCCCATGCCATTCCCCACCATCTTGCGGTAGCAGTACAAAGCGCTCAGGGCGCTTCTGTGGCGAATTTGCTTTACAGCGAGTTGGACTTTCTTAATCTAGACAGACAAAGCGATGCGATAGCCTTTGCGCTGAACGCCCATGGCATTGAGCGCGGCATGAAGGCTGTGCTTATGGTCACGCCGAGTCTGGATTTTTTTGCACTTACTTTTGCGCTGTTTAAAGCGGGGATTATTCCTATCCTCGTTGACCCCGGCATGGGGATTAACAATCTTAAGCAATGTTTTGCCGAAGCCGCGCCCGATGCTTTTATCGGTATTCCTAAAGCCCATATCGCCAGACGTTTATTTGGTTGGGGTAAGGGCAGCATTACGTCATTGCTCAATGTTGATGGCGGTAAAACTGGCTTAGCTGCAAGATTAATCCGCATCGCTACTGGCGCCATCAGTTTATCGACTCTGCTGCAAAACAGCTCTTCACGACACTCATCTTCGCAACACGCCTCAGCGCAACATGCTGAATATCCCATGGTGATGCTCAAATCTGATGAGATGGCGGCGATTTTATTCACCAGTGGCAGTACCGGCACGCCTAAGGGCGTAGTGTATAGCCATGGGATGTTTGAGGCGCAAATTAAAGCGTTAAAAAATGATTATGGCATTTACCATGGCGAGCGCGATTTAGCGACGTTTCCGCTGTTTTCACTCTTTGGCCCCGCGCTGGGTATGGCCTCTATCGTTCCAGAAATGGATGCCAGCAAGCCCATTACCGCCAATCCCGAATTCCTGTTTGCCGCGATTGAAAAATATCAATGCAGCAACATCTTTGTTAATCCCGCCTTGCTTGAACGTTTAGGCCGTGCAGGTGAACAAAAACAGCATAAACTGCCCAGTGTGCAGCGGGTCATTTCCGCGGGCGCGCCAGCCACCATTGCTTCCATCGCCCGATTTAGCAAGATGCTGAGCCAAGGCGTGCCGATTTTAAATTCCTACGGTGCGACCGAATCTTTACCGATCAGCATGATTGCCAGCGATGCGTTATTTGCCACCACAGATATCACAGATAACGGCGGCGGCATTTGTGTCGGCGGCGCTATCGATGGCGTGACGATTCGCATCATCGGCATCAGCGAAGCCGTTATCCCCGAGTGGGATGAGGCCTTAGTGCTGAATAACGGTGAAATCGGCGAAATCGTGGTGCAAGGGCCTATGGTGAGTCAGTCCTATTATCTAAATAATAGTCAGCACGATAGCCAAAACGAAAACCAAGGTAATAGCGCGACTGCGGCGGCCAAGATGTGGGACTCCGCCACCAATAGTTTTAGACATCGAATGGGCGATCTCGGGTATCTCGATGATCAAGGCCGACTGTGGATGTGCGGTCGCAAGGCCCACAGAGTCGATGCCACCCGTAAAGGCCAGTTGGTAAAGCGTTATTATTCTATTCCTTGCGAGCGTATTTTTAATACCCATCCCAATGTAAAGCGCTCTGCCTTAGTTGGAGTGAAAGTGGCGAACGAGATTGAGCCCTTGATCTGTATCGAACTCGACCAATCATTGGTGTGCAATAAGAGCCAACAGCTGTATCAAGATTTGATTACCATCGCTGAGCAATTTGCCCAGACGCAGGGCATAAGACGTTTTCTTATCCATCCTGATTTCCCTGTGGATGTGCGGCATAATGCCAAGATTTTTAGAGAAAAATTAGCTGTTTGGGCACAATCGCAAACGAAAGGTTGATTTAAAACTCCGCGGCTTTTTTCCTGCATTTTTTACGTTATATTCTGTGTTCATTTGAACAAACTCGCTTATTTTTAAGCCCTTGTGCTTATTTTAAACTTCTTACACCGACTTTAAGTTCATGTAAATGTGCTGAAATGGATACCTAAATGACGATAAACCCAATCAAGAGCACGACGCTTGCGCAATTTGATGCGGCTGAACAAACTGCACTCGCGCAGCTCGCCCTTAAAGTGCAACACGCCTTTGTCACGGGAGCTGGGGGATTTTTAGGTAAAGCGATTTGTTTGAGATTGTTAGCCGCGGGCATTAAGGTCACAGGTTTTGCCCGTGGTCATTATCCCGAACTTGAAGCGCTGGGCGTAGTCATGTTGCAAGGGGATTTAGTCAATAAAGACCAGTTGCAACAGGCAATGCAAGGCTGCGATATCGTGTTCCATGTGGCGTCTAAAGCCGGTGTTTGGGGCGACAGAGACAGCTATTTTTGCCCGAATGTGAAGGGCGCCGCAAATGTGATTGCTGCTTGTAAGGCATTAAAAATAAATAAGTTAGTCTACACCAGTACCCCGAGTGTAACCTTTGCGGGGCAGGATGAATCCGGTATAGATGAATCCACTCCCTATGCCACATCCTTCCTTAATTATTACGCCCATTCCAAAGCTATTGCCGAAAAGATGATGCTTGATGCCAATCAAGTGGGTGACGTATCGGTTGAAAGTGCCGCTGTAACTCAAGCCACGACAGCCACTATTTCAGACATTAATTCAGCTAGCACTCAAGTCTCTATTCCGGTCACGACTAAAGCCACTGCACCCTACGCGTTAAAAACTGTCGCGCTCAGGCCGCATTTGATCTGGGGTCCTGGTGACCCCCATCTTGTTCCTAGGGTGTTAGCGCGTGGCCGTTTAGATAAGCTTAAACTGGTTGGCCGTGAAGATAAGCTTGTCGATACCATCTACATAGACAACGCCGCCTATGCCCATGTGCTGGCCGCGCTTGAACTGTGCCAAGCAAAGCCTAAGTGTCAGGGAAAAGCTTATTTTTTGAGTAACGATGAACCCATCACTATGGCCAAAATGCTCAATCTTATTTTGGCCTGCGATGCGTTGCCGCCAGTCACTAAGCGCGTGCCGCAATCTGTGGCCTATGTGGCAGGCGCCGTGTTGGAAACTGTGTATTTTCTACTAAAGAAGCAAGAAGAGCCCATGATGACGCGCTTCGTGGCAAGGCAGTTATCTTGCAGCCATTATTTTGATATCAGCGCTGCCAAGCGAGATTTAGGCTATCGTGCACTTATCTCTATCAATGAAGGGATGGCAAGACTTAAAGCGTCACTATAGTGTTATTAGGCGTGAGTTTCGGAGTGTGCTTGAAATTCAATATGCCTGCTCTTATTTGCACTCTTATTGGCACTCTTATTGTGGGCATAGTTTAGCTGGGGACTTATGAGTTGCGGTGATTGTAAAACGTCGATTTTCAGGCAAAAAATTGGTCGCTGCAAACGCTGTATGTGGCAGCTTACCGCTTTGTCGGCAATAGGTTGGCCGTTGTGGTGGTGGCTCTATTATGATGCGCCGCGGGAAGTGAACTCGATTGCCTTACTGTTTTTCTGCACCGCTTTTACGGGGTTATTGGCTTTACATCTTATTGTCTTGGCTTACCGTCGCCTCAGAAGGCGAGAGTAAGCCAAGTTTCCTTTCCTTTTAAACTCTTGGGCTTAGACTTAATTTGTCGCTGTTTTTTCGTGCATCATTTTCTTCATTAATGGCGCAAGGGCAAAGAAGACTAACGCCATTACCACGCCTATTTGCGCCGAGAAGATAAACAGTTGCTCATATAGCGCCATCGCACTCGGTACGTCACTTATTACGCCGCCTTGGGTATCAATCGCGGCGAGCTTGTTTAATTCGGCGGCTAAGATTTCAGAGTATGAAGTGCCGAGGAACCAAGCGCCCATCATCAGGCTGACCACGCGTTTTACCGACAGCTGAGTTACGGCAGATAAGCCAATGGGCGACAGCAATAACTCCCCAATTTCTAATACAAAATAAGCCGCGACTAAAAACCAAATACTCACTAAGCCACTGCTTAGCGGCATTTGGATCCCGAGCACTAGCACCATAAAGGATAAACCTGCGAACAAAATACCGAGTGCGGTTTTAACCGGTTTACTCGGATCGCAATGTTTACGGGCGAGGGCAGGCCAGAGCCAAGCAAAGATGGGCGATAAACTGATCACAAAGAAGGCGCCGAGGAAGGTTAACTGTCCCGCACTCCATTCGAGGCCGAGCATGTTACGGTCCATCACACGGTCAGAAAATGCCACCCAAGAACCGTAGGTTTGCTCATATAAGCCGAAGAAGACCAAACCGGCGACGATAAACAGCAGTAAGGCCGACATCTGTTGACGTTCAATCGGGTTGCAGTGTTTCACCATAAACCAGCCAATCCCAAGGGCAAGTACCAGAGATACTGAGTGCAAAAACCAGATCACTGGACTCACAGCGGGTAATAAACTGCTAATAGAAAGCACAAGGGAGTGGGTTTGAATTAAGCCCCAGACCAGCACTACGCTGCCGATGGCGCTTAAATAAATCCATTGCTCTGTGGTGATGCCAGCGGTTTTCTTTAAAATTCTTGCGGGATCTCTGGGTTCGGCGAAGCCCTGCAAATGTTTCTTACCCCGAATAAATACCAATAAACCCGCTAACATGCCTAAACCTGCCAAACCAAAGCCGTACTTCCAGCCATAGGTTTCACCTAAATAAGCACAAATCAGCGGGGCCAAGGTGGCGCCTAAATTGATGCCAGCGTAGAAAATGGTAAAGCCTGAATCCCGCTTTGGAGATGACTCGGGATACAGCTGACCGACGATGGTGGAAATATTGGGTTTTAAAAAGCCCACACCGACAATGATCAAGGCGAGGGATAGATAGAACACCTGCAGTGCTTGTTCATCGCGCTGAACTTCACCGGCGACGATAACCGCTTGATGGCCTTCAAAGGCCATGCCTAAGTGGCCGAGGACCAACAAAATACCACCGAAGATGACCGCTTTACGCATGCCGATATAGCGGTCGGCCAATAAACCACCGACCACGGGCATGGCGTACACTAAGGCACCGTAAGCACCAATGACGTTATAGCCAAATTCGTCGGTAAACAGATGATATTTAATCAGATAAAGAAACAGTAACGCCTTCATGCCGTAGAAGGAAAAGCGTTCCCACATTTCGGTAAAAAAGCAGACAAACAAGCCCTTAGGATGCCCAAAGAGCATTTCGGGCGGGGGCGAACCCTGTGGGCCTTGCATAGCGTGCGGAGGATGTTGTTCTGTTGACACTTAAGACTCCCATTGCTGGCGCTTCATGCACCGAGCATCGATTGATTCATTTTATCGTAATGAATTTTATTAATTATTTTTCATTATTAGTGGTTATTGCAGCCTTGCTGATTGCTAAAAGACGCCGCAGTAGCTGCAGTTAATCACACTCGGATGCTATGGAACAGCCAAGGGGCTTGAAACTGATGAATATTTTGCTTATTTCACCATTTTGCTGTTCTTTGAAACTGTGGTTAACCTGCTTTTGAGTCAGATTAAGTGGCTCAATTAATTCATTTTCAGTTAATCAATGAGTGCTACATAGTGGCCAGAATTTGATAGCGACAGTTTTTAAAGATGGCTTTAGGGCTTTGATTCTGTGCCGATTTGATGTTTAAGGCGTCGTTTAGCGAGCCGCTTAAAGTGTTGTTAAAAATTTTGTTTAGCTCTTGTTTATCCCTTATTTTAAGCACGTGCTTGATCTCGACTCTGTGCTGTTGAAGATACCTCCACAACATGAGAACTTAGCGCTAGCGGCTTTGTACTTTTATTAAGGGATATTTTCATGGGATGTTCTATTAGTGCCATTAGTGCTGTTAGTTTAATGAGTGTGGTTCGCCAGAATGTGAAGGCTTTTACCTTGTTAGCCGTACTCACCAGTGCGAGTGGCTTTATTGGGATACAAAATGTTTATGCTGATATTGCCAGTTCAGTAGTGATGAATGCTGAAACAGTGAGCGCTGAAGCGAGTGTCGATACGGCCACTGGATCAGCAGCGCAAGTTCTTGCGTTAGTGGGAAGTTGGCAACTAGTCTCAGGTCGCTATTTAAATGAAAAGCACGAATGGGTGGATTATCAGAACCTCAATTTGAGTGCAATTAAAGTGATATCAGCGCGGCACTTTAGTTTTACCGCCATCAAGAATGTTGACTGTGTCAGCCAGTTCTGGGCGGCGGGATCTGGGACTTATCAGGCAACGGCGACTGAGTATACAGAGCGGCCAGAGCTGAACTCTTTCGGTGCAGCTAAAGGTGCGGAGTTTGTGTTTAGTTATGCCATTAAGGGTCAAGAGTTACATACTCAAAGAGTTGAAAATGGTGTGTTAAAAGAAGTCGAAGTTTGGCAGCGATTCGACTAGAAATAGTAAAACAACCGTTCGTTAGCGTTAGGACGTTACATTAGGCCCGAAAGCAAGGTAAAGGGCTTGTTTAGCTCTGCGTCGGAGACTTGCGTATCGGTTGCACAGCAGTGTCGAATGAAATAGGTATTAGATGCCAATGGCGGTGGATATAAGCTCAATTTTAATCAATTAGCTTTTGATGTTAAGAATGATTTATCTGAATAGTCACTGTTTTGATACCTAGGATTCCTATGGGTTTTCAGACTCAGTTATGCTGATTTCGCTCAGCCGTTATGTTGGTTGTTAAGGAGACTTATGGAGTTTTTTACCACCCTATTTGTGGGTTACCCGCTTTGGGTTTGGTTGATGTTTTTCGGTTTTGTGCTGGCATTATTGGCCTTCGATCTTGGCGTACTACACAAGGAACAGCATGAAATTACCGTGGCCGAAAGTTTAAAGCTTTCAGCCTTTTATATCTGTATGGGCTTACTGTTTGGGGCTTGGCTCTGGTGGTACAAGGGCTCAACGGCGGGTATGGAATACCTGACGGGTTATCTGATTGAAAAATCGCTGTCTATGGATAACGTCTTTGTTATCGCTTTAATCTTCAGTAGTTTAGGCATTCCGCGTTTATACCAACACAGAGTGCTCTTCTGGGGTATTTTGGGTGTAATAGTGCTACGCGCGATTATGATTGGCCTTGGCGCAGTGCTCGTTGCCCAATATCAAGGCGTACTGGTGTTATTTGGACTCTTCTTGATTTTCACTGGCGTGAAAATGCTCTTCTCCAATGACGAGCACAGTGATATCCAAGATAATAAGTTTTACAAATGGTTACGCACTAAGATGCGTTTTACGCCGACACTGCATCAGGAGAAATTCTGGGTACGGGGTGAAGATCATCAGTTATCAAAAGGATGGTGGGCGACGCCGTTATTTTTAGCGTTGATCTTAGTGGAAACCGCGGATTTAGTGTTTGCTGTCGACAGTATTCCAGCCATTTTTGCGATTACCCAAGATCCTTTCATCGTTTATACCTCGAATATCTTCGCGATTTTGGGGCTACGTGCCTTGTATTTTGCCTTGGCGGCTATGGTGCATCGTTTCGAGTACCTTAAATACGCGCTGTCGGTGGTATTAGTGTTTATCGGGGTAAAAGTGGGCTTAGTGTATTTCAATCACGAGGGCATAGTGGACTTTACTATTCCAACCGCACTGTCTCTTGGGGTGACGTTCGGCCTGTTAGTCGCAGGGGTCTTGTTCTCGCTGTGGAAAACGCGTGGCCAAGAAATCGATAAATAGAGAAATAGAGAAATAGTTTGCGCGACTCGTGGCGAGTCCAATAACGAATCTCTTGGCCGTTTAGCCCATGCTAAATGGCCTTTTTTATATTCTTACTATCCGAATCGTTGAGCTTTACAGAGGATGTTAAAAAATGAGGATATTAAAAATTAGTCTATGCTTACTTTGAGTCGCCGCTGGTGCCGAGGCTCACAAAGGGAGTTTTTAGGACTAATACTCTTCAAGGACGATATTATGAAACTTAACATTGCCGCCATACTCATGCTCTCAGTTTGTTCATTGACCACTGTCAGTGCAAAAGCTGCAGACAAACAAGCAACTGATACCGTATCTAATGTAACTTCCACTTGTACTGGAGCTTACCCAAGTTACTTCCAAGACCCCGCGTTCAATAAAACAGGTATGTGGGACAATCAAGTCATCATCAACCAAGCTTATTCAGGCTGGAAGGGACCCATTTTTAGCTTGAGCGATGCCTATTCGAGTGCGCAGCAAGATAATGCTGCACCTTGGCTTGAATTCAATCCCTTCGATAAAAGTCTGAGTGAGACAGATAAAAATACCCAAGCGTGGAAATACCTTTGGGCTGTGATGAAATACATCCAAGAGGGGAATATCGACAAAGGCGATATCAGTAAGGACTGGGATTTGTGTAATAACAAGGTTCGCTCTTGGTACCATATTCCCTATCAGACCTATGATCCTATGAGTGGACGGGAATTTATCCACGGCTTGACCCGCGAAGCCCCCGTCACTATGGAGATAAAAGGCCAAGGCGATTTGAAAACCACTATGTGGGCGGTGGGGTTTTATAATCCTCAGGCGGCTAATAGCATTGGCAAGGTATGGACGGGAGCGCCGTCACCTGTGATGCCGCAGCAAAATTTTGTATTTAATGAAGGCAGTGTGATCGGCAAATTACTGTTCACCACAGCAACGCCCAATAATTATCCTTTCCTCGAAAACGTACCCGTTTGGCAAGCCAATATCAGCGCCAGTGATTTCTGCGAATGTAAAAATGCCGATGGCAGTGCTTGCAGTTTCCAACAGGAAACAGAGCAATGCCCGCGCTCTGTCGCCGATGTGTACTTATTACAGTTTGACATCGCAGTGCGTGACAGCCGCTCGCCCGTGGGCTGGGCCTATGGCACTTTTGTCGCCGATGGTCAGTTTAAAGCGAAAGAGAAAAATCCTTGGGATCGTATCTCTCCACTGGGATTAATGTGGGGTAATGATACGCCGCCTGCCACAGTGGGAGCGGCAGCATTCCCTCAAAACCCAATCACAGGGCTTAAGGATAGCGCTGTATTTCAAGAGGTCGTTGGTCGCTTGAATGAGCACACCAATGCGGGACACTTAGGGTGTAACGGACGTTTAAATGGCCCTGCGGATAACGCATTAAGTAGCTGTTTATCTTGCCATCAAACCGCATCTGTTCCCGATGGCACTAATAATACACCGGCAATCTTGTACCAATTTGCCTCGTATCAACAGCCGGGCAGTGGTCAATGTTTAACATCGCCCAGCGCACTCGATTTATCGATTGACCAAGTGTATTTCAAAACCTTTAAGTGCTCAGCATCCTTTGTTGGACCAAGCAACATAGTCCCCGTACCTAAATATGCCCAAGGGCAAAAAGAGTGGATTTCTACTGACTTTTCATTACAGCTCAGTATCAGTCTCACCCAGTGGCAAGAATGGCAAGAAGACCAAGATAACCTGAAAAAGAACATCAAAGTGCGCGTATTCGAGGGCACTTTACCTTCTCGCTAATGTTGAAGTTTGTTTAAGGTTAACACCAACGCACTATCCGTCATGAATGGCCAGATAGTGCGTTTTTTATGCTCAGCCTTAGTTTATGCCGAAATTAAGCCTCAGCTGATTTAGAAATTAATGCAAATTAGCTTGTTCTTCGCCGCTGTTTTTCCTAATGTGATTGCAAATGATTTTCAATGAGGCGTGTTATGAATACCCATCTGCAGTTACAGGTAAACCATTGGCTTGAAAATGATCCTGACCCTCGCACTCAAACCCAATTACAAACCCTAATTGATAACGGCAATGAAGCCGAACTCGCGGCGCGCTTTGCCGGTCGCTTAGAGTTTGGTACCGCAGGATTACGCGGTGTGGTCGGCGCTGGGCCTATGGGGATGAACCGTCTAGTGATCCGTCAAACCTCGACTGGCCTTGGTGCTTATCTACTTGATCAGATTAAAGATGCCGCCGAGCGTGGTGTGGTGATTGGTTACGATGGTCGCCACGACTCATTCAATTTTGCCCATGATGCGGCGAGCGTACTGACCGCTATGGGCATTAAGGTGCGCTTAACGTCTAAAGTGGCGCCGACACCGCTGGTGGCCTTTGGGGTAAAGCATTTTAATGCGGCAGCAGGCATTGTAGTGACCGCGAGTCATAACCCGCCGCAATACAATGGCTATAAAGTGTATTGGGAGAATGGCGCGCAGATTATTCCGCCCCACGATTCTGGCATTGCCGCGCAAATTGAGCGCGCCGCGAATCAAGTGATTCCGTTTTTAGAACATGATGAGGCGGTAAAACAAGGTAAGTTAATTATTCTGCAGGACGATTTTTACCAAAGCTATCGCCATGGCGTGCAGCACGCTGAGGTGCTGCAAAACCATACGGCTCCAGAAAAGGTCAGTTTAGCCTATACCGCCATGCACGGCGTGGGCGCTGAAATGGCTGAAACCGTATTGAAAGATGCGGGTTTCACCCAAGTGTATTCGGTAGCCTCCCAGCGCGAACCCGATGGGGATTTCCCAACGGTGAACTTCCCCAATCCGGAAGAAAAGGGCGCGATGGATTTAGTGATCGCCGAGGCGAAAAAACACGGCGCTATGCTCGCCTGTGCCAACGATCCCGATGCCGACCGTTTTGCGGTCGCAGTGCGCCGCGATGATGGCGAATACCAGATGCTAACGGGCGATCAAGTCGGTGTGCTCTTTGGGCATTACTTGTTATCTCACGCTAAAGATAATCAGCGACTTACGGGCACAACGATTGTGTCATCGAGTCTGTTATCTAAAATTGCTCAAGGTTTTGGCACGCAAAGCTTTACCACGCTCACCGGCTTTAAGTGGTTGATGAATGTGGGTATCGCGAAAACGTCCCCTGAGGATCAATTCCTGTTTGCCTATGAAGAAGCCCTTGGTTATACGGTTGGCAGCATGGTGTGGGATAAAGATGGCTTGTCGGCGCTGGTGGCATTTGCCCAATTAACTGCCGAGCTAGTGGCGAAGGGGCAAACGATTTGGGACAGACTCGAGCAAATTTACCGGGAGCATGGCTTCCATCTCAATGCGCAGGTGAGTATTGCACTAAAATCTGACACGCCTAATATTGGCGCCTATTTGCGCGAACATCCCCCCGTGAAGATTGGTGAGCAAGACGTGCTCTCAACCGATGATTTAAAAGCTCTTGAGCGTCGTTTTGCCGATGGTAGCGTTGAGAAAATCGACTTGCCAACAAGCGATGTATTAACCTACTGCTTAGCGGGTGGCGCTCGGGTAATAGTTAGGCCATCTGGCACTGAACCCAAAATTAAGTGCTACTACGAAGTGGTCGAAACTATGGTCGATACGGATACCTTAGCCAGCGCCCAAGCGAGAGCGAGCAAAGCCATGGATGATTTTATTCAGGCGCACCAAGCCAGTTTGCCAAAGTAACGTTTTAACTAGGCCAAAACCCTCAACATTCACTTTTATTAAAAGGCTACTGACATCATGCTGTCAGTAGCCTTGTTTTATTCTTGTTGTCGCCCGTTAATGATTCAGTCCTGAATTTTATAAATAAGGTTTTGAATCATTGATATTTTTCAACAAGGAGAAAGTGAAAATGTTATCTATTGCACCGTTAGTTTGGGGTGAAATTCCTGTCAGTGACATGAACCGTGCCGTTGCTTTTTATCAGCAGCATTTTGGGGTTGAGTTTAAACGTGACGATATGGAAGACATGGAATATGCGACGATAGTCACCGAAGATGCGAGTGCGGCGAGCATAGGGTTAGTCAAATGCAGCATGAGTCAGCCATCGATGCAAGGCAGCACTGTGTATCTGCATTTCAGCGCACAATTGCAACCTTTAGTGGATAAACTTATCGCAGCAGAGGTGACGATTATCCTGCCAGTCACGCCGATTAAAGACGGTGAGTGTGGTTATATCGCCTTATTTGCCGATAGCGAAGGTAACAAAGTGGGTCTGTGGTCTAAGGATAAGTAGTCTCGAGTGATTAATGTATTAGCGTCGTGGCCTTAAGGCACGACGCTAAAATCACGCAATTAACTAAAGTATGGGTTTAGATTTTTATGGAAGAAACAAAGATGGACGTGGTTTATATTGATGCTCGACCGCTACTTGGACTGAGTACCCGCACGAACAATCGGGCCGAAATGTCCGCCGATGGCGCTAAAATTGGCGGTTTATGGCAAGCCTTTTTTGAATCATCACAACTCACCGCTATGCTCAATTCGCCCATGTATGGCGTGTATTACGACTATGAGTCAGACATGAATGGCGAGTTTGCTGTGCTGGTGGGCAAGGCAATTGATGCCCCTGTTGAGGCAAACCACTTCACGTCGCTTGAGCTTGAAGCCGGTAAATACCTTAAATTCACCGGTCAAGGTGACATGCCCCAGTGTGTTATCGATCTTTGGGGACAAGTGTGGGGCTATTTTAGTGCTAACGATTGTCCGCATCAGCGACGTTATCAAACTGATTTTGAAGTCTATCTCAGCGCCACTGAGGTTGAGATTTATATCGGGATTTTATGATTTAAATCGTAAAATATCACTCAAGTGAGTATCAGGATATGTCAGTGATTTATGTAAACTCACAATGCTTAATCAACTGATAGGCAACTAAAGGATTGAATCAGAGTCAATGCGCCGCGCCGACCGCCTATTTCAAATAGTGCAAATTCTTAAACATAAACGCCTGACCACAGCCCAAGAGTTGGCTGAACGGTTAGAGGTGTCCACGCGCACGATTTACCGTGACGTGCAGGATTTGTGTTTAAGTGGCATTCCCATTGAAGGGGAGGCGGGTGTCGGCTATTTGTTGCGCCACGAGGTCAATGTTCCGCCCTTGATGTTTAACGAAGCCGAACTCGAAGCGATTCAAGTTGGCATGCGTATGGTGCAAACTTGGGGTGGTAAGGAGCTTGGTAGCGCCGCGAGGCAGGCGATGATTAAAGTCGAAGCCGTACTACCAAAACGACTACAAGCCTATCAATCCTTGATGTTTTCACCGGATTTTTACCTCGACTCCAATGAGTTTCAATTCCTCGATCCGCTGCGTAACTCAGCTCAGCGCCGCGAATACGTCAAACTCTTCTATCAAGACGTCAAACTTGATGTCACCGAGCGTGAAGTGCGCCCGCTCGCCATCTATTTTTGGCGTGGCACTTGGACCTTACTGACATGGTGTGAGCTGCGTTCGGCCTTTCGTAATTTCAGGGTCGATCGCATCACAGGCCTTGTGCGGTTGAACCGTCATTTTGAACAAGCACCTGGTCAAGAGCTGGAAGATTATATTTGCCTGATGGATGAACATGCGAAGGCGCGAGCCGAAGCAAAAGAAAAGCCACTCGAATGAGTGGCTTTTTAATACATTTCTAATTTGCTAGTAACATTCTAGCAATTCGCTAGTTGTATCTAGATCTCTCTGATACTCGTGTCATAGCTATTATTGAGAGCCGAAGAACACCGTTTTTAATTGTTTAACATGACTTCACTTGATTGCGAAATATTCAGTTTTTTGATTAAACCATCTTCATCATTATTTTGGATCTCGCCGACGGCAACTTGAATATTACGACTCAGTCCTAATTTTTGAGCGCTTTTAGGACGATTAGCAATATCTTCATCCGTTAGCGGATAGGATTCACTGGCATCGATATTAAATTGACTCGAATCGATTGCGGTAAATTTACCGCTGATAGGTGCGCCATGTTGTCTAACTATATTCGCCAATTGCCACTCAAAGCCACTTTTTGACTGTGCAGAACTAATCGCAGCAGGCCAATCCCATACACCATAACCGTTTATATCTTGATGAAGATATTGATCGACTAAGGCTTCTGGACCATTGAGATTATTCGCATTCGCTCCGCCAAAGGTGTAAGGGAAGTTAGGTCTATTTGTCGGATGATTAATATGCGCATTACCTCCCCATTTTAAGAAGTTCTCATATTTTATATCGTACATCATATATAAACTTGAGGTGTATGGGACATCCGCCTTTTGTTTAAACAGAGTGATTGAGATATAACGTTTGCTGCGAGGCGGCATAATTGCTCGGTACTGTGCCTGACTTGAAATCGTTGTACTTTTACCGTCGGTTTCACTCCAACCTTGGCTGGCTGAAAATTCGGCACTGATTTCAGAACTCGCTCCACCTATTCCTGGAATACCCACTTCATATTTATTGGTTACGCCAATTTTCTCGGAGAAGGAGAAATTATCGGTTTTGGCCCAGCTAGTGGTGTAATCATAGTTTAGGGTGGCTACACCGGTATCTTCGGTATCGCCCCAGTTGTAAATCACTACTGGAGCGGTATAAATAGCTTCACGATCATAAACTTGAGGTGAACCTAACTTTAGGCTTTGAGGATTAGTCACAAAATGGATATTTTGTAAATTCACCTTCAAACGTTCATTCGCTCTGTAGCCGCTTGCATAAGGATCATTGCCGTTATAGCGGGCTTTAAGACTGTATTCGTTGCTCGATTCTCTTCTGACTTCGATGTCTTCACCAACATACTGGGATGCCGTACCGCCAGCCCATGCATATCCAAGATGGTGTCCCAAGGAGAATAACGAGCTGATAAACGAGGGATCGTTAATCGCATCATTTTTAAGCGAATCAAGATCAGGGGCAGCGTGTTCTACCATTGACAGTTTTGGAATAGTATTCGGAATAGCCGCTTCGGCCAACAAAGAAACAGTTCCAAGTGCGGTTAAACAGGATAAAGTTAATATACTCAGGCTAGATTTTTTTCTCATGATTGTTCCTTTATTTTAATAAAATACGTCCTTTCATTGAGAGCGCCGATGGCAATTATATGTAGTCCTAAATCATATAAATAATCATTACTGCTAGGCACATCTAAAAACTAGCACTTTTATTTTTATTAAACAAAGTAAAATTAGATTAATTTAAATGGTGTTTAAGTTAGGTTAAAAGTGTTAATTATTTTATTTTTAAACGGTATTTTAAACTTTATAATATAGTGTATTTACTTTAATTTTTAATGGGTGGATTTTTGTGCGTGGATTAATATTAATGGCATGGCGTATTTAATATTTATGCTGACTTTTTTATGAAAAATTTTTTAAATGGACTCTTTTTACCGAGATTTATATCAATAGTTATACCGAGAGTTATATCGAAAGCTATACCGAGATAAATACTGTAATAGATACAGTAAATAACATGTTTGAGCGGAAGTCTTTAGGCAATGAATAGTGTGAATATGGCTAGGTTAAGTATTTTCTCTTTGTGGTTTGAGTCTTTGTTATTGCAGACAAATCTCATCTCTCTCCATTATCGTCGATGTATGAAAGGCCGTTAAAGTCGCTACTGTTTTTGTAGAGCCATAAGGGCATAGAGACATGAAGATTGTGGAAGATAAAGATAATGTGAAAATGATTTTCTAAGAGACGACGTCTCAGATGGGATGAGATTGTGTAAAAGAGTCGTAGAGGCGGTTAAGTGATTGATGCAAGAGCCAGTGCCGCTGCTGGGCACTGACTCTTTGTTTACTTAATGTTGTTTGCTTAATGGATAAAGAAAAACAGTCCCATACTCAACACTGTGGTCAGCAAGGTGTTACGGGTGACGAGCGCGAGTATCGTCGCGACCACGGCGCAGATGAGATAGCTGTTGTCTAAACTGAGATCGAGCTGGCCTTCTTGCACAAACACTATGGGCGCGAAGATAGCGGTCAGTACTGCAGGGGCTGAGTAACTTAAAAAAGTTTGGGTGACCTTACTTAATCGCAGCGGTAATTTAGGTTCGAGCAGTAAATGACGACTAATAAACACAACCGCTGCCATTGAGAAAATCATTAACCAAATCATGCTTTTTCTCCTGATGCAGATTTTGTTTCAATCTCAGTTTCGGTCTGACTTTCAGTCCCAGTGCCTATGTCAGCCTCTGTCTGGGCCTGTGTGTTTGCAAGCTCAGTTGCGGATTGTTCTGCGCGTTCCGCTTCCTTGGTCACTTTGGCGTAAAGTACGCCAGTTGTCATTCCGGCTATGGCTGCGATCAGTAATCCCGCTTGAATTTCAAACAAGGCGCATACCACAGCGAGAGTGAGCGAGACTAATACACAGACGAGAATCGACGGCTTTTTTACCGTGGGCACGACCAGTGCGATAAAGGTGGCTGCGATGGCGAAATCGAGCCCAAGTTCGCCTAAGTTCTCGATAGCATTGCCTGCGACTATGCCAAGCAAGGTCGCTATGTTCCAGCCGATATAAAAACTCAAGCCGCCGCCAAGGGCGTACCAGCGATCGAACTTATGCAACTTGCCTTGATTGGCGATGGCAAACAGTTCATCTGTGAGCAAAAAGCCCAATGTCAGGCGCCACTTTAATGGCAAGGGACTGATTTGACTGCGCATCGCCATCGCATATAACAGATGGCGCGAGGTGATGAGTAGCGTCGTAATTAAGATACTCCACAGACCAATACCGGCTTTGACCATGCCGAGCGCCACTAATTGAGCCGCGCCCGCGAAGATAATGGCTGACATGGCTTGGCTTTCAATGGGCGTGAGCCCAACCTCAATGGCGAAGGAGCCCGCTAAAATTCCCCAAGGAACCACTGCTATTGTCAGCGGCATCATGGCCAAGGTGCCTTTTAAAAAAGCCTTGGCTTTTGTGGGATGCGCGGGAGAAACATCAGATTCTATAAGCTTGTCGGTTGTCACTTTGGCTCCTAAAAATAGCGGCGACGCGAGGATCGCTGTTAAACAATGAATGCTTGGATAAGGTCTGCTTGCTCTGTTATTACCGCTCAGTTACGACTATTTCTTAGAGACTAGTGTTTAGTTATGGCAGACCTGTTATTAGCGGCCTGTTATTAGGGATAGTAAGCATGAGCATGTCAGATTAACCTAAAGTGGTTGTTTAGGCTTGGATAATATTGCGGCCTATTTCTTTGGCAAATTGCCCCGGTGTTACGCCGACTGTCTTTTTAAAATGCCGATTCAAATGGCTTTGATCGTGAAAACCACAATCGAGAGCGACATCAAGCAGCCGTGTGCCTTGCTTGATTTTCCCCTTGGCCAGTCTGACTCTGGCCTGAATTTGGTAAGCGTGGGGCGGTAAGCCGTAATAACGCTGAAATTGCTTGAGTAAATAATAGGGGCTTAATCCCGCAAGCGTTGCCAGCTCTTCAAGGGAAATATCAGCTGCGGGATGATCGTCGATAAAGGATTTCACCAGCGCTAACGCAGGCTTGGCCATTGCCGCGAGGTTGTCGCTTGGACGATGCTTGCCATGGCGCGCCATCAACTGCGTCAAGCTTGAATAGACTAAGCTTTCGCGCAGTAAGCGATTATCCGATGTATCTAAGGTAGTAAAGGTGAGGCGCAGCAGTTCGGCTAATTCAGGATCGTACACTACGGGCTCAGGGAAATAGGGCGCACCGCTGTTTGCTGCTCGCTCACTGTTAATACCGGCAAACTGCGCAGGGACTGGATACATGGCACGATACGACCAGCCGCCTTCAGTGGCGCTACAGCCATTATGCACTTCATCGGCATTGACGAGAATAATGCTGTGTTTTGGCGCCACATGGTTGCCACCGGTGCGATAAAAACGCTGCGCACCCGTTTCAATCACGCCTACTGTGTAACCTTCGTGGGTATGCCGACTAAAATTTTGTTTATGGTAGTGGGCATTGAGTAACTCAAGGCCACCTAATTCATCGGCAATCTGGTAGGCCGCATGTTCTGTGTTCATCAAGCCTCCTTTCTTGAATGGATGAATGGGCGGGTTGTGTCTGATAGTAACCCAGAAATCCTCAGCGCTTTTGTACAAAATTGCGCATATTGGATTTTGTTTTGCGCTTAATGACTGTTTATTAATCATTATTGCTAATATTGGTCACTTGATATTAGCCAGTTGATATATTTGTCTCTTGATATATTAGCTGCTCGAGATATTAGTCACTTGAGATATTTGCTACTTGATATTTTTGGGGCTCAATCTTGCTCGCGCCCCGCTTATCTTAGGTCGCCTGCTGTAATTGAGTCAGATCAGCGCCCGCGATGGCGTGTAGATACTGAGTGATTTTCTCTATCGGCCAATCCCACCAAGCGATGGCAACGAGCTCATCTATCACATCTTGCTCGAACCTGAGCTTGATGACAGTGGAAGGATTACCGCCAACCACGGCGTAGGGCGGCACATCTCTTGTCACCACGGATTGACTGGCAACAATTGCGCCGTGGCCAATCTTCACTCCAGGCATGATAGTGGCGTTATAACCAATCCACACATCGTTACCGATACAGGTGTCGCCTTTATGGGGCAAATCGGTGGGATCTGGCATTACCTTTTCCCAGCCATTGCCGAAGATATAAAAGGGATAAGTCGAGAAGCCAGACACTTGATGATTGGCGCCATTCATAATGAATTTCACGTCTTTAGCAATGGCGCAGAATTTACCGATAATCAGTTTATCGCCAATAAAGTCAAAGTGATAAAGCACATTCGACTCGAATCTTTCAGGCCCAGCAGGATCGTCATAATAGGTATAATCGCCGACGATAATGTTCTCGCGGGTAATAAAGTTTTTAAGAAATCCAACCTGAGGGAAGCCTTTCATCGGCGCTTTGTCGTTGGGATTTGGGCCTAATTGGGCGTGGGTTGTTGTGTCAGGCATAACTGTCTCCATCGTTAAAGTACGTCTTAACTCGTGCATTCATTTATGCGATTGATGTGCGAATTTGTGGTGCCTATTGCGATGTTGATTGTGGTGCCTGTGGTGGTGTTGATAGCCGGATGAGTCGGACTAGTACTCGCCCGTCACCACAAGTGTATTTTCAATAGGTTCAACCACTAAGGCAAGCGTAGTTTTGTCTCGCATAAAGCCGACAGAGCAAATTGCCATCGCGCCGCTACCACAGGTTATTTCAGGGTAATCTTCTGTCATTGGCGTTTCATCTTCCGCTACGGGCGCTAATACCCAGCCAGCAGACAATAAACTCGATTTCACCTCAGCGTATTTTTTACCCCATAACGCGCTGGTGTCCTGTGCTTGAGCAAATAGAGGCAATGTGCCAAGGCTTAACATGATCAGTGGGAGAATGATTTTTCGCATATAAAATATCTTATTCCTATATGATTCCGGTTGGTCGCTTAGCGCTTGTGAGCGTGTTAACAGCAAATATTATTCATAGTTCCTATGCGCATTATCCCTATGTGCATTAGTTAGGGAAATCATGGCTGTTCTTGTTTATTCGTTTTATCAAATACTTTTTCATACAGTATCCGCGTCGATATAAAAATAACAACGAACACACCCGTATCAATAACAAATTTTAATGGATCAAAAGGGTCGCTAAAAATTTCGTAGTGAAAATCGAAGTATTTGAATAATAATTTGGAGCCAATAAAAGCAAAGATAAAAGAGATAAAGAACTTCAATGGTTTTTCCCTAAAATATGTTGATAAATTAACCATTCTTTTTGGCGCGTTTGTACTCTTGTTGGGATTGATAAATTCCCAGAATGATCAGGCCAAATACGAAATAGAACATTTTTTGCGCTGAAAACTCGATTGTCAGCGTAGGATGTTCTAGGTGGCGGTATAGAATACTGTGAGAAATTACCTCTGTTATCGTCAGAATAAATGGATAGCTAATTAATGCGATAGACGATATTTTTGCGAATTTGTACGTTTGAGGTTGTTTAATGAATTTTGCAATAAATAGTAACCCAAATGATAGCGTCAGATTGCTTATCCATAAAATAGCCGCCGTAATTCGTACTTGAGTATGACTGGCTTGTTCCGCATCGGGATAAACCTCTAATATCTCCTGCAAGTAGCTTGCTGGGCTCACTAATCCCCAAACAGGGTAAAGGCATAGCAGCACGGCAGTGAGCATTAAAATATATCTGATAAACATCCTTTTTCTCCGACAGATTTTGCTTAGAAAGCTATACTTGTTATACGAATCATTACCTTAGCATTGTTTTTTACAAGTGGCGATGCTTTAGCTAAAACTAAATTATTGTGACAAAATCCTTGTTGTTGGATTGCATACTATTTTTTAGGCGCCAACAGCAGAATAGATATGTAGCAAAGATAGTGAGATCGAAAATAGACCAATTAAACGGAATTTATTGTTGAAGTATTGAGCAGACTATAGCGCAAACTTCCTATGTAACCTTGGATGCGTTAATGCTAAGCCCATTCCGACACAGAACAACACAATACCTATCGCAAAAATGGTCTGTGGAAACTGAGTATCTGTTGAGTAATGGGTAAAAATGAGACCCGCAATAATTCGGCTGGTCACCTCAGCAATATGGAAGTAGGGCTGCTCGCTAAATGAAATAATCCCCTTAGAGAAAGACTCAGGCTTTACAGCCATCACTAGACTTAATAACAACATCAGTAAACCAAAAGCAGCAATGAAGTACATAGTGATCCCTTGGTATTATTTTTCTAGTAAGTGACTTCATTCCAGTTCATATATTTTTCGTGTGCAAGTTGTAACATTGCCAGATCTTCTGCTGTGTCACCATAGGCGTAAATACGTTCATAGCTGTTTAAGTCGAAAGTATGTCTAACTTTTATTGCCTTTGTCTCACAACTTACATCACCAGCTGCATAATACCCCGATAAAATGCCATTTTTTACCTCTAACTCACTACTGATTAACCTTAATCCGAGCGCACTAGACCAGTGTTTTAAATAGACATCGAGTGACGCTGAAACAACTACGACGGTATCGCCATTTTCTTGGTGCCAGCGGATTTTGTTTAGCGCATGTGGCATGACATGTTTGGGGATCACTTTTTGGGCATAGGTAGCTGCCATAGTATTTAATTGCTGGTAATCACGACCACGGAAGGCAAGATAGCTAACAATCGGTCTTAGTTTTCGTGCCGGAAACCAGCCAATTCTATACAGTGAATAAAGCGGTAATAATAAACAGCCCGCGACGACAGTTCGTCTTTTAGAAGCCGTAAATCGTATAAATTTAGTGTACATATCCGCATCGGTTATTGTGCCGTCAAAATCAAATAATGCGAGATTCATGTATTTTCCGAGCCTGTTTTGATATTAAGTGTAGGTGCTATCATTAATCATCTCTTGTCTTTTATTTCAAATGCTTACCTAGTGTAACTCATGCGCCGTGAGTCAGAAAAACGTTATCAGGTACAACACAAGTTAGTCGAGCAACAGGATACACATGACTGAATGAATAAAGCATATTTATGTAAGTGACCGTTTGTGGCATGGATGCCACGGTCGAGCTTACAGGGATGTACTCGCAGCGAGTCACTGGAATAAATGACTTTATTATTAACGTCTAAGTGGGGATACAGAGGCTTTTACATCATTCTTAGGTGATTACTGAGCTCGCCGAATCGTTCAATCCTTCAGATTTCGGCGAATGATGGGATAGCCACAAATAGTATTGGGGCTATTCCATCATTCACAACTCGCTATTCAGCAACCATTGCCAATAACGCAGGTAAAAACTCGTTATCTAGTGCGGCGATTTCACTTTGTTCGACCAGCACTTGATTGAGGATGTCATGGCTGGTGAGGGGGTTAGCGAGTACTACGCGAAATACCACAGTCGCTTGCCTAAAGTAGCGGGCAGGCTGAATGCGGGTGCGGGAGACGAAGGATTTACCCTGTTCGCGTTGGTGCTTTTGAATAAACTGGGTGAGGCCATCGAGCAGCTCGTTAAAGCGGGCGATTCTTAAGGTGTCTGCTTGATCACAGGCAAGCTGCATGGCGGCTTGGACGCAGGCGGGGACATAACGGTAAGTCAGCAGACACAGTTCTGGCTCAGTGACCAGCTCAAAATCCTTATGGGCTTTGATTTGTTCGGCAAAATAACGGGCTTTTTCAAGGCTGTTATTGATTAAGATTTCATACCCATCGCGGCCGATGATCTGTAAGCAAGCGTGCACTAACATCGCCATGCCGGGGCGTGAACCTTCCAGCGTTTGGCTGCCTAAGTCCTTTGAACCACGGCGCAGAATATACTCGGCGTGATGGGCAATGGCGTGGGCAAACTCTGGGTCTTTAAATAACACCATACCCGCGCCCATAGGCACATACATTTGTTTGTGGGCATCGATGGTAACTGAATCGGCAAGTTCGATACCTGCGAGTAAGTGACGGTATTTATTGGATAATAAACTTGCTCCGCCCCACGCAGCATCTACATGGAAATGACAATTTAACTCTTTTGCCAGCGCCGCTAATTCTGTCAGTGGGTCAACATTACCGGTTTCTGTGGTGCCAGCCACGCCAACAATAGCCAACACTTTGATGTTTTTACGGGCAAGTTCAAGGGCGGCTTGGCGCATTTTCGCGACATCGACCTTGTTATCGCTGCCCGTGGGAATGCTGATGATATTGTCGCGGCCGATACCAAGCAGATCGACGGCTTTGCCCAGCGAATAGTGACCGCGCTCAGAGACCAAAATCGCTAAATCGTCATAGCCGTAGTGACGCAGCGCCTTGAGTAATCCTTCGCGGCTGACGCCTTTAAACTCGCCATCGGCTTTTAATAATTGGTTACGTGCAATCCACAGGGCGGTGATGTTGGCCACTGTGCCGCCGGAGCAAAATGCCCCGAGGGAATGATTGGCACTGTGCATCCAGCTTTGATAAAAATCCGTATCTTGGTCATAAATCAAATGGTGCATCATGCCGAGCACTTGGCGCTCAAGTGGCGTAAATGCCTTTGAGGTTTCGATTTTGACCAGATTTTGATTGAGTCCCACCATCATTTTCGACAGCGGCAACACAAAGTAGGGCAGTGCCGACGTCATGTGGCCGATAAAACTTGGTGCCGCTGTGTGTACCGAATGCGCCACCAGATTTTGCATAATTTCGTCGGTGTAATCGGAAACAAAACGCGGCTGAGTTGGGATCTCAAAGGCTTGAAAATCAGTTTCAATTTCCGACAAAGGTTTTTCGAGCGCGGCGATACTGTCACCCAAAAAGCCTGCTAAGTCCTCGGAGAGCTTCTGCTCGATAATACTCAGCGTTGATCCTGCATCTTCCGGTGCAGTAAAAATGCGGAGCAGACTTTCTTCGGATGCTGTGGCTTGGCGAGGGAGTTTCTGGGTCATGGGGCTTGCCGTCTATTAATTTTTATAGTGAAATCGCAAATTTGCTCGAAGAGTATAACGGACCAGTAATGCGCGATCAGCGACTCTCAAAATGTTCAATCAGCGGAATACCAAAAAGGGAGCTCACTTTACTGCAAGGCCTTTTAGGCATCAAGCACTAAAATTTGTATAACCAAAGCGTTGCAGCCTAAATAAGCAAAGGCGCCGTTATGGCGCCTTTATGTTTAACTCGACGAGCCACTCATCAAGCCTGAGTATTAGCCCTAAAATTCATGTTAGCCCTAAAAATTAGCGCTGGCCTAACATGAGTACCGCGCCGATATTTCGGGCGGTATTGCAAAGGTTTAGCTTGGCATTGGCCAGTACATCATCGAGCGGACTTAAGTGCGGAATGATAGGGAAGATAGCCGCCATACCGTGATCTAATATGGCGTTGGCGTTGTCACCTAAGCAGCCCGCGATACCGATAGTAGGAATGCCCTGCAGTTTGGCTTGCTTTAATACGCCCATTGGGGTTTTACCAAACACGGTTTGCCCGTCGATACGGCCTTCACCAGTTATCACTAAGTCAGCGCCACGGATTTTGTCAGCAAGGCCAACGGTTTGCATCACAATCTCGACACCGGGTTTAAGCTCAGCATTTAAAAAAGCCATCACGCCAAGACCCATACCGCCCGCAGCACCTGCACCCGCATGTTCACGGTGATCGGTCATGCCATTGCGGGCAATCACATCGGCATAATGGGCGAGCGCCGTATCGAGCTGCTTAACCATCTCGGGTGTTGCGCCTTTTTGCGGACCAAAAATTGCCGAGGCACCACGCTCGCCGCATAGCGGATTGTCAACATCGCAGGCGACTTCGAAGCTGCACTCACGTAAAAGTGGATGAGCGTTCGAGACATCGATTTGGGCAAGGTTCGCTAGCGCCGCGCCGCCAGAAGGCAAGGTTTTACCTTGGCTATCGAGCAATAAAATGTCCAGCGCTTGGGCCATACCCGCGCCGCCATCGTTGGTGGCACTGCCGCCTAGACCTAAAATGATGTGCTTTATCCCCCGATTAAGCGCATCACAAATCAGCTCGCCCGTGCCATAACTGGTGGTGATCAGCGGATTACGTTGCTCCCTTGGCACATGGTGCAGACCGGACGCCGAGGCCATTTCAATCACGGCAATCGCGCTAGCACTTATATCAGCGACTGAGCCACTGTTTGAGCCATAATTTGAGCCATAGTTTGATCCATTGCCGAGAATGCCTCCACCAAGAATGCCATAGTGCGCTTGCACCCTATGCCCCAGTGGACCCATGACCTCTAGGCTGACAATACTGCCGCCCGTGGCATCGACCATAGATTGCACTGTGCCTTCGCCGCCATCGGCAACGGGAATTTTGACTATGTCGCAGTCGGGTATCACTTGTCTTAAGCCTTGCTCGATGGCGTTAGCTACTTCGAGTGCGCTTAAGCTTTCTTTAAATGAGTCGGGGGCGATAACTATTTTCATTAAAAATCCTACAGCTAAATGGGATAAAACAGGGCTCAATGTTGAACACTAAACCCAATGCCACTTACGTTGGGTACAACAGTTTTCCTGTGCAAACACTGAAGGATATAAACGTATTAATATCCATCACTGGCACATTGAACTGGTGCAATTATTTGGGCGATAAAAAAGATATCTTGGGCGCGGTTAGCGCCCAAGGGACAAGCTTGAATCAAGGTTAAATCACTATTAGAGCAAGACTAAGCTGAGCACATACACAGTCAACATGGCGGTGATACCTTGAATAAGGGTTGCCATGGTTTGTGCTTTGTAAGCTTGTTTCACACTCATGCGGCTAAATTGAGTGACGACCCAGAAGAAGCTGTCATTGGCGTGGGAAACCGTCATTGCACCGGCACCAATCGCCATAACCGTTAATACGCGGCCCATATCGCTGCCAAGGCCAATATCACCGAGCATAGGCGCAACCAGTGCCGAGGTTGCGACTAATGCCACAGTCGATGAACCCTGCGCCGATTTAAGCGCCGCGGCGACGATAAAGGGCATAAAGATACCGATACCGAGTGCCGACAGTGATGTGCCTAAAAAGTCACCGATAGGCGTGGCTTTCAAGACCGCACCAAAAGCGCCGCCTGCACCTGTGATTAAAATAATCGGCGCGGCTGTGACTAACCCTTGGCTGATGCGCTCGCTAAATTCACTGATCTTATTCTCACCTTTTAATAACGACAGGGATAAGAATAGGCCAATCATCAGAGCGTTAACGGGCTGACCGAGGAACACTAGCGCGTCAAATAACCCTGCTTTACCTAAAGGCGCTGAAGGGAAGTTAGCGATAGAACCTAAACAAATTAATACGATAGGTACAAAAATCGGTGCGAAGGCTTTTAATGGGCTGGGCAGGGTGCCATAGCTTTTTTTCAGGGTTTCATAGTCACTCGCTTCCGCTTTAAGCTCCTCAGCGCCTTCACCGTCTGGTTCAACATCGGCAAAACGGTTCGCCCATAACATGCCTGCTAATGCGGCTACGGCGGCCACAAAGAGACCCACGCCAATCACTAAGCCCAAGTTCGACTCTAAGCCTAAGTTACCCGCGGCGGCGATAGGCCCCGGTGTTGGCGGTACAAAGGTGTGAGTGGCATACAGGCCCGTGGCTAAGGCAACGCTCATGGAGACGCTAGAGACCTTCATGCGGTTCGCCATCGATTGTTTTAGCGAGTTCAAGATCACAAAGCCCGAATCACAAAAGACTGGAATAGACACTAGGTAGCCGATGACCGACATAGTTAATGTCGGGAAGCGTTTACCTAATACCTTGATCACTACATCAGCCATGGTAATGGCGGCGCCGCTTTTTTCTAGAATAATACCTATGATTGTCCCCAAGACGATCACAAGACCGATATAACCTAAGATGCCGCCAAAACCTGTGGTGATGGTTTTAGCGATTTCTCCGCTCGGTAAGCCATAGGCGAAAGCCGCGATAAAGGCGGCCAGAATTAAGGTTAAAAAGGGGTGGAGTTTAAATTTTGAGGTCGCGATAACAATAAATGCAATCACGCCGATAAGAATTAGCACTAAGTTCATATTATGTCCCGTTCAGTTCTTGGCTGAAGTTTTTGAGTAAGTTTTTTGACTTATATTGTAGGGCGCAGTGCTTATTTGGGCCTGAGTCCAAATGAGGGCTGCTTTAAGGTCATCCTATTATTGTGCAGGCATGCTTGAATAGCTTTGGTTGAATCCACGGAATTACCGCGTTATGTTTCGCCATTTTTGTGCACATGCACAAAAATGCTTAGGTGAATTCGAATGTAGGAGGATGGTTCTTGTCGATAAGGGTTGGCAAATAGGGCTATTTGCCAACCTTAAATAGGAGGAACTTGGCTTAATTCGTCGTTTTATTGGCGACGAATAAAAGATTCGACATAGGCAGCGGTGCGGGCATTGAGTATAGGATCGGCAGACGCGGCAATGCCCTTAGGTAATAACAGCGGGTTGAAAATGCCTTTATCGCACTGTTGCACTTGGGGATCGCTATCTCGCTCACCGTTAATCACCACTTGGCCAACCAGCAAACGCTGGCGAGTCTCAGGCCAAATTACTGTGGGGTCATTAATCTCATCGCCCGTTTCAGCCAGTTGAATATAGAGATTCCATTGTGCTGGCTGGGTTTTAATGCGCTCGAGTAATTCTGCCTCTAAAAAATCGTCACCCAAATTGGCAAGTTCGCTGGCTGACAGTGCTGCCGTACCTGCGACGGGTTCAAAAATCCACTTTCCCGCAACCGTTTCACCTTGCTGAGCGCCACCTTTTTGGGGGCTAAACAGGAAACTATTCACGCCATAGTAGCGGCTGTTGGCAAAACTAGGGCTGGGAGGCAGCTGTTTGACATAGTCGAAAAAGGCTTTAGCGCTGGGTTGATTGTCGATAAGCCACTGTTTACCTTCTGCGCCTTGTTTCACTTTGGTCTGAAAGGTAAAAAAGTCTTCTAGATTACTGGCGAAGAAAACGGGGACGTTAGTGGTAACAAAGTTAAGGTTTTCTTTATCGCCATCAATTTTGAGTGACATAAAGCGCCCTGCGGTTTTATCGGAGATCTGTGGATTCGTGCCACCAAGGGAAAAACGGGCAGTGACTTTAATGGCATCTTGATTAAAAAACGGAATCGCCAGTGTTTGTTGTAATTGCGGATCCGGTTTAAAAGTGCCTGAGGTGCAAAATCCTTTCGTGTGATTACGCAGTTTAACCTTTTTACCCGCCTCGCGACTTGCCGCATCGGGCGTGCCATTCACGGCATCAACCAGCTCTGGAATGGTTTTTTCGGCTGCGACTAATGTCGGTGAAGTTAGCGCTAAGCCTGTGATGAGGCAGGCTTTGGCGAGTAAAGTCAGTTTGAATGGGGTCATTGCAATTCCTTTCAATGGTCTGGGTCGAGCGTTCGACATGTCGACGCGAGATTGTTATTAGAAACTATAGGAAAGGGGATACGGTATAAATCTTTCAATCGATCTGTTAATTAATGCCTTATTGACTCAATTGCATAGGAAATAACACCCGTTATCTTGGGGTTGCCGAAGTATCAAGCAGTTGTCCAAGATACAAACTCAATAATCCATGCAGGGATTGAATATCGGCTTGGGTGATTTGCTGAATTTTATCGAGGCGATATCTAAGTGTGTTGCGGTGTATAAACAGCGCATTCGCACATTGCTGCGCATCACCAAAGTGGGTGATATAGGCGGCTAAGGTTTTGCGTAACTGGCCGTTTTTATCGGCCTTGGCGAGTTGCTGATAGGGTGACGCTAGTGCCTGACCGCGCCAGTCATGTTTAAGTCCCGCTAGTAGTACTTGCAGGGAATAATCTTCGAACAGGTATTTATTGCCCTCAGCATTGCGCTGTTTACCTAGGGCTAAGGTTTCCTGCGCGGTTTGATAGGAGCGCGCAATACCGCCTTTTTCGGGGAAAAAGTGGCCCAAGGCAATTTTAAAGTTTAAATCCATTTGGGCGGGTAAGCGTTGTAACAGCTTATCGATGCGTTGATTTTCAAGCTCAGGATCCCATTGTTTACCATCTAAAAAAGCGGGCTTTAGGATCACCAATTGCGACATTGAGGTCATGGCAATCAAGTTGCCACGGTCAGGATATTGCAATAGATGCAGCACTTGCTTGAGGGTTTCGCTGACTCTGGGACTGCGTTCATCGGCGGACTGAGTGGATGTCTCTGCTAAGTACAAGGCCGATGAGTTGGCGTCGGTCTTTAAATGTTGTTTTTGGGTGTGTTTCTCGCTGATCTCAATAATGGCCGCGACCCGTGGCAGGCTGATATCAATTTCTAACTGTTTTGCCCAGCGGTGCAACTGCTCATCATCGTCGGTTTCAGCTTTGATCAACTGCAAAATAAACTCTTCGCGCTGGCGATTCTCCCACTGCAATTTATCCTGCAGGTTAGCTTGTTCAACAATCATTTCGGCGGTCATTTTGAGTAATTCACCGTAATGGGTAAGCTCACTTGGATCGCCAGTAATGCCGACAACACCTATGATTTGTCCTTGATAATGCAAGGGTAAATTGATCCCAGGTTTTACGCCATGCAGCCCAGAGGCCACTTCTTGGCTTATCTCCACATTGCGATTTTGGGCAATGGCCAGCAGCGCGCCTTCGTGGGTTGAACCGATACGTTTAGGATCGCCTGAGCCTAAAATCACCCCTTGGCCGTTCATCACATTGATATTGTGGCCAATGATTTTCATTGTACGACTCACAATTTGTTTAGCGATGGCAGAATCAAGCAGATACATATGAGTGCCTAGTGTGGTTGAAGGTTTAACAGGGATGCAATACGCATTCTTAATCTGGGTAGCATATCGCGTTCAAACTCAGGATGCTGCTTAAGCCAGAGATTATTGCGTGGGCTCGGGTGCGGTAAGACAAAATATTTAGGCCAATATTGCTGCCACTGCGCGCACGCTTGGGTCACTGTGATGGGTCTCAGTTTGGGGATGGTTTTTGCTTTGGTGCTGGACGATACATTCGTGCTGGTTGTTTGGACCTTGCTGAGCGGTGAAGTGAGATTTATGGCCACGGACGATTCACGCGGTAGATGATAATCGATGGCATATTGGCCGAGGATCACGATTAGCTCAATTTGTGGCATTAACGCAAGTAAGGCTTGATGCCAAGTGGCGGCGCATTCTGGGCGTGGTGGTTTATCACCCTGCTTTTTACCGTTTTTTTCGATACTGCCCGGAAAACAAAATCCCATAGGGATAATGGCAAAAAGGGCAGGGTCGTAAAATTGCTCACGGGTGACATTCAACCAAGTGCGCAGCCGTTCACCGCTGGCATCGTCAAATGGGATCCCTTTATGGTGCGTTTTCACGCCTGGTGCTTGGCCGGCAATCAAAATCCGCGCTTGGCTACTGGCCTGTAATATCGGCTTGGGCGCTAAGGGCAAATCAGCCTGACATAAAATACAGGCGTTAATTTTAGTCAGCAGCACTGTCATTGATGCAGAACTGGGCGGAGATATCGTTTCGCTTAGCGGCGATGACGCCTGCGCGTTAGTGCAAGGTGTTTTAGTCAAAATTTTTCTTAGTCAGTGGTCAGTGCCCGTGGTTAATGGTAAATGTCATCGCTCATTCATCGTTGCTCATTCATGGTCGCTCATTCATTTTCAATCAGGATTGGAACATCATCGCCGTTTGATATAGCCAGTAGCCAAAAAGACCGTAGCCAAACAGCAAGCTTATATAACTTAATAGTTTAGGCACTCTACTTGGGCTTGAAGCCAAACAGATATGGGCCAGCACAATGGTAAAGAAGGCTAATGGGGCAATCACATAGCTCAAGGCGAGGATGAATAATGCACCTAGGCTGATGATCCAATCGGCATTACGATTGCTGGGCTTATCGATTTGGCACAATTGTAGTGGCAATAAAATCAGTCCAATCCCTACACAAATAATGCCTAAGTTCAGGGCAAAATCACTCCAACCTCTGTGATCATAAATGGCTAACGCGACGGCAATCAGCGGTACGATTAAGGCGCTTAATACATGGCGTTTGGCAAAGGCGGCGCTGCGATACTGACCCGCAAAAAAGAACAAACCCTGTAAAAATAAATTGATCAAGGTAAAGCCGCCGAGGCCGAGAATGATAAACAGGCTGGCGGTGCCGCCCGAGGGGTCGAACGCCAAGGCGGGTAAGGGCAATAGACTCAGCCCCAGTAGGGCAGGAAGCGATGACAACCACTTAGATTCGCAGAGGGGAGAATAAATACGCATGGGCTCAGAGGATTAACCAAAAGATTGAATTAAGATCCGCTAAAGTGAGTTAAAACTCAAGGAATAAGGTTTTTATGGGCGGACTTTCGCGCCAGAGTCTGATCTTATTCAAGATTTTTACTTTTATCTGGGCAGATGTAATGATTTTGCATCTGACTTTGCATGTGACTGCTGCGGTTAAACAAAAGCCCGCAAGATGCGGGCTTTTGGATTGTCTATCATTGAGGATTAGATCTTGTAGCTCATGCTTAACATGATCATCTGCGCTGTGTAGTCATGGCTATTATCACCAAAACCTACGACGTTCCAGATCCCATTGACGGCGATATCATTGGCAGCGTCATTGTCCTTATAGTTCTCAATTTTATAATCGAAGCGCAGCGCCATTTTCTCGGTGGCTTGATATTGAGCGTATAAGTTAATGTTGTGTACTTTAGCAAAATAATCGCCGTAGTCGCCTGTGATACCTTGTCTAACTTGGGTGTTACTGTTGGAGTCTGAATAGGTGTAATCCAGTCCCATGCGTAACTTGTTCTCAAGTAAGTTGTTGTAGCTAATGCCAGCGCCAACAACATCGACTTTATCTTCAATGAAGCCTGTCCAGGTTGGGGTGCTGTAGTTGCTGCTTCCCGCTTGTTCAGATTCAATGATTTGATAGTTGTAAAAGGCGTTCGCCAGTAAATCATCGGTGATCATGTAGCTGATGTTGGCATCATAACTGGTGTCTTTTGACTCCGTTAAACCGATGACAGTATCTGTGTAGTCATCTAATGCGTAACGGGCACCGAAATCTATGGTCAGGCTTTCGATAGGCGAGTGAGTGACTCGTGCTTCCACTTGGGTTCTGTCACGGTTCGCCAGATTGTACTTACGCAACAGGCTGTTGGTTTCAGACGATGTCCATTCAGAGGCTTGATATTCAGAGCCGTCACGTTGACCGTAACTGCCCTTAACCCACATATCCCAAGTCTCGAAGCTGTTGACTCTGAAACGCGCCCAAACCGTGTTCTCATCCGTGGTTTCACGGTCTTGATAATTACGTTCATCACGTCTGAAGTCATAGCCGCCATCGAGTTTCATGCCGCGGGTAATACGATAATCTGCTGCCACTTTGAAGCGTTGGCTAGTGTTATCGTAAGGGGTGTTATAGGCCACCTTACCGTTGACATTGTTGATGCTGACTTGGGTCCACTCTTCAATCTGCGTATTGTTATCGCGGTCGTTATAGTCGTAGCTACCACTTAAGCGCAGTGAGTTGGTGACTTTGCTGACCACTTTTAAGTTCAAACCGATAAGGTCGACCTTGGCATCAAGGGCTTCAGTTGGCACTTGATAACCATAACCTGAAGTCACTAACGCTTGGTCTTGACTCATTTGTCCGGTAAGCAAGCGAGCCGATAGCACATTGGTACTGTCGTTGTATTGGCCCATTAACGACACAGTGTGTGACTGATTGTCAGGATCAAGGGCGATACTGCCAGAGGTTTGCGCGCCAAAGGTTGGATTAAATGCACTGTCAAAATTTAACTGATTGTACTCGTTCTTAAAAATCGAGCCATTGTAGTTAAGTGCGGTGAACCAGTTGTCGCCTTTAAGCTTGATACCCGCTTCAATGGAGTCAGTAGTGTAATCGACAGGCTCGGCTAACATCATAGATTGATTAAAGAATCCACCTGATGCTTTTTTCAAGCCGGTTTTTTCTTCACGCATGTAGCTCACATGTGTGCTCCACAGCGATTCACCTTGATAATCAAAACCTAGCCCAGTGCGCTCACGTTTGAGCGACAGTTCTAAGGAGTTCAGGCTGTCCATCAGTAATGGCATTTGGCTGCTTGAACCCGCCGTCACCCAGTTGTCTGGCAGCGTTAAATTATCGCTGCCCACACCCGAGTAAGGCGTTAAGGCACTGTTGCTGTTGTAAGTGGCAATCTGGCGATAGTTCACATTGACATTGTACTGGCCTTGTTTGCCGGCATTCACCTCTAAGCGGCCGCCATCCATGCCCAGTTGATAGGCTTCAACGCTGGCACGATAGCCTTTTTCACCGCGAAAGGTGACATCAGCATCCAATTTCCCTGCGACTTCGTTTGACGTCCCAAAGGCATTTGCCGAGCGAATGTCCTCTTCACTGTTATAACCTACACCGACACCCACAGTACCCGATGTGCCCGTTTCAACGACGCAGCCTTTACAGCTCCATGCGGACATTTTGACTTTTTCGGTATTGGCATTGGCTAAGCCATACCCATCGGCCGCTATCGCAAAACCTGTGTTTGCCAGTAACGCAAGAGTGATCAAATTGAGTTTAAATTTCATTTTCTCGTCTCCTTAGCGCTGTAATAGCTTGCCAGATGGATGGTTTGAACCATGAACCTGACTGTGGCAATTTAAACAGCTTCTTCCACCCGTGAAGGCATTGTCACCGACGTTTGAACCTAAACCAGTGTTACCTAAGTAAGCATTGCTGGCATGGCCATCGCTGGCGTGACATTGCTGACACAGCTGCGGTGCGCGGGTTTTCAACATGGCATCATTTACGCTGCCGTGAGGATTGTGGCAAGTGACACAGTTCTCAGTGACGGGTGCATGTTCCCACAGTTTGGGGCCGCGTTTTTCGGCGTGGCAGGAGTAACAGGTTTCGTTAATGCTCGGCTTGTTCAGATCGGAATCTGTCATGCTCCCATGGGGATTATGGCAATCGCTACAGGTCATTTGAGCCCATTTTAATGGGTGGCTTGAGCGTTTGTTCATGTCTGCTTTTTGCTTAGTGTGGCAGCTAGTACAGACTTCCATTTCGGTGTTTTTTGATAACACAGGATCTTTTGCCACATGCACTTGGTGGCAAGAGGCACAGGCAACATCGGCATTGTCATGGTGACTGCCGTTCCAAGACACACGTTTATCATCTTGGTGACAGCTCATACAGACGCTGTTTTGTTTTTCAGCACTTAAGGTCGATTGCTTACCGAAAGTGATCATCGGCTCGTTGCCGCCTTTATTGTGTTGACCTAAAGGCCCATGACAGGCTTCACATTGCAGGCCAGCCATTGGGCTTTTTGATGAATCAATGGCGCCGTGGACACCTTTGAACAGGTCCATCACTTTTTCAGATTTTTTATGGCACATTAAACAAGAATCGGCGCCTTTAGGGGAGTAGTTGCCTTCGGCAAACTTCTTATCTAAGGTGGCTTCGACTTGCTCTGGCGTCATTTTCGCATCCCACTTCGACGCATAAGCGTTTGGTGCAATGCATAAAGACATGACTGCTGACATTGCCATGGTGATGACAAGTGCCGGCAGTAGGTTTTTCATTTTTAGGCTGTTCTTCATAATAGGCTTCCCAATTTGTCCCAACAAAATTCAAGAAAGGGGGAGCTAGCTCCCCCTGCTTGGGCAAATTACATTTTCACCTGAGTGTGATCTGTTGGTGTGGGTTTGTGACAGTAGAAACAGGTTTCTGACTGCGCCGCTTGGTTAGCTTGAACATAATCACCGTTCACAATCGCGCCCATGTTTTCTAAGCCGTGGCCAATGGATTCTGGCGTGTGGCATGAAGTACAAGTGGCTGTGATTGGCGTGGTGTATTTACCTGCTGATGTTGCCAGCGCGCCTTTCACTTTGAATGCATCTAGGTTGAAATCGTTGTGACATTGGGTACATTCTTTGATGACACCTTGCTCGCCGTGGATCACGTGCAGTTTCATCTCGAATGCGCCTTTGTTAGCACCAGAAGCATAAGTACCATCAGGTGTATGACACGCGACACAACCATCAACACCGACAATCGCTTTACCGTTCGCATCTTTTGCATGTGATACTTGCTCTGTCATCACAAAACCTGAATGGTGGCCTTTGTGGATTTCGAAGGTATCGCTGTGACAGCCTTGACAGGTGCTGAAGTTAACTGAGTTAACATGGCGCATGCTTGGGGCGTTGCCTGATTTAGTACCAAAGGCGAGCTCTGCTTTCATACTGGTGGTTGCGCTATCAACGGTACATGCCGTTAAGCTAGTACCTGTGCTACACATTTCCAGACCGATAAAAGTAAAGGCCGTATCTGTATCGCCAGCACCGAAAGGCAGGGCAGGTGTAGTGAAAACCAGTTTGCCGTCAACTAAGGTCACGCCAGCTTGTAGTGCGCCATCTTTGACTAAGTCTTTAGCAATTTTCGCCGCACCACTACCTGGGCTCTTGTTGTAACCCATAATTGGGAAGTTAGGGCCAACGTTAGTGACAGTTTCTAAACGTTTAATCTTGTCTTGAACCGTTGCCGCATTAATCGCTTTACCGTCTTTGTCTAAGATAGAGACGGTTAATACCGCAGTATCATCAGTTTGACCCACGAGAGTCGCTTGCATACCTAACTGAGCGATAACGGCTTTCTTGTCAGCAGTCTTGCCTGTGTGTAGCTCGGCAGTCCAGTCGCTGTTATGACAAGCGATACAGTTAGAGTTATCTAGTTGTTGTGAATGGCCTTTACCTGCGGCGAAGTCCACTGTGCTATGACAGCTTCCACAGGTAGCGGCAGTTGGAATACGTGACCAATTACCCCAATCTGGCGCGGCATCGTTTGCAGCATGACAGCTTTGGCAGCTTTCCAATGAACCTAAAGTCAGGTCTTTGTGTTTAGCGTGAACGAGAACATTGAACTCTTTACCTAAGCCAACTTTGCCAGCTGTGTGGCAAGTTGCACAGTAGTTAACATCTGAGTACGCGCCGCCGTGTTTCACATTGGCTAAATCTTGGTGACAGGTATTACAGCTTTCAGTGGCCACAATTTTGCGGCTGTATGTCGGTGCAGCACCGGTATCGGCAGTAAAGTCGACAAAGGCGTTACTGTTAGGGACTTGAGTACCATCGGGTAACGGCGTGTTATAAGCGCGGATTAACACCCGTTGAGCTAACTGATCGTTGTAGGTGATTTTAGCGTTAGCGGTCAGGTTCATGTTGAAGGTATAGCTGTAGTGACCGTTTTTCTGGTCAATAAAGGTCCCTGGGCATGTTGCTGCGACATCGCAGGTTTCATCACCAAAGTATTGCCATTGCGAGGCATTACCGGCACCTGTGGCCCCTTGTGGGATCAACTGTGCTGCGGCGAAGCGCATTTTTTGGAGACCAACGACGGGTAAATCATCTTCGTTAGTCACGGTAAACTCAACACTCGGTACACCGTTAGTGACGACAGATTTATCAAACGTGAAATTAAGGGTTTGAATCGCTGGAGCAGGTTCGCCACCAGGTTCACCGGGATTACCATCATTACCATCGCTGCCACCACAGCCAGTTAAGGCCATAGTGACTGCACTTGCTGCTAACAGCAGTGCGATTTTAGTTGTTTGTGCGTTCATCATTTTTTTCCCTGCATAGGTTTGGCATTGCTTAAACGCTGTGTTCTAGAGCCAACAGATTCTATGTCTGTGTTTTTGGTCACTAGAAGCGACTTAAGTGGATGCTGGAAATAGAATTCCCCAAGGAAAGGCTAACCTAACATGACCTTAAAATCTCCAAGGCCTTTGCTAATGTGTGACTTGGATCTTTCTATTTCTAAAGAGGTATTTAAAGCGAGAGGTAAAAACGATTTCAGATCAAAAAAACAGCGGATTTTAGCTATGTGCTGTAGCTGGGTTTAGTGTTGTAAAACTGAGGTTGGTATTATTTAACTTAGTGTTATCGGAAACAAAAAAATCCCCCGCACTGCGGGGGATTTTGCTGAGCTTAATGTGAGTCACTAATTTGATTAACCCAAAGTGGTTAAGTGCTCAGTCGTGACTCTGGTTCATATTAGTATTTCACTGGGTGAACTTTATCCACGCCAAATGACTTTCCTTCACCGTGACAGGTCGCACAGGTTTCGCTACCTGGGGTATAAGTGCCAGCAGCACCGTTATACACACCACCGTTGGTTTCGAAGTGACCTATGACGGCACTGTCTGCAGCGGTTGTCGCATGACAAGAAGCACAAGCTGCTACAGTAGGTGAGTATTCACCTGTACTTGCCAAGAATGCAGGTTTATCGCCTAGTTTAGTTAAGCTGAGTTGACCTTTATCATGGCAAGCTGCGCAGTTCGCTGGGTTTTCAGGGAAGGTTGCTGCATCTGTTGTTAAACGACGAACACTGCGAGTATCTGCGTGAATTTGGTGGATCATGACTTTGAAGTCAAAACCACGTTCAAACGGCTTTTTACTGTGAGCAGGTGCGCCATTGTGACAAGCAACACAACTACCATCGGCTAAAGCTACCGCGGTATTTGGTACGGCTGAGTGGCAAGTTCCACAACTGTTGTCAGGCTTATCAGTCGCATGAGTCAGCTTATGGGAGTCTGAGAAGTCGGCTTTTTCACCGTGACAGTTAGCACATTTAGCCTCAGAGACAACGACACTACGTGCGGTGACATTGCTTGCATCGGCAGAGAATGAAGCTTTGTTACTGCCTACAATCACTTCGTAGATAGGCGCATCAGTGCTGGTGCAATCAATCGCCGCATCCATTGTTGGATCGAGTTCTGCTGAGTTTGCACAAACCAGCAATTTACCGTCCATAAAGCCTTTACCAATACTCACAATTTGTTTGTATGGTACAGATGAGGCGCTAATCACTGCCGTAATACCCGTCAAAGTGTACGTCACTTTTGAGCCATTAGCGGTCGCTGTTAAGTTAGCGTTAGTTTCAACTTTGGCTAAGTTCACTGAAATACGGCTTTCGCTACGACCTAGCGTACCGTTAGATGGGCGTGGGCCCATGGTATATTCATTGCCATCAAACGCCGCTAGGCTGACCCAAAATTCTTTCACTTTAGGATCTTGATGTGGTGCAACATCACTGTGCCAGTCCACTGTGAACGTTAGCTCACCTTTCGTCGCATCAAATGTGCCGTTTTCTAACTTATAGGCATATTCAGTACGCAGTAACTTAGTGGCATTGGCTTTGGCTAAGTGATATTTAGCGCTGCCTTCTTCACCCTGTTCGGCGTGACATGAAGCACAGCCACCGGTTTGGAATACATTCACTAGGTTTGCACCTGGAATACCGTCAATTTCAGGCGTTGCATAGTAGTGGAAGTAGTTACCGACGAAACCACGGTCTTTTTGACCTTCAGGTGGCTTTAACCATTCACTATTATCAACTGGGTTGAAACCTGACATGTGACAAGATGCACAAGCTAAGCCTCTGTGATGTTTAAAGTTATCAGCATCAACTGGCCCTTTAGCATCTGTGCTATGGCAAGATTGGCAACTACCTATTGACACTGGCAGAGTGACACGCTCGGAAGTGTCTTTACCTTCGCGGAATTGTGGATAGCCATTTTCAGCAGCGGCTTTCGCCATAGTGCCGCTAAAGTCATAGGCTGTGCCGCTGTAACCTACCATGGTATAAGTGCCTTTATGGATGGCGTGAGCCATGGCACCTAAATCAATTGATGAGCCTGTTTCTGGATCTTTACTGTAACTGGTATGACAAACTTGACAGTTTGCAATCGCAATACGTCTTCCGCCATGAAGTGCTAATGGTTTAGCGGTAGAGGAAGTATCGCTGTAGTTTGTGCTGTGGCACTTAATACAGTTGGCTTCTAAATCGACAACAGTACGCGTTTCTTCAGCCTTGGCTTCTCTAAAGTTATCGCTTGGTAAGAAATCGATATGACTGTTCACTAACTTGGCATCTTTACTGCCATCGGTTTGCAGCTCTAACGTAATACGGTGCACTAATGTTGGGTCGTAGGTTAAATCTAGACCTTCAATAGCGGGTAACGTGCTTAAGTTAGTTTGGAAGGTATAGCGGTAAACACCACTATCTACCACAGTTAGGCAAGTGGTTTTACAGCTAGATTCTATGTTCGCTTGAATGGCATCACCAGGAGTGAATTTCACTTCTTTGATAATCGGATTGCCAGCGCTATCTTTACCATCGGTATAGCTATAATTAGCCAGGCTACGTGCAGGATCTGCCGCTTTCACTGAGTTGATATAGCTGACCCATTGAGGGGTTTTATAACCCTTGCCACCTTCAGGGGTAAGTTTTGCAATACCTAATCCTATGGCATTGATTTGAGCGTATTGCTCTAGGCCTGTTACAGGAACGCCATTCGCATTCGTTAGCACTATGTCGACGCTGACTGTGCCGCTGTCAATTTTTACATCTTCAAGTGTGGCTTTGAGTGTGGTGGCTTGACTGATATCTAAGCCTACCGGACCCGGTTTACCGTCTTCACCATCTTTACCGTCACTACCACCGCAACCGGCGAGTAGTAGAGAGAGTAAACCGGCACCCAACATCGCTTTTGTTGCGGCATTGAAATTGAACCGTTTCATCATGATATTTCCCTGCAATAGTTGTAATCATCATCAAACGCTTGGTAGATAAGAATAAATCTCATTACCCGCATAAGATGTGTGGAATTAGTTTTCCATCTGTAAGGCTAACTAAGTCACTGGTATTAATCAGTCACTTTAGGTGGTTAATGTGACTGAGATCTGACTATTTCTTTAGGAGTAGATGACTGCATAGTATGAGTTCCTTTTATATCTGCAGTTGCTGGCCTTTTTAGGCCAGCATCATAGGCTTAGTTTATGGGATGCACTTTTAACACGTCTGCGACTCCGCCTTGTCCATGACAGAAAGCACAGGTTTCAGTTCCTGCGGTTGCATCAGCTTTTGTGCCAGCAAAAACAGCACCTTGCTGAGCCATGTGGTTATGAGTGCTGGTATCTGAATGGCAGTTGCTACACACAGCGGCAATCGGGCTGGTAAAAGTGCCGTTATCGAGGGCAAGGGGTTGTACTGCTGAATTTAAAGGAAGGGCGACGGTAGATATCCCCGCAGAATCGTTAACATGGCATTGGGCACAGTTACCGATTTTTCCTGGGTAGTTTAGGTTTTCAAAACCTGCGAATTGGCTGGTGTGAATACCGTGGATCAGCTGCTTAAAGTCAAATGACGTGGTGGAAGGATTTGCCGCCGTCGCATCAGCCAGCATATTGGCGTTATGACATAGTTGACATTGACCACCGAGATCGTTACGTGAGCCATGGATATTAAGCTTTTGATCGCCATGGCAATTACCGCAGCTTGCATTACTGACAACAGTGCGGCGACCCGTACTGCTTAATGCTGCCATATCAAAATAACTGTGGCTGGCTTTAATCACTAACACTTCCGCCAGTTCAGTGGTGCAATCAACGAGTACTTTGTCTTTGGCGCAGACTCGGCCTTGAATCGCGAGTCCGCCGTGATCCGCTTCAGTGCCCGCAGGCACAGTAAGACCCGAAATCGTATAGGTATAAATGCCATTTAAGCCTGACACTGGGGTGGATTCCGGCAGCTTAATCGAGCGGGCAGAGCGAGTGGCATAATCAAAACTGGTTCCCCAGTTGGCATATACCCTTAAATCATTGATGAATTTTAGCTTATCGGCACTGTCGCTGTAGACGCTGCCAGTAGCTGGGTTCATCAATTTAACCGCGACGGTGACTGTACCATTGGCATCCATACTGGCGCTGGTGATGCTTGGGCTAAATTGCATCAGTGCCGCAGTTTTGTCTTCATCACTGTGAACGCTTACGGTCCAGTCTGCATTATGGCACGCCACGCAGTTACTGTTATCGGCCTGCGCTGGGTGTCCTTCGCCTGCGGGAAAATTGATTTGTGTATGGCAGGCGCCGCAGGCTTGCATGGTTGGGACTCTGTGCCAGTTTTGCTGCTCAGCTAACTCTGCCTTATCGACATGACAGGTTTGGCAGTCACTAATGGGTTGCGGGAAACCGGTTAAATGTTTGCTGTGGATCATTTGCGGGAAAATATCCGCAGGATTACTGACTTTTTTGCTGTTATGACAGGTGACGCAGGTTTCGATTTGATTATATTTACTGCCATGGAAAGCAAGATTGCTGTGGCAACTATTACAAGTTTCTATTGTGACTAAGTTGCGGGTGTAAGCGACATTATCCCCAGAAGTTTGCCAGTCATAATGTTGATTGGTAATAGGCAAGGGCGTGTTATCTGCAAGTTTATCGCCGCCGATTTTGACCACCATTCTTTGGGTCGCTTCCGGCATAAACGTCACCCCATTCATGCCATTAAACGTGGCGCTGAAGGTGTAACTGTAGTGACCGTTTTTATGATCTGTGAGACTGCCTGGGCAAGTTGCCGCGCAGGTTTCAGCGGTAAAATGTTGCCATTCACTGCTATTTCCCGCACCTGTATAGCCTTGGGGGAGAAGCTGCGCCGCAATAAACGTCGCCGATGGGACACCAATGACGGCTTCATCATCTTGATTGCTCACTTGAAAATCCACTTGAGCAATGCCATCTGTTATCGCGACTTTATCGACCATGACCTTTAGGCTAGTGATGATTAATGCGGGTGGTTTTGCGGGTTCACCGGGATTACCATCTTGGCCCTTATCACCGCCACAGGCGCTTAATAGCGAGACTAAGGCCAGCATCAGACTGAATTGAGTGCTCATTTTTGCAAACTTGTTCATATTTCTATCCTTGGAATGCGCTGTCAGTGCCTAAGTTACATTTGGTAGCTTAAGGTCAAACCTAAGTAGTGAGCATTGTAGTCGTGGCCCATATCACCAAAACTGAGTACGTTGGGAATCGTGTCCCAACTTGTGCCTTGATTTTGCCAGTTAGCATCTTGATATTTCTCAAATAACCAATCGACGCGCAGCGACATACTGTCGGCAAACCTATACTTGGCGTAGGCATTCAAATTGTGTTTGCGGGCGTAAAAGTCGCCATAGGGACTAGTGATGCCGTAGATGACTTCGGTATCACTCTGTCCATCGGAATAGCTGTAGTCCAAGCCAATGTCGAGGTGATTATCGAACAGGTTTTGATAACTGAAACCAGCCCCAATTAGAGTCGATTTTTCTTCGGCAGTGCTGTACCAATCGGACGTTGAAAAGCGGTTACTGCCCGCTTGATCTGAGTCGCGCCAATCTTGGTTAACAAAAGCGGTGAAATGAAGATCGTTACTCAGCGCATATTGGGCCGATACGTCATAACCTAGGTAGGACACTTGAGTGAGACCCACTTGGGTATGGTGATAATCGTCATCGACACTGTGCAAGCTGGCGCCCAGCGAGAGGCCGATATCAGTTTGATAATCAGTGTGTAAGGTGACTTTTTGTCTTTTTCTGTCGGCAAGGTAGGATTTACGTAGCCAAGGATTGCTTTGACTTTGAGTGGTCGTGACGGGATCGTATTCACTGCCATCGCGCTCTAGTGCTTCTCCTTTCAACCATGCTGACCAAGCAGGGGAATAGCGATAGCTCAGTTTAGCAAACACGCCGGACTCGTCGACGGATTGGCGGTCGAGTTCAGTGTAATCGTTTTCGTTGCGGCTATAGCCCGCTTCGACGTAGGAGGCTGAGGTGAAACGGTACTTGCCTTTTAGTTCGAGTTTTTTGGTTCGCTTATCATAAAGGCTATTTTGAGCAGTGCCTTGGTTAATACTGTCGATGATGATTTGTGGGAAGTCTAATTTGGCCGTTTTGTTATCTCTGTCTTGATAGTTGTAGCTAGCCTGTACGCTTAAGTCTTGGGTGATCCGGCCCGAATATTTAAGGACCATTTCAATAATATCCACTTGGCCATCTAAGGTATCTGCAGGCAGGATAGGTGATGGGCCATTGATGGTGGCTGGAATAAAGGCGTCATCTTGGGTCATACGGCTAAAGCCTGCGTGCATTAGCACATTCTGACCATTCGCTCCCCCTGAGGCTTCTGCGGCAACGCGATAGGCTTTACTATCGGGGTCGACTGCATTTTGGCCTAAGTATGCCGCGCCAAAGGTGGGCGTGTAGGCGGATTGCCATTGCATGGCTTGGTGATCATTTTTATATTGGCTGACTTGGCTATTGATGCCAGCTTGCCAGCCAGTGCCATTAAAATAGACTCTGGCATCGATTTCATCGGTACTGTCATCAATAGGTTGGGCGAGCATGACGCTATTGGTGAGTATATTGGCGCTGGTCTTTTTGGCGCCGCTGCGGTCTTCATGTTGATAGTTTAATGATGCTTTGTAGTGACTGGAATGGTCGCTTTCGGGTGATATTTTTCCGGCATAATAACCACCGCTCATAAAGCGATCACGTTGAATACTTAAATCTTGGCCAACAAGGCTGCTCTGTAGCATAGGCATAGATTGTGTTGTGCCACCTGTTATCCAGTTATCGGGCAACAACATCTTATCTTGCGATGAGGTATAAGGGCTTTTGAGTTGATTATGGTTATAGTTAGCTAAGCCTCTATAACCTAAGTTGATTTGATAGTTCCCCGGCCTTCCTGTTGTGAGCTTGGCTGAGCCCGCATCAAAACCTAACTTATCCGCGACCAACTGAGTTTGATAACCTGACGGTGTTTTGTACACCATATCCGTACCGACGGCGGCAACGAGACCATCATTATCTGTCCCTGTGCGGTTACCGAAACGGCTGTCCTCGCCATCGTTATAAGCGAGAGTGGCATTGACATTACCACTATGCCCTGTCTTAGGTTGGCATTGCTTACAGCTCCATGCCTGTGTCTTAATGCCACTTCGATTCGCCTGTTGTAGCTCATAACCGTCGGCATGTGCTTGAGTCAAAACACAGCTTATCGCCCATGCTAACAAAGTGAGTGAGAAGCAAGCACTAGGGTGAGACATTTTAGCTGTTCGCATGATCATTCCCTTGTTATCTCTGTAGCAATTTGCCAGAAGGATGGTTAGAACCATGCACTTGCCCGTGGCAATTCATACAGGAGTTACCTGAAGTGAAGGCATTGGTTTGATTGCCAAAATAGGCATTGCTGCTATGACCATCTGAGGCGTGGCATTGTTGACACAACTGCGGCGGCTTACTGATCAGCATGGCTTCGTTCACGCTGCCGTGGGGGTTGTGGCAATTAGCACAGTTGTCGGTGACGGGGGCATGTTCCCACAGTTTAGGGCCGCGTTTTTCGGCGTGGCAGCTATAGCAATTTTCGTTGACACTCATTTGCTTCAAGCTGGAATCGTTCAAACTGCCGTGGGGATTATGGCAGTCACTGCACACCATCTGTTGCCACTGTAATGGATGGGCTGAGCGTTTGTGCATATCGGCTTTTTGTTGGGTATGGCACTGAGTACAAATGGCGACTTCATTGGCTTTATCGCTGATAGGATCCTTGGCGGTATGAACTTGATGGCAACTTGCGCAGGCAACATCGGCGTTATCGTGGTGATTGCCTTTCCACGCGATACGTTGACTGTCATTGTGGCAGCTCATACAAACACTGTTTTGCTTTTGCGCGGGAACAGGAGAGTTTTCGCCAAAGGTGATCATTGGCTCTTTGCCACCTTTGTTATGATTCCCTAACGGACCGTGGCAGGCTTCACACTGCAAATCAGCCATGGGGGAAGCTTTTACATTGGGATTACCATGAACCCCATCAAAAATGGCCATGACCACGGCACTTTTTTTGTGACACATTAGGCAAGTGTCAGCCCCTTTGGCGGAATACTTACCTTCGGCGAATTTTTTGTCTAATGTCGCGACAACGTCCTCTGGTTTTTTGTCATCCCAAGGTGTCGCCGAGGCCGAAATACTGACGATTGATAACAAAATACATAGCATAGCCTTAGCTATGCTTTTGAACTTTAGCCTTATTTCCATGTTCATCTTTTCCCGAGTGCATTTATATTTGTTATTTTAACGCTTTCGACATTACTAATTTAGCTTATTAAACTTGGTTAATATTAGAACAAATGTGTGACAGGCGCTTAACATTCCTTGGTCTTTTCACTGTAAAGAGGGATGATTTTACTGGTGATATAGAGGAAGCGTGACCTTGATCACGTTTGCTTCGGTAGGGGATTTGTTCACAGCTTTTTGACTTCTGTCGATCGCATAACCGTCTTGGGCACTTGGGCGTGAATTTTTATTTTCAGTTGGCCGTTTATTCATTGGTATTTTTGTCACATAATACCCAACACAATTGAAAACTATTATCGTTACCAGTCAAAAATCTTGATCTAGGTAAAGTTATTAGGGTCATCGCTCAGTTACAATGGGCGCAGTTTTTCGAGCTGAACCTGTTGCAAGGTGGAATACGTAATGAAGTTAAGCGAACTCAGTCCCGGTGATCGCGGTATTATTTCTGAAGTGGGACGTTTAGCGTTGCCACAAACCGTGAAGCGTAAGTTGTTGTCCATGGGGATCACGCCGAATACGCGTTTTTCATTGATCCGATACGCACCTATGGGCTCTGGTCTCGAACTGGATATTCGTGGTAGTAAACTTTGTATGCGCAGAGATTTGGCAGACATCATTGAGGTGGAAAAGGCGAATGACTAAGCAGTTTCATTGCGTCACAGTCGGTAACCCGAATGCGGGTAAATCGACGCTCTTTAACGCGCTAACCGGCGCGAATCAACAAGTCGGTAACTGGTCTGGTGTGACGGTCGAGAAAAAGACTGGTCATTTCACCTTAAACGGTGCCGATGTCTATCTGACCGATTTACCGGGTATTTACGATCTTCTGCCTGCGGGCAATAGTTGCGATTGTTCACTCGATGAGCAAATTGCGCAGCAATATCTCGCCGAGCAACGCGTCGATGGCATTATCAATTTAGTCGATGCCACTAACATCGAACGTCACTTATACCTCACTGCCCAATTGCGTGAACTCGCGATCCCAATGGTGGTGGTGTTGAACAAAATCGATTCTGCAGTCAAACGCGGTATCAAAGTCGATTTAAAGAAAATGAGCAAAGAGCTGGGCTGCCCCGTGATTGGGGTGTGCTCTCGCGATCCTGCCGATGTGGAAAAAGTGCAAGCGCAGGTACTCGATTTACTGCAAGGCCGAGTCTCTGAAGCGCCATTAATGCTGCATTATGATGAACAAATTGAAGCGGGCGTGCAGTTACTTTGTAGCAAAGACGCGCAATTAAGCCGTGGTCGTGCCTTGGCTATGTTAGGCAATGGTTCAGGTTGTGGCAGCTGCCAGAATGCTGAGCTGCAGGATGAAGTGAATACCTGTACCCAGATTATCTCTTCGCAAGGCCATGATATTGAAGTGATGGTGGCTACCACGCGCTTTAATTTCGTTGAAAAAGTGTTTCAAGGTTCAGTGAAAGAGTCGGGATTTCTCACCCTCAGTGACAAATTAGATAAACTCGTATTGCATCCCATGCTAGGCATTCCTGTGTTCTTGTTTGTGATGTATTTGATGTTTATGTTCAGCATCAACATTGGCAGTGCTTTTATCGATTTCTTCGATGTATTTGCGGGCGCGCTGTTTGTCGATCACTTTGGCGCATTCTTGACGAACATGGGCTCTCCAGCTTGGTTAGTTACTATTCTAGCGGGTGGGGTTGGCCAAGGTATTCAAACCGTCACTACGTTTATTCCGGTGATTGCTGCTTTATTCCTTGGTTTGTCGGTGCTTGAAAGCTCTGGCTACATGGCGCGCGCCGCATTTGTGGTCGATGGTTTAATGCGCCGCATCGGTCTGCCTGGTAAAGCTTTCGTGCCTATGATTGTCGGCTTTGGTTGTTCTGTGCCGGCGATTATGGCGACGCGGACCTTAGGCAGTGAACGTGAGCGTATTGTCACAGGTATGATGGCGCCATTTATGTCTTGCGGTGCACGTCTGCCAGTATATGCGTTATTTGCCGCGGCTTTCTTCCCCGATTCTGGGCAGAATTTAGTCTTCTTGCTTTACGTTATTGGTATCTTTGCCGCTATCGGTACGGGTTTATTACTCAGAAGCACACTGTTACCCGGTACCAGTAGCGCTGTGGTGATGGAATTGCCAAGCTATGAAATGCCAAAACTCAAAGCCGTAATGGCCCGTACAGGTAAACGCACTAAGAGCTTTATTTTAGGTGCGGGTAAAACCATTGTGCTGGTGGTGACGCTATTAAACTTTATCAATGCTATTGGTGTTGATGGCACTTTCGGCCATGAAGACAGCCAAGCATCTTTGTTGAGTGTTGCGAGCCAAAAAATCACGCCAATCTTCTCACCGATGGGTATAGAACAGGATAACTGGCCAGCAACGGTCGGTATTATCACAGGTATTTTTGCCAAAGAAGCCGTGGTCGGTACCTTAAACAGCTTGTACAGCAGTGCAGCGCCCGCTGATGAAGAGCTGACACCCTTGAGTGAAAGCTTTAATGCGGCTCTAGCGACGATTCCAGCAAACTTGTTTGGGTTAGATCTTGAAGATCCGTTAAAACTGTCTGTTGGTGATTTGACCAATCAAGAAGCGATAGCGGAAGAGCAAGGCGTGGCAACATCGACCTTCGGTGCTCTGCAAGCTGGTTTCAGTGGTAAAATTGCGGCGTTCTCTTACTTGTTGTTTATCTTGCTGTATACCCCTTGTGTTGCGGCGATGGGCGCTTTAGTGCATGAGTTTGGCTCCCGTTGGGCGACATTTGCGGCAACGTGGACTTTCTCACTGGCCTATGGCTCGGCGACGGTAGTCTATCAAGCGGCAACCTTTACGCAACATCCTGTGCAATCGAGTCTGTGGATTGGTTTCTTCCTCTTTGCGTTAGTGGCCTTTTATCAATGGCTGAAACGTAAGGGCAGAAGAACCCAGCAGATCATTCCGGGGATCCGCATCATTACCGAGTAAGATTTACTGAGTCAGCATGACTGAGTAATAAATGTCAGCTTAGTTAGGTCAAAGATAAAAGCAGCTTTCATGGCTGCTTTTATTGTTTTACTATCGCGGCTATAACCCAGCCGGTCAAAAACCATAGTTTTTAGCACTAGGCATTGTAACTAGTAGTGATCTGTAGGATCATGCTGGTTTTCTTAAAATTGCCATTGTTCGCAAAGAGGAATTCCATGAGTCATGTGGACACTGAAGTACGTCCGAGTAACTTTATTCGTAATATCATAGATGAAGATTTACAAAGCGGTAAGCACACGAGTGTACAGACTCGTTTCCCGCCGGAACCGAATGGCTATCTTCATATTGGTCATGCTAAATCTATCTGCTTAAATTTTGGGATAGCGCGAGACTATAACGGTCTGTGTAATTTACGTTTTGACGATACTAATCCTGAAAAAGAAGACATTGATTATGTTAATTCTATTCAGGCGGATGTGCGTTGGCTTGGATTCCAGTGGGATGGCGACGTGCGCTATTCATCAAACTATTTTGATCAGTTACATCAATATGCGGTTGAACTGATCAATAAAGGTTTGGCCTATGTGTGTTTCTTGAATGCTGATGAAACCCGCGAATACCGTGGCACGTTAAAAGAGCCAGGTAAAAACAGTCCTTTCCGCGACACATCAGTCGAAGAGAACCTCGCCTTATTCGCTAAGATGCGCGACGGTGGTTTTAAAGAAGGTGAATGTGCGCTGCGTGCCAAAATTGATATGGCGTCGCCATTCATGTGTATGCGCGATCCTATCATCTACCGCATTCGTTTTGCCCATCACCACCAAACGGGTGACAAGTGGTGCATTTACCCAATGTACGACTTTACCCACTGTATTTCTGATGCGTTAGAACATATTACCCACTCTTTATGTACATTAGAGTTCCAAGACAACCGTCGTTTATACGACTGGGTGTTGGATAATTTGAACGATTTTCAAGCGCCGAATCGTACTCGTCAATACGAGTTTTCACGCTTAAATCTTGAATATACCTTGATGTCTAAGCGTAAGCTAAACGACCTTGTGACTCGCAAATTAGTGTCAGGTTGGGACGACCCACGTATGCCTACGATTGCTGGTCTACGTCGCCGTGGTTACACGCCTGCGTCAATTCGCGAGTTTTGCCAACGTATCGGCGTGACTAAGCAAGAGAATATGATTGAAGTCGGCATGTTAGATGCGTGTATTCGTGAAGAACTGAACGAACATGCACCTCGTGCTATGGCCGTATTACGTCCATTGAAAGTGATCATCGAAAACTATGCTGAAGGTGAACTTGAGTATATTCAAGCGGCCGCTCATCCAAATGATGAGAGCATGGGGACGCGCGAATTAGCCTTTGGCCGCGAAATATTGATTGATGTGGCTGACTTTAGAGAAGAAGCCAACAAGCAATACAAACGCCTTGTGACAGGCAAAGAAGTGCGTTTACGTAATGCTTATGTGATTAAAGCTGAGCGTTGTGACAAAGACAGCGAAGGCAATATCACGACGGTTTACTGCACTTATGATCCTGAAACCTTAGGTAAAAACCCTGCTGATGGCCGTAAAGTCAAAGGCGTGATCCATTGGGTTGAGGCATCTACTGCCAAGCCTGCTGAATTCCGTTTATATCAGCGTTTATTTACCGATCCTAACCCAGCAGCGGCTGAGACTGTGGACGAAGTATTAAACCCTGAATCATTAGTGGTTGTGCACGGTTTTGCTGAAGCAAGCCTAGTAAATGCACCAGCAGAAAAAGCTTATCAGTTTGAGCGTGAAGGTTATTTCTGTGCTGACAGCAAAGATTCATCAGCTGATAAACTCGTGTTTAACTTAACCGTAGCGCTGCGTGATTCTTTCGAATGATTTGATAGAATTGGCTTGATTGAATTCGTTTGATGGAATGAGTCAAACAGTTCAACTCAACGAAGCTAAGTTGAATTAAGCTAAGTTATTCTGATCATTAATTAGACCCAAAAAAGAAGGCCTTTAGGCCTTCTTTTTTATTTTATGAATCAGCGATAAAGCTATTGGCTGGTGTGAGTGACAGTTTATTTGAGTTGTTATTGATACATAGGACCAAAGCCTAGGCTCCATAAGATAACGCTGGTTGCCATTAGCCCCACTAACAGCACTAAACCTGCGGTCACCATAGAACTGGCGTAGATAAAGCCTTTCTCTTCAGGGATATTCATAATGATCGGCACACCCGCGTACAGTAAGTACACTGAGTAAGCCAAACCAATCAATCCCACTATCATGATAAACCACAGCACTGGATACAATGCGGCTAAACCGACCATGAACAATGGCGTAGCGGTATAGGATGCGAGTTCTAACGCTTGGGTGTAGGTTGGGTTTGCATCGAAGGTTTTTGCCATCCAATAGGCCAAATAGGCGAGGGCGAATACGCCCGCAATCAGACCTAAATACATGCCAGCTGACATAAACATGGCGCTTTGAGGTGTGAGGTAAATCGGATCGCCGGCGCCTGGGTTCCAACCAATGTAAGCCGTAGCAATATAACTGCAAATCGCAGGAATTAAGGCGATCAGTACCACATGACTTAAGCTACTTTTTAGTGCCTCATGGTTTTTTTCAATTGTGTGCCACTCTTGTTTAGGATGAGTGTATAGCCCCATTAAGTGATTCAATATCATTATAATTATCCTTGTTCAGCATTGATGAATGGCTCGCCAAACGTCAGACGAGCTGATAACAGCTCCACAATCGAGGTTAAAATGGTGTCCTGTCCCTTTAACTGCCGATTGGTGACACATACAGAAGTGAGAAGCTGTGTGATCAGGATCTCAGTTCTTTAGAGTGTAGATTATTTATTGAACAAAAAGTTCGGCACGTCAAGTTTACTGAAGCCTAATGCTATAGCTTATGAGTAAATATGCGTAAAATAGCGCGATATTCAGAATGATATTGAGTGAGTCCATGCAGCAACTTCTTGCCCCCATCCACGCGTTTCTTCGTTGTGAAACACCGCAAACTTGGATTGATGTCGCGATTAAATCAGATTCCTTGGATGAGTTGCTTATCGATCATTGTAACTGTGAGTTAAAAGCGGCCCAGACGGCGATATTTTTGCTACGAAAATATGCGTTAGATAAAGACAGTGGTCGAGCTCTGTTGGCGTGGGCTAAACCCTATGAAGAGTTTATCTATTCGCAAGATCATGATGTGGTGAGCTTTCTGGCGCGCGATGTGAAAAAGAATGAGCTGGTGGCCGAACTTATGCCTAAGCCAAACTTTAAGTTTGCCGCTAATTTGGTTTCACCTTTAATCCGCTTGATTAAAGAAGAGTTTCATCATTTTGAGCAAGTATTGGAATTGATGCACAAACGCAGCATTGAGTATCGTAATATTCGCGCAGGCCGTTATGCCAAAGGCATGATGAGCTATGTAACCACCCATGAGAAAGATATCCTGCGGGATAAGCTGATTGTGGGGGCGTATATTGAGGCGCGTTCGTGCGAGCGTTTTGCTAAGTTGGCGCCCTATTTAGACGGTGAGCTGAGTAAGTTTTATGTGTCACTGCTGCGCTCTGAAGCCCGCCACTATCAAGATTATCTTGCATTAGCACAGTTGGTTTCACCTGAGGATATTAGCGAGCGCGTAAAGTACTTTGGTGAGTTAGAGGCTGAGTTGATTCTGGCGCAGGATGATGAGTTTCGTTTCCACAGTGGGTCGCCGCTAGCAAATTGATTTGAAAGCACCTTCTTTTTAAAAATTGATGAATTAAGTCGATATAGCTAAAACGATTAACGGTTCGCTCGAACCGTTAATATGAAGCGTCTTTAAGCTGAAACAAGGCCAATAAAAGCAAGCTAATTTAAGTTGTCGTTTCGAAGGGTAACGACTGCAAATTAATCCCTTCGGCGCTTACACTCAGCACACTGCTTTGCTCATACCAATCGCCCACCACAATACGTTGACAGCCATTGGCAAGTTGATGAATGGCGGGTCTGTGGGTATGACCGTGGATCATATGTTTGGTGTGGGTCTTGGCAAATAACGCATCGACCGCATTGGGCTCCACATCCATGATGGTATAGCTTTTTTGCTGATTGCTGCTTTTGCTATTGCTGCGAATTTTATCGGCGATACCCTGACGGGTTTTCTTGGATAAACAACCATATAGCCAACGCGCCAGTGACAAACTGCGCAGTTTCCGAAAGCGCTGGTAGGCTTTATCTAAAGTACACAAGCTGTCGCCGTGTAAGATAACCGTCTCTATGCCGTATAAATTCAGGCACTTCACTTCGGGTAAGATTTGCATTCCTGCGGCGCGCGCAAATTGCTTGCCTAACATAAAGTCACGGTTACCGTGGATGAAATAGACCGGCAGCTTTTGCGATATTTGCTTGAGTTTTTCGGCGAGTTCGAGGGCAAAAGGCAAGGCAATATCATCGCCAACCCAGACTTCAAACAAATCACCTAAGATATAGAGGGCGTCGGCATCATCGAGTTCAGTGTCGAGGAAGCGAGTGAACGCTTGGGTGATATCAAGACGATCTGCACTCAGGTGCAGATCGCCTATAAATAAAGTTCGCATCCGCAGGGATTATGCCGAAACGCTGACTTTTTCAATCACAATGGCTTCTAATGGCACATCTTGATGCATGCCACGGTTGCCAGTGCTAACAGCTTTGATTTTTTCGATAATGTCCATGCCTTCAACGATTTCGCCGAATACGCAGTAGCCCCAGCCCTGTGAGGTTTCTGATTTAAAATCGAGGAAAGTGTTGTCGTTCACGTTAATGAAGAACTGTGCAGTGGCTGAATGTGGATCAGAAGTACGTGCCATAGCGACAGTACCAGTACGGTTTGATAAACCGTTATTGGCTTCGTTTTTCACTGGCTCGTTACAACGTTTTTGGCTCATGTCTTCGTTGAAGCCACCACCTTGGATCATGAAACCGTCAATCACACGGTGGAAGATAGTGCCGTCGAAGAAACCTTCGTCAACATATTTCATAAAGTTTGCTACTGTTAACGGCGCTTTTTCAGCGTTCAGTTGCAGTTTAATGTCGCCCAAATTGGTGTGTATTGTGATCATGTTTTCATACTCTCTGTAAATAGTGGCGCGATTCTAACTTATCTCGGATTGCGCGCAAAGTGCAGTATTCAAAACCTGTCAGGCCGTGGTAGACTGACTCCTTGATTTTACACCTGAATGTATCATTGAAGAGAATATCGATGTTGAAGATTTACAACAGTATTACCCGCCAAAAACAGGAATTTAAGCCGATTACTCCCGGAAAAATCGGGATGTACGTGTGTGGTGTGACCATATACGATCTCTGTCATATTGGTCATGGCCGTACTTTTGTTTCCTTTGACATGATAGTGCGCTACCTGCGTTACGCGGGTTATGAAGTGAATTTTCAGCGCAATATCACCGATGTTGATGACAAAATTATCAAGCGCGCTAACGAGAATAACGAAAGCTGTGAAGCCTTAACCGAGCGTTTGATCGGTGAAATGCATCAAGACTTCGATGCCTTAAATATGTTGCGCCCCGATTTTGAACCGCGCGCAACCCTGCATATTGCCGAAATCATCGACATGGTTGAGTTATTACTCGCCCGTGGCCATGCCTATGTGGCGAGCGATGGTGATGTGCTTTTCAGCGTGGCTTCCTATCCTGATTACGGCCGTTTATCGGGTCAGAATTTAGATCAACTACAAGCCGGTGCTCGGGTAGAAGTGGACGAAACCAAACAAAATCCAATGGATTTTGTGTTGTGGAAAATGTCTAAACCTGGTGAACCGACGTGGGAATCGCCATGGGGACCGGGTCGTCCTGGCTGGCATATCGAATGTTCGGCCATGAACAGCAAACATTTAGGTCTGCATTTTGATATTCATGGCGGCGGCTCTGACTTACAATTTCCACACCATGAGAACGAAATCGCCCAGTCTTGCTGTGCCCATGACACGCCATACGTGAACTATTGGATGCACACTGGCATGGTGATGGTTGACCGTGAAAAAATGTCTAAGTCGTTAGGCAATTTCTTCACTATTCGCGATGTACTTGGTCACTATGATGCTGAAACTGTGCGTTATTTCCTGTTATCTGGCCATTACCGTAGCCAACTGAACTATTCAGAAGATAACTTGAAACAAGCTCGCTCAGCTTTAGAGCGTTTATATACCGCCATTAAAGATGTCGACTTGACTGTCGCTGCGGCGCCAGCAGAAGAGTTTGTCGCGAAATTTAAAGCGGCGATGGATGATGATTTTAATACACCTGAAGCCTATTCAGTCCTGTTTGACATGGTACGTGAGATCAATCGCTTAAAACTGACCGATATGGCACAGGCATCGGCATTAGCAGTCACCTTGAAGCAATTAGCGGATGTGTTAGGCTTATTAAGCCAAGAGCCTGAAGCTTTCTTCCAAGGCGGCGGTAGTGACGATGAAGTGGCTGAAATCGAAGCTTTAATCGTTGAACGTAACCGTGCTCGTACTGAAAAGGACTGGGCTGCTGCGGATGTGGCGCGTAACCGTTTGAATGAGTTAGGCGTTGAGCTCGAAGATGGCCCAAGTGGTACCACTTGGCGTAAGAAATAAGCTTAGTTAGTTGTTTTCTCTCATCTAGACGAAATCTTCAGCCATAAAAAAACCTGCATCATGCAGGTTTTTTTATGGCTGAAGAACTTTAGAACTTTAGAACTTAGAACTTAGAACTTAGTCGTGATATTGCTCGGCAGCGTATAAGGTGTTTTCCAATAGACTCGCAATCGTCATCGGACCAACACCGCCGGGGACTGGAGTGATAAAGCTGGCATTTTGCGCCGCGACCTCATATTGCACATCGCCGACTAAGGTGCCGTTATCTAAACGGTTAATGCCTACGTCAATGACGATAGCGCCGGGCTTGATCCACTCACCAGGAATGAAGCCGGGTTTACCGACTGCGACAACCACGAGATCTGCGATACGAATTTTTTGCTCAAGATTCTTAGTGAAACGGTGGCAAGTGGTCGTAGTGCAACCCGCCAAAAGTAATTCTAACGTCATAGGACGACCGACAATATTAGACGCACCAACCACGACAGCATCTAAACCATAAGTATCAACGCCGGTGGATTTGATGAGTGTCATTATGCCCATCGGCGTGCAAGAGCGCAGCACAGGAATACGCTGCGCTAAACGGCCAACGTTATACGGGTGAAATCCATCGACATCTTTATCTGGGCGAATACGTTCGATGACTTTTGAATCTTCGATATGGGCAGGTAATGGCAGTTGCACTAAAATGCCATCGATGGTCGGATCATCATTCAGACTATCAATAAGGCTCAGCAACTCATCTTCACTGCAACTTGTTTCTAAATCGTATGAACGAGAAATAAATCCAACTTCCTCACAGGCCTTACGTTTGCTTCCAACATAAACCTGTGATGCCGGATCGGCTCCCACTAATACTACGGCTAAACCCGGAATGCGCTGTCCAGCCTCTTTGCGGGCGGTGACTTTTTCGCTGAGCTTAGTGCGGATGGATTGAGCAATCGCCTTGCCGTCGATTATTTGGGCTGTCATGGGTGTAGGATATCCTTTATATGGGCGATGGTTAAAACAGTAGTTAACACAGAGATTGGCAATCGCAGCTATTTTAACAGGGCACAGCTACTGTGTCATGGTTAAAGCCGTCGCCAAATGGATAAAAAAAACCGGATTAGCCTGATAATTCAGCACCTAGAGTCAATCAATAAAAAAATCGTTGACGGTTGTAAAGTGAGGGGATAAGATGCGCTCCGTTCTCAGGCAGATGTGTTCATCTAGCACTGGAATTGTTATGTAAGACCTTCGGTGATTAACGCAGTCCAATAGCGTATCCAGATTTTGGGTGAGAACGGACCAGAGGAAATCCTCTGAGTTGATACCAAAAAAATGTAAGACCTTCGGTGATTAGCGCAGCCCGGTAGCGCATCTGGTTTGGGACCAGAGGGTCAGAGGTTCGAATCCTCTATCACCGACCACTTTATTATTGTTTGCTTCAATGAATTTAAAGATAATTTGAACTCAAATAAGCGAATGATAGGGTTAGCTAAGTGCTTTCCAAAATCGGTTAGGATACAGAAAGTTCTGTAAACCATGCGCCCGTAGCTCAGTTGGATAGAGCACCCGCCTTCTAAGCGGGTGGTCGCAGGTTCGAATCCTGCCGGGCGTACCAGTTTCAGTGGTGATTGTAGCTCAGTTGGTAGAGTCCCGGATTGTGATTCCGGTTGTCGTGGGTTCGAGCCCCATCAGTCACCCCATTTTTAGTACTTTGAGTACAAATTAAAAAAAGCGACCTTGTGTCGCTTTTTTTATACCCCAGATTCGGCTGTTGAGGCTCGACTCTGCAGAAAACGGTGGCTATAATGTCGCGTCTTGATAGATATCAACTATGAGCGACCTGTGCCTAAAGCCAGTAGTGGTGGGCATTGTAGTCAAATTTAATGATCAAGAAACGAATACCTGAATAGTTGATGAATCGGCTATTACAAAGGACGTTAGACAAATTTCGAGGTAAAACAATGCAAGTTTCTGTTGAAGCAACCCAAGGCCTAGAGCGTCGCCTGACCATTTCTGTTCCTGCTGAACAAATTGAAAAGCTGGTTAAAGACAGTTTACAACGTGAAGCTAAGCGTGCTCGTATCCCAGGTTTCCGTCCTGGTAAAGTGCCTATTACTGTGATTAACAAACGTTACGGCGCAGCGATTCGTCAAGACATCATGGGTGAAGTGATGCAACGTAACTTCATCGAAGCAATTATTGCTGAGAAGTTAAACCCAGCCGGTGCACCGACTTTTGTTCCTGGTTCTACTGATGGCGAAAAGTTCGAATTTATCGCTACCTTTGAAATCTATCCAGAAGTTGAGCTGAAAGGCTTAGATGCAATCGAAGTAGAACAACCAAAAGCTGAAGTGACTGACGCTGACGTTGACACTATGATTGAAACCCTACGTAAACAACACGCGACTTTCGCTGCTGTTGAACGTGAAGCTGCCGATGGCGACAAAGTGAAAATGAACTTTGTTGGTTCAGTTGATGGTGAAGAATTTGAAGGCGGAAAAGCTGACGATTTCGAACTGCAATTGGGTAGCGGCCGTATGATCCCAGGTTTTGAGGCTGGCGTTTTAGGTCACAAAGCGGGCGAAGAATTTGTTATCGACGTGAATTTCCCAGAAGAATATCACGCTGAAAACCTGAAAGGTAAAGCGGCTAAGTTCGCGATTACGCTGACTGAAGTTCAAGCGGCTAACCTGCCAGAAGTAAATGATGAGTTTGCTGCTCTGTTCGGTATCAGCGAAGGTGGCTTAGAAGCCCTTAAAGCTGAAATCCGTAAAAACATGAACCGTGAACTTGAGCAAGCGTTAAAAGCTAACGTGAAAGAGCAAGTGATCAACGGTCTGTTAGCTAACAATGACATCACTCTGCCAAAAGCACTGATCGATGGCGAAGTTAACGTACTGCGTCAACAAGCAATGCAACGTTTTGGCAATCAAACGGCCAACATGCCTGAACTGCCAGCTGAATTGTTCACTGAACAAGCTGCACGTCGCGTTAAAATCGGTCTGTTATTAGGCGAAGTCATCAAGACTAACGAACTGAAAGCAGAAGACGAACGCGTACAAGGTTTGATCGCTTCTATGGCTTCTGCCTACGAAGATCCAAGTGAAGTTGTTGCTTATTACAACAGCAACAAAGAGCTGATGCAAAACATGCGCAACGTTGCTTTAGAAGAGCAAGCGGTTGAAGCACTGTTGAAATCTGCCAAAGTGACCGAAAAAGAAGTCGCTTTTGAAGAATTTATGAACAAGGCTACTGGTCGCGCATAAGCTAAGCTTGACTTGATTAGCTGTTCGCCATTTATAATGGCTCGTATGAGGCTCCTCATGCGAGCCATTTTTATTTAGGGAAGTGAATAATGCATAATGCGTCAGACATACAAAGTGCTTTAGTGCCTATGGTGATCGAACAGACTGCTAAGGGTGAACGCTCATACGATATTTATTCTCGTTTGTTGAAAGAGCGGATTATCTTTTTGGTAGGTCAAGTTGAAGAACACATGGCAAACCTTATCGTGGCGCAACTATTATTCTTAGAATCAGAAAGCCCAGATAAAGATATCTTTTTATACATTAACTCTCCAGGTGGCTCAGTCACCGCAGGCATGGCGATTTATGATACCATGCAGTTTATCAAACCGAATGTTAGCACTGTCTGTATCGGCCAAGCGGCCAGCATGGGCGCTTTCTTATTAGCCGGTGGTGAGAAGGGCAAACGTCACTGTTTACCAAATTCTCGCGTGATGATCCATCAACCACTGGGTGGTTTCCAAGGTCAGGCTTCTGACATCGCTATCCATGCCAAAGAAATCTTAGGCATTAAGAATAAGCTTAACCAAATGTTAGCCGAGCACACTGGCCAACCGCTCGAAGTCGTTGAACGCGATACCGATCGTGACAACTTTATGAGCGCGACTCAAGCCGTCGAATATGGCTTAGTTGACTCTGTGATGACGAAACGCGGCTGATTTTTGCTTTTGACTGAGCTATGCTCTGTAAAGGTTAAGCAAATTTAAGACAGGCAGTAGAGCAGACTGCAAATGAGGTAATTAATGGGCGACAACAAAAATAATGGTGACAGCGGTAAATTGCTGTACTGCTCTTTTTGCGGAAAGAGCCAGCATGAAGTCAGAAAACTCATTGCTGGCCCATCAGTGTATGTATGCGACGAATGTGTTGAGTTATGTAACGACATCATTCGTGAAGAGATTAAAGAAATCTCTCCAAAGCGCGATAGCGATAAGTTACCGACACCACATGAGTTGCGTGCACATTTAGACGATTATGTGATTGGCCAAGACAGAGCGAAAAAAGTGCTGTCTGTGGCAGTGTATAACCACTATAAGCGTTTGAAAAATGCGTCGCCTAAAGATGGTATCGAGCTGGGTAAGAGTAACATTTTACTTATCGGTCCAACGGGTAGCGGTAAGACGCTGTTGGCTGAAACCCTTGCGCGCTCACTCAATGTACCTTTCACTATGGCCGATGCCACGACACTGACCGAAGCGGGTTATGTGGGTGAAGACGTTGAAAACATCATTCAAAAGTTGCTGCAAAAGTGCGACTACGATGTAGAGAAAGCGCAGCGTGGTATCGTTTATATCGATGAAATCGATAAAATTAGCCGTAAGTCAGACAATCCATCGATAACCCGTGACGTATCGGGTGAGGGCGTGCAGCAAGCGCTGCTTAAGCTGATTGAAGGTACTGTTGCCGCGGTTCCACCACAAGGTGGCCGTAAGCATCCACAGCAAGAATTCTTACAAGTCGATACTTCTAAGATCCTGTTTATCTGTGGCGGTGCGTTTGCAGGGCTTGAGAAAGTGATTGAGCAACGTGCACACGTTGGTTCGGGTATTGGTTTCGGTGCTCAGGTAAAAGGCGAAAAAGAGAAGGCGACGATTTCTGAAACCTTAACTCAAGTTGAACCTGGCGATTTGGTCAAATATGGCTTAATTCCTGAGTTTATCGGCCGTCTACCTGTGGTTGCGACTCTGACTGAGCTGGATGAAGAAGCCCTAGTGCAAATTTTATCTCAACCTAAAAATGCCCTGACTAAGCAGTACAGTGCGTTATTTGAGATGGAAGGCGTCGAGCTTGAGTTCCGTGAAGATGCACTTAAAGCGATAGCACACAAGGCGATGTCACGTAAGACTGGTGCCCGTGGCTTACGCTCAATCGTTGAAAGTATTCTACTGGATACTATGTACGATATTCCTTCAGTCGATGGTGTAGTGAAGGCCGTTGTCGATGAATCAGTCGTGAAAGGTGAATCTGCACCTATCCTGATTTATGAGCACAATGAAGCCCAAGCAGCCTCTGGCGAGCAATAATTGTACTGATTGCTAATAAACTGAAAAACAAGGAGTCCAATGGACTCCTTTTTTCGTATTAGCCATTGAAACTCAATAAAGCGTCCCAATATACTCCAGTATTAATCCATTTCACCAAAACGGAATCGAACTATGACCCAAGAGCGTGAAGCGCATATCGAACTCCCCGTGCTGCCACTGCGAGATGTGGTGGTCTATCCCCATATGGTAATTCCGTTATTTGTCGGACGAGAAAAATCTATTCGATGTCTCGAAACCGCAATGGCGCAGGATAAGCAAATTATTTTAGTGGCGCAGCGTGATGCCGAACTCGATGAACCATCAAAAGATGACATCTTCGAAGTGGGTACGGTTGCCTCTATTTTACAGTTACTTAAGCTGCCAGACGGCACAGTCAAAGTGTTGGTAGAAGGCGGTCGTCGCGCCCGTATTACCCGTTACACCCAAGAAACAGAATTCTTTGTGGCTAAGGCTGAGTATCTGGAATCAGAACCGCTGGAAGACAAAGAAGAAGAAGTGTTAGTGCGCAGTGCTATTGGTCAGTTTGAAGGTTATATCAAGCTGAACAAAAAAATCCCGCCAGAAGTCTTGACCTCTTTATCGGGTATCGATGAAGCGGCGCGTCTGGCAGATACTATGGCTGCACACATGCCACTTAAGCTTGAAGATAAGCAATCTGTGCTTGAGATGATCAACGTTGGCGAGCGTCTGGAATATTTAATGGCGATGATGGAATCGGAGATCGACCTATTGCAGGTTGAGAAACGTATCCGTACCCGCGTTAAAAAACAGATGGAAAAAAGTCAGCGTGAGTACTATCTGAACGAACAGATGAAAGCCATCCAGAAAGAACTGGGTGACTTAGACGAAGGCCATGACGAGTTTGAAGCCTTAAATCGTAAGATTGAAGAGGCTAATATGCCCGCCGAGGCGAAAGAAAAAGCCCTGGCAGAGCTTAACAAGCTACGTATGATGTCGCCAATGTCGGCAGAAGCCACAGTTGTGCGCAGCTATGTGGATTGGATGACGTCAGTGCCTTGGAGCCAACGCTCTAAAATCAAACGTGATTTAGCAAAAGCCCAAGAAGTGCTCGATACCGATCATTTCGGTCTGGAAAAAGTTAAAGAACGTATCTTGGAATATTTGGCAGTACAAAGCCGAGTGCGTCAGCTTAAAGGACCAATCCTGTGTCTCGTTGGACCTCCAGGTGTGGGTAAAACTTCCTTGGGTCAATCGATCGCTAAGGCGACCGGTCGTAAGTATGTGCGTGTTGCTTTAGGCGGCGTGCGTGATGAAGCTGAAATCCGTGGTCATCGCCGTACCTATATTGGTTCTATGCCAGGTAAAGTCATTCAAAAAATGGCTAAGGTGGGCGTGAAAAACCCATTATTCTTGCTCGATGAAATCGACAAGATGAGTTCAGACATGCGCGGCGATCCGGCTTCTGCTTTATTAGAAGTGTTAGATCCTGAGCAAAATGCGACCTTTAACGATCATTACCTCGAAGTCGATTACGACTTATCCGATGTGATGTTTGTGGCAACGTCTAACTCTATGGACATTCCTGGGCCATTACTGGACCGTATGGAAGTGATCCGTTTGTCGGGTTACACCGAAGACGAGAAGCTGAATATTGCTAAGCAACATTTGCTGAATAAGCAAATTGAGCGCAACGGCTTAAAAGCGGCTGAAATTAAAGTAGAGGATAGCGCTATCGTTGGCATTATCCGCTATTACACCCGTGAAGCGGGCGTGCGTTCGCTTGAGCGTGAATTGTCTAAGATTTGCCGTAAAGTCGTGAAAATGATTTTGCTCGATAAATCAGTAAAATCTGTCACTGTGAATCAAGAGAATCTTAAGTCATTCCTTGGCGTGCAGCGCTTCGATTACGGTAAAGCCGAGTCGAAGAACCAAATCGGTCAAGTGACAGGCTTAGCGTGGACACAAGTAGGCGGTGATCTGCTAACGATTGAAGCAACATCGGTACCTGGTAAAGGTAAATTAACTTATACCGGTTCCCTTGGCGACGTGATGCAAGAGTCAATTCAAGCGGCGATGACAGTTGTTCGCGCCCGTGCGGAACAATTAGGTATCAATGCGGATTTCTACGAGAAGCGTGATATCCATGTGCATGTGCCAGAAGGTGCAACGCCAAAAGATGGTCCATCAGCCGGTGCGGCTATGTGTACCGCTTTAGTATCCAGCTTAACGGGTAACCCAGTGCGTAGCGACGTGGCCATGACAGGTGAAATAACCTTACGTGGTGAAGTGTTACCTATCGGTGGTTTGAAAGAAAAACTGCTGGCAGCACACCGCGGGGGCATAAAATTAGTGCTTATACCAAAAGAAAACGAGCGTGATCTGGAAGAAATTCCTGCCAATGTGATTGCCGATTTAGAAATTCGTCCCGTGCGTTGGGTCGATGAAGTGTTAAAACTGGCTCTAGAAAGACCGGTTGAAGGCTTCGAAGTGGTTAAAAACTTGGCATAACGCAAGAAATTGCGCTATCACGTTAAAAAAAATGAAAAAAGGGGCTTAACAAAGCGTAGACCTGTGGTAGCCTAGGTCTGTGGAGAGCCAGCTGCTCCAAGCCCTTGGCGCAACTGGCTTTGAGCTGTATCCAGTTTTATTTCTTTGGTTTTCGAACTCAGCTTGAACTTTGAATTCAAGCTTGTTATAAAAGCCTCCGCAGACCGCTCTAGAGACGGATTTGGTTGCGGCGCAAAAAAATTACATTCAAGGGGATGACATGAACAAATCTGAACTAATCGAGAAAATCGCATCTGGTGCTGACATTTCTAAAGCCGCTGCCGGCCGTGCACTGGATTCTTTTATCGCTGCTGTGACCGAAGGTCTGAAAGAAGGTGATAAAATTTCTCTTGTTGGTTTTGGTACTTTTGAAGTGCGTGAACGCGCTGAGCGTACTGGTCGCAACCCACAAACGGGTGAAGAAATCAAAATCGCAGCAGCTAAAATTCCAGCATTCAAAGCTGGTAAAGCACTGAAAGACGCTGTTAATTAATCATTAATATCGTAGCCTTTGTAAGGCATTCGTAATGACAAGCACTGTTTATCAGTGCTTTTTACGAATTGAAAGTAATGGAATATGAAGCTTAATTTCTACCATTACTCGGGGTTTTAGAATTTACCTGTGGTAGCGTCTGAATATTCCCCATAAATTACAGAAAGGCGCATCTCAAACTGATGCGCCTTTTTATTTTGTTAATCGCAACAAGCGAGAAATCTGATGTTAGAAAAGATCCGCGATGGTTCGCAAGGCGTGATTGCTAAAGGCATTCTCGTACTTGTGATTTTATCTTTTGCATTTGCAGGAGTCAGCAGTTACTTAGGTTCTACAACTGATGTGCCTGCAGCAGAAGTGAACGGTGACATAATCACTAAAGCTGAGCTTGAGCAGGCTTACCAAAGCGAGCGCTCTCGTATGGAGCAACAGCTAGGTGAGATGTTTGCTGCGTTATCTGCTGACGAAAAATATCTACAAAGTATTAAGCAGAGCGTATTAGAGCGCTTAGTGGCTGACAAACTGATAGATCAAGCGGCTAAGGCTATGGGGTTGCGTGTATCTGACGAACAGATCATTGCAGCCGTGAAAACTGAACCCGCATTCCAAACCGATGGCAAATTTGATAACGACCGTTATCAAGCGATTCTACGTCAGTTAGGTTATCAACCACAGGCATTCAGAGACATGATGCGCGTCGATATGACCCGTCGTCAGTTAACGGCAGCGCTAGTTGGTACTGAATTTGTGTTAGCTGGCGAAGCTAAGCAGTTAGCTGAGTTACAAGGCCAAACCCGCGATGTGCGTTATTTAGTCGTTGATTCTGCGCCATTCTTCGCGACAGCGGTTGTGACTGACGAGCAAGTGAAAAACTATTACGACGCAAACCAAGGGCAGTTTATGAGCCCTGAAATGGTGAGCTTAGAATATGTTGAGCTGAATGCGGCTGATTTTGCTAAAAATAACCCAGTTTCAGACGAAGAAGCGCAAGCTTATTACGAAGAACATAAAGCGCAATACGTGTCTAATGAGAAGCGTCTTGCAGCACACATTCTGGTTATGCCAGGTAGCGATGAAGCGGCTGCAAAAGCCAAGGCTGAAGATTTAGCGAAGCAATTAGACAGCGGTGCCGATTTTGCTGATCTGGCTAAAGCTAACTCTGACGATACCTTGAGTGCAGAGCAGGGCGGTAAACTGGATTGGTTTGAACCAGGTGTGATGGACCCCGCTTTCGATGCTGCATTATTTGCATTGAACAAAGGCCAACATTCTGCTGTGGTTAAAACTGACTTTGGTTTCCACATTATCAAGCTATTAGATGTGCAACCTGGTGTGACTGTACCCTTTGCCGATGTGAAAGCTAAGATAGTGGCGCAATTGCAAGATAAGAAAGCGGTTGATCAGTTCTACAGCTTACAAAGCAAATTGGCTGATACTAGCTATGAAGTGCCAGATACACTATCTGAAACTGCTAAAGCTGTGGGCGTCGATATTAAGACGACTCCACTGTTCTCTCGCGATAACGTTCCTGCTGCGCTGAACAAGCCAGACTTAGTTAAAGCTGCGTTCTCTGAAACTGTTATGCTAAAAGGGTTAAACAGTGAAGTGATTGAGCTTGAACCTAACCACGTGGTGGTGGTGCGTGTGAAGGAACATCACGATGCGGGCACTTTGGCCTTAGCGGAAGTGAAAGCCAATATCGCCGAACGTTTGAAGCAAGATCAAGCAAACGAAGCTGCCCGTGCGAAAGCACAAGAGCTGATGGCACAAGTTAAAGCCGGTGCAACGGATCTTGGCTTAGTGGCTAAAGCGAAACTAGGCCGCGGCGCGCAAGATGTTGATGCTGCGATTGTAGGCAAAGCGTTCCAAATGCCAACACCAAGCACTTCTCCAGTTGTCGATACCGTGGGTTTAGCAAATGGTTATGCCGTGGTTGCGCTAGATAAAGTCAACGCTGCTGAAGGTGTGAGTGATGAGCTGGTTAATGCGCTTAAACAACGCCTGAACGCTCAATACAGCGAAGCAGACTACCGTGGCTTGATAGATTCACTTAAAGCCAATGCCAAGGTGCTTTACCCTGTAGAAGAATAATTTAAGTGAGGATAGCGCGTTGAACTGGCTACCCTACTAGTAAACTTCGATTAAAAAGGCCAAGTGATTTCACTTGGCCTTTTTGTTTTTCAATGCGATGAAGTATGTCGATGAGTTTGAAGGGGATCTGCCACAGCAGCCCCGTCAGATTTACTCTTCCATCACATCAAGCGCGACGTTACAGTCGTGCTAATCATCAACGCCTATCATCACGCTGCTGGCTTTGATGAGTGCATAAGCCGAATCCCCCACTTTAAGCCCTAGGCGCTCACAGGATGCTTTAGTTACCACAGAGGTCAATACGACACCTGGTGCAAGTTCGATAGTCACTTCATTGTTTACCGCGCCCATTTCTATGGATTTGATCGTGCCACTGAGCGTATTTCTTGCGCTAATTTTCATCGTCTTTCCTTATTGAGGGAGTGATTAGTGGAAACGAGTGTAGCGCATCTTAGTGTGGGCGTTGCAAATAAAAACGCCACTAAAAAGTGGCGTTTACGTTGTGATAAGCAGTGATCAGCTATCGCAGTCGATTAGAGCTCGATAACGTCAAACTCAACGTATGGGTTAACGTCGGCATCGTAATCAATACCTTCGATACCAAAGCCGAATAATTTAATAAATTCAGCTTTGTATTCACGGTAATCCGTTAATTCTGACAAGTTTTCTGTGGTCACTTGTGGCCACAGATTACGGCAGTGTTGCTGAATATCTTCACGCAGTTCCCAATCGTCTAAACGGATGCGATTGTCGCTGTCAGTTTCTGGCTTAGCACCATCGGCGCGGAATAGACGCTCACTGAACATGCGATAGATTTGCTCCATACAACCTTCATGGAGACCTTCCTGACGCATTTTCTTGAATACCATAGCGATATACAAAGGCATGACTGGAATAGCCGAACTCGCTTGAGTTACAACGCTCTTCAGTACCGCTACGTTAGCGCTACCGCCAGTAGCTGACAATTGCTCATTTAAGGCTTTTGCTGCGCGGTCTAAATCCATCTTGGCCTTGCCAAGGGCGCCGTGCCAGTAGATTGGCCACGTCAGTTCAGTACCGATGTAGCTATAGGCTACGGTTTTGCAGTTATCCGCTAATACACCGGCTTCAGATAAGGCTTTGATCCACAGTTCCCAATCTTCGCCGCCCATCACTGTTACAGTGTCGGCAATTTCTTGCTCAGTTGCAGGCTCAACGGTGGCTTCAATGATGCAGTCTTTATTGGTATCAACCGCAGTCGCAGTGTAAGTTTCACCGATTGGTTTTAATGCAGAACGGATGAGTTCACCAGAATCCGGCAGTTTGCGCACAGGTGATGCCAGTGAGTAAACGACCATGTCGATTTCACCGAGATCTTGCTTAATAAGTTCGATCACTTTTTGTTTTGCTTCATGGCTAAAGGCATCGCAGTTAATGCTCTTAGAATATAAGCCTTCAGCTTTAGCAAATTTGTCGAAAGCGGCAGAGTTGTACCAACCCGCAGTACCTGGTTTCGTTTCAGTACCTGGCTTTTCGAAGAACACGCCAATCGTTGCGGCATCGCTACCGAAAGCGGCTGCGATACGTGAAGACAGACCGTAACCGCTTGATGAACCAACCACTAATACCTTTTTCGGGCCGTTAGCAATTTTACCTTTAGCTTTGGTTAGCGTGATTTGTTCTTGAACGTTTGCTTCACAACCGACTGGGTGTGTAGTGGTACAAATGAATCCACGAATTTTTGGTTTGATAATCATGTTTAAGCTTCTTCTATCAAAATGACCAATAGGATAAATATTTCGGCGGGTAAATGGCACCTATTTTTAGCCAATTCACCTAATTATTTAAGTGGTTGGAGCAGTTTAACGTTTATGGACAAACAGACTCTGCTCTTGGATCAACCTCTGGGTATATTCATGTTGTGGCGAGTTAAATATCTGTTCTGTAGGCGCTTTCTCGACCATTACACCTTTGTGCAGCACCATAATTTTATCGCTAACATGGCGAATAATATTGAGATTATGGGATACGAAGATATAAGACAAGCCGAGGTCTTTTTGCAGTTTCAGCAGCAAATTAAGAATTTGTGAGCGTACTGAAAGGTCAAGCGCGGTCAAGGCTTCGTCGGCAATAATAATTTTAGGATTGAGCATTAAGGCTCGCGCTACCGCAACGCGTTGTTTCTGGCCTTCGGAAATCATGTGCGGATAAAACTCCGCATGCTCAGGTAATAAGCCCACTTTGCGCAATGTGTCGACCACTTGGGTGTGCCGTGATTGCGCCGACATTTTGGTATTAAAACGCAGCGGCTCATCGAGCAACTGGCCAATTGTCAAACGCGGGTTTAGTGAGGTATTCGGATCTTGGAAAATCATTCGAATCAAGCGGCATCTTTGCTTGATATCGCGGCTGTCTAAGGCTTCACCTTCGAAAAAAATCTCGCCACCGCTGCGGGGCTCTGCACCGACTAAAATGCGGGCTAAGGTGCTCTTACCCGAACCTGCTTCACCCACTATGGCTAAGGTTTCGCCGCGTTGGAGTTCGAAGGATACGGGCGCTAAGGCATCGTTATATTGGCGGGAAAAGCCTCGATAACCGGTATCGTATCTTTTATAAAGATCGTTAACTTTAAGCAGTGGGGTCGTCATTGTGGGTTTCGCCGTGATAAGGGAAATGACAGGCAAAATAGCGGTCTTTAATATGACTTAAATTTGGCTGATTAACGCATTTTTTTTGTGCTTCAGGGCAACGAGGCCCTAAACGGCAACCGATTGGCAAATGCTGTAAGGCGGGCGCAGACCCTGGAAGGGTGGGCATAATCGCCTTGTGGCCACCTGAGCCTGAATAGTCGGGCATGTTGTCAAGCAGCGCCTTAGTGTAAGGATGATAAGGCTGCTTAATCACTTCGTCTGTCGGCCCCGATTCCATAACCTGACCGCAATAGAGCACGGATAAGTGATCGCACCATTGGGCTAAGGTTTCAAGCTCGTGGCTGATCAATAGAATCGATACGTTTTGTAATTGATTTAATTGAGATAATAATCTGAATATTTGCGCTTGAGTGCTGAGTTCCATTGAGCTTGTGGGTTCATCGGCAATCAAGAGGCGAGGCTGATTAGCAACCGCCATCGCAATCATCACCTTTTGGCATTCGCCTTCGGATAATTCCCACGCATAGCTAGACATCACCTGTCGTGGATTTTTAATCCCGACTTTATGTAGCCATTTTTGCGCTGTCAGCCGTGCATGTCGACGACGTTGCCAAAAATAGGCGTTGGGATTCTTAGGCATGGCTTGCATCAGCTGACTGCCGACGGTTTGCGCCGGATCTAAGCTGCCCGATGGATCTTGGAAGATCATCGCCATGTCTGAACCCATCAGATTGCGGCGCTCTTTTGAGCTCATGGCCATCAAGTTATTGCCATCCCACATCATGCGATCGGCTGTGATGGTCCAGTTGGGACCAGGGATCCCAAGAATCGCTCTTGCTAACAAGCTTCGTCCAGAGCCAGACTCACCGACTAGGCCATGAATTTCGCCGGCATTGAGCGTTAAGCTGACTTTTTCGAGCGCCCGCACTCTACCGTGGGGCGTATCGAGTTCAATCGTGAGATTTCGTACGTCGAGTAAAGGCATAAGTTAGTTTCTGATGGGCGCAAGCGCCGACCGTAGGCCATCGCCAACCAAGTTAATGGAAAGCACACTGAAAAGAATCGCTAAGCCCGGGATAGTTACAGCCCAAGGCGCCGTTAATAAATTATCCATACCTTGGGCGACCATAGCGCCCCATTCTGGGCTTGGTGCCTGCGCCCCCAAGCTTAAAAAACCGAGGGCGGCGATATCTAAAATGGCGGCCGAAATGGCAAGTGTGGTTTGAATGATCACTACTTCCCACACGTTTGGCATGATGACATACCAAAAAATTTGCATTGAGTTCGCGCCATCTAAACGCGCCGCTGTGACGTATTCTTTTTGCAACTCTTCATGCACTGACTGGTGTATCGAGCGCACAAATTGCGGGGTTAAGGCAATTCCGACGGCCCAGAACACATTTTCAAGCCCTGGCCCCATTACCGCCACCACTAAAATGGCCATCAACAATGAAGGGATTGATAACAATGCATCGAGTAAGTGCCCGAGAATACTGGATTTTAAGCCCCGCATCATGCCGGACAGTGACCCTATGATAAAGCCTGTGAATAATGCTGTGACGACGATCAGCAGCGCCATACCAAAGGTCAAGTGCGCGCCGTGTAATAATCGGCTGAAGATATCGCGGCCTAAATCGTCTGTGCCTAAAAAGTGTGCCACAGTGCCTGAGGGATCCCAAGAGGGCGGCAATAGCAAGGCTCTGGGATCTTGTGCCTCTGGTGGGAAGGGCGCAATCATAGGACCAAATAGCGTTAGCAAGAGCAGGAAAGCAATCGTCCACAGACCTGCCAAGGCGAAAGGATTAGCCGAAAAGTTAAGCCAAACCCGCATAGTCGGTGAGGCAATCTGATCTTCTTGATAAATTTTAACTGGTGGCATAAAGGTCTTTTCTGCTCAGTGGATTAAAGACTGTATGCAGCACTTCAATCAAGATACTTAGGAAGATAATTAATAGGGCTACGGCCAAAATACCACCTTGGATGACAGTGTAGTCCCGTTGGTAAATCCCTGACACCAGCCAAGACCCCACGCCAGGCCAAGAGAAAATCATTTCGACCACTATGGCATAACTGGCAAAGGAACCTAGCATTAACCCTAAATGTTTCAGCACGGGGATCAAGGCGTTAGGCAGGGCGTGGCGCAGTATAATAGTCCCAGTATGCATGCCTCTGGCTTCGGCGGCGCGGATAAAGGTTTGATTCATCACATTCATCATCGCCGATCGCGTGCTGCGAACCACCACAGTAAAAGGTAACACGGCCAGTGTCGTGGCAGGCAAAATGATGTGCAGCAGCGCATCTTTAAATGCCGACATGCCGTATTCAGACTCTGACAACAGGGTATCTACCAACATAAAGCCAGTGACAGGTTTGATTTCATATAACAAATTGATTTGTCCCGAAATCGGTAACCAACCAAGATCGACGCCAAACCAGAGTGAAAGATAAAGACCTAACCAGAACACGGGCACAGAGTAGCCAGTTAGCGTGATCGCCATAATGGTATTTTGGGTGAGCTTATGTTGGCTCTGAGAGGCAAGTACGCCTAAGGGCACACCAAAGCAAATCGCGATAATGGCCGCCATCACAGCAAGTTCGAAGGAGGCGGGTAGGACGGCGCTGAGTTCTTCGGCCACTTCTTGATGTGAGGTGACTGAAATGCCTAAATTACCGCTAAGCCTTTGTTGTAGATAAGCGATAAATTGCCACGCTTGGTTTTTATCTAATTTGTAGTCCTGCTCGATTTGAACCAGTTGACTCGCAGTCGGTGTATGTATGCCTGTGAGTGCGTGGGTGCGATCCACCGGAAATAAGCCCGTGGCGTAAAATAAGACACCCACCATGACTAACGAGGTGGCAAGAAACAAATTGAGGCGGCGCAGTAGGTATTTAAACATTAATTCGCCTCCTCTTGTGCTTGGCTAGTGTGGGCGAAGGAAATGCCACCAAAAGGCGTGAGTTGCATGTCTCTAACATCATGGCGAGTCAACGCCACACGTTTGGCATGGGCCAGACTCAGCATAGGCACTTGTTCAGCTAAAAAGGCTTCTGCTTGTTGATAAATCACTTTACGTTCGCCCTGATCCGACACTTCTCTTGCGCTATCTAAGATGGCATCAAACTCAGGGTTACACCAGCGAGAACGATTGTTGTTCGACTGCATTGCGGCGCAGCTCAGCAATGGAGTAAAGAAGTTATCGGGATCGCTGTTATCAGCATTCCAGCCAATTAACACTGAATCATAGTCGTCGCGGCTGAGCCGCTGACTAAACACGCTCCAGTCGTAACTGACGATATTCACTTTGACGCCTATGTTGGCCAGATCAGATTGAATTAATTCGGCCGTTTTTAACGCATTGGGGTTATAGGCGCGGGCAACTGGCATAGCCCAAATATCGATACTGAGATTTTTAATGCCTGCTTCTTTTAAGAGGTCGCGCGCTTTTTGCGGATTGTAATCCACAAGCCCTTTGTTATTGTCGTAGGCCCAAGACGCTGGCGGCAGAACGCCTGTGGCTTCAATGGCGGTATTTTGATAAACCGCCCGCAGGATATTTTGTTTATCGACCGCATAGGCCAGTGCGCGGCGCACTCGGACGTCATTCAGTGGCGGCTTTTGCGTATTAAAGGCCCAAAATGCCACGTTGAGTCCAGGTTGTGACTCAATATTCAATTCTTCATGTTGCTTGATAACAGGCAGCTCACCCGCTTTGGGCAGCGCAGACACACTGCAATCGCCCGCGATAAGTTTTGCGAGTCTGACGGTACTTTTGGGCGTGATATCAAATACCAGCATATCGATTTTTGCTGGTTCGCCCCAAAAGTCAGGATGACGACGATAGCGAATATATTCGTTTTTCGCGTACTGCACTAAGGTGAACGGCCCAGTGCCAATGGCAAAGTGGTCGACGTTTTCAGGATGACCCAAGGCTAACTGCTGCTGCGCATATTCATCGGATAAAATCACCGCAAAGTCGGTGGCCAGATTTGACAGAAATGAAGCGTCTTTGCGGGTCAAATAAAAGACCACTTCATGATCGTTTATCTTTTCTATCCCTTTAACTTGTTCAGAAAAGCCAATACTTTGGAAGAAGGGATAACCCGTGCGGGAGACAAAATGATAAGGATGCTGGGTATCGATAATACGCTTAAAGGAGAACAACACATCGTCGGCATTGAAGGGCCGTGTTGGGGTAAACCGCTTCGAATGCTGGAACTGCACGTTTTCCCTGAGGGTGAAGCGATAGCTTAAGCCATCATCGGACATAGCCCAACTCGTCGCCAAGGCAGGGACAAGCTTGCCTGACTGGGTATCATAATCCACTAAGCGACTATAAATTTGGTGCGAGGTGGCATCGATTGTCGTGCCAGACGTCACCAATTGTGGATTAAAAGACTCAGGGTTCCCTTCGGAGCAATACACCAAACCGGAAGGGAGTCGTTGGGGGCCACACGCGACCAACAACCAACTCATGCAAGAAACTGCAGTTGTTAGGCACAGGCGTCTAATTAGCACACTCATTTATAAATCATTATTTTATCGACTATGAACGGCTATTTTAGCAGTGCATCTCCCCCATGGGCAATCTGCTTATGCTTTATCAAGTAAATTGTATTTTTTAAGGATGCCACGCAGTTGGTGGTAGCTTAATCCGAGCATGTCGGCGGTTTTCTTTTGGTTGTATTGGCTGCTTGAGAGCGCCTGTTGGATCAGATCCATTTCGTACTTCTCAGTTTGCTCTTTAAAATCCAGCGGAAAATTAAAGCTATTCACTGAAGACTCAGTATTGACTAGTACTTCAGCCTCAAGTATCGGCGCATATTGCGGCGTACTGGCAACGGTTGTTGGCGCGACTGAGGTGATTTGACGTTCGCGGGTCTTGATCCGAGTTTTAGGTCGATAGGGTGAAGCAAAGGGATCAAGAGTGATATGGTCGATGGGCCGATTTTCACCACCATTACGATAAACGCTGCGCTCGACCACGTTTTTAAGTTCTCGGATATTGCCCGGCCAGTCGTGGGTCATTAGTTGCTCGACCGCATGGGCACTAAAACCGCTGAACAGCTGCAGCTTTAACTGACGCGCCATGCCAACGGCGAAGTATTCCGCCAGCGTCATTATGTCTTCTGGGCGGCAACGCAGCGGTGGCAGAGTGATCACATCGAAGGCGAGTCTATCGAGCAAGTCGGCACGAAATTCGCCTGCGTCAGCAAGTGATGGTAAATCTTCGTTGGCGGCGCAGATTAAACGAACATCACTTTGCACTGTTTTACTGCCGCCGACTCGTTCAAATTCGCCGTATTCAATGACACGCAGGAGTTTTTCTTGGATAAGTCCTGAGGTATTGGCTAATTCGTCGAGGAATAAAGTGCCGCCGTCGGCGCGCTCAAAGCGACCTTCGTGTTTGCCTTTGGCGCCAGTAAAGGCACCTGACTCATGGCCAAATAATTCGCTCTCGAGTAAATTTTCACTCAAAGATGAACAGTTTAGCTTAATAAAACTTTGATCCCAGCGCTTAGACAGATAATGTAAGCGTTCGGCAATAAGCTCTTTACCTGTACCACGTTCACCAATAATCAGTACGGGTTTAGACAGCGGTGCAATTTGCGACACATGTTCTAACACTTCGAGTAGGGCATTGGATTGACCGATAAGGTTGTCTTGCTGAAATTTATTATCCACGATATTTTTTAGTCTTTCGCGCTAAAATTTGGTGAAAATGATAATAAGTGGCTTCAAGCGTAAAAGGAAGTAAAAGTTAAAATTTTGTTTAAGCCACTGTATTTAAATAAGAAGTAAAAGTTGGCACGGTTAGTGTATTACCTTATACGAGACCAACATCAATTTGAGGATAGGATTATGGGAATTTTCTCTCGTTTCGCCGATATCATTAACTCTAATATCAGCGCATTGCTGGATAAAGCCGAAGACCCAGAAAAAATGGTTCGACTGATTATCCAAGAAATGGAAGACACACTCGTTGAAGTGCGTTCTACCTCAGCTAAAGTGTTAGCTGAAAAGAAAGAGCTGCAACGTCGTATCAACCGCGTGTTAGAGCAAGTGCAAGATTGGCAAGATAAGGCTGAACTGGCACTGTCCAAAGACCGTGAAGACTTAGCAAAAGCCGCTTTAGTTGAAAAACAAAAAGCGACCGGTTTAGCGGACACGCTGAATCAAGAGTTAGCCGTTATCGATGAACATATTGCACGCTTGAAAGATGAAGTGAGCATGTTGCAAGAAAAGCTGCTCGATGCAAAAGCGCGTCAAAAGACCATTATTTTGCGCACTCAAACAGCGTCATCACGCTTAGAAGTGAAAAAGCAGTTAGATTCAAGCAAGATCGACAACGCTATGCTCAAGTTTGAGCAATATGAGCGCCGTGTCGAAGGCTTAGAAGCCCAAGTTGAATCTTACGATCTTGGCAGCAAAAAGACCTTAGCCGATGAGTTTGCGGCGCTAGAAGCGGAAGATTCTGTGAATGCAGAGCTGGCAGCGCTAAAAGCCAAGGTAAAAGCTAAAGCGCCAACTAAGTCAAAAGAATAACAATTCAGAGGTGAGTTATGGATATGGACGTACTGATGGCGCCGATTATTATTTTCATGGTGATAGTCGCGCCAATATGGTTAGTTCTTCATTATCGCAGTAAGCGACAAGTGAGCCAGGGACTCACTGAGGAAGAGTTTTCACAACTCAATGACTTGATATCCAAGGCCGATAAAATGGCGGCGCGTATCGAGACCTTAGAGGCCATTCTGGATACAGAATCGCCCGAATGGAGGGGGAAACATGAGAGGATCTAATGGCCGTACTTTGTACCGCATTCCCCAGTCAGGCAAAATAGCGGGTGTATGCGCAGGGATTGCCGAGTACTTTGCGATTGAAACTTGGTTAGTGCGAGTACTGGCGGTGTCTATCTTCTTACTCGGCGGCTCAGGTGTGGTATTTATCATCTATGTCGCTTTGTGGGTGATTTTAGACATCAAGCCACAGAAGTCGTACGATAGGGACGATATCGAGGTAAAGAAGAAGCCGTGGCAGTCGGGAGAACCCGCAAAGCAAGCGCTGAGCGACGTGAGTCGTCAATTTCGAAGTCTGGAAGTCAGGCTACAAAATTTAGAACGTCACGTCACCTCTGACAACTTTGATTTAAAAAGACAAATCAATAGTTTGTAATCCTTCTAAAGGGCGGCCATGTCCGCCCTTGTTGCTTAATCTCCTGTCCATTCCAGTGTATAGTCAAGATCACTTAACATAAGTTAACATCATTCGACATAAGGGAAGTCTCTATGGGAATGCTTGATGCCTCGCTCCATAAAATAACCCAAAAGGGCCAATCCCTGTTACATCGCACCGCGGACCGGCATTTACGTTTGGCCGTGACTGGGCTTTCTGGTGCAGGAAAAACCGCATTTATCACAGGGTTAGTCAATCAGTTACTCAATTCTGGCTCTGTCTCAACCTCATCCCACACCCGCAACAACAGCGCTTTGCCATTGTGGCAGGTGAGCCGCGATCAGCGTCTGCTCGGGGTTAAACGTGCCATGCAGCCAGATCTGGAAATCGCCAGTTTTGATTATCAAGGCGCCATGTTAGCGCTCACTTCCGAACCCGCGACCTGGCCAGCCTCCACTCGCACTATTTCTGAATTACGACTGGCGATTAAATACCGACCGCAAAAGGGCTTATTGGCCAAGTTTTCTGATACCGCCACACTGTATTTGGACATAGTTGATTATCCCGGCGAATGGCTACTCGATTTACCTATGCTGCGCCAAGACTTCGTTACTTGGTGTCGTGCGCAACAAGTTCGTATCGAGAATCTTAAAAGCTCACCCTTATATGCTGAGTTTGAACAATCATTGATGTCATTGGATTTAGCCGCCAGCGCCGATGAGCAGCAATTAAAGCGGATTGCCGATCAATATCAGTTATTACTCAATGATTTAGTGCACGTGCAAGGTTATTACCAAGCGCAGCCTGGACGCATGTTATTGCCGGGTGAATGGCAGGGCGCTCCCTTATTGGCTTTTTTCCCCCTGTTATTAGTTAATGATGAAAAGTTCGCAGCGCTTTCGCAAAGCGATAAACACAGTGGATTCCATGTACTGGAAAAACGCTATCAAGAATACGTCGCTAAAGTGGTTAAGCCTTTCTATAAAAACCACTTTGCCGGTTTTGACAGGCAGTTAGTGCTCGTTGACTGTTTTAGTGCGTTGAATCGCGGTAAAAAGCAATTTGAGGATATGGGCGCGGCGCTTAATGCCATTATGGAAAGCTTTCAGTTTGGCCAATCGAGTTATTTACGGCGTTTATTTTCTCCCCGCATCGACCGTTTATTGTTTGCTGCGAGCAAGGTTGACCATGTGACGCGCGATCAGCAGAGCCATGTTTTGTCCCTGCTGACCGATATGTTGAAACACAGCCAGCATTTTGCCAGTTTCGATGGTTGTAAAGTGGAGACGATGGCGATTAGCGCCATCAAGGCGACTCGCCATGGCATGGTAACGACCCAAGATGGCGAGGTCGAAGTCGTGCAGGGGACGGGACTCAATGGTAAAGCCCTGACCTTGTTTCCAGGCGAAGTGCCTACTCGCTTACCTGAGCCTGATTTTTGGCGTGACCAAGGGTTTAACTTTATCGGCTTTGCACCGCCGAGCAATGTCAATGTTGACCCCTCTCAAGTGCACTTTGACCATATTCGTCTCGATCATTTGTTGCAGTACTTACTGGGAGATAAGTTGGAATGACGCTAAAGCTATCGGATAACGCTAATGAGCAGGCCTCCAATTCTTCTGCCAACTCCTTTGCACGCTCAGTTGAACATAAGCCGCTGAAAAAGCAGCAGCTGTTTGACTCACAAGTTGTTGAGCTCAAACCCAGCAAAGAGGAGATCAAAGGGACGAAAGCTTTTGATCCGCATACCCCAGTGCAAGAAGTGGCTGCCGATATTGAGGAATTGATGGATGAAACGCTGTCATCCCATCCAAAAATGATCGATGCTAAATCGGTATCGCCTCAACTTGTAAAATCACGCCCTTGGTCTTGGCTCGCTCGTCTGGCGGTAGCGAGTTTATTGCTGCTCGTGGTAGTTCAAACGGGATTAGGATTGAGGGATGCCTGGCTTGAGAGCCCTTGGTTGTTTAGTTTTTATGGCGTGGTGCTTGGGGTCGTTAGTGCGTGGGCATTGGCGGGGGCGTTTAGTGAGTACCGTAAACTGAAGCGACTCAAACAGGTCGCCGATACCCAAGAAACTGGCGCAAGGCTAGCGCAGAGCATGCAAATGGGTGAGGCAGACAGTTTTATCGATAACATAGTGTGCCACTATGGCGACAGCCAAGGTTTGCAGCAACTTCGCCGTTCATTAAAAGATGAACATAATGATGCCGAGAAAGTCTTGTTATTTGAGGACTTAGTGCTGACAGAGCGGGATGAACTGGCCAAAAAAGTCGTGCGACGCTATGCGGCTGAGTCGGCAGTGCTACTGGCGGCCAGTCCGTTAGCTGTGCTCGATATGGCCATTATCCTCTGGCGTAATCAACGTATGCTGCGTGATGTCGCCCGCTGTTATGGCATTGAGCTGGGTTATTGGAGCCGGATTAAACTTATCCGCAGTATCATCATCAATATTATTTATGCGGGCACCAGTGAGTTAGTTACCGATTTAGGAACACAGCTGTTATCGGTTGAAATGACAGGTAAATTGTCTGCTCGCTTGGCCCAAGGCTTAGGTGGCGGTATGTTAACTGCGCGCCTTGGATATCAAGCCATGGCGCTGTGTCGGCCGATTGTGTTTAGGGAAGAGCAAAGGCCTAAGTTGTCTAAAGTGCATCAGGAATTGTTGATCGAACTGAAGCAGTTTTCAGGCAAGTTGTTTACCAAGGAAGGCCGCGACGCATTAAAAGGCCAGTTCGCCGATGTGGATGACAAAGTACCTCAGTCAGCTAAAGATAAATCTAAAGAGTAGATATTATTTAATATCAAACAATTAACCGATTTAAATCGGCCGAAAGTAGATGCGCTAATAGACTTGTTCCTTAGCGCATTTTTTTATGATTTTTTGCAGGTGCCGAGTATGACAAAGTGCGGCTGAAAAGTGCTATGTAACAAGTTAATTACACTTGGGGCGCTGCTATTTTCACCACACTACTGGCTTAAGTGCTTGGCCGCGTTATGGTAGTGCTTATTTGATAGGGCTAATGTTTTATTAACTTATCTATTGGATTGTCCATAATGCGGGCATTGAGCATCCCAAACGAACAATCAATCAAGAAGGGATCAGTTCAATGCCAATTACAAGGAGCTAGGTATGCAAGATGAGTCAGGCAAGATGTGGAAAGCGGCAACACAGGTTATTCATGGCGGCCATGAGCGTGAGGCCTTTGGCGCCTTAGTGACGCCGCTATATCAAAGTGCGACTTTTGTGTTTGAGTCCGCACAGCAAGGTGGTGAGCGATTTGCGGGTAATGAGCCGGGGTATATTTACACGCGCTTAGGGAATCCGACAACCGCCGAGCTTGAACGTAAAATGGCGATTTTAGAAGGGGCAGAAGCCGCCGCTGCAACCGCATCTGGTATGGGCGCAGTATCCGCCGCATTACTGGCTAACTTGCAGATGGGCGATCACTTAGTGGCATCCAATGCCGTATACGGCTGTACTTATGCGCTAATGACGACTCAGTTCGCTCGCTTTGGTATTGAAGTGTCCCTAGTAGACTTTTCATTGGTAGCAGAAATAGAAGCGGCAATTAAATCCAATACTAAGGTCATTTTCTGTGAAACCCCAGTGAATCCCCATTTACAGGTGTTTGATTTGGCAGCAATTGCGACTATTGCCAAACGTCACCAGTTGGTCAGTATTGTTGATAATACTTTTATGACCCCATTACTGCAGAGGCCGCTGGATTTTGGTATTGATTTGGTGATCCACAGTGCGACTAAATATCTGAATGGTCATGGTGATGTGATTGCGGGGATAGTGTGTGGCAGTGAAGAGCAGCTCCATAAAGTGAAGTATGAAATCTTAAAAGATATTGGCGCTGTGATATCGCCACACGATGCTTGGCTGATCTTGCGCGGCCTTAAAACCTTAGATGTACGTTTACAGCGCCATTGCGATAGTGCCCAGCGCGTGGCCGAATTTTTGGCCGAACATCCCAGTATTAACCGCGTGTATTATCCCGGACTTGCCTCTCACCCAGGGCATAAATTCATTGGTCAGCAGATGAAACGTGCTGGTGGGGTGATCGCGTTTGAACTTGCGGCAAATTTAGAAGAGGCTATGGCCTTTGTGGGGCATTTAAGCTTGTTCTCTATTGCGGTGAGTCTAGGCGATGCAGAATCCCTCATTCAACATCCAGCGTCGATGACACACTCTCCCTATACGCCAGAGGCGAGAGCGGCGGCTGGCATTGGTGATAATCTGCTGCGAATTTCTATTGGCTTAGAAGATTGTGACGACATCATCGCTGACTTGAGTCAAGCGTTAGCGCGTTTAGCTTAACGAGTGTCACTAATTTAAACCACCAACTATTTGAATGATAAAGGGATGCGATTTAGCATCCCTTTTTCTATGGCTAAGTTTAGGTTCATCGGGTTAAGAGGTGAAGTTTAGCTAGTGTGAATATTTGTGGCGCCGATTTGGTATTTCATAACAGCTTGGACTATTTTTGATTTGAGGCCACGGAAGTAGGAAGAGAGGCCGCAATTCATGGAATAGAGGAAGAGTTATGAACATCACCAAATGTATACCCGCTATTATGAGCGCCATGGCATTAACGGCTTTTTTAACAACGCCAGCAATCGCCGCAGACACCCCGACTAAAGCCGCCGCTAAAATGCAGACTCAGGCCAAAACTGAGGCGAGCGATATGGCATCGGATGCGAAGAAAGCTATGCCGGATGCTGCTCAAGTCAACATCAATACGGCTTCAGCAGAGCAGTTACAAGTGCTAAAAGGGATTGGTGCCGCTAAGGCGCAAGCGATTGTCGATTACCGAACCAAAAATGGTAAGTTCAATGCAATCGATGATTTAGCCAATGTCTCGGGTGTTGGGGCTAAGTTGATTGAGCAGAATCGTCATTTGATTAAGTTGTAATTATCTCAGGCGATGATTGAGTTGCATTATGTATTGAGTTTCACTCTTGTTGAATTTTTAATATGCCAAGTTTGACACAGTGAAATGTCTATAAAAGTCTGCATTTGCAGGCTTTTATCATTTCAATCACTGCACTTGCTTATAGATTGTGCAGTTAGGCGGGATATTAAGAGATCTTGTCGATTAGCGCTTGATCCCATAGGAGGCATGGGGGATAATCCTCGGCGTTCAAGCAAGCGCTTTGGTTTATCTCTTTCAAAGCAATGCTCGAAGTTATGGTGACCCTAGGGTCCCCCCGCAATGATAACTTGTGAACTCGGCCAGGCCCGGAAGGGAGCAACCGCAGCAAGCGACTCGTGTGCCGGGGTGTCGGCTCTAGGGGAACCTCCAATTCTGCAATATCTCTGTTTTATTCTCATTTTACTTCTTTATATCTACTCAATTTATTTTATTCAATATACTTGCTAACTGACTATTTCTGTTTTCTGCCGTTAATCATTTATAGCGTGAATACTTTATACGCAATGGGATAATCCATTGTTTGCCTCTTTCCTGCCACTGTAACGGCTAAAATACTCTAAAAAGTCAGACCTTAGCGAGATTAACGATTGGCTTCGGCTTCTTCCTGTAATCTTTTTTGCAGATTTTGTTTTAGAAAAGCGCGGGACTTTTCGAGTGCGGTTTGGATCTCACGCTTTAATGCTTGCAGCTCGTTATAGTCTTCAAAGAAGTAGGTATCGACGAGGTGGCGTATGTAGCGCACTGGCAGTTGATTTAAGGTCACACAACATAAGTCGGCGAGATAGTCTTCAGGAAGCTCGTCCATAAGTCCTTCATCTGACAATATTTCCATTAAAAGAACTTCGTAGTAATTACGGATTTCGAGTTGCATCGTTATGCTCCATGACGGTTTTCATTGAGTTTGCTACCACAAATGGTTTGCCGCAATAAAAAGTTGGCTGTGTCTTTGGCTTAATTGTAGTGCGTCTCTGCTATAGCCGCCGCCTATCACGGCTGCAATTGGAATATTTTCCGATTTTGCCATTGATAACACAGTTAAATCCCGTCTGAACAGCCCTTCTTGACTGATATTGAGCAAGCCGAGATCATCATTTTGATGGATATCGACCCCAGCATCATAAAGAATGAGATCTGGCTGATGGATGCGGATGAGTAGGGCGAGTGTTTGCTCCACGGTTTCGAGATACAGATTGTTATCGCTGCCTTTGGTTAGCTCAATATCATGGTGGGAATGCTGCTTACGACTCGGGAAGTTCTCTTTGCAGTGAATCGAGCAACTGATTATCCCTTGATGTCGCTGGCTGAGTGTTGCACTACCGTCACCTTGATGCACATCGCAATCAAAAATCAGTACCTTGTGCACTTGCTGGCTCGCGATGGCATTTTTGGCCGCGAGGATAAGATCGTTGAAAATACAATAGCCACTGCCAAAATCGTAATGGGCGTGATGATAGCCACCCGTTAGGTGCAGGCCAATACCCTGATTAATGGCCAATGAAGCTGTGAGAGTGGTGCCTGCCACAGAATGCAAGGTGCGCTCAACTAAGGTTTCACTCCACGGAAAACCAATCCGTCTAAGCGCCGCTGTTGGCAACGTGCCCGCGATAAACTGCTCTACGTACTCGCGTTGATGCACTTGCATTACATCCTGCGCTGTCATCGCCGTTGGCGTGCAGAACTGGGCTGGTGTGGCAAGCTGATTATCGAGTAAGTACTGCCGTAGATGCGCGTACTTGGTCGTGGGGAATCTGTGGTGAGGAGGAAGCGCCAGCTTGGAATAGCTGGCGTGATAAACCAGTGGGATCAGAGTCAATATTGACTAAACCTCGTTATCGTAAGTCGTTATAGCTGTGAAATTGCCCAGCTCATAAATTCTTTACGTGTTTTCTCATCCGCTTGTAACCACCAGTATTGCAACATTTGTTGTGGATTGGCAGCTGTTGCTTTAGAAGTGTCTACGGGAGCTGTGAGTGAGGTTGCGCTAACGGTAGCCGATGTTGCCACGGGTGCTGGTGCAACGGCAACCACTGCGCCTGCTGCACCGGTTGCTGCTGCGGCAGTTCCCGAAACGTCAACGGCTTGATTACCACTAAAAAGGCGAGAGACAAAGCTTTCTTCTTCTAAATTGGTATTCACCACTTGGAAATTGACGTCGCCTTTGTCGCCACGGGTCAATTTGATTTGTGGGTTTTGCGCGTAAACTTTTGGCTTTTTAACGACTTTGCCTTCGGCGGCTTGGAGGTAATATTGATAGTCGCCATCAACGTCTAAGGTCACGATGAAAGGGGCTGATTTAACAAAGGTTTGGCTATCGCTAAAATCGTCTTCAACCATCTCATGGTAACGAATGGCGATTTTATGAGTGCCAGGTGTCAATTCTAAGCTGCTTTTATGATTGAACACGCTAGACTCGACTTTTTTACCATCGAGTGCAAGGTACTCAAATGACATCGGAATGTTGAGATCTGCGGCGAAAGCTGAAGCAGAACCGAGTAATACTAGCAGGCTGCTGATTGGCAAAAGTGATTTCAATTGTTACTCCTTAACGATTATTACTCTGATACGGACGTTCGAATATTTGAATGCGATCTTCTATATAACTAATAGCTTGCCTGCATTTTCCTAGACGACGATGCATCAAAAGGATGTCATTTTGCAATTTTATTTTGTCAGCACTATGACAGTTTTCAAGTTTTGATTCCATTTCTTCAATTTTTTGTTCAAATTTTTTCGCCCAATTCAGGTGTTTGTTCAATTCTTCATAGATCTCGTGACTATTTTGCATCACGTTATTGGCGATCCAATCGAAACCACTGGCTTGGTGAGACTGATTCTGACGCTGAGCAAAACGGGCGCGGCTACTGGCACGTTGCTGAGTCTTGGACTTAATGTCGATAGAGGTCGTCAGCAAGGCCCGTTTGACGGCGGTGAATCTGTCTTGGATGCGCTCACAGCTGAGGGCAATCGTCTGGGGGGCGAGTTTGAGCTTAATTTGTTTTTCGAGCTGTATAATGCTGCTCCGAATTTGTTCAATACAGGGGCCGAGTTGAGCGCCGTGTTGGACAAACAGCGAATGATTAAAGCGCTCCGTTTCTTGCAGGAGTTTACGCTGCGGCGGCGCGAGTCGATTATCGTGCTGCAGTACTTCTTGCTCTAGGGCTTTGAGCTGATTTTTCAGCATCACCAGTAATTGTTGGGTGTTCACAACCATGCGCTCCATGCCAAATTTGCTGCAATCATTAGCACGATCAAAATAAACAGTGGACGAATAAAGGGCATGCCAAATTTAATCGCGCAGCGGGCGCCGATAAATGAGCCTAACATCATGCATAATCCCATCCACAAACCTATTTGCCACTCTACCTGCCCAAGCCAGCCAAAGATAGTCAATGCGGTCAAGTTGCTGGTGAAGGTCATTGCACGGGCGAGGCCGCAACTGTGCAGTAAAGGCAGTTTATACAAAGAGCCGGATGTGACAGTCCAAAACGCGCCAATGCCAGGGCCGGCAAAGCCATCATAAGTGCCTAAAGCGAGTCCCTGTAGCCATTGTTGCTTGGCGGGTGGTTTGCTGGTTGGGGCTTGGCAGTTAACATCTGATATCGCATTGGGGCTGATTAAACTGTAAATGGCGATGCCAATGATCAGCAGTGGCAGGACTTTTTCGAGCCATTGGGTATCGACTAAATAGACTAAGAAACTGCCCAATACGGCACCAATAAAGGTGGCAATAAAGGCCATGTACCAAAACGAGGGTTTAAAAAGGTGCTGACGATAATAGGTCCAAGCCGCCATTGAAGAGCCAAAACTGGCGGCTAACTTATTGGTACCTAATACGGTGTGCGGTGCTATGCCTAAGGTTAACAGTGCGGGGATCGACAATAGGCCACCGCCGCCAACAACAGCATCGATGAACCCAGCGATAAGACCTATAACTGCCAACAGGGCCCAATGACTGGGCTCGAGTAACAATTCCAAATTTTAATCCTACTCTATGACACGTCTAAAGGGCGGTAAGGCGTCCAGCAAGGACTTGCCATAGCGTTTAGTGACTAACCGCCTATCTAAAATGGTGACTCGGCCATAATCTTGCTCTTTACGCAGTAATCTACCACAACTTTGAATAAGCTTACGTGAAGCATCTGGGATAGTCAGTTGCAAGAAGGGATTGCCGCCTTTGACTTTGACATATTCCGCATGGGCTTGTTCAACGGGCGAGGTTGGCACCGCAAAGGGCAGTTTAGTGACGATCAAGTTCGTCAGATAATCGCCGGGTAAGTCGAGACCTTCAGAGAAACTGCCGGTGCCGAATAATATGCTCGGTTCGCCTTTATCGCACTTAGCTTTATGATTCTCTAACAACTGTTGCCGTGGCGCATTGCCTTGAATAAGCAGCTCAGTGGTGAGTTTACCTTCAAGTAATTCAACCACTTTTTCCATCTGCCAGTAGGAGGCGAATAACACTAAGGTAGCCATTTCTCCTTCAATCAGAGTGACGATTTGCTCCGCAAGTTCAGCCGTATAGGCATCGTCCGTCGGCTCAGTGCGCATTTTGGGTAAATAAAGTGTCGCGTTATTGGGATAATCGAAGGGCGATTGTAAGGCTAAATAACGGCTGCCATCGTTGAGTGATAAACCGACTTGATGCACAAAATGGTCGAAGTTATTGAGTGCGCGCAGCGTGGCACTACATAAAACTACGCCCGCGGCTTTCTGCCATAGCATGGATTCCAGCATAAAGCCGACTTCGATAGGTGAGGCGCTAAACAGATAATCCACTTGTTTACCTGTGATGAGCTCAACCCAGCGCGCCATAGGTGCACCTTTATGTTTATCTTCCTTGGCCATCATCTTCCACAATTTTTGTAGATTCTCGAGCCTTTGCAGCATAAATCCGGTTTCGGCTAATAGTGCTTCGGATTGATGTTTAGGAATGTCGCCATCTTTAATCGCCTCTGCCAACAGCGACAGCATTTTATTAAACTGCTTGAGGGCAAGATTAGAGGTCACAGCAAGGTTTTCGGCCAGAATAAGTAATGAGTCAGGCAGTTTGCCGTGCTCAAAACGCAGACGGTTTTCAGGATTGGCAAAGTGCTTTGTCTGGGTATCGCAGTAGTGAGCCACTTGATTGAGCTGGGCGATAAGATCGCCTAAGTGATCTTGCATCGCCTGCGCGGGAGCAATGATGTTGTTGCTCTTTATTTGGTTTTGTAACTTAGCGCAGGTTTTGCCGATTTTTTCGAGCCAGTCACAGGCGCCCCTCAGCGTGGCCTGCGCACTGGAGAAGTCCCGCGCCACAATGGGTAAGTGATGTGCCTCGTCGATAACATAAAACACGTCTTCTGGATCGGGCAAAATCACGCCGCCACCTAATTCTAAATCGGCGAATAACAGGCTGTGGTTGGCAATGAGCACGTCCCAGGTATCGACATCTTCACGGGCTTTATGGAACGGGCAATTTCTGTGACTGGCGACTTGGCGATGACAGCTGTGTTTGTCGCAGGCGATTTGTTGCCACAGATGGTCGGGCAGCGGCACGGCTAAGGTATCGATTTCACCGTTCCAGCGACCTTCGTTATAGTCTTTTAACAGGCCATGCATCATAGCCACTTGGCTATTGTCAGGCTTAGTTTGCCACATGGCCATTTGTGTACTGTTGTCGTCACCGATGAGCATCGCCAGTTTCGATAGACACACATAACGTTGTCGACCTTTGACTAGGCCAAAGCGGAAATTTAAACCGGATTGCTCAAGGAAGAAGGGCAAGTCTTTATGCAGTAATTGTTCTTGCAGGGCGACGGTCGCGGTGGCGATACAGACTTTTTTCTTGCTCGCTAATGCCAGTGGAATGGTACCGAGAATATAAGACAATGATTTACCGATACCAGTCCCTGCTTCGACCACTATGATGCGTCTATCTTTGTCATAGTCGCCGGCGAGGGTCTTAGAGATTTCCGCCACCATATAGTTTTGTTCGCGGCGCGGCCTAAAATGAGGCAAGGCGGTAGCGATATCCTTATAGATGGTGCGGATCTGGGTTTTTACATTGTCAGGTAACATGCGTCACTACTTTATCGAATTAATGCTGTACATAATAACAGTGATTGCATAGCCTAAGAAACTTTTCTGCCATTTGGCGGCATTTAAATTGAGTAGCTATACGATTTGGGAACCCATGCGATGAAGCCAGAGGCAACAACGGCCGTTAGTGTACAAGGTCGAGTCTTAACACGCCATGCGATTCATCGTCATGGGAGTTTAGTGTTGCAGTATTATCTGGCGACCGCCCAAGGCCCTGTGCTGGTGGAAGTGCAAGGCACCGAACACATTTGTTTTTGTCATCAAACGGATGTGGCGGCTCTACAGTTACAAACGCCGGGTCAAGCATTGCGGTTTGTGCCGTTAGCGCTCAAAAGCTTTAAAGGCGGCGCCGTCAGTGGAGTTTATGCTAAATCGAGCAATAGCTTACGTACCTTACAGCGCATCGCGAAAGATGCCGACATTCCCTTATTTGAAGCGGATATTCGCCCTGAACAGCGTTATTTAATCGAGCGGTTTGTGGCGCTGGATGTGGCATTTTTAGGGCATTTCTCTGCGCCGACTAGCGATAGCCTTGAGGCTAACTCGCTGCCCGTGTTTATCGCCGAGCGGGCTAAGAGTATTGCCCCTTTAACGGCGGTGAATTTACGCTGTATCTCACTGGATTTTGAATGCAGCTTTGAGGGCTTACTCTATTCGGTCGCGCTATATGGTCAAGACAGTGGCCGAGACGTGGGGCAAGGCAGCCTCAAGCAGACTTATGAAAAAGTGATTATGGTGGGCGAAGCTGAATCAAACGCCCCCGAATATATTGAATGGGTGGTCGATGAAGCGGCGCTGATCCATCGATTAATCGCGTGGTTCCATGAGTTTGATCCTGACTTTATTATTGGTTGGTCAGTGGTGAGTTTCGATCTTGCGCTATTGTCACGCCGTGCATTATTACATCGTATTCCGCTCACCATTGGCCGCGGTGGTGCTAAGCTCGATTGGAAAGTTGACAATAAGTTTCGCCCAGAAACCTTAGTCTTATCTGGTCGTGTGGTACTCGATGGTATCGATTGGCTTAAAGCCGCTTTTTATCACTTTGAGCGTTTTTCGTTGGAATTTGTGTCGCGGCAACTATTAGGTGAAGGCAAGGCCATTCATAACGTCGATAATCGCGTTGAAGAAATTGACCAGCTGTTTAAGACCGATAAACAAGCCTTAGCCCATTACAATCTTACCGATAGCCGCCTAGTGTGGGATATTTTTACTCACACTCAATTGTGGGATTTTGCCCTCGCGCGTGCCGAACTGACAGGTTTAGAACTGGGGCGGGTAGGGGCTTCGGTGGCGGCGTTTAATCATTTGTATTTACCACATTTACATCGCGCGGGTTATGTCGCTCCAGCAGAGCCTGTGAGTCAGGGCATTGAAAGTCCTGGCGGCTACGTGATGGATTCTGTGCCGGGTCTTTATAAACACATCTTAGTGTTCGATTTTAAAAGTCTGTATCCCTCCATTATTCGCACCTTTTTGATCGATCCTAAGGGATTGATTGAAGGTTTGCAGTTGCCTGAGTCTGACTGTGTTACGGGGTTTCTCGGTGGCCGTTTTAGTCGGCAACAGCCTATTTTACCTAAGCTAATTCAAACCTTATCTGAGCAGCGCGAAAAGGCTAAGCGTGAGCACAATGCGCCGTTATCTCAAGCGATAAAAATTATCATGAACTCGCTGTATGGGGTTTTAGGCTCTCAAGGCTGCGTGTTCCATGATGCCAAGTTGGCAAGTTCGATCACAATGCGCGGCCATCAAATCATGAAACAAACCCGCGCATGGATAGAAGAGATGGGCTATCAAGTGATTTACGGCGATACGGATTCGACCTTTGTGTGGCTTGGCAGCGAGCCTGATCTCTCAGACATTAACGCCTTAGGTAAATCATTAGCACAGGATATCAATGCTAAGTGGCAGGCTAAGATCTGTGTTGAACACCAAGTTGAGAGTTTTCTCGAGTTACAGTTTGAGCGGCATTACGAGCAGTTCTTTATGCCAACCTTAAGAGGTTCATTAGAAGGCAGTAAAAAACGTTATGTTGGCGCGTGGCGCAATGCGAGCGATGAACTTGAGCTCACCTTTAAAGGGATGGAACAAGTGCGTAGTGATTGGAGCCCCTTAGCGCGCAAAGTCCAAGAGTCACTCTATGAGCGAATGTTTAACCAAAGGGATATCAGTGTTTATTTAGCCAGCGTGTTTGAAAAACTGCTTGATGGTCAGTTGGATAATGATTTGGTATTTCGTAAACGCATGCGGCGCAATATTGAAGATTACACGGCTAAATCTTCACCACATGTTAAAGTCGCCCAGCAACTATGCGGCATAACAGGTGATGTCTCTTTTGGCAAGCGTGGGGCGCAAATTGACTACCTGATTACTGTAAATGGACCGGAACCCTTACTGTACAGAACGTCACCAATTGATTACCAATACTACATTGATAAGCAAATTGGCCCTATTGCAGAACCGGTATTTTCGATAATGAAACTAAACTACATGGATATTGCGTCAAAGCAGTTGCTGTTAATATAGTGTTTTTAATGTTCCTTATGTGTTGCGATAGGTGGCGGATGTAGCGTTTTAACCTGTTTTGTAGAGGTTAACTGGTTTGTTTTTGTGATGTTAATCGACATATTCTTTAGGTTTCGCTTTGAGGGGATATTGATAATTTGCTACCCTTTAAGTGGAAATTGTAAGGAAATATAACAACGGAATGACGTTGGCAGAACATAAACAAAAAAAGGTTAAGCACCAAATGAACAAGACGTTAGTAGCAACTGCGCTTGCAGCAATTTTTTTAGTACCATCAGTCTCGGCTATCGAGATCTATAAAGATAATAAAAATGCCGTAGAAATCGGTGGTTTTATTGATGCACGCGTGATCAACACTCAAGGGGAAACTGAGGTTGTTAACGGCGCATCTCGCATTAATTTTGGTTTTAATCGTGAGTTGACTGACGGTTGGAAAGCCTTTGCTAAATTAGAGTGGGGCGTAAACCCAGTTGGTAGCAGCGATATCGTCTATAACAATCGCTTCGAATCTGTTCAAGAAGAGTTCTTCTATAACCGTTTAGGTTACGCAGGTCTGTCCCATGACACTTATGGAACACTAACTATCGGTAAGCAGTGGGGTGCTTGGTACGATGTCGTTTACAACACTAACTACGGTTTTGTGTGGGACGGCAACACTGCAGGTGTTTACACTTATAACAAAGATGACGGCGCGGTAAACGGCGTGGGTCGTGGTGATAAAACGGTCCAGTATCGCAACGCCTTTGGCGATGTTAGCTTCGCAGTTCAAGCGCAGTTGAAAAACAGCAGCTTCTATACTTGTGATACCACCGATGATATTACTCAAGCTCAGTGCCAAGCTGACTGGGAAAGCGGCGATAAGAAAGCTCAACAAGTCGAGTACAACTACACTTATGGTGGCGCGCTGACCTATAAAGCTACTGATATGCTGACTTTAACTGCGGGTATTAACCGTGGTGAGTTTGAAGTGAGCTTTGGTAATGGTGAGCAAAGAACTGCCATCGATGTTATCTATGGTGCCGGAATCACTTGGGGCAACTTCGATAACGATGGTTTATATGCTGCTGCAAACTTTAACAGACAAGAAAACCATGATACTGACAACATTGGTCGTTTGATCAAAGATGCCTATGGTATTGAAAGTTTAGTTTCTTACAAGTTTGATAATGGCCTACGTCCATTCATTTCTTACAACGTGCTTGATGCGGGTAAAGATTATGTTATTCAGCCTAACTTCAATGCCGATCCTAACGATGAATTCAAACGTCAGTTCTTAGTTGTCGGCCTGCATTTGGTATGGGATCCAAACACAGTTCTGTATATAGAAGCACGTAAAGATTACAGTGATTTTACCAGCGCAGATAAAGACCAAGAAGCCAGAATGGCACTTTCTGAATCTGATGGCGTAGCAATCGGTATCCGTTACACGCTCTAAGTTTCAAGGTTCTTTAAAGTAAGAACCTTTTCAGATATTACCCAAAAAGCCAGTCAGCAATGACTGGCTTTTTTGCATTATAATTCCGACAAAATATACTCATATGAATGCAAGTTGAGTATCTCACAATGGTTCCTTTGTTTTACCTGTGTGTTTTTTGTTGATAAAAAGTTTCATATGTGATTTTATTGTTTCAGCTGAGTGCTCCGTATTTTTCCGAAGTACTGCTGTCTGAAACTGCTTATTAAATAAGCGGATTATAATAAATACATAATATGTCCAGGGAGATAGACAATGCATAAGAATAACTTTTTAGCCAAGTCAGTGCGTTTTGCGTTGATTGGTGGTGTTGCAGCAACCGCGCTAAATGCTCCATTAGTGCTGGCTGCTGATGATGGAGCCGATAAAGTTGAACGTATCGAAGTTACTGGTTCTCGTTTGAAACGCACGGATTTAGAAACTGCAACGCCAATTACAACTGTAACAGCAGAGCAGATTTCAAGTTTAGGTATTCAAGATATTGGTGAATTTCTTCAATCAACCTCTGTGATGTCGGGTTCACCTATAGCTACGACAACCAATAACGGCGGTAATGGGGATTCGTATGTAGAATTGAGGGGGCTTGGCTCTTCTCGTACGTTGGTTCTCGTTAATGGTCGTCGTCCTGTATCTTCGGATATGCAGGGCATACCAGCATCAATGATTGAGCGTGTTGAAATTTTGAAAGATGGAGCATCAGCAACTTACGGGGCAGATGCCGTGGCTGGTGTAGTAAACATTATTACTAAGCGTGATTTTGATGGTTTAGAGTTTAATGCTCAAACAAAACAGAACTTTGATGTTGATGCAGGTGAACAAACAAGCTTTAGTTTTTTAGCAGGCAAAAAATTTGATTCAGGTCATTTTGTTGTAAACATTGACTATGTGAAACAAAAAGAAGTTTATCAAGGCGATGTAACTGATGTCGATTTTTTTCAACATCCATGGAACGTTTTTGACCCTGAGAGTTTTGCTCAAAATGGTCTGATCCCACCAGGTCAAGAAGGCGAAAATGCCTTCGATGCAGGGAGTGGTTCTATTCCATGTGGGAATTTCTATTTATTTACGAAGCCAGGTTCTTTTACTAATGGGACATGCCGAGATAACGGTGACCTTGGTACAGGAACGGCTGTGCTCAATGATATGAGACCATATACCGGAGGAGATACATATAACTTTAACCCCGTAAACTATTTACAGACGCCATATGAAAAACTTAACTTCTATGTGGATGGAAGTTTTGAGCTAAATGACTCTGTTACAATTTATTCTGAAACTCGAATCAATAAGCGCAGTTCTCGCCAAGAATTAGCTGCCGTTCCTTATGATACTCAATTTGATCCTGGATATACTGTGTTGGACCCTATAACGGGCAAAGCTTATCAAGGTATTTCTAAGGATAACTATTATAATCCGTTTGGTGAGGATGTTAAGCGTTCACGCCGTAGAATGTTAGAGGGGGGGCGATCTTTTGAACAGGATGTTTTACGTGCACAGCAAGTTATTGGAGCAGAAATTGCCCTTAATGACACATGGTCATTAGATGTAAACTATAACTATGGAATCGATCAAACTCAGAGTACTGACTTCGGCCAACTATATGGTCCTAACCTTGCTAAAGCATTAGGTCCATCATTTAAAGATGCACAAGGAAAAATAGTTTGTGGTACTGCAGCGAACCCTATTGCGGATTGTGTTTCCTTAGACGTATTTGGTGGTCCAGGTACAATCACACAGGATATGCTTGATTATATTACATCTCCTTTAGTTGACAGTGATAAATATACGCTTGAGACTTTTACAGCATTCTTAGGAGGAGATCTTTTTAGCTTACCAGCTGGTTCTGTAAGTGGTGGTTTGGGTTACGAACATCGAGCAGAGAAGTTAACATCCCAAGTTGATTCCGGTAAGTTCATGGGACAGGTTTCAGGAAATAAAGGCGCAGGAACTTCTGGTTCATTCTATGTTAATTCATTGTTTGCCGAGTTTCGAGTGCCTTTATTAGAAGGGTTGCCTGGTGTTGAACGATTAGAGATGCCAGTTGGTGTCCGTTATGACAACTTTAATACATTTGGTGGTGCAACAACTTATCAAGCAGGTTTAGAGTGGTCAATTTTTGATGGTTTACTAGCTCGTAGTTCCTATGGAACAGTGTTCCGTGCGCCTACTATTAGTAATCTATATTCACCAGGGGGCGATTCATTCCCTCAAGGTACTGATCCTTGTCGTTCATCAAATTGGTCAAACTTAACTACTGATGCTCAAGCTCGTTGTACTGCTGATGGTGTTCCCTCCGGTGGTTTGAATAATGATGATCAGCAGCAATTAGCTAAAATTGGTGGAAATCCGGATTTAAAACCTGAGGAAGGGGATACTTTGACTGTAGGTCTTGCTTATTCTCCAGATTTTGTTGAAGGATTAGGCATTACTTTAGATTATTGGGCTGTTGATATTGATAATGTTATTACAACAATTGATCCTATAGACTCGCTGGATGCGTGTTACATTGGTGGACTTGATACACTTTGTCAAAATGTTAAGCGTAGCTCTGATGGTACAATTGACTATATTGAGGCTCGCAATACTAACTTAGCTAGAATGACTGCAAAAGGTATTGATTTCGAAGCAAATTATGTGTTCGATACAAGTATCGGTGATTTCAACTTAAACTTTGTTTGGACACACTTCTTAGAGCGAGGTGAAAATTCTTTCGAAACCACAGAATTGGCTGATGGTTCTGTTGAATATACCTACGGTTTTGGTGATGTTGCTGGTACTTTTGTTAATGACACTTCCTATGCTGAAGATAAGTGGAATTTTACTGCTGTGTATAAGTTAGATGACTTAACTGTTACTTACCGCACAAATTACATTTCTGGTATGACATATCAAGATTTAACATATTTTACTAAGTCAGACATCCTTGGAGAGGTTGGATACTTACCGACATATGAAATTCCAAGTGTAATGTACCATGATTTGACTGCTAGCTATGCTTTCAAATCAAACACAACAGTTACTCTTGGTGTAACAAATCTGTTTGATGAAAAACCACCATATATTGAAACTGCCTTTAATGGTAATACCGATGAGAGTTCGTATCGTTTGTTCGGACGCAGTTGGTTCTTAAATCTAAATCAGAAGTTCTAATTGTTGAAATTAGATAATTTCTGAATAATTATTTAAATCAAAGCACTCTGTGAAGTTCACAGAGTGCTTTCTTATTTAATAACATTATGTAATGGAACTTGGTTGTACCGATTCGTGCCAATATTTTATGCCATTTACATTAATTATATGGTCTAATTGATTGTTATGTTCTAACCATATTGAATATGCGAAATCTCAGCATAGCTGCGCTGCTGCCTTAGCTAAATCTGAGAAAAACGCACCTAAGCATCTTATCTTACTCCATTTTAGCGAAGGTCATTCTCGTACCGCCTGTAGCAAGCATGTTCAAGGTCAGTAGAACCAGTGTCAATCGATGGATATCAACCTATTTAACCTGATAACGAGCCATGTTAGTGAGGTTCAGTTGTGGCTTATTGCTTTCAATTGATAGGCAATGATTCCTGCAATCATATTGAGCATAAAATCATGCACGCTGCGGTGTCTAGAGTGCTCTATTTGAGAGATATTTTTTAACTGGTCGTTGATGGTTTCTATGATGAAACGTCTCGACAGCATCGCTCTATCCCACAACGCCATCGCTTTTGCTTTCATATTCTTACGCACGTTTGTCACCAGTGTGACGCCTTTCTCCAGCAATTCACTGGACAGTGCTTTACTGATATACCCTTTATCTGCATAGAGTTTATTCATATCACTTTGCACCATCTCGTTCACCGGTTTTGTGTCGTGTACATTCGCAGGGGTCACTTTGGCCGCCACTATTCCGCGTTGATGATTCACAATCAAATGCAGCTTAAAGCCATAGAACCACTCCATAGTACCTTTACCTCTGCACGCCAGTCCCGCCAAGGTTTTATGGCGATGAATAGGTAGGTTGTGACACACTTTGATGCTGGTTGAATCAACAAATTCGATGCCAGTGGGGTCACTCTTGAGGCTGGCAAAGTAGCTGCAAAGCGGCACTAAAGCAGTGGGCGTCACTTCAAGAAAGCGGGTATAGCTGAGTAAATTGGAAAAGCGGATTTGTAGAAATGAGCCAGATAGCCGATGTAGAAGTTCTTGAGATCACGGTGGTGAGACATCTGAAATGGTCATCACTTCGCTCATCTTCATACGGCCACGAGTTGACGCTTGCGTGTGCCATCGGTTAACAGCGTTTTTTCCCATTCAGGAATGAAAACAACGAAAAATCATCGACATCGCAAAACACTTCCACTAATTTATGCATAGGCGCTCTGGTGTGATGGGATTTCTCTTGGTTGAAAGATCCGATCACTTGGAGGGCCATTAGTTCAACATTTCTTATCCCGAGTTCAGGTTAAATAGATAAATGCCCATCAAAGCACAACAGCGGTAATGGTATTAATGAGTTAAACGGTTTGTCTTACCCAAAACCGGAACGGGACTGTGGCCTTCGAGGCCATGTGGATGCCAAGGAGGGTAAAACGTCAATTTGGATCTCATTAGGGCGCAACAGACGCCGGATATATGTCGCAAGACCGCGACCATTAACGACTGATACCCCGTTGTGAAAGTTGAATTATCGATTAACGTAAATGTAGTTTGAACAAAGTAGGACATTGACCTTGCTAAACCCGAGGTGATCATATATGTCTTAGCGCGTTTACTGCTAGAGATGTAACCAGGTGATGTTAGTGGAACATTCATCAACGTAAATAATGAGTTGTGAAGCCTTCTAGCGCACGCAACAATAAACTAAAGATGCGTTTAATCATCAACGCGGTTTCAATTGAACATCACTATTGCTAAACCCGCAATCATGCTTGCCATGATGCTCATGGTAGTACTGCGCATTTATTGCTGCTTCATCCACCCAGAAGATTAGTTAGGAAATCTGATGATTTCAACACCAATTAGTTCATGATTTGTTCAACAACACCATAGAACCATAGAGCGATGCTGTCGAGAGGTTTCATCATAGAAACCATCAACGATCAGTTAAAAAATATCTCTCAAATAGAGCGATCAAGACACCGAAACGTGCATGGTTTTAAGTTATAGCTCGTTAAATCGAACCTAGGTTAGATAAGCTATTTTTAGTTACAGCTATTATAAAGGTTGCCTTGATTAATTAATCCATGCTCTACATTCTATAAAAATTCTCTTTCCAAAAATTAAGATGCAAGTAAAGATTACCTGCTTGAGTTAGTTTCATGTTGAAAAATGTTAATTAACAAAATCAGCCGGGTCAAAGATGATTCATTTCAAGGTTATGAAATTTAATGTTTTTTATCGATATTTTATTTTGGCTGCTCAATTAAATTAACTTTGTTGGTGATGTATTGTTTAAAAAAACACCTTTAGTAAAATTTTTTATCATTAGCGCTTCTTTACACTAGTTTTTAGCCGACCGAAATGTTGACACAGGTCAACATTTTGTGAAATGATGCCAGCGGGTCTATGCCTGTAAGGGCGTAGGAAAGGGAAGAAAAAACTAAGAATCACAAGAGAAAGACGAACTTACAGTAATTTTTTCGGCGAGCATTTATTGCTTCTCGTTTTGTTGCTGGTAAGTTAAACCTTTTTATTCACTTCAAATTGGTTGGGAACTATGTCCAAGGTAAGCAATAGAACAAAAATCGCTACTGCACTTGTTGGCGTGCTGGCATTAGCGAGCAGCAACTTCGTTGTTGCAGATCCTCTTACCGACGTGCAGAAAGCGGATAGTATGATCCATGCTGATGCTGCTGCGTCGCAAAAGAACGTTGATAAGTATTTCGATCAAGCACAAGACATGCTCTTTGAGTATGGTTCTGTCGCTGATGAGCGCGAATCACTGAAATCATATAACGATTACGTTGCCAGCTTAGTCGCTGATCAACAAAAGACAATGGACTCAGTGCAAGGTGACATCAATGGTGTTGATAAACTTCGCCAAGGCGTAGTGCCATTAATGTTTAAAATGGTTGAGTCGTTAGAACAGTTTGTTCAATTAGATTTACCTTTCAACTCTGAAGTACGTACTAATCGTGTTAATGAGCTGAAAAACCTTCTTAACACTGCTGAAGTGACCTTAGCCGAAAAATACCGTTTAATTCTTGATGCTTATAGCATCGAGCGTGAATATGGTAGTGCGGTTGCTGTTAACCAAGGTAAGTTAAACCTAGATGGCAAAGAAGTGTTAGTTGACTTTTTTAACTTAGGTCGTGTTGCTCTTTATGCACAGAGTTTAGATCAAAAGACTGGCTGGATGTACAACCCAGAATCTAAGGGTTGGGACAAGTTAGATGACAGCTATTTGCGTGAACTGACTAAAGGTATCCGCATTGCCCGTAAACAAGGTGCTCTAGATCTATTTGCGTTACCAATTCCTGCTGCGGAGACTGCACAATAATGAAGAAGTTAATTACTACAGCTGTGTTGGCTGCAAGTTTCTCTTTAACTGCTGGTATGGCTAGCGCTGCAGATGCGCCTAAGTCGATTGACCAATTATTGCAACAAGTTAAAGTTGAACGCGCTGCAGAAGGCAAAATCAACAGCAAACGCGAGCAAGAATTCCAAGCAGAACGTGGTGATAAAGCTGCACTGTTAAAGCGTGAAAAAGATGCTTTAGCTGCTGAAAAACAACGTGGCAAAGATTTAAACCAAGCGTTCTTGGATAACGAGCGTAAAATTGCTCAGTTAGAAGAAGACCTGAAAACTGCTCAAGGTGACTTGGGTGAAATGTTTGGTGTGGTAAAAGGTGAAGCCGGTGATTTCGCGGGTAAACTGGCAAGCTCAAACATCAGCGCTCAATACCCAAATCGTGATAAATTCATCGCTGATTTAGGTGCTCGTAAACAATTACCTAAAATTGAAGAACTAGAGCAATTCTGGCAAGAACAGCTGTTTGAAATGGCTGAGTCTGGCAAGGTTGTTAAGTTTGAAGGTTCTGTTACTGGTATCGACGGAAGCGTTAAAACAACGACTATCCATCGTGTTGGTGCTTACAACTTAACTGCTGATGGCAAGTACGTTGTTTATAACCCTGAGTTAGGTTTAATTCAGCAGTTATCTCAACAACCAGAAGGTTACCAAGTTAGCGCGGTTGCTGACTGGGAAAAAATCACTTCAGGTACTGCACCATTTTATGTTGACCCTGCTCGCGGTGTATTGCTAAACATCTTCACTAACAAAGCTAGTTTTGAAGACCGTTTAGAAGCCGGTGGTTCTATCGGTTACATCATTATTGCTCTATTAGCACTAGGTTTATTAATCTCTATCGAACGTCTAGTCACTATGACTATCATTGGCGCTCGTGTTAATAGCCAACGTAAGAACGTCGATAAGCCTGGTAATAACGCTTTAGGTCGTATCTTAAAAGTTTACCAAGAAAATAAAGACGTTGATGTTGAAACGTTAGAGTTAAAACTTGATGAAGCGATTCTGAAAGAAACTCCAGCATTAGAAGCGCGTATTTCAATCATTAAAGTACTGGCCGCTATCGCACCTATGATGGGTCTGTTAGGTACAGTAACGGGTATGATTGCAACCTTCCAAAGTATCCAATTATTTGGTACTGGCGATCCAAAACTGATGGCTGGCGGTATTTCTATGGCGCTTATCACTACAGTTCAAGGTCTGGTTGCTGCTCTGCCGTTAATGTTGATGCATGCAATTGTTGTTGCGCGTAGCAAGTCAATCGTTCAGATCCTTGAAGAGCAAAGTGCTGGTATCATCGCAGCACATGCTGAGAAGAGGGCTGACTAATGATGCTATACCTGATGGACATTTGGGATTCCGTCAGGGGCTTCATGGCCTCCGGAGGCGACGTCCTCTGGCTTGTAGCGGCTGTTCTGTTCTTAATGTGGGTCTTGATGCTTGAGCGTTATTGGTATCTTAATTGGATATCACCAAAGCAACATAAAGCAATCATAGCTGCATGGGACGCCAGAGAGGAAACCACCTCTTGGTATGCACACCGTATCCGTGAAGCTTGGATGTCCCAAGCGAAGCAAGATTTGAATGCACGTATGCTGATTATTAAAACCTTAGTGGCAATTTGCCCAATGATAGGTTTGTTAGGTACCGTAACGGGTATGATTTCAGTGTTCGATGTGATGGCAGTTCAGGGGACGAGTAATGCTCGTTTGATGGCGGCTGGTATTTCAATGGCGACTATGCCTACGATGGCAGGTATGGTTGCAGCATTATCGGGAGTATTCTTCAGTACTCGCCTTGATGCCAAAATGAAGATCAGCTTAGAAAAGCTAAAAGACAGCATGCCGCACCACTAGAGAGAGATTGAACATGGCACGTAAAAAGCATTCCAGTATAGATGAGGAAGCGCAAATTGATATGACACCGATGCTCGACATCGTGTTCATCATGCTAATCTTCTTCATTGTAACAACGTCATTCGTGAAACCATCTGGTTTGGACTATAACAAACCAAAAGCTTCACAAGCGACTTCAAAGCCTTCGGCGAACATCTTTATCGGCGTCAGTAAAACGGGCGTGATCATGATGGAAAACCGTCAGGTTGATATCGAACGTGTAACAGCAAACGTTGAGCGTATGCTGGCTGAAGCTCCTGAAGCTGCTGTATTGATTCAGGCAGATAAAGACGCACTACACGGCTTAGTTGTTAAAGTTCTAGACCAAGTGAAAGCGGCTGGTATAGATAAAATTTCGGTATCTGCGGGGAACGATTAATATGCTAAGAGCACTAGTATCGATCATTATTGGTGCTGCTGTGACTTTTGGTCTGTTCGCTTTTATGGCGTTCTTGGTTGGTGGCGGCGCACAGCGCGGCGAAACATCAGCCGAGACCCCTGTAATTGAAATCACTATGGATAGACAGGATTCAAAAGCACAGAATAAGCCAAGGGTAGTGCCTAAGCCACCACCACCACCAGAGCAGCCACAGAAGCCTGATGCAACGCCACCAGAATCTTCAAGTAATATTGATACGGCAATGTCGTTCAATATGGGTGGTGTAGAAGCTGGCGGTGCAAGTACTGGTTTTAAATTAGGCAATATGATGACTCGCGATGGTGATGCAACGCCTATCGTTCGTATCGAACCTCAGTATCCAATTGCTGCGGCGCGTGATGGTAAAGAAGGTTGGGTACAACTTCGTTTCACCATCAACGAACTCGGTGGTATCGATGACGTTGAAGTTATTCAAGCAGAGCCAAAGCGTTTATTTGATAAAGAAGCGATTCGCGCACTGAAGAAGTGGAAGTACAAGCCAAAGATTGTTGATGGCAAGCCACTGAAACAACCTGGTCAGACAGTGCAACTGGACTTTACCTTAGATAAGGGAGGCAAATAACGATGCGTAATGTTAATAAAATCGCAGCTCTATTATTGCTTTCTGTTAGTGGCGGGACATTAACGCTTTCTTCTGCGGTTGCGGAAGAAAAGTGTCCTATCGACAAACGACAATCTAAAGCGGTAGGCGAAGGAGCAGCGAAGAAAGTTCAAAAGTCGTTCGAAGCTTATACTAATGGCCAGTTAGATGAAGCTATTGCGATTTTGCTCGAAGCTAATGCTAAGAACGACTTCGATAAGGCTTATGTTGCACGCATGTTAGGTAACTTTTATGCCGAGAAAGGCAAAATGGATACCGCGATCAAGTACCTAAAACAAGCTGTTGAAGCTGATATTTTGGGTGGAACTGATCATGCTGCAACTATGCGTCTTTATGCTGATTTGCTGTTACAAGAGAAGAAGTTTAAGGAAGCGATTCCTTACTATTACAAGTGGATGGAATTCACTTGTAAAGCGGATTCTCAAATGTACCGCCGTATTGGTATTGCGCATTCAGAGCTAAAACAGTGGGATAAAGTGATTGAAGTGGCCGATAAAGGTCTTTCATTAGCTGAAGCTCCTGATAAAGGTCTGTATCAGATGAAACTGACAGCGTACTTCAACCAGAAGAAGTATAAGAAAGCTGTTGGCGTGTTAGAAGTCATGGTGCCATTATTCCCTGAAGATGGCAGACTGTGGGTTCAATTAGCGCAGTTTTATTTGATGGTTGAAGACTATGATAAGTCTCTTGCTACTTACGATTTAGCTTATAGAAATGGTTTCTTAGATAGCGCAGGTAACATTACCCGTTTAGCACAATTGATGGCACAGAAAGGTGCTCCATATCAAGCTGCTAAAGTGTATCAGAAACACATGAAATCAGGCTTGATTGCTGAGGATGCTAAGTCCTTAGAGATTTTGGCTGGTTTCTATCAAAATGCTAAAGAGTTTAAGCAAGCAGCTGATTATTATGGTAAAGCTGCCGCTATAAGCAAGGATGGTAAGACTTACCTGAAACAAGGTCGCTTACTAAACTTGGATGAACAATACACTGCTGCGATCCCTGTGCTTGAAAAAGCCATATCCATGGGCATTGATCATCCTGGCGAAGCAAACTTCGAATTAGCTTTGGCTCATTTAAGTTTGAAACAGTACAAGTCAGCTTATAACCGTGCAGTATTAGCTGCTAATGATAAGAAGACTGAGAAGAGTGCAAATAGCTATATCTCTTATATCAAAGAGAAAGCACGTATGCATAACATCACACTGTAATCGCTTGGCAGTTTAGCGTTTGAATTTGAAAGCCCCGAAAGGGGCTTTTTCTTTGGTACTAATTTACAACACAAGCTTACTGCAAGCGGATTAAAGCTTGTGATTGATCATGGCTTTTTTCAAGATCTTGTGAGAGTTGGCTGACATTACTGAAGAGTGACTCGATTTTGTTTTCTTGCGTCGGTAAGCAAATGCAGGCGGCAAGTTTATAATCGATTGTCAGCTTATGATTTTTACCAAAATCTTGGTTAAAGTCAGATATTTGTTGTTCTATTCGCTTTAATACTACCTCAGTTCCCACCTCATCTATGTTGAATAAACCCAGCGCAAAGTGATTATGATCAAGCCTAGCAATCATATCTGTTGCTCTTAATAGTGCTTCCTGCACTTGTTTGGTAAAGAATTCGAGTAAATGGGGTTGTTTGACGGTTTCATGAATGTGAGGGCACAGATACAATAGTACCAAGCTTTGGTGTTCTCTCATGTGACGATGCCATTCTCGGTTGAATACTTCCATGAAATAGGTTTGGTTATAGACTCCAGTTTCTGGATCCCTGAAACCTGAGTTGCGGAACGAGTAGATCATAGATTAACTCCGATAGCAGACCTTGAACTAAGTATAGAAACAGTTCTGCAATAGCGGGCCAAAAAGGAGAAATATTAAAATGAAATTGGGTTTATTGGCAGGATCGATAGCGTTAATCTTCACCCTTCAAGGCTGTTCTAAGCCTGAAGCCACTGCAGTTCAAGAAAACAGCCAAGCTAATGCAGTTGCAGAGCAGGGCGAAACACAAACGGCCGAGCAGCGTTATTTAGCGCTTGTGGATGCTTATTTTAAAGATTACCTAAAGCTTGAGCCCATCTACGCCACTTTTGTCGGCGTTAATGACTATAACGCCGATTTTGGCGGGGATCTGACCGAAGATTACCTCAAGGCTCGCCATGATCTTAATACTCACTATTTAGCTCAGGTGCGCGCGATAGATCCAAAGCAACTGCCCGCTGATTTGCAGTTAAGTTATGACCTGTTTGTCTATGACCGTGATATGGCGTTAGTGGACGAAACTTTCCCATCTCGCTTTATGCCGATAAGCCAGTTCTATAGTACTGTTATTACCATGGTGCAGTTGGGAAGTGGCGAGAGTGCACAACCTTTTAATACTGTTCAAGATTATCGTAATTGGGAACAGAGAGTCGATGGTTTCATCAAGTGGGTAGCACTTGCTGAAAATCGGATGAATCAAGGCATTGAAAGTAAAGTGGTGCTACCTCGGGTGTTGGTAGAGCGCATTATTCCCCAGTTAGACGCTATGCTAACGACTGATGCGACTCAGAGCATTTTCTACTCGCCCATTCAGCATTTCCCTGAGAGTTTTTCTGAGCAAGATAAAGCGGAATTGACAGCTCGTTATCAAGCCATGATAGCCGAACGTATCGTGCCAGCGTTGACGGACTTGCGTGATTACTTTAAGCAAACCTATTTACCTAAATCGCGGGCGACTGATGGTTGGTCTGGTTTACCTAACGGCAAAGCTTGGTATCAGCATCTGGCTAACTCACATACGACCACCACTATGTCTGTGGATGAAATTCATCAAATTGGCTTAAGTGAAGTGGCGCGAATTTTATCTGAGATGGATAAGGTACGTGAGCAAGTCGGTTTTAAGGGCGATTTGAAAGCATTTTTCGGGTCTTTATCTTCCGAACCTCAGTATTTCTACAGTGATCGTCAAGGTTTGATTGATGGTTATATGGTGTTGAAAGATAAAATCAATCAAGTGCTGCCTAACTACTTTAATGTGATGCCAAAAGCTGATTACGTGGTCAAGCCGGTTGAAAGCTTCAGAGAACAATCTGCGGCGGGTGCTTCTTACGAATCGCCAGCGGTGGATGGCAGTCGTCCTGGCGTGTTCTATATCAACACTTATAACCTCAAGGCGCAGCCAAAGTGGGGAATGACGACCTTATCTTTACACGAGGCTGCTCCTGGGCATCATTTCCAAATTGCGATCAAGCAAGAGCTAACCGGTGTGCCTGAGTTCCAGCGTTTCAGTGGTTATACGGCTTTCGAGGAAGGTTGGGCACTTTATGCTGAGTACTTAGGTATTGAGATGGGCTTGTTTACGGATCCTTACCAGTATTTTGGCAAGCTTTCCGATGAAATGCTGCGTGCGATGCGCTTAGTGGTGGATACTGGTCTTCATTCAAAAGGCTGGAGTCGTGAACAAGCTATTCAGTACATGAAAGACAACTCGCCGATGGCTGAAAGTGACATAGTCGCTGAAGTGGAGCGCTATATGGCGATCCCTGGTCAAGCTTTGTCTTACAAAGTCGGTCAGCTGAAGATCCTGGCACTGCGCGCCCGCGCTGAAAAAGCCTTGGGTGATAAATTTGATTTAAAAGCGTTCCACGATCAAATCCTCACATCAGGTTCATTACCTATGGCGGTCATGGAGAACAAAATCGATCGTTGGATAGCGTCTAAACAGGCTTAGCCCGTAATATGCCGTTATTTGACTTTGATGTGAATGACGGCATTTTAAGACTTTTTTATTCAACAGAAAGTTTTTATACTGTTGATTCAAAACCTGTTAAAACGGCTGTTTTAATGGGAATTCAATGATATTTGGGGCAAATGTCTCATGATCCTCACAGGAGTTTTACTATGGTCCAGGCAACAGCAAGACATTTGTTAGTCAGCAGCGAAGAGCAATGCCAAGCGCTGAAACAGCAAATATTGGAAGGCGCAGATTTCGCTCAAATTGCTCGCGCGCACTCTTCTTGCCCATCAGGCGCCCAAGGCGGCGAATTGGGTTCATTCGGTCCTGGTATGATGGTGAGAGAGTTTGATGAAGTCGTCTTCAGCGCGCCATTAAACGAAGTGCAAGGTCCAGTTAAAACGCAGTTTGGTTTTCATTTACTTGAAGTGACCAGCCGCGCATAAGTTTTACGGCTTATTTGATACAGCTTGTTTGATACGGCAGCGTTTGCTGCCGTTTTTGTTTTATCTGCTCATCACGGAGTCACTATGCTGGAACTCTATACCGATAGATTGAAACTCAGAAGCTTACAAGATAGTGACTGGGAACATTTTTATGCGTTGCACAGCGATCCTGAGATTAATCGCTATGTGCGAGTTCCTGAGTCGCAAGAGGTGATCCGCAGTAAGTTTCAGCAGCGCTCCGATACTTGGTTTTACGGTTCTGGCGATTGGCTCACCTTAGTGATTGAGACCGTCGATACAGGGCAATTTGTCGGGTTAACAGGCCTTTATTGTCAAAGCCTTGATGAGCAGCGTGCAGAAGTGGGTTACTTGCTGGCCGCAGAGGGCCACGGCAAAGGTTATGCGACTGAGAGCTTAATGGCGGTCATTGATTGGGCCTGCTTAAGTTTTAATGTGCATAAATTTGTTGGTCATTGCGCCAAAGATAATCATGCATCGGCGCGGGTTCTTGAAAAGTGTGGCTTCAGGCTTGAAGGTTTACTCAGGCAGCAATTCAAAATGGGTAAAAACTGGCTCGATGAATCGGTCTTCGGTTTACTCGCCGATGAAAGACGTCTCTAGCCAAATTATCTTCAGCGGATTTTGTGCGGTGCTGGTATAATGCCGCAGGTTTATTTTTAGAAGGCGTGTATTAAGTGGCGCAAATTAATCAATTGGCTTTGCATTCTGGCGAAGATTTCATTGAATTGTACAAAGTATTAAAAGTGCAGGGCATGAGCAATGCCGGCGGCGAAGCCAAGCATTTTATCGAGGAAGGTCAAGTCACAGTGAACGGTGAAGTTGAAACTCGTAAACGTAAAAAAATTATTGCGGGCGATATCGTCAGCTTTAATGGTGAATCAGTTCAAATCATTGCGGCAGAATAAGCCTGAAACAGTGGAGCAAGATATGCAATTTCCAGATGATGACAATGGTAAAATGCTGGCCGCAATGGCTGAAGCAGGAATCGATTTAACAAAAGAGTTAGATGTTGATTTCTTTTTGGTTTTTGATGACCAACGTGATGCTGAAACGGCGTTAGAAGAACTCACAAATTCTGACTTGCAAGGCGAGCTTGAGCTGAATCTGAATGATGAGCTGGGCAAGTGGGAAATCATTGTTTGCCTCAATATGGTACCTGATTACGATACTTTGGTTGAGCAAGAAGTCATGTTGAATGATTTTGCCGCCGAATTCGGTGGTATGACCGACGGTTGGGGCGTAATGCAACACCAAGACGGTGATGACGAGTTTATGGAAGATGATGACCATGAGCATGTTCACGGTGCTCATTGCAATCACTGATGCTGATTTGCTTTGACCTTTGAGTCTAAAAAACCACCTTCTTGGTGGTTTTTTATTGCCGTTTTTCTGCGATCATTTGCTGCATTTTTTTCAGCACTTCATAGTCTCATTTGTCACATAGAGCGTTATCGCAGCTTGCTGAAACTGTGAAATTCCAAATGTTGTTTAGTGGCGATAAGGGGCAAACACTTCTAATAACCAGTCGATAAAGGCTTGGGCTTTTAACGGCAAGCTAGGAGATTTGGGTGTGAGCAGATAATAGCGATAGGGGCTGGTGAAAGGGGCGTCGAAGGGGATGACTAAGCTGCCGTTTGCCAATTGCTCTTCGATAAAAAATCGCGGAATAAGCGCTGCACCCATGCCACTGGCGGCGGCTTGGCTCAGCATGTAGAAATGCTCGACGCCAAAGGTTTGTGCTTGAGTGAGTGTTAAGCCCACTTTTTCTGCCCAATATTCCCACAGTTCGGGTCTTGTAGTGTGTTTCAGTAAGGTGACGTGATTGATATCTTCGATATTTTGCAGTTTTGGCGCTAACGAAGGCGCGCAAACCAAACACAAATCCTCATCCATCAGCTTGATATAATTCGCGCCCTTAGGAATAGCAGTGCAGCTGCGAATCGCAATATCATAACGGCCTTGGCTAAAGTCCACTGCAAAGTCACCAATCGATAAATCGACATAAAGGTGCGGATGGCGGGACTTAAACTGCTCCATTCTCGGGATGAGCCAATTAATGGTTAAGCTTGGCAGCACATTGATGGCTAAGGTTTGTGGCTTAGAAGGCTGGCGACGTAGGTCACTCGTTGCACTTGACAGGGTTTGCAGCGCGGCTTGGACATGGGGCAAATAGCGCTTGGCTTCATCGGTTAAACTGACTTTTTTATGTAAGCGCACAAAAAGCGCAAAACCCAAATAATCCTCTAACACTCGGATTTGTTTACTGACCGCACCATGGGTGACATGCAGCTCCTTGCTGGCTAATGTCATGCTCTGCAAGCGTGCAGCCGCTTCAAAAGCACGGAGGGAATTGAGTGGCGGCAGTTCGGTCAACATTTGATGTCCTACAGTTGGGGAATTAGAACAGGATTACAGATTTTGTGTGAGTTTAACTCACGCAGTGACGACAATAACTCCTTTGCGTTTATTTGGCAAACGCAGTCTAATGCCTAGCAATCACTCCCTTTTTTTATCAGAAGAATAATAAATCATTATGGAATTTGAACTGACGCTACAAATCGCTGCGATACTTTTTGCCGTCGCTATGGTGGCAGGTTTTATCGACGCTATCGCCGGTGGCGGTGGCTTGTTGACGATTCCTGCACTCATGTGGGCTGGCTTGCCGCCTGCGGTTGCCTTAGGCACAAATAAGCTGCAGGCCTGTGGCGGCAGTTTTTTTGCGAGCTTGTACTTTGTCCGTAAAGGACTCGTGGATCTTAAATCCGTAAAGTTAGCTTTGATCTGTGCGTTTATCGGCGCGGCATTGGGCACTATTCTCGTTCAACTTGTCGATACCAAAGTGCTGGAATTAATGTTGCCATTTTTGATTTTGGCAATTGGTTGTTACTTCTTATTTTCGAAAAAGATTTCTGAAGACGATAAGCATCAAGTGCTGACACCTACCGCGTTTGCGTTCACTGCCGCGTTAGGTGTGGGATTGTACGATGGTTTTTTTGGTCCTGGCACTGGCAGCTTTTTTGCGCTGGCTTTTGTATCGTTAGCAGGTTTTGGTCTGGCTAAGGCTACGGCTCACGCGAAACTACTTAATTTCTCAACCAATATAGCTTCGCTGATCTTCTTCGCCTTGGGCGGCAAAGTGATTTGGTTATTGGGTTTAGTCATGCTCGCAGGACAAGCGATTGGCGCAACTTTGGGTTCTCGTCTGGTTGTGACTAAAGGCACGAAGATCATCAAGCCGCTCGTGGTGACTATGTCTCTTGCCATGAGCTTTAAACTCCTCGCGACGCAATATCACTTATTCTAATTGATTGTTTCTTATCAATAAGCGCAGCCTTAAACGGCGGATTAGTTAATCTTCGCGCGTAAGCTTAAGTTATTTTATTTTTATCTTATCTTATCTGAGTGACGTTCACCTTGGCTCATAAGTTTAGCTGAGGTGGATATCGCTCAGAATATCCTCTAAAGATGATCGCAACGTCTCTTCCTACTTTGCAATAGGTATACTCTTTCAAGGTTTTTGAATAGTATAACCTGTCAATTTTAATGCACTTTTTAGGCTTCTCATTTTTCTATGTGCATTTAAACGCTATGTCTTTATTTAATACGATTTAACCCGATTTGCATGCGTGCAGTGTCTATCTCGTCTGCCTTATTTTTGCGTTGATGTGCCGGCACATGCGCTCAGGTTTAGCGCTACCACTTTTTTAAAAGAGCGATTATGAAATTTATCCACACCTCGGACTGGCACATAGGTCGTCAGTTACACAATCAGTCATTACTGGATGATCAAGCCTTTGTGCTCGAGCAAATTATTGCATTAGCAGATGAGCATAAGGTGGATGCTGTGATTGTGGCGGGGGATATTTATGACAGATCGATTCCGCCAGCAAACGCGGTTGCGTTGTTAGATGATGTGCTCAACCGCTTAGTACAAGATTTAGGCCTGCAAGTGATTATGATTGCCGGTAACCACGATGGCCATGAGCGCTTAGGATTTGCGGCAAAACAAATGGCGACAAGCGGGTTACATATTATTGGACCTTTGAGTGCTGATATTCATCCTATTACTTTGTCGAGTACAAGCGGTGATGTGGTTTTTTATCCCTTGCCTTACGCTGAACCTGCAACAGTTCGCCAAGTGTTTGAGTGTGAGGCATCGAGCCACGAAATGGCCATGGATGTGTTGCTGGAAAAAGTGCGTCAGCACGATAGCCAAGGCTTACCCAAGGTGGTGATCAGCCATTGCTTTTTGGATGGTGGCAGTGAGTCAGAATCAGAGCGACCGCTCAGTATTGGTGGCGCCGATAAAATATCGCCAAAGCTCTTTACTGAGTTTGATTATGTCGCCCTTGGACATTTACACGGACCGCAATATAAAGGCGCCGAGCATGTGCGTTACTCAGGATCGATTTTGAAGTATTCCTTTAGCGAACAACATCAACACAAGTCGGTGACCTTAGTCGAACTGGGCACGCAAACGCCGATTGATATCCGTTTATTGCCGTTAACGTCGATGCGTGATGTCCGCATCTTAGAAGGGGAGTTAGACACTTTACTCGCCCAAGGTAAAACGGATGCAAAGCGTGAGGATTACCTTATGGTCAGGCTCCTCGATAAACATGCTATTTTAGACGCTATGGGCAAACTTAGGGCCGTCTACCCTAATGTGCTGCATTTAGAGCGGACAGGCTTGATGGCGGGGCAGCAGCAAGTTGCTTTGAGCCGGGATCATATCAAAAAAGGCGAGATGGACATGTTTTGTGACTTTTTCTCCCAGGTGTCTGGCGAGTCATTGACGCAGGCACAGCAAGCTGTGATGGATGACCTGCTGACTAAGCTACACAATGAGGAGCGCCAAGCATGAGACCCCTTAACCTTTCAATGTCAGCCTTTGGTCCCTTTGCATCGACTCAGGTACTTGATTTTACAGCCCTTGGAAGCAATCCGTTATTTCTCATCAACGGGCCCACAGGCGCGGGTAAGACGACCTTGCTCGATGGCATTTGTTTTGCGCTCTATGGCAAAACCACAGGTAATGAGCGTGAAGGCAGCCAAATGCGCTGCGATATGGCCGACGATAGTTTACTAACAGAAGTCACTTTCAGTTTTCAGCTCGGCAGTAACAGCTATCGTATTCGCCGGGTGCCAGAGCAAGACAGAGTTAAGAAAAGCGGTGACGGCTCGACAGTGCAAAAGCCCGAAGCGCAGCTCTATAAAATTGACGCCGATGGCAATGAAAGCTTATTAGTTGCCAGCAAAGTGTCCGAGGCCACCGCTGAGATTGAAGCTTTGACTGGGCTCGATGTGGAGCAGTTTCGCCAAGTGATGGTATTACCTCAGGGTAAGTTTCGCGAATTATTAATGGCGGACTCTAAAGCGCGCGAGCTGATATTTAGTCAGTTATTTCAAACGCATATTTATCGTCGGATTGAAGATACCTTAAAAAATAAGGCTGCCGATATCAGCGCCTTAGTGAAAGAACAACGCAGCCGCCGCGATGGTATTTTACAAAGTGCGGGCTTAGCATCCGATGACGAGCTAAGCAATGAATTAGCCAAGCTAACACCTGAACTTGCGCTCGCTCAAAGTGCCAAGGAACAAGCATTACAGCAGCAACAATTAATCATTAAAGCCAGCGATGCCGCCCAGCATCTACTGGCTGAATTTGCGCAGTTTGATACCTTAACTCAAACCGCAGCAGCGCTCGAGGCGCAGCAAGAAAGCATAGTCGCGCAAACCCACAAACTGAACTTAGCTAAACAAGCGCAGCGTTTAGCGCCTATGGTTGAGGTGTTTTTAGCCCGTGAACAAGAAGCACAAGCCGCCAATCTCGCCTTTAGTCATGCGCAAACGGCACTGACTCAGGCCAAGCAAGCCTTTGATGATGCCGAGCTCAAAGCGCAAGACTTGCCCGTATTGGAAGCGTCGCTACTGGAACAGGAACAAGCCAAACAGCAACTGAATGCGCTGGGGCCGCAGCTTAGGGAACTGGATAGACTCAATAAAACTCTCGATCAAGAGCAAGCGCAGTTAGTTAGGGCTAAAGCACAGCTTCAGATCAGTAAAAATGAGTTAACCGCCGCAACCCAAAAACGCCGTGAACTGGAATCGGCTTTGCCACCATTGCAGGCTAATAGCGACACTCGCCTCTCATTGCAACAGGCGCACCAGCAGCAACAGCAGTTATTGTCGACTTATCAGCAATGGCAACAAGTGGCGGCAAGGGTATCGTCGACACAGGCAAAACTTGCCAATGCGAAAGCGCAAGGGCAACAACTCAATGCCGAGCATCAGCAAGCACAGGTTGCGCATAAAGCCCTATTATTGACTTGGCACCAAGGACAGGCAGCCATTTTAGCGCGGCAATTACAGCAAGATGAACCTTGTCCTGTCTGTGGCAGCCAAACCCATCCACAGCCAGCACAGAGCCAAGAGCCGCTCCCAAGTGATGAAGTGCTGCAATTGGCCCAAGACGCTGAAACGATGGCCCAAGAAGTCCTGAGCAAAGCCAGAGCGGAATATCGCGGATTACAGACACAGTTAGAAACCTTGCAGCAACAAGCGCAAGATCTCGCGGCCCAATTGGGCACAGCGGTTGATATTTCTCAAGATGAACATGCGCATACCTTGTCGCAATATGCTTTCTCACTCACGCAAGCTGAGCAAGCTCATCAAGATTTGCAGCAGTTACAGCAAGAAATTGTCTTGTTGCACGCGCAGGAAACGCATCTGCAACAAAAGCTGGAGCAAGGACAAACACACGATAGTGCGCTGCAATCTAAAGTGGATTTATTGCAGGGGCAGTTGGCGCACATGCAGCAAAGCGTCCCACCTGCGCTTGGAACGCTTGAGGCATTAACCGCAGCAATCACGCAAAACCAGCAACAGATAAGCCAGATTAAACAGCAGATTGCTGACGTGAGGGCGCTTCAGCAACAAACAGGGCAAACCTTTGTTGCAGCTAAAGCTGCATTGAATGGTGCCGAAAATACCGCTGAGGCGGCATTAGTTCAGCAAACGCGTGCCCAGCAGCAACTCAATCAGCAATTAGTCGCAGCGGGATTTACCGACCAACAGGCCTTATTTGCGGCCATGCTGGATGAAGAGCAACTGCATGCATTAGCCAGCGAGATTGAGGCTTACCAGCAGCGCAGTGCTTTGACCAAGGCGCAGTGCGAGCAGTTAGCGCTGAGGCTCAAAGATAAAGTGCCACCCGATAGCATTAAGCTCGCAGCCGAGCTTGAGTCGGCACAGCAAGCATTATACGCAGCAGAGCAGGCATGGCAGCTGCTTCACACTCGCACAGTACTACTGACCCAAACTCAAACCCAGCTCAGTATTGCAGATACGAAAGCTAAGGCGTTAGACGATGAATATGCAGTTATCGGCACGCTTGCCGATGTGGCGAATGGGAAAACAGGCAATAAGATCAGTTTGCAGCGTTTTGTATTAAGCGTACTGCTCGACGATGTGTTACTCGAAGCGAGCCATAGGCTGCATCTGATGAGTAAGGGACGTTATCGCTTGCTGCGCAAGGAAGATAGAGCAAAGGGCAACAAGGCGTCTGGGCTCGAGTTAGAAGTGGAAGATGCCTACACCTCAAAAGTGCGCCCTGTGGCAACCTTAAGCGGCGGCGAAAGTTTTATGGCGGCCTTGTCCATGGCGTTAGGGCTATCCGATGTGGTGCAAGCTTATGCTGGGGGGATCAAACTCGACACCTTATTTATCGATGAAGGCTTTGGCAGTTTAGACCAAGATTCATTGGAATTGGCGATTCGAACCTTGATGGATCTGCAGTCTTCGGGCCGCATGATAGGGGTGATCTCGCACGTTTCTGAGATGAAAGAGCAGATAAATACTCGCATCGACATCAATAAAACCTCACATGGGAGCGAAATGACGATAGTTTTGCCTTAGTCGCTCGTTCTCTCAGAGTCAAATAAATAACCTGCTGTTTTGTATATGTTATTTATTGTGACTCTTGCGTGTTTAACATTAGGATAATGTGCGCAAACTGAGTTGAAAATGCCAACTGGCGCATGTTTCTTGTTAATAGTCAGGTAAAAGTACGAAATAGCATTTGTCATAATGGGATTTTTGGGATAAGTTGGAAAAAATTCGGGCTTCCCTCATAGGGACTGGTTCAAAAATAAAACGCAAAGTTAACGAAAGGTGAAAAGCGTTGCAGACAGGCAAACCCAACTTTATCAACTTATCGCAAACCCGTTTGCAGAACTTATCATCGACCCAAAAAAACATTCTATTAATGGGTGGTTTGTTGATTGGCGCTGCTATGTTAATGCCGAATAATGGTCATGTTGTGCCAACTGCTCAGCGTATCCCTGTTGTCCTCGATATTGAAAATATTCTCCCCCAAGTTTCTGAACCTGAAGTCCAAGATCAAGCAACCCTTATTAATAACGCTCCACAGTTTGAGCGAATTATCGTTTCTGGTGATACCTTAAGTGGGTTATTTTCGAAAGCGGGTGTTGATCAGCAGACCATGTATAAGGTGTTAGAAGCTGATTTAAATATTTTGGCACTTGATACCTTATTGCCTGGTAACAGAATGCAATTTTGGCTCGATAACGAAGGCCAATTACAGAAATTAGAACTTTATTTTAACGCTGCTCGCCAAGTGGTGTTTACACGCTATGAAGACGGCAGTTTTAATGTTGAAGAAGTCAACGTTGAAGGCGTTTGGCAAAATCGTATTATATCTGGCGATATTAAAGGTTCATTTTACGTCTCTGCACAAAAAATGGGTTTAGCTGCGGCTGACATTCAGCGGATTGAAGATTTACTCAAAGAAAAATTGAATTTCGCCCGTGATTTACGCGTTGGCGATAAATTCTCTGTTTTGGTAAATGATCAATATGTTGAAGGTGAAGCGACGGGTAGTAGCCAAATTTTAGGCGTGAGTATTAAAACCGGTCGTTCTGAAATTAGTGCATTTCAATATACTGACGGCAGTTATTACGATGCCAAGGGCCAGAGTTTAGTACGTGCGTTCCAGCGTTATCCATTAGCTAAACAACCCCGCATGAGTTCTCGTTTTAATCCATATCGTAAACATCCAATTACTGGCCGTATTTCACCCCATAACGGAACCGACTTTTCAGTGCCAATAGGCACTAAAGTGATTGCTCCTGGTGATGGTGTTGTTAGTTTAGTGACTGATCACCAGTTCGCTGGTAAGTATATTGTGATTGACCACGGTGGTAAGTATCGTACCCGTTACCTGCATTTATCTAAGGCGCTTGTACGTAAAGGTCAGCGAGTGACTCGAGGCCAAGTGATTGCTTTATCAGGTAATACTGGTCGCTCAACGGGTCCACACTTACATTATGAATTCCATATCAATGGTAAACCTGTTGACCCGTTGAAAGCGGATATCCCTATGTCTAGCAAATTAGCGAATCAAGACTTACGCACATTTACCAATATGGTGAAGAGTCGTGAAGCTATGATGAACCTTGGCTAATAGAACTAAGTCTCGCCAAGTTTGAATAAGCGTTCTAAGATTTTATTAATGCCGATGAAATGTAAATTTCATCGGCATTTTTGTTTCCATCATTCTTCTTGTAGATATTTTTCTGCTATCACAAGTATTCTTCGAGTTGTAAGGAAGCTTTAAAATTTATTCGATTCGTAGTTGTGGCGATAAAAACTCGGGGGATAAATGGAGCGGTTCTGAGGAGTTTCTGTTAGCAAGTTATTCTCTTGGACAATAAGAGACTCAATTTGGCAGCTGATGACCTTTAAAGCTAACTAGCACTCTTTATTAGGGACTGAACAGAACTAAATACCTAGCGTTAAATAGCGTCTATCAGCTTGCTTGGCGTCTTTGCATCACTTTTAATGCACACTTACACAGTTTACCTTTTAGAGCGGGACAGCCACCGCAGGGAGACTTTTTAAAAGGACGTAATGCAAAGCTGTGTTCTGTGGGTAAAGGAGTGAGCCGAGTAATCATAGTCGATGAAAATGTTGCATCATTCGCTGCAATAAACGTAGCCTTTACCAGTTTTAACTGTTTCTTGAGTGCGGATTTATCGCTATGGGTAAATTCTTGTTGTGAAATGTGCTTCGTGAGTAATTTGGTGAGGTGTTTGCGCTGAGCTTTTTTATTCGTCAAAGATTTATCAGTCAGGCTGTTCAGATGAGATAAGGATGGAATCGCTTTTCCTGAACTTGAAACAGATCTTGCCTGTGTTTTGAGTAACTTTTTAGCTTGTTTTTTACACCACTTGCTCAAAAGTTTATCGATATTCTGTTTCGTCATTGTCGTTACTGAATTCTGCAGCGTGAGATACTTCAATATTCTAAATGAAAACTATTATCAGTCAAGTTGTGAGCGAAAAATATACTAAGGTCAAGTGTCGGCTTTATCTGCGGAATAAGGGGATATGTTGGCGTCGATACAGGTCAATAATAAGCGTAAATCAAATTCAAACTGGTGATAATCCGGCTCCATATGAGTACACAAATTATAGAAAGCCTTGTTGTGATCTTTTTCTTTTAAATGGGCTAATTCGTGTACGACAACCATACGTAATAAGGGTTCAGGTACACGCTTCAAACGTGAAGATATGCGAATTTCGTTCTTAGCTTTGATTTTATTGCCTTGAACTCGCGCGACGTAGGAATGTAAGCCAAGTGCATGATGACTAATGTTAATTTTGTCATCAAAGATCACTTTTGAGAGCGGGGACGACTGGCGTAAAAATTGGTTCTTAATCGCTTGGGTGTAGTCGTACAGCGCTTTATCGCTGCGAACGCTATGTATGACAGGATGTCGTTTCAGCAGTAGCTTGGGTAATGTGCCAGCATCGAGATGTTGCTGTACCTGCTGTTGGATATCTGGGCTGTAACCGCTTAAGTATTTTAATGGATTCATAGGGGATTGGGCTCCGAATGAATTCGGAGCCTGAGTCATCGCATTACTTAAACTTTGCCGAAAATACGGCGGTTTTGCTGGGCGTAAGCGGCTTCAAAAGCTAACTGCTGCACTTTTTTAAGATCTAAACTATCGAAATCAACCTGTGGTGGATTGCGCTTGTTTTGCTCTTTGATAGTGACAGGAGACAGTAAGCTGACAGGTAATTCACCTAATTGAATCGCTGCTTCAAGTTTAAAACTTGTGGCTGAGCCCGCCAATTTACCTTTTTGTTCACGTTCAATGATGACAACTTCATCAACACGATAATCTTGCATAAGCTTATGAAAAGCGAAGTGAAACTCACGAATAGCTTCTGTGGTAGCAGATTGGGAAACGGTGAAAGACACCTTACGGCATTCTGGCACATTGAAGGTTTCACCTTCATAGCTCAATAAACTGATAATGGCTTCGCCACCTTTTAATTCAACACCACAAACTCTCATGTTACACCTTCAAAATATCGATAATAGCGCTATTGTAGCTGGAAATGACGTGAGGATCAGTGTTTACCCTGCGCTTTTGATTCGCTTGGCGACAGACTGATGCGCTTAGTGCGTCAATTCCCAGTATTCGATCAGCCAATGTGTTGTGTATCAGAAATAAAATCTGATGTTAAATCCACCGGCATATATGCTTTAATTTGTTCTAAACTTCTTCTGTATCATTGTCTTGCAGTAATTTCGCCGCAGCAGGCTTTTTACGCATTGGTGCATCGCCAATGTCCACGCCCGTGATAAAACGCTTATCCCGTGAAGGCGCCGGTGTGGCTGCTTTAGTTCTTTTGCTCTTACCTTTAGCAAGCTCGGCTTTAGCAACACGTTTTGCTGGTGTCTGTTTGGCTTTGCTTTTTAGACCACTAAATTTAGCTTCTAGACCTGGAATCGTACTGATCTCAAAGGTCTTTCTAAGGAACACTTGGACTTTCTTAAAGTTGTCCCAATCTTTAGGTCCGACGAGCGATATCGCATCACCTTTCGCGCCAGCACGGCCAGTACGACCGATACGATGCACGTATTCTTCGGCAAATTTAGGCATGTCGAAGTTGACGACCAAAGACACATTGAGCAAATCCAAACCACGAGAGGCAACATCGGTTGTCACTAGGACTTGTTGTTGGCCACGGGCAAATTGGTCCATGATTTGGTTTCGTGCGGCTTGCTTTAAATCACCGCTGAGTGCGGCGGTTGCAAAACCTTGCTCAATTAATTTAGCGGCTAAGCGTTCTGTATCTGGGCGCGTCGCAGTAAAGATGATCACTTGCTTGTGGGTTTCATCTTTAAGTAAACTGGCTAATAACGCTTCTTTATGGTCTAAGTGGTCACATAAGAAGATGCGTTGGTGAATGTCGTTATGCTCAGAGTGAGCCGCGCCAATCGCCACGTGCGCTGGATTTTTTAGCAGCGTTGCCGCGATATCATTGATTTCGTCATGATCTAACGTGGCAGAAAACATCAGCGTTTGACGACGTTTATGATCGGCAGCATCGTTGATGGCTTTCAACTGCGGGGCAAAGCCTAAATCTAACATGCGGTCGGCTTCATCGAGCACGAGTAACTCTAACCCATTCAGGAATAAATGTTTTTGCTCTAAATGATCGGCGATACGGCCCGGCGTCGCGACAATAAAATGCGGTTCTTTCGCTAGGGCTTTAGCTTGATCGTTAAAGTTTTCACCGCCCAGAACGCTGATTGCCTTGTATTGGGTGTTGGCGACCAGCAGGCGAAGCTGACTATACACTTGATGTGCTAGTTCGCGGGTCGGTAATAAAATCAATACTCTAGGATCGCGTTTTGACAGTGAGCGGGTAGAAATGACTCTTTGCAATGCGGGTAACAAAAACGCTAGGGTTTTACCTGAGCCTGTTTTTGATGACGCCATTAAATCTTTACCTGCCAATGCGATAGGCAGTGCTTGTTCCTGGATGGCGGTGGGTTCTGTGATCCCCATATGTTTTATGCTTTGAAGCAGACGCTGGTCCAGAGAAAAATCGGTAAATTGCAAAGGTATATCCCCTAAATCTTAGTAAGGGCAGATTATAGCCTTAATCGCCCTAACTCAGCTATCCACATCGGTGATTATCTCTGCTTCACGCATGGATTTATCGCGAAAGTGTACCATTTACACTTAGTTGCCTGCATTTGTTTACATCGATGTTACAAGTACTTAATTGCCTTGGTTTCACCAATTGACAGTGGATATGAAAGGATTTTACGTTATCGTGTAGTGGATTGAGTAACAGGAGAATGATTTATGGCTAACGGAACAACCCCTTCGGTAGGTATTGCCTTGGGCAGTGGCGCTGCGAAAGGTTGGGCGCACATTGGCGTGTTGAATGGTCTTGCCGCCATGGGGATCAAACCCGATAAAGTTGCGGGATGTTCGGTGGGCGCTTTAGTGGGCGCCGCGTACGCCCATGACCATTTACCTGAATTAGAAGAATGGGTTCGGAGTTTCTCTAGCTGGGACGTACTTGGCTTGATGGATATTCGATGGCGTAAAGGCGGCCTTATCGGCGGTGATAAGGTATTTGATGTGCTGCAAGCTCGAATAGGGGATGTGAATATTGAGAACCTCAACCGTCCTTTTGCGGCGGTTGCGACCGACTTGTACTCTGGGCAGGAGATTTGGTTTACTGAAGGGGATTTACGTCAAGCGGTGCGCGCTTCTTGCTCTATGCCGGGGATTTTGGCGCCTGTGAGACAAGGTGACCGCTGGCTTGTCGATGGTGCTGTGGTGAATCCAGTGCCTGTTTCTGTTAGCCGTGCCATGGGTGTCGATGTAGTGATAGCCGTGGATTTATATGGTTATCATTCTGGTCGCATCCAAGTATTGCCGGTGAGCATGACGAGCCAAAAAAACGTTGAAGCTGAAATGGATATGTCAGCGCGACAAGAAACGGGATTTATGGATTTGTTTGCCCGTGGCCGAGATTATGTCAGCAATCTGACCGATAAGTTTTCACTTGGCACTAAATCGAATCCAGGCATGATTGCTGTAATGTCGCAATCTATGGGCATTTTAGAGCAAAGACATAAACGGGCGCGCTTGATGGGCGATCCGCCAGATATTTGTATTGTGCCTGAGGTTGGCAATATCGGCACTATGGAGTTTCACCGTGCTGATGAGGCGATTGCCGCTGGTGAAGCTGCTGTGGAGAAGGTGGCTCACTTGATTGAAGCTGCACTGTGGAAGGGCTAAAACGTTAAAAGATAAACAGTTGACTATCAAATAGAAAAAGTCGGTACAACTCGCGTTATACCGACTTTTTTCCTATCTAAAACTGAGTCTTGCTATCTAAAACTGAACATTTATGTCGCTTTGATGGCGAGTTACGCTAATTTCACCAACATTTTACCGCGATTCTTACCTTCAAACAGACCGATAAAGGCATCAGGTGCTTGTTCAAGCCCTTGATAAATGGTTTGTTCAGCTTTGACTTTACCTTCAGCTAACCATTGAGCCATTTTCACGGCAAACTCAGGATAATGCGCCCAATGTTCGGATACGATAAAACCTTCTAACTTAAGTTTACGCATCACTATCAGGGCCAAGTTGTCTGGACCAGGTGTTGGCGCTGTGTCGTTATACTGCGAAATCATACCGCAAACGGCGATACGACCATGATCTTTCATATTGCTCAGCGCTGCGGCTAAATGCTCGCCACCGACGTTTTCAAAGTACACATCAATCCCTTCTGGCGCGGCTTTTGTGAGCGCTTGGGTGAGATTGCCACAGGTTTTGTAATTAATGATGGCATCAACACCATAGCTTCGCAGCAATTCCGCTTTTTCGTCTGAACCCACTGAGGCGATTACGCGAGCACCCATCAGTTTACCAATCTGGCAAGCAACACTGCCGACGGCGCCTGATGCGGCAGAAACAAACAGGGTTTCACCCGCTTTTAAATCTGTGATGCGAGTGAGTCCCGTCCACGCTGTCATGCCGGGCATACCCAGCACGCCGAGGAAATGTGAACTGTCTAATTCGGTTTGCGGCAGAGCGGTCAGTCCAGCCGTGTCGGTGACAGCGTGCTCGCGCCAACCTAACATGCTGCTGACTTTAGTGCCTACTGGGAAATCACTGTTTTTAGACGCGATAACTTCACCAATCGCGCCGCCTTCTAAGACTTGATTTAAGGCGAAGGGCGGAACATAACTCTTACGATCTACCATGCGGCCGCGCATATAAGGGTCGACCGACATCCACAGGTTTTTAATCAACACTTGGCCATCGGCGAGCGGTGCTAAGGATTGATTTACTAAAGCAAAATTCTCAGCCGTAGGCATGCCTTCAGGGCGACTGGCTAAATGGATTTCACGGGTTTCAGTAATAGTGCTATTCATAGAAAATTAACCTTTTGTTTGTGCACAAACTAACTGCGTCAACTGTACGTGGCTTCATGACACAATGCAAATACTTTGCGCGCAAACTAGATGCGATGGGGCGGATCGGATAAGATAGCGCTATGTTTGAATGACAGGCGCTTAAACGTGCAAAATTGTTTATCTCACCCAGAGCTCGGATCTACAGAGCAGAGTCAAAACCCAGAGCCGCAGAACCCAGGGCCACATAACACAGAGGTACAGAATCCCGAGCCAAAGGATGCACTGTGTTTATCTGATAATGTGTGCTTCGCGTTATATTCTGCGAGCAATGCCTTAGTGCGCGCTTATCGGCCTTTACTCGAGGCATACGAGTTAACTTTTCCTCAATATCTGGTGATGCAAACCCTGTGGCGTCAAAATGGCTGCAGTCAAACCCAGCTATCGGCGGCGACTAAGCTCGATATGGGGACGCTAACGCCTATTGTTAAGCGGTTAGAGGTAAAAGGCTTGATCACGCGTTTGGCCTGCGTTGTAGATGAGCGGAAAAAATTGATCACTCTGACGGCTCAGGGAGAGGCGATTAAGCATGAAGCCCTAGCCTTGAAACAAACTTTGCTAAATAAAGTGCAGATGGACGCCGAGGCACTCGATTTACTGAGGCGGCAATGTCTTGCCCTTATTGAAGATTTACATTCCTAGAGATAAAGCTACTGGTGCTGTTCGCTACCCGAGAATTCAGGCTCTGCACAGATTAATACTTGATTGGCTTAGTTTTTGCTTTAAAACCGTCATTGAGTCTTAGACGCCGAATTTTTGACGATGAATTCTATTTTAAATGCCTTCAATCTTAATCGCAGCAGTACCAGTATCGCCGATGCCTATGGTGCCAATAGCCAAAAGACGAGTACGGCTAAAACCGATGCGACCACTGAGACCAAGAAAACTCAGACGGATGCCGCTAAACCCGACACTGGTAAAGCCGATGAGATAGCGCTGTCGCCACGGGCGCAACGTGCACAGAAAATTCAGTCGATGGCGAAGGATTTTTTTGCCGATGGCAAATTTGGTGTCGCCGATATTCCTGCATTAGTGTCACGTTTACAAAAAGACGGCATTTTATCGGACGTGCAACTCGACCGTTTATCAAAAAACGGTATTACAGTTCCGAGCACAACCACGCCGAGTAAGCAGTCGCTGCAAGATTTCTTAGATGATGAGCTCAAATCATTAGCCAAAAAATCACCGAATGACCCCCTGATCAATACCTTGGTCGATGCGAAAAACGTTTTGACCAATATGGATGATGCTCAGTCGCCGGTGCTTGCCCAAAAAGCCACCAAAGTCCTTGGCCAATTAACGGATTATCTGAATTCCGAGCCACCGCTAACAGATGCCCAAAAACAGCAATGGCAGGGGCTTAAATCTATGATGCAACTCGCTTCGTCTATGGGCTCGCATCAGTCGGCATCGGGCCAACTCAGTAGTTATCTCGCACTCGCTAAGCGTTAATCTTGAGTTATGGTGTTTGATCATCACTGATTTCAGGCATCAACTAGCTGGGTTTAATCAGCAGGTCAAGGCGCAATTTTCAGATAATTGGGCCTAGCTGCAGTTCTGGTTTGTTCTTTTATTTCATCCTAAAAACTATGATCTGGATCATGGACGCCTAACCATCGTTGTAGCCTAATGCTCTACATATTGTGTTTTATGCTTTTAAAATCACTAGATGTAGTGTTAATTTTTAGGCGAGATGGAGAGGAACTGAACAATGCCAGTCGTAATTAAGCGTGATGGTTGCCGCACACCTTTTGATGAAACAAGGATACGGGATGCAGTGAATGCCGCTGCAAACTCAGTTGGAATAGAGGATGGCGACTATGCAGCGACAGTGGCAGCGTGTATCAGTCAAAGCGTTGCGACCTTAACCGAAGTCGATATCCATCATCTGCAGGATGCGGTTGAGAATTTACTGATGGAAGGGCCGTATAAGTCCTTGGCGCGGGTTTATATCGAATACCGTCACGACCGAGATGTGTGCCGTGAAGCGACCAGTAAATTAAACCTCGAAATCCGTGGTTTAGTCGAGCAAAGTAATGCGGCGTTACTCAATGAAAATGCCAATAAAGATTCGAAAGTTATCCCAACTCAGCGAGATTTACTCGCGGGCATAGTCGCCAAACATTATGCCAAGAGTCATATTTTGCCAAAGGATGTGGTTGCTGCCCATGAAGCGGGGGAGATCCACTACCACGACTTAGATTACTCGCCATTTTTCCCGATGTTTAACTGCATGCTGATTGATTTGGCTGGCATGTTGACCCATGGCTTTAAAATGGGCAATGCCGAAATCGAAACCCCTAAGTCTATTTCAACGGCGACAGCCGTCACCGCACAGATCATTGCCCAAGTGGCGAGCCATATTTATGGCGGCACGACCATCAATCGTATCGACGAAGTGTTGGCGCCATTTGTCGCTAAGAGCTACGACAAGCACTACCAAATCGCCTTGAATTGGAAGATCACCGACGCCAAAGCTTTTGCCACGGCGCAAACTGAAAAAGAATGTCACGATGCATTTCAGTCTTTGGAATATGAGGTTAATACCTTACACACTGCAAATGGCCAAACACCGTTCGTGACCTTTGGCTTTGGTTTAGGTACCTCGTGGGAATCCCGCTTAATTCAGCAATCTATGCTTAAAGTACGGATGGCGGGATTAGGTAAAAATCGCAAGACGGCAGTTTTTCCTAAGTTAGTGTTTGCGATTCGCGATGGCATTAATCACAAAGCTGGCGATTGCAATTATGATGTCAAACAGATGGCGCTCAAGTGCGCGACTATGCGCATGTATCCCGATATTCTCAATTACGAGCAAGTCGAGAAAGTCACTGGATCATTTAAAACCCCAATGGGTTGCCGCAGCTTTTTAGGCACCTATGAGGAAAATGGCGAGCTCGTGCATGAAGGGCGCAATAATCTCGGGGTAGTGAGCTTAAACTTGCCGCGGATTGCTTTAGAAGCCAAGGGTGATGACGCTGAATTTTATCGTATTTTAGATGACAGATTAGTCTTAGCTCGTAAAGCGCTGGATACCCGCATTGAGCGACTCAATGGCGTCAAAGCCCGCGTGGCACCAATCCTCTATATGGAAGGCGCCTGTGGTGTGCGCTTGCGCGCCGATGATGATGTATCTCAAATTTTTAAAAATGGTCGCGCTTCGATTTCACTCGGTTACATTGGCCTGCATGAAACCATGAATGCACTCTATGGCACCCAAACCCATGTATTTGACGATGCACAATTAAGGGACAAAGCCGTCGCTATTGTTGCCTATCTTAAAGCCGCCACGGATGCGTGGAAGGCTGAAACAGGTTATGGCTTTAGTCTGTATAGCACGCCAAGTGAGAGTCTCTGCAGCCGTTTTTGTAAACTGGATGCGAAGCAATTTGGCCTAGTCACAGGCGTGACAGACAAGGGCTATTACACTAATAGTTTCCACCTTGATGTGGAAAAAAGCGTTAACCCCTACGATAAAATTGATTTTGAACAGCCATATCCCGCAATCGCGAACGGCGGCTTTATTTGTTATGGCGAATATCCCAACATGCAGCATAACCTCGAAGCGCTGGAAAATGTGTGGGATTATAGTTATAGCCGCGTGCCTTACTATGGCACTAACACGCCAATTGATGAATGCTACGACTGTGGCTTTACTGGCGAATTTAGCTGTACCAGTAAAGGGTTCACTTGCCCTAAGTGCGGCAACCATGAGCCAAGTCGGGTGTCAGTGACGCGCCGAGTCTGCGGTTACTTAGGCAGCCCAGATGCGCGGCCCTTTAATTATGGTAAACAGGAAGAAGTAAAACGTAGGATCAAACACTTGTAACACTAATATTTTATCCTGCTTGTTAGACTTATTCCGTGGCATCACGTGGCATAAATCGTGGCATGGGATAAGTCCCAATGTTAAAAGATGAAATGCACTATGAAGTACTATCAATGAATTACCATCAATATTTCCCTATCGATGTGGTCAATGGCCCTGGTACCCGTGCGACCTTGTTTGTCTCTGGCTGCGAGCACCAGTGCCGTGGTTGTTACAATCAAAGTACTTGGGATCCCCGTTCTGGGCATGTTTTTGATAGAACGATGGAAGATAGGATGATTGCCGATCTCAATGACAAGCGGATTGTACGCCGTGGTTTGTCGCTCTCGGGGGGCGATCCTTTATTGCCCGTCAATCTCAGTGCCATTTTGGCGCTCGTCAAACGAGTCAAGGCAGAGTGTAAGGGGAAAGATATTTGGCTGTGGACGGGTTATGTGATCGATGAGTTGAGTGATGAACAGCGCGCCGTGTTGGCCTATATTGATGTGCTGGTGGATGGCAAATTTGAACAAAGTCTTGCCGATCCAAGTCTCGTATTTCGCGGTAGCAGCAATCAGATCATTCGTTTGTTATAAAAGCGGTAACGAGGATCTGTAACTTGCTGCTATAATCTCAGGCCTTGACACAGACGCTAGCATAATCAGGCTAAGATTTTACTGTGGCTAACTTAGGTAATTTAAGGTAACAGAATGAATTTAAAGCAAGAACTGCAGCAGCTTAACGATAAATTAGATAAATTTCGTCGTAAACTTGCTGCGGCTGAACAAAGAGGCGATGACGTCATTATTGCCCAGTTCAAGCGCGAAATCGCTGCAGTCACTAAGCAAATTGGCAGTGTGAAAGGCCAACAAACCCGCTTATTGAATAAGCAAGGTTCAGATATCAAAGGTTTGTCTTTCCATCGCGCTTTGACTAAAGATGAACAAGCGGACATGGGCAAACTGAAAAAGTCTGTCAAAGGTCTTGTGGTGATCCACCCTATGACGGCTATCGGCCGTGAAATGGGGCTAAAGGAAGTCACTGGATACGCGCCCGCAAAATTTTAATGTGGGTTAGGCTGTCACTGACACGGGATCGAGTGTCGATCGCGTGTTGGTGCGCCTAGTACTTTAAGCACAGCTTCGTTTTAATCCATTCCTTCGTGCTGCCCATCGAAAATGACATTCATGTTTGGTTTAGTTGATTAAAACACTAAAGTATTTCTTGATTGTTCAAAAACACTTTAGAATAGTGCGCTTAGTTGGCTAAGTGCCTAATCCTCGTTTGTTTCTAGGGATCTTATTCGTCTCATGGAATGAGAGTTGTCGTTAAGGTTAAGTATGTCGATAAAATATGTCGCGACGTCAAAGTTACCCACTCCTTGGGGCGTGTTTGCCATGCATGGTTTTGAAGATACAGAATCAGGCAAAGAGCATGTTGCGCTCACATTCGGTACGCTCAGTGCGGATGAACCTGTGTTGGGTCGAATTCATTCCGAGTGTTTAACTGGCGATGCGTTATTTAGCTTGCGTTGTGACTGTGGTTTTCAGTTACAAGCGGCGATGCAAAATATTGCGGAAACGGGCAGTGGCTTTATCCTCTATTTGCGCCAAGAAGGCCGTGGCATTGGTTTGTTGAATAAAATCCGCGCCTACGAGCTGCAAGATAAAGGTGCCAACACAGTTGAAGCCAACGAGCAACTGGGCTTCGAAGCCGATATGCGTAAATACGACATGATCAAACCTATGCTGGAACAGATAGGCGTGAAGCATGTGCGTTTGATGACCAATAACCCTCGTAAAGTGAAAGCAATGAAGGAGTTTGGCATCGAAGTGGTTGAGCGCGTACCGCTGCAAGTTGGTAAGAATCGTTACAACGAAGCCTACTTAAAAACCAAATCCACTGAGCTTGGACACATGATGTCTGAATATCATTTTATGGATGAAAATAAGTAGCTTTGTATTTATGATGGGTCGACCGATTGAGTCAGAAATGAGTAAGGTTTAAGTCAATTGAGCCATTTTTTCAGTCGGTTGCCATTATGTTTGTCGTTAACTTGCTTAGTATTTCTGAGCATTGTTCCTGCCGTTTTCGCCAATAGTGCATCCCCCGCCAATACGTTTACACCTGCGACACTTACATCTGCGTCTCAAGCGAATGATGCTGGTTTGCCTGTCGATCCTGTTTCTATCAGTCACGTGCCTAGCAGTAATGCCAATGGCAGCAATCCGATTGAGTCGAGCAGTAATCCCAATTCTGTTTATGCCTTTGGCAGTTATCTCGGCACTGGTGTGTATCGCGCCGCTAACCAAAATGCGACCGTGGTCAGTATTCCGTTAAGTTTTGATTTAAAGAAAGATAGCGGAAGCCAGACTTGGTTACGTTTACCTATCTCCTTTGGCTTTTTTGATTATTTAGCCAAAGATATCACTGAAGGCGAGTTACCGTCGTCGATAGGCACTATGACCATTACCCCAGGTTTTGAGCATCACTGGCAGGCGAGCGAAAACACTCGAATGGAAGGGTATTTAGATATCGGTTTTGGTACTAACTTCGATAAAAACGATAACGTTGCCATTATCGCCTCAGGGATCAGTAGCTTGTATGATTTCACCCTAGCTGGGCAAGATGCGGTATGGGTGTCGAGATTACGTTTCGCTGGGTACAGTGAGCACTATGGCAAGTTTGCCGATCAATTTGCGGTGTTACAAACTGGCGTTGATTTAGGATTAGCGCCGCGCTGGCAATGGTGGGATCTGCAGGTGCAACCAAGGATCTTTGCTGTGGGTTATTGGTATTTCAATGAGCTCAGATTTATCAGCGAGATAGAGCAAGATACCATAGTTTCAGGCAGTTATGAGGCTGGTTTTTCCCTCGCGTTTTCTAAGCCCCTTGGGGGCGAATTGCTGGGTGTTGATCGTATTGGATTCAGCTATCGCCGTGGTGATGGATTGAACATTTGGCGTTTGATGTTCAGCTTTCCCATCTAAGTAGGGTCAACTAGACGGCTTGAATATATAAACCGCTTGAACATGTCGATGTTGTGAACATGGGTTAACTTAGCACAGTATTATCACCGCTTAATTTAAGCCGATTCCTTTTTTTGGGCTTCGCGCATCTTCTTCTCAGTCAAGGTTGCTATCTGACTACTCAGCTGCATTATTTGTTCTTGGATCATCTTACGTTGCTGATCTGCGGTCTCTGAGTCATCATTTTCAAGCTTGGCCAACATTTCTTGGAGTGCCTTGATTTGCTCTTTTATTTTTTGGATCTGCTGATCAATTAACGTCATGGGTTCTTCTGATGAGGCATTGTCGACTTCATTCTTTTTGGCTGAGGCTTTGTCTCTTAAGGTTGCGCCCACATCTGCGGATAAAGCTGCGCGGCCCGCATTAGAAATGGAGACAGTGTCTTGGCTATCTTGTGAGTCAGAGGGCTCACTATTTGCTGTTTGTGTTGCGGTTGGCGTCGCTGCGATATATGCGCTTGATATGGCGGTGAAAGCTGAGCTAGTTGCGCTACTGTTTATTCCATTAATGTTCATTTAACACTCCATTGATGCAAACTGCGTTGATACTCAAGTCACTATCACAATCAGTATCGGCCATCGATTTGAAAACTGAAGTCAATTTTGGTTGCTCAGCTAAAAAGAGTACAAGCTATTGGTTCACAAACTATTTGTTAGCGCTATTAGCCGCCAATAGATTAGCACAAATAGATTAAGGCTGTAGGTGAGTACAAATAGGTTAGTGAAAATTGATTCACAGCAGGTTAATCACGATAGTACAGCCCTTATGCTAGGGCTGTTTACGTTTTATGGCAGCAGAGGCGAGGATTAATTATTGCCCCAAATATGGCTATTTACTGTGCCATCTGAGCTGGGTTTATCGCTTTTAGCCGGCTTTTCGGGAGCGGTTTGAGTTGGCTTTTTAGTCGCGATTTTTGCCGCAGGCTTTTTAGCGGCTTGGCTCGCTTCGGCTTTAGGTGGCGGTAACGGTAATTTGTTGGCTCTTAAATAAAGATATTCGACTTTATCCCGCGCCCACTCTGTTTTTCTTAAAAAACGTAAACTGGATTTGATGCTGGGATCGTGAGTAAAACAGCGGATATTAATTCTCTCACCTAATTCTTCCCAGCCGTATTTCTCGACTAAGTAAGTGATGATCGTTTCCAGTTTAATGCCGTGGAGCGGGTTATTCGATTGATTCATATTATGCATGTTGCAGTGTGCTATGGCGTGAGTATAACAGTTTTGTATGCCTGATACAGTGTGCAATGGTATCGAGTCAAGCCTGAATACCTTGCTCGCTCACACCAGAGTCTGCAGTTATTGATGGAGCAGTATGAGCAAAACAGGCGCAATAAAGCGCCTGTTTTAGCTTGGTCATTTGGACTATTTTGTTAGTCTTTGACTATTTCTTTAAGCTCAGTTTCTACTGGTAAGTCAATCTCACCTTTACCTTTGGTTTTAACAATCAACAGCGCTGTAATCACTAAGGTGGTGACCACGCCCGCTATGGTTGATACCGTCATAGGTAAGCCTGCACCTAAGGTTGACGAGTTCAGCAGGAAGGTGATGACCACTGTGGTCATAAACATCGCTGGAATAGTCGCAATCCAATGCAGTTTGTTATGGCGTAACAGGTAAGCCGAAGCCGTCCACAGCATTAATACCGCGGTGGTTTGGTTTGCCACACCGAAGTAGCGCCAAATGACACCAAAATCCACTTGAGTCAACATACCGCCGATAACAAACAGTGGGAGAGCTAACACTAAGCGTTTTGGCAGTGAGATTTGTGGCATGTTGAAAAATTCAGCCAGAATCAAACGCGCAGAGCGGAAAGCAGTATCACCTGAAGTAATCGGCAGGATAATCACACCTAGGATAGCCATAAAGCCACCGACAGCGCCTAACAGACCAGTAGAAGCCTCATAGACCACGTTGGCAGGGTTGCCTGACATGCCCGCACTTAAGCCTTCAACACCGCCGAAGTATGACAATGCAATCGCACACCAAAGCAGCGCAATAATGCCTTCGCCAATCATGGCGCCGAAGAAGACGAAGCGACCATTGGTTTCGTTTTCAACGCAGCGTGCCATTAATGGTGATTGCGTTGCATGGAAACCTGATACCGCGCCACAGGCGATGGTGATGAATAGCGCAGGCCAAAGTGGCATGTCATTTGGATTTAAGTTTTGGAAGAAATCGCCCGCTTGTACGTTAGGCAGTAAGGTGTGCTCGCTTGATAGGATAATCGCGAAAGCCAGACCGAACGACATGAAGAACAGTAAAGCGCCAAAGAAGGGGTACAGACGACCGATAATTTTATCGACTGGCACCACAGTTGCGATCAGGTAGTAGACGAAGATAATGCCGACGAAGATACTGACGTCCCAACCGGTAAGCTTGCCCAGTAAACCTGCAGGCGCAGAGATAAAGACCACACCAACCAGCAATAACAGCACGATAGCAAACACGTTCATGAAGTGTTTGGCACTCTTTCCTAAATATTTACCCGCAAGGTTTGGCACAGATTGGCCGCCGTTGCGCACTGACAACATGCCAGAGAAGTAGTCATGCACTGCGCCCGCAAAGATACAGCCAACCACAATCCACAACATGGCCGCAGGACCATAGAGTGCACCTAAGATAGGACCAAAGATTGGGCCTACGCCTGCGATGTTCAATAATTGAATTAAATAGACTTTGCCTTTAGACATAGGCACAAAGTCGACGCCATCAGTTTGAGCGAAAGCGGGTGTTTGACGATTAGCGTTAATGCCGAAGACTTTCTCGACAAAGGCGCCATAGATAAAGTAGCCGCCGATCAGCAGACCGACACAGAGTAGGAACCACATCATTTTTGTTATCTCCCCATTTGAGTTCTGGCGAGTGTAAACAAGTTGTTGATATAAAACTTCGCAATCTCAATGAGTGGTCGAAAATGCAGGGTGAGCGGTAATAGGTGGGCTTGAGTGGTTGCAATCGTATGTTAACGACGGGTGTTGTTGGCCATCTTGTGACTAAAAATACCCGCTAAGATGGCTTTTTGCTTGAGTTATTGGAAGCCGAACAGCTGTTTAAGGCTCTTAAGATAACGCCGTGAGACGGGCACTTTATCCCCTGAGTGGGTGGTGACTTCGGCGCCCGTGTCTAACAGCTCAATTTCGGCAATCGCCTTAGGTGAAATCAAATACTGCCGATGGCAGCGCACCAGTGGGGTTTTTTCTTCAAACACTTTTAAGGTCAATTGGGTATGGACTTTGCCTTTCGTACTGGCCACATGGATGCCGCTCAAATCACTGAACACATATTCCACATCTTGGATTGCAATCACCTTGAGTTTATTGCCGCTGTAACAGGGAATATGTTCCAGACGCTTTGGGGTAATGGGATCCATAATTTGAGGCGTCAGATTTTTACGCACCCGAGTGAGGGTTTTACTGAGTCTCTCGGCATCTATCGGTTTAAGCAAATAATCGAAGGCATGGTTATCGAAGGCCTTGACGGCAAATTCGTCGTAAGCGGTAACAAACACAATTTTTGGCATGTTATCGGGGTCGAGCATAGCGATAAGTTCCATGCCCGAAATGCGCGGCATTTGGATATCGAGAAAAATTAACTGAGGTTTTTCTTTGGCTATGCTTTGCAACGCCTCGATGGCATTAGCGCATTGACCAACAATTTCAATGTCGTGTTCTTGCCCCAAAAGATCGGCTAATTCTTCACGAGCAAACAGTTCATCATCAACAATTAAACAAGTGATCACGTGCGGGTGTCCATATTGGATATCTCAGGGTTTTCTATAGGTAATCTTATGGTGACACGAGTCAATTCATCGGCTTCGCATTCCACAGTAACACCATATTGTTCGCCAAAAATATTTTGAATGCGTTTATGCACTAAGTTCATCCCTAGGCCTTCAGAGCCCTCAACGGGCTGATATAATCCGGCATTGTCTGTGACTTCTAATTCCAACACATGATTTTCAAGCTTGCCCGTCACTTTGATCTGCCCTTGCTCTATCATGTGCGAAGTGCCGTGCTTTACGGCATTCTCAATAATCGGCTGCAGGGTAAAGGCCGGTACTTTGCAGTGGTAGAGTGATTCAGGTATCGCGATACTGACTTGTAATTTATCAATAAAACGCGCTTTTTCAATGGTGAGATAGGACGCGATGTGATCTAGCTCATCCCCAAGTGTCACTAAGCCTGTCGTTCGCTTTAAATTAATCCGTAAAAATTGAGATAACTGCTGCAGCAATTGCTTAGACATATCGGGATCGCGCTTGATAATCGCGCTAATGGTGTTAAGTGCATTGAATAGAAAGTGTGGATTAACCTGCGCTTGCAGTAATTTCAATTCGGCTTGAGTTAGCAGATTTTGTTGTTGCTCAAATCGGCCATAAAGAATTTGGTTTGATAACAGACGGGCAATACCTTCACCTAAGGTGCGGTTAATATTCAAAAAAAGTTTATTTTTCGGCTCGTAGAGTTTAATGGTGCCAATGACTTCGGTATCACTGCGCAGTGGGATTACCAGACTCGAACCTAAACGACAATTACTTGAAATAGAACATGAGTAAGGCATTTCAACGCCATCTGCGAACATGACTTTATTTTGATTAATCGCCTCTAAGGTGATCTTAGATGAAATCAGCGTGCCAGGCAGATGATGATCGGCACCTATGCCAATAAAAGCCAACAGTTTTTCCCTGTCAGTGATGGCTACTGCGCCTACATTGGTTTCTTCTATGACGATTTTGGCGACACGGCTGCTGCTTTCTTCGTTAAATCCTTTGGATAGGAGTCCGACACTGCGTTCGGCTATCTTTAATGCTTTAGTTGAAAAACTGGAGGAAAGTTTATCGAACATAGTTTTTTGGTCGCGGATCATGCTCATAAAGAGTGCCGCTCCCACGGAATTGACTAACAACATGGGCGGCGCGATTTGACGCACTAACTCCCACGCATCATCGAAGGGGCGGGCGACCAGTAAGATGATGCTCATTTGCATCATTTCGGCATAAAAAGTCACTAGGCAAACGAGTAATGGATTGTAGATAAGCTCACTTTTACCCGCACGTCTTAAGTAGAAGCTTATCATCCCAGCGGATAAGCCTTCTAAGGTGGTGGAAATGGCGCAGGCTATTTCCGTAAAGCCGCCCATACTGTAGCGATGCAGTCCGCCAGTCAGTCCAACTAGAAAACCGGTAATCGGTCCGCCTAGTAATCCACCTAAGACAGCGCCCATAGCACGGGTGTTGGCAATCGCGCCTGATGTTTGCTCACCAAAATAGGTGGCCATGATGCAGAAACTTGAAAAAATCAGATACATAAAAATCTTATGTGGCAGACGCGGTGAGGTTTCGGCAAACAGTTTAAACAGCGGCGTTTTACTGACTAAGTAAACGATCACTAAGTACAGCGACATCTGTTGGGTCAATAATAGGATTAAAGACATATATGGCTCACATTATCGTCACAGATGTCAGCGCAGTGGTATCAATTATAAAGTCTGTGCGCGAGATCAGGGTTCAAATTTAACCGTTAGGATATAAAGAACAATAATATTGCATCTTTAGGAGGACATATGTCCAATTCTGTTCACGGTCATGATGTTATGGCGCTGATGGTAGCGCAAGGGGCCGCTATTATAAAGCCTGAATTATTATCCCTGATGGGACAAAAGTTTGGCTTTGCGGCTCGATATCATACGTGTAGTGCCGCCGATCTTAGTGCTGAAGCATTGATTCAGTTACTGATAGGTAAAGGTAAGTTTGACGAAACGCCCCAAGGCATTGAACTAGCCGCTGGGAGAAAGTGTGAGCACTAACCTATTGTGGCCCTACATATTTTGGCGATGGAGTAACAGTCATACGAGAACGCAGTAGTAATACGAGATTGTAATAAGAGTGTGGCAATCGTTTGACCATAGTTCGACATCTATCGAGACTGATTTTACTGATTGGGTTCATCACCTTAGTGGCTTAAGCGAGAAGTACCAGTATGAGATTTAAGCCTGGATTTCTTTAGGTTCAGCTAGCTTGAGTTTAAGGAAGCTTGAAACTCAGGTTTCTTGAAGTCCTGATTCCTTGAATCCCTGAAACTTAGGTTTCGTCGTGGCGTTTATTGGCAATTTGGTCCTGCTGCGCGGGTGTGAGTTGGCTAAACTCATGGATCAAAATACGCAGTAAGCGAGATTTTGCAATGCTGGTGGATTTCGATAGTGAATCGAGCTGAGCAATACTCTTCTCTGTCAGGGTAAAGGTCGCGTGGCGATAAATCTTAGTCGATTTTTTATCTAAGCCCTTAACTATCGCTTGAGTCTGAGCCGCGGCTAATAAACTCGCCTTACCTAAGGCGTAGTTATTGGCATCTTCAATGAAATCATCGACAGAAACCGGCTTGATGATTTGCTTGGGTTTCTTACGTTTAAGATCAGTTAAGCTCATAGCTATTTTCTGGTGGCATGGCGAATAACTCATCCGTTATGGCGCGGATCTCATCGGCTGCTTTTCCATCGGGTTCGATTTCGACCACAGAGGAACCTTTTTCTTCACTGTCATCATAAATGTTTCGACAAAAGGTGACAGAATTCAACACCCTTAAACCAAAGGACTGCACTACATCTTTGGCTTCTAAAATACGTTTAAATTGCGTGGGTAGCGCAGGGCATTGGGTTAGTACTATGGTGGCGATCATTTTAGGATTCACCATCTTACAAGTGCTGAGCATGTCTTCCATGTGGGGTAATGTCTTAAGATCGCGTCTTTTGGGCCTGAGAGGGATCACAACATAAGTTGCTACCGACATGGCTGCGCGCATGGCTAAGTTATCCTGGCCACCACAGTCTACAATCACGTAATCAAAACGCTCATTGAGGCTGAGTAAGTCATTGCGAATTTTGCCATAAAGCTGAATGCAGTTAATGCTGGGCAGACTGGGATCATTATTTCTTGCTTGGATCCAATCTGAAGTGGTGCGCTGGGGATCACAATCGACCATGAGGACGTTTGCTTGAAATTTTTGCTTAATATAAACGGCAAGATTTTGAGCGAGACAACTTTTTCCGCTACCACCTTTTTCACCACCTACCAGCAAGATCATAGTGACGCCCCTTCATGAATCGTTCAATTCATTGAGTGTAGAACAGACCCATTAAACCTGCGAAATTTAAGTTAAATTAAAGCAGTTGCATGGCTATGTGGTAGCTTTGGTCGTGGCATTTTGCGCAGCGGCAAACTTGTCCTTTGACGGTGTTTTGTTGTGTGGTATCGGGATTAAAGGTCACTTCGATGAGTTCGCCCAGTGCAAAGGGACGTTTATAATCGAATAAAATACCGCGTCTTGCTAAGTCAATACACACGCCTTCATCGGATTGCTTCATGCCTTGAGCGTCGACCCAATGTAAGGCGACACGCTCCGCTTCCATGTCCACTCGCAGTGATGTGCGTTTTTCTTCAAAACCAGTAGTATGGTCACCCATAACTCAATTGCCCCGTAAATTATTGATCTCAGTAAAACTAGCATAATTGCTTTTTGGCAGAATACCAATGTGAAAGCTAGGTCTTTGATAATAGTTTTAAAACGAGGACAGCAGGTGCTATTGAATAAGCCTTCAATAGCACCAACTCAGGTGCTTGATTAATTGTCGTATTCTTGGTTTTTAGGATAGGGCATTTTTAACTGACCCCAACGAATGACGATCACAGTTGCTGCTAAAATTAACGTCGACAGTGATATCGCGGCAATACGCCAATCTTCCATACTCTTCATATCTAAAATGAGGTAACGAGCCAAGGCCACAATCGCGATATAAAGCGGCATACGCACGGGTAACTTACCGGATTCGTAGTAGTTCGCCACCATGGCTAAGACTTCTAAGAAAATGAATAACAGGAGTAAATCGGCTAGTGCGACCATACGGACAGAAACAATATGCACAATTTCTTGGCCTATCGCGACGATAGTGGCAATAGCAATAACAAACAGGACTAAGTGTTCTACGGCTTTAAGGCTCTTAGAACCATATCGGTGATAAAATGGCATGGGCATTCCCTACTTGATGTTTTTATAAATAGTAACAGTAAAAATCAGCTTATAGGGAAAAGCTAGCCGCCGCTGTGTGACTTAATTCACAGATATGTTTAATCCTAAATGCATCGCAAAGCTCAGTGTCAGTATGTTCTAACCGGGTCGACCATCGATTCTGGTTTGGCACAACATAGGCCCATAGCTGATGCAGAAACAGCCAAAGGCGATGACCCAAGATGTAATGGCGGCAAGTAATAATGATGCTGACCATAGCGGGATGACTCCTGCCAATACTCTAAATACTGCCGCGAGCAGGATTAACCCAAAGGCATACTTCATTATGCTTGGCGGTTGCAGCGTGCGGCCGGTATGGCCTAACGAAACCCGCGCCATCATAGCTAAAATCATCCCCGCTAAACCGCCAATCGTTATCGCGTGCATGCCAACGGATAAGGGGAGTCCAAAGGCAATAAGCGCTAAACCGAGTGGAATACACACATAACTGAGATGCAGTGACCAGAGTAAGGGAACGCGCCAGCAGGAATACCAGCCCCAGCGATGCCAGCGCAGCAATAAAACTAGACTCGCAATCCCAGCCATACTGCGAAGCAATATTTGCTCTTGCAGGATTAAGCTAATAACTAATCCAAAGAGGCTGATAAAGCTCAGCCATTCGAGCACTGGCAGCGCAGTTTTACGCTGCCATTGGGTGGCGCGCTCGGTGAAAAAAGGGATCACACGGCCGCCTAAAAGTGCGACTATGATGCTGATTAACACAACTGCGCCATATAAGCCTATGTTTATCCATTCAAATTGATTTGTTAAAACGCCGTAGTAACTCAGTGCATTCATTAGGGTGAGCAAGGTGAGAATGGGGATAAACACAAAGTTTCGCCATTGACGAACGCGGATCACTGCTTGGGCGAGTATTAACGCCGTTAGCGGCAAAAATAGTAAGTCGATAAACATGATAAGTGTAAAGGGAATCGCTAGCGGCATTAGCAATAACAGCCTTGGCAATAACCACACACTGAATAACCCCAACAACCCAACACCTTTAATCCCAGCTTGGCCCGTCCAGTTTTGCACCGCAGTTAATAAAAAGCCCGCGACGACGGCGCAGACAAATCCGAAAATCATTTCGTGACCGTGCCACCAAAGTGGATTAACGGATTGCGGCAACAGATTGATCCCTGAAAGGAATCCTCCCCAGATCCCTAATGCCAATACGCTGAATAAACTCGCAAACAGGAAAAAAGGCCGAAAGCCTAATCTGAATAAGGCGATTCGTGGTTGTAAATGTGCGGGCTCATCAATGTTCAACATAACTGGCTCTTGAGTATCTGACTAAATCTGTCAGATATTTTAAGCTGCAATTAAAATGAATGTATATATCTCGATATGAGTATTCCTCGTGCTGCATCTGTTTAAGACGCAAACTTAGTCTGCACAGATGGTACAATTTTACATGAAAAGCGACAAACTCAAGCGTGAAAGGAGTGAGGTGGCGGACATTGAAACGACAGGATGTAAAGCAAGGGAAGCCAATAGATTGCAATGCACATTAGGCCATGAAGGATAAGCTAAGTCATTGATCCGCTTATGCTGTTACTTAGGTTAACTAGCCTTCGGCTAAAACTGCATCAGCATAAGCGGTAGGAAAGGCGAGCTTATTTATTCTTACGTTTTTGCCACTTAAACATAATGGAATATTTCCACAGATTGTTAATCAGCAAATAGCCCACTGCGGAAAAAATTACCCCAAGAACAAGGCATCCCAGTAAAAACGCCGGACCTATGGTGGCAAGGGAGGCTTCAATCCATTGCCAACTTGCTTCGAAGGCAAAATCTTGCGGCGCATGGCCGAGTATCTTAGCGCCGAGTAAATACGCGCCATAAAACATCACTGGCATAGTTAAGGGATTGGTTATCCAGACTAATGCGACAGAAACGGGAATATTAACGTTAAATAGAATGGCAAAAGCCGCAGCCACTACCATCTGAAATGGCATAGGGATCCAGGCGACAAATAATCCCACGGCGAATGCGCCAGGGGCGGATTTCCGATTTAGCGCCCACAAATTGGGATTATGTAATAAGCGTCCGAACATGCGTAAGTGTTTATGCTCACGCAAGGTTTCAGGCTTAGGCATAAATCTTTTGATTAATTTTTTTGGCATAGGCTGAAATTGCTGTCTTAACTTAATTCACTATGAATCGATTCATGTTTGGCTTTAGTGCCATCTTGTTATCAGCGATGTTGTGGCCTTCGCTGCCGCCAGTCAGTTATATACCCTACCTTGCTGTTGGGGCGTTAATTTTATACCGAAAAATCCCTGTCTGCGCAGGTGGACTCTTTGCAATGGCATGGCTAACTGGTTTTTGCTTAGGATTATCTAGGCAGGATCTTCCAGTGTTACAACAACCTATACAGGTTAGGGGCGAAATCATATCACTAGTTAGTCGAAACAGCGACTGGCTAAGTTTGGATATATCGGTCATTAAACCAAATTTAATCTTAGGGCCAAATGCAAAATTGCGACTCACGTGGAAAGATCCGCCAGAAGTCGATGTCGGTCAGGTTTGGCAGTTTACCTTGATGCCTAAGAGTATTGCTAGCGTGTTAAATCAAGGTGGTTATAACGAGCAGAAACAATTAATCAGCCAACATGTTGTCGGTAAAGGGCGAGTGATAGAGGCACATTTACTTGCGGTTTTACCTTCACTGCGTAACGAGCTAATAAGCGCATTGACGCCTGAATTAGCCTCTTTGCCGCAAGGTGATATTCTACTCGCCTTACTTTTGGGTGATAAGCAGTTGATCTCAAAAGTGCGTTGGCAAGCATTACGACAGACAGGTACGGGTCATTTAGTGGCGATATCTGGCTTGCATCTTTCGGTCATAGCAGCATGGATTTACACATGCCTTTTGTTTGGCTTAAGTCGCTTAGTGCCACATCAGAGTCGGCGTAATATCACCCTTGCCTTAGTCGCCGCTGGCATAGGCGCCGCATTTTATGCCTATCTTGCTGGCTTTGGCATTTCGACGCAGCGTGCATTAGTGATGATTCTGCTGTTAATGCTGTTGAGTTTATTAAAGCGCTTTTCTACGGCGTGGGAGCGCTTATTATTCGCCCTGTTCATTGTATTGCTGCTTGATCCGCTCGCTTGTTTAAGTGCGGGATTTTGGCTGTCGTTTTGTGCCTTAGGTATCATCTTATACACCTTAGAAATCCAACCAAGGGAATTTACCCCTGCGTCGACTCGAAGGGCGCGTTTACGCACTGGGATGATGCAGTTTTGGGCTATCCAATGGCGCTTAAGTCTCGGGCTTGGATTACTGCAAGCGGCACTCTTTGGCGGCGTGAGCGTACACAGTCTGTGGATGAACATCTTGGCCGTGCCTTGGTTTAGCTTTGTAGTGATCCCCTTAGCCATAGCGGGATTTGTCTGCTGGTGGCTTGGGACGGCCTTGGGATTATCTCACTTCGGACTCTCTTCGCTTGGAGTACTGCGCCTCAGTGATTGGAGTTTATCGCCCTATGCGCAGTTGCTCGACATCAGCCAGCAATTACCTGCCCATTGGTTAGCACTCTCTGACAGCTTATTAGCCTTAGGATTCTACGCGCTCGTTGGTGGTGTGTTATGGCGCTATGTGCCTAAGCATAAAAACTATATTGCTTGGTTAAGCCTATTGAGTTTGTTGTTTATTCCCGCATTACTTTTTTGTATGACGCTATGGTCTCCCGTGCAAACCCATCGATGGGCCATGCATTTACTTGATGTGGGCCAAGGTTTAGCCGTGGTGATTGAAAAGAATGGCAGGGGTTTCATCTATGACACGGGCGCCGCCTTTGGTGAAGATTTCAGTTATGCGGAGCGGGTGATATTGCCCTTCTTAAAAGCCAAAGGCATCCAAGAGATTGATTATATTGTTATCAGCCATAGCGATAACGATCATTCAGGCGGTGCGCCTGTCTTGATGGAGGCTTATCCCAAGGCTTTGGTGATCACAGATGTGGCTGGCTTTAGCGGCCAAGATTGCCGTCCAAGGCAGATTCAATGGCAAGGATTGCGCCTTAACTTACTCTCGCCGCCTCAAGTGCTGGCGGGCAATAATGGCTCTTGTGTGGTGCGCATTGATGATGGCCTGCAGAGTCTGCTGCTCACCGGGGACATTGAAAAACAAACCGAAGCAGCACTATTACGTAGTGAATTAGGTGTAAGCCGTGAGCTAAGTGTGAGCGGTGATCTAAGTGGCCTAAACGAGTTACAAAGCGACGTGCTGGTGGCGCCGCACCATGGCAGCAAAACCTCGTCGACAGAGGCCTTTATCGATGCCGTAGCCCCTAAGTTAGTGCTTTTCCCTGCGGGTTTTGCTAATCGCTATGGTTTTCCTAAATCCACAGTGGTTGAGCGGTATCAGCGACGAGAGATTAGGAGCCTGACCACAGGGTCAGAAGGGCAGATTAGTGTGATTTTTCAGCAGTCTGAGTTAGAGGTAAAGACCTATCGTGGTGATTTAGCGCCATTTTGGTACAACTCTCTGTTTAGATTTGGTGACTTGATTAATCCAGAGTAGAATGCCTACTTTGCCATAATTTAGTGTTATCAATGACAACATCTCCTAAAGACGAAATGTGGACAGTTTTCAAACGATTACTGGGCTATATAAAACAGATGAAAGGCATGTTTATGCTTTCAGTTGCGGGATTAATTATTTATGGTCTCGTCGATGCCGCCTTTATCGCTTTCATCGGCCCCTTTATCGATAAGGGTTTTTCCGGCGGCGCACCCGCTGCGGTCACCAATGGCATAGCATTGCCAACCAGTGAAGGTTTCCATGCGAACAACGACGTGCTAATGATGGCGCCACTTGTGGTTATCCTCATGTTTTCCCTGCGCGGTTTTGCCAACTTTGTTTCGACCTACGGCATTTCATACATGAGTGCGCGTTTGATCATGGACATGCGTCAGCAAGTGTTTGAGCATTATCTGAGTCTGCCTGTCAGTTACATGGACAAGGAAAATACCGGTAACTTGATTTCAAAAGTCACCTTCGATACTGAGCAAATCGCCAGAGCATCGGGTAGCGCTTTGATTTCTATCGTCCGCGACAGTGTGACAGTGTTTGGTATGCTGGCGCTGATGTTCTATAACTCTTGGAAGTTATCCCTGTGTATCTTAGTGATCGGGCCGATTATGGGCATGGTCATTGCTGTGGTCAGCCGTCGTTTCCGTAAGGTTTCTAAGCAAATTCAAACCGCCATGGGCGGCGTGAGTGCCACGACTGAGCAAATGATTAAGGGCCATAAAAACGTATTGGCCTTTGGTGGACAAGAAACCGAAGCCACCCGTTTTGCTAAAGTGAACGATCAAAACCGCCATCAAAATATGAAGTTAGCTGTGGCGCAAGCCATTAGCCAGCCGTTGATCATGATTATCGGCTCATTCGCCTTAGCCTTTGTGCTTTATGCGGCAAGCTTAGACAGCATGAAAGCCGATCTTACCGCCGGTACCTTCGCGACAATTCTTGGCGCTATGATGGCCATGTTGCAACCCATCAAAAACTTAACCCGAGTGAACGCTGAATTCCAACGGGGTATTGCAGCTTGTACCACAGTGTTTGAATTACTGGATACGCTGCCAGAATCCGACACCGGCACTTATACCGTCGAGCGCGCTAAGGGTCATTTACGTTTCGATAAGGTCTGTTTTACCTACGACAGCCAAGACCGCCGAGCGCTGGAAGATGTTGATTTTGAAGTTAAACCGGGGCAAACCTTAGCCTTAGTAGGCCGTTCTGGTTCAGGCAAGTCGACTATCGCGAGTCTAGTGACCCGTTTTTATACGGGGCTCGAATCCGGTGATATTCTGCTTGATGATGTCAGCATCTATGATTACTCGCTAAAATCGCTGCGTAATCAAGTGGCTCTGGTATCGCAGCAGGTGACCTTATTCAACGATACGATTGCTAACAACATAGCCTACGCCTATCCGGGTGAAGCGACGCGCGAGCAGATTATTGAAGCGGCGACCTTGGCCTATGCGATGGAGTTTATTGATCAGCTGCCCCAAGGCCTTGATACCCAAGTGGGTGAAAATGGCGTGTTATTGTCCGGTGGTCAAAGACAGCGGATTGCGATTGCGCGCGCCATGTTGCGTGATGCGCCTGTCTTGATCCTCGATGAAGCGACTTCTGCACTGGATACTGAGTCAGAAAAAGCGATTCAAAAAGGGTTAGACAACCTCAGACAAAACCGTACCTCAGTAGTGATCGCCCACAGGTTGTCGACTATCGAGAGTGCCGATCAAATTTTAGTAGTGGATCAGGGACGTATCGTCGAGCGCGGGACGCACCAATCACTATTGGAATTAAATGGCATGTACGCCAAATTGTACCAAATGCAATTCGGTAGCTAGATGCAGGCCTTAGTGAATAAAATTTGGTATCAGGGTCATCCACTGCGATGGCTCTTGTTACCTTTATCTTGGCTATTCGCGGTTATCACTTATGTGCGCCGCGCCTTGTTTCGCCTCGGGATCAAATCACAAACGGCAATGCCTGTGCCTGTCATCGTTGTCGGTAATATTACCGTCGGCGGCAGCGGTAAGACGCCAACCGTGATTTATCTGATTGAATTATTGCGCCAGCATGGGTTTACACCCGGTGTGATCAGTCGAGGTTACGGCGTTGATATTCAAGGCGTTAAAACGGTTAATTTAGGGGCGAGTGCAGCAGAGGTGGGTGATGAACCTGCTATGATAGTGGCGCGCACTCAAGTGCCTATGGTGGTTGGCGCTAAACGCGTCGATACCGCCAATGCACTTATTGCTGAGTTTGGTGTCGATGTCATCATCTGCGACGATGGGCTGCAGCACTATGCGCTGGGACGCGATATTGAGCTGGTGGTGATTGATGGTCAACGCGGTTTAGGTAATGGCTTGCTGTTGCCGGCAGGTCCGCTACGTGAAGGCGCGTGGCGTCTCGATGCCGTGGATTTTATCGTCAATAATGGTGGCCCAGCAGCAAAAGGGCAGTTCGAAATGCAACTGGCGCCTACGGAAGTGAAGCCCGTTAAATGCGATGTGATATCCGATGAGTACAGTTTCGATAAATCTCAGCCGCTGGTTGCGATGGCGGGTATTGGTAACCCTGCGCGTTTCTTTGAATCGCTGCGCGCTCAAGGTTATCAACTGGCGCTATGCCAGGGTTTTGATGACCATCAGCCCTACGATAAAACCCAATTACGTGATTTAGCCCAAGACTTGCCGCTATTGATGACAGAAAAAGATGCGGTTAAATGTCGCGATTTTGCACAAGAGAACTGGTGGTATTTGGCGGTCAATGCCAAGCTATCCCCACAATTTGATGAGCAGCTGCTCGCACGTCTTCGCGAGGTGGCTGCAGCTAAACAAGGAAACTTCCATGGCATTCGATAAAAAATTGTTAGATATAGTGGCTTGCCCTGTGTGTAAGGGAAAACTTGAGTACGATAAAACGACGCAGCAGTTGATTTGTAAGGCAGATAAGCTGGCCTATCCGATCACTGAAGGTATCCCTGTGTTATTAGAAAATCGTGCTGTGCCACTGACTGAATCAGTTTAGTCTGATGTGAATGCGCGTATTGTCTAATACGCGCATGCTTACCTTTTTGAGCTTCTCTTATTATTGTTTTCGCTATTTTTAGCTGATTAACAGTGCTTATCCAATCTTGCGTCTTTTCGATGCTCAGACCTTAGCCACGCAAATTTGAGTTACTCAAACCTTCGCTAATAGTTCACAAATTTCTGTTTATCGGCATTGGTCGCGCCTTCTTGGCATTCACCACGAATTTCGCCTCGCCCGGGTTCGATAATCCGACTCAATTCGATATAACCTTCGCGGCAATAACCTGTCATTTCAAGGGTTTTCGTTAAACCTAATTCGACTTGTCGTCCCCAAACTTCTAATGAGTCCTGTAGATCTTGCATCGCGCGACGTTGTTCACGGGGATCTTGCATGCTACGTACGCGGGCATCGTGCGGGAAAGGGCGGTCTGCATCACCCATGTTAGATTTATCATCGACCAGCCGCGCTGTGTAGCTGAAGAGTTTAAGGCCATCGGCTTTAATGTCTGTGGTTAACTTATCCCGTAATTTTCCGGCAAGTTCACTAGGATCGATGGGGGCACTGCTGCAGGCGATGAGCGAGAAACAACTTAAGATGGCAAGGCTGAGGTATCGAAGTGGCATAATCAAATTTAACTCTTAGGTTATTAACTGACAGCAGAATACCTTAATATGACCCTAAAGTTCATGGATTTATGGCATCTTGATGGACTGAGTGTGACTCTATTGGCGCAATGGATTAAGGATGGGCGATTAATGTTGGCGTTTTGGTCGAATAAATGGGCGCAAATCGAATGGGATATGAGCCTGACTCAAGGCATATGCCTTATGCTCTTGGCGTTATGGCTCTATGCGATATGGCCAAAAGAAGAGTTAGCGCAGATCCGACGGGATAAAAACCTGCAGCTACGCTTGTTACTGACGCTGGTGGGCGTCAATGCGCTGTGGTCGTTAAATGCCAGTATTCAAACTGGGTTGCATCTGCATTTTCTGGGGATAGTGACCTGTATGCTGATGTTCGGTTGGCGTCTTGCGACCGTGGCATTACTGTTGCCGAGCGCTTTTTTTAGTCTTTTTGTGTTGAAACAGCCCGCTGATTTTGGGGCTTTTAGTCTGTTCGCCATGGCTGTGCCGCTGTTCCTGTGTTTTGTTTTATACAGTCGCAGTTACCATTTATTTCCTAAACACATTTTCGTGTTTATCTTCGTCGGTGGTTTTATCAATGCGGGCCTTTCAACTGTGTTTCATCAAATGAGTTGGGCGATGTGGTTATGGTCTGCAGCGGATTACGATTGGAATGTGTTAGTGGATGACTACTTGATGCTAATCCCTTTGCTGGCGTTCCCCGAGGCATTGCTTAATGGTATGGCGGTAACGCTATTGGTGGTGTATCAGCCCCAGTGGTTATTTGATTATTCTGACCGAGAATATTTGTGGCGTAAGTAGATGTGATTAACAACGCAATAAAAGAACTGCGCCCGAAACCTCGATATTTCAACGGAAAACCCATTGTAAAGTTCATTGGGAAGTTCATTGAAAAGTCGATTGAACAGTTCATTAAAAAAGGTACTGGGCGCACTTATTTGGAGATTTACACAGACTGTTGCACCGCGATTTAGGCGAAGCGTTGGTCTAAGTAGTTAATGATTTCTTTAGATTCATACAACCACTGTACTTGGCCGTTTTCTTCAATACGCAGACAAGGCACTTGCTGTTTGCCACCTTGGGCGACGAGCTCATCTTTGTGTGGCGCTTTTTTAGCGTCGTGGGTCACTATGTTGAGTCCCTGACGGCGCATTGCACGGCGGACTTTTACGCAAAATGGGCAAGCTGGATATTGATACAGGGCCAATGCTTGAGTTTGAGTATCAATCTGTTGTTGCTCTGCCAGTGGACGTTGGCGCTTTTTAGGGCTAAATACGAAGTTTAAAAACAGAATGATCCTGCCTAAAATCCAGCGAATGATAAACATGTCAGTGACCTCAATGATAATGTGTGTTGAAAAGTGATTCGTGTGTCAATGGCGCCGTCGCAAATGCGCGACGAAACTGAGATTTAGCGATTCGAGCGTGCGATCCCAGTTGCATAAAGGCCGCAGAGTGTAACCTATGGCACAAAGCGCGGCCAACATTTTAGTGTGGATTAACAGGTAGAAGATTCTTTGGTGGCAAAGACTGCGCATTCGCTTAGCGGTAACAATTAGATATGCGCTTAGCTATACCTTTAGGCATGCTCTTCACCATAAGAAAGAAGCCCGTTAAAGGTAAACTTTAGCGGGCTTCTTTTATCGTAAACACAGCAACATTAACTCATTGCTTGAGTTATTGCGCGTCTATTGCACATCTATGGTAAGGCTCACTTGGGCCACATTCTGGGTCAAACTCACTCTGCTTTCGAGCAAGAAGATCCGCTCAGGGGCAATCTCTTTCACGTCCACAAGGTAAGCTTTAACGGCTTTAGCTCTTTCTTGGGCCAAATTACCCAACATGCCATCGTTAACATTCTGCGCTTTTACCGACAGATTATATAAAGCGATATGCCAGCGGGTGGTGATTTCGTCATCGGAAAGCTGCGCGTCTTTGGCCTCTGCGATAACTGTGTCTTTTATTAGTGCCGGATCGGCTTTAACTTCCTGCTCATAGAGCTTCACTAGCGCATCGGCTAGCGGCCCTTGGGTCGGGAATTGGCTTGGACTTAAATCATTAGGTAACGCACTGAACTCGATATTGGCTAACTTAGCCAATTTACGCTTCATGATACGCTCAGCAATGGCTTGGCTGTCATTGATGGCATCGACTTCACCTTCAACGCTGAGCTTGAGCATAGGTCTGTCGAGTAAGGCGCTGGCGAGTTTGTCTAAACTTTTCTGCTCATCTTCACTTAGGCTGAATTGACCAGCGGCAAAGCTGATTTTGTCTAAGCTTTCGTCTGAACCTATCAGCCCCGCTAAGAAAGTGAAGGGCGCAGTGACGGCTTTAGTGATCACATTGGTAATCGCCGTCATTATGATGCTGCCGACACTAAAGCTGGGTGAGTCTAAATCGCCTGAGACTTCCATGCCTAAATCAATCACGCCGTTACGGTCCTGTAGCAGCGCAATGGCGAGCGTGATAGGTAAGCTAGTGGCAAGGTCACTATTACTGGGTTTACCGAGTTTCAGTTGATCTATGACTAGATGGTTATTGCCCTTGAGCTTGTTCTGATCGAGTTTGTAGTTCAGCGACAGTGATAACTGTCCCTTATCTATGTAGTAACCCGCATAGGTGCCTGAGTAAGGATTGACTGAGGTGAGTTCAACACTTTTGAAGACCAAATCGAGATCTAAATATGGCATGTCTAACAAAGGGTTAATATCGCCTTTTAGGGTTACAGGCGCGTACTTGTCTATCTTACCTTTGATATCGACCGAGGCCTTAGTGCCTGGCGTTGACGACAGGTGAGTGATATTGCCTTCAAGTAGCTCAATTCCCGAAGCAAAATTCGGAGTCAGTGAGTTATCGGCAAAGTAAGCCGAGCCTTGGCTAAAGCTAATTTTTTGAATATCTAGGCTCAGCTCAGGCGTTGCTGACTTGCTCGCCATTTGTGGCTCGGTTGCGGTTTGCTTAGCAGGGGGCGCGCTGTTCGTTGTCGCACTATTCGTTACTGAAGCTGCAATAGGCGCTTCGACGATAAGGTCGCTGATATTGGTGCTTCTATCTTTAGCGATCACCACTTTGGCGTAGGGTTGGCTAAAGGCTAAGTGATCGATTTTGATTTGATTTTTTTGTTGGTCAAAATCGAGCTGATTGATATTCATCTTTTGCCATTTGACCAGCGGGGCATTACGCAATTTGTCATGAATGGCTAAATCATCGAGCTCAACACTGCCGCCGTAAATGGCTTTGCCCTTGGCATCAGCCGTGAGCTTGCCTGCAGAGCTTAATAAACCACTCTTAAGCTGGATATTCACGTAGGGCGCAAGATACGGTTGGAATTGGATTAATGCGAGCTTATCGAGTTGAATATCGGCATCTATCGCTTCGCTTGTCACATCGACATGGCCTTGAGAGCTTAAAGTACCTTTGTCATTAATGCTGAGTTGCAGTGCATAATCAATCGGCTCGGCCAAGGTGCTGGTGATAGTTTTTGTTGAAAAGTTGAGCGGATACACACGCCATTGCTGCGGTGTCTCAGTTAACTTTTGCTCCGACAGATTAAGATCGTAGTTTTCAATATTGAGCGCATCGAGTTGCACGAACCAAGTGTCTGTTGACGCCGTTACTGGCGCTTGCTTGATTGTCTGTTGTGGATCTGCCTCAGAAGCGACTTCTGCAGTGGCTTCATGAGTGGCATCAGCTGTGATGTTTGCGGCGGCCTCAGTATTTTGCTCCGTTTTATTGTTCTCGCTTGCTGTGGCTAATTCGCTTTCTGTTGGCTTGTCTGTGGTATCGCTTGCATTAGTTGCCGTCTCAGCTATTTGAGGCTTTTCTTCCACTTGCGTGACTTGTACGCTCTCAACATTTTTGGCCTCTAGTGGCTTAGCATCTGCCGGTTTAGTTTCTATCGACTTAGCATCGATGGAATTGGCGGATTTAGGCATGAACAAGCTCGCGAGATCGAGTCCACCTTGATTCAAAATGGCGTTTACAGTGAGGCCATCACTGTGAAGCTTATTGATGTGCACTTGCTGCTGATTTAGATTCATCGAAATACCGTCGAGGGCAAAGATTGGCAGCTTGACCACTGAGCGCTCTTGGTCGTTAAAGTTCAGTTTTTCAACAATAAACTGGCCATTGTTGCTGGTGATTTGCAACTCGCCATTCTCGGCAAGATCCACTTGATACTGAGTCTTGGCAGTGATCTCGCCATCGGTAAGTGCTGGCTTAAATTGATCGTCGATAAATCGCCACAGGGGTGTCAGTTTCAGTTTAGCGATGTGGACGTCACCCGCAACTTTTAATGGGAACAGTTGGAATTGCCCCTGCAAACTGATTTCACCAGCATGATCATCACTGAGTTGTATCGCATAGTGATTGTGCTGAATTGGCATAACTTGGGAGCCAGAGCCAGTGTCAGAGGCTGATTGGGCGTTTGGTGTCGGGTTGGCTTCAGTCTTATTTGCTTTTGTGGCTGGTGCTACTGAGGCCGACAATGCCGACATCAAATATTCAGTATCGAGCTGACTGAGTTTTAAATTGATATTGGGATAATTAACCTGAGCATGGGTAATTTTGTCATCGAAGTTAAATTGCCCTGCATCTAATACAAATTGGCTGAGCAGGACACGAACGGGGGCGCTGGCTTCTGCGGGTGTTGTTTCTGTGCTCGCGGATGAATGCTCGTTCAAGGTCTGCAGAATATCGTCGAAGTTGAATCCAGCTTTGCCTTTTTTCTCCACGCGGATGATGTGTGCGTAGGGCGCTTGTATGTGTATATTTTCGATAACGGCGGCGCGATTAAAAACAGATTGCCAAAAGTTCACTTCGAATTGGACTTGCGCTAAGCCTGCAAACGGTTTTTCGTCTTTTTCTTTAATGGCCAGTTGGTCGATTTCGACTTTGAAATTAAAGGGATTGATGCGGATATCCCCGAGGGTGACGGGACGGCCGAGTAAAGCAGAGAGTTTTTCGGGTGCCAGCGTGGTTATTGCATAGGGCAGGATTAAACCTAATGTGCAGACATAGCTAAGGTAGACGGCGGTGAGGTAAACAAGCACACGCAGGTACCTTGGGAGAGCAAAAAAAGTGTGTTTGAATTGCGATAGCTGGGTCAGCATTAATATCAAGGCTCCAATGCATAAGACAGGGGAAAACTGCCATAAGTGCGAACATTCTAGCGATTAACGCTAATGTTTCCAGATATTATTTATATTTTATCAATGAAATCTTGGCATTACCCGACGACAACTTATTCCGAACCCTGTCGTTGCTGAATGACAACCAATCTCCTACATTGATAGCTACATCTGTATCAACCTGTGGCGTATCCTTGAGTAGTCACTCATCATGTTTAGGTCAGTTTTTACATCAGCGTTTTAAATAGCTAATGGCCGCAATAATGGCGCCCTGTGGGTCTTTTATCCAACAAAAACGGCCCACCTCTGGAATGTCTTCAGGGCCAAACAGAATGTCACCGCCGAGTTTTTTGGCACTGATAGCCACTTGATCCACATCGTTAACGGTAATATAGCCAGTCCAATGTGAGGGAAGGGTGGGGATTAAACTGTCGGTAATTCCGCCAATGCTGATCCCCTCGTTTTCAATAATGTGATAGTGACCGTGGGGCATTTTGACGGTTTTAAAGTGCCAGCCAAAAATCTCAGCATAGAAGCACATGGCCTCTTCGGTATTATTGGTTGTGAGTTCATGCCAACTTAACGCCCCTGCAGTATTAAAAGCCGATTCCATAAGCGCATCCCTAATTTATTGTGGTTAACTTTTGTATTTGAGCCGATGTTCAGTGGCTGTGTTTAAGGCCCGTATTTAAGGCTTGTGTTTAAGCTCTGAATTCTGAGCTTGCATTTGGAAACCCTATTTCGGGTTTCTGATCCAAATTGAGTGTAGTTGAGGCCCATTGATAATTCACAGGCGGTAAATTAAAATTTCTGCATTTTTGAGCTTGGTGAGCATTAAATTAACTTAATGTTCTACAAGGAGATTCACTTATTTTGCATATGACTATCGGCCGTTAGCGGCTCTGTGACGTTGCGGCTTTAGCGATGAGCTGGATGCAGCTTGTCGCGCCAAGACTTAGTACTGAAAACAGATTTGAAAATGGGTTCGTTTACTGTGGTTTGAGTGTTAGACCTGACTCCCGTTAACTTGTTAATATAGGCCAGTTTTGCATCTTATCGATGCCACCTTAGGGGATACGAGATTGAATAAGAGTTTAGTAACAAATTTATTGGCGGCTGCTTTAGTGGTTGTGGGTTACCTGATGCATTCGGCAATTGTCCTGAATGTCGGATTATTTGCCTTATCGGGTGCGATTACCAACTGGGTTGCGGTTTATATGTTGTTTGAGAAAGTCCCCGGACTCTATGGCTCGGGAGTCGTGCCTTCTCGTTTCGAAGAGTTTAAGGCGGGCATTGCTCATCTGATGATGAAGCAGTTTTTTACCACAGAAAATATCGAACGATTCCTATCGGAAAAAGAAGGCATCAGCAAAATGGATTTGGCGCCCGTGATTGAAAAGGTCGATTTAGCGCCTTCTTTCGATGCCTTAATTAGCACAGTCGCGCAATCTTCCTTTGGCGGCATGTTGTCTATGTTTGGTGGCACGGATGCGTTATTACCGTTAAAAGAGCCGTTTATTGTGAAGATGAAAGCCTCTTTAGTTGAAATGGCACAAAGTGATGCATTCCACGAGCTGTTGAAACAAGAAATCGAACAGCCAAATGTGATGGCCGATCTGCAAACTAAAATTGCCAATATAGTGGAACAAAGGTTAAACGAGCTGACACCGCAAATGGTGAAACAAATCGTTCAGGACATGATCCAAACGCATTTAGGTTGGTTAGTGATCTGGGGCGGGGTGTTTGGTGGTCTGATTGGACTTGTCGCAGCCTTAATCCAAGGTTAACCTGAGTTAAAGCAGCGAATAGAATGGGAGCTTGGCTCCCATTTTTTATTCATGCATTTTGTGCCCATCATTTTGTCCCTCATTAAATAGCAAGGAAGTCTATGAACCTTCAACACAGCATCAATTATTTGGAAATCCCGAGCCGCGATATTGCGAGTTCTAAGGCCTTTTTTAGCCAAGTGTTTGGCTGGACCTATGTTGATTATGGTCCTGAATACAGCTGCTTTATGGATGTTGGGATCACAGGTGGCTTCTATCAAGCCGAGGTGGATTTTACCCTCGCAAAAGGCTGTCCGCTGATTGTGATCTACAGCCAGAACTTAGAATTGACTCTGACGGCTGTCGTGACCGCTGGCGGCGCAATCACGGCAGACATCTTTAGTTTCCCCGGTGGTCGCCGATTCCACTTCACTGAACCCTGTGGCAATGAATATGCCGTCTGGTCAGAATGATCCTAATGCCAATCCCTGTATCCGCAATTGTTGTTTAGATCAGCAAGATATTTGCTTAGGTTGCTTTAGGCATCTCGATGAGATTTTAGCCTGGCGCGCTATGTCAAATGTGGAGCGGCAAGCTTGTTTTGCCAGAATGGCGCAGCGTAAAGCTGAGCTTCAGGCCAAAAGAAGTGGCGTAAATAGAACTCTGGATAGTGAGTAGCCTTGCAGAATCGTGTTCATGTTAACCATCTATGCCGAGTTAGCTTCCACGTTTGAATACTCAGCGTTACGTTTAAGAACTAGCGTTTGCGTTTGAGCACTGGCAGTTAGGTTTGAACACTATGCGTCACGTTTGAGGATTGGACATTAAAGCTTAGGACTGCTATTTCGACGTTTTAGCCGTCAGCATTAGCGGGTGAACACTTGATGTTGAAGTATTAATCGAATAATCCAACGGCGAAATACGCATTAACGTATTTCGCCGTTGGCATTTTGAAGCACCCTTGGCATTTGAAGCAGAAGTTACACGGGATCGATGACTATGTGTTCAAGTTCGATGGCGGCAACGGTATGGAGTGCATCCATAGTCGCGCCGACTAAACTGATTTTTCCTTGAGATGATTCAATTAACACCGCGCGGCTGATATCGCTAAACTCGCGATTATGGCGAACGAGATTCGACAAAGCCATCTGCATCGGCAGCATAGAAGGATTGAATGCCGCGTTCTCTGCATAGCGACCACAATAGGTTGCGCCATCGCGTGTTTCTAAAACCACGGCAGCAAAACTCTGAGTGTAAGGCGCGTAGCTTAAACCGGCATGATCTAAACCTTCGATGATCATAGGATCGGCACTATCTAAAGCAAATTCAGTTTGTTGCTTTGCCATTAAAGGTGAAGTGACATTTAAGTCTTTTGGGCCAAAGGCATAGGGTAAATAATAAGCCAGTGGATGGCTTTCCTGTGCGGGTAGATGAATGCTGATCTTACTTCCTTCAACCAGCTCATTCATAAATTGACGGCAATGGCCGCAAGGGCTGGCATTGACTATGATATCAACAATTTGGCTTTCACCGCTGAGCCATGCATGGCTGATAGCGCTTTGTTCTGCATGCACAGAATGAAACAGCGCTTCACCGGGTAATTCTAAGTTGGCACCCATGTAGATATCGCCACTTTTTCCTTTGGCAATCGCACCGACATAAAACTCACTGATAGGCGGTTTCGCCAGTGCAGCGGCTATCGGCAGCAGTGCCAGTAACACTTCTGCTTCGGTCATCTTGCTTGCACTTGTGAGTGTGGCAAGTTGCTGCGCATCTAAGTGTCCAGCAAAATTCTGGTGCAACATCGGAATGAGAGCATCGGCTAACGGCGTTGGCAGTTGGGTTATGCTACGAATAAATCTATCTTGCATTTCCCGATTCCTTATTTGTTAAGTTCATGGAAGAACATTCTAGTAATTTTGTTACAGCATAAATGCGAGTTAGCTCGCGTTTATACGCTGCAAATGTGTGTGTTCGATAGTAAACAATTTAAGTTATGCGCCTAATAGAGTGAGTCTATTCACGAATATAAACAAGCTTAAGACTATTAAATAAAAGACTTAAGCTTGAATTGATTAAACTTAAAGTTCACGCAAATAATGACAAAGGGCAGCCAGTAACTTCTGCTTAGTCTCATCCGCTTGCGTATCTTGCAGCAGATTTTCTAATTTAAGTACGTAGTCTTGATCGGCTAAGCGACTTTGACAGAATTCACGCCAGCGCTGCGACTCTTCGTAATCGAGTAGTTCAGGGTAATTACGGGCGCGGTAACGAAACAGCATTTCAGGGATACGTGGATCATCAAACTGCAAGTCTAGCGCCGCTAAATTTTGCGGTAGGGTATGACGGATGATTTCCATTTTCGCTTTATCAGCTTGGCTAAAGAAACCACCTGAATAGAGCATCAAATCGGGATCTGTGGTCGCTCTGCTGTCATCGTGCTCAAATAATAGCGCCAGTTTTTCACGTAGTTCTGGGTGAAGTTTAAGGCGTTTATATTGCTCTCTGGCAAATGCTTTATCTATGCCTAAACGAGTGGCATGTTCATCGCTGAGGATTTTAGCCGAAGTGATAAAAGGGCACTTATTTAAATGAATTTGTTTTACCGCGATCGGTAATTCGTCTTCGGCAAGATCGGCTCTTGGCGTATACATACGCGTTTTAATTTGCTCGATATCTAGCTCAAAGAGTGGCGTTAAATCCATGGCTAAATTAACGCAAATAACCGCATTTTTATTGGTTGGATGGTGCGCCACGGGGGAAATCAACGTCGTACAGCCATTGCGAGCACTGATCTTAGAGCTCACGTGTACTAACGGCTGCATATTGAGCACATCGATTTGATCGCTCACCGCTTGCTTACGGCGCAGGTCAAAATAGTACTGATATAACTTAGGTTGTTTCTCGCGAATGAGTTTTGCCATAGCGATGGTTGCATACACATCAGACATGGCATCATGGGCTTTCTCATGGCTTAAACCATTCGCTTGGGTCAAATGTTCTAGCTTAAAACTAGGAGATCCATCTTCCTTGGTTGGCCAATTGATCCCTTCGGGTCTAAATGCGTAACACGCGCGTACTAAATCAATGATATCCCAACGAGAGTTGCCATTTTGCCATTCACGGGCATAGGGATCGATAAAGTTTCTATAAAAGCCATAACGGGTCACTTCATCATCAAAACGCAGTGAGTTGTAGCCCGCGACACAGGTGTTTGGCTGGCTAAACAGTGCTTGAATACGCCCCATAAACTCAGTTTCAGGGATGCCTTTTAAATTGGCTAACTGCGGAGTGATCCCTGTGATCAATATCGCTTCTGGTGACGGCAAATAATCAGGGGCTTGCTTGCAATAAAATGTCTCAGGCTCGCCGATAATATTGAGATCTAAATCCGTGCGAATACCGGCAAATTGCGAGGGTCTGTCTTTCGCCGGGTTAGCCCCAAAGGTTTCGTAGTCGTGCCAAAATATGCTTGGCTGAGAATGATTAGACATAAATTAAATTCAAATGACAGTTTGTCGAATAATAACATCTTAACACCGAAATTCCCCGAATGAACATTTACACCATTAAAGCAATTAAGCCATTATCTTGAAAATATAACGGCTTAATAGGTGATCTTCATTAAGATTCGACGGTACAATCGCGGCTGAACAGGGGAATAATGTCTTATGTATCATCAATTTCTAAATGAGCCTATGGTGCTTGATGCTGAAAAGGCGTCGATACTCACGTTGCGGTTACCCGACGATATCAGTGATTTTATTGTGTTACAGGCGATCAGTGCGCCTTTGCTAGAGGTCGTCGTTATTGCTGAAGCCGGAACCCCGCAAAATATTGCTATCCGCTTTCAACCGTTTATGGGTCTTAAGGTTGAATCATTACCGCAAAGTGCACAGGCCTTTAATACACCGATTACTCGGAGCCTTGGGCAAGGTTTTCGGCTTTATACGCGTATGGGCACTGCTGCAAAATTTTGCGCAGCAGAATTGCGACGGGGCGTATCTTTTACTTTAGATATGACTAATCGTTTAGGCGCAGAGAATTGCTTAACCTTTGCCTTACAAGCAGATTCAAAGTTTGAGTTAGTACCTTTAGAAGCCGATTTACGTGTTTTACATGAGCCTAAAGCGCTGATGGTCGCCAAAGCGCTGTTAGCAAGACAATACGACTATGCCGCATCGTCAGAATCCCTTGCCATTTACATGACCGAAATCGAGCAAGTTAGGTTAGAATTACAAGCATTTTTATGCGGGGAGCTTGGCCAATGTCACGCTAGCCTTACCGATGAGGTATTAAGGCTCGATCCCTTGTTACTTCAGAAACAACAATGGTTATTTAGAACCTATACCCATATGTTTGAGCGTCCTAATTACAACCGCGCCGCTAATGATGTTGATAACACAGATAAGTTATTAAGAAAATTAGAGTGTTATGAGTTGCTTGCCCCACCTGAACTGATCCAGATGGTTGATCGATTGATGGAAGACGAAACGTAAACCTTTCTTGCCAAAATTTAGTTAAACGATAAGAGTCCACTATGCATTATTTATGTCCCCTGTGTTCCGCGCCGCTGACGTTAACGGATCGAACTTGGGGTTGTCCACAGCAACATAAGTTTGATATGGCCAAAGAGGGCTATGTCAACTTATTGCCTGTACAGAAGAAAAACTCAAAAGATCCTGGCGATAACAAGCAGATGATGTTTGCTCGGCGTGAATTTCTAAACGAAGGCTACTATCAAGATTTGAGTGATAGAGTGAATGCTCTCGCGCTCGAATTTGGTGCTGAAGCAAAGCAGATCCTCGATATAGGCTGTGGGGAAGGGTACTACAGCCAGCGTTTATTCAATGTGTTGAGTCAGCACCATGATTGTGATTTACAAGGCATAGATATTTCTAAGTCAGCAATTAAATATGCGGCTAAACGCTACCCCAATTTAGCATTTTGTGTGGCAAGTGCCTATGAGATGCCCATCGCCTCTCAAAGTGTTGATCTTGCCATTCGCATTTATGCACCTTCAAAAGTTGAAGAGTTACAACGCATTATGGCTGATGGTGGCATCTTGATAACAGTCTCTCCCGGACCTTCGCATCATTTCGCCTTGAAGCAACAGATTTATGCCGAGCCTAGATTGCATACCGTATCAGCCGCGCATATTCCCGGATTTGAGTGCCTGCATCAGGAACGCTTAATTTCTCGACTTGAACTGACAAAAAGTGAACATATTGCTCATTTTTTAGAAATGACGCCTTACGCTTGGAAGTTTACCGATGCGCAAAAGCAAGCATTTGCTCTGCAAGGACTGAGTTGTGAATTGGATTTCCAAATTGAAGTGCATCGCATTTCAAGATAAGCGATAAGATTAAGCTATTGAAATAAATTATTTAAAATGTTTAACTGTTCTTGCTAAGCAGCATGAACTGAGTGTTCAGCTAGCCGGTTGCAAAACCGCAAAGTAGATTTAGGCAAAATAAATAATCCAAAGTGTCGCAGTGTGTTGACTTATCTTTAGAATGGTTTATAGTCTTATCAGCTTGAAGGTTGGGCTTATATTTATGTGTTCAATACGACCAGTTCGTCCTGTAAACATAAGTAATACCGGCATTTTCCAGCTCCACCGCCGTTAAGGCTTTAATTTTTTATTTACAGGATTTATATTATGTCTCAAGTTACTGGTGTTGTTAAGTGGTTCAACTCTGACAAAGGTTTCGGATTCATTGAGCAAGAATCTGGTCCAGACGTATTCGTACATTTCCGTGCGATCAACTCTGACGGTTTCAAAACTCTTGATGAAGGCCAAAAAGTGTCTTTCACTGTGACTCAAGGTCAAAAAGGTCCACAAGCTGAAAACGTAACTATCGTTGGTTAATTTTCGGTGCTGTTAGCCTAGAGCTGATAGCAATGGATTAAAGGGCTATGGTTTATTCCATGGCTCTTTTTATTTGTGTGAAATTTAAAATGTACTTCTAGGTTAGATGCTCTTCTAGAGTGAGTAGCCTTCTAAGAAAGTAAAATATATAGTCGCTAGATGCATGAGCTTAAGTTGCTCAACCGTTTTCTTAGCCTACCGTATTAATTTAACTGTTAGCTCCCGCTTCCAGATTTCCTCTTCATCTCCAAAACACCTCATTTCAGAGAGTTAATCTTCAATAAAGCTTCCTCGATTCATCCACCATGTTTTTGCTTCAGTGATATTAAAGGTTTTTACCTCTCAACACAGTATTTAGCCATAGCGTAACTTAACTCTCTAGGCCGACAGCGTGTGCATCCCATCACTTTTTTGTTGTATGAATCTGGAGGATCAGAAGCAGCAGGGCACTATTAACGCTTTGAAGTCTGTTTATGCAGCACTGTGTTCATTGGTAACATGCCTAACTACAACTCTCGCCATGGCTAAACCAGAATTCAGATAATTACTGCTAAAATCGTGTGGGATGGATTATAGATTGATATGACTCAGCTTTTTGCCATTCAATGATTGGCGTTGAGTCGATAAAAAAGCCTGAATATCGCTATTCAGGCTTTTTTATTTCATGTCGAAGCTCACACATTCCTGCTTAAACTTAGATTACGAATCCAGCTTATCATCGGCAACTTTATAGTGAGGATCATCGAGTTGATTCACTTCGACAAGATTTCCCGCTTTATGCAGCAGTGCTTTACAGTCAGCGCTTAAGTGGATCAAGTGCAACTTCTTACCTGCATTGACATAACGTTCAGCGAGCGTGTCTATTGCTTCTAATGCGGAATGATCGGCAACCCGAGAGTTCTTAAAGTCGATAACCACATCTTGAGGATCTTTTGCTGGGTCAAATAATTCGAGGAAATTCGCAATTGAGCCGAAAAACAACGGGCCATTGAGTTTATAGACTTTCCAGCCTTGCTCATTCTGCTCTTCAGTCACATTAATATGCTTGGCATGTTCCCATGCAAAGACCAAAGCAGAAACGATTACGCCGACAAATACCGCAAATGCCAAATCGGTAAATACGGTTACCGTCGTCACTAGCACGATAACGAAAGCATCATGCTTCGGGACTTTGCCCATAAACTTAAAGCTTGCCCATTCAAAGGTGCCGAGCACAACGATAAACATCACCCCAACTAGCGCCGCAAGGGGGATTATCTCAATAAATGAAGCGCCAAATAAGATAAAGGCAAGCAGTGCGACTGCTGCTGTAATTCCTGATAATCGGCCGCGTCCACCCGAGTTAATGTTAATCATCGATTGACCTATCATGGCACAACCACCCATAGCACCGAAGAAGCCGCTGGTGATGTTCCCAAGACCTTGGCCGACGCATTCTTTGTTGCTGCGACCACGGGTATTGGTCATCTCATCTATCACAGTTAATGTCAGCAGTGATTCGATAAGGCCTACTGCAGCTAAGATGCAGGAGTAGGGCAGGATGATATATAAGGTTTCAAGATTAAAAGGCACAGAGGGAATCGCAAAGCTAGGTAATGAACCCGCTATGGTCGCATTGTCGTTACCACTCATAGTTTTGAGGAAGTCGAGGACATTACGAGTATCAAGATCGAGTCCGACGACAATTGCCGTTACAGTGAGGATTGCGACTAGTGATGAAGGCACTGCAGTGGTGATCTTAGGTAAAAAATAAATGATAGCCATCGTCAGTGCCACTAAGCCTAACATCAGCATTAATGGTTCTTGTGGCAGCCAGACTAAGTTTCCGCTGGCATCCTTGACCTTAAACTGACCTAGCTGGGCGAGGAAAATCACAATCGCCAGACCATTCACAAAGCCAATCATGACGGGATAGGGCACAATCCGAATAAATTTACCGAGTTTACATACCCCGGCTGAGATCTGGATGAGTCCCGCTAAGACTACGGCAGCAAATAAATATTGGACACCGTGCTCAACGACCAAAGACACCATGACGACGGCCATAGCGCCTGTCGCGCCTGAAATCATGCCTGGGCGGCCACCAATCAGTGCCGTGATAAGTCCCATGATAAAGGCGGCATAAAGTCCAACCATAGGCTCTACATGGGCGACAAAGGCAAATGCGACCGCTTCTGGGATAAGCGCAAGTGCAACTGTTAGCCCTGAAAGCACATCGGCTTTATGGCTAGACGTTTTGTGGCGAATGAGATCAAACATTGAACCTCTGTTATTAAGTTGTTGTGTGGATAAAAATAAGGCGCGAATACTAACAAAAAAATGGATTGAGCTAAACCTTAAATATAGTGTGAGTTTTACGATAGAAATAAAAAAGCCATGCAATTGCATGGCTTTTTCTGACTAACCTAAGTGGTTATGGACGAGCCATATCCGACTCTGCACCGTTAGCAAGTTTGATTTTGGCGGTAGGCTCTTCGGTCGCAGTATTTTCATACTCGCGTCCTTTAGGCACAGCCACTTGCTCTCTCACTTCAACAACTGGTTTGGTCATATCCGAAGATACCATAGAGCCAAAACGGCTGGCGGCTTTCGGCTTGTTGACAACAACCGCATCAACCGAATCGGTGATTTGCGAATTCACTGTCGTTGGGGCCGCTTGCACTGTTGTTTGAGGTTTAGCGATAGCAGCAGGTTTTGCCATTGGGGCAGAGGCTGTTGCTTTAACCGCTTCTTTAACTTCAACACTCGGTGCAACGCTTGGCTCTTCAGCAGTTTCAGTCTTTGGCGCTTCAACTTTAGCCGCTTCAACTTTTGGCGCAGCTGGTGTAACTGCTGGGCTTTCAACTACAGGGGCTTTAACCGCTTCGACTTCAGCTGCAACGTTAGCGACTGGAGCTTCAACGACTGGTGTAGCTTCAACTTTCACTTCAACCGCTTTTGGCACTTCCGCTTCAGTGGCTTTAGTCTCAACTGGCTTAGCTTCAACTGGCTTAGTTTCGACTGCTATAACGTCATTTGCTGGCGTTTCAACTTTCGTTTCAGCTTTAACGACTGCAGGAGCTTCAACAACAGGTGCTTCGCTTGCTTGTGCCGTTTCTACTTCAACGGATTTAGCAGTTACTTGAGTTTCAGTCACGGCATCTGTTTTAGTTGCGACGACTGGCGCTTCTACACGCACACTGGCGACTTCGCTTGGATACTCTTGGTCAGCACCTAATTCGTCATTTGGAACGAATTGCGCTGGCGTTGATGTACCTTGGTCATCTTCGTCACGACGACGACGTTGACCCGCTGCACGAAGATGACGTGGGCTGCGACGGCTACGACGTTGACCATCTCTTTGCTCGCGTTTTGCTTGATCATCAGCAGTTTCGCTTTCAGCATCGACCGCTTCGTTATCTTGCGATACCGTATCCGCTGGTGCTGCAACTTCAGCTGCAACAACTTCAGCCTGTTCTTCAGTCTTAACAGCATCAACCGCTGGGGTTTCAGTGACTGCAGAGCTCACCGCTTTCTCTTCTACCGCAACATTTTCTGCAGCTTCTTGAGCAGGTGCCGCTTCTTTACGAGGCTGACGACGTGTTCTTGGTGCTTTAGTTTCTGCAGGTGCTTGGGCAACTTCAGCTTTAGTGTCAACACTGATAGTGCTAGCAGCTGCGGCGTTAATGGCTGCAATTTCAGCTAATACTTCAGCAGCATCTTCTGGCGCAATTGGGATCGCATTATCTGGCGTGTTATGGCCATTATCGATACGCACCTTACGGCGCATGTTACGACGTTGACGGCGTTCACGGGCGACTTCTTGCTTAGGTGCATCGGCTTCAACGTCGGCAACCACGTCTTTTGGCGCTTGTACACGTGGCTTAGGTTCCGCTTTCGCTGGACGCTTAACAGCTTCTTCCTTCTCGCGAACTGGGCGTTCTTGAGTGCTTGTGCTTACCGCTGCATCAGCTGGTTTTTTCGGATTACGGCTGCGTGGCTCACGAGTGCCTTCTTTTGCTTTATCAGCATCTTGGGCATTACGTGGGCGGCGAGTATCGTTGCGACGGTTACGGCGGTTGGCGTTAGCGGCACTAGTATCGGCTGTTTTAGTTTCAACAACTTTTACGGGTTCTGCTTTTTCGCTTGGCGCAAACATGGCGCTGACCGCACTCACTAGCTTGCTGAAGAAGCCAGGTTGTGGTGCTTCAACTTTCACCGTTGGAGATGGCGCTTGTTCCACTTTCTGTGGCGCGGCAAAACCTTTTAATGCAGGAATAGGCGCTGCGGTACGTTCCAGTTTACGTGGCTCATACAACTTGGCATCAGGCTGCTCGATACGCTTATAGCTAGACTCGCTGATTTCATCATCACTACGGTGACGGATCACGCGGTAATCTGGCGTCATCATGTGCGCATCAGGTATCACATACACTTCGACATCGTGACGTTGTTCTGTAATGCGAATGGCTTTGCGTTTCTCGTTCAACAAGAAAGCCGCCACATCCACAGGCACAATCGCTTCGATTTGTGAGGTGTTCTCTTTGATGGCTTCTTCTTCCATCAAACGTAAAATCGACAGTGCTAAAGATTCAGTACTGCGAATCGTGCCTTGGCCATGACAGCGAGGGCAGATGTGCGCAGCAGATTCTTCTAAAGAAGGACGCAGACGCTGACGCGACATTTCCATCAAACCAAAACGCGAGATGCGACCTAACTGTACGCGAGCGCGGTCATGGTGCACAGCATCACGTAAGCGGTTTTCAACTTCACGCTGATGGCGCACAGGCGTCATATCGATAAAGTCGATAACCACTAAGCCACCTAAGTCACGCAGACGTAATTGACGGGCAATTTCATCGGCGGCTTCAAGGTTAGTGTTCAGTGCTGTCTCTTCAATATCGCCGCCTTTAGTGGCACGGGCAGAGTTGATATCGATTGAGGTTAAAGCTTCAGTTGGGTCGATAACAATCGAGCCGCCAGATGGCAGACGCACTTCACGTTGGAAGGCTGATTCGATTTGTGATTCGATTTGGAAGTGAGTGAATAACGGCACTTCAGCTTCGTAAAGTTTTACGCGCTCAACGAAATCTGGGCGAACTAAGGCGATATGTTGCTTAGCTTCTTCGAAAATACGTGGATGGTCGATGAGGATCTCGCCCACATCACGACGTAAGTAGTCACGAATAGCGCGCACGATCACGTTACTTTCTTGGTGAATTAAGAAAGGAGCGCCTTTAACCTGTGAAGCTTCGGTGATTGCTGCCCAGTGGTGCTGCAGAACTTTTAAGTCCCACTTTAACTCGGCAGATTCTTTACCCACACCGGCAGTACGTACGATAAGACCCATGCCCGCTGGCACTTCCAAATCGGCCATTGCTTCTTTTAACTCAGTGCGCTCATCACCTTCGATACGACGAGAAATTCCGCCTGCACGTGGGTTGTTTGGCATTAATACTAAGTAAGAGCCTGCTAGGCTGATGAAGGTCGTTAAGGCTGCGCCTTTATTGCCGCGTTCTTCTTTGTCAATCTGGACAATAACTTCTTGTCCTTCACTGACCACTTCTTTGATATTTGGGCGACCTTGGAACGAATATCCTTTCGGGAAATATTCTCTGGCGATTTCTTTCAGTGGCAAAAAGCCGTGACGATCAGCACCGTAGTCGACGAAAGCGGCTTCTAAAGACGGTTCTACACGGGTAATTTTACCTTTGTAAATGTTTGATTTTTTTTGCTCATGACCTGGACTTTCAATATCTAGATCATACAGTTGTTGCCCATCAACAAGGGCAACACGCAACTCTTCTGATTGAGTTGCATTGATTAACATACGTTTCATGATGACGTCATTCTTCTTTAAATAGAGGTCATCAAACATCGCGCTTCGCTGCATTACGGGCCTAGCAGTAGGTCAACTGAGCCTCACGGCTGGTGGCTAGGCAAGAGGTGCGCATTGCTGTTAGACGCAGTCGCTGCGTGTCGCATCCTATTTATGGCTTATTTTTTAATGATTACAAAAACAAGGAATTCGTTGTAAAACATCAACCAACCCCATAAATTCTTTAGTTTCTTTCCGGTAATGCCCAAGTCGAATCGGTTTGTCTGACGACAAGTTAAAATATCCTTCGAAATCGGGGAGGAAAATCTAGGGTAAACCTTATTAAAGTAAGGCGACTTTCTCGATTTAATCGTAAAAAACGCATTTATGGTATTTTTACTTATTATACGATTCGCAAATCAATGACTTGCTATCAAGAAAATGTTTTTTTATCCGTTAAATTTTCCGCTTGGGATCGGGGCGTTGTGAACACTTTATTCACGGCTTATCCCTAATCGCTGGTGAAATATAGCAATAATCAAAAAATTCAGCAATGGAAAGGCACAATTCTTCTCAGTTGTTGTACAATGGCGGCCGTTATAATTAGATGGCGCATCATGAATATAGAATCCACCCCACAACAGGTTCAGTTGATCACGATTGATGAAGATCACTTCGAACAGCGTATCGATAACTACTTAATGACCAAGCTGAAGGGCGTGCCGAAAAGCATGATCTATCGCATTGTCCGCAAGGGCGAGGTTCGAGTGAATAAGAAACGCATCAAACCCGAGTACAAGTTGCAGATTGGCGACATAGTGCGTATTCCGCCAGTCCGAGTGGCAGAGCCAGATAACCGTACCGCACCATCGCCTAACTTAAGCAAAGTCTCGCAACTCGAAGACCGTATTTTGCACGAAGACAATCATTTGATCGTGCTGAATAAACCTGCTGGCATTGCTGTGCATGGTGGTAGTGGTGTCGATTACGGTGTGATTGAAGCCCTGCGTTCACTGCGCCCTCAACAAAAGTTTTTAGAGCTAGTACATCGTCTCGATAAAGATACTTCGGGTGTGTTGTTGGTGGCGAAAAAGCGTAGCGCACTTAAACATCTGCATGATCAGCTCAGATATAAAAAGATGCAGAAAGACTATTTGGCCTTAGTGAAAGGTGAATGGTCTGCTCAAGATAAAGCCGTTAAACAGCCTTTATTAAAAATCACCCTTAAATCCGGTGAGCGCATAGTGCGTGTTAATGCGGAAGGTAAACCTTCTGAAACGCGCTTTAAAATTATGCAGCGTTACCAAGGTTGTACTCTCGTGAAGGCAAGCCCTGTCACTGGACGTACTCACCAAATTCGGGTGCATTGCCAATTTGCGGGTCATCCTATCGCCTGTGATGATAAATACAGCGAGCAAGGGTTTGACGACAGCATGCGGTCATTAGGCTTAACTCGACTCTTTTTACATGCGGCTGAGTTGATGTTTATTCATCCAGAAAATGATGAAGTGATGCGCGTCTCTGCGCCTTTGGATGAAAACTTGTCGCAATTATTAGATAAGTTAAAGCGTGTGTAATCGACGGGGATAGGTTTCAAGGATGAAGATAAAGCAATACGATTTAGTGATTTTCGATTGGGATGGCACTCTGATGGACTCCATCGGTAAAATTATCACCTGTATTGAAAATATGGCTAAGGCATTGCGGTTACCTATCCCAACCGAAAGCGATATTCGCGATATCATCGGTCTTTCTATGAAAGAAGCGCTGCGAGTCCTGTTTCCTCAGGGGCTCAATCTCAGCGCTTCTTCTGCTTATTCTCAGCATCAGCATCCTAAAAATGCATTCAGCCAAAGCGAAGATGATCAATATCAGCAGATGCGCGCCGAGTTTAAAGCACAATATTTGCATTTAGACACCACGCCAACGCCACTCTTTGCACAAGCACCAGTGTTAATCGATGAGTTACATACTCAGGGTTATCAATTAGCCGTTGCAACCGGTAAGGCCCGTGCGGGACTTGATCGCGTTTTTGCGCAAACGGGCTTAGGTCGATACTTTGTTGCATCACGCTGCGCCGATGAAGTGCACAGCAAACCCCATCCTGAAATGATTTCAAGCTTGCTGAAAGAATTGAATATTGCCCCGAACCGAGCCCTAATGGTGGGGGATTCTCTGCTGGATTTGACCATGGCGGCCAATGCTGGAATTGATAGTATTGGCGTGACCTATGGCGCCCACAGTGCCGACAAGTTACTGCAAGCAGGACCTATCGCTTTGATTGACTCTCCTGCGCAATTGCTGCAATACCTCTAGCACTGCTATTTAATGCTGAAGCGGCAATACATGCCGCTACGCATGAGTACTTCCTAGTTACCTTTATTTACGTCCCATCTTCCCGTCAATAAAACGAATCTGCTGTTCGGCACTTTTGGGTGCGCTTAATCGATTTAATAAACAGAGCACGCAGAGCAAAACCTCAGTAAACGAATAAGCTAACGTGTAAGCACATTAAGCGAGAACGTCTACCCCTTGGGCTAGCAGCATTTCCGTCAGTAATATCAGTGGTAAGCCAACTAAGGTATTCGGATCGCGACCTTCAAGCTCGGTAAATAACGCTATGCCTAAGCCTTCACTCTTAAAACTGCCCGCGCAGTAGTAGGGCTCTTCTTTTTCTATGTAGGCGACAATCTGCGCATGGCTAAGATGCCTGAAATGAACCGTAAAGGGTTCAACCTCGGCGGCCATGGCGCCCGTTTCGGCATTATAGAGTGCAAGACCAGTATAAAAGGTGATGGCCTTGCCAGAGGCTTGGGTGAGCTGCGCGACGGCATTGTCAAAATCATGGGGCTTACCGATAATCTTGCCATCAATGACGGCAACTTGATCGGAGCCAATAATCAGCCCATCGGGGAATTGTTCTGCACCTGCGACGGCTTTTGCTTTGGCTAATCGCAGCACTAAGGCATGGGCCGATTCATCGATATGCGCCGTTTCGTCAATATCAGGATCACAGCATTCGAAGGGAAGACCGAGTTTTTGCAGTAAAGATTGTCGGTATACAGAGGTCGAAGCTAAGATTAATGGTGTTGGCATAATGGGATATCCGCAAAAGAGTGACTCATATTGTGACCAATCTGCGCTGGAGAGTGCAAGAGTTTCGTCTTTTACGGTTTCTTTTCCGTGAATGCGACTATTTTAGTCGGCTTATGCTTGTATGCGACCTCGGGCTTGGGTACTATTTCGCTTCCGTCAATTTCAATGTTGGGGCTGGAGAAAGGCTTAAGTCGCAAACTGGGACTTAAGTTAGAATTTTTTCTTTGACTCTAGCGTTTTCAAACTATAATATGCGCGCCTTATGCAAACAGTAAAGATACCGGTTTCAATTGATCCATTTCGCGCCGCCTCGAGTCGCCTAGTTTATCAGGGCGTTGTTCCTGGTGTGCAATTGAAAAGATTAAATGAGTTATGTGCCGGCGACTGTTCCGATGTGGCAGTGTCGCTTGAATGTGGCGTAGATTTACAGGGGATAGTCTACCTGAAAGGGAAGGCTGTGACGGAGCTCACTCTGATATGTCAACGTTGCATGACGCTATTTACCACTGAGGTTACGGTCGAGTTTTGCTTCGGTCCATGCCGGACTAAGGCAGAAATCGATGAGCTCCCGGATGCGTATGACCCAATTGAGTGCAATGAAATTGGCGAAGTGCGTCTACATCAATTGATCGAAGATGAATTGATAGTCGCTATGCCGATAATCCCAATGCATCAAGAAATTGATTGCAGTGCTGGATCTAAAGACATGGTTGTAGGCGAGATCGAACCCGCTCATGAGGAGCGTCCAAATCCGTTTGCAGTGTTAGAAAAACTGAAGAGCAAGTAATCTAGGAGACAGGCCAATGGCTGTACAACAGAACAAAAAATCACGTTCAAAGCGCGGAATGCGCCGTTCACATGACGCACTGAGCACTGCTCAGCTGTCTGTAGACGCTACCAGCGGTGAAATCCATATGCGTCACAATGTGACTGCAGATGGCTTCTATCGCGGTAAAAAGGTAATCAACAAGTAATTTGTTGGTTTCCTAATGACGAATCTGACGCTTGCGTTAGATGCAATGGGTGGTGATCATGGCCCCCACGTCACAGTGCCTGCAGCCTTGCGGGCACTACAATTACATTCTTTTCTAAAAATCATTTTAGTCGGTGACAAGACTGAAATTGATGTCTATCTACGTCAAGCGGAAGCGAATTTACTTTCACGCATAGAAATCATTCATACCGATGAAGTCGTTAGTATGTCCGATCGACCTGTGCATGCTTTGCGTACACGTAAAAACAGTTCCATGCGATTGGCGATTGAGTTAGTGCGTGACGACCGCGCGCAAGCTTGTGTGAGTGCCGGTAACACGGGTGCGCTGATGGCAATGGCGAAAGTGTTGCTGAAGACCTTACCTGGCGTTGACCGTCCTGCGTTAGTGAGTTGTTTACCTGCGGTGACCCAAAAACCTGTCTATTTATTGGATTTGGGCGCGAATATTTCCTGTGACTCGGAAACCTTATTTCAATTTGCCGTGATGGGCTCTGTCCTGTGCGAAGCGGTAGATAAGAAATCTCGGCCAAAAGTCGCCTTGCTCAATGTGGGCATTGAAGAAATTAAAGGTAACGATCAAGTTCAGCAAGCGGCGCAGTTGCTGCAACACACAGATCAAATCAATTACACAGGTTTTATCGAAGGCGATGAAATCTACTCCGGTAATGTGGATGTGATTGTTTGTGATGGCTTTGTGGGTAATATCACGCTCAAGACCTCAGAAGGTATTGCCAAGTTATTGGTACATCAGTTAAAACGGGGACTAACCCAAGGTTTATTCGTTCGTTTTCTGGCTAAACTTATCGCCCCACGTATTCAGGCGGTCCTTAGTCAGATGAACCCCGACCACTATAACGGTGCAAGTCTGATAGGATTGCGCGGAATAGTTGTAAAAAGCCATGGAAACGCGGATGAAACTGCCTATTTACAAGCAATTAGTTTGGCAGTAACGGAAGCTCAACGTCGACTCCCTGAAATGATAAAAGATCGTTTGGAGTCGATTCTTTTAGATATCAATCACTGATACCGCGACAAACAAAGATTTATCACGACATTCGCTAGTATAAAACCCTTTAAAATCCTCGTTATGCGTCAAATCACTGCGACAAACTAAGACATTCAAACTCGACATAAGACAAGCAAAACTTGTACAAATTTGTGTGCAAATTTACACTATGTACACCGATAGCCGCTGAGGCTAAAAAAATTTGTACACAAAGAGGGTTTATGGCGCTGTCAGATTCATGGCTAAAAGCTAGCTCCGGCAAGGAGATCGACAAGGCTTATGAGAAGGCCGATCGTGATGGCTTAAGTGTGAGAGTGTCACCCAAAGGCAAACTTACATTTCAATTGCGCTACCGATATATTGGCAAAGCATCAAGGCTTGATCTCGGCTCTTACCCTGCAACCTCACTAAAGTCCGCCCGGACGGAATGCTTACGTTTAAAAGGTGAGTTAGAGAAAGGTTATGATCCTAAATTAGTTAAAATTAACGATAGGATTGAAATTGAAAATGCACCAACGATCAGCGACTTGTTTTATCGTTGGCATAGTGCGAAAAAAATCAGAAATGAAAAGTGCCACAAGCAGGTATTACGTAGCTTTGAAATTCACTTATTACCTAGAATTGGCATGATGCTAGTACAGGATACTAAATTGCACACATGGCTTACTGTGCTTGATGACGTGGCAAAGGGGACGCCTGCAGTAGCAGCAAGCATATTGGCCAATGCCAAAAAAATGCTTGGCTGGGGTGTTAGAATGCGACTAATCAGCGATAACACTTTATCTGACATTAGTGCGAGAGAAGATCTTCATGTAATTAAGCGTGTCGGCAAGCGTTCTCTGAGTAATGATGAAATCGTCTTGCTTTGGGATGCGCTTAGACGCTCAAGAGTTGCACCTAAAAACAAAGTGTTTATCAAGCTACACCTGTTCTTTGCTTGCCGCACAGGTGAACTACGTCTAGCTGAAAAGTCACATTTTGATTTTGATAAAATGGTCTGGACTGTTCCTGCTGAAAACCATAAAACTGGTTATAGTGGCAACCAAATTATCAGGCCTATCGTGCCTGAAATTCTGCCTCTACTGAAAGAGGCTTTTCTATTAAGCTCAGGTAAATTTTTATTTGGGTCGGCAGATTCTTTCAACGAAAAGCCTGATAGTGAAGCTAAGCCTTTAGCATCGACATCGCATTTATCTATAGTGAACGTCATCAATAATTGGATAAATAAGCATCATGAATGCGGCATCACGCATTGGTCTATCCATGATTTACGTAAAACCGCGCGCACTAACTTTTCAGATTTGACTGATGAAAGGACTGCAGAGGTGATGCTCGGGCATAAGTTGCCAGGCATTCAAGGCGTGTATGACCACAATTTATATTTAAAAACCCAAGCGGCAGCATATACCGCCTGGCATCATAGATTGTGCGACATTATTGGAAGTGAGTTGTAACGATATACAGAATGATAGGGGGTATTAAGCGGCTTGGCTGTTATTTGTTTGGTGGTTTGCTGCTTGAGTCTCCCACGCTTCTACATCATCGATGGCCCACAAGTTTTGACTGCCTGCCGCTAGCATCCGAGGTTTTGGAAATGGATGTTGCGGTTTTTCCATCCAGCGGTAAATGGTGCGGCTAGTGCATCTAAACCGCTCGGTGATGTCTTTTGTACACCAGTAACCTTTAATCATCATGCACCTGCCTTATTCAATATGCATTCGTCTACTGCCATTAGATCGGTTTTCATCCCCATCTTATCTAATCGAGCAATCACAGCTTGCTCGCGGCCGTGAACAGTTGATAGATCAAACTCCGGGCGCTTACTCAGGATTGCCACTTGTTGCTCAAGCTCGGCAATTCTGGCTTTAAGCTGGGCGTTCTCTGCGACAGCTAGGTTAAGTCTGTCATTCATCTTCATGCTGTACCTGCCTTGGCTTATGCCATACTTCCCATGTTTTTGCCTTAAACATGTTAGCCACAAGGTTAAAAGTTCCTACTACTATAAGCTTCCAAAATGCATTGGCTGTGTACAGTAAAAATTTCAGCGTATTCAATGAAAGCACGAGTAAATTGGTTGGTATTATCATTAATAACATCAACATTCTTCTGGCCGCGTTATTCTTAATCGTGCCGATATACTTAGGTCTTAAACTTTTCTTATCTTCAGTGAACTCGAACATCACTTACCGTCCTTATTTTTACCCACTGGTTTGACTTTTGCATCGGGTTTAACGTCGATGTACCACGCTTCACCTTCTGCGTTAATAACGATAAATCGCCAACCAAAAAGCCACTTCATCGCTATTTTTTTGCCAATCCATGTGAATAAAATCCAGATGATCGGCAGCAGAAAAAGACAGGTTAAAAATGTGGTCATAGCGCACCACCCTTAGCCGATTGCCTTGTTATATATTCCTCTGCAAGAACCTTGATGAATGGCATTGAACAGCCTTCCGCTGATTCTTTAGCAAAATCACTCACAGCTTTAGCGCGGATATCAGCAATTGATTTTGAATAGCGGTGTTCAGACTCATAGCCTTCTGACCAGTGCATAACATCTTCTTCTGTAAATGAGTGATTGTCACAGTCATCACTTTTTTCATCTTTGATGCGTTCCATATAGCCGTCATACCAGCCATCACCAATCGCATCTACAAAGAGCGCTTTCACTTCTTCTAGCTCGTTTGTCAGCTGATCGTTTTCTGCAGTAATTGCTTCGAGCTTTTCACATGCCGAAACCAGTGCATCTAGCGTTGTGTCGAACAAAGCTGGCAGCTTTTCAGCGTCAGTTTCTTTCTTAAGCTGTGCAGCTTTGGCCTGCGCGCTGATCATATCTAAGGTGAAATCTTCCATATCGATATTCATACCCAATCCTTATTAAATTCGTCTGCCGCGAGTTCCGCGCTGTTCGTTAATTGCCATTTTATTTGCAATAGTTTGAGCAAGGTCGATACCTTGCCAGTGGGCTAAATCCGCAACTCTTAGAATAATGTCGGCTAGTTCAGTGCCAAAACAGTCTGAAGGTGCTTCACCGCGACATTCGTTCACGGCTTCACCAACTTCTGACGCGATAAGTGCAAGAGCCTCTAAAACAGTTTTGTTATGCCAGCCCATTCGCTCAACCCAATCAAATTGTTTCGCGGCAATTCTATTAATTGGCATCCCATGATCTAAAATTTCTAGATCAACTTTCATCGCGTTTACTTGGTCCTTTAATTGCTGAATTTCGGTACCGAGTTTTTGTTTAATGTGATCGTGCTCAATGGCAGGAACGTAAACGCCTAAGCCTTCAACATTGATCTGGCTTGAGCCGTTACCGTCTAAAAACACTCTGCGTTTGGTTGTCATTATTTACCTTCCTGTTCATTTGGGGCGAAAAACAGCGCGACTGGACCATCTTCTGTATCGTGAATACTCAGCAAGAATGATCCAGCCTTGTCGCAAACTGGGTTCCAATCACTGATATCGATGTCGCCATCATCAAAGTAACGCTCAATAAGATTTTCAGGTGCATCAGCTTCAAACCAAATAACGACAAAATCACCGCCGTTAGCTGCCGCCCACGCAATACATTCTGCTCGTGGAGTGCCTTCATCCCACTCAGGTAAATCTTGATGCGTCCAATAACCTTCATCACGCTCTACTGTTACTGCTTGTATCTGGTTCATAAAAACTCCTATGCCGCTTCGGCGGTTTGTGTGCAAAGCTCGGGGAGGTTTGCGCGAGTGAGGGCTTCGGCAAATTGCGGCGGTACCGAGTTGCCAACACGGGCGACTTGCTGCTTTTTGGTCGATTTGCCGTTGTAGTTGTTGATGATGTAATCAGGGGTGAAACCTTGGCAGGCGAATAGCTCATGGGGTTCGAGCATGCGCATACCGATATCGATGATTTGATAGGGTTCACCCTTGATCATCACTAGGCCAAAGCGGTCATTGGTGGTGATGGTGTGCAATGGTTCGTTACATGCCACGCCGTCTTGCTCGTTGCCGTAGTATTTGATGAAGAACGCGCGAACTTCGCCAAGGTGTAAGCCGCCAGCGGTGATAGTGTGTGCCGGTTCATCCATCGGAAAACCGATGTTAGTGCCACGCAATTTAATCATGTGGCTAGTGATCAGTGCGTTGTGATCAACCGTTGTCACTGTCGGTAATGGGTTGTTTAGGTCATCACCTGGTCCCGAGTAATTGCCGCCGTAATGCTTACAGATATTGGCGGCGGTGCGTGGCTCGAGTAATTCATCATTTCCGTAAAGCTTTACGTATTCCTCATAGCTACCACCAAAGTTCTTAGTTTTGGCAAACCATTCTGTGAAGGTTGTGATTGTTTCGTTAACCTTCATTAGCTTTGGTTGCACCACAGCAAAGTGACCGCCTTTGACTGCTGCACAGATAGTGCGCAGTGGCTCATTAACGGCCATATTGCGTTGATTGCTGGCGTTAGCGTGCTCAGTGATGAAGGGCGCTAATGTGATGTTTTGCGGCACAATAAACGGCTTTGTAGCATCAATCACAAAGCGTTGAATGCCTTTAGCAATACGGCGCATGGTGTTTTCAGCTAATGGCTTTTTACGGCCAAAGATTGATTTGCAGGACAGTGACCAGTCGATGCACTCGGCTGCTGTGCGCCACGGTAATAGTTTGCCCGATTTAACCGCTTCGCTATCCGGTGCGCCGTGGGTTGGTTCAGGCCAAACGATGGGCTGACCATCACAACGTGCGATCATGAATAGACGCTTACGGATTGTCGGTGCGCCATAGTCACAGGCCCGTAGCTCGCGCCATTCGACTTTATACCCAAGCCCTTTAATCAATTTAGCGGTATCGAGCAAGCCTAAGGTTTCAACGCATTCAGCAAGTGCGGGGTGATCTGCATCTATGCCAGTGCTTAATATGCTGACAAAGGCGTTAAATGTTTCGCCTTTGCGCTCTGGGCACGGGTGCATTGCATCTGTTACCGGGCATTGAATTAATGGCCCCCACGTTTTAAATTCTTCGACGTTTTCGAGCATCATCACGCGAGGGCGCACCTTCATCGCCCAGCGAACCGTAACCCAAGCTAAGCTGCGAATCTCTTTATTCACTGGCTTGCTACCTTTGGCTTTGCTGAAATGTTTGCAGTCGGGTGAGAACCACGCTAAATCAACCGGCTTACCAGCTGTTGCTTGCACTGGGTCAATATCAAATACCGACTCGCAATAATGCAGGGTGTCAGGGTGATTGGTTGAGTGCATGGCAATAGCGTCAGGGTCGTGATTGATTGCAATATCAATGCTGCGACCGATTGCCCAGCCCATGCCAGTGGAAGCACCGCCACCGCCCGCGAAGTTATCTACGATTAAGCCGCGCATGATTTTGCCTCCGTTGGCATGTTCATAAATAAGTCATCAATGATTGAGTCAGGTGAGTGACCTTCTAATCGTTGTCTGTTGATTTCTTCACAGATTTCTTTAAGTCGATCCTCAGTGATTTCAGCTACCGTAGTGCCATGAAGCCGCAATACTTCTTTAGCTATGTCGAGCACTTCAATCGGCCATACGCTATTAGCTGGTCTAGCTGGCTCTTTAGCTATCTGTTCTTCTATATCGAGTTGCTTAGTCTGTTGTCGCTTCTTCCTTGTTTGTTTTGGTTTAGGTATATCAATTGATTGCTCTAATTTAAGCGGGATTTCGATTGAGCCTTTAACCTCGTTACCAAACACATCCCATCCTTTAGTTTTTGTTCTGGCGAATATTTCAAGGCGAGGAACATCACCCATTAGCTCGACGCATTTATCACGAAACTCATCTGGCTTTTGGCTATGGCGAATGTTTTGATAGGCGCCCACGTAACATAGGTGAGCGAGCACTTCATCAAGGCTTTCTGGATCATAATTACCCACAGCGCGAACGCTGCGACAAGCTGGCTTTGGCTTTCCTTTTACTGCGATGATGGCCGATTCACTGCCAGCGCGGGACCAAAAACCCATACCAAAGAATGGATTGTTATTCACTGTTAGCTTGTTCCACACAAAACCGTTCATATTTTTAAGGGTGAAGCCCCAGCTTTTAACCAGATCAATGGCATCCTGTGGCATGGCGCCCACGTACCACATCACTAGCACACAGTTATCATCGGCAATACTGCCAACATCGAGGCGTTTTAAGCCTTCGGTGCTGGTGACTGCGTACTTGGCTTGGGCGCTGGATTTCATCGAGCCGCCCGTGTTCTGGTTGCTAAATGCCCATGGTGGATCTGCGTAAATCACTTGATATTTTTTGCTCATGCCGCATGCTCCTTTGAATCACTGATTGCAGCCATAAGGTGCTGTTCAAGTAATTCATTCCCATTCATATAGCTTGCTGCCATGCTGACCAACTGCTCGAGTTCAACGATCCGCGCATTTGCCGTGGCTAACTTGGCAAGATGCTTTTCCCAATCAATTTCTTTGATGGCTTCAACAACGCCCATGGTGTTGTTAAGCGTGGTTTGGGCGCGCATCAGGTTTGATAGCTCGATAAAGTGGCGAGCGGCGCAGCGTTCTGGTTCCAAGCCTGTGGTGTAATGCAGCTTTAGGGCGGCAATAGTGGGCTCGGATGTAATGCGCGTTAGCGATAGCAGTAAGTCGAGTTTGCGCTCTGACTCACTGCCAGCGAGTAAGTAGATCATTTCGCGTGGGGCGGTTTTAGTCATGCTTCACCTCTGTTCCATTCGTTCTCAGGGCTTGCGTCCCAGTAGCAAAACTCGATAAAGTTTTTAAAGCCGTCGCCGTACTCTAAATAACGCTTATAGCGCTGCTGTGACTTAGTTGTTTTGCGGATACTGCCAATTTCGCCGTATTCAACCTCCCAAGTTGGGTGGCAATGACGAATAACGCCTGGCTTATCGTCGTCAAAGTTAACACCAAGGTGATGGCCGCAATCTTTAACGATCACGCCAGCGCGGCCATTCACTTTAACTAAGCGGCCAATTTCGGCTGGAACAGCGTAATACTGTTTGATGTAGTCAAATTGGCTCATCATTGAAAATCCTCCATGCTTAATCCCAGCTCTTTGGCGAGTTTCATGTCCTCGATGCGGCGGCGTTTAGCAAGTCGCGTTTTATCCTCGGCCGATATCCTAATTGACTGGATGACTGGCTCATTTTCCTCTTGGAATCGGACTGTTTTAGCTTTAGGTGCAGCAGTTGAAGTTTGAGAAGTCGATGAGTTAACGACTTTCATCACTTTTGGCTTACGCGCCTTAGTTTCGTATTGAGCCCGTTTTTGCGCTTTGATACTTTCCTTATGCGCTTGGTAGTAAGCCCTTGCCGCGATTTGCTTTGGTGTGAGTTGTTGGCTCATGCTTTCACCTCGTCATATGGAAATTGTTCTCTTACCGTGGCAATTGCTTCTTCCATCGTTGGATGACGTTCACAGTAATCACCTTCGCGGGTATGGCGCTTGTGAGCGATAAACTTCAACATGCGTGGTCCTGATGGCTCGATTTGAAAGCGGATCATGCGGTCATGTGCAAGAACAACGGCAGTCGTGAGGGCGCTATAGTCGAAGGTAGACATGTAATGCGCGCTTGTACTGTTGATTGATAACCCTTGTTCACCACAGGCTTGGATTTTTCCAAACATGTGATTACCGCCGTTGTGAATGTCACAAAGGAAATCAAAGCACTCACGTTGATCTGCATTGAGCCAAGGGTAATGTTTGGCGTAAAAATCATGTTGGTTGCTCATACAGCCTCCTTGCGCTTAGTCGTCCACTCGACTTTAGGTACAGCGGTGAGTTCAAAGATGTTGCCGCAGTCGTGGCACTCATGATCATCACCATCAGAAGAATAAAGATCACAGTCTGATTCAATCTCAGCTTTGCAGTAAGGGCAGGTTATTTCGTTATTGCAGTAGAAATCCCATTCGTTATATTCGTAATCAGCAACCCTAGCCATAGCGGCTTCGTGTCTTTTTTTATCCTCAATCTCTGCGCAAGGTTTGCAAACCCAGCCATGTTTTCTCCCCCAAGGTGCTTCAGTTAGCTGCTCACGGGTACAGCCGCAGCTTGCACATACATTATGCTTATCACATTCGATATAGGTGCCCCAGTCTCGCGGCTTTCCGTTGCATTCACCGCAACCGTTTACCCAGAACCATTGACCATCAATAAGTTCGGCATAAATATGCTTTTCTGGCTGTTCAATGCGGATAGTATCTGGTTTGTCATGCATTATTACCGTACTGCTTGATGGACCACCTTCTGCGCGATAGCGCTCAAAATCACGCTCATCGTTTCCGGTGTAAAATACTTGAGTTTTCCCGTTACGCGTTCTTTTGGTGTATCCATCCAAGCGTGGATCATTGATTAGTTGTGGGTAGCTCATGCTTTCACCTCAACTTTTGCGGCTTGATAAGCACTTTTTACAGCTTCATATTCGCTGCCAAATATCTCGGTCGCATCGATAAGACTAAGGCGGGTATCGAGGTAAATAACGTCATCGTGCAGGAACAGCGAAAGCGGGGAGAATAAGCAATCACCCCAATTTGTACTAATCGCCGCTAGAAGAGGTATGCGTGAAACTTCTACTGGCATCATGGCATTGTATTTAGCTGTGATAGCTTCTAACGCTTTACGATCCGCGGCTTTCGGTTTGCCGTATTTGGGGGATGAAGCAAAGCAATTAGCTGCTTTAGGCTTGAACCATAAATGATTGTTTTCAAGCTGGTTGAAGTTGTGAAAGTTAATGCCAGCACACGAAATACATTCAACGCGATTGCTAAAAATAGGTTTACCACCGAAGTGGTCGGCTAATTTAGTGGCTTGCTCAATCAAGTTTGCTTTAGCTGCATCAAAGTCTTTGAACGCTTGCACTGCGGTTGCGTTGGTAATTTTGTAGTAACTCATATCGATTCTCTCTGCTCTGTTTTCACTGCACTTAGGTTTGCGTTACGCGGCGATTTCGCCGTTGTAGACCACCCAACTGACAATCTCTTTCTTGGTCTTGGGGTTAACCTTGCCCGTGGGTTTGCGGTAACGAACATGCAGGTCGCGGCATTGGTCCTGTTTTTTTTGCTAGCTCAATGTATTGCGCGCAGAGCGAAGGCGTTGAGAGCGAGTGCGACAGCTTTTGTGGCTTCATGGTTTCAAACTTGGCCGTTGCCATTTCATCTAGCTTGGCTTGGTATTCCGCGGGGCTGAGTTCGCGACGCTTCGGCTGAACGCCTTCGTATAGGCTGCACTTTTTAGCCGCTTCTTTTTTAGCTATGGTCATGGATACGCCGTATACGAAGAACATGGTGGACTCCAAACTGGTGATTGCTCACTAGGCTGATAGATGTAAGAGGGTTGGTTTGAGTTGAACTTGTAACGATGACTTACACGTTCAAATTTGGGGCTTAGCTTGGTGTGCTGGCGAGTCGTGCATATTCAGCGTTGAGCAGATCTTGCGCGCTGCGCTGGCCGTGTTTTTGCTTTATCTCTTGCCAGCGTTCAATCAGTCGAACCCAAGTATGTTTTGATTCGGGATAGTCGATGATCAACTGGTTTAACTCGGCTATCGAGCGGTCGCAGTGGGCGGACATGGCGTTATCGCGCAATGCGGCTATCGCTTCTTGCTTAAGCTCGTTCGCGAGCATTCCCACTAATTTTTCGCTGGTGGCATGGGCCTGTGCATCAAACATGGGGTACCTGCTTTAGGCTGCTAATGACTTGATGTTGAAAGCAGCGATTTATCCAGCTGCAGGTTCGGTCACTGACGGTGATTTCGGTCGCGATTGGCAGGGCGACTCGGGTGAGTTTTACGCGGCCGCTACGAGTTATTTGAATGTTGGCCACTTCGTTTAGTGGTGTCGTTTTTAATGGGCTTTCATCCAACTTGGTGACGTGGAAGCGCTCGCGAAATGCATAGGTGCAAATGTTGTTTTGCAGGTATTGCTCTAATGCATTTTTGCGCTGAATGACGGTTGGGCAGTGCATGAGGTTGGTCAATTGGGCGAGGCGACAGGCTATGCCAAGGTGCATTAGCAACTGAGCTTCGGTTGTGGCACGTTTATCTTGCGCAATGGCGCATGATTGCGCTGCGATTGGGTGTTGCATAGGTCACCTCGCTGAATCGTGGTTAGGTTTGGCTGGTTTTAAAGGGTAGAAATTAAACGGAAGGTTTGGCGTTACAACAGGTCGAACGGGATCAACTTGGCGAGTAGCATTAGCACTAAGTCGAGAAAGTCGGGTTGCTGGGCTTTCATGGTTAGGCTTTCCCTTGCTTTACTTTCTGAGCAAACATAGTGAGTTCTTGCCTTAACCCTTCAAGTATCTGAACGGCTGCATCATCACTTATTGATGGGTCTGAGATGGAAAATTGAATTCTCATCATTGCTTCTGCACCAGCATAAAAGGATCTGCGCATTTCTTGCTGTTGATATGGTGCAGCATCTTTAGGAACCACTAGCTTTAAAAACAATAACCACTGTTCTTGTATCGTATTCATGCGTATTTACCCCAGCAGCATTTTTTAAATTTATGACCGCTTCCGCATGGGCATTCACGATTGCGCATACTGTTCTTTCGCTGATTTTTGGTCATAGGCTGCAGCTCTTTGAACTGCTGTTCATTAAGAGGGATGAGTGGAGAACCTAACATTCTCTGCCTCTCTATTAAGTCTGCATGAGTCAGCTCGTACAAGTTTCCTCGTGTATCCATATTTGCCTCAGAATTAAATTATTGAGTTTGGCTTGTTTGAACTATCCGGTAATTCCGGTTGGTTCGATTTTATTGATTGCCGGTTACGTCATCCGGCGGCCTGAACCCGTCCTCTGCCGCGCTATGCCGCTAATAACTGGTGCACTACTTTCAGGCGTTCGCGCTGCTTTACCAGTGGGACCTTTATTTATTAACCCTAACCAGATCCAAAGCTGGCTCAGAACGTGCTGACTCGGGGCGCTGTCATGACCTGCGCTTGTAAGTGGCCGCTTCTAACGGCTGGTTAGTCACATTGGCTTATCCTCTGTTAATTGCCTGCTGGTGCCGCAGGTTGGCGTGATTTAATTAAGTTGTTCGGAAATCCTGAACAACTTAGGTTTTGAAAAATGTTTCAACAAGTTGATAATTTGAACGTCCAACTCTGCGCACTTCAAATTCTCTACGGCCGAGAGTTAGCTTTTCTCCTAGTGCAGGCAGGCTATTAAACAGCTGCACATGAGCTTCTATTTTTCTAAGCAACATTTTATTTCCTTAATTTATTGGGTTTTAATTGCCGTTATTACTTATTCGCATTGGTGAAGGTGACTGACTGGCGCTCATTTCCAGTTACCGAAAGGGTGGAGCCTATAGCGCCACGGTTGGCTCAGTCGGTAGTCGAGTCTTACTATTCAGTCACCTTCACCAATGCGCCCTGTAGCCAAGGCGATTGTCCATCTACCACACCGCCGATGGTTGGCGGGGCTATACACATATTTGGGTCATGCTCGCAGTGAAACCATTTAGTACCTGTTCTTATGGGCTCTTCCCACTCAAACAGTCCGGTCGCCAATAGCGGTGTATAGGTCTGTTTACGCGGATTACTATCCTCCGCCGCGTGATCCTCGGAGTAACCTAGTCCGCTCTAGGCGGGTTTAGTTGTTCATGGGCCAGTCTGTTAAAGAGCGTGATTAGTTTTCTGTAGGTACAGTTTCTAATCGATGAACTGATAGTAGGATAACCTACATTAAGTGTCAAATGTTTTCGTAGGTTTTCCTACATTCATTGTTTCATGTTATATTTGTTGGCAGGTTAATTGGGTTGTTCAATTACTGGAGATGTGAAAATGGATAGATTTTCGATGGTTTCAACAAGGCGAACAGTGTTTATCGAGCTGAAGATAGGAGGGGGTAATCGTGGATAATAATCAATGCACCATCATTAAGTTGTCGGGCTCGCTAGCCAAAAAGTTTGGCCGTGAGCACAAGCGCTTTTTAGATACGGGCACGACGACAGAGGCATTTAGCGCCATTAAAAACACGCTAAAGGGCTTTGAGCCGTTCATTAAAGAGCAGGCCAAGCTTGGATTGCGTTATGCGATTTTTCGTAATGGCAAAAACACAGTTGAAGATGAGTTTGATTTGGCGGGGTCGCGGGAAATACGGATTGTGCCTGTTATCGGTGGCAGTAAACGCGGTGGAGTACTACAAACTATTGCTGGGGCGGTTCTAATTATAGCTGGTGCATTTGTATCAGGAATGAGCTTCGGTATGGCTGCACCGCTTGGCGGAGCTATGATTTCGGCAGGCATAGGGATGGTTGCAGGTGGTGTTATTCAAATGCTTTCACCACAAGCGAAAGGACTTAAGGGCAGGGAAGCGGCTGAGAACGCGCCGAGTTATGCTTTTGGTGGCGCAGTTAATACTACCGCAGCGGGTAATACCGTGGGCATTGGTTATGGTAAGCGCCGTATTGGTGGCGCCATCATCAGTGCGGGGATTTATGCCGAGGATATTGCCACCACTAAGCGGCCAATACAAAGCGGCGGCGGCAATGGAGGCAATGGAACGCAAGAGCCATAGATTATTGCTGTGAGGCGAAGTATAAAAAACCCGCTTTCGCGGGTTTAAAATTTAACGTGGTAATGCCTTTAGTATTGGTGATAGATATTGTTGGACAATCCACCATCCGGCACCGAATACGGCAATAATAGCGACAAGTGCGTACCCTGCTGCCATACCTTTGGTAAACATGTTTTTTTCAATATGGTCTAGCCTAGTCTCGATTTTACCAACAGATACTTTTATGTCGGTTACGTTGTCTTCAAGCCTAATGATTCTACTTTCCATACCGCCGCCCCTTAAGGAATAAAGCTATAACCAATGGAAGCCTTTTGCCATTAGCCCAGCAAGGCCAAGCGCAACGGTAATGATAGTACCAAAAAGTAATCTAAAGTCTGTTCTTGCATCGCGCTTTATTTCTCTGACATCAGATTTGATGTCGCTGAGTGTTATTTTGATATTTTCGACATCTGACTCTAGTCTAGCTACTCTTGGCTCCATACCGCCGCCCCCGTCTCCAGAACCTTTGGTACTTATAGTATCAGATATTTTAGGTGTTGCACCATGATCATTACCGCCTGAAACGAGGTGCAACACGGTATTGCCTCTTCCAGTCGATAACTCAGTCATTTTTGTTAATCGCCGTTAGTAACAGGTTTGCTAACTCAACAGCTTGATCATTGGTCATTGTAAAGCTAGCCAATACCGATCTAACCACTTCAAATTTATTGCCGCCGTCCTGATCGCTTAACGACTTAGGCCATACTTGGTCAACAGAAAACGATATGCCTATCTCATTGCCTGTATTTGTTTCAATGGTTGAAATAACTGTAGTATCGACATAACCCGAGACGAAACGGTCTGATTTAACAACTTTATAATCCATAACAACTCCTTGTTTTACCTATGCCTCAATCAGCGCCATAAATTCATCTTCATCTAGAATTTGAATATCAAAGCCTTCATCAATAAGTGCTTCGGCTTTGATTTGTTTGCTTGATATACCCGTTGGGCCAACAAGATGTTCAACCTGCTCACCAACAACAAGATAATTTGTCTTTTTAGATACACCTGATTTAATTTCAAGTCCAAGTTCAGCGGCGGCTTCAAAAGCTTCTGCGCGCGTCATCGACAGTTCGCCTGTAAAGACGATTGTCTGACCGTATAGCTCACCAAATTCATTAGGAGAGTATGCTTTGTGGTCTGCGCCTGATGATTTAGTAAAAGGTTTTTTAGTGGCAATCTCATTGATATGGCCTAATGTCACAGCTGCGCGCATAAACACACGGCCAGCGGCAATCGCATCGGCTTTAGCGCGATGAGCCTCATTAAGCGGAACATTACAGTGTTCAGCTACTGTGGCTAATTTATAATTAGGTAAATTGAATGCGGCCTTTGCCAGATTCAATGCACAGTGGTAATGGTTGCTAAGTTGGATGCCAACATGAGCGAACTCAGTATCTAAAAAACCTTTATCAAACTTGGCGTTGTAGGCCACTATTGGCAGATCACCTATAAATTGCTTTAGGTCTTGCGCTATGTCGGTGAAGGTTTCTTGATCAGCTAACATCGCATTGGTGATACCAGTAATACTGGTGATCTTGCGCGATACTTTTACATTAGGATTAATCAACGCTTCAAATACAGGATGTTCGTTCGACAGCAGATCAAACTTGATTGCGGCGATTTCGATAATTTTATCAACGTCAGCACTGAGCCCGGTCGTTTCTGCATCTAACGCAATAAATTGAGTGGGAATATAAGGGTGTTTTGCTAAAAAATCTGCTGTTAAATCATCCATGTTATTGCCTTTTCCTTTAGTTTTTATAAATTCCGCCAGCTAATATTTGTAATCCTTTACCATCATTATTTACATGAATTCTGAATATTTTATGCTTATCTAATTCAAGAAAAGCCTCATAATAATTCCCGCCCCAATCATGTGAACACATGGAGGCACCTGAGTTAGTAACTTTTAGCATCACCCTGTTTTCATTTGTTCTAAGTGTAACTTTCTCACTTGGCTCTAGCTTCGCGGCTAACTGGTCATCAATGTAAATATCGGCATAGCAAATGCTACCTGTCCAGCCAGAATCCCTAACTACTGTAAATATAAATTTTCCATCTGTTTTTAATAGATTGCGATCATCAGGTACAGGCTTTGCTTTGTCATAATCGACTGCTGAAGTTGCACATCCATACAATACAAATAGCATTAAAGATATTAATATTTGCTTCATAGTAATAATCCTTTACTAAATAAATATCAGTTATTCCATACGTTTAACACTGACCACCAGAATACCCAACCGATAATTTTTATTTCCTGCATTTTTTCAGGTTGAATAAATTCATCAGGGAACTCATCGTTATTGTAGCTTTTGATGCGAACGCCACCGCCAGGTGTGCGATAGAGCATTTTTACCCGCAGCATGCCATCGTGATCAATGGCATACATCTCACCATCGATAATAGATTTTTTACTGGTGTCTACGCCGACAGTGGTGCCATGTCTCAGAACTGGCAACATGCTATTGCCAGAAACCGTCACACAGGCCGCATGTTGTGGATCCACATTGCTCTTTTTAAGGGTCGATTTAGCAAAACGCAGTTTACAGCCGCCATTCTCTTGCACAAAGGTCGATCCATTGCCAGCAGCCAATTCTACTTCACGAAAAAACGGTAAGGCCACTTCGTCATCCCTTAATGGTGTATCGCCATCCCATAACTCAAAACCCGGATGCCATTGAGCATTAGATTCGCGGATTTCAGTTTTTAAAGCTTCATCCTCACCGCTTAATAGCCACTCAGGGGTGCATTTAAGAAGCTCAGCTAATGCAATAAGGTTTGCACCTTTGGGTGACGTACCGTTTTTCCCGTCAGTTTCCCAATTACTTACAGAAACACGATTAACACCAACATATTTTGCAACTACATCTTGAGATAAACCAAGCTCTTTTCTGCGCTCGGCGATGCGTTTCCCCATGCTTTTTTTCATTAGGTCTATTTCCGTAAATCATACGTAGGAAAGACTACATAAAAAACTTCAAATTGTAACCGTAGCTTTAGTTTACAATAGTAGGAAAACCTACTATCATCGGTTTTAGTTTTTATTAAATCTATTTCAGGGGTTTCCATGAAAAAGTCAGATGTCCTTAAGTTTTTTGGTGGAACCGCAGCAACCGCGGCTGCACTGAATATTAAAAGCCCTTCAGTTTCTGGATGGGGTGATGAAGTCCCAGAGTTACGCGCTTATCAAATCGAGCGCTTAACGGGTGGTGAATTGAAGGTTCATGCTGATAAAGCCCTTGAATCCAATTCAGCATCTCAGGTTGCCTAGCTAACTAGTGTCTAAACAGGATAACTAACCCTATGAGTAAACTCACATTAAAGCGCCAAAGCCTTTCATGTACCGATCCACTCTATGCCGCCCATGCGCTGGGGCATGATTACGGTGTAGACAAACTAGCCAAGGATTTATTCCAGCAGCCCGGGGTGATGTACAACAAGCTCAACCCTGATAACGACAGCAATCACTTGTACTTGCGTGATGCGATTCATCTTACTGCGCTGGCTGATGACGATCGCATTGTGTCTGCTTGGTGCCATAGCCGTGGTGGCGTGTTCGTTAAGTTGCCTGAGGCGGTTAACTGCGATGAAGAGTTGAGCGATCAGCTGCTGATGATTAGCGAGCAGATGGGGATTGCACTGGCAGAAATTCGCGACTCACGCGCCGATGGGGTGATCACCCCTGACGAGTTTGAACGTATCGGCCGCGAACTCACCAACACAGTGCGCGAAGTGCTGTCGCTTAAAGCCGTAGTGAGCAGCCAAGTGCGGGAATTGCCACACATTAGCCGCGAACTAGACTCATCAGAAATGAAGAGCGCATCCAATGAGTGATATTGCAGATGTAGCCGCCATCGAGAACGACATTCACATCAAGGCCGCGCTGGGCGTTCGCCAGCCGTCATTGCCGTTTACTGGCAGATGCCACTATTGCTTAACCAAGATTACAGGCGCAAGTCATTTTTGTGATGCCGACTGTCGCCATGACCATGAGCGGTTAAAAGCGAATGGGAGAACGTGATGAAAGCTTACGATCCAGTTATTGCGGTAAAGGTTGATGCAAATCAGTTAACTGATAACTCCTACGCAAATATCCCATACACCCCAGAAGAAGATGCCGAGTTCGCTCGCATTGAGCGTAATCAAAAAATTTCCGAGTTTTCTCGCATTGAGCGGGATCATGAAATTGCCTTGTTGGCTAACGTGATCCGTACATCGCCGACGACGAGTGCTGAAGGTATTGCGGCGCGGGTACTGGATGCGGGGTATCAGTTTTCAGGTAGTGCAGTGGAGTTGAAATAAGAAAGCCCACTAGAGCTGTGGAGGCTGTGGGCTTAATACCTAGAAACGTTTGAAGAAGTCGAGGTAAGACGATGTTACAAGAATCAATTAATAGCGTCAATCATGATGCTGGTGGCAGCAATGTGGTGCCGTTACGGCCCGTTGCTGAGCACAAACAACAAGCGCGGGGTGGGGTGGTGAAAGCAGACTTGGATGATGGTTATTTACGACTCTCCAATACGCTGGTGGATGCCCTGTGCCGTACTAAATTAAGCGATCGTGAGAGTCGGGTGGTGTTTGCGGTGATCCGTAGAACCTACGGCTATGGCAAGGCCACTGATTGGGTTTGCTTAGAGCAATTAGCCGACATGACGGGGATTACAACAAGCAATATTTGTCATGCAATTAAGTCGCTTACTGCGCGCGATATCATCATAAAAGACGGTCGTAAAGTTGGCGTTAACCCGATTGTTTCGGCGTGGCAAGACAAGAAATCGCATTCGATTAACGGTAAAAAATCCACTATTAAAACCGACAATATTATTGTCGATTCTGACAATGCCATTGTCGAAACCGACAGCGTAGGTTGTCAGAACCGAGAGATACAAAAGAAAGACACTAATACAAAAGAAATACAAAAGATCTCTTCGTCGAACATTGCTGTCGCAATGGCCGACACACAGGTAAAACCCGATGCCGCTGTTCAAACTCCGAATGGCAAACTTTGGGGTACTCAGGACGACTTAACCTGTGCTGAGTACATCTTCAACAAAGTCCTGATTGTTAACCCCACTGCAAAGCAGCCTAACTGGCCTGACTGGGCAAACCAAGTGCGCTTAATGCGCGTGCAAGACAAACGCACTCACCATGAAATCTGCAAGCTGTTTAAGTTTGCCAATAGCGACTCATTTTGGGCGAGCAACGTGTTATGCCCAAAAACCCTACGTAAACAATGGGACAAACTTAACGCCAAACTGCTAGCGAGAACATCACATGAAACCAATGCAAACGATTCTGCCGCACACAATCAACGCTATGAGAACCCCACAGCCAGAGTATTCCGCGAACTGCGGGAAATGGCAGAGCAACTCGAGCAGTCAACAGATCACCACGGTGGTGGCCACACAATTGATGCCGACTATGAACCTGTACAGTCGTGATTTTAGCAATCGGTTTGGTGCTGAGCTTGGCAGTGTAGTGGCGGAGTTTGTTAGCAAAATTGGCGAGGCAGGTTTGAGTGTTAGTGAGGTGATGATCGGTATTGAGGCATTTAAACAACGCGCAGCGACCGCGCCATGGAGCGTTAACCCTGCGGAGTTCGTGGCTATGTGTACGCCTACGCCTGAACAGTTGGGCTTGCCTAGTGCAGAACAAGCTTACCGGGAGTGTTGTTCACATGGTCGATGGCCGAGTGAGCACAATTGGAGCCATGGCGCAGTATTTGCCGCCGGCCGTGAAACGGGTTGGTATGAGCTGCAAAACCGTACTGAGCAGCAAACATGGCCCTTGTTTAAACGCAACTATGAGGTTATGTGCCGCCGCGCGGTGAAGGGTGAAAGCTTTGATGCGTGTATTCCTAAGGCGCTTGCTGCCCCTGTAAACAAGCCAGTTGAAAATCAAAAGGCATGTTCGATTATCGCTGATCTGCGCCAAAAGTTTGGGCTAAGGACTGCAAATGGCTCTGGCAATTAAACCGTTACCTGCAAATGCGCCTGATTTTTATAGCGCGATTGTGGCGCCAAAGGCTTCAGCTAGCGTTGCGAACACAACGGTCAAGGATGCGGTTAACGATGCAGTGTTGTTTGTTCCGACTCAGTTCTCTGCCGCTGATCTACTCGCACAAGGCTTTCGGTGTGCGCGTGAATACCCGCTGTTTTATCACTGCCGAAGTGGTGATTCAGACGCCGAGCGGATTCAAAAGCACATGTCTGTTATTCCTCAGCAGTTTAAGCATTCAGTGTCGATTGAGTACGAACGCTTATTTGCCATTGGTGGGCGCGATGGTCGCTTTCAGGCGAATCGGTTTTTAGTGCAGCAGTCGAAACATTTTAGAGGGGTATAGCGTGATTCGAATTGGTATTGATCCTGACCTGACTAAAAGCGGTGTGGCGACTGTAGTTAACAACGAAATAGTGACGCTTAAGAGTATGGGTTTTAGTGAGTTGATTGAGTTTGTGGTTAGCAGTGCTTCGAGCTCGCCTTGCGCTGTGTTACTTGAAGATGTGGATAACAAAAAGCCGGTATTCCCTAAGCGGTTAAGGCAGTCGGCTAAAGGGCAAAATCCATTGCTTGCCTACGTTGGCCATGCACCTAGCCAAAGCGGTTCTAACGCCAAGGTGAACATGAGTATCGCCGAAGATTTGGGCAAGGTGAAAGCCACGGCCAGACTGATTAAAGAAGTGCTTGAGGATAAGGGCATCAAAGTCACTTTGGTAAAGCCGCTGCGTGGTCCGATTAAAAAAGCCAAGGATAGCAGTGTTTATTTTAACAAGATCACCGGTTGGACGGGGCGCAGCAATGCTGACACTCGCGATGCTGCACTGATCGCCATGTTTGGGCTGGGGGAATAATGACAACTCATAAATTATCGTTTGATGAGCGCATTGATAAAGCGATCGCATTCTATGTCACTCAACAGTTATCGATTATTGATTCCGCCCAACGTGCTGACGTTAGCAAAGGCGCACTCACTAGAGCGCTAAAAAAGCGCGGGGTTTTCCGTGATAGATCGGTTTTATGTGCTTCAAATCTTGAAAAGGCGATTGATTTATATGTTGGCGGCTATTCCATTTTAAAGGCGTGTAAAGAGGCAGGTGTCAGTAATTCTACGCTCAGTGATGCTTTGTATTTAAGAAAACTGGTGAGAGAAGATGTGACTCGCAAGCCTGAAAGCTCGGTATCGCGCATTGATCCGCTTGAATCGAAAGAGAGCCGTGTATTTCGCATGGCACTGGCCATTATTCACAAGAGTGCGGCACCGACTGCGCCATCACCTCAAGGGACTGACAGATGATATCGATAGAGCGCTTATTTGAGTTGTTGTCGCCCCGCGGTGTTGCGATTGGCGCTGCAGTCGGTGGCAAAGGGGTTTTTAGTAAGGAGGATGCTATGGGTGTTGTCGCGCAGGTGCAGGGTAAGTATTTAGTCGGCGTTAAAGTATTAGAGGCCAGTATTTGCGGCGATATTGATGCCGAGAATTTGCTGATCAACGCCTTAGCCAAACAGTATGAAACCGACTTTAGGCCTATTGCGGCGACTGCGTTGGCAAAGCTGGCCGTGAATGAGGTTTGCGGCTCCCGCGTTTGCACTAAGTGCCATGGCACTAAGCTGAATTATCACCGTAATGGTGAGTGCCAGCATTGCTGCGGTACCGGAAAGATGTTGAATACGGTTGAGCAGCTGACTAAATCGTTTTGTGATTTAAGCGGTACCAAGATCACTGCAGAACAATTTAGCCAGCATTTTTACGACAAGTACATGACTGGCGTCGACACACTGCACCATCATCAAGCCGATGCCGAACGCTATGCAAAGCGGGTATTGCGCTTAGTCGCTGCTGAAAATGAGCAGGTGAACTAATGAGTGCACCAGATAACAGACTTAAATTTAATAACGTCCCTTGGCAGCAAGGTCGCGTTCTTTCCACAAGGCACACTCGCCGCTGGAGTAAGCAAGAACTTGAGAAATTCACAAGGATAGAACGCCGCACCGCCTTTGCTCACTTTTATGCCCATGACGAAGGTAAAAGCCGTGAGCTTGTGTATCAATTTGATAGCACTGAAGAGTGTGAGAAAGCGGTTAATGAGCACAATAAAGCGCTAGCCGAGAGGCTATCCAAATGATTGAGACAGTAAACGACTTAGTTAAGCGCCTAGTTAAAGAAGCCGATCAACTCGAGTCTATGGGCTCGGTTGATTTGGCCTGTGGCGTTGAAGCTGCAGTGCGAGTGATCCGTGATGAATTAGATGCCAATGCCGCGATTGGTAATGCTGACAGCCACCGCATCGAGCCACTAGAGCGCCAGAACAAACGCTTGATGGCAGTACTCGCCAAGCAGTCAGTATTGAATGAACGCTTTGACTTGCTCTGTAAAGACAGTGTGTTATCAACGCCTGAGTATAAGGCGCTAGTGCTTTCCAAAGAGGCGATTAAACGCCAGATCAATGCGCTGCCAAAGTGCAGAACTTGCCGCGGAGTTGGCAAAGTTAGGCCGATGTTTGAGCTGCATTGCTGTGATAAATGCGGCGGTGTTGGCGTGAATATAACGGCCAATAATGAGCTGATTAAGCTGCAGCAATCCTTAATCCTGACTGAGTTTGAGTTGATTGAAAAACTGACTGCTGACTTGTTTAAGGTTGGGTTATCACCTGCAGATAAAGAAGCCATTGCGATCGAGTATTTTTACGCGGATTGCCGCACTAACCTGAGGTGTGACTAATGGCCGTGACCTGTATTGCGTTAAGTGACGCCGCCATTAAACGGGCGGTTGCCGATAAGTCTATTACTGAAATCAGGGACCCAAGATTTCCGCTGCGACTGCGTTTGGCGAGTTCACGCAGCCGTGGTAGCTGGCACTTAATCACCTATAAAGACGGCAAGGCCAATTGGGCTAAGGTTGCCGATTGGCCGCTAGTTAGCGCTAAGGCCATGCTGGATGATTTACCGTCGCTCAGCATGCAGCATAGGCAAGATCAGAGTGTGAAGGTTAATACCTGGCTAAGTTGCGGCGGGTTATTAAATTGGTATTTAAGCCGGTCACAAACCGATACCAGTCTGTCACTTAAGCGCAAACGCAATATCAAGTGCGCCATCACCAAGCACTTAATCCCTGTGCTGGGTGATGTGATGCTGAGTGAGCTTAATCATCATAAGGTCGATGAGCTATTGATTTGGCCCCTGCAGGCTCGCTACGCATTGGGCAGCGTTCGCCAGTATTACGCGATTTTACGTAAGGCATTTAAACAGGCGACAGTGCTTAAGTTGATTAGTGATGATCCGCTGGCATCATTGAGTTTTACCGATTTTATCTCGACCCCCATTGCGACTAAGCCACCAAAACTACAATCCACTGATCTGCTGCAGCTGCTGACGAATATAGGTAATGCTAACGATGGCGCCGCTATGCTCATTTTTATCATGCTGGCTTACGGTACCCGTATCGGTGAAACCCGTTTACTACGCTGGACCTATTACGACGAGGCTAATGCTAAGTTGGTGATCCCTGCCGACATTACTAAAACACATGCCCAACTGACTATCCCGATCACCCAATTAATGGCTGATGTATTACGTTGGCATAAAGCCATGCAGGAAGCTGCAGGGTATCGCGGTGGGTATTTATTTCCGCATCCTTGTCGCAATGGTGGATTAGATGAACGGTCGGCGAATAGTTTGGTTAAGCAGGTGAGTAACAGTGAATGGACGGCCCATGATTTACGCAAACTAGCAAGGTCGTGTTGGGCTGACTTAGGGATTGATTACATGGTGGCCGAGCAGATGTTAAACCACTCGATGACTAAGCTAGATCAAGCCTACATTCATACCTATTTAGCCGACCAAAAGAGGGCAGCAATTGAGTTGTGGCACAGTCATTTAATGGCAATTTATAACCCATTTATTGGGCGTGTGAATCAAGACAGTGCCAAGACAGGAATTAATTGTAAAACAGCCTAAACCGTTGGCGTAAGTGGTTTGCGGGTTAGTTTATGCATCTTCACAAAGGGAAGATATTTAATGAGTAAAGCGAAGGTTTTAAAAGCGGTTGGCTACATGACAGAACAACAGGCTATAGCGGAGGGTTTTAGTCATCATGGGAAATATTATGGCATCCCTGTATGGCTTGGCGATATAGAAGGTGACTTCTTGGTGGCGACTAAATGGGTACCAATGGAATGGCTAATGTCACTATTCCATGTCGTTGAGGGTACGATGAGGCCAATCTTATACCCTGATGAACCTAATTCATTTCAGTTTCAAATAGGCAAGGAAATTAAGGAGCACTTCCATGAATAGTTACTTTTTATTCGGTGATATTGAAACTGGCGGTTTTAATGATCGCCTTGATAACGGTCAGTTGGGTATGGAGTATTACCCCATTTTTGAAATTGCCTTAGTCGTTACCGATAGAGAACTAAATCAGGTTGGCTCTGCGCTGAGAGTTGTGATCCATCAAGATGAGACAGTAATTAGCCGATCACATCAATGGGCGATTGATACCCATACCAAGAGCGGCTTGCTTGATGAAGTACGTCAGTCTGCTTGGTCGTTACTTGAGGCTGAACAGCAGATCATTCACCATCTTCGCCAAATGGGTATTGAGGCATATGACAGAGAAACCAAACAAGGGGTGATCTTCGCTGGTAACTCCATCATGTTTGACCGTTCGTTCATTCTTTGCCAAATGCCAGAGTTGCACCAGTTCATGCATTATCGTCAATTGGATATTTCTGCCTTGGCACTTGCAGCCATGGCATGGGCGCCAGAACTAGCCAAAGAGGCGATAGCAGCCAAGCAATACAAGCATGAAGCTTTGGCTGATATCAGAGAATCAATCGCCGAGCTTAAGTGTTATCGCCAGGCACTGTTTGGAGGTAATGCTAATGGCCTGTGATATTTGTAATTACATGTGAGGTGGACCATGACTAAAGATGAGTTAATTACTAAGCAGCAAATTGAAATTGAAGAGCTTAAATTGACAATAGATAGCTACAAGGCCACCTGTGATGCTGTTCGCGGGTATCTTTGCATGCCTTATCAGTGGAGTACCAAATGCCCAGATTTCCCAGAGGTTGCCATGAAAGGAATCGTGCAAGTAATACGAGCCATTGAGGATATATAACCATGAATACTGGATCATACGAGTCGTGGAGAGTTAGTTACCAGAGTAGTGAGCAGGCCGCGCGATCAGCTTTTACACAACTTCAGTCCCTATATTCTGACACTGATATGTTAAAGCGTGAATGTGCGCGGCTTAATGCTGAAATTGAGCGGCTGCAAAAACTAGATATATCTAAAAGTGGTGATGCCAATGGTCTGTGACATTTGTAGTGCTAATAAGCCAACTACGCCCCTAAGTGGACAATATCAAACCGCTGACATTAAAGAGGTTTGCCAAGAGTGTTTGTCGGATATATCTAAGCAACACGACAAGATCAGAACCCATTGCATTGGGCTGATCCCGCTATTTTTTAAGCGCTATGTAAAGCTATACAGATTTAATAAGCGAGGTGGCAAGTGAGCTTCTCGCATACATTAAAGCGTTTATCCGCTGCTGCTTTTGAGCGTCAACATGGAATAAGTGAGACACATCGACTGATCCGCGCTGATGATCTTCGGGCCCTGCTTGATCAGTTCAACAGCATTGATAGTCAATATCGAGCAAGTTTAACCGGAGTGTTTCCAGATCCTAAGGCGTTGAGTATGACAGTTAGCGCCTTATCTGAATCGCATCCAGAAGATAAGAGTGGCTTTTACTCATTAGCCAGAGCAATGAATGACTATCTATATGATGACAAGCCATCGGCTTATGAGCACCTAGAGACTTCTATTAATGAGCATGCAGAGTTTAGAAAGGCTTATTCATCTAAAGCTATTGCCAATCCAGAAGGATTGGGTGTTGATTATGTCGGATATAGAAGCGGCGGGTTAGTTCCAAAACCGC
>NZ_MPDG02000001.1:757575-786550 GCF_001887095.2 Shewanella sp. SACH
CGGGTTAGTTCCAAAACCGCCAGTGCATCCCGTACCGAGAAATTTCACGTGTTGTCCGCACTGTCAGAAACCAATGCAAAAACGTTATTGGTTATTTGGTGAGTATTGCTGTGCTAACTCTTTTTGCGCTAGCAAGCACGGTTATATTCCAGTGCGCCATAAAGCGCCTGCCAACAAAATAACATCAATCATGAACCCGCCAGGTGATGATTAATGATTGCCACCTATATTGCTGGGCCAATCAGTGGCAACGTCGAGGCCAATAAGCTGGCATTCTTTAGTGCAGCAGAGGAACTGGCCGTAACAGGCAGAGTAGTGTTGCACTCTGCAGGGTTGCCCGTTGGGCTCACAGAACCCCAGTATATGGATATCTGTTACGCCATGATCCGCGCCTGCAGTGAGATAGTGATGTTGCCCGGTTGGCGCAAATCAGATGGCGCCACCGCCGAGTATTACTACGCCAAGAAGATCGGGCTTAAGATTGTGTTCGTCCCAACTGGAATAGACATTGAACGCGGTATGAGTTTAGTATCGTGATAGTGAAATTTAAGAGCTAAAAATCATGAATAACGAACGAAATTACACCATTGGCGCAGAAGATATCGTTGCCGTGGATATGCATTTTGAAAATCAGATTGAAAAGCTGATACATGACATTCTCAGTGTTGATGTCGGTGAGTCTTTTGCGATCAGTATTTATGATCTTGTAAATTTAATGCTTCATCCAACAAAAGAGGATTATTTAAAGCTATACAAGATTGCCGCATACAAGCTTTTAACAAGGCTAAAGCATGTCGATATAGATAGAGCCAGAAATCTAGTATGGGTTTGCGATGAAGGCCGTTGCGTTGTTTATTTTGGAATGAAAGATAGTCACGGCTTCTTTGAGTTAAAAGATTTATAAATCAGTTAAGTGATAAGTAATAAATGTGATCAATGCTGTTTTATTTATATGAATAATTGCCTAAGTTAAAAAGGTTATAATTTGTAGCTTTTTAGACGGATCCATTTAAAACCAAGGAGCAGGAAGTGGCAGATAATCATCAAATTAAATGTATTAATAAAACGGATCGTGCAAGTGCGCATGAGCGAATAAGCCATGTTGGTGGAACAAATCAAGATGGAACAAGATGGAAAATCTCTCTAGAGAGAGCTATTGATGGAATTGAGTCGGGCAAGTGGAAATTTTATGTCGGCGTTGGTGAGCATTCAGTTTGGGTTATCATTGCCACCAGTGCCAAGGGTAATAAATATTTGAAAACTGAGAATGATGGTGAGCAGCCAAATAATCTACTTAGTTTGCCTGAGTGTCCATAAAGGCTCATCAGCATCTATTGACCCAGCCGCATAGATTCACTATCGTGCTATAACAATGCGGATTAAAGCATCTAAAGCCACCTTAAAGGTGGTTTTTGCATTTCTGCACCTTAAATTATTGTTCAACTTGAAGCCTCAGCATCTGCTGGGGCTTTTTGTTTTGGGGCATCTATGAATAAGATTTTGATGAGTGTTGCCAATCCAAATGGATTCAAGCTCGAGTTACTGCTTAAACAATTGCAAGAAGAAGTCGCTGAGAAGACGGCTCGTGTTGCGCATGATAAAAGCGAATTAGCAGAGAAGGTTAAGTCAAATAATCTTCAAATCATCAAACTGCTATCTGAAGCTGAAGCATTGCAGGTAGAAAGCTTGAAGCTCATGGCTGCAAAAGCGCCAGATACAGGTCCGTTAGGTTCACCACGGATCGGAAAGTAAAAGCATGCGCAATAAGATGATAGTCACAGGCCTTAGCCTATCAGCTGCAGCTTTCATCACCTTGGTCACCTCAGAAGGATTTGCGCCAGTCGCTACAGTACCGGTGCAAGGAGATAGACCAACAGGCGGTTTCGGTTCCACTTATCACGCAGATGGTCGGCCCGTAAAGCTTGGTGATAAATTCACCCCAGTTAATGCGCTTACAGCAGCTAAGGCTCACATCTCAAAGGATGAGGAACGCTTCCGCAATAGCTTACCAAATGCCGAGCTTAACCAAGCATCTTACGATCTTTATATCGATTGGGTTTACCAGTACGGCATTGGGCGATGGTCAAACTCACCTATGCGTGATCATGTAATCAAAGGTGAATATCAACAGGCATGTGATGCGCTTCTGCTTCCGCAGTATCGCACTGTCGCTGGCTATGACTGTTCAACGCCTGGCAACAAGCGCTGCTATGGAGTCTGGGTTCGAGTGCAAGAGCGGCATAAGCGCTGCCTTGATTCACTGCAGTAGATTTACTCTAAATAATATCCAACACAACGCTATTAGAAGCGATTACAGAAGGGTTTAAATTCATGATGCCAGCGGTCAAATCTTTCGGTAAAGGCTCTGAAATCAACGCCTGTGAATCGGTTGAGGCGTTGTCAGTGGGGGTGGGGCGGGTCGAAACCTTGGAGCTTTTGCCTAACTGACCGTGCACTCCCATCTTTATACAAAACCGCGAAATGAAACCTTTTTTCTGGCGCAGGAAGGTCTTGAAAATGTTCAGTACATTAAAGAATAAAATCATTGCGTTAGTTATCGGTTTATTGGTCGTTTCCATTTTTGCTTTAGGTGTGTTTTTGATGATAAATCAGGGTCAAATAGCACAGTTAAAGAGTGATTTGGCTATATCTGAGCAATCAAGGGAAAACTTGCAAAAGGATTTGACCTCTGTTTCAGACTCGCTTGAAGTTGCTGAAAAAGATAAAGAAAACCTGTTATCTAGCCTTAGCTTATTAGCGAAAGCATTAAGCAATCGTGAACGTGATCGAAACGAAATTAAGCAGGAATTTGCCGCAAGTAATAAAGAATTGAAGCAAATTTTTAATGGGGCCAGTGATGAAAAAACGAAATCTTGGGGCACTGCTGATATCCCTGCAGATCTTAATAGGCTGCTCGAGCGTTCAGCCAGATGTGCGAACCGTTACCGTCACCAAGATAAAGTATGTTTTCCCGCCACAGGAACTGATCAGCCAGTGCCTAGCGCCACGATATTCCAGCAAGAAAAACCAAGAACTTTCTGAATACACCAATTCGTTGATTGAAGTGATTTCATTGTGTGACCGAGATTGGCTAGCACTAGAAACATGGATTAACGAGCAAAAATCTAAACTGTCTACCGAGTGATCGGAGGCTAACAATGAATATCAAACCATTGGCGCCAATTATGGATAAAGCTACGACAACCGGAAGCTATATTGCTTCGATCTCAACAGCAATAGGCGGCTTTTTGTCACTCAACAATATTGCGTTGCTGTTGGGTATCGCATCAACAATCGCTTTAGGCATTGTTCAATATCGTCTCTCGCGAGAAAAGAAAAAGCAAAACCGAGAATTTCACGAAGCGAGAATGGCATTGCTTAAGCAAGGCAACTTAAAAGCAATCAATATGGATGACGGCAATGAATAAAGTCGTAGTGGTCTTCAATGGCGCCATCGTTTCAGTTCCAGCTGTCGAATCTGATATTGGTAATGGCGGCAATGGCGCAAAATCATTAGTGCCATTGGTACCCGCTGATTGGGTTGATGTAACTGCATTAAATGCGGCATACCCAACATTTCAAGGTAAAACTAAGCCGCCAGTCATCAAGCAAAGCAAGCAAGATGATTTAATCGAATCAATGCAAGCCCTTACCGCCGCCATTAATGCCCAAACCACAGCGATCAGTCAGCTGGTAAATAGTAATCTTGAAATCGTTGATCAGATGATGGCCTCAGGGCCAGAAGAAGAAAAGCTATCAGGCTATTTAGATGGCTCAGATGAGTTATGAGTCAAAAACCTAGCTGGCGTGATGACAAGCGTAAAACCGCAGAGCGCGGGTACGGTGGACGTTGGCAAAAAGCCCGAGAAACATTCTTAAGTCGTCACCCGCTTTGTTGCTTCTGCGAACAAAAAGGCAAGATCACAGCCGCGACTGTAGTTGACCACAAAATTCCACACCAAGGTGATCAAGCCTTGTTCTGGGACACCAACAACTGGCAACCGCTTTGTAAGCTTTGCCACGATAGCACTAAAAAAATAATGGAGAATAGAGGGGTAAAGCCTGGCGCTGATGAAAGCGGCAAGCCCACAGACCCTAACCACCATTGGAACAAGATTAATTGAGGTGAAAAGTGGCAGTAGGAAGAAAAACCACCCCCACTGCGCTCAAGCTAGTTACAGGGAACCCAGGCAAGCGGCCACTCAATAAAAAAGAGCCGAAATTGCAAGCAGGTATTCCTCGCATGCCAGCTCACTTAAGCCCAAGAGCCAAAGCCGCATGGAAAAAACTCACCCTACTACTAAAAAATATGGGAGTTCTTACCCTTGCCGATGGTATGGCCCTTGAGCGTTTATGTGATGTTTACTCCGAAATCCTTGAGCTCAGAGACGAAATTAAGCAAAACGGCAGAACCTACCAAAGTATCAAAATCATCGCCGAAACCGTTGATGACGAAACCAAAGAATTAACGCAAGTCGAGCAAATGCTAATGAAGGCTAACCCAGCCGTGCAAATGCTGGCTGATGCCGATCGGCGCTTTAGAGCCTATCTCGTTGAATTTGGGCTAACCCCATCAGCCCGTAGCAAAGTACAGGTAACTGATGGCGCCAAGAAAAAAGACGAAGTCGACGAATTCTTCGGATGATATAGAAGATCGTGTTACTCGTTGGGCCAAGCAAGTTGTATCAGGCGAGTTCTTAGCGGGACCAGACATCCGTAATGCCTGTAAACGGCATTTAAAAGACTTAGAAACAGGCCACGAACGTGGCCTTTATTTTGACTTAGCCGCAGCAAACCGTGCGATCAGCTTTTTCCCAAAAGTATTGCGCTTAAGTGGTGGTGACCACGAAGGTAAGCCGTTCCATCTTCTAGATTGGCAAGCCTTTATTGTTGGTTCGTTGTTTGGTTGGAAAGATGCCGACCATACCCGCCGATTCCGCATGTGTTATGTAGAGAGTGGCAAGGGTTCCGGTAAATCACCGCTCGCAGGTGGAATAGGGCTTTACGGTTTAGTCGCTGATGGCGAGGCAAGTGCGGAAATTTATGCCGCCGCGACCAAAAAAGATCAGGCCATGATCCTATTCCGCGATGCGGTTTCCATGGTCAACCAGTCACCACAGTTAAGCTCAAGATTAAAAAAATCGGGAACTGGGCAGAGTGTTTGGAACCTAGCCTATCTCGAAAAGAATTCATTCTTTAGGCCAATAAGTTCGGACAACGGCCAATCAGGCCCACGTCCACACATGGCGCTGATTGACGAAGTTCACGAACACAAGAATAACAACGTCGTTGAAATGATGCGCGCCGGCACCAAAGGCCGCAAGCAAGCGCTGATCTTCATGATCACCAACTCAGGCCACGACCGCACCAGCGTTTGTTACTCATACCACGAATATGGCAAGGCCATTTGTGCGGGTACCAAAGAAGATGACTCATTCTTCGCCTTTATCTGTTCTCTCGATGAAGGTGACGACCCAATCAATGATGAAAGCTGCTGGCCGAAAGCAAACCCGTCACTCGGGTATACCTTCACGCACAAATACCTGCGTGAACAGGTTACACAAGCCAAGGGCATGCCAGCCAAAGAGAGCATTGTTCGGCGCTTAAACTTCTGTCAGTGGGTAGATTCTGCTTCGCCTTGGCTATCAGCCGACACATGGACAGATTGTGAAGATGATTTTGATATCAGCGAACTCTTCGGCGAAGAATGCTACGGCGGGCTCGACTTATCCGGTACCCGAGATTTAACGGCATTAGCGCTTTACTTCCCGCGAGTAAAAACGTTATTAGTCGAGTTTTGGACACCAAAAGACACCTTGCTTGACCGAGAACGCACCGATAACGTGCCGTATTCAGCATGGTTAAGGCAAGGTTTTATCCATGCACCACCCGGGCATGCAGTGGACTACAGCTTTGTCGCCGAACGCATCGCCGACTTATCAGCACAGTTCGATATCAAATGCATCGGCTTCGACCAATATCGTATTAACTATTTAACGCCAGCGCTAACAGAGGCAAACGTGTTTATCCCACTGGTTAAACACGGGCAGGGTTACTACAAAGCATCTGAATCAAACCTGTGGATGCCACGCTCAATTGAAGAGTTCGAAAAGCTGATCACCAGTAAGCAGATCAGAATCAAAACCAACCCATGCCTAAGGTGGAACGCAGCAAGCGCAGTGCTTGAGGCCGACGCCAAAGACAACCGTATTTTTACCAAGAAAAAATCCACAGGCCGCATCGATGGCGTAGTCGCCGCCGCAATGGCAGTGGGAACGGCATTAGAGTCAGATGGCATAGATGATACCGAAGATTGGTTAGCAGCGATAAGGGACCCAATTTACTAATGAACACACCACTTGCTCTATTCATTGCCCTAGCGCTCACAGGTTCATTACTGGCTGTCGCAGGCGTTTACATTCTTTTTGGGCTTGGCTGGTCATTGCTAGCGGGTTCATTGTTTGCATTCGCTGGCGCCTCATTTTTACGTAAAGGAATGACTGCGTGAAACCAACCAACTCATTAGGTTCAGTCATTGCGAAAGCGGCAAGCCAACCATTTGCATCGTTAGATAGTTTTATGGGTAAAACCTTAAGGCTCACAGACGGTGATTTTTGGTCGCAATTAATGGCAACCTCAAAAAGCGGCAAAACGGTTAATGTGAATACTGCCATGCAGCTTGCTGCAGTTTGGGCCTGTGTTCGCCGCATTGCTGAAACCGTTGCCATGCTGCCATTGGGGTTATACGAGCGCCAAAGTGATGGCGGCAGAGTACAGGTTCAAGGCAGCCTATCAAATGTGTTAAGCCTTAAGCCAAATGCTGACATGACAGCAATGCAGTTTTGGGAAGCCGTCATAGCCTCATTGCTGCTAAAGGGTAATGCATTCATTGAGATCCACCGTTCAGGTACCGACATTATCGCGCTCGATTTCCTAATGCCACACCGCATGGATATCGATCTCGCCGATAACGGCAGTCTAGTGTATTGGTACACACCTAGAAAGGGTAAAAAACGTCAAATAGAAAAGCAAAACATGATGCACATCCCCGCATTCTCGCTGGATGGTTTGATTGGCTTATCGACTATTTCCTATGGTGCCAATGTATTTGGCGGCGCTATGTCAGCCGAAGATGTTAGCGCCAATACCTTTAAAAATGGTATGACAAAAACAGTCGCCTTCAAGGTAGATCGCATATTAAAACCTGATCAGCGCGCAGAATTTCGTGAGTATGTAAAAACCATCACAGGCGCAATGAACGCGGGTAAATCCCCCGTACTTGAGCAAGGTGTTACCCCTGAGTTGATTGGCATCAACCCGATTGATGCCCAGTTACTCGAGTCGCGAAACTACAGCGTAGAAGAAATCTGCCGCTGGTTTTTAGTGGACCCTTCATTAATTGGTTTTGGTGGTAAAGATAGCAATTGGGGCACAGGGTTAGAGCAAAAGATGATCGGCTTTGTCACCTTGACGTTATCTTCTTGGATCCGCCGCATTGAGCAGTCAATTAGCATCAACTTGCTCACTCCAGCACAGCGTCAAACTCAGTACGCTCAATATAACCTTGAAGCCCTACTTCGTGGCGATAGTGCATCACGGGCAGAGTTCTACAGCAAAATGACTCAAAACGGCATTTACACCCGTGACGACTGCCGCGTAAAAGAAAACTTACCGCGCCGTGGCGGCAATGCCGATGTGTTAACTGTTCAAACCAACTTAGCCCCCATTGATCAGCTGGGTGCTCAATCTGAATCTGCAAAAGTACAAGCCGCATTAAATAGCTGGCTTAATCAAGACAAGCAGGGTGGATAATGCCAATTATTAATATCGTTGTAGGCCCGCCATGTGCAGGTAAGTCAACTTACATTAATGATAATCGTAAAGACGATGATGTCGTGGTTGATTATGACAAACTTGCATCCTCATTAGGCTCAGTAGTAAGGCATCAATCAACAGGATCAATTAAGAAGATTGCAGGCAAAGTACGCTGGTCAGCTATCAATAACATACTCAAAGGTGTTACCCATGACAGTTGGATAATTCACACTAATCCAAGCCAGTCAACGGTAGATCGGTATCATGATCATGATGCCGTTTTTCACTTAATCGACCCCGGTAAAGAAGAATGTTTAAGCCGTTCTAAAAGTGATAATCGTCCCGAAGGGACTGATGAAGTCATTGAGCAATGGTATGAATCTCCACCATCAATAACCAAATCAGAAGAAACCATAGAGCAAGCCTCAATTAGGAGTAATGCAATGCCATTTCCAAAAAGCTTCTCGCAGAGCGGAGTGCGCTGCGATGTTTCTCCGCGTGCGCAAGAGCTGTGGAACCCAGCGATTCAGGCCGCGGTTGAAAACACTGAATCTACCATTACGGTTTACGGCATCATTGGCGAGGACTGGTATGGGGAAGGCGTCACGCTGAAGCGTATCGATGCTGCGCTACGCAGTATCGGCGCAGATAAAGATGTGACCGTCTACATCAATTCTCCCGGTGGCGATATGTTCGAAGGTATCGCCATTTATAACCGCTTGCTTGAGCACAAAGGCAAAGTGACCACCAAAGTGCTTGGCCTCGCAGCTTCTGCCGCATCCGTCATTTACATGGCGGGTGCAGCTGATGAGCGCTTTGTCGCCAGCTCTGCCTTTCTGATGATCCACAACTGCTGGGTATTTGCCATCGGTAACCGCCATGCATTGCGAAACATTGCTGATGACATGGAAGAATTCGATGCCGCCATGGTCGATTTGTATGTTGAAGGCAGTGGGCAGAGCGAGAAAGCCATTGCAACCATGATGGATGAAGAAACCTTTATCCGTGGAAAAAAAGCCGTAGAACTTGGCTTTGCGGCTGGCACTTTATCCGCTGCTGAAATTGGCGAATCAACCGACAACACCAGCGCGAACTCACTACGAAAAGTCGATGCCGCGATGGCAAAAGCAGGCGTTCCGCGCAGTGAACGCCGTCAACTATTGCAAGATTTAAAGTCCAGTACGCCGAGCGCTGCTGGCGGCATCACGCTAAATGCTGATGTGTCCGATACGCAAAACGCTGTCGCCCCCGATCTAACTGCGTTAATCAACGCATCAAACACCATTTTATCTAAATAACTGGAGGCGATTATGCCAAACCCAAATTTTGAAAAACAAGTAGAAGAATTAGGTGCCAATCTAACCAAGATTGGTGATCAAATTAAATCGGCGGCAGAAGAAACCAATAAGCAGATCAAGGCTTCTGGTGAAATGCATGCCGAAACCCGTGACAAGGTCGATAAGCTGCTGTTAGAGCAGGGTGCCTTGCAAGCTCGCTTGCAAGAAGCTGAGCAAAAGCTGCTTAAGGGACCGCAAAGTCAGCAAGAAGAACGTGAAATGTCGATCGGTGAGCGAGTAGCGAAAGACAAAGAAATGGAAGGGGTAAACAGCTCTTTCCGTGGTAGTCGTCGTGTGCAAATGCCACGTTCAGCGATTACATCCGCCACAGGTTCAGGTGGTGCATTAGTCCGCCCTGATCGTATGGCTGGTATCGTTGCACCTCCACAGCGCACCTTCACGATTCGCGATTTGATTGCACCAGGTCGAACTGGCAGCAACAGCGTTGAATATGTGAAGGAAACTGGCTTTACCAATAATGCGGCCCCAACTGCTGAAAATACTCAAAAACCGTATTCAGATATCACTTTTGGTTTAGTGAATAATGCAGTACGTACCATCCCGCATCTTTTTAAAGCCAGCCGCCAAATCTTGGATGATGCCGAGCAATTAGCTAGCTACATCGATGCTCGTGCTCGTTATGGCTTAATGCTTGCTGAAGAAACGCAACTGCTGTACGGCAATAATACTGGCGCTAACCTGCACGGTATTATCCCGCAAGCTAGTGCTTACGTTAAACCAGCAGGTGCAACAGTCACTGCAGAGCAGCATATTGACCGCATTCGTCTTGCAATGCTACAAGCTGCTTTAGCTGAATACTCCTCCGACGGTATCGTACTCAATCCGATCGACTGGGCTGTGATTGAAATGCTTAAAGATAGCAATGGGAATTACTTAATTGGTAAACCTCAAGGCCAAACATTCGCAACCTTGTGGAATCGTCCTGTTGTAGAAACTTCTGCGATTGTGCAAGACGAGTTCTTAGTCGGTGCCTTCCAAATGGGCGCGCAGATCTATGACCGTATGGATATTGAAGTCTTAATTTCTACCGAGAACGACAAAGACTTTGAGTTAAACATGGTGACTATCCGTGCTGAAGAACGTTTAGCACTTGCGGTTTATCGTCCTGAAGCGTTTGTCACTGGCGATTTCACTTTCGCCTAACAGCGCAAAATCACTTAACTGATAACTAAAAGCAAAAAGGCCGAATATCTTCGGCCTTTATCGTTTTTATCAAGACCAATTTATAGGAGTAATACCATGGCTAAAGTTCTCGCCATTGCACTTAAGTCCTTTTACTTTGAAAAGGAAGTAAAAACCCGCGCATCAAAACCATTTGAAGTGGATGAACATCATTTCAATGAGCTAAAGCACAACAAATTAGTTGAGCGCGCACCGGAAGAAAAAACAGAAGAAGCAGACGCTAAGGCCGCTGCAGAAGCTGAAACCAAGGCAAAAGAAGAAGCAGATGCTAAGGCCGCTGCCGCAGCTGCAAAAAAAGCTAAAGCTTAATCCGTTATTCAGGAGTCCTCAGTGAGCACCATTTCCCTAGAGCAAGCCAAGCAATTTCTTGACGTTATCCACGATGAGGATGATGCCAAACTGCAATTATTGCTCAATGCCGCCGAGGATGAGGCCTGTCAATTTATGGGAAGGGAATCCCTTACTATTCTGCTTGATGAGACGACTGCAGAACTGCCAGCAAGTATCACTATGGGCGTAATGATTTTACTGCAAGCAAACTATCAAGCAACACCAGAAGATGCGGCAAAACTGCGCAAAGCAGCAGAAATAAAATTAACGCCTTATCGAATTGGTTGGGGCATCTAATGCTAGCGCATCGTTTACGTCACCGGGTTCATATCCAACAACCGATAAAAACTCAGGATCCCCAATCAGGTGGTGATCTCATTGAATGGCAAACCCTCACGCTAGGGGTTAAACCCCTCGATAAGCTCGCTGCAGAGGTATTAACCGGCGCTGGTCGAGAATTATTTGCGGCAGATGCCAAACAAGCTGAAACCAGCGCAAGAATTAATTTTCGTTGGTTCCCCATTGATTTAAGCCTTTTATACCAATGCCGCATTTTATGGGATGGCAGAACCTACGATATCCAATCGGTAGAAACCGACATAACAGGGCGTCAAGAGTGGCGCTTGCGCTGTAAAGATGGCGTTAATCAGGGGCTTTAAGATGGCCGCAAAATTCGATTTCAGTCTCATTGGCTTAAAAGAAGTTAAAGCCAAAATGAACAAGGTTAGCCAAACCGTGCTTGATACCGGTACACGTACCGCGCTGCGCAAAGCTGCTGGCATAGTCAAAAAAGCGGCTCAAGAAAATTCACTCAATGTGGACGACCCCAAAACAGGTAGGCGCATTCGCGACAACGTCACCCTGCAGTTTGCTAGCCGGCTATTTAAAAGCGAAGGCGTGATCATGTATCGAGTGGGTATTGCAACTAATCGCGGCCGTATTCCTACACCGAACGCCGACGAAGGTGCGCGCGGTAATACCCCACACTGGCATTTAGTCGAGTTCGGTACCGAACACGCCCAAGCACAGCCATTTATGCGTCCGGCACTGGCCAATAACATCAATCAAGTGATCGGCCGTTTTACGGTTGAATTTGATAAAGAACTCGATAAGGCACTTTCATGAGTATGGCGCCCATTTTTGTCGTGTGTCGAGAAAGCACGGCAGTAACTGATTTACTCGGTACCAATCCCACGCGGCTTTATCCATTCGGCCAAGCGCCGCAAAACGTAGCCAAGCCCTATGCTGTTTGGCAGGTGATAAGCGGTAGCCCTGAAAACTATATATCAGGCCGCCCAGATACCGACACCTTTGCACTGCAAGTGGATGTGTATGCCGATTCAGGCAATTCGGCTAATGCCGTAGGTGATGCAATTCGCTTCGCCACTGAATTAGAGGCGCATACCACCAATTACAACGGTGATAGTCGCGACAAAGAAACAGGCAATTATCGTCACAGCTTTGACATCGATTGGATAGTCACAAGATAACCCACTAAACACCATTTCATAAAACCCAAAGCCTCTGCAACCGCAGGGGCTTTTTTGTATCTGCCGTAAGGCTATTGTTAGGAGCACACACATGAGTATGAAAACGCAGGGCACACAGCTCTATGCAATCGATCCGGCAGATGATTCCATTTTAGGCGTCATCGCGGTGACTAGTATTGATGGTATTGACAGTGCCGTTGATTCCATCGAAACCACCCCGCTTGAGGCCATGACCCGTGAATTTGAATCAGGCCTAAAATCACCTGGTGCTGCAACGTTTGGCATTAACGTCGACTCACGTATTCCCAGCCATATGCGCCTGCATCAATTAAAAACGGCAGGTACTACATTGAAATGGGCCATTGGTTTTTCTGATGCCATTGGCACTCCTCCAACCGTTACCACTAAAGACTTCACCTTACCCACAACCCGTACTTGGATCACCTTCGAAGGCTTCATGACTGCTTATCCATTCGCGTTTGCGCAAAACGATGTGGTTAAGTCAACCATCGGCATTCAGGTATCTGGCGATCCTTTGGTGGTGCCCGCGACTGTTACGCCTTAATCATAGGTAAGCCTGATTAACCTAAATGAAGTCCACTTAATCAGTGGGCTTTTGCTTAACCGTCTTAACTTAATCCTCAAGGAACAAACATGGAATTAAGTGTTGCTAGCCTTATTCAGTCGGGGTCTTATTCTCCCGCAAAGCCAGAACGCCGCGAAATTTCGTGGAAAAACTCTAATGGTGAAACCAATAAAGCCGTAGTTTTTATCCGTAAAGAGTCATTTGCCACCGCACAAGCCGAAGCCCGCAACTACAATCTCGGCGTTGACTGGCTAACCTCGCGCATTGTGTCCAGCATTGTCGATGAACACGGCAAGCCGCTATTTGAGGTTGACGATATCCTCGGTAATGACGCCCATGGCCCTATCTGTGACTCATTAGGTTACGCCTTAATTGGCGCGATTAACGAAGTCAACGGCATTGGACTGAAACCTGACCCAAAAGCCTTACCGCCGACGACGAATTCTGGCACGAGCTCGTCCTCGCAGGCGTTGGCGGACGAACCATTGAAGAAGCCCAGCAAAACCTCACACACCGAGAAGTCATCAACTGGATCGCCTACCGAGCAAAGTTCGGCCCCTTAAGCCTTCAAGCACGGCAAGAACGCATTGCCGCCGCGCAAATGCACCACCTCAATATCATTCACGGAGGCAAAGCCGATCTTGAACACTTCATGTTGTTCAGCCAGTTGGATGAAGCGCCGCAGCAAGAAGCCACCGTTGATGATGTGCTTATGATGTTAAAAGCCAGCGCCATCAAAAAGTAATTCAAATTAGTGCAATAAGGCCAAGGACGGCCAACCAATCTAAATATTCAATAGGATCATCCAATGGCAAATCGTTCATTAAGCAATTTAACGCTAAATTTGATTGCAGAAACAGGCAGCTTCAATGCTGGCATGGACTCGGCCGAACGGTCATTGGATAAAGTTGCTAGAGCAGCCCAAAAACAAAAAAATGATCTAGTTCGACTAATGGGACAGATTGACCCACTAGTGTCTGAGTACGCCAAGCTAGATAAAATGGAGCGACAACTCCAAAAGCATCGAGAGACAGGCACTTTAGCGGGCAGCGAATATGATCTTTATGCCAAACGCTTAGCAACTATGCGAAGCGAATTAGGCAAAACGGGTGCAGAGTACGACAAAACTGGCATGTCAGCCAAACAAATGGCCTTTGCAACTCGCGGTTTACCTGCTCAGTTTACCGATATCGCCGTATCGCTCCAAGGTGGTCAAAACCCCATGACCGTATTTTTGCAGCAAGGCGGTCAGTTAAAAGATATGTTTGGCGGCGTGGGCCCAGCAGCTAAAGCCATGGGTGGCTATATTGCTGGTTTGGTTAATCCATTTACTGTGGGCGCCACAGCAGCTGGCGTAATGGCGCTGGCGTATTACCAAGGCAGCATAGAGGCAGATAGACTACGTAATGCATTAATACTAACGGGCAATTCTGCAGGTACTACTTCAGACGAATTAATGGATGCCGCCAAGCGTATTGATGCCATTAGTGGCACCCAACGCCAAGCCGCTGCTGCACTGGCAGAGGTTGCTAATACTGGCAAGTTTACCGCCAGTCAAATCGAATTAGTCGGCCTTGCAGCCGTACAAATGGAAAATGTCACCGGCAAAGCGGTCGCCGATACGGTGGCAGAATTTGTCAAACTTGCTGATGATCCCGTTAAAGCGGCTGAAGAACTCAATAAAAAATACAACTTCCTCACCGCATCTGTTTATGAGCAGATTGTCGCACTAAAAGAAGCGGGTAAGACCACCGAGGCATCAAACTTAGCATTTAAGGCTTATAGCGACGCAATAGGTGATCGTACTAGCGATATCACTTCAAACCTTGGCTATGTCGAAAGGTCATGGAAAGCGGTAAAAGAGATATCCGCCGAGGCGTGGGACGCCATGCTCGACGTTGGCAGACCCTCATCACTAAATGAAGAACTTGCTAAAGTAACCAAACAGATAGAGGAAAAAAAAGCCCAAATAAACGCTGAAACATCAAGGCTTGGGGAAAAGGGATATACAGACCTTAACGCTTATAAAGCTGAGTTGAAGGTTCTTGAGATAAGCCGTAAAGCGTTTGAAGCAAAAATGAATGCCGGAAAGAAAGCTGCCGAACAGCAGGCTGAGTCTAATAAATTAGAAAAAGAGCGCATCGAGCAGATCAAGTATTTGGCGGCTGAAAATGAAAAAAGCCTAACCAATGAGCAAAAGCGCACCAAAGAGATAGAAAAATATAATCAAGCACTTGCCAAGTTGCGCAAGGACGACCCAAACAACGCCCTACTTAATCCTGAGGTAATCAAACGCACACTCGCCTCCATTGAAGAAAAGTTTAAAGACTCTGCCAAAACCACCAAAGCCTTTGCTGACGATGCCGCCACTACGTATCTCATGCGTTTGCGCGAAACCCAAGCAGGCTTGCAAGGTCAGCTAGATAGCAGCACTAAGTTAACGCAAGCACAAAAAGAACTATTGCAATTTGAGCAGCAAATCTCCGATATCAAAAACAAAGAGATCCTTACCGCTGAACAAAAAAGTTATCTAGCAAAAGAAGACCAACTCCGCGCCGAAAACCAAATGAATGTCGCACTGGCAGAGCAAATAAAATTGCGCGATCAAGCCCTGCGAACACAAAGCTACAGCGCCAATCTCACTGCTAACCTAGCCGCAGAACAACAGCGCAACGCCGATAAACTTGCCACCTTTGGCCTTGGCGACAAAGCCCAGCAACGCCTAGGTGATCGCCAAGGCATTGAGCAAGATATCGAGCGTGCTCAGGGTAAAGCGTTATCAGATAACCTCGCAGGCCGAACGACTGATGAAGAGTATCAACAACAGCTTGCTATGTTGAAAGATAACCTCACCGCACGCTTGGCCGTTCAGGATGAATACTATTTAGCCCTCGACGCCAAACAAGCCGATTGGACTAACGGTGCCCGTTCATCAATGCAAAACTACATTGATGCCGCAGCTGACATGGCAGGCCAAACCAAAACCCTCATGGATGGTGCTTTTGGCGGCATGACCGACGCGCTTACCGATTTTGTAATGACGGGTAAGGCTGGCTTTGCCGGGCTCGCTAAATCCATCATTGCGGATATTGCCAAAATTGCCATGCAAAAAGCCATTGCTGGTCTGGTGGGGAATATGTTTGGTGGTTTCGCAGATGGAGGCGCAGTTGGCGATACTGGATTCTCATCTGGCGGCTTTACTGGCTTTGGTGGGAAATACGAGCCTGCAGGTATTGTTCACAAGGGCGAGGTCGTTTGGTCGCAGCGTGATGTAGCGGCTGCTGGCGGCGTGTCCACAGTGGAAGCCATGCGCAAAGGCAATAAAGGCTACGCCAATGGCGGCATAGTTGGCGGCGCAGCCTATAACGGCGTGCCAGCCTCGGCAACGGCAGGCGCTGGCGTGGTGCATGTTGAGGTCAACATAGATCAAAGTGGCAATGCCACAACCAAAGCCGATACCCCTGCCTTAAGTCAGTTCGGCAGCGAGCTGGGTAAGTTTGTCGAGCAAAAATACCGCGAGCTATTGGCGAAGGATTTACGCCCTAATGGTCAAATTGGCCGCACTATGGCTGGAGGTTATCGCTAATGCCGCAGACATTCACTTGGGCACCCGATAATGGCGCTACAGGCGATACCCAATATCGCACCCGCACCGCACAGTTTGGCGATGGTTATCGTCAGGCAGTTGGTGATGGTATCAACAGCAAAATTCAAAGCTGGCCACTGACATTTACCAAAAATAAAGCCACAGCTGAAGCGATCACCGAATTCTTTAATGATCACCAAGGCTTTAAGGCTTTTGCGTGGACGCCCCCACTCGGTACCGCCTCACTGTGGAAAGTGACTCAGCAAACAAACACCCCGCTAGGTGGCGGCATGTACCGAATCACCGCCACTTTTGAACAAGCATTTCATCCTTAACACTTCGCTATCGGACGTAAACACATGGCATTTGAAACTATCAGTCTTGGCACCCAGCCAGCAGGCACGGGTGGAGATACCGCCCGTACCGCTTTTGAAAAAGTTAACCGCAACTTTATAGCCGCCGATGTACTAGCCGCAGCCATGTCACAAGCACAGTTTGAAGCAATACGTGCACAGAATAATGAAGAATTTGCAGCAAGTGGCTTTGTGCATTTTGGTAAGCATACAGATTTACTAGCATCTAGAATTGTAGTTAATGAGGGTCTATTTACTGACTTACTAACTAGTAATATTTTAGGTGTTGGCTACCCTTTAAACTCATCTCAACGAGGTAAATCTAAAACGGATGCACCAGTATTAAATGTTGCTGGCGTAATATTTAATATTTATGCGCTAAATTCATTTGATGCTTGGAATAAAATTAAACTCCCGCAAGCTCCCGATGGCAAAGTCACTTACAACAAAACTACGGGCGTTGTAACTACACACGCCACTGTTACCGCAGCATTTAATGCTCAGGCAGCAGACCAAACGAATGTTGAGGTAGTAACCGACCGTGTAGATATGTGGGGATTTGAGGCTTGGTTAGAAGAAGTCAATACAACCAATCCGTATGTTTATCCAAATGGGCTAATTCAATCCCAAGCTACAACTATGGATGGCACTGCTACTTCGGCTAGTGCTCGCCCAGTAACTTATTATGCAGTGTTCTATGGTGATACTGGTTCAAAAGGGAAAGGTTTAAACTATTTTGCTTTGAGTGATGCTAATAAAAAGAAAGTATTAGCTAATTCTAAGAACAATTTGTACTACCTAGATGATGGTCGATTGGTTCAGTGGCGTTTACGTCAAAGGTCATTTGCTGGGGCGGGGAATGGAGATTGGACCAGTATCAGCCCAGTTACAGACCAATACGGTGTGAGATTTTCAGCAACTAATGATGCTATCCCCCAAGGAAGCTTAAATACAACGTCAAATAGACAACCTACTCAGTATTTTTATTCTAGTAAGAATCCACCATCAAATATTATTGATGCAAGATTTTATAATGATGCTGGTGTGTATCAAATACGTCCTACATCGGCTGATTTATGTGGCATTAATGGACAGTGCTATTTCCTAGTATGTGGAACAGTTAATAGGCTGAACCAAGGAGCGTATCATCCTAGCTTTAACCCTAGTGGTACTGCTTCTTGGACCTCTGCCCAGCAACCATATTTGGCATGTACTTGGGATAATAAGGACGCTAGAACAAAATTAAGTGGTGAGCCAACTAACACCGCTGGCTGCTTTACAGGTGCCCTTGGAACGTCAAATGGAGGTTTTGGTAATATAGGCACAAAATCTTATGATGGGTATAATCATCCGGATAAGCGTTTCTACGATGCTATTTATGCTGAGGGTCAAGGGGGGGTTTGTCGAGATATGCGCTACTCAGCTAATGGGGTTGATTTAGTTGATTTTGCAGAAGCTGACCAAAAGGTTAAAAACGGTACTTATCGTGGGTTTGAAAAACTTAAATTTACTTTAATTACCAAAACTACAGGGGCTGCAGGTTCGTGGGATTATCTACCTAGATTACCATCAAATTTTATAAGGGAAGCATCTATTGGGGATATTATTTATGTTCAGACTCAATCAGGTACTTATGAAAAACGCACGGTAATTAGTAAAGATGCTTCAAATATACGGATAAATGCAGCTGTAGATTATGCATTAGATTATATTTGTATATTAGAAACCACAAAAAGTTTATCCGTTGGTGGTTCATTCCTTCAAACAGATGTAATTGGTAATCCTGCTAATATCCTAGCAACACCTCAACTAGTTAATGGTTGGCAAGGTAGCTGGCTTCCTATAATTCCTGATGGTGTGAAGAAATATAGTGATTTCTTCTTTACTCGAAAAGTTATTCAAACTTCACCCTTATCTTCGGTTTCAACAGATAATAACGGTACATCGTGGGTAACTGGAGCACCACCAGTGAATTCTGTAATAAATTCTGTATCTTCACCAACGGTATTCCCAGCGAATAGAGTGCAATTATTACCTTATCAAGCCTTCGCAAAACAAACAGAAAATGCAGTTAACGGTGTGGTTTATGGTGGAGAAAAAGGAATTGGTAGTGTATGGGAATATTCAGGTTTTTACCCGCATACTTGGGGTAACGCATTACTAGAATCTTTATTAGGTAAAGTAGGTGTTAGTGCAGATTCTAATCTATTTATAGGTAATTTAGCTCTTATATATAGTATGTTACGGTTAACTGGAGAGCAGGATGCTAGCTCTGTTCGTTTACCAATTCATAATTCTATTAATTTGAGTGCACCAACAAATAGTAGTTCTGGAGTTAAAGCCATTAACTATAACGTCAATCTAAACCAGCAAGCATTTATCCAGTATGCTTACACTGAGCTTAAGCATAATGGAACGAACTGGGGTGATGATGGCAAAGTGACGATTGTCGATAACCAAACCACTAAGACCGACTTAAACGGCAATACTGTTTTAGTGGGCACAGCTAAACTTAAAGAGCCAATCGGCTGGATTAAGAACAAGGTGTAACTCTGGTTTAAGGATATCTATGGACTTAAGTATGTTTTACGAACTCGATGATGCGGGCTCGCCTGTGCTCGATGAGCACGATCTACTAGTAATACGCCATCGGCCAGAGTCAAAAGCTCTGGCCGATGTGCTTTTAGTCACCCGCTTACATGCCGCTAATCCGGCAATGCACCATGTGATCGATAAGTTTATTGAGCTGTACAGTGTCACGTTGCAATGGGATTGGTTTGAGCAGTATCAAGCATGGCTTGTACGTAAAGCTGATGCCGAGCTTAATGCGCCAGCGCTACCGATAGAAACCCAAGATCAACAAGTGCTTGAACGTCCATTATTTGCAGAGCCTGAGCCTGTTCGTCCTGAACTTAAAACGATTGAGCAATATCGCGCTGAAATATTGATTGATGGCATTAGTATCGATGAATACCTATTCCGCACTCAACGGGCAGCGGCAGTTAATTCCATTACTGTTAAAGTCGATGGATTAGTCTTTGATGGTGACGAACAATCCCAGCGCCGAATGTTGGCAGCAATTCACGCCTCAGAAGATGCTGGGATTGAAAGTACTATTTGGCGCTTAGCAGATAACACCGAAGCTGCCGTCACAGTAGAACAAATTCGCCAGGCGCATTCATTGGCGATTATCGAGCAAGGCAAGCTATGGACCAAAGGTGCCGCCGATGCTTAGTGCCGATATTCAAACCCTCGAACCTGGCAATGAGGTTATTCTCTACGAAATCGACGGCAGCGCTTTTGGCGCCGATATCCTGCGCTTTCATGCCCACAATATTCCGTACTCAGATGCTGACCTTAATCAACCAGAGTTACCAGCACGAATCATTCATTGGCAAGGCGAACAGTACAGCGCATGGCCAGCGCAGTTAGAAGGAGTCGAAGTTAACTCTGATGGCTCACCCAGTACGCCAACACTAACCGTTGCCAACATCGATGGCAGTATCAGCGCTCTATGTTTGTACTTTCAGAACATGGAGCAAGCCAAGGTCACGATACGCCGAACGCTGGCAAAATATCTCGATGCGACCAACTTTCCCAGTGGCAATAGCGAAGCGGATCCAACGCAAGAAGCGGTAGAGATTTGGTATGTTGATAAAAAGGTGAATGAGGATAATGTCGCTGTCACTTTTGAGCTATCAAACCCTGCTGACTTGTCAGGCCAAAAAATCGGCCGACAAATGACGGCCTATTGCTCATGGTGCCAGCGCGGTGAATATCGCGGCGCTGATTGTGGCTACACAGGTGAAGCTATGTTTACCGAAGATGACGAGCCGACTGATAACCCAGCGCTTGATCAGTGCTCTGGCACGATAGCCGGTTGTACTTTACGATTTGGTGAAAATGAAGAATTACCCCACGGCGGATTCCCCAGCGTTCGGCTTATACGTTAAGCCTATGCGTTAAGTGATCGGCTATGCGTTAAGACCACAATGAGTTAAACAAGCGCTAGCATTCAAGCATCCATCAAACATTGATCAAGCATTTTCCCGCCGTCGGCAAAATGGTCTAACACAACCTAAGCAGGTCCCTATGCATCCAACTATCTTGCATGCTTTTACTCAGCATGCGGCTAACTGCTACCCCAATGAATGCTGTGGGCTGATCATCCAGCAAGGTAACAAGCCTTGTTATGTGCCATGCGATAATAAGGCAACTAACAAAGCAGATGAGTTTGTGATTGATCCACTGCAATATGCTGCCATTGAAGAACAAGGGCAGATCATAGGTATTTGCCACAGCCACCCAGATGCGAGCAGCAAACCTAGCCAGCGTGATATTGCCATGTGTGAGGCGAGCGGATTACCTTGGCATATTCTCAGTTGGCCTGATGGGGATTTACGCTCTATGGTGCCAACGGGTGAGCAAAAACCATTGTTAGGTCGTCCATTTGTGCATGGAGTATGGGATTGCTATAGCTGTGTTCGCGACTGGTACCACGATGTTCAAAGCATTTTATTGCCAGACTTTGAGCGCCAAGACGGCTGGTGGGAAGGTGAGCAAGAGCTGTACCTCGATAACTTCGCTAAAGCTGGCTTTAAGGCACTCCCCAATATCAATCTTGCAGATCTTAAAATTGGTGACGGCATCTTAATGCAAATTCAAAGTCAGCGAGTAAATCACGCCGCTGTTTATGTCGGCGACGGTAAAATCCTGCACCATCTTTATGGTCGCCTTAGCCGCTACGATATTTACGGCGGGTACTGGCAGCGCAATACAAGGGTGATTGTGCGTTATCATGTACTATAGATCAACTTGTTATAACCTGCCAAACAATCGTACTATAAGCCTAATTAATCGAGCATTACAATGGAGGTATTTTCATGTTTATGAAGCAAATTTTTACTATTTTTGTATTAATTTTTGTGTTGTCTGGGTGTGGTAATAACTCAGAAATTAATCTTTGGGGAAAGGCATTCCACGGAGCAACAGAAGCACAAATCAAGGAGATCTATCCAGAATCCATAAGTAGTGCTGAAGATAGTAAAGACGACTTTTCTGGCAAATTGAAATTCAATAATTATGAGATTGATGGGGATAAATTCGAAGTAATTTTCTTTTTTGATAAGCAAGGAGGTTTGGCTCAAGTTGGATTGACTCCAGCGAATGAAAGTAAGCTTACAGAAACAAAGTTTACCAGTTTTAAGGATGGGTTACTTGTTAAATACGGTAAGGCTTTGGAAGAAAATAAGCCCAAATCATCATTTATCAAAGAATATCAAGGTAAGTGGGTGACAGATGAAAAGGTCATAGTTCAGGTAAATTACAATGTTTATGACAAAGACGATTATGGATACCTCTATATTATTTATTACCTACCTGAATCAGCTAGCAAAATCTAGCACATATTGAGAGGCTTGCAGATGCTGGCGAATGGCTTTACCACCAATGGTGGTAAAGCTAACAGCAGAAGCTATCAATTAATAAAGGATAGTATAGGCATATTCATATGAATATGCCTTCAATTGGATGACTGGCGAGAACAGTCGGCAAGGTGGGTTATTGCTGAAAATGGTGGCCTATCTTAAAACTAAAATGAAATTATAATGTTTCCATCGTTAATTTTCACAAGATAACCTGCATCATCAAAAGTCTTTTCAACCAATTTTAAAGCACTAAATATCTCAGCATCTGCAACTGGCATTGAGCAGGTTAATTTTTTTGTATCAAGTTCAATTTTTCGTTTACCAACCACTACAGCTCCATTGATAAGATCGTTAATTTCATCAACAAATAATGATGCTAATGCAATGCCTGAGTCTGCATTGTTTTTGGCTATCTTCCCTGCTATTGATGCGGGTAGTGTTGGGGTTAGCAAATTTTCCAGCGCGTCACCATGCAGCAAGCTTGCTGCCGATGAATTTTGGTCAGCAATAAAGCTCACCTCTAATCGATGCACTATCTCAGCGTTCATTGAACGACCGTTTTTGTTGGATTCCTCTTTAATTTGCTCACGCATCCCGCTAGGAAAGCGCAACATGAACTTATCTAAGGTATCACTAGGGAAATTTTTTTTCGTCATGATTCTAATAGCATAGCGTCAACTCGACATAAATAGAATAGTGTCGAGTTGACATACTTAGTGTTAGTGGTTAAATTTATGGTGTCGAATCGACATCATGAGGAATGGCAATGAAAAAAAATACAGTAATACCACTTAGGCTAATGTTGCGGTTACCACCAGAGGTGCACCAGATTGCTAAAGAAATGTCTGAACAGCAGTTGCGGTCGCTAAACTCAGAGATTGTCTATCAATTAAAACGCGCTTATGGATTGGTTGAAAAGGAAGAGGTAGCTGCATGAACTTAATAACTGGCAAGCCGCTAACCATGACCAGCCGAGAGATAGCCAACTTAGTTGAGAAACGTCACGATAACGTAAAGCGCACTATTGAAAACCTTATATCTCAAGGAGTTATTGTTCACCCTCAAATTGAGGATGAACATGTAGCTGATACCATTGGCAGGCAAAGAACAATACAGGTATTCAGCTTTACAGCAGAGCAAGGCAAGCGCGATAGCATTATAGTTGTTGCTCAGCTTTCGCCTGAGTTTACCGCAAGACTGGTTGATCGCTGGCAAGAGTTGGAAGCAAAGCAGTCTAAGCCATACCCGCAGATCCCGCATTCATTTGCAGAAGCACTGCAACTCGCCGCTAACCAAGCCAAGCTACTTGAGCAACAAGCGCCGAAAGTGGAATTTTTCGATCGGCTAGTGGTGCGTGACACATTAATGAATGCAAGCCAAGTGGCGCAAAAGCATAACTTGTCAGCTGTTCGCCTAAATAAGTTTTTGGATGAGCATGACGTTTATAGCCACGCCATTAAACGCGGCAGAGTATTTCAGCAGTGGTTTATTGATAAAGGCTTTGGAAAGCTTCGCCAAACCGACCAAGGTTATTCGCAGGCTATGTTTACTCCAGCGGGTGAGGCGTGGATTTGTGAGAAGTTAGTGAGTAAAGGAGTGGCCGCATGATTGCCACAAAAAATGAAGCCCCAACTGCGCTAACAGTTGAGGCATCTTTAACAACGTCCGTCCGTACCAAGGAATCGAACATGAATAATGTTAACACAATTCAATCATTAAATCATCTAGTCACCACCCAAGATGGCGCATTAATAACCACATCAATTAATGTGGCAGAGGCTTTTGGAAAGTTGCACAAAAACGTAGTTCGTAAGCTTGAAATGATAGAATGTTCACAAGAATTCACTGAGCTCAATTTTGAGCTCAGTGAATATAAGGATGCAACAGGCCGTAATCTGCCTATGTATAAAATGACTAAAGACGGCTTTATGTTTTTGGTGATGGGTTTTACTGGCAAAAAGGCGGCGATGATCAAAGAAGCCTATATCAATGCCTTTAACTGGATGGCAAAGCAACTGAGTGGCGCTGCACCCAAAAAGACGACGACTGATGAGCGTACAAGCTTGCGTAATGCGGTTAATCTACTGATGGCAAAAAAAGGCCTGATATATCCAGATGCTTACAAAATAATTCATCAGCGCTTTAATGTTGACCACCTAGATCAACTCGAAAAATGCCAGTTAACAGAAGCCGTTGAGTATGCGCATAAGTTGGCATTGGATGGGGAGTACTTACCATCAAAACCTGTTAATCCTCCAGCTAATCAATTGCAAAATAATGATATTACTAACATTAATGCACTTTGCCATCACATGGTCTGCTTAAAAAATGCTTTTTATCAGTACAAGCTGGCAGGTGTATTTGAGGCACTTGGGTCAAGAGCTGGGGTTGATATGGTGGGACATATTAGTGATGGTTTTTGTGTTGCCAATAATGTCCGTAATATAGTGCTTAAGTTTGAGCAAAATGGCTTGCCAGAGTCTATTGCCCCAGTGATGTAATTTATTTATCCTGCTATAACAATGCGGATAGCCGCATCTAATACTTACGACCGCAAGCCACCTTTTAGGTGGCTTTTTTATTGCCTCAAATTTGTAGAAAAAACCTATGAGCATAAATCAACTGACCACCATCAAATTCTCCGGATCGCTGGCTAAAAAGTTTGGGCGTGAGCATAAACGATTTTTAGATACTGGAACGACAACCGAAGCATTTAGTGCCATTAGGAATACCTTGCAAGGGTTTGAGCAGTTCATTAAAGAACAGGCCAAGCTTGGCCTGCGCTATGCCATTTTTCGCAATGGTAAAAACACAGGCGAAGATGAGTTTGATTTGGCTGGAACGAGGGAAATCCGCATTGTGCCTGTTGTAGGTGGCAGTAAGCGTGGTGGTATTTTGCAAACTATTGTAGGGGTAGTGTTAATCGTTGCGGGTGCTTTTTTATCAGCGACGCCATTTGGAGCCCCATTAATTGGAGCCGGTATTAGCATGGTTGCTGGCGGGGTTATCCAAATGCTCTCACCGCAAGCGAAAGGACTCAAGGGTAGGGAAGCCGCAGAGAACGCCCCAAGTTATGCCTTTGGTGGCGCGGTAAATACCACTGCTGCTGGCAACCCAGTTGGCATTGGTTATGGTAAGCGCCGCATTGGTGGCGCCATTATTAGTGCAGGCATTTATGCCGAAGATATTGCTACATCAAAGCGCCCAATCCAATCAGGTGGCGGTAATGGTGGCAATGGCAGCGGCAGTCAACAGGAGCAATAATCAGCATGGGTATTCCTGCATTAAATCAACAACTGACTATTCATGGCGCTAAAGCTGGTGAAGGTGAGCAGCGTTCGCCAGTCGAATCCCCTGATGATCTGCGCTCAATTGCGAAAGCTAAAATCTTATTGGCGATCGGTGAAGGGGAGTTTGACGGCCAATTATCTGGTCAGAATGTCTTTTTAGATGGTACGCCACTACTTGATCCCAATGGCGCCGAAAACTTCCCCGGTGTGATTTGGGACTTTCGCCCAGGCACTGCGCATCAAACTTATATCCCCGGACTGCCATCGGTTGAAAATGAAGTAGCCTTAGGTATTGAGTTAAAATCAGATCAGCCTTACACCCGTGCCATCACTAACTCATTACTCTCTGCTGTACGTGTGCGCTTTCGCTGGCCAGCACTGCAACAACAGCTCGATAACGGTGATGTAAACGGCTATCGCATTGCGTACGCCATTGATCTATCCACTGACGGCGGTAGCTATCAAACCGTGTTAAGCACAGCGGTTGATGGTAAAACCACCCAACCATACGAGCGCAGCCACCGCATTGACTTGCCAACTGGTAGCGGCTGGCAAATCCGTATTCGCCGACTTACCCCAAATCAAAATAACAATCGTGTTGCCGACTTAATGCAAATTGCGGCGATCACCGATGTGATTGACCGTAAGCTCAAGTACCCCAATACGGCACTGTTATATGTCGAGTTTGACGCCAGCCAATTCCAAAACATTCCAGTGATATCCTGCGAGCCCTTTATGCGCAAAGTAAAGGTGCCCACTAACTACAATCCACTGACTCGTGATTATGCTGGCGTGTGGGATGGCAGCTTTAAAATTGCATGGACCGATAATCCAGCATGGGTGAGTTACGACATCATCCTTGATGATCGCTTTGGCACAGGTCGCAGGATCAATGCTGCGCTGGTGGACAAGTGGGAGCTTTACCAGATTGCTCAGTATTGCGATCAGCTGGTTCCTGATGGCAAAGGCGGTATGGAGCCGCGCTATATTTGCAATATCTACATTCAGCAAGCTACTGAAGCGTGGCAGGTATTGCGCGATTTAGCGTCTATCTATCGCGGCATGACTTATTGGTCAAACGGCCAAATGTACTCAGTGGCCGACATGCCACGCGATGTAGATTTCATTTATAACAATAGCAATGTGATCGACGGCAAGTTTAGCTATTCATCCAGCAGCGAAAAAGTTAAATACACTCGAGCATTAATCAGCTGGGATAACCCTGATAATGCTTATGAATCCGATGTTACCTCTGTATCAGATCAACCATTACAGCGCCGCTATGGCGACAACGTGATCGAATTATCTGCCTTAGGTTGCACCCGCGAATCAGAAGCTCAGCGCCGCGGCAAGTGGGCTATTTATACCAATAACAATGACCGTGCCGTCAATTTTAAGGTGGGAATGGATGGCAGCATCCCATTACCTGGCTTCGTTATCGGTATAGCAGATCAATTGATTGCAGGTAGCCGGATTGGTGGGCGAATCTCGGCAGTTAACGGCAAACAGCTCACTTTAGATCGTGCGGCAACAATTGCGGTTAATGATCGACTCATTATCAACTTACCTAGCGGTAAAGCGCAGGCGCGTACTATTGAGGCCATTAATGGACGTGTGGTTACGGTAACAACGGAATACAGTGAAACCCCACTGCCACAGCTGTTATGGTCGGTTGAGTCAGACGAGCTAAAGCTGCAGCAATTTAGAGTGCTGCGCGTAGCCAAAGCAAATAGCGACAGCATTGAGTACGAGATCACCGCAGTTGAGCATAACCCAAGCAAATATCCGTATATCGATACAGGTGCACGGTTAGAAGAACGCCCTATAAGCAAGCTGCCAATCGGTGCACAAGAAGCGCCGGCTACTGTCACCATTTCACAGTCCGTATTCACCGAGCAAACACTCTCTGTTACCACTATGACTATTCAGTGGGCGACCGCAAAAAATGCGGTTGCTTATGAAGTGGAATGGCGAAAAGACTCTGGCGAGTGGATAAAACTGCCAAAAACTAGCAGTACATCAGTTGATATCCGTGGCGTTTACACCGGGCAATATATTGCTCGAGTCCGTGCAATCAACTCTGTCGATGTTTCGTCAGTACCCAAGTCCTCCGAACTGACCAACATCACGGGTAAAACTGGCTTGCCTCCTGCAGTAGCTTCATTCACAGCCTCGCCGTTAGTGTTCGGTATCGGCTTAAATTGGTTATTCCCTGCAGGTGCTGAGGATACTTTACGGACTGAGATTGAGTACGGCCCCAACAACAACGATAGTGGCATGATCAAGTTAGGTGATTTTGCTTACCCGCTAAACAGCCACACAATGACAGGCTTAAGCGCCGGCGCTAATTTTTGGTTTAGGGCTCGGTTAGTCGATCGCACTGGCAACGTTGGGCCGTGGTCTAACTTTGTAAATGGCCAATCTTCAACAGATCAAACAAAATATGATGAATATTTCAGCGAACGCATTACATCATCAGCGCTAGGGCAAGAACTACTCAGAGAAATAGAACTGATCCCGCTGATAAAAATTGAAACTGACAAAATTCCTGATATTGAAATCAGTATTACTGATACTCAAACTCAAATTCAGCAAATGCAGGCTGAAATTGCTGATATAGCAGGTGCACCAGACTGGGACAATACTGCTAGTTATTTAACTGGACAACTAGTTAAATATCAAGGAAAGCTGTACTCAGCCAAGCAAACTGTACCAGCAGGAACGCTGCCTACAAATACAACATACTGGACTAAAATAGGTGAATTTTCATCTTTAGGTGAAGCGGTATCTGCGTTAACTGTACGAGTTGATAGCGTTGAAAACTCAATAGAGACTATTGATGGTCAGCTAGTATCACAAGCATCGCGGCTGGATGGGATATTCGCTTTAGTAAATCCACCACTAGCAGGTGACATCAGTTGGAACGCCGGATCTACAGTTGTCTTTGCTGGCGTTTGGTCTGAGCAATATGCAAGGGCAACAGCTGATGAAGCATTAGCTAAGCGCATCGATACAGTTTCCGCATCAGTAGGTGATACGCAATCGGCAATCTCAATTGAACAATTGGCCAGAACTACTGCAGATGAAGCATTAGCCTCGCAAATCACCACTGTTTTTGCAGTATCAAATAATAATTCAGCAATAATTAAAGAAGAGCAAATAGCGCGAGCCGATGCCGATAGCGCATTAGCAACACAGATCACCACAGTTCAGGCCTCGGCGACCGCCGCTAATACTGCGGCATCAACCGCACAAAGTGCTGCAAACTCAGCCGCACAAGCTGCTGCCGATGCTGCAGGTTTGGCTGGTACCAAAGGCAAAGTACTTATTCAGTCTACTGCTCCAGCAGCTGCTGATCGCTTAGCGCAAAACCTGTGGATCGATACCACAGGCAATGCCAATACGCCTAAGCGTTGGAGTGGTTCAGCGTGGGTTGCTGTCACTGATAAAGCCGCGACCGATGCCGCCAGTGCCGCAGCTGCTGCCCAAGCCGCCGCGAACGCAGCCCAACAAGGTGTTACCCAAAACGCTGCAGCGATTCAAACCGAGCAAACAGCAC
>NZ_MPDG02000001.1:786558-813985 GCF_001887095.2 Shewanella sp. SACH
GCTGCCCAAGCCGCCGCGAACGCAGCCCAACAAGGTGTTACCCAAAACGCTGCAGCGATTCAAACCGAGCAAACAGCGCGAGCCAATGCCGATAGCGCATTAGCAACACAGATCACCACTGTTCAGGCAACTGCAAACGGCGCATCAGCTGCAGTACAGCAAACATCAACTGCTCTTGCAGCGTTAGATGGCAAGCTGCAAGCCATGTACTCGGTAAAAGTAGGTGTCACCGCAGATGGTAAGTATTACGGTGCGGGTATGGCAATCGGCGTTGAGAACACGCCAGAAGGCATGCAATCGCAAGTGCTGTTTACTGCTGATCGGTTCGCAATCATTAACCAAATAGCTGGTACATCAACCATCACCACGCCATTTGCAGTGCAGGGTAGTCAAGTGTTTATCAACACTGCAATTATCGGTGATGGAACTATCACAAACGCAAAGATCGGCAGTTATATCCAATCAACAAACTATGTTGCAAACTCGATTGGCTGGAAGCTTGATAAAAATGGGCTTTTTGAGATAAATGGTTATCAAGCTGGACAAGGACGAATGAGAATTACCAATGAAAGAATCGATGTCTATGACGCAGCTGGCACACTTAAAATCAGACTTGGCAAACTTATATGAGTTATGGATTAGCGCTTTACGCTCAAGATAGAACCATAGATATCACCAGCGGATGGTATCCAATGGCATTTAAAGGAACAATTGAGTTTACAGTAAAATATCTATCTGCCGCAGATGTTGTACAAGACTTTGTCATACCAAATGGCTGCAGGCTTTTTATTCAGCCTGCTGGCGCTGCTGTCAGGCACACCTCTTATGTTAGCTTTGGTAGCACTGTTTACACGGGTTACATAGTTAGCAGTAAGTGCGACGGTGGAAGGGTAACGCTATCACAAAGCCTTTGGTACGGTGGCGCAGACTCCCCGCTAAATAACTCGGTCGTAAAATTTAATGTTTATGCGTATTACCCTGTTGCCAATGTTCCAGATAACTACGGGATCTTATTTGATGACGGCGGTGTCGCGGTGGCCTTATCAAATGCTAACCGTTTAAACGTAGAAAGATTTAAATACACAATTACCAATGCAGATAGAGAAATAGATGTTTCAACCGCGATTGCATCAACAGAACCGCCTCCAAGTGTTTATGTCAGCGATACTGGTTACAACGCCATGGCATCTTACGTTTATTCAAGTGGCGGATATTGGCGCGTTAAGTGTTTAAGAGCAGGAGGTTTGTATAATGTTGGCTCGACGTATAATGACGAACCGCCAAGATCTGGCACAGTTAAAATTATCGCCTTTGGTTCACCCTTGCAAACTCTTCCAAGCTGGGGTTTAGCGTTTTATGGTGACGATGGCGGCGTGGCATTCAGTTCAGCGAACCCACCAGAAATGCCAAGAGGCAATCTCATCTCACCTACGCCATTAGCAAATCCACCAGGCTCAGCTGGCTGGCATGCGATCGGTGATTCAAATCCGCAGCAATTCCCAAACTTCGCCACAAAAAAACCGATGTATCAGGCTAGATTGATTGGAGCAGCAAAGCTAAGTTTCACTCCATTCCCTGTCGGAATTTGGCTTAAGTCAGATGGGACTTTTACTTGCGGAGTGTTGACCAAAGGAGCTGGCAGCATGCCTGTTGGGGGGAGTGCATTTGGTTACTGGGGCGAATCTTCAGTTAACTCACCAATCCCTTACATACATGAAGATGATTATTTCTGACTTAAGTCACAATTACTCTTTGCTCATGAAAATATCACTTCAATTAATGTGATGTTGTCTGATTCTTAATGTAACTTTGCGATAAGACTGCATAGCAAAGCAGACCAGTTTTGCGGTATAAATTCTATTGTCAGCAGTTTTTTTATGTTACTTTGCGGCGATAAACATTAGTGCGTACAAATCTGGCTAACTTTTAGATGTGTACAAAACAGCGTACAAAATCAAGATTTATCGACATGGCTTAAGTTGAAATTAATAGCAAGTTCAACAGCATGTAAAGTAAATCAATTATTATAGATATAAATAACTGATCCCTCCTTATGCATACAAAAATTCTCGGAACTGGTAGTTATCTGCCAGTGCAGGTGCGTAGCAATCAAGATTTGGAAAAAATGGTGGAAACCACTGACCAATGGATTGTTGAACGTACAGGTATATCAGAACGTCGCATTGCGGCCTTCGATGAAACCGTTTCAACTATGGGCTACCAAGCGGCACTCAAAGCGCTGGAAATGGCTGGCATAGAAGCATCAGATTTAGACATGATCGTTTGCGGCACCACCAGTGCACCAAATGCTTTTCCGGCTGCGGCCTGTGAAATCCAAGCCATGCTTGGCGTGCATACCATTCCATCATTTGACATCGCTGCGGCTTGTTCAGGCTTTGTTTATGCTTTATCTGTTGCTGATCAATTTGTAAAAACGGGCGCGGCTAAAAAAGTCTTAGTGATTGGTGCCGATGTGCTGTCTCGCCTATGTGAGCCAGAAGATCGTTCAACGATTATTTTATTTGGTGATGGTGCGGGCGCCGTTGTGATTGGTGCATCTGAAACGCCAGGGATCATTTCTACCCACATTTATGCCGATGGTCGCCAAGGCGACTTATTGAAATGCGCTTTCCCACCACGCCAAGGCGAAACCTCTGAAGCGGTCGGTTTTATGACCATGAAAGGTAACGATGTCTTTAAAGTGGCAGTGACTCAATTGTCCCATGTTGTGACTGAGACGCTGCGCATCAACAATATCGATAAGTCAGAAATTGATTGGTTAGTGCCACATCAAGCTAACTTCCGTATTATCAATGCTACCGCCAAAAAGCTCGATATGAGTCTCGATAAAGTCGTATTGACCTTAGCTAAACACGGTAATACCTCAGCTGCATCTGTGCCCATCGCATTAGATGAAGCCGTGCGTGATGGCCGCATTCAGCGTGGACAACTACTGCTGCTTGAGGCCTTCGGTGCCGGTTTTGCGTGGGGCAGTGCGCTCATTCGCTTCTAAGTTCTACATGTGTTTTCCACATGATTTTTCAATAAATTAAGTTAGCCATAGGTAATTTGAATATGGAAAATGTTGCTTTTGTATTTCCAGGCCAAGGTTCACAAGCCCTAGGCATGTTAGCCGAGCTTGCCGAATCACACGCCGTTGTCGGGCAAACCTTTGCCGAAGCGAGTGACGTCTTAGGTTATGATTTGTGGGCATTGGTTCAGCAAGGTCCTGTTGAAAGCTTAAATGAAACCGATAAAACCCAACCAGCCCTATTAGCGGCGAGCGTGGCGATTTGGCGTGCCTATGTGGCTTCAGGCAAACCTATGCCAGCCATGGTGGCAGGTCACAGCTTAGGCGAGTATTCTGCTTTAGTGTGCGCCGGAGTCATGGATTTTAAAGACGCGATTAAGTTGGTGGAGTTACGCGGTCAACTGATGCAGCAAGCGGTTCCTGCTGGCACAGGCGCCATGTATGCCATTATCGGTTTAGATAACGAGGGTATCGCGAATGCTTGCGCCGAAGCGGCTCAAGGCGACGTGGTGAGCCCAGTTAACTTCAACAGCCCTGGTCAAGTCGTTATCGCGGGTCAAAAAGACGCGGTTGAGCGTGCAGCTGCGGCGTGTAAAGCAGCGGGCGCTAAAATGGCAGTTGCTTTACCTGTCAGCGTGCCATCACACTGCGCATTAATGAAACCAGCGGCGGATAAACTGGCCGTGGCATTAAACGATGTACAGTTTAATGCCCCAACGATTACTGTGATTAACAACGTTGATGTGGCATCACCAACGTCTGCTGATGACATTAAAGATGCATTAGTACGTCAGTTATATTGTCCTGTCCGCTGGAGCGAAACTGTTGAGCTAATGGCCCAAAAAGGCATTACCCAACTGGTGGAATGTGGTCCTGGTAAAGTATTGACAGGATTAGCAAAACGAATTAATAAATCACTATCAGCCCAAGCGGTTAATGATGTTGCTTCATTAGCAGCATTAACTGAGTAAGGAGTTTGTATGAGTTTCAACCTGAATTTAACAGGCAAAGTGGCTTTGGTGACCGGTGCGAGCCGCGGTATTGGCCGTGCGATCGCTGAGACACTGGTCGAAGCCGGTGCCGTTGTTATTGGAACCGCAACCAGTGAGAAGGGCGCTGCGGCGATCCAAGAATATCTGGGTGACAAAGGTTTTGGTTTAGTGCTTAATGTCACAGATAGTGAATCTGTTACACATTTATTCGCCTCGATCAAAGAAAAAGCCGGTGATGTTGATATTCTAGTCAACAACGCGGGTATAACCCGTGATAATCTGCTGATGCGGATGAAAGATGATGAATGGCAGGATATTATCGACACTAACCTGACATCGTTATTTAGACTATCAAAACCTGTGATGCGTACCATGATGAAAAAGCGCTTTGGCAGAATCATCAATATCGGTTCAGTAGTAGGTACCATGGGTAATGCAGGTCAAGTTAACTACTCGGCAGCAAAGGCGGGTTTGATTGGATTTACAAAATCTCTTGCAAGAGAGGTTGCATCTCGTCAAATTACAGTTAATGCTATCGCTCCTGGATTTATCCAGACCGATATGACAGATGAGCTGACCGAAGAGCAGCAAAAAGCTATCATGTCACAGGTTCCGATGGAACGATTAGGGCAAGCGCAAGAAATTGCCAATGCAGTGCTCTTCTTGGCCTCGGACTCAGCCGCTTACATCACAGGCGAAACTTTGCATGTGAATGGCGGCATGTACATGGTTTAAGGGCGAATGGCAGGGATTTCTGTCGCAACTGAGTAGTGATCTGTATCAATTGATAGTGAAATTTCGTGGTTAGACCACGAAAACTAAGCTTGCATTGTCAGCCAAATCTAATAAACTACTCGCAATCTTACGCAAGTGCGTAATTTGAATAGGAAAGAAAACTAATGAGCAACATCGAAGAACGTGTAAAGAAAATCATTGTAGAGCAACTGGGCGTTAAAGAAGAAGACGTTAAGCCAGCGGCATCTTTCGTTGACGATCTGGGTGCAGATTCTCTGGACACTGTTGAGTTGGTTATGGCTCTGGAAGAAGAGTTTGATACCGAGATCCCTGATGAAGAAGCTGAAAAGATCACTACTGTTCAAGCAGCGATCGACTACGTTTCTAAGAATCAGTAATTCTGAATTCTTGAAGACAGGCGGCATTTTTGCCGCCTGTTTTTGTTTTACCCCCGTCAAATTCTGCCCCCGTGCCATTCAATCGTCTCTGGATCCTGTTTTAATTGTTATCCACGAGATGCTCGCCGCAGATTGGCGAATTTTTCTAAATAAACGTTATTTAAGAAATTGTCTAATGATAGAAAACCTTGTTTTATCTATCAGAACTAACAAATTTAGCATTTAAAGGTGACTGCCGTGTCTAAACGTCGTGTAGTGGTAACCGGTTTGGGGTTAGTAACTCCAGTGGGCAATACTGTCGATACTACTTGGAAGGCTTTGCTTTCTGGTAAGAGTGGTATTGCACCGATAACCAAATTTGATGCCAGTGAATTTACCACTCGTTTCAGTGGTTCAGTAAAAGATTTCGATGTTGAGCAATACTTAACGAAAAAAGATGCCCGTAAGATGGACCTCTTTATTCAATATGGTATGGCGGCTGGCATTCAAGCTATCCAAGACTCAGGTCTGGACATGAGCAAAGAAAACCCTGGTCGTGTCGGTACTGCTATTGGTGCTGGTATGGGCGGTATGTGGTTGATTGAACAAAACCACAGCGCACTGATCAACGGCGGTCCGCGTAAGGTTTCTCCTTTCTTCGTTCCTAGTACCATTATCAATATGATTTCGGGTCACTTGTCGATCATGTTTGGCATGAAAGGGCCCAACTTTGCTGTGACGACTGCTTGTACTACGGGCGTGCACAATATCGGTTTTGCAGCGCGTACCATTGCCTATGGCGATGCCGACGTGATGGTTGCAGGCGGTGCTGAGGATGTCACTTCTCCTTTAGGCGTGGCAGGTTTTGGTGCTGCGAAAGCATTATCGACCCGCAATGACGATCCGACTGCGGCAAGTCGTCCATGGGATAAAGACCGTGATGGTTTTGTTATCGGTGATGGCGCAGGTGTGATGGTGATGGAAGAGTACGAACACGCTAAAGCGCGCGGTGCGACCATTTACGGCGAGTTAGTCGGTTTTGGTATGAGCGGTGATGCTTTCCACATGACATCGCCTCCAAGCGACGGTGCTGGCGCTGCTGCGGCTATGGTCAATGCCATTAATGACGCTAAGTTATCACTGGAGCAAATTGGTTATATCAATGCCCACGGTACGTCGACGCCTGCGGGTGATAAAGCAGAAGCGGCAGCGGTGAAGTCTGTATTTGGCGATCACGCCTATAAAGTACTGGTTAGCTCGACTAAATCGATGACGGGTCACCTCTTAGGTGCTGCAGGTGCAGTTGAAGCGATTTTCACCTTACTAGCACTGCGCGACCAAGCCGTACCGCCAACAATCAACTTGGATAATCCCGATGAAGGTTGTGATTTAGACTTTGTCGCCCACACTGCCCGTGACGTGAAGATGGATTACGCTCTATGTAATTCCTTCGGCTTTGGTGGGACTAACGGTTCATTACTGTTTAAGAAAGTGTAAAACACACATTGATAGTGTAAAAAAACAGTGAAAAAATGCGCCTGAGGGCGCATTTTTTATGGATAAAATCCATTGAGATTGTGAATTGAGTAGCATTATTTTACGCCTTTATTGTGATAAAAATCACTTTCTAACTACCTGATATCCATGACGTTAACCTTTGTTCATCAAGCTTGTTTAATTCTATTGGCCACAGATAATGACAGATATATTTAATCTTGATGGAGTGTGTCATGTTAAACCCTGCGGTGATCCCGCTTGTCCCCCTCATCGGCGCATTAACGGCCAATCTGACCGAATTGATCCGCGGTGAATTTAAAGTTTGGCATCCTAACATGGACATAGGGATCAAGACTTTTACCTTAGCAATAGCTGCTTACGTGGTCGTCTGGTTTGCCTTATTGGTGACGGCGATTAATGTCGGTGGCGACAGCAATATGTCCTCGGGTCTTGAAGTGCTGGGTTTCTTTACACTTGGCTTAGGTGTGTACACTTTTGCGAAGGGCACACGATTTGTCAGCAGCGCGCTACAGCTATGGCTTTACCGCTTAGCCCTGCCGAGTTTACTGCTTTGCTGCGTGCTTATTAGTCACTTTGGTTAAATCAAATTCTTTGGCGAGGCCAATCGTAATTATCTTTACGCTATTGGGGATTTCTATCGTAAACTCAGCTTATTGCACGAAGACATTGAGCCACAGTGGCTGAATAAGTTGAGGTTATATGGCTGGTATCGATAGACAAAGTACCCTGAGATTTTTGTCAGAGCCTGCGGATGTAAATTTTGGTGGTAAGGTCCACGGCGGCGCTGTGATGAAGTGGATCGATCTCGCGGCCTATGCCTGTGCAGCGGGTTGGAGTGGTAAATATTGTATTACTGCCTATGCGGGCGGGATTCGTTTTGTGCAACCCATTTTAGTGGGCAACATAGTCGAAGTCAGCGCTAAGGTGATTTATACGGGGAAAACTTCTATGCATATCGGTATCGATGTGCGGGCCGGCGATCCTAAAGTCTCTGAACGTCATCTCACTACCCACTGTATTGTGATCATGGTAGCTGTTGATGAACATGGTCAGCCTACGCCAGTGCCTGAGTGGATACCACAGACTGAACATGATATTCATTTGCGCGATTCTGCGCTGCGCTTGATGGAAATGCGTAAAAAGATTGGCGCCGAAATGGAAGCCCACGTGGTGAAATAGCCCCATAAATTAAATCAACAAAGGCGCTTAAGGCGCCTTTGTTGTCTCTGCCGAAAAGTGCGTTTGCCTGTCGGTCCGATTTCAATCTGACGCTGTGCAGGATGAGTGCTAAACTGCCGCCATTATTTTTCACTGCCTATTTCCCTAAATAAACATCCGTAATTGAATCCATAGATTGAAACACTTACTGGCACTTTATTAGTATTTGTTGTTGAGGTTTTAGCGGTAACATATTGGGCAGATGCAACACAACTCGATTCAGCAATTTCTACTTGATTCACCTTGTTTACCTATTTGAGGATCACTTCATGGCAAAAGTCGCATTTATTGGTTTAGGCGTAATGGGATATCCCATGGCGAGGCATTTATTGAAAAAAGGCCATGAGGTCACGGTTTACAATCGCACTTTTGCCAAGGCGCAAACTTGGGTCGACACCAATGGCGGACGCTGCTGCCCAACGCCAAAGGAAGCGGCTCTGGGTCAAGATATTGTGTTTACTTGCGTGGGCAATGATAACGATCTGCGTGAAGTGGTATTAGGGGGGGATGGCGTTATCCATGGCATGGAAAAGGGCGCTGTGCTGGTTGATCATACTACGGCTTCGGCCGATGTCGCCCGCGAGCTTCATCAAGTGTTAGCAGAAAAGGGCATTGATTTCCTCGATGCACCAGTCTCTGGCGGTCAAGCGGGCGCTGAAAATGGCGCCTTGACTGTGATGGTTGGTGGCGATGAAGCTGTGTTTGCCCGTGTTAAACCTGTGATTGAAGCCTTTGCCCGCTGCGCCGAGCGTTTAGGTGAGGTTGGTGCAGGTCAGTTAACTAAGATGGTGAACCAAATCTGTATCGCGGGTGTGGTGCAAGGTTTAGCTGAAGCATTACAGTTTGCGCGCAAGGCAGGACTCGATGGCGAGAAAGTCATTGAAGTGATTAGCAAAGGCGCGGCGCAAAGCTGGCAAATGGAAAATCGCTACAAGACGATGTGGGGCCAAAGCTATGATTTTGGTTTTGCCGTCGATTGGATGCGTAAAGACTTAGGCATCGCCTTAGAAGAAGCTCGACGCAATGGTTCACACTTGCCATTAACCGCGTTAGTCGATCAATTCTATTCAGAAGTACAGGGCATGGGCGGTAACCGTTGGGATACGTCTAGCCTGTTGGCGCGCCTAGAGAAATCGGCGAAATAAGCCTTACCTTAAGTTTCATCGTTATAAAAACTTAGGTCTTGTAGTGATAAACACTCTGGTTTCGAAGTGATAAAAACTTGGCTTTCGTAGTGATAAACACTCAGGTTTCGCACTGATAAAAATCCCCAGTCCCGATTGCGTTGGCAAATTGGACTGGGCATTTTTGTTTGTATCGTTTTTTGACTAGATATTTAGAACTAGGATATTAAATCGTTAGTCTTTCCAGCGAATATGCGTCACTAAACTATGGGTTTCACCTGGGGCAAGCACGACTTTATCTTCTAACACATTGGCCGCTTCTAGGCAGACCATGGTCAGATAATCCTCTGGATTAAACCGGCCAAGGCGTTGTGACTTTTCAATCCATGGATTCCATAATACGGCGGATTGGCTGTTATCGCGGCTGACTTCAATTATCCCCTGCGGCGTATGCAATAATTGCACAGGGCCGAGTTCGGTATAGACACGATCTGTCTCGCGATCAAAGCGCACTTCATCAGTGGTTTGTGGATAAGGCCCCTCGGCAAATTCGATGTATTTTGAGCCACTAAAACCGCTCGCTTTGAGTTGGTGGATATCCTCAATCGGGAAATAAGTGTGCAGCGCTTGGGTAAGCGTCACGGTTTCATCGCCTAAGTTGGTATTCACAAGACTGATACTCAGGGTGTCGCCTAGTGTGAATAACACGCTGACCTGAGTGTTATGCGGCCAATAAATTTTATCTTGCTCACTGATCTTTAAGCTAAAACGTAAATCAACTAACTGATTACGCATTTCTACCGATTCCAGCGCCCAAATGCGGGTGCGGGCGAAACCGTGTTGGGGGAAGTTTGCTTCACTACTCATGCCAAACCAAGGCCAGCATACAGGCACACCGCCACGGATCCCATTACCGGGTTGATAATCGTCCGCCGATGAAACCCACAGTAAAGGTGGTTTTCCTACGGGTTGAAAATAGTCTATTTGCGCGCCCTGCAAAAAAATTCTTGCCTGACATAACGCCGTATTCACTTCGACATAATCGAGCCCGTTGGCGTGCTTTTTAGTAGTGACAGAACCCATAGTAGCAATATCCTTAACTCTGCTGGCATATCAGAAAAACAGGCAGTTAGCTTACAAAGTTTTCCGCGATAACATAAGGCTTTGTTGCGATCAATTTACGGTTTCGCTGTTCGTTTGTGTAAACAAAAGTCTTTGCTGGCCGTTGGGGTGCTTTCTTTTTCGGCAAATTTAGCTAAAGTGGTCAGAGCACCAAAGTGGTCAGATCACTTAGTTGAGTTGCAGTCTAACAAGAAAAGGGAAGCGATTATGCCAGTCTATCAAGCGCCGCTGCGCGACTATCAATTTATCCTCAATGAAATGTTACATATTTATCAGCAAGATGCCCTCAAGGGGTTCGATGAAATCGATCCAGATCTTGTTGATGCGATCCTGCAAGGTATGGCCGACTTTAGTACTGAAGTCATGCTGCCGCTCAATAGTGTCGGCGATCTGCAAGGCTGTAAGTTGGTAGATGGCAAGGTGATTACCCCCGAAGGATTTGATAATGCCTATCGGCAGTTTGTTGATAATGGCTGGCCAACACTGACCTGCGATCCTGAATATGGCGGCCAAGGCCTGCCAAAAGTCGTGGGGATTTTTGCCACTGAGATACAAACGGCAACCAACATGGCCTTTGCCATGTATCCCGGTTTGACCCATGGCGCCTACGCCGCCATTCATGCCCACGGCAGTGATGCGCTTAAGCAAAAATATTTGAGTAAACTGGTCAGCGGGGAATGGACTGGGACCATGAATTTGACCGAGTCCCACGCCGGTACGGACTTAGCCTTATTACGCACCAAAGCCGTGCCAGTATCCGAAGGTGTTTTTGCTATCACTGGCGAGAAGATTTTTATCTCCTCAGGCGATCACCAACTCACCGACAACATAGTGCATCTCGTTTTAGCCCGCTTGCCGGATGCACCTGAAGGCGTGAAGGGTATATCCCTGTTTGCGGTACCTAAAGTATTAGTAAATAGCGATGGTAGCCTAGGCGCGCCGAACACTTTATATGCCAGTGGCCTTGAATATAAGATGGGCATTCACGGTAACTCCACCTGCGTGATGGTGTTTGAAGCTGCGCTAGGCGAGCTTGTTGGCGAGCCGCACCAAGGACTGCGCGCCATGTTTACTATGATGAACCAAGCGCGTTTAGGCGTGGGCGTGCAAGGGCTGGGTGTCTCTGAGATTGCCTATCAAAATGCGCTAGCCTATGCCAAAGACAGATTACAGAGCCGCGCCTTAAGCGGTGCCAAAGCACCCGAAAAAGCCGCCGATCCGATTTTGGTTCACGGCGATGTGCGCCGCATGTTGCTCTCGCAAAAAGCCTTTAATGAAGGCGCAAGAGCCTTAGTTGGACAACAAGCTTTGTGGCTCGATGAAGCTGAGCGCCATACAGATCCTGCCAAAGCGAAAGCGGCATCCCAGTTAGCGGCCCTGTTTACGCCCGTTGTGAAAGGTTTTATCACCAACCGTGGTTTTAATGCCTGTGTCGATGCGCAACAAGTATTTGGTGGACATGGTTATATCCATGAGTGGGGCATGGAGCAATTTGTGCGTGATAGCCGTATTGCGCTGATTTATGAAGGTACTAACGGCATTCAGGCGCTGGATTTAGTGGGGCGTAAGTTACTTAGCGACCGCGGCGCGGCGATGCAGCAATGGTCGGCTTTAGTGACTGAGTTCATTAAGTCGCATAGCACGAATGCGGCGATGCAACCCTATGTGAGTGGTTTAATGGATTGTGCAGGTGATTTGCAAAAGGCCAGTGGTTATTTAGCGACCCATGCTGCGACTAATCCTGACATTATTGGCGCAGCTTCAATGGCTTATTTGGAGTTATTTGGGGTGACGGCACTGGCGTGGATGTGGGCCAGAAGTGCCGCGGTGGCATTAGCGGCGCTGGAGCAGGGCACTGAAGAAACCGCGTTTTACCAAGCTAAATTGAAAACTGCTGATTTCTACATGGCTTACTGGGCGGTGCAAGGTCGCAGTCTGCGTAAACAAATCGAGCAGGCGAGTGAATTGCTCACACAATTGGATGAAGCAATCTTTTAAGCATTCACCTTATAGGCTGAGTCAAATCAGCTTAAGAACAGCTCAAGAGCCGCCAAAAACCAGCGCACTGTCGCTGGTTTTTATTTTTGTATAGTTTAAATCTTTAACTTGTTTTCATTCTTAGGTTCCACGCCAGTATTGAGCTCGATACTGTGAGTCTCTTGCTTGTCCCACATTAAAACTTCTATCTAAGGCCCGTGCGACTGACGCTCTTTTCGTTTTAGTCATAACCAAACACAACAAGGATTATGTGGGCTGACGCTAGGGATTTACCTAACAGATTTCACATTTATGTAAATTCAAATGATAATCGTTGTTATTCGTAAATCATTCTTTATAATGACGGCCAATTCGTTTGAATACATTTGTAAACCCTTTGGTTTATGCCATTTTTATGCGCTCGCGCTGGGGACATTCTGTGAAGACTCGTTTCGCCTACTCATTAATTGCACTTGCACTCGCTCAACATCAGTCGGCATTCGCCGCTGAAACTGTACTCGATAAAGAGGCTCCACAGCAGACCTTGTCTACAAGCTCACCCGTTGCAAGTCCTGCATCGACTGAGCCTGCAGCCTATGAGCAAGTTAAATTGGCTGCACCTGAGCGAATTGCCGTTCATGGCCGCGCGATGCAAATGTACGTCGATAAAGAAACAACGGTTGGCACTAAGACGGCGATTAATGTGATGGAATTGCCGCAGTCGGTGCAAGTGCTGACCGAGCAGTTAATCGTTGACCAAGCAGCGCGCAATATTACCGATTTATACCGCTCAATCGCTGGCGTGAGTGAGTTCAGTTATTCTGGCGTGACCTTTCGCGGTTTCCGTGACGATGCCAACGTCTTTTATGATGGGGTAAGGGGCGATCCCTATTCGGGATTTTCTGTGCCGCAACTGTTTAATGTGCAGCGGGTTGAAGTGTTAAAAGGCCCGGCATCGGCACTTTATGGCGGCGGTGAACCCGGCGGCATGATCAACTATGTCACTAAAAAACCAACTTTTGTTGAGAGTAAAGAACTGACATTGAGCACTGGCAGCGAGGATATGATGGGTGGCTCGCTGGATTTGACTGGCGGCTTAACCAACAATCTCGCCTATCGCTTTGGCGCCTATTATCAGCAGGAAGATAGCTTTCGGAATAATGCCGATAGTCAAAATGCTGAAGTGGCGGGTGGGTTACTCTACGAAATCAGTGATGATACTAAGCTCACCACGACCTTCGATATCATTAAGCAGGATTTAGGCGGCAATCGACTGCGCGGCGTGCCTGTCGATAATGACGGTAACTTCCTTGTTGCGCCATCCTATAATGCCAATGAGAAGAGTGACTTCCAGAAGATGGATGCCGTGGTGCTGCAATCGATTCTCGATCATCAATTTAGCGATAATTTCTCGGTCAAGACTCAGATCCGTTATCTGAATAATGATTCCACGCAGCAATATCATGAATCGAGAGGTTGGGCGACCTTAGATGCCAATAAAAAGCCCATTATGGGTGATGGCACCATAAAGCGTGAATATCGAGTGCAAGCCCGTGCCAACGATGAAATCAGTTTAACCAATGATTTTGTTTATGCATTCGATGCCTTAGGTTTTGAACATGAGTTCCTGTTCGGTGGTGATTATCACTATGTTGAAACCGAATACAGCTACAAGCTGGCGACGGATAAAACGGGCGTCGGCAACCTGAATATTTTTGATCTTAATTATGGTGAAACTGACCCTAGTAGTTACACGCTGCAAGACAAAGATACCGATGGCACCCGCGCTAATCGCTATGGTGTATATGTGCAGGAACACTTGCACTTTAATGAACAGTGGTCATTGATTGCAGGTCTGCGTTTCAGCCAGTTTGATGACTATGATAAAAAGACTGGTTTCTCCTTCAGCGATAACGCGATAACGCCAAGAGCTGGGCTTAATTATCGTCCAATCGATTCAATGTCCTTTTATTTGAATTACTCAGAAAGCTTTAAACCTGCATCACTATCTAATCAAGAGAGTATCAAAATTCACGGATTTTTTGATCCTGAAACGGGTAAGCAAGTTGAACTTGGAATGAAAAATGATTGGCTTGATGGCCAATTTATGACCACGCTCGCGGTGTATCAAATTGAAAAACAAAATGTTGCTCAGTCAAATCCTTTATACACTGGTGATGACGAGAGTATTCCCGCAATGTTCAATATAGGGGAAGTGCGTAGCCAAGGGGTTGAATGGACGTTGGTGGGGGATTTAACCGATAACCTGACTGTCACGGCGAACTATGCCTATAACGAGACCGAAACGATTAAAGGGGTGACGAACGGCAGTTTAACCAACACCTTCGACAGTAAGCACTTTGCCAATGCGCCGCGTCATCAAGCGGGGATATGGACCCGTTACGATATCAATGCACTCGATTCGGCGATTGCCTTTGGTATGGACTATGTGGGCGAGCAGTTCAGCCTCGATGGTCAAATAGTGAAGCCCCATACGATTTTTGACATGAGCTGGACGACTCAGTGGGATCAAACTCAAGTTCGCTTAAATCTTAAAAATATCTTCGACAAAGAATATGCCGTCAGTGGTTTTAGCGAACGTAATGGCCATTTCCCCGGTGAGCCGCGTAATATCACGTTAGAACTGAGTCATAAGTTTTAATGCATTGATGTGAAAATAGCTTGTTCGTTAAGGATGACGAACAAGCTAACCTTGCTCATCACTGCCGTGATTTCTGCCAGTATTTGCTGTCGTTATCATCACCGGCTAATGCTTTTACACTATCTTAATAGTATTTTCCTATTAAGATGATAGCTTCTATCCGTTATCCTTTCTCATTCAGCTTGTTTAGACTCGCCTTATATGAATTATTCGATAAGGTTTTACTATGCACGCCGTCAGCCACTTAGCCTCCAAAGACGCTCAATCTAACGCTAGCCCACAGGTGGCCCTGATTGCAGAAGGTGGTGGTCAGCGTGGCATTTTTACCGCGGGCGTGCTCGATGCTTGGCTTGATGGCGGATTCGATCCCTTTGATTTATTTATTGGTACATCTGCAGGCTCACAGAATCTCAGCAGTTTTTTAGCCCGTCAAAAGGGTTATGCCAAACGTTTGATCCGCGGTTTGTCGCGGCATAAACGTTTCTATCGACTCGGTCGGGGGTTAGTCGGCGGCAATGTGGTCGATTTAGATTGGTATTTTGAGCAGACGCGACAAGGGATGTTTAAATTAGATCTTAACGCGGCGACAGCCTCACTCGGTGATCGGCAGTTACTGATCACCACTACCAATGCCAGTGATCGCAAGGGTTATTTTTTAAGTCCAAGCAGTAAAAGCCAATGGCGCGAATTGCTTAAAGCCTCCAGCGCATTGCCATTTTTGTATAAACAAGGTGTGAAACTCACGCCTTGGCTAAATGATAATGCCTGTAATAGTGACAAGGCCTGTAATAACGGCGAGGCTAATCATGGCGGGTCGCATCACAGCGCAGCATTGAGCGAAGCTATCGACAGTGATTTTTATCTCGACGGCGGCTTAGCAGCGCCTTTACCTGTGCGTGAGGCCTATCGTCGTGGTGCCCGCAAAATTGTGGTGATCCGCACTGTGAGCGAGGATTTTCAGGCGCAATCGGCTTGGGTGCATAAACTTAAATCTTGGATTTGTATTTCTGGCTTTTGCCCGAAAACCATAGATTATCTAGTGCAGCACGAACAAGCCTATCAGGATGAATTGGATTTTATGGCGAATCCGCCAGAGGATGTGGAGATAGTGCAGATTTTTGCCGCTGAAAATTTGCAGAGTAAGTTACTGGGGAGTACCGATGCCGATTTACGCCATGATTACCATGCTGGCATGAGTGCCGGAAAGCAGTTTTTAAGCTTAGATCCGATGGCGTTGACGCAGAGTCATGCTTATTTTCAAACTCAAGTGCAAACCAACGCTCACACTCAAACCCACATTCAAGCTCACTCTCAAATCAAGTCATTCAGTGCGCTGTCGGCCTAGTTTAATTCTAGAGTTAAGACACAATTATGTGCACGAGTAAGCAATAAAAGTAAACAGCATCGAAATACAAAAGCCACCCTAGGGTGGCTTTTGTGGTTGGCTATCTTAACCAGTTTATCAATCCAGCTGATTCACTTAGCTTATTAATTTAGCGTATTAACTTAGTTTATCAACTGAGCACTTTAACGTTAGGCTATTAATAACTTGAGGTGTGTACAGAGCGTACTGCTCGGCCCGATGGGTCGATAATGCCGCGTAAGCTTTCGTCCCAAGCCAGCGCTTCTGGCGTTGAACAGGCGACGGATTTACCACCTGGAACCGTTTCAGCGGCGCCGCTCAATGGATAATGTTCCTCAAAGAAGCAGCGATAGAAATAGGCTTCTTTGGTTTCTGGTGTGTTGTATGGGAAACGGAATTTCGCGTTTGCCAATTGTAAATCATCCACCCGCGCTGCAGCTTGTTCTTTCAAACCGTCAATCCAAGAGTAGCCTACGCCGTCACTGAATTGTTCCTTTTGACGCCATGCCACTTCTTTTGGCAATTTATGCTCAAAGGCTTGGCGCAGAATGTGTTTCTCGATGCGGCCATCCTTAGACATTTTCGCTTTAGGGTTGATGCGCATCGCCACATCCATAAACTCTTTATCGAGGAAGGGCACGCGAGCTTCTAATCCCCAAGCGGCCATAGCTTTGTTGGCACGCAGACAATCGAACAGATGCAGCTTATCGAGTTTGCGGACTAATTCCTCGTGGAATGCCTGTGCGTTTGGCGCTTTATGGAAGTATAAATAGCCGCCAAATAGCTCGTCAGCACCTTCACCCGATAACACCATCTTAATGCCCATGGCTTTGATTTTACGTGCCATTAAATACATAGGTGTCGCGGCACGTATGGTGGTGACATCGTAGGTTTCTAAGTGATAAATCACTTCTTTAATCGCATCTAAGCCTTCTTGGAAGGTGAAATGTATCTCATGGTGAATCGTACCAATGGCATCAGCGACTTTTTTGGCGGCGATTAAATCTGGCGCACCTTCAAGGCCGACAGCAAAAGAATGCAACTGTGGCCACCAAGCGTTGGTTTCGCCATCGTCTTCAATGCGTCGTTTAGCAAAGGTTTGCGTCACGGCGGAAATGATCGATGAATCTAAGCCGCCTGATAGCAACACACCATAGGGCACGTCTGACATCAATTGGCGTTTAACCGCTGCTTCTAATGCGTCACGCAATTCTTCTTGGCTGGCGGGGTTATCTTTAACCGCATCATAGCTTTGCCAATCGCGGCTATAGTATTTAACGGCTTCACCATCTTTTGAATACAGATACTGGCCCGGTAAGAACTCTTCTACGGTTTTACATACTGGCATCAAGGCTTTCATTTCTGAGGCAACATAGAAGTTACCCGCAGCGTCACGGCCTGTGTATAGCGGGATGATACCCATGTGATCGCGGCCGATAAGGTATCTGTCTTGGGCTTTGTCATATAACACAAAGGCGAAGATACCGTTTAATTTATCAAGGAAGTCAGTGCCATATTCTTGATACAGCGCCAGAATGACTTCGCAGTCAGAGTTGGTTTGATAGCTGTACTTATCGCCTAGCTGGGCTTTCAATTCTTTGTGGTTATAGATTTCGCCGTTGACCGCAAGGATCAAACTGCCATCTTCGGTCAGCAGTGGCTGAGCACCGTGTTCAATGTCAACAATTGCTAAACGTTCGTGGGCAAGAATTGCCTTATCACTGGCATAAATACCTGACCAGTCAGGGCCACGGTGGCGCATTAGCTTAGACATTTCTAGCGCGACTTGGCGCAGTTCTTTGGCATCAGATTGGATATCTAAAATCGAAAAGATTGAACACATAGTACAACTCCCACACTGTCTGTCATTTGAGGATGTCTCAATTGAGGTTTAATGTGCCAGCAATTTAGGTATTTGCCAAACACTATTTTTGATGTTTTATCTGTTTATTGGTGTTTTTGTTGATTTAGATGTTTATGTTTAATGCTTTTATTTGAGAATAATTCATTTTATTTACGTTATTTTTGATGATTTGTTTTTATTGTCTGATTTGGCGTGAGGGGTTTTGGGGAATTCACAATGTGTTTTAAAAAAGTGTCGATGATAGAAAAACCGCTAAAAAAGACCTTAAATAATGAGTTGTCCCGTTTAAGTGTTTTATTTTTAATCAATTAATGCGCCCAGTTTGACATCAACCAATGGCATAAGCCTATGCAGAATGGTGTGGCAGGATGGATATTTCGCGATAACTGCATTGTTTGTGAGGTGAAAACAAAAAAGCACATGAATGGTTCATGTGCTTTTCAATCTTGTCTGGCGCTTTGGCTGGCTGAGGAGGCGCTTTATTCAGCTGGTGCTTTATTTCGCAGGTGCGACTAGCGGGCGTCAATAAGAATAAGAGACGGCTAACTAAGCCGCCTCTCACAAGCTGTCACTGACTCAGCCTATTATTTGGCGTCCGTCATAAGCGTCGTTTTAGCTGGGCGCAGACTATTAAACTCTGTGCCTTGATAGTATCCCGGCCAATCTTTGCTGCTACCCAATGTGCGCGTGACTTGGTAGTAGACTTGCAAATCTTGCAGCGCGCCGCTCAAATCCCAGTCTTCATGGTATTCATCGCAGACATTGTGATAACAGCCTTTCATTGTAGCTTGCATCTGAGTTTTATAAGCAGCCGTGGCCTCATCAACGGGGTCGCTACCGCCGCCGGCAAATACCGCTGGGACGCCCAGTTTGGCAAAGCTGAAATGATCTGAACGGAAGAAACCGCCCGAAGCGGGATTTTTTTCACCCATGGCGATGCGGTTCTGTTGTTTCGCCGCATCGATAAGGTAAGTTTCTAACTCAGACTTGCCTTTGCCGACAATCGTAAAGTCCTTGGTTTTGCCGTAGATATTAGTGCTGTCGAGGTTTAACACTGCCACGGTTTTGTCGATAGGATAAAGTGGATTGGCAGCGTAATAGCGCGAACCGAGTAAGCCCTGTTCTTCACCTGTGGTGGCAATAAAGGTGACCGAGCGAGCTAAACCGTGGCCTTGTTTCGCATTGTCGGCTAATTGTCTGGCGATTTCGAGAATACCGGCAGTGCCCGAGGCGTTGTCCATGGCGCCGTTGTAAATCTGATCGCCTGCTTTCGTCTCGTCTTTACCTATGTGATCCCAATGGGCGGTGTAGAGGATTTGCTCGTCGGCTTGTGTGCTGCCGGGGAGCGTGGCGACCACGTTGTAGCTATTCGCGTATTCGGCTTTATTTTTAAAGGCGATACTGGCAGTTTGCTCAAGGGGGACATTGATTGGGCTGTCGGCGGCGCGAGCCATCAAGCTCGGCAGTGATAAACCAGATTTATCAAACAGTTGGGTTGCTGAATCCAATGTAAGCCAGCCTTCGACTTGAATACGGCTATCTTGTTCGGCTTTACTCAGTACTAGATCTTGCTGTGGCCCAGTCCAGCTATTTTCTACCACAGACCAAGGATAAGAGGCGGGTTCAGTATCATGGATGATCAGTGCACCAAGGGCGCCTTGACGGCTGGCTTCTTCAAACTTATAGCTCCAGCGGCCGTAATAGGTCATGGCTTTGCCGTTGAATTTACCCGAGTCAGGGCGAGCAAAGCCGGGATCGTTCACTAAGATCACCGCGATCTTGCCTTTCATGTCGAGATCTTGGTAATCATTCCAACCATATTCGGGTGCGTTCACCCCATAGCCAACGAAGACTAATGGCGCATTTTCAATATTAATGCCACCGTTATCGTGGCGACTGCTGAGCACCAGATCTTTTCGGTATTTAAAGGGTAATCCTGCCAGCGTGACTTGCTGCGCTTCATCTGCGGTATAGCTGACCATAGGCACAGGTTGCAAAAAGCTGCCTTGGTATGCGCCCTTGAGTCCCATCTCTGTAAAGGCTTTAGTCAAATAGTCCAAGGTGAGTTTTTCACCGTGAGTGGTCGGTGCTCGACCTTCAAATTCATCGGATGACAGGGCTTTAATATCATTTCTAAAGCGCGCTTCATTAAACTGCACGGGTTTGAGTTCAGCCAAGGTGCTGTTGTCATCGGGTTGGGATGAATTCGGACTACAGGCACTGAGCATAGCCAGCGCACAGAGTGGATACAGACGTCGCATAGGTTAATCCTACTGTTGTTTTAATTAAGGAATTTTAGATTTCTGTTAATCAATCAGAAGCGAGACTTATCATGAAGCAAGCCGCTGCGAGCCACAAGGCTGAGAAGAAGGTGAATGTGTTACTTAATGTTGCTTTACCCTATGCAATACGCCTTTGGACTAGGCGTGTTGCATAGGTAATGTTTAAACGACTGGCAAGGATGAGTTGCTAGACGTAGGATTAGTCCACTGTGATAATCACACCAGACTACTTTGGGGCAACCCTTACTATAACAACAAAAAACTGATGCGTTTAAGTAAGGGCTGAAAGTCAGAATTACTCCAGTTAAGCGATGGTTTTTTCGTCATTTGGTATCAAGTTAAGAAGTGCTTTTTTTGTTACTTCGAACACTTGAGGCATGTAGTTTTCATCTAATACTAACTTAATATCTATGTCACGATCGTGTAGATCTAAAGCTTGTCTTATTACTTGTTCGTTATGCAGCACCCAATGCTCTAGCACTCTAACTCTGTCGACAAGTCTGTCAGTACCTATAATGGCTCGCGCTGGATGTTTACTCGATGTAAAGCTACCTCCTAAAGGAAGGTATTCAGTTCCATCTTCAACTGTAACTGTTGTATTCCCAGCTTTTTTTCTTAAAATCCTGCGTTCTTCTTGAGTTAGAATTTCTTTACTTCCAGTTTGTAAAATGGCACGTGATATCGCCTGAGGCCAATAGTCATGCAATATTTGTATTAAACTGGTATTTGTCCAAGTGACATTTCCTACTTCTTTTTTCTCATGAAGCAGTATGTCTAACAAGTAAGCATCATCACCATCAAAATACACAAACAGCATGTCATCGCCTTTACCACCTTCCTCGAAATGAATATGGTGGATTCCCCACTCAAAGCGAAGTAAATCCGTTTTATTGTCTTTGTTTTGATGACGTGCTTTTACTTGTTTACTAAGGAAGGGATTTACATCAACACCGTGTGAGAGCATCGAAACCATATTTGCTGTTTCGGGGCGATTCTGTAGCCGTGGAGATATGTGAATGTTCCACTTTTTGATCGGTATTCTGCGTTCAGTCACCGTAAGAAAGTGAAGTATTAAGTTTTTTATATCGTAATGCTTATAGCTAAGGTGAGCTTCTGTAGCACTAATGTGTTGCTTTCTTAGCTCTTCAAAACTTGGTATTGGGTAACCAAAACCTTTTAGCTTTTCTTTGATTTCAGTTTCTAAATCCTTAAAGAAATCCACTTCCATGTTGTGCTCCTATTAATGTGCAAAATTTTACTAGAAGTATTCTATCGCGTTATGCGGATACGGAAAAAATCGGCGGTTGGTATGTCGGAGGTGCAAAAGCATTCTTCATGATTATCCATTCCTGCCGCGCTTAAACTGTTTTGCAGATCCTTACCCGTTTTGTAAGGAATAGCTAGTCAGAACGACCAATGGATTGCCTTGTTCTAAAATGCGCTGGATAAATGTCGCTACCGAAGATCCGTTTATTTAAGGTATTTAGTTTATGGCGCCCAGCACCATAAACGCTGGGCACACATTGGGAAATGAGCTTAATTAAAATGAAGATTTAAACAACATCGATGTCGCCCGCGCAGGCAAACACATGGTTAGGGCGGAAAGGCTCTTTGTCGATATCTTCAAGTTTACTCACGCCACTGGTGACCAGAATGGTCTCAAGCCCAGCTTGGAAGCCCGCTAAAATATCGGTACGCATATTGTCGCCAATGATGACAGTGTCTTCCGAGTGCCCATCAATATGATTAAGCGCCGAGCGAATAATCCAAGCGCTCGGTTTACCCACGTAGAAAGGTTTTTTACCGGTAATACGCTCGATTGGCGAACACAGCGCGCCACAGGCAGGGCTGTAAGCTGGGCCATGAGTATCAGGGTTGGTGGCAATAAAGCGGGCGCCACCTGCCACAAAAGCTGCGGCTTTATGGATCATTTCCCAATTGTAGGAGCGGGTTTCACCGACAATCACAAAGTCAGGGTTGATATCGGTAATGGTAAAGCCTGCTTTGTAGAGTTCATGGGTGAGGGCGCCTTCACCAATAACATAGGCTTTACTGCCTTCTTGGTGCTGTAAAAAGTCAGCGGTTGCCATGGCGGAGGTATAAAAGCATTCTTCAGGAATATCAATACCGGCAGCGCTTAAACGGTTTTGCAGATCCTTTCCTGTTTGTACGGGATAGTTAGTCAGGACGACTAACGGATTGCCTTGTTCTAAAATACGCTGGATAAATTTGTCGCTGCCGGGGATCAGTTTATTGTCGTGCAGTAGTACACCATCGATATCGCAGATAATATTTTTCATCTAATAGTCTCTTGTCATGCCGAGCAAAAATCACTTTTCGTTAAGTTATCTAATGCCACATTGCCCCAGAAAACAATGCTTTTGTGGAAAATAGTTAAAAAAATAGAGACCCTAAGGTCTCTATTTGTGATCTCGCGACCAATTGCTATTTCGCGAAACTAATCAGGCGCGTAACCGCTTGGGCCGATGAGATTGCCATCAAGATAGGCTTGGCCGTTTTGCATGTTAAGACGTTGCTGACTAAACCATTTCACCACGAGTGGATAAATGGCATGTTCTTGCTCATGCACGCGGGCGGCGAGCATGTCAGCGGTATCTTCTTCATAAACAGGCACTTTTGCCTGTAAAATCACCGGACCTGCATCAAGCTCTGGCGTGACAAAATGCACGCTGGCACCATGTTCGCTGTCGTTAGCGTCAATGGCACGTTGATGGGTGTTTAAGCCAGTGTATTTCGGTAACAGTGAAGGATGGATATTGATCATGCGACCTAGGTAATGATTCACGAAATCATCGGTTAAGATCCGCATAAATCCTGCCAACACGATTAAATCAGGTTGGTACTGTTCGATGACTGTCATTAAACGTGCATCGTATTCAGAGCGAGATTCACCTTGGTGAGCTATCACGCAGCTGGTATCAATTTCGCCATGATGGGCGCGCACTAGGCCATAGGCATCGGGTTTATTACTGATGACTCCGACAACTTCGGCCTGCAGATTATCGTCGCAACCGTCGATAATCGCTTGCAGGTTACTGCCATTTCCGGAAATTAATACAACTACACGACAGCTCTGGGGCATTACAGGATCTCCACTTGCTCTTCATTGCCTTCACGATCTGCTATAGCACCGATCAGCCAAGCTTGTTCGCCTTCTGCAGCCAGTAATGCAAGTGCTGCATCCACTTTATCGGCTGGCAGCGCGACTAACATGCCGACGCCACAGTTGAAGGTGCGATACATTTCATATTCTGCAATGTTGCCATTTTCCATTAACCAACTGAAAACAGCAGGCCATTGCCATGAATCGCCTTGGATAACCGCTTTTAAATTATCTGGTAGTACGCGTGGGATGTTTTCCCAGAAGCCGCCGCCAGTAATGTGTGCCATTGCATGTACGTCTGATGCTGCGATCAGTTTCAGCAATGATTTCACGTAAATTTTGGTTGGCTCAAGGAGATGCTCAATTAGCGGTTTGCCATTGAGATCTTGTTGAGGGTCTGCTTGGCTCACTTCTAATACTTTACGTACTAAAGAGTAACCATTTGAATGAGGGCCGCTCGAGGCTAATGCGATAAGCGCATCACCCGCTGCAACTTTGCTACCGTCAATGATGTCGGCTTTTTCAACTACGCCCACGCAGAAACCTGCTAGGTCGTAATCTTCGCCTTCGTACATGCCTGGCATTTCAGCGGTTTCACCGCCGATTAACGCACAACCAGATTGGAAACAACCTTCGCCGATACCGTTGACAACAGACGTCGCGGTTTCAACATCCAGTTTGCCCGTTGCATAGTAATCGAGGAAAAACAGTGGCTCAGCGCCTTGAACGATTAAATCGTTCACACACATAGCAACTAAGTCTATGCCGACAGTGTCGTGTTTTTTATAGTCGATGGCTAAACGCAATTTAGTTCCAACACCGTCGGTGCCAGACACTAAAACCGGTTGCTTGTATTTAGTGGGGATTTCACACAGGGCGCCAAAACCACCTAAGTTGCCCATAACTTCTGGACGACGGGTACGTTTAACGGCAGCTTTAATGTTACTTACCAGTGCATTACCTGCATCAATATCAACGCCGGCATCTTTATAGCTCAGTGGGGTAGGTGTGCTCACGGAGGGATCCTCTCGGGTACATCGTTATTGGATTTTATGCGGCGGTATTCTACCAGCTTGTGCTAGGGGTCGAAAGTCATGATTTGGATTTATGCCCCTCGGCGCAGTATTTTTGGCCGAGTAAAACTGTATTTCAGTTTCTGAGGTCTTGAGATTGGTCACAAAATAGTAAATTAAGGTACGTATCTTAGGCGATTGGGAATTATTCTTGGGAGATAGCTCACGATTAGGCCTAATGGCAAAACTTTATGTTTTACCTAGTAAACAAATCAACTAGAATCTGAAAAATTTGCCTAAAATAATACGCCGAAAAATAAAGTAGGAGAGAAAAATGAAAGTTGTCGAGGTTAAACATCCTTTAGTGCGTCACAAAATCGGTTTAATGCGCGAAGGTGACATTAGCACTAAACGTTTCCGTGAGCTAGCCGCCGAAGTGGGCAGTTTATTAACCTATGAAGCTACCGCAGATTTCGAAACTGAAACGGTGACGATTGAAGGCTGGAACGGTCCGGTTGAAGTCGACCAAATCAAAGGTAAAAAAGTCACTGTTGTGCCGATTTTACGTGCGGGTTTGGGCATGATGGACGGTGTGCTTGAGCATATCCCAAGTGCGCGTATTTCAGTTGTCGGCATTTACCGTGACGAAGAAACCCTTGAGCCTGTGCCATATTTTGAAAAACTCGCCAGTGACATGAACGAGCGTATCGCCTTAGTTGTCGACCCAATGCTCGCGACTGGTGGCTCTATGATTGCGACCGTCGACTTATTGAAGAAACGCGGTTGTACTTCAATCAAAGCCTTAGTGTTAGTGGCTGCACCTGAAGGGATCAAAGCGTTAGAAGCGGCGCATCCTGATATCGAGTTATATACCGCTGCTATCGACAAGTGCCTCAATGAGAAGGGCTATATCCTGCCAGGTCTTGGTGATGCGGGCGATAAAATCTTTGGTACTAAATAACCAAAGCTGTTAAAAATCAAAGTTGCTAAATAATTAGCGTAGCTGATGCTCAGTTGAGCGGATGTACTCAGTAAGGGAGCCTAGGCTCCCTTTTTGTTTTTTGTTTGCCACAGTTATAACAACTTTGTTTTAAGCTGCTAAAGTTTAGCATTAAGACAAATAGTTATTCGCAATTGCAGTTGTTTTTATTGGTTTATTTTGTGGTTTAATGGGACATTACTTAAGTTTTGGGCAAGGCATATTGTCGGTATAACAAGAATTAAGAGGGATTATGGGACATTCGGCACTCAACTGGTTGTTATTACGTCGGTCACTTGCACTTGCGACCCTCTTGTTTGTCATATTCTTGCTGATCCTATTGCCGTTTAAAATCGATAGAGAACACCAATCCTTTGTGTCTTTTGTAAAAACAAAGCAAATCACACCGAGCTATATTGAACTGCTCGGTAAAAGCTTATCCCTGCACGATATCATTGATTTCAATAAATCTTCTTTAGCGCCTTTTCAGCTCGATCCCACCCGATTAATGCTGCCCCAAGGGGTGGAGCTTTCTGCTGAAGAAGCGCAAGTCTTACGCTACTTTGATTATCTCTACTCCAGTAAAAAGACAAATGCAGAAGATATTTTCCTGTATGTGGGGCTTTATCGTAGTGATGCTGTGTATTTTGCAACCCCAATCCCAGAGGACGTAAAAGCGCGGCTGATTAATGACCGTACTTCGACAAATGAGTTTTGTCAGAGCCTGCACTATTGTGCGAAAGACGCGACGCCAGAGTCCTTGGCCGATGGCATAGTGTTATCCATTCCTTATCAAGATGAAGTGACTGGTAAAGTCATTTTATCTATGGCCTCGCCGATTACATCATCTAGCGATCCTAATCATTTTATTGGTGATGTGATTGCCGACACGGCCTTTATGACGTCGGGTTTTATGCGTAATAAACATGTGGAATGGCAGAATACAGATTATGGCACTGAGCTGGTGATCACGACAGATAGCCTTTGGGCTGAACTGACGCCGGAGTTCTTGTTTTATTCGATGACAAATCATTTAGATAACATGACTTCACTGACATACAAAATCAGTATATTTCGTTTTATTGTGTGGAATTTGCCCCTGTGGTTTTTGTTATCTATCGTGATCTTCTTCGTTCAAATTAATATCAATCGTCTTAGGAAACTTCGTACTGAGCGCCAACGGTTTAGTGAAGCGATGTTATTGGATGCTTTTACTCGCACCTACAATAAGAAAGTCTATGAGACCACGCTGTTTGATGTCGCAACTAAGGGGCATTACGCTGTGATCTGTGTGGATGGCGATAAAATCAAAACCATTAATGATACCTACGGGCATAAACTCGGGGACATGGCGATCATGCAAATTGTCGATGCAATGCGCGGCGTATTTCGAGAAAACGATTTGTTAATCAGAACCGGCGGTGATGAGTTTGTCGTCATCTTAGCTAATTGTACTTTTGAACGGGCTTTGGTATTGGCTGAACATTTACGTCAAGCGGTCGCAGAGCGGCAGTTTTTAAATGTGTTGACCGTTTCCTGCGGTGCCGCTGATTCCCAAGACTATGCAAACTTTGAGGCCGTGCTGCAAGCGGCGGATAAAGCGCTGTATGAGGATAAAAAGAATAAGCAGGGTAGCCGTAAGCTCGAAGCGACACGGTAACTATTGTTAGTTATCAGGCTATTTATTGCGTTAACTATTGATATTGAGTTAGCTATTGAGTTAATCATCGAGTGAATTCGTCACGTGACCGCAATAAAGTTGCAGCCGGCAATAAAAAACAGCGCGGAGAATGTCCGCGCTGTCGTTAATTTCTATTACTGCTATTCAATCCCTTCAATCGTGTTTACAACACCATGGCCGCAATCCAGCCAAACACTAACAGTGGAATATTGTAGTGGATGAAGGTGGGGATCACGCTGTCACGAATGTGGTCGTGTTGACCATCGGCATTCAAACCCGCAGTAGGACCTAAGGTGGAATCCGATGCTGGCGAGCCCGCATCACCCAGCGCTGCGGCGGTGCCGACTAAAGCGATTGTCGCCGCC
>NZ_MPDG02000001.1:813995-826788 GCF_001887095.2 Shewanella sp. SACH
CCGACTAAAGCGATTGTCGCCGCCACTGAAAAACCAAAACTTAACGCCAATGGCACATAAATGGTCGCGATAATCGGAATGGTGGAGAAAGACGAGCCGATCCCCATCGTGATCAGTAGACCTACTAGCAGCATCAAGAAGGCGGCGAGGGCTTTATTATCACCAATGATGTCGCTAAGCGAAGCCACAAGCGTGCCCACTTCACCGGTTTCTTTCACTACTGCGGCAAAACCTGCGGCAGAAATCATGATAAAGCCGATGTTGGCCATCATGCGCACGCCTTGATTGAAAATATCTTGGTCGGCGACATGCTTTAAGGCGCCCGAGAAACTGAAAATCATGAAGCCGACTAAGGCGCCGAAAATCATCGAATCGGTTTCAAGTTGCACCACTAAGGTGGCTAATATCGCCACTGCGGCAATGATAATATTGCGTTTATTGAGGGTTTCTTCTGGCTCTGCAACCAATACTTTGGCCTCATCGTAGATCCTAGGTTTACGGTAACTGATAAACACAGCTGTCAGTAACCCGACTATCATGCCCGCCGCTGGAATTAACATGGCTGGTGGAATTTGCTCACGTACAGCCGCTAAGCCATTACTGGTTAAGTTGGAAAGCAGAATGTCATTTAAGAAAATGCCACCAAATCCAATCGGTAAAATCATATAGGTTGTGACCAGACCGAAGGTCAAAACACAAGCAACTAAACGACGGTCGATATTCAGCTTGGTCATCACATGTAACAGTGGTGGCACTAAAATCGGAATGAAGGCGATATGAATAGGTAAAATATTCTGCGAGGCCATCGACATGACAAGTAGCGATAACAGCAGTAACCAGCGAACCCAGTTAGTGTTGGTGGGATTAGGATCTTGCCCAAGACTACTGATGATGCTTCTTGAGATCAGCGTGGTTAAGCCAGAGTGCGATAGTGCGACAGCAAAGGCACCTAATAATGCATAACTGAGCGCAATTTGCGCGCCGCCACCTAAGCCCGTATTAAAGGCATCTATGGTTTGGTGCAGATCCATTCCGCCCACAAGTCCCGCCACAAGGGCGCTCACGGTGAGGGCGATAACTACATTCACCCTAGCTAAACTGAGTGCCAACATTAAGCACACTGCAATAACGACTGCATTCATAGTCAATTTTCTTAATTCTTTAAGCCAAAGACGCTATTTTTGACTGCAAAGGCCGTCGATGTCCAGTTTGCCGAGGGCTTATCTGAAAAATATCTGAAAATGTGATCATGCTGGGTTTTGTCTGTTAGCCGAATGTGGATTGCTGCGCACACAGGATACGCAGATTGCTCTATCCTTAGTCAGGCAAAACGGAAATGCCCTTGAAAAATGTGATATTGGTCTTAAATAGGTTGTAAGGCACAGCACACGACTTATAATGCCTAAAGATTTGATTGGTAAGAACACCTTTTAATCAGTAAGGATTTAACTCGACCTAGGTTGATGAGAGCATACTGATTTGAGGGCATCTTGCCTTACACTTAGTTCAACTCATAGATGGAGATATAAAATGAGCGTATTAGTAGGCCGTCAGGCTCCTGATTTTACTGCTGCAGCTGTATTAGGTTCTGGCGAAATCGTTGATAGCTTCAACTTAACTGCAGCCATCAAAGGCAAACCAGCAGTCGTATTCTTCTATCCACTTGACTTCACTTTCGTTTGTCCATCAGAGTTGATCGCATTTGATCACCGCATGGAAGAGTTCACTAAGCGTGGCGTAGAAGTGATCGGTGTGTCTATCGATTCTCAGTTCACTCACAACGCATGGCGCAACACCCCAGTTGAAAAAGGCGGTATTGGCCAAGTTAAGTACACGCTAGTGGCTGACGTTAAACATGAAATCTGTAAAGCATACGATGTTGAGCATCCAGAAGCGGGTGTGGCTTTCCGTGGTTCATTCCTGATCGACAAAGAAGGCATGGTTCGTCACCAAGTTGTTAACGATCTGCCATTAGGCCGTAACGTTGATGAAATGCTACGTATGATCGACGCACTGCAATTCCACGAAGAGCACGGCGATGTATGTCCTGCTGGCTGGGAAAAAGGCGATAAAGGTATGAATGCAAGCACTGAAGGTGTTGCTGCTTACCTGTCTGAAAACGCAAGCTCATTGTAATTAGTATTTGCTAATCACAGTCGCCTGTTAAATGAAAAAAGCTGCCAATGGCAGCTTTTTTGTTTTTAAATGGCTTAAGATCTAGTGTGAACCGCTAAATTTATGCCTCAGTACCGCTTTGTGCATCCTGCTCATCCACGGCCAGTAACGGCCAGCCGCCTAATGATTTCCAACGATTCACTATGTGACAAAAAAGCTCTGCGGTACGTTCGGTATCATATAGCGCAGAATGGGCTTCTTTATTATCGAAGGGAATGCCCGCCATGATGCATGCTTTGGCAAGTACGGTATGACCAATGGCAAGTCCGGCGAGTGTAGCAGTATCGAAAGTAGCAAAAGGATGAAACGGCGAGCGTTTTAAGTCGCAACGTTCAATCGCCTTACTTACAAAACCATGATCAAAGGCGGCATTATGCGCCACTATGATACTGCGATGGCAGTCAGAGGCTTTTTGGGCTTTTTTGACCGCTTTAAAGATTTCCAAAAAGGCTTCTTTCTCGCTCACAGCTCCGCGTAACGGATTAGTGGGATCAATACCGTTGAATGCTAACGCTTCGGGTTCTAAATTTGCGCCTTCAAAGGGCTCAATGTGGAAGTGTAGGGTTTTGTCGATTCCTATCACGCCTTCATTGTCCATTTTCAGTAGGGTGACGGCAATTTCTAGCAACGCATCGGTTTGAGAGTTGAAGCCCGCAGTTTCGACATCAATGACTACGGGAAAGTAGCCTCGAAATCGGTATTTCAATTTGTTCGCGTCGCAAATGTCACTCATAAAGTACTCTAGAAAATTCACAGGGCGCTATTATGCTAAATGTGTTGGGGTGTGTCATGCTTGATTGATGGTTTTATGAGCTAAAGGAACTAAATAGTTTGCCGATAAAGCCATGTAACCGATTAAACATGAGTAAAGGCTATGTGGCGAAAACTGATATTAGTATCAATTTTATGCGTTCCAGCAACTGCAATGGCAGAGTTGCGCCATTATGTCGCCTCTTTAAGTGATTCCCAATGGCGAGTGAGTGAGAATTCTCCCATCGTTTGTCGCCTCGAGCATGATATCCCTTCTTACGGTAAAGCAATTTTTACCAGCGAAGCGGGTAAGCAGCAGAATATGAATTTTACTTTAGACATGTGGGTAAAACCGGACCAAGTCACGCAAGCTAAGTTAATTAGTCGCGCGCCGCAGTGGCGGCCTGGAGTGGTCTCAAAAGAGATCACATCACTGCATTATCAAAAGTACTTTAATGGTGAGGTGCCTAAACGTGCCGCTTGGTCTATGTTGGCTGAGTTGAGTCGCGGGATGGAACCGACGTTTTATTATGCCGATTGGTATAACGAGTCAAATAAGATTGCTGTGGGTTTGTCATCGGTTAACTTTGGCCGTAAATACAGCGAGTTCAAAGCTTGTCTAGCGCACCTGTTGCCCTATAGCTTTGAAGATATCGCATTTACTGTGTTGAATTATGATGAAGGCGGAACCGATTTAACTCGTTTTTCCCAGCAGCAACTGTCACGGGTTCAAGAATACTTAGCCTATGATCCTTTGGTGGAGCTAGTGCTGGTGGATGCGTATACCGACAGTTACGGTGGCCGTTCAGTTAACCAGAAAGTCTCGGATAAACGGGCGGAGTCGGTAAAAGATTTCTTTGTTGCCAGCGGTATTCCGCAAGATCGTATCGTTACTGTGGGGCATGGTGAGCGCCGTCATGTGGCTTCGAACGATGATATGGACGAAAGGGCACGTAACCGCCGCGTTGTGATACGGATCAGTAAGCCTTTGTAGTGTATTTGTGCAGTGTTTAACCTGTGCTAAATCAATATGGTTAAGCTGTATTCAATGCCAAGTCACTGACTTGGCATTGTCATTTATAGATGCGGAGGTGGTTATTTTTGGATAGCTTGGCAGTATTTCGCTCAACCTCAACCTCAACCTTTGCAGTATCAGCGAGCTTTAAATGGGATTATGAGTTTTTCTTATTTGTGATGTTCGCGAGCAGGTAATCGTTAAGCTGCAAATAAAACTAAAGTGAGGCTAGGGCATGAATAGTGATAGCGGCATAAAGCCTGATATCGTCGTAAGTAGGGTGGTGTTTGAAATGGATAAAAAAAAGCCCGCTTAAACTAAGCGGGCCGCAAAAATAATGCATTTGCAATCAACAAATTGAAGGAAGGAAGTCAAGCATAAGAACCAGGGAAGAAACTGAAGTGTTGGGAACACACCAGTTTAAAAGTTCTTTGTTTTCGATATCTGCAAGCAGGTATCTCCTGAAAACAAGCACATTCTATGGTGAACTCGGCGGTAAAACAAACGAGAAAAATTGCCCATAAACATTAGTAATTCTAATGATTGCAAAGGTGATCTATATCACTTAAGTCACTATTTACCTTGATTAATAACTTATAAATCACTATTAGTGCATAATAATACACTTCAATAAGCTTATCCTTGCTGCCATTTTGTTAAATCTGCGATACAACCTAAAAATCTTCTTATTAAGTTACGGCATTGCCATGATTTTTTTTGCTTGTATAGTACTTGCTGAAAAGGCCTTAAGCCCGAAACCACAAGAAGGACGATAACAAGATGGCATTAAGATTTCGCCTTGCAAAGCAAGGTTTGTTAGTGGCCACATTGGGAATGGCACTTGGTGCCTGCCAAAGTGGCAATGCACCTGAACAAAATTCGACTGAGCAGGCAAGCGCAAATAAATTGGTTTATCCAGTGACTCAAAAAGATGATCTCGTCGAAACCATTCACGGTGTTACCGTGGCGGATCCTTACCGCCATTTAGAGGCCAATACGCCAGAAACGGAAGCTTGGGTAAAAGAACAACAAGCCTTCGGTCAAGCCTATTTAGCCAAGATCCCCAATAAACAAGCAGTGGTCGATCGCATCACTGAGCTGTGGAATTACGAAAAAGTCTCCGCCCCATTTGAGAATGGCGACAATCAATTTTACTACCGTAATGATGGCCTGCAGGCGCAATCTGTTTTGTATGTCAAAGGGTTAGATGGCGTTGAAAAGCCAGTTCTCGATCCAAACAAACTGTCAGCGGATGGCACTGTGGCGCTATCAGGTGTTGCAGTGAGTAATGACGGTAAAATTTTAGCCTATGGTGTGTCAAATTCGGGCTCAGATTGGCAGCAATGGCAGTTTGTTGATATCGCAACCGGTAAGAAACTTGCCGATGAATTGAAATGGATTAAATTTTCTAGCGCAGTGTGGGATAAAGAAAACCAAGGTGTGTTTTATGCTCGCTATGATGCCCCAGCGGGTGGAGATGTCTTAGCCGACGTCAATTTCAATCAAAAAGTGTATTACCATAAATTAGGTACAGATCAGCGCCAAGATTTATTGATTTACGAGCGCCCACAGAATAAAGATTGGGGCTTTGGCATAGAGGTATCCGAGAAAGGCGAATACCTATTACTGTCGATTTCTCAAGGTACGGATAAGCGTAATCGTTTCTTCTATAAATCCTTATTTGAGCCTAAATCACAAGTGGTGGAATTGATCCTCAACTTAGAAGCTGAATATGAGTTTCTCGGTAATGATGGTTCAGTGTTTTATTTTAAAACCGACTTAGATGCGCCTAACGGTAAAGTGATTGCTATTGATACCCGCAATAGCGATAAATCCCAATGGCAAACCATTATTCCAGAGTCTACAGATCCGATAAATAACGTCGCCATAATTAATGACCATTTAGTGGTGAGTTATTTACACGATGTATTAGGTCAATTATCGATTTACAGCATGGGTGGGCAGAAGCGCCAAGACGTAGCATTACCTGGTCAAGGCAATGTGGCTGGGCCTTTTGGCAAAGCAAGCAAAGACTATTTCTATTATGTGTTTAATAGTTATATTCAACCTGAGACCACCTATAAATTTGACTTTAAAACCGCTGAATCAAGCGTAATTGCCAAACCTAAAGTATCGTTTAATCCCGATGACTATGTTTCTGAGCAAGTGTTTTATAGCAGCAAAGACGGCACGCGTGTGCCTATGATGCTGTCCTACAAAAAAGGCTTAGTGAAGAACGGTCAAAACCCAACATTACTGTATGCCTATGGTGGTTTTGCCATTTCGATGACACCACGCTTTAGTCCTGCCAACATTGCTTGGTTAGATATGGGCGGTATTTACGCTGTGCCGAGTTTACGTGGCGGCGCTGAATACGGCGAAAGCTGGCATCAAGCGGGGATGTTCGATAAAAAGCAAAATGTGTTTGATGACTATTTTGCCGCCGCGGAATATCTAGTGAGTGAAAAATACACTAATAGCACTAAGTTAGGTGCCTATGGCCGCAGTAACGGTGGTCTGTTGATGGGCGCTGCGGTAACTCAACGCCCTGAACTCTTTGCTGCGGTATTACCTGCTGTGGGCGTTCTGGATATGCTGCGCTTCCATAAGTTCACTATCGGTTGGGCTTGGACGAGTGAATATGGCAGTGCAGATAAAGCAGATCAATTCCCAGCGCTATTGGCTTATTCGCCTTATCACAATGTGAAAGCGCAAGCTTATCCAGCGACTATGGTGATGACTGCCGATCATGATGATCGCGTCGTGCCGTTACACAGTTTCAAGTTCGCAGCCATGTTGCAGGATAAGCAGCAGGGCACTGAACCTGTGATCATGCGTATCGAGTCCAATGCGGGTCACGGAGCCGGTAAACCAACGGCGATGAAGATTGATGAATTTGCCGATATCTACAGTTTCTTGTGGCAGAGTTTTGGCTTAACACTGCCACAAACTATCGCAAAATAACTAACTATGTTAATAAAATGGGGTCCTTTGACCCCATTGTCTTTTACAATTGCCCCTATTCATCTGAAACCCGCGCTATTCCTATCTATATCTTCGTCGGGTCATTCACAAGTCTTGTTTCCCTAGGTATAGTAAGCGTCAATTTTTCAACCAAAATTTGCTTATTTTCAAATGATGTTTCATTGGCCTATTTCAGTCTATTACGAAGACACCGACGCTGGCGGCGTTGTCTATCATTCGAACTATCTCAACTTTTTTGAGCGGGCGAGAACCGAGTGGCTAAAAGCCCTTGGCGTGAGTCAGACTGCGCTTTTAGCCGACGATACCGCCTTTGTGGTAAAGCGTGCGGAATTAGATTTTCGCAAAGCGGCACGTTTTGAACAGAACCTTATTGTTGAAACTAAGGTCATAGAGTTGAAAAAGGCCTCGTTGATCTTTCATCAACGCTTGGTCGATAAACAGGGAGACTGTTATTGTGAAGGCACAGTGCTGGTTGTTTGTGTTGCGCTGTCACGAATGCGTCCCCGAGCTATTCCCTTAAATATTGTGCAGGAGTTTGACAGTGCAAGCTGATATGTCGATTGTTGGGTTATTTTTACAAGCCAGTTTATTAGTGAAATTTGTTATGTTCACCTTACTTTGCTTGTCAGTGATGTCTTGGACGGTGATTTTACAACGCCGTAGCTTACTGACATCCGCAAAAAGTAAATCGGCGAAGTTTGAAGACAAATTTTGGTCAGGCGTTGATTTAAACCGTTTATATAAAGAATTATCGACTCGTCCTGATAATAGCGGTTTAGAGTCATTATTTGTGACTGGCTTTAAAGAATATTCACGCCTGAATAAATTAAATAGCAAAGTGCCCGATGCCGTGATGGACGGTACATCACGTGCTATGCGTGTGACACTTTCTCGCGAAATGGAAAAGTTAGAAGCTAACTTACCCTTATTAGCGACCATTGGTTCGACTAGCCCTTATATCGGTTTATTTGGTACGGTATGGGGGATTATGAATTCATTTATCGCCATTGGTTCGATGGAAAACGCGACCTTAGCTATGGTTGCCCCCGGTATTGCTGAAGCCTTGATTGCAACGGCTATGGGTCTATTTGCTGCGATCCCTGCGGTTATTGCGTACAACCGTTTCTCGACTCAAGTCGATAAATTAGAAATGGCCTACGCAAACTTTATGGAAGAGTTCTCCAGCATTTTGCATCGCCAGGCATACAGTGAGAAGGAAGGGGCATAATGCAACCAGCTTATCAGCGCAAACGTCGTCGCCCCGTTGCCGAAATCAACGTGGTGCCCTATATCGACGTGATGCTCGTGCTGTTAATTATTTTTATGGTAACAGCGCCCATAGTCACCCAAGGGGTAAAAGTGGAGCTGCCTCAAGGGGCCGCGGAAGTTTTACCTGCTGACAGTAAGCCACCTGTGGTGGCTTCGATTGACGGTGACGGTGATTATTATCTGAATAAAGGCGGTTCAACTAACGTACCGATGGACTTGGAAGAACTGGCGACGGAAGTTGCTGCGCTTATGGTGACAGAGCCTGAGCGTCCAGTGGTGGTTAAGGCCGATAGAAATATTCCTTACGATAAAGTGATTCAGTTGATGGTGACCTTGCAAGGTGCTGGCGTGCCATCAGTCGGTTTGATGACGGATTCACCCAAGGAGAAATAGGTGGCAGATAAGTCAGATGTAACATTACCTCTGTCAATTTCAGCGGGTATTCATATTGGCGTGATAATTATTCTGGCGTTGGGGATCGATTTCTCTCACAAACCTGAGCCTATGCAACAAGTTAGTGCGCCAGCGGTTAAAGCTGTGATGGTTGATCAGCAAAAAGTCGCTAATCAAGTTGAGAAACTTAAGCAAGAAAAGCGTGATGCCGAGCGCCGTGAGCAAGAACGTCAAGCCGAGCTTGAGCGCAAAGCGCAAGAAGCGAAGCAAGCGCGCGAACGTGAACAAGCTCAGATTAAACAGTTAGAGCAAGAACGTAAGCAGCAAGAAATTGAAACCCAAAAGGCCAATGAAGCGACCAAGCTAGCCCAAGTGAAACAGCAGCAGGAAAAGGAAAAGGCAGTTAAAGCCGAAGCCGACCGTAAGCTGAAAGAGCAGGAGCGTAAAGTCGCTGAAGATGCCGCGCAAAAAGCAGCAGAAAAACGCAAAGTGGAAGAAGCCGCTGCAGCAAAAGCCGAGACCGATCGTAAGCTGAAGGAGGCGGAAGCTAAGGCCAAAGCTGAAAAAGCCAAGGCTGATGCAGAAGCGAAAGCCGAAGCTAAGGCCAAAGCAGATGCTAAAGCCAAAGCGGACGCTAAGGCCAAAGCCGACGCTGAAGCCAAAGCCCGCGCCCTGCAGGAGCAAGAAATGGCCGATGCATTAGCGGCGGAGCAGGCGGCGTTGTCGCAAACCATGAATAAGCAGATGCAGAGTGAAGTGGGTAAGTATCAGGCAATGATTAAATCGACTATCCAACGTAATTTGGTAGTGGATGAATCTATGCGTGGCAAGACTTGTACTGTCTCTGTACGATTAGCAAATGATGGTTTTGTGATCAGCAGTCAAACTAAAGGCGGTGATCCTAACGTTTGTCGTGCAGCAAAAGCAGCGATTTTGAAGGCGGGTAAATTGCCAGTGTCTCCGGACCCTGCAGTTTATAACTTGATGAAAGAAATTAACTTAATCGTTGAACCAACGTTTTAATTAAAGGAGTCCCATGAGAATATTGGCAAAATGGTTAGCATTGGCAGTTCTGCTATGCACCACCCCCGCAAAAGCGGCATTGGATATTGTGATCACAGAAGGTGTTGACGCTGCGCGTCCCATCGCTGTGATGCCTTTTGTTTGGCAAGGTCCTGGCGCCGCACCGCAAGCGATTGCGGATGTAGTGATGTCGGACTTAGTGCGTAGCGGTACGTTTAAACCTTTAGACGAACTTGGACTGCCTCAGCGTAATATTGGCACTGTGGCACAGTTTCAAGCTAATTCTTGGTCAAGTGTTGGCGCCGAAGCGTTAGTGCTAGGTACCGTTAAACCTTATGGTACTGATCAATATTTGGTGAGCTTTGATTTAATCGATTTAGTCAAAGCCCAAAACCAAGCGTTGAAAGGCCCAGTTAGTGCAACAGAATTTTTGATGGACAGCCGTCAAACTGTGATTTCAGCGGCGCAATTTCGCCAATATGGACACAGGATCAGCGATATCGTCTACGAAAAGTTAACCGGTATTCGCGGTGCATTCTTAACGCGGATCTCCTATGTTGTGGTCAATCATACTCAAAAAGCCCCATATCAATTGATGGTTGCTGATTATGATGGCGTCAATGAACAAATGTTACTGCGCTCGCCAGAGCCGTTGATGTCACCGACTTGGTCACCTGATGGTCGTCGTTTAGCATATGTTAGCTTTGAAAACAAAAAAGCTGAGATCTTCGTGCAAGACCTTTATACCCAAGTGCGCACTAAAGTGAGCTCTTTCCCTGGTATTAACGGTGCGCCGGCGTTCTCACCCGATGGAAAATCTTTGGCGATCACTTTATCTAAAGACGGTCAGCCTGAAATTTACATCATAGATATTGCGACCAAAGCCATTAAGCGTATTACCAATCACTATGCTATCGATACTGAGCCATCATGGTATCCTGATGGAAAGTCGTTGATTTTTACATCAGAGCGCGGTGGTAGACCACAGATTTATCGCGTAGAGTTGAGCTCAGGTAAAGTGAGTCGCGAAACTTTTGAAGGTGAATGGAACCTCGGTGGTTCAATTACCCCTGATGGTCGCAGTATGATTTTTGTTAATCGCACGAACGGTAAATTTAATATTGCGCGTATGGATTTAAGTACGCGTTTTATGCAGGTGCTGACATCGACACGTTTGGATGAATCTCCAAGTGTGGCCCCTAATGGTACTATGGTGATCTATGGCACCACATACCAAGGCAAGCAAGTATTAGCAGCTGTTTCTACGGATGGACGTTTTAAAGCAAGATTACCGGCAGGTCAAGGTGAGGTGAAATCACCTTCTTGGTCACCGTTTCTCTAATGTTATACCTTGATTTAATCACATTTAATTTTATAAGGAACACGTAATGGATCTGAATAAGTTGTTAAAAGCTATGTTGGTAGCACTTCCAATTATGGCTCTTAGTGCATGTAGCTCAACTTCAGAATCAGAAACTGATGCAATGGGCTCAACAAACGGTTCAGGTAGTGAACTGAATGGTGGCATTCAAACTGGTGGTGTAGGCGCAATGTTGTCTGCTGAAGAGCAACAACGTCAGCAGTTAGAAGACTTGAGAAAGCAACACATCATTTACTTCGACTTTGACCGCAGTGAAGTTCAAACTGATTTCGCCGCAATATTAGAAGCCCATGGCACTTACTTAGTTGAGCACCCAAGCGTGCGCGTACTGATTGAAGGTCATGCTGATGAGCGTGGCACGCCTGAGTACAACATCGCTCTGGGCGAACGTCGTGCTAAAGCCGTTGCTAAATACCTACAAGGTATGGGCGTACAGCCAAGCCAAATGAGCGTAGTCAGCTATGGCGAAGAAAAACCACTTGATTTTTCTCGCACTGATGAAGGTTTTGGCAAAAACCGTCGTGCAGTTTTAGTTTACTAAGATTGAATCTCGGAGAGTAACACAATGAAACGTGCCGTCTTAATTACGGCAATGTTCCTTGGAGCAGGTGCTGCAGTTGCAGCACCTGCTCCTGTGGAAGATATTGCTGGTGGTTCGGGTGATGACAGACTTGCTCGCATAGAACGTATTGTAAAATCAAGACAACAAAGCGAGCTCGATATGCAGCGCCGTCTTGATACACTGCAGCGGGAAGTACTCGATTTACGTGGTTTAACCGAACAACAGAATTATCAGATTGAGCAGATGCAACAGCGTCAGCGTCAGTTATATGATGAACTTGCTAATTTATCCTCAAAGGCATCTGCCGCTCCTGCAGCCGCAGCCGCGACATCCACACCTTCTATAGCCTCGACGAATGCGGCTTCAAGTAGTTTAAGTGAAACTGCAAGCTATGAGAGTGCCGTTAACTTAGTCTTGAAAGAGCGTAAGTATGACGACGCTATTCCTGCCTTCCGTGCTTTTATCAAACAATACCCAGATTCTGTGTATGCCGCGAATGCTAACTATTGGTTAGGGCAGCTATTATTTAATAAGAGCGAATTTGCAGAAGCCAAACAAGCCTTCAAAACTGTGGTTGACCGTTTTAGTGATTCCAATAAACGGGGTGACAGTTTAGTGAAGCTTGGCATGATCGCCGAGAAAACCGGTGACAAGGCTGGGGCGACGCAATACTACCAACAAGTCGTCAAAGATTACGCAAACAGCGCAGCAGCGCGCATTGCACAGCAGCAACTGGCTGCAATTAAAGCGTAATTAACTAAAAAACATACTCTTAGTCTGTTTTTCATGCAAACGACAAAAAATTGGGAATTTGCGCTTGCATGAGAAGATGAAAAAGGTATTATAGGCGCCCTCAGAGCGGCGAGGTCGTTCGGGGCGTAAAATACCAGTAAATGGGTCGTTAGCTCAGTCGGTAGAGCAGTTGGCTTTTAACCAATTGGTCGAAGGTTCGAATCCTTCACGACCCACCACTTATTATTGGCATTGTGAATGCTTAAAATAAGTGAATAGTTTTATCGCAATACCTAGATGGGTCGTTAGCTCAGTCGCTTTTTTATAAGGCTAGGGCAGTTGGCTTTTAACCAATCAGTCGAATGGTTCTAATCCTTCACGAAACACCACTTTACTGAAAGTGCATAATTCAGCGCAACACCTAGATGGGTCGTTAGCTCAGTCGGTAGAGCAGTTGGCTTTTAACCAATTGGTCGAAGGTTCGAATCCTTCACGACCCACCACTTTT
>NZ_MPDG02000001.1:826795-830205 GCF_001887095.2 Shewanella sp. SACH
GGTCGTTAGCTCAGTCGGTAGAGCAGTTGGCTTTTAACCAATTGGTCGAAGGTTCGAATCCTTCACGACCCACCACTTATTACCCCGCTTTACCTCTCTCAAGTTCCCCCATGAATTCCCCAAGTTAAATTCCAATTCTCAGTACTAGCTTTAATACCTTCGTGTTACTTATTTCGTTTCAAATATTTTCCTAACATATTATTTATCCTGACATTTTCTACTTTTGTCTCATAGACCTATTGCCAATGTTTCTCACTTGTTAATTTGTCCATATTGGTTGCGGATAAATAATAACAATTGGGGAAAGACAAAAAATGAAACAAGCAAAACTAAGCTTGATGGGTAGTGCAATATTATTCGCATTAGCAAGTTCGGCCAATGCGGCATCACTAAAAGATACGGATGTTGAGTTTGGCGGTTATATCAAAGCTGACATTATGTTCAGTGATTATGGCAATGGCGCACCGGATTCGGGGGATCTCTCTAGGCAGTTTTATGTTCCTGGTACTATTTATGGCAAAGAAGGTAATGGCAATCAAGTCGTGGATTTTCAAGCTCGCGAAACGCGTTTTAATTTCAAAGCGACGACCGATGTTGATGGTCATAAACTTTCTGGCTTTATTGAACTCGATTTTATGACCCACACCGATGGCAATGAACGCACTTCCAACAGCTATTCGCCTCGTATTCGCCATGCATTTGTCTCCTATGACAATTGGACCGTAGGTCAAACGTGGACCACCTTCCAAAATGCTGCGGCGTTACCTGAGAATCTCGATTTTGTTGGTGCAGCCGATGGCACCCCGTTCGCCCGCCAAACGCTATTGCGCTATACCCAAGGTAATTTCCAATTAGCGATCGAAAATCCTGAAACCACAGTCACGCCAAATCAAGGCGGTGCCCGCATTACCAGTGGTAGCGGGGTAATCCCCGATGTTATCGCGCGGTATAACCTCAAAACGGATGGCGGCGCGGCGTTCTCCTTTGCGGGTATTGCCCGTCAGTTGAATTTAGAAACTAAGGTAGGTGCGACTCAGATTGATAGCTCTGCCCTAGGATATGGCGCGAGTGTGGCGGGCATTATTCCGGTTGGCAAAGATGATCTTCGCTTCACGGCCACCTATGGTGAAGGCTTAGGTCGTTATATGGCACTCAATTACATTAATGCGGGTGTGCTGGATGCTAACGGTGATATCGAGTCGATTCGTACTTTCGGTGGATTTGTGTCTTACCGTCATTGGTGGAATGAGCAGTGGCGCAGCAGTGTAACCTTGTCAGGCATGCAAGCGGATAACGATGTGGCTTTAACCGGTTCAGGCGTGAATAAGGATGCTTATTCAGGCTATATCAACTTACTTTACTCGCCAAGCAAACCGCTGACCTTTGGGGTCGAGTATATGTACGCCAAGAACAGTAAAGAAAATGGTGATGATGGTGATTTGAGCCGCATTATGTTCTCGGCTAAGTATGTGCTTTAATCTTACTTGCTTGCGATAAAAACTAAAAAGGAGACCTTGGGTCTCCTTTTGCATTAAGCGGGTCACATATGTGTAGCGCTTAATCTAACAGATTGTTTTCGCGAACATATTGTTCGAAATCTGTGCAGCCACCGACGTGTTTCTCATCGACAAAAATCTGCGGTACTGTTTCAACTGGCTTCCCGACAGTTTTCTCTAAATCTGCTTTAGAGATGCCTTCTGCGTGGATATCGACATATCTGAACTTAAAGTCATCACGTTTTTCAACGAGTTGCTCAGATAATTGCACAGCACGAACGCAATAAGGACAGCCTGGACGGCCAAAAATAACAACGAACATAATAGCTCCTTAGGATTACTTTAGTCGTTTTATACCATAGGCCTAAGTGAATTGATAATGTCAGCCGTGTTTATTTTCAGTTTGATAGCGGCCTTGATAATCAAAATAGCTTTCGAGCAGATCCCAGCCTTTTTTATGTTTCTTCAGCAGCAAGAGATCGGGCATACGGAATTTATCCGCGTCGCTGATTAACTCTGTCACCTTAGTGTACTTTTTCGGTTTTAATCCCGGTGTACGGCTATGGGGAAAGATGAATAAGGCATATAGGGCTCGCCATTGTGCCGGCGTTTGCACTTTAAAGCGGCGATTAAATTCATTGCCGTCGATATCGAGGTATTGCACTTTCAGATTGCCGTCATCATCGATGAGCGTCATATGTTGGCAGCGGAACAAATGATGGTGCTGCTGGCTGAGTACTTGCCGCAGGCGTTTATCGGGATCGATGAGAGTCGATTGGCAGTGCTGGCAAATGCGCGCGGCAATATCATTCTCTTCACCGCAATCAGGGCAAGATTTAGATCTAAATCGAAAGTCGCACTGTTGCTTTTTACCATGCTGTTCGACAATGCCCTGACAACGGCGACCAAAGTGTTCGATGATGTCGCCATCGTCGTCCGTGAGTCCCCAGAAAATATTAGCAAAATCGCACACAGGGCAATGCACTTGCACGGGTACCGATTTACTGTTGGGTTTCGCTTGGCCAACCTCGGGGAAATACAAGTCATAACCATTGGCAGCGTAGTCGATGATAAGACAATCTTTTTTACCTTCAGCTATGCGTAAACCGCGGCCGATCATTTGTTGAAATAAACTGACTGAAGCGGTAGGGCGCAAAATAGCAATTAAATCCACATGAGGCGCGTCGAAGCCTGTCGTCAACACAGCCACGTTGACCAAAAACTTGAGCTCTTGGGCTTTAAAGCGTTCAATCGTCGCATCACGTTCATTGTCGTGCGTTTGTGCCGTGATAATGGCGCTCTGTGCAGCGTGAGCTTGGTTGAGTAGGCCAAAAATCTCATTGGCGTGACGCACCGTTGCCGCGAAGATGATAATGCCTTTTCTATGTTGGCTCAGTTCAATGAGCTGTTTCACTATCGCGGTAGTCGCGCGGCCGTAATGCCCCAGTAAATCGTTAACGTCGGCTTCAGCATACTCGCCATTGTCATTGGCTTTCAGTTGGCTGAAATCGTACTGGGCACTTAAGCCATCAAACAGCGTTGGTGCTGTGAGGTAACCTTGTTTAATGAGTGGCCTGATGGGTAGCTCGAACACACAATGTTCGAACACAGCATGTTTTGGCGAACCCACTTTACCATGGTAGTGCTGCTGGTAAATCCAGCCAGTGCCAAGGCGATAGGGCGTAGCGGTGAGGCCGAGCAATCTTAGTTGGGGATTTTTCGTGCGTAAATGATTAAGCACTTGTTGATACTGGCTGGTTTTCTCAAGGCTGACTCTGTGGCATTCATCAATAATCACTAATGAGAACGGCTGATCGAACTGGGTTAACCCCCGCGCCGCCGATTGAATGCTGGCGACGACGGTTTTCCCCTCAGTGGCTTTTTGATTGAGTCCCGCCGCATAGATACTGGCTT
>NZ_MPDG02000001.1:830215-920532 GCF_001887095.2 Shewanella sp. SACH
GTCCCGCCGCATAGATACTGGCTTGTGCCGTGAGTAGGCCTACTTTCTCAGCATTTTGCGCGACTAATTCTTTCACGTGGGTGAGCACTAAGACCCTGCCTTTGGCGATGCGCGCCAATTCGGCGATCACTATGCTTTTGCCGGCGCCTGTGGGCAATACGAGTACGGCGGAAGCTTGGCTTTGCCTAAAATGGGCGATGGCGGCATTAACCGCTTGCTGTTGATAGTCTCTGAGTTTGACTGACACGCTGATAAAAAATCTATGCTGAATAAAAGTGAGGTCGCAAGCTTAACATAACAGGCAAAAAAAATGCCCCTGGTTGGAGGGGCAAGCTAGAGAAAGGAGCAATCACACACACTCTCTCAACAGGGTTCACTATTAACCTGAGGTTTAAAAAGGGAGGTTCAGGTTACGCTTAGCCTATTGGGCATAGACTAAGCGTTGTGGACGTTATTCGTGACTCGGATATTACTCAGTACGATTTAAGCGTGATTCAATCAACGTCTCGATCACAGCTGGATCGGCCAAGGTTGATGCATCCCCTAAATTGGTCACTTCGTTAGCGGCAATCTTACGCAGGAAGCGGCGCATGATCTTGCCCGAACGTGTCTTAGGTAAGCCTGTCGCCCATTGGATGAGATCTGGGGTTGCCAGCGCACCAATTTCTTTACGGACCCATTGACGCAGCTCTTGACGTAGCTCTTCGGTTTCTTCAGTGCCGCGGGTTAGCGTGACATACGCATAAATACCTTGGCCTTTAATATCGTGTGGGTAGCCAACTACTGCAGCTTCTGCAACCAGTTCATGTGATACCAGCGCACTTTCTACCTCTGCCGTACCTAATCTGTGGCCGGATACGTTGATCACGTCATCGACGCGGCCTGTTATCCAGTAGTAACCATCTTCATCGCGGCGGGCACCGTCACCGGTAAAATACATGCCGCGGAAAGTTTTAAAATAGGTCAGTACGAATCGTTCGTGGTCGCCATATACAGTTCGCATTTGGCCCGGCCAAGAGTCGAGTAACACTAAGTTACCTTCGTTCTCACCCTCTAAAATGTTACCCATGTTATCGACTAAGGCAGGTTGAACACCAAAGAATGGACGGGTTGCTGAACCAGGTTTAGTGTCGGTCGCCCCTGGCAGTGGCGTGATCAAAATACCGCCAGTTTCAGTTTGCCACCAAGTATCGACGATAGGGCAATGTTCATGACCTATGACCTCATGGTACCAACGCCATGCTTCTGGGTTGATGGGTTCGCCTACTGAGCCCATGATCCTCAAGCTGCTGCCATCGAACTTATCGAAGTGTTGTTTACCTTCGGCCATCAGCGCGCGAATTAAGGTTGGCGCTGTGTAAAGAATGCTCACTTTATGGCGGTCTATCATTTCGCCTAAACGGGCAGGGCTTGGATGATTCGGAACGCCTTCATGGATAAGCACAGTCGCACCATTGGCAAGTGGGCCGTAAACCATGTAAGAGTGGCCAGTGATCCAACCCACATCGGCGGTACACCAGTACACTTCTCCCGCTTTGTAGTCGAACACATACTCATGGGTCATAGACGCATAAACCATGTAGCCACCAGTGGTGTGCAATACGCCCTTGGGATTACCGGTTGAACCTGAGGTATACAGCAGGAATAACGGCGCTTCGGCATCCATTTCCTCTGGTTGGCAGTACTCAGATGCGGTTTCCATCAGTGAGTGCCACCACACATCTCGGCCTTCGACCCAATCCACTTTGCCGCCCGTGCGTTTAAGCACTATGACTTTCTCAACCGTAGTAACATCAGGGTTTTTTAAGGCATCATCGATGTTGCGTTTCAATGGAATAGCACGGCCACCGCGCATACCTTCATCGGAGGTAATGATGACTTTTGATTTGCCATCAATGACGCGAGAGGCGATAGAATCCGGTGAGAAACCACCGAAGACCACAGAGTGCACCGCGCCGATACGGGCACAGGCGAGCATAGCCACTGCGGCTTCTGGCACCATAGGCATGTAAATCGTGACTATGTCACCGCGTCGCACGCCTTGGCTGCGTAATGCGTTGGCGAATTTACACACATCTGCATGTAATTCACCGTAGGTGATTTTGCGTTGTTCGCTGGCGTTGTCGCCTTCCCAAATAATCGCCACGCGATCACTGTGCTCGGCTAAGTGACGATCTAAACAGTTGGCAGAAGCATTCAGGGTGCCGTCGTAAAACCAGTTGATCGATAAGTTATGATCATCAAAAGAGGTTTTTTTAATTTTGGTATAGGGTTTTATCCAATCAATACGCTTGCCGTGTTCTCTCCAGAAACCTTCGGGATTGACAATCGACTCTTGGTACATTGTTTTATATTTATCGTTGTTTACAAGTGCATTGGCAGCGATATTGCCGGAGACTTTGTAGAGAGACTGCGAGCTCATAGGGCTTCCCTTTTGAAAAATTGCGTGGACTGAGTATGGTATGCAAGGGGGCGGCAACTCCATTAGACCTTGGTCTAGTTTTAAATTTTCCTTTATATTTAGTCTGTTGCATTAAAAATCCGGCTAGATTTTAGACAGGTTTTATCGCACAATAATCAGAAAAAAGAGCAAAGTATGAATTTAACCTTAGTCGTCGCCGTTATTGCCGTCTGTTATGTCTCGCTTTTATTCCTATTAGCGTGGGGGGCGGAGCGTTGGTTTAGCCGGATCACCAAAAAGCTACAGGTCGGTATTTATGGCCTGAGCTTAGCGGTCTACTGCTCTTCGTGGAGTTTTTTAGGCACAGTCGGCCAATCGGCTAAGGATCTCTGGTCTTTTTTACCGATTTTTATCGGCCCCATTCTGATTTTCACCTTAGGTTTTGGCATGTTACGCAAGATGGTGTTAGTGTCTAAGGCACAAAATATCACCTCAGTGGCAGACTTTATTGCCGCCCGATACGGCAAATCCCAAACCTTAGCTGCCTTAGTCACCTTAATCGCCTTGTTTGGCATCATGCCCTATATCGCCCTGCAGCTTAAGGCGATGGTGTTCAGCCTTAACCTGTTTCAACCCGCAGACGATCCCCTCGATGGCGTGACAATTCCGTTACTGATCACGTCTTTGTTAGCCATATTTGCCATTTTATTTGGTACCCGCAAACTCGATGCCACCGAGCACAATCCCGGCATGATGCTCGCGATTGCCTTTGAGTCTCTGGTGAAGCTCGCCGCATTTTTATTGGTCGGCGTCGTCATTAGTTTTGGGGTGTTCGATGGTTTTGGGGATATTTGGCAGCAGGCGAATGCGCAGTCGCTGATCAATTATCCCAATCCTCGTATTGAAGCCCTAATGCCTGAGTTACTTGTCGGAATGGCGGCGTTTTTGTGTATGCCAAGGCAGTTCCATGTGATGGTGGTGGAATGCGCCGATGAGTCTGTGTTGTCGAAAGGACGTTGGCTGTTTCCCATCTATTTAGCGCTTTTTGGTTTATTCGTTGGGCCGCTCGCCTTAGCGGGGAAGATCATCCTCGGCGATTCAGTGTCGGCCGATACCTATGTGATTAATTTGCCACTCGCCTTAGATCAACCTTTGCTGGCGGTGATTGCACTGCTGGGCACACTTTCGGCGGCAACCGGCATGGTGATAGTGGCGGTGGTGACCATTAGTGTGATGGTCAGTAACGAATGGCTAGTGCCTGTGATGCTGCGTACGGGCCATATCCGTGAGAAAAACTTCAGTCAGTTCTCGCAGCTACTACTCAATGCCCGCCGTTTGGCGATCGTGATCATTCTTGGCTTAGGTTATGGCAGTTATCTGGCCTTAGCCGACAGTGATTCCTTATCCCATCTCGGCATGTTGTCCTTCGGGGCTTTTGCTCAGTTAGCGCCCGCCTTAGTGGGCGGACTCTATTGGAAACACGGCAATCGTGCTGGGGTATTTTTAGGGCTCGGCGTAGGCTTTACGCTGTGGTTTTACATCATGTTGCAGGGCATGACAGATGTGCAAAGTTCATCGGTGTTCTTGTCTGGCGTCGCGAGCGAGAAAGGCTTGCTAGATGCGATAACGCCCAATGTGCGTGATGCGCTGACGGCACTTTTTGCCAATATCGCCTGTTATATTTTGGGGTCTATTTGGTTTAGGGCGGGTGTGGCCGAGCGAATTCAGGCCAGTGCCTTTGTCAGTCCTGGCAAGTTGAAAAACAGCGCCAATAAGAAAAATGGCCCGATTTCACAGCAGGATTTGCTTATTCTTGCCAGTCGATTCGTCAGCCCAACACGCGCCTACGAGAGTTTTAGCCGTTTCTCTATTGATGCGGTAAAAAGTGATAGTTGGCATAAAGCGGCGCCGCCTGAGCTGATTTTCCACACGGAACGTTTATTGGCGGGCGTACTCGGCGCCTCAAGCGCAGCGCTGGTGATGGATTCTGTGCTGCAAGGGCGTGATTTGGCGCTGGATGAAGTGTTCAGTCTAGTGGATGAAGCTTCATCGAAAATTATGCTCAGCCAAGACATGCTGCGCGGCGCGATTGAGCACGCCTATGAAGGCATGAGCGTGATAGATAACGATCTCAACCTAGTAGCTTGGAATTATAAATATGTGGAGCTGTATCAATATCCCGATGGATTCTTGCAGCAGGGCATGCCCATCAGCGAAGTCATCCGTTTTAATGCGGCGCGGGGTTATTGTGGTGAAGGTGAAATCGAACAGCAGGTTGAACAGCGGGTGCAGCACATGCGTAATGGCACGCCGCACACTTCTGAGCGCCATCGCAGGGATGGTAAAGTGATTAAAATTCAAGGTAATCCCATGCCAGACGGTGGCTTTGTGATGACCTTTACCGATATTACTCAGTATCGCGAGCAGGAGCGCGCACTGCTCGAGGCCAATGAAACCTTAGAAAGCCGCGTTAATGAGCGAACCTACGAATTAGCCATGTTGAACAGTGAGTTACTGGAAGCTAAGGCGCAGGAAGAAATCGCTAACGCCTCTAAGAGTCGCTTCTTGGCTGCTGTTGGCCATGATTTAATGCAACCGCTTAATGCCGCGCGGCTGTTTACTGCATCTTTATCTCAGTATCCCAATTTAGATCGCGAGGCCAGAACCACCTTATCCCATGTAAATAGCTCGCTTAAGATCGCCGGCGAGTTGCTTACCGATCTGCTGGATATTTCTAAACTCGATTCCGGCATGGTGGATGTCAATCGGCGTGACTTTGCGATTTCAGAACTGATCAACGGCTTATCCGTAGAGTTTGAGGCGATGGCAGCGGACAACCAAATCCGTTTTAAGATGATCCCATGCAGCGCGACTGTTAATTCCGATCCTTCGCTGTTACGCCGAGTCCTACAAAACTTTTTAACCAATGCCTACCGTTACGCCCGTGGTGGCAGAGTCTTGTTTGGTTGTCGCCATCGCGGTCATTACCTTGAGATCCAAGTATTAGACACAGGCTGTGGTATCGATGAAAAGGAAACCCAAGAAATTTTTAAAGAATTCAAACGGCTGAATAATCCTAAGAGCAACAATGTCAGCGGGTTGGGCTTAGGTTTAGCGATTGCCGATCGCATCAGTAAAGTGCTGGAACATGGTATTCAAGTCTCGTCCCATTTAGGGCGCGGCTCGGTATTCTCTATTTGTGTGCCGCTCGGGGAGACTGTACGCCAGCCACAAGTGAAGGCGTTGCCATCGCTGTTGCAGCCATTATCGGGTATCAAAGTGCTGTGTATCGATAACGAAGAGGCGATTCTGGCTGGCTTAGAAAGTCTATTAAGTCGTTGGCAATGTGAGGTTATCTGCGCCAAAGATTTATCCGATGCACGCATTAAGCTGGGGCTGAAGGGCGTTGCGCCCGATATTGTGCTCGCCGATTACCACTTAGATGATGGCCAAAATGGTGTCGATGCGATGGACGGTATTCGTGCCCTGTATGGCAAAGACTTGCCCGGCATTTTGATCACCGCCAATACCCGTAAAGAGCTGGTGGAAGATGTGCAGCGCCGCGGCTATCACTATATGGCGAAAATGATAAAACCTGCCGCGCTGCGTGCATTGATTTCCAGCTTAGTGAAATAAGTTGAGTAGCATGTGTTTTGCATAATTAACTTAGCAAAACTAGCTTGGCAAGATAGGTTTAGTAATAGGCGCTCGGTAAAATGAGTTTAGTGGAGTCGGTACGTTAATCGAAAGTCCAGATAACCCGCGCAGTTGCTATGCGGACTATCTGGACTAAACACGGGGCTAAAAGTTTGGCTCAACACTGTACTAAACGCTTGGCTAGACACTTTGCTATAGAATAGGCTAAAGGTTTGTCATCGTTCTTTAGTTCATCCCTAATCAAGTCAATGATCAGAGTTTGAAAACGGCGAGTTTGCCGTTTAAATTCAGTGATAACTCCGCCAAACTTTCACTTTCTTGGGCGAGATAGGTTGCCGATTCAGAAACTTCGAGCGCTGAGTTATTAATCCCGCACACGTTTCTGTTCATGTCTTCAGCGACCACACTTTGTTCTTCTGCGGCGGTAGCGATATGGGTCGCCATGTCACTCACATGTTTGATGTGGGCTACGATAAGCGATAAATCACTTCCCGCTTTTGCCGATTGACTCACACTGTTTTCTGCCAGCGCACGGCTTGCATCCATTGCTTTAGCGGCGCTCACGGCCCGTTGTTGCAATAATGAAATCGTGTTCTGAATTTCTTCGGTTGATTGTCTGGTGCGACTGGCGAGTTGTCTCACTTCATCGGCGACCACAGCAAACCCTCGTCCTTGCTCGCCTGCGCGGGCGGCTTCAATGGCGGCATTCAGTGCGAGTAAGTTAGTTTGATCTGAAATTGCGCTGATCACTGAGGTGACTTCGCTGATCTGCATGACTTCCTCTTTTAGCATGTTCACTTGATCCGTCGCTTGCTCCACTTCTTTGGCGAGGGCATGAATTCCGTCCACACTGGCGTGAACATCTTGGTCGCCAAGGCCTGCTTCCCATGTGGCTTCTTTGGTATCTTTGGCCGTGCTCTCCGCATTATTCGCCACATCGGCGATAGTGGCGCTCATTTCATTCATGGCGGTGGCGAGCTGGGCAAGCTGATCCCGCTGATTATTCACCGCTTGATTGGTTTCCTCTGCGGTTGAGGCGATACGAGCCGAGGCCTGGGCAACATTATCCGCGCTATGACTCGCTTCCAGTAAGGTGCTACGAATCGAGCCAATGCTTTGGTTGATGTTGCGGGCTAAGGTGCCAAGCTCGTCTTTACCATAGACCTTTAATTGCGTGGTTAAATCCCCCTTTGTGATGGCGAGCATCGCCAGATTTACATCATCCAGTGGCCGAGTGATAGAGTGACTAATGGCATAACCTAGCCAAGCCATGAGCAAGATAAGCGCTAATGTCGTGCCTCCCATGACAAAATACTCATGCCAAATGGTGGCTTCGATATCTTGGAGCAACATGCCTGAGCCCAAGATCCAGCCCCAAGGTTTAAATCCCATTACCAGTGACATTTTTTGCGCCGATTTACCGTTAGCTGTCGTCCAGCGGTATTCGACTAAGCCTTGTTTGCCATCACGGCCGAGTTCGACCATTTTGTACCAGTAGTTTTCTTCGCCTTGATTGCCCATTTGTTGGCCAACTAATTCTCTTTTGATGGGGTGGACGATGACGCGCCTCGATTCATCAATCACAAACAAGTAGTTATCATTATCAAAGCGCATGTCGTTCAACATGTCCTTGGCGGCTTGCTGTGCTTGCTCTAAGGGCAGTGATTGGGATAACGCCTGAATGCGGCTGCTGGCGAGGGACAATACGGCATTAAGCCGTGACTCACGCTCCGCCATCAGATTGTGCTTTAAAGCGGTAACAGAAATAACGAGTAAAATTAAGGCGCCTGCGAGGGCGATGATGAGCTGTAATGCGAGTTTGCGATTGACGGCTATGTCAGCGAGTTTGAACATATGATCTCCATGTCTTGGTGTAGCTATTTAAGCCATTCCTCAGCTCAATTTGTTGGCGGATATTGGCGAAAGATGTGTGGGGTAAAGTTAGCGATATAAGCATTGCTGGCTTTGGTAAAATTTCCAGTTGATGGATTAAATTAATCGGCTAAATTGCGGAGTTTTAATAGGAATTGTGAGCAATGTTGCAATTGCAACCTTAGTGCTTTTAGCTATTGAGAGGATGCGAGGTTTGAAGAAGGGGTAATACCAATCGTATTAAATATCTGTTCATTCAGCGGGAGTTCAACGCGCTTTAGACAAGGCGAAGGCTTGAAGGCATAGTGGTGCTCTGTCGAAAGCCTTAAACGCAGTATAAAGCGCGTTGCTACGCCGTTAACATCAGCCGCCCTTCGGGAGCCTCACAGGCATCCCACTCCGGTGTTGCATTGACTTAAAAGGGAATAACCATTTCTGCGTCAATGCGCCTTGGATTGAGATGCCTGTGAGGCTCTGAACTGATTAGATATTTAATGTGATTGGTATAAGGTGACTGCCGAGTAACTTAACACAGCTGCTCAGTTTAAACCCCTGCGCACCTAGAACGGTGCGCTGAGTGTTGTCTATTTGAAGGATTCTTACGTTGAAGGCTTATGCTGTTGGCATCAACCGTGACTGATAAGCTGTGGCTCGGCACTGGCGGATGTTGCACTAATGCCAGCCGCCACTTGCTTCATCGCACCGGTGAGTTGGCTTAATTGCGCCGAGCTAATTATATAGGGCGGCATGATATAGATAAGGTTAGCGAAGGGGCGAACCCACACCCCTAAATCAACAAATTGTTGCTGTAGCTCTGCGGTGTTGACGGGATCATGCATCTCTAACACACCGACAGCGCCGAGGACTCGCACGTCCTTAACACTCGGTAAATCAATCGCATCTTTAAGTTCTAAGCGCATTTGCTGCTCGATAGCGGCCACTTGCGCTTGCCATTCATTGCGGTTGATTAAGTCTAAGCTCGCACATGCCGCCGCGCAGGCCAGCGGGTTACCCATAAATGTCGGCCCATGCATAAACACGCCAGCGGGAGATTGGCTGATTCCTTGGGCAACTTTATCGGTACACAGCGTCGCCGCTAGGCTGATGTAACCGCCCGTTAGCGCTTTACCTAAACATAAGATATCTGGAGTGATATTGGCGTGTTCATAGGCAAACAACTTGCCTGTGCGACCAAAGCCTGTGGCAATTTCATCTAAGATTAATAGCACATCAAACTCATCGCACAGGGCGCGAATACCCGCTAAATAATCTGCGCTGTAAAAACGCATCCCGCCAGCGCCTTGCATTATCGGCTCTATAATCACAGCAGCAATATCATGGTGATTTACACTTAAAAAACTGCGCATTGCGGTTAGATCATCAGTTTGTAAGGTTTCGCCAAAGGCGGTTTGTGGCGCGGGCACAAAAGATTGTTTCGTTACCGCATCGCCAAACATAGTGTGCATGCCACCCTCTGGATCGCACACGCTCATGGCGGCAAAGGTATCGCCGTGGTAACCCTTCTTAACGGTAAGAATGCGTTGTTTTAGCGGCCGTTCTTTATGTGCGCTTTGCCCCTGCGAGCGCTTACTTTGCAAACTCTTACCTTGCAAACTCTGACCTTGCCAATATTGCAGCGCCATTTTGATCGCCACTTCCACTGAGATAGAGCCAGAGTCGCATAAAAAGACTTTCGTCAGCGGCTCGCAGGTCATAGCAATAAGTTTTTTGCACAGTTCAATGGCGGGTTCATGGGTGATGCCGCCAAACATCACATGGCTCAGCTGATGCAGCTGTTTTTCCATCGCGGTTAATATATCAGGATGCGCATAACCGTGCACACAGGCCCACCATGAGCTAGTGCCATCGACCAGCTTGCGGCCATCGACAAGTTCGAGCTCGCAGCCCTTTGCGCTATGTACACCAAAAACAGGAAGAGAACGGGTCATTGATGTGTAAGGATGCCAAATATGGGCGCTATCAAAATCAAAATCGAGTAAATTGCGCATAAATGCTCACTAAGTTGGTGGTAAAATAGCCATTAGTAAACTGGGTTCACTGGTTGGCGTTGACAGTTTAAGGGCTGAGGTTATCCTAGCCAAGATAAAAGACAGAATAAAAAGGGTGTTCAATGTCGCAGTTGCAAGTTCGTCATGATTGGAAGCGGGAAGAAATCGAAGCCTTATTTGCGCTGCCGATGAATGATTTGTTATTTAAAGCCCACAGCATTCACCGTGAAGTGTACGATCCCAATGAAGTGCAAATTAGCCGTTTGTTATCGATTAAAACCGGTGCTTGCCCTGAGGATTGTAAATACTGCCCGCAGAGCGCCCGTTATGACACAGGTCTAGAAAAAGAGCGTTTGCTGGCAATGGAAACTGTGCTGACCGAAGCTCGCAGCGCTAAAGCCGCGGGGGCTTCTCGTTTCTGCATGGGGGCGGCTTGGCGTAACCCCAAAGAAAAAGACATGCCGTACCTTAAGCAAATGGTACAAGAAGTCAAAGCCTTAGGCATGGAAACTTGCATGACGCTCGGCATGCTTTCTGAAGATCAAGCGAACGATTTAGCCAGCGCAGGCTTAGATTATTACAACCATAATTTAGATACCTCGCCTGAATATTATGGCGATGTGATCACCACTCGTACCTATCAAAATCGTTTAGATACACTGACAAATGTGCGTGCCTCAGGCATGAAAGTCTGCTCTGGCGGGATTGTCGGCATGGGTGAAAAGGCGACGGATCGTGCAGGATTATTGCAACAGCTGGCCAATTTACCGCAGCATCCAGATTCAGTGCCAATCAATATGTTAGTCAAAGTGGCAGGCACGCCGTTTGAGAAACTTGACGATCTCGATCCACTCGAGTTTGTGCGTACTATTGCTGTAGCGCGTATTTTAATGCCACTTTCGCGCGTACGTTTATCGGCGGGCCGCGAAAATATGAGTGATGAACTGCAGGCCATGTGTTTCTTTGCTGGCGCCAACTCGATTTTCTACGGTTGTAAATTGCTGACTACGCCAAACCCAGAAGAAAGCGATGATATGGGGCTATTCCGACGTTTAGGCTTACGTCCAGAACAGGGCGCTGCGACAAAACTGGAAGAAGAAAGTGCTGTATTAGCCAAAGCGGCGGCCTATCAAGATAAGTCATCGGCACAATTCTATGACGCGGCGGCTTTGTAAGCACACTGACTTCATGTTGTTTGACGTATATCTTGAATAACATATCAATCCTGTCGGCGCAGTCTGTATTGACTGCGGCCAACAGGTTTATTCAATGTGTTCTATTCCTAAGGCAACCGTCTTAAACCGAACACTCATGGGGCAACTATTGTTGAGACCATTGTTGAAACAGTCATTTTTCAGTCAGTCATGCTTGAGGCTACATCGATGAGTTCTCTGCTTGAGACTAAAATTGCCGCCCGTCAGCACGCTTTGCGTGAGCAAGGATTACTGCGGCAACGTAAAGTGCTGAGTGTCGATCATGCCCTTAACACCAACGCATCCACTTCGAGCCCACGTTTTGTGTTCGAAGGTCGCGCCTATGTCAATTTCAGCAGTAATGATTATTTAGGCTTATCGCGCGCCCCTGAACTTGTAGAAGCCTTGCACCTTGGCGCGCAAACCTACGGTGTGGGTAGCGGCGCATCGCCCTTAGTGACAGGATACAGTGACGCACATTTGGCGCTGGAGCGTGAACTTTGCGACTTAACGGGACATGAAGCGGCATTGTTATTTTGCTCGGGCTTTAGTGCCAATACGGCGTTGATGAAAACCTTGTTTGATCAGCAAGATATTGTGGTTGCCGACAAACTCGTACATGCCTCCATTATCGATGGTTTGCAAGATAGCGGCGCGCAGCTTAAACGTTTTTTACACAATTCCTTAGAAAGCGCTGAGCGGTTACTCGCTCGACATCAGACATCGGCGTTAATCACTGAAAGCGTGTTTAGCATGGACGGAGATTGTGCACCGATTGCTGAGTTATCGGCGCTTTGTCGCCAACATCATGCTTGGTTGATTGTCGATGATGCACATGGTTTTGCGGTGCTCGATGGCTATAACAATGCTGAGGCCGCCAAGCTTATCGATGTGCAAGTGGTGACCTTTGGTAAAGCCTTAGGTTGCCAAGGTGCGGCCGTGTTGGGGAGTCAGGCGCTGATCGATTTTTTGGTCAGTAACGCCCGCGAATACATTTACTCGACCGCTTTATCGCCCGCCAATGCAGCGTTGGCCTTAGCCGCGACTCAGTACAGCACAGCACATCCCGAGTTACAGCAAAAACTGCTTGAGAATATTGCGCTATTCAAACAGTTATGCCGTGAGGTTAATGTGCCTCTTTTAGGTTCAGATACCGCGATTCAGCCGCTGATCATTGGTGATGCACGGCAAACATTGCAAGTAGCCGAGGAGTTAAGGGCTGCAGGGATTTGGGTTGGCGCGATTCGCCCGCCGACCGTGCCTGTGGGCTCAGCACGTTTACGCATCACCTTAACGGCCGCTCACGCCGCCGAAGATATTGCGGCGTGTGTTGCGCAATTAGCTCAAGTGCTCAGTCGCGTCGGTGTGCCGCTTGTGACTGAACGACAAGCTGCGGATGATCACAGATAAATGTACGCTATAGAACGCGTTATTCTATTGAATTTTAATTTTTTATGGTTGAGTGTTAACTGCAATGCCAAGCCCGATTAAATCCAGCGAGCCTAAATCTTGCGAGTCAACAGCTCACGAGTCGAGTGTGAGCGAATCTGCTGTAATGCAAATTTTTGAAAAACAAGCGATTGAAAAACTAGCTGTCGGAAAAAGAGCAATTGACAAAGAATCCAATGTTCACGGTGCTCAGATTGCTGAACGATTCTCTGCAGCGGCCCATAGTTATCAAGACCATAATCAGTTACAGCGTCTGAGCACCGCCAGTTTACTCAGTGAGTTTACCGCCAAAGGTCATCTTTTAGATATTGGCGCAGGCCCTGGGACAGATTTTGCGGCGTATCACTGTGCGCATCAATCTGAACATCACTCTGATCATGAATCGGCACATCAATCAGGGTGTCAATCAGAGCATCACTCTGAGCATGGTTCGATACAAAATCCACCGACAGCTGTGTTTGCTGTGGATATCGCCCTTGGCATGTTGCATAAGCTAAAACAATCTTATCCCGATTATCACGGCGTTTGTGCCGATGCCGAGTGTTTACCCTTTGTCGATGGTTGCATCGATGTGATTTATTCGAATCTGGCTTTGCAGTGGTGTGCGAATTTTCCCGCCGCGGTAGCTGAAATGGCGCGAGTGCTCAAGCCGAATGGCGAGTGTCATTTGAGCTTAGTGGCGCAGGGGAGTTTGAATCAATTAGCCGAATTAGGCTTAAGAGTGAATGACTTTTCGACACTGGAGGCGCTAAAAACTGCATTTAAACTCGATACATGGCAGTTCTTAGAGGTGCAGCTCATTCCTATGACAGTGCATTTTGATACTCTCAAAGCATTACTCTATTCCATCAAAGGGGTGGGCGCCTCGGTGCAATCGGCCAGTGCAACCCATTCAGCTAGTTCAATCAGTTTAGCCAATTCAATCAGTTTAGATAATTCAACGATTCAGTCAGCAGGAGAGGTTGCTGGCGCAATAGCCGCTGCAGAATTAGCCCCGCGGCTGCGTGGTCGCCAAGATTGGCAGGCATTGCAGGCCAAAGCCGAATCCTTACGTGTACCCCAAGGTTTGCCGTTAACCTACCAGATAGTGCAGATACGTGCTCGGCGCAGGATGTAACTGTTGCACTTTATGTTCTAGCTACAGCAGTATTGATGTACACATGTTTAGCATTGGTTAACGATAGGGACTTTGATTTGTGGACTTGTGGATTTAAAGGTCTACAGGTTTGCGTTTTAGCTTTATGGAGAGTGCACTTCACAAGGGTGCACTCAATAGCGACAGATAAGGATCTAATATGTTTTTTGTAACAGGTACAGATACCGACAGTGGTAAAACCTTAGTCTCATCGGCGCTGTTAACCGCGGTGAACCGTTTGGGCGCGATCGCCAGTGCTGACTCGGCTGTGAGTATTTTGGCGTCTAATACGCTGTCGACCTTAGGCGTTAAGCCCATCGCCTCTGGCTGCGCACAAACCTCCGAAGGCTTACGTAATGCCGATGCGTTGCAGTTGATGACTTCATCGTCGCTGAAACTTACTTATCCTGTCATTAATCCTTTTACCTTTGAACCTGCAATTGCGCCGCATATTGCTGCCGCCCAAGTGGGCGTGAGTTTAGCGCCTGAGGCTATTATCGAAAGTTTGGATTTAGCGGCATTTGCTCAAGCGGATTTTTGTTTGATTGAGGGTGCGGGTGGCTGGCGTTTGCCCTTAGGCGAGGGCCGATATTTATCGGAAGTGGTACAGAGATTAGAACTGCCAGTGATACTCGTGGTAGGCATGAAGCTCGGTTGCTTAAATCACGCACTGCTCACTCAAGAGGCAATACTGGCCGATGGGCTTAAGATTGCAGGTTGGGTCGCCAATTGTGTCGACCCGAATATGAGTATGTTTGCGGAGAATCTGACGAGCCTTAAAGAGATGATGTCAGCGCCTTTCCTCGGCTGTGTGCCTTTTCTTGATGATCCCAGTGCTGAAAATGCCGCCGATTATCTTAATACTTCGCCGCTTTTTCAAAGCGCAGAGGCTAATGCATAGGCAGTGCCTAACTAATGTTTAGCCGCTGAGCGGCTTAATGAGCGGTACTGCTAATGTCTTTAGACAAAAAAATAAGCCTCACATTGCGTTGAGGCTTATTTATATCAAGGCTGCTGATTAATGTTCGCAAATGAGTGATTACAAATTAAAGCGAAAGTGCTATCAGCGATTGATCTGTTGCTTCAATGCCGTTGAGGCTTTAAAGCTGGGCTGATTGTAACCGTCGATTTCTATGGCTTCGCCCGTTTGTGGATTACGGCCCGTTTTAGCGACATGGTATCTGAGTTCAAAGGTGCCAAATTGCGGCAGGAAAATTTTCTCGCCTTCGCTCAGGGCGACGTGGATCTGTTGCAATATCTGCTCAACCACAGGTTTAGTGCTCGCTTTCGATGCATTGAGCTCGGCGGCAATGCGCTGGATAAGTTGTGCTTTGTTCATGGATACCTCTGAAGTCAGCGTAGGTTCAATCGAAGGGGTGTTATAACAAGCTCGTCTTAAGATTGAAAGCCATAGCAAGCTTAGCGCGGCCGAGTGGTGTTTTATTGACTGGCTTGTGACTTTTTTGGTCACAGAGTGTTGATAAGTTGAGCGGGAACGTTGTCAGTCTTGAGTGAAAAAACTTAAGCGCAACTGGGTTGCGCTTAAGTCATGAGTAACACTATTTAACAGCTGGCTGATGAGATACCAACTTTTTAAAGCTCGCCTATGAAAAGAGCGTTTCTTCCAAGGTACGGCCTTTCAGCAGCATCTTGTATTGCCACTTATGTTGGTTAAACAGGGTAAATAGGCGCATTTCAATATTGCTGCTCTGTGCTTTTTCTTCATCCGTTGCGAGCTTAATAATAAACACCTTGCTCTGTTTTGAGCTGACGTTCACCACGCCCGCCAGTTTCGTCACTTCCGCTTGCAGCAAATCACTGTCACAGCTTTGCATGGTTAACGTCAGGTAATCACTGTCGGTCGATGCATGCATAGACACGGCTTGGCTCAATTGTCCCTTGTCTAAATACAACACCTGATCGCACAGCTTTTCGAGCTCATCGAGATTATGGGAGCTGATCATAAAAGTTGTGGTGGGCGATAAGGCTTTGACCAGTTCGCGGACTTTTTTCGCGTTGGCAGGATCGAGCCCCGCGGTCGGCTCATCCAATAACACTAACTCTGGCGAGCCAATCAGCGCCTGTGCAATCGATACGCGTTTACTCATACCGTGGCTGAGGCTTGGTGGTTTTTGCTCGGCGACATCCGCCAAATCGACTAAGGTCAATACGCGAATGGCCTCTTGTCTGGCTTGTTCTACGCCCATGCCCTGCAGACGCGCGAAAAAGCTTAACTGGCTAACAATGGTCAAATTGGGATCGAGCACCGCATCCTGAGGTAAAGCGGCAATTTTGCCTAAAAGTTTAGGGCTATTAGGCGCTTCACCGAGCAGGGTTATTGTCCCTGCACTTGGCGACAAATAGCCGCACAACAGACTGAAAAGCGTGGTTTTACCCGCGCCATTTGGACCGACAAGGGCGATGGGCGCACCTGCTTCTAGGCTGAAGTTAACATCATTCAGCGCCTTTTTGCTGCCGTAAAGTTGCGACATCCCTTGGCATTGGATCAGACTCATAGCGAGCTCCTTTGCATATAAATTCTGCCGAGCAAGAGGGCCGCAGCGGTTTGGATCAGTGGAATAGGGGCATAAGCTAAGCTGTTGAGTCCATTTGTATTGAGCATGTCCGACAGCTGAGCACCGGGTAATACCCATTGCAGCTGTGCCAATACGCTAGATTGGCTGCCTAACACCATGATGGTGATGGAAATCACTGTCCATAAAATGGTCGCAAACACCATAGCTTGGCGTGCCGTGCGCGCATACAGGGACAATAAGGTCATCACTGCCGTATAGGGCAAGATCACTATGATGAGGTTAAGGCCAACTAAGGCGCCAGAGGTTAACGCCGGCAAAAAGAGCTGGCTGTCACGGCTAAGCGCGAGGGCGACAGTGGCGATAATCGTCAATAGGATCAGCAAGCCTTGGATCAGGATTTGGCCGAGAAAACGCCCGAACAATAAGCTGTCACGGCTAGTGCGTATGGTTAAAAAACGCAGCGTGCCACGGGTTTTATCGGAGGAGAACTGATCGGCGGCGATCAAAATACTGAACATTGGGAACAAATACAGCGCAAAGCACCAAAACACCGCCATTTCTGCCACGGGCCACTCAAAGAGCACATTGAGGGTATTGGCCCCAAATAAGCTGTCGATGACATCTTTCACATTCGGCTGCAATAACATCGCCGATGCGCTTTGAATGGGATAAAGCAGGAGTACGCCCCACACTAAACCAAAGGCGACCAAGGCGATGATCCCTCGGGTATTAAATAAAAATTTGCGCAGTTCAAACATGGCGATGATAAGCATGTTGTTGAAACTGCTGGGTGGATTATTGGTCATGTGCTGTCTCTATTATTCTTGGCGCTATGATTCTGGGGCAGTTAAGTTTCTTACCCTTGGGTAGACAGTGAATTAGTCCATAAGTGCCATTTTGCCCAAATGGCACTGTATTCAATCGGTTTTCGACTTCCTATTGATGCTCTCAAACATATGCTCAAAGCATCCTGCTACAACATACAGACTAGATGGCAGCATTAAAAGCGAGTTAAACGACGCTTTGATTAGCTTAAAAAGGCGATTAGCTCAACGAGGCCATTAACTCATCAAGTTTTTGCGTCAGTTCAGCCACTTGTCGCTCAAGCTCGGTCACTCTTTTGGTCAATTCAAGCGGCTCAGCATCCAAAGACACAGCGACATGGGCGACGGTATGGCTCGTACTTTCGGGCTGCGCAGTTTCGAGTTGCGATGAGGCGGCAGAGAATAATTCCACATAACGAGATTCGCGGCGGCCGGCTTCTCTGGGCAATTGTTTTAAGAAAGGCTTTTCGCGGTTCATCAATTGGCGGATACAATCTTCCACTTCGATCACGTCTTTAAACTCGTGTAGGCGATTGCTGCGGGTGCGCAATTCTCCCGGCGTTTGTGGGCCACGTAATAGCAACAAACAGACGATGGCGAGTGCGGCGGGGGACAGTTGAAGTTCGCTGAATTCGGTATTGCAGAATCTGTGCTTGTATTTAACGACGCGGCTGCCAAATCCCGACTGTTCGCTGATCAAACGTTTTCGATTAAGGGAATCGACGGCGATTTGCACTTGGGTTTCGCTAAGTTCGAGTACCGGCTCGCGGCTGGTTTTTTGATTGCAGGCTAAGGTCAAAGAGTTTAGCGAGAGTGGATATTGCTCAGGGGTAGTGATTTCTTTCTCAAGCAGGCATCCGATGACTCTGGCTTCGTGTAACGTGAGTTCCATATAAGCTCCAAAGAAAAAAGCATGGCTTTGTTTATAACAGAGCCATGCTTAATATCCTAGGAGTTGTCAGTCAAACTCTGCCTTAGTGGCGGTAAACTGTACAACTTTAACGCTAAGTCCTGAATAGAGTTGATTATTCTGCAGTTTCAGTTAAACGCAGACCATCATTATCTATGCTCAGTTGACCATTCTTAAATAAGCCACCTATGGCTTTTTTGAAGGCCTTTTTGCTCATACCAAGCTGATCGTAAATGATTTCAGCATCGGTTTTATCGGTCAGGGCTAAGAAGCCGCCAGCCTGTTTAAGTTTGATCAGGATAATGTGGGCGTGCTTATCTAACTCTTGTTTGCTGCCTTGTTGCAGCACAAGATCGATTTTGCCATCGCTGCGCACTTGTTTGATAAAACCTTTGAGTCGTTGGCCGAAACGCAGTTTTTGGAACACTTCGTTTTCGTAAATCACGCCCCAATGGGCATGATTAATAATGGCTTTGTAGCCTAAATCTGTGGTGCCGCCGATATATAAATCGACCTGCTCACCCACTGTGTACTCTGGCTCTGTCGTATCGAGGAATTTATCGATTTTTGAAGAGGCCATGATGCGTTCATCGGCGCGATTAGCGTGCACATAAACCAGATAAGAGCGACCTTCTTCGATAGGCTTGTGTTGCTCACCAAAGGGCAGTAATAAGTCTTTATCTAAGCCCCAGTCTAAAAAGGCGCCGTAAGGACCGGTTGCAACGGCTTTTAAATAGGCAAATTCGCCTACTTGTGCCAATGGACGGCGCGTGGTGGCAATCACGATATCTTCAGAATCTAGATACAGAAACACGTCAAGCAGATCACCGACTTGGCAGTCTTTTGGGGTGACTTTGTTTGGCAGCAGTACTTGCCCTAATTCGTGGGCGTTTAAATACACGCCAAAGCTGACTTGTTTTACAACCTCAAGTTTGCAGGTTTTACCTATCTGTACCATGGATCTCTCTGTGCATAATGGAATGTGATTCGGCTGCGATTATACACTTCGGTGCTGAAACTGCAGCATTATTGTCTTTGGGTTTTATCTTAGGGCGACTCAGCCGTTAATCTTCACCGCTGTTTCGTCGGATGTTGGTAAGGGCTATGACAAGAAATGTGGTTGGAAAAGTGATGAGGATTGTTACCAAGACTGACCCCATATTGGTATCTAGGATTGTCTTAAGTTTTAAGGTGGAATTACGCCTCGGTTTATGGCTTATTGATGCATAGTTTTATGCTGTGATACTGCAAGTCCTGCTTTACTTAATCGCGACATATGAATGGGGCTAAAGTTACACACAAAATGAAGGGTTATTTGCGGGGATAAATGTCAAAAAAGTTACAAAGGCTATTAAAAAATATTGAACAGACGAGTGCGGCGTTCATGCGCTAACTGGCTAATATTATTCAGCTTAACCCTAATGCAAGGTGAGTGATTGTTAAGCGAGTGTTTATTATATTTTAATGCAAAATATTAAATGAGATTCTTGCTTGCATTCTGTGACATTGCGCGGTTTAATTGCGCCGTTCAACGACTTCGCTCGTTAGAGACATTACAAATATTACGTGAGTAGTAAAGGTTTTATGGTTCAGCAGTCATTAACCGTGTGATTGACAACATATCGAATTACATGGGGTTAAGAGGGTTTTTATTAGCTAATGCACAAGCATCCATTTTTTGCACTTTGCCTAAAAGTGTCACAATGCCAACGCTCGATTGTCGTGCCATACGATGATACTGGCCTTAAGCATCTCACGTTGATCCGCATCAATTCTGGCCGCGAAGAAGCCAATAGTCCCCTGTTAAAATAATCTTGCCTAGAGATAAGCTGGTTTGGCGTTTTCGCTAGTTCGGTGTTATCGGTTTTCGTTTTCTACTTGTGTTATCGGTTTCTGAAGGTCTTAACTTCTTTCGAACGTCTTTAAGCTGCTTATTAGCTTGATGTTTTAAGGATGCGACTCAGGACTTCATTCGGCTTTTTGGCGGTATTAACGCCCTTTTAGCCTCAAGATAGATACAAGTTGGGCAAGTAAAGATAGCTTTACTGGGGTTAGGGAATCAGCTTTCCCGTCAATATGATAGGATGTAGTGCGCTAAGATGAGTTGCCTCTTGCGCTATTAATGAAAATCGCGGCAATGTCACTTACACTAGCGTGACGTTGCAGCATTAAGTAGAAGGTGAAATCCACCTTCGTGTATGTCAGGTAAGGTGTCCCTTTGCCTGGGTTTGTCGAACGGGCGGTTGTGCTATTAAGCCATAACCGTTTAACCCATTTTTTAATAGACGGGCTAAATAATAATGAATGATTGGTCTATTGATGATGCTCGTGCTGGGTACAATGTTACTCACTGGAGCCAAGGTTTTTATGGGATCAGCGATCACGGTGAGGTGACAGTGTCACCGGATCCAAAAAATCCTGATTACAAGATTGGCTTAAATGAGCTAGCCAAAGACATGGTTAAAGCGGGCGTCGCTTTACCTGTACTAGTTCGTTTTCCGCAGATCCTGCACCACAGAGTGAACAGTTTGTGCCAAGCATTCGACCAAGCGATACAGAAGTATGAGTATCAGGCGGACTATTTGCTGGTTTACCCCATTAAAGTAAACCAACAGCAAACTGTGGTGGAAGAGATCCTGGCGAGTCAGGCATCAAAAGAAGTACCACAACTGGGTTTAGAAGCAGGCAGTAAGCCTGAGCTGATGGCTGTGTTAGCCATGGCGCAAAAAGCCAGTTCAGTCATTGTGTGTAATGGTTATAAAGATAATGAATATATCCGTTTAGCATTGATTGGTGAAAAGTTAGGCCACAAGGTTTACATTGTTTTAGAAAAACTGTCTGAACTGAAAATGGTGTTAGCTGAATCTAAGCGTCTTGGTGTGACACCGCGTTTAGGTCTGCGTGCGCGTTTAGCGTTCCAAGGCAAAGGCAAATGGCAGGCGAGCGGCGGCGAGAAGTCTAAGTTCGGTCTATCTGCTGCGCAAATTTTGCTGGTTGTTGAACAACTTAAGCAAAACGATATGCTGGATTCGCTGCAATTGCTGCATTTCCACTTAGGTTCGCAAATCGCTAACATTCGTGATATTCGCCAAGGTGTGAGTGAAGCGGGTCGTTTCTATTGTGAATTACGTGCATTAGGCGCAAGCGTTAACTGCTTCGACGTCGGTGGTGGTTTAGCGGTGGATTACGATGGCACACGTAGCCAAAGTAATAACTCGATGAACTACGGCCTGACCGAATACGCCAACAATATCGTTAATGTATTGACCGACATCTGTAATGAATACGAGCAGCCTATGCCACGTATTATTTCAGAGTCTGGCCGTTACTTAACCGCGCACCATGCTGTGCTGATTACCGATGTTATCGGTACTGAAGCTTATCAGCCTGAAGATATTCAACCGCCTGCGGAAGAGTCACCACAGTTATTGCATAACATGTGGCATTCATGGTCTGAGCTAAGCGGTCGCGCCGATCAACGTGCTTTGATTGAGATTTATCACGATAGCCAAAGTGACTTACAAGAAGCGCATTCGCTATTTGCTCTTGGTCAATTGAGCTTGGCAGAACGTGCGTGGGCTGAACAAGCTAACCTGCGTGTTTGCCATGAAGTGCAAGGACTATTGAGTGCGAAGAACCGTTATCACAGACCGATCATTGATGAACTCAATGAAAAGTTAGCTGATAAGTTCTTTGTTAACTTCTCATTATTCCAGTCATTACCGGATGCTTGGGGTATTGACCAAGTGTTCCCAGTATTGCCGTTATCGGGTTTAGATAAAGCCCCTGAGCGCCGTGCTGTCATGCTCGATATTACCTGTGACTCTGACGGTATTGTCGATCAATACGTTGATGGGCAAGGGATTGAAACCACATTGCCAGTACCAGCCTGGAGTGCGGATAGCCCGTACCTGATTGGTTTCTTCCTTGTGGGCGCATACCAAGAAATCTTGGGTGATATGCATAACCTGTTTGGTGATACTAACTCTGCGGTTGTTCGCATCGAAGATAACGGTGTGACTAACATTGAATCGGTATTGGCGGGTGATACAGTCGCTGACGTATTGCGTTACGTTAACTTAGATGCAGTGGCCTTTATGCGCACTTACGAAGAGTTAGTGAATTTGCATATTGCCGAAGATGAACGCGCACAAATTTTAGAAGAACTGCAAGTTGGCCTGAAAGGCTACACTTACTTGGAAGATTTTTCTTAAGATATTTTTCTTAAGATCTAGTGTGTTAAAATAAATCAGCCTAAGGTCACTTAGGCTGATTTTTGCTTTCTGGACGATATTTATTTATCGTCCGTGGGAGCCAAATTGGTATAAAGGATGTCAACAGCAAGGGCGCATAGCGTTTAATGGGGTTAAGGATTTGATGTTTTTTGAAGGCTCAGAAAAGAAACTTGAGATCATCGTGGCGGCGTCTGCGCTGAATTTACGCGAACTCGATGTGATCTTTTGGTCAGCCTTAGTCAATTGTGCCCATGCCGAGATTTTGTCGCAAATTAGTAATGCTGATTGCGATGCTTACCTGTTGAGCGAATCCAGCTTATTCGTGTGGCACGACAGATTTGTCATGCTCACCTGCGGCAATAGCACTTTAGTGGATGCCGCTTGCTATTTTATCGATGCGCTTGGCGTCTCTGCGATGGCGCTGGTGAGTTATCAGCGTAAAAACGAATACCAAGCCCACCTACAAGCCAGCAGTTTTGCCGATGATGTTGGCAAGTTGCGTCAGCGTATCGCGGGTAAGGCAATGAGAGTGGGGCATTTAGACAGTCACCATCATTATTTTTTCTGCTCTGACAGTGATTATCGAGTACCAAAGGATGATCAAACCAGTGAGCTGTTGATGTACCACATTCGTGGCAAGTTAGCCGATTATCTAAATGGTGGCTCGCAACGCAAAGATGAAATTTGCGCCGCACTCGAACTTAACGATTTACTCCCCGAATTTGAGATTGACGCCCATTTATTTGACCCCTCAGGTTTTTCGATGAATGGCCTCTGGGGCAAATATTATGTCACCTTGCATATCACGCCTCAAAGCGAGAATGCCTGCGCCAGTTCCTATGTGAGCTTTGAAACGAATCTTGATTTAGCCCAGTATCCGCAAGATCTCTTGGGACGGCTATTAGCGCTGTTTTCTCCCGTCAGCTGGGACACCATCCGCTTTAATACCGACGACTTAACGCAGGGATTTCCTGCCCATTTATGCTTAGGGCGTGGCTCATTAACGACCGAGCAAGGTTATGACATTAGTTTTAGTCACTATCAGCAGCTTGAGGCTGAAGTGCTGATCCATGAATTCATGTAAATTTTTGGCATTTGCTTAAGGAAAACCCATGACAGATCTGAGTGATATCCGCCGCGAGTATGCTAAAGGCGGCTTAAGACGTGCCGACTTACCGCAAAACCCGATGGACTTGTTTGAATTGTGGATGACGCAGGCGAGGGATGCTGAGCTTAGCGATCCAACCGCCATGTGTGTGGCGACTGTGGACGAACACGGCCAACCTTTTCAACGGATAGTGTTACTTAAGCGTTTTGATGACACTGGCTTCGTGTTTTTTACCAACTTAGGCAGCCGCAAAGCCCAGCAGATAGCCGCCAATAATAAAGTCAGTTTGCATTTCCCTTGGCATCCTTTAGAGCGCCAAGTCTCGGTTCTCGGAGAAGCGCAGGCGCTGTCTACCGCCGAAGTGCTTAAGTACTTTATGACCCGTCCTAAGGACAGTCAAATTGCCGCTTGGGTGTCGCAGCAGTCGAGTAAACTCAGCGCGAGACAAGTACTTGAAGGTAAATTCTTCGAAATGAAGGCTAAGTTCGCCAAGGGCGATGTGCCTTTGCCCAGTTTTTGGGGTGGTTACTTAGTCAGACCTTCGAGTATCGAATTTTGGCAGGGTGGAGAACACAGGCTGCATGATCGCTTTATTTATACTCGCCATGATGCTGAGTGGGAAATCGATCGTTTAGCGCCATAGTAGGGCGAATAGTACGGCATAGCACTGTGTATAATTGAGCCAGTGAACCTAACACCAACAGAGTTAAAAGACATTGAGTGATTATAAAATTTGGGTTGACGCGGACGCATGCCCCAATCCCATTAAAGAAATCCTGTTCCGCGCGGCGGAGCGTAAAGCTTTGCCGCTGGTGCTGGTGGCCAATCAAATGATCCGTATACCGCCATCGCCCTATATCAGTCAAATTCGCGTCGGTGCGGGATTTGATGTGGCGGATCAATACATTGTCGACCATGTCGAGCCGACGCATTTAGTGATCACCGCGGACATTCCCTTAGCGGCTTTAATCATCGAAAAGGGCGCCTTGGCACTCAATCCCCGCGGCGAGCTTTATACCGTCGATAACATAAAACAAAAGCTGACGATGCGCGATTTTATGGAAGATTTACGGGGTTCTGGCGTGCATACCGGCGGGCCGGATTCGTTTTCCCAAGCGGATAAACAGGCTTTTGCCAATAGCTTAGATAAATGGCTCGTTAGAGTATGAAGCATAGTTTACTGGTCGCTAATGGATAAAAAGAGTATCTTTAGCTTAAGTTAGGTGATGTGGGTCACGTTTAACTGGACAGGATTTTCGCCTGTTGCAGATGTTGATTTGCTTTACTGCATGGCTTTTAAACTCACTTTTTGAGGACTGATACGATGAAAAAATGGATGGGAATTGTCGCCTTATCGGCTATGGCCAGTTTTAGCTGCGCCGCGCAATGGCAAGTGATGGATCAAGATTCGCGAGTCAGTTTTATTTCGGTAAAGAAAGGTGACATTGGTGAAGTCCATCACTTTAAACAACTCAAAGGTACGCTAAAAGAGGATGGTCAATTCGAATTAACCATTCCGTTAATTGGCGTGGCTACAGGTATTGATGTTCGTGATGAGCGGATGCAGAATTTATTGTTCGAAGTGTCTTTATATCCTGAGCTCAAACTGTCGTCACAAGTTGACACTAAGATGCTAAAAGATCTTGGCGTTGGCGAGACTAAAGTTGTTGATATCGATGGTAAAATTGCATTGCATGGTAAATCGCAAACTAAGACTTTTTCGGTTATTATCACTAAAGTTTCTGATAACAAGCTGTTAGTGAACAGTTTTCAGCCGATAATTGTGAATGCTAATGAGTTTGATCTTGTCGCTGGGATTGATAAATTACGTGAAATTGCGGGTTTATCGAGTATTAGCCAAGCTGTTCCTGTGTCATTTGTACTAACCTTAACTCAGTAACTTCAATAAGATTGGTGTAGATCAATACGTCGGTTATCGAAGATAGGCTAGAGTTGAATAAGTGGCGTATGCTGGATCTCGATGAGAAGCCGAACTTTCGGCTTCTTTGATATTTCCGATTGTGGTATTAATAGCACCACAGTAGATATTAAGTTAATGAGTTTAAAGGGTAAAAAATGGTCACAGATAAAGATGGTTACATGCATTTGGTCCAGTATTTAACTGAACATCTTGGCTTATTTGAAACACCAAATTCTGAGGTGATTTCAGACGATACTGTGATGGAATTATTTGAAGAGCAATTGTCGGCGCAGATCATTATGGTGTGTGGTCAAAATCCGTCATTGTCTTTCACGCAGCGCAACATGATTATCCGCGAAGTGGATGCGATAGTATATGATTTAGAAGAGATTTTAGCTTCGGTTGCCAATCATAAAGCCACGCCCGCGCAGACGTTATTTATTACCGAATTTTCCGGTTTAATTAAGAATTTGTTTGATCAAGAAATCGCTAAACAGCAAGTCAGCGCCTAGTCTGAAGGGCGCTCTAATCTTGAGTGGCAAGCGTGCAGGCATTAAAATTAGGGCGTAATTTCAGCTCGTTGTAATAGTTAGTGTTAACGGCCTATTTTAACCGTGATGTTTTTGCCGCTTGATTGCCACGCTTGATTGCCACGCTTGAGTGCCATGTGTTTCCTCACCTTGAATCTAGTCTTAAGTCGCTGCGCGAGTTAGCGTTAAGCTTAAAGCATTTGGTGTGAGGCTATATCTGCTATTCGTTACCCTTCGAGTTATTCTACTTTTCATCTCTTTTCAGTCTTGTATTGCCACTTCGCTTTGTGACTTTTTCTGCTGGCTGACACTTAGCTCGAGTGATTTTAAAACTTGAGTGGTGAGGACTAAATCGGCTTAGCGTAAAATAAACCACTCTCTTTTCCAGCATTTATGCCATTGTCTGTGTATCTTTAGTGTGTGAGCTTTAACTATTTTCCCCTTCGTGTATTGATAAGGAGTGTTCAATGCTAACGATCTCTTCGGGCCATGCCGATGACATATTGGCAGTCGTCGCATCTGGTCGTGTTAACCATGAGGATGTTGAAGGCTATCTGGTTCCCGCCATTGAAGCTAAGCTGCAAGATCACGCCAGTATTCGCCTCTGGTACGAGTTTTCCTCTGAATTTGAAGGCATATCTGTCGCTGCTCTGTGGGATGATGCAGTACTTGGTTTATTTCACTTAAGTGATTTCTCAAGAGTGGTGATGATTGCTAACCAAGCTCAAACAAGCGCTATGGTCAATGCGCTTGCCTGCATGCTGCCGTGCCCTGTAAAGGTATTTGCTGCCGATGAGCAAACCCAAGCAAAAGCATGGCTTGATCAGTAAGCCGACTTCTTTATTGCGACGCTAAGCTTGTACTAAGCGGCCAATGACATTGTATGTGTGTGCCTTGGTTTAACAGGCTGCTTATGGTCAGGCTGCCATTAAGATCGTTTTTGAGCCACAGATTGATGCAGGTTAAGGTTCCGAGGCAGAGTTCTTGCTCCAGTTCCTGTCGCAATTGCGTGAGCTGCGCCTCCGTCATACCAATTCCATTATCGATAATACTGATCTGCAGCACGTCGTTCGATTTGTCGATGGCGATGGTGATTTCACGCTGTTCGTTGTGAGTCTTAAAAGCATGATTCAAAGTGTTAGTAATTAAGCGATAGAAGAGTTGCAGATATTGCCAAGCAGGGCCATCGATGATGATGTTTTCCTCGCAATTGAGCACTATTTCTACGTTTGCTTTCGCTAATTGCACTTTTAGCAAACCTAAGAGATGGCGCATAAATTGCGCCAGATGTAATGGGCGAATATCGTTTTGATGATTGGTTAGCAGCTGGGCAATATGCCGCAATTTCTCTGCCTGAGTTACCATGATTTCGGTGATCTGAGTTCTGTAATTTGCCTCGTCCGTTTGCTGCAGTTGGCAAACTTTGGCGAGTAGCTGATCTTGCTCATGCATGATCTGCGTCATCATTTCAGCTAAGAAGTTTTGCATTAGCTGTTGGCTTTGTTCACGGCTGAGATTGAGTTGATGATGCTTCTCAAGCATTTTAGTTAATGCTTCTTGCTCTTGGTAAAGCTCATTATTATGTTGATTGATAAGGCGAACTTGCTCTTGTAGATGATTGAGCGTCTCGACTTGCCCTAAGAGTAATTTATCCTGTTCTTGCTCTTTAATCTTTTTCAACGTGATATCAAAGGCGATAGCGCCGACCGCAATCACAGTATCGTCATCATCTTTTATCTTAAATTTGGTCACTATATAAATAAGATTCCCCAGTGGCGAGGGGATGGCCTCTTCAAAATTAATGGCTTCGTTATTGTGCAGTACGCGCCGATCATTTTGTTGATACTCATGGGCAAATTGGCTGGGGAATACCTCAAAATCCGAGGCGCCAATAATGCGTCTGCGTTCTATACCTAAAATTTCACAATACTTGTCATTCACCAGAATATATTTGCCGTGCAGATCTTTGACATAAATAAGATTTTGGGAAAATTTCAGCAAAGCCCTTAGTTGTTCCTTATGGCGCTTTAATTCAAGTTGGAATAGGTTCTGACTCTGCAATTGTTGCTCTAGGGCAAGATTACTGGCATCTAAACTCGCCATCGCCACTTCAAGTTGCTGAGTGCGCGACAGGAATGTCTTGGCTAATAAGCCAATTTCGTCGTGACTGTCTTTGGCTTTAAGTTCAATTGATGCGGAATCATTACGCTTTAGGGCTTGGACGATTTCAATAATCGGGGTAATAAACAGCCGATGTTGGAGCAAGAATAGCAGGATCAAGCCTAAAAGTTGGATGCACACTAAATAAATACCAACCTTTTCAACTAAGTGTTTGGCGGTATCTTGCAGTGGCGAAATCGGGGTGACAACTAACACTTTCCAATAGGTATTGGGCATCAAAAATACCGAAACCAGGGACGCCGTTTTCAAAATGGGATCATGGGCTAAGGTCACTGAGGTCAGTAGTTTTGGGGTGGTGAAATGGTTTAAGGCATTGTTATTGACTATGGCGGCTAACATGTCGCGCTCATCTTGATGACTTAGCCGGGTCAAATGTTGCATCTGTTCTTGGGTAAAGACGCGCTCGGCCACGGCTTCTTCGATAAAGGCTTTATCCGCATTGTGTAATGCCGCTTCGATGGGGCTGAAGTCTGGCTGCTGGTCAACGAGATGATTAAAAGTGACAAAGGTGTGGCTGGTATTGGCTTGATGCTGAAGATTATTATTGCCATGGGGATAGGCGAGTACTTGATTTTGACGATCTAAGGCAATGACATAACCCCTGACATCGACCATAGCATTGCGTAATAGGGCATTGAGCTTTTCTAAGCTGATATCCACAGTAGCGGCACCAATAAACTGATGGTCCATCCACATAGCACCTGAGGCCGTGATCATGGACTCATGGGTGGTGGGATCGAAATAAGATTTTGACCAGAAAATTTTGCCCGCAGGGAAATAGCGCGTCGGACGATACCATTCTTCGGTGTGATAGCTAGGAAACGTATCCTTGTTATAGCTATCAATCGCGACTAACTCGTCGTTTACATTGTGGCCCCAGAATAGGCTATCCCGGAATTTTTGCTGATTAAACGCGCCGGGTTCCGGCCAGACGCCACCGCCAGAGATGATGCGTTGCTGGTTATCGAGCGTCAGCAAGCTGGGGATGGTTTTCACCAGTTGCTCATGATCATAGCGATAAAGTTTTGCAATACTGGAAATGGAGCCGACAACGGTTTCGACCTGTGAAGTCATTTCCTGCAGTTTGGCTATGATTAACTGGCCATAGTTTTGGTTTAATACGGCTTGTTGATCAAGCACTTGTTGACGCTGAATGCTCAGAATGACCCAAGCTGTACTGCAAATCAAAATAGCGGCAATGACGAGTTGGATAAGGCTAAATTTGAACGGCAAACTGTTTTGCCATTGGGTTAAGGCAGTGTGTGGCTCAGATGTCGAACTTTTTCCCATAATCACCAGTTTCCAAATCACCACTTTTCATTGAGCCAGTGTAGCGCGTTCTCGCTGTTTTGCTATTGGCATATGTCTAAGTTGCGGGGATTGAATGGGATAAGCAGCGGGAATCAGTCGTAAACTGTGAATAAAATTGTCCCGTCCTAAGATAGGTTGACAGTTTCTAGGCCAGCTCCAGTAGCTGGCCTTTTCTATTATGCACCTGATTGGGTGTTTCCATATCCAAACTCAGGTGCGGTCTCATTTCGTTGTATATCGCTATCGATTCTCTAACAAGTCTCTTCAGCTCTTCCAGCGTTTTACATCGGTAGAGTAAAAACTCCTGCTTCAGTATCCCGTTTACTCGTTCTGCTAACGCATTTTGATAGCAATCATAACCGTCTGTCATCGACGGCTGAATATGGTTGGCCTGCAGTTCATCTTGATAAACAGCTGAGCAGTATTGCGAACCTCGGTCTGAGTGATAGACCGCATTAGCGCTATAGCGCTTATCTTTGACCGCCATTTTCAGTGCTTTCACTACGCTTTCTGCTTTCATGTCCGAACTCAAGTGATGACCGACTATCTTACGTGACGCGGCATCGGTCACCAGTGACAAATAGTGCACGCCTTGGTCTGATTCGAGATAGGTAATATCGCTGACCAGTACATGCTCGACATCGTGTAGTCCCTCTTCCTTCAGCAGGTTGGGATGCTTCTTCATCCAATGCTTGCTGAATGTCGTTTTTGTGAAGCTTCTCTTGGGCTTAACTAGCAAGCCTTCACTTCTCAAGTAGGTAAAGAACCCGTCTCGCCCGAGTTTGATATCATGTTCAACCAGCTTAGGCTGTATCAAAGTATAGAGCTTACGCGTCCCCAATCGTGGCATATAGTTACGCCAATATTGGACCCAGTCTTTGATGACCGATAGCTCAGCGCTTCGGCTCGCCATTCGGGCGACAGCCTGATAAATACCTTGCCGTGAAATACCGACAGCGCGACACGCAACGGCGAGGTTTATTTTGCTTTGGGTTTTGGCTTGCCAGAGATACCGGATAAGTACTTTTTTCTGAGGCCGGCTCCGTATTCATTGTCCATGATATCGACCATACCATTGAGAATTTGGTTACGCAGCTTCGCTTCGGCTAACTCACGCTCAAGGCGCTTGATAGTTTCGGCTGGGGTTTCTTTTGAATGAGGCATAAGGGGATGCTGAAAGAGTTTCGACCAATCGAGTTTACCATGCTTTCTCAGCCAGACGAGTACCGTTGTTTTACCCTGAATACCAAAACGAGTCTGCGCTTGCTTGTATGTCATTTCGCCTTTTTCAACACGTTCAACAACGCCTAATTTAAAAGCTAAGGTGTAATCGCGTTGAGTACGCTTACGGCTTGAGTTACTTGATGTTGTCATAAAGAAGTCCTCTTTATGTCAACGTATTTCAGGACGGGACAAATCGCTAATAAAAAGGCAGGGTTGCTCCCTGCCTTATCTCAAGGTCGTTATTTATAAAGAGAAGGTTTATTTGAACCACTCAGGATAGGCACAATAAAGAGTAACCAAGCCACTAGGAAGCCACTGAAAGCCACTACCATCCATTCGGCCATTGTCACCCCCATAAAGACCCAAGGCACATCAGTACACATGCCAGTAGGCATCATAATGGAAGGGAACCATTCGTGTAATGGCATCCAAGCTGGGAATTCAGGTAAGAATGAACACGTTGAGAAAGGCGATGGGTTGGTTTGCATGTCTACCAGTGATAGCGCTAGCTTTAATCCCCAAGTCGCACTGACTGCCCAAACAATGGCCGCGAGAATCCTTACGATGCGATATTTTGGCGCCGTCATGCCGATAAGACCGGCCGCTAATATACCAAAGACAGCAAGTCTTTGATAAATACACATAACACAGGGGTCGAGTTTCATTATATGTTGAAAATACAGTGCGCTTAACTCTAAGCCTAGGGCTGTGCCTGCGAGAATAAACCAAGACGAACGGGAATGGGCAAAGCGTGTAATGACAGTCAAAGTGAGCTCCATATCAACAAAAAACGCCCTCAGACATGGGGCGTTTTTTGGACTTTACTTATTTAATAAAGTTCAGTCAATAGAGAAGATTAATGTCCAGACACTGTGCCCAACACTTCTTTTGCACTGTGGTGGATGATTGTATGGGAATCATAGAAATATTGAGTGGCTTGTTCTAAGAATCCGGTTTGGATCGCCATAACGCCCACAATGGATAGCACGATAGTGTAGGGCAATGCCATCCATACCATTCTGCCATAGGATAAGCGGATCAGCGGTGCTAAGGCTGACGTCAGTAAGAACAAGAACGCCGCTTGACCATTAGGTGTCGCCACCGAAGGTAAGTTAGTTCCGGTATTAATCGCAACGGCCAGTAAGTCGAATTGATCACGGGTGATTTGGCCGTTAATTAATGCCGCCTTCACTTCGTTGATATACACAGTGCCGACGAACACGTTATCACTCACCATAGACAATAATCCGTTGGCGATATAGAAAATCACTAATTGGGTATTGCCTTCATAACCCAGTGCCCATTGGATAACGGGGGCGAATAAATGTTGATCGATAATCACGCCAACAACCGCAAAGAACACCGCTAATAATGCGGTAAAAGGCAGTGCCTCTTCAAAGGCTTTACCAAGGGCATGCTCATCGGTGACGCCATTAAAGGCTGTGGTTAAAATAATCACAGAAAGACCAATTAAGCCCACTGAAGCCAAATGCAAGGCAAGACCTGCGATCAACCATACACCCACTAGGGCTTGGACGATTAACTTCATGTTGTCTTTGTTAGTACGGCGCGCATCTTCATGGGCGGCATATTCACATAAGATCCGATGAACGGCCGTTGGCAATTTAGCGCCATAACCAAAAATACCAAATTTTTCAACTAAGTAGCAGGTTAAGATGCCAGAAATCAATACAGGGACTGTAACAGGTGACATACGCACGGCGAATTCACCAAACTGCCAGTTGGCCTGTGCAGCAATGATCAAGTTTTGAGGTTCACCTACCATAGTACATACACCGCCAAGTGCAGTACCGACACCCGCATGCATTAACAGATTACGTAGGAAGCCACGGAATGCACCGAGTTCTTCTTCGTTTAACTGATCTTCGCCCGCTGCGTTTTTACCTTCGGAGGTATGATCGTGATCGGCGCCGAAATCTTTTCCAGAAGCGACCTTGTGGTAAATAGAATAGAAACCCACAGCGACCGCGATAATCACGGCAATAACCGTTAACGCATCTAAGAAGGCAGATAAAAACGCCGATGCCAAACAAAACATCAGTGACACTAAAACTTTAGAACGCACTTTGGTAATAATTTTCGTGAAGCCAAATAGCAGCAATTGCTTCATGAAATAAATACCAGCGACCATAAACACCAAGAGTAATAATACTTCGAGGTTGGCTTCTATTTCATGTAAGACTTGGCTTGCGGATGTCATTCCAATTGCGACAGCTTCAATTGCTAATAATCCGCCAGGCTGTAATGGATAACATTTTAATGCCATTGCTAAGGTAAAAATAAATTCAAGCACCAATACCCAGCCGGCCACGAAGGGGTCGACATAGAAAAAGAGTAGTGGATTGATAATTAAAAATGACAGTATTGCGGTTTTGTACCACTTAGGAGAATTTCCTAAGAAGTTCCCAATAAACGCCTGACTCATTGTCGCCGGCATGGCAGCCTCTCTTCTAATTATGTTAAAAATTGCACGTGTTTAATATCAATACCTGCGTTTGTTAAATCAGTCTAGCCTAAAGAGAAAGCTAATGTAACGAGATACTGATACCCACATTTCAAAAAGCGGAGCTAATCGGCAAAATTGGCGTTTCTTGCCTTGATCTTGGTCGTTTTTTTGAGCGATTGTGTGACATTTACACGGCGATAACACAGTGAATTTAAGTGAATGGTTTCCATTTTTTACCGCTCTGGTATGATCAGTGACCATTACGACGCACAACAACTGGATAAGTGGGCTGATGATTATCAATGCCAAAGGACCTGCAAGTTTTGCAGAGAAGTATATTGTGAGATCCATTTGGGATAATAAATTTCCTCCAGGGTCCATTTTACCGGCTGAACGTGAGCTTTCGGAATTGATAGGTGTGACTCGCACCACTCTGCGTGAAGTGCTACAGCGCTTGGCCCGTGACGGTTGGTTGAAAATCCAACACGGTAAACCAACGCGAGTGAACAACTTCTGGGAAACCTCAGGCTTAAACATTCTAGAGACGATTGCCGATCTCAATCCCGAAGGATTTCCGGTATTGGTTGACCAACTTTTGTCTGCCCGTACTAACGTTAGCGCTATCTATTTCCGCGGTGCTTTGCGTTATAACCCAGATACAGCTGTGGATGTGCTCGCCAAAATTCACCAGCTTGAAGATACGGCGGAATCCTATGCCGAATTTGACTATTTATTGCATCACACTTTAGCTTTTTCCTCAGGGAATCCACTTTACGTATTGATATTAAATGGATTTAAGGGATTGTATAGCCGAGTCGGTCGCTATTATTTTACCAGTCCCGATGCGCGTTTATTGGCTTTGAACTTTTATAAAGAGTTAGAGCTACTGGCTCAGGCGAAAAATTATCTCGACGTTCCTGCGCTGATGCGCACCTACGGCATGAACAGCGGTAAGATGTGGTTACAATTACGCGATGATATGCCCGCGTCTATCGCACAGGATAATTAATTGCTGCGATTGATGTCGCATTAAAATAGCGATAAATACATAAAAGCCGTTTCCAATGGAAACGGCTTTTTTATTCGGTTAATTATTCTGGTTTAGCCGCTTCAGGGCAGGAAGCTAATACGGTCACACTCGCATCCTCATTTTTTTGCTCTAAGGTGACAGTGAAACCCCATAATCTATGTAAATGCTTTAATACTTCTTTATGGCTGCTGGCTAAGGGAATATCGTTATTTGGCACATAACGCAAGGTCAAGGATCTATCACCGTTGATCTCTACATTATGCACTTGGATATTCGGCTCAATATTCGACAAGTTATATTGCTGCGATAATAACTGGCGAATATCTTGATAACCTTGTTCATCATGAATTGCCGATACAGACAGATAATTGCGTTTCTCATCATCATGGATACCAAACAACTTAAATTGGCGGATGACTTTTGGTGAAAGATATTGGCTAATAAAACTTTCGTCTTTAAAGTTCTGCATTGCAAAGTGTAAGGTTTCAATCCAATTGCTGCCGGCAATGTCGGGAAACCAGGCTTTATCTTCATCGGTCGGATTTTCACAAATTCGACGAATGTCAGTAAACATCGCAAAGCCTAAAGCATAGGGATTGATGCCACTGTAATAGCGACTGTTGTAGTCGGGTTGGGCAACCACGCCCGTATGGCTTTGCAAAAACTCGATCATGAAGCGGTCAGTGACCACGCCATCATCATACAAGTGATTCAAAATAGTGTAGTGCCAGAAGGTGGCCCAGCCTTCATTCATTACTTGAGTTTGTTTTTGCGGGTAAAAATATTGCGCCATTTTACGTACAATGCGGATAATTTCCCTTTGCCATGGTTCCAGTAAAGGGGCATTTTTCTCGATGAAATATAAGATGTTTTCCTGCGGTTCTGCGGGGAAACGACGTTTCTTCAATTGAGACTGTTCATGTTGCTGGGTAGGAATCGTGCGCCATAAATCATTAACTTGGCTTTGAAGGTACGCCTCGCGATCTTTTTGTCTTGCTTGTTCTTCTCGGAATGAAATTTCTGAGGGGCGTTTATAGCGATCGACACCATAGTTCATTAGCGCATGGCAGGAGTCGATGACGCTTTCGACCTGTGCAACGCCATGTTTTTGTTCGCAATCACTGATGTAGTTTTTAGCAAAAACAAGGTAGTCAATAATCGAGCTGGCATCTGTCCATGTCTTAAATAAGTAGTTGTTTTTAAAAAAGCTATTATGTCCGAAACAGGCGTGGGCGATCACCAGAGCCTGCATTGTGATGGTGTTTTCCTCCATAAGGTAGGCAATACAGGGGTTAGAATTAATCACAATTTCGTAGGCAAGCCCCATTTGGCCGCGCTTGTAACCTTGCTCGGTTTCGATAAAACGTTTGCCAAAGGACCAATGGGTGTAACCAATGGGCATACCTATGCCCGCATAAGCATCCATCATCTGCTCAGCGGTGATGACTTCAATTTGATTTGGGTAAGTGCTGAGCTTATACAGTGCTGCTACCCGTTCAATTTCCTTGAGGTAGTCCTGCAGTAGCTCGAAGCTCCAGTCAGGACCATCGCTCAGTGGTGTCCAAGGTGTTGATTTAGTTATCCCCATAGTGCCCCCTTAAACCGCTTGTTTCTTGAATAGCTCCCTAAAGACAGGGTAAATATCTTCGGCTTGACGTATGTGCTGCACGGCGATGTTGTCGTAATGCTGTTGCAGGGATTCATATTCACGCCACAGGGTTTGATGGGCGCGATTGGTGATTTCGATGTAGCTGTAGTAGCGCACCAGTGGCAAGATTTTTTGTTCTAACAATTGCCTACAGGTTGGTGAATCGTCGGCCCAGTTATCACCGTCGGATGCTTGGGCTGCGTAAATATTCCATTCATCGGCGGGGTAGCGAGCTTGTTGAATTTCATGCATTAATTTCAATGCACTGGACACTATGGTGCCGCCCGTTTCTTGGGAGTAAAAGAACTCGTGTTCATCGACTTCTTTGGCTTGGGTGTGATGGCGAATATAAACCACTTCTAAATTCTTATAGGTGCGGGTGAGGAACAGATACAGCAAGATATAGAAGCGTTTTGCCATATCTTTGGTGGCCTGATCCATAGAACCAGACACATCCATCAAGCAGAACATCACGGCTTGGCTAGAAGGGATTTCCCTTTTGGAATAGTTATTAAAGCGTAGATCAAAGGTATCGATAAACGGCACTCTGGCAATCTTTTGTTTTAACTCCTCAATTTGGGCTTTTAAATCCAAAATCAACTCGGCCTTAGTACCTGGAATATTTTCCAGTTCGGCAAGTTCTTGTTCTAACTCTTTTAACAATTTCTTTTTACTGGCTGACATCGCAATACGACGTGCTAGTGATGAACGTAATGAACGGACAATATTGATGTTAGCGGGGACGCCATCATTGGTGAATCCCGCACGGTAGATTTGGTATTCCACCAGTTTATTAAGGCGATTTTTTTGTAGATTGGGGAGTTCTAAGTCCTCAAACAATAATTCTAGATACTCATCCTTAGATATTTCGAACACAAAGTCATCGTCGCCTTCACCCGAATTTGAGGCTTCACCTTTGCCCGAACCGCCGCCAGAACCACCGGGTGGCCGGTCAATTTTATCGCCACGGGTAAATTGGTCATTACCGGGATGCACTCTGTCTCTGACACCGCCTTTGCCTTGGTGAAACATAGGTTCACTGATATCCCGAGTGGGGATACTGATTTTTTCGCCTTTATCTACATCCGTTACGCTGCGGCGAGTCACTGCATCGCTGACGGCTTTTTTAATTTGTTGCTTATATCTATTGATAAAGCGTTGGCGGTTGACTGTGCTTTTTCCTTTCGCATTCAACCGTCTATCGATAAAGTTCGCCATACGCACCTCCCAAAACCCAGCGAAGGCTTTGGCAACACCAAAGCCCTGTACTTAGTTAGCGCAAGTTTAAGAAGATTTACGAACCCGTAAATACCACTCAGACAAGAGTCGGACTTGTTTCTTGGTATAGCCTTTCTCCATCATACGATTGACGAAATCATCGTGTTTACGTTGATCGTCGTTCGATGTTTTGGCGTTAAAGGAAATAACAGGCAGTAAATCTTCTGTGTTGGAGAACATTTTCTTCTCGATCACAGTGCGTAGTTTCTCGTAGCTGGTCCAGAGTGGATTATTACCCTCATGGTTCGCGCGGGCGCGCAGTACAAAGTTGACGATTTCATTACGGAAATCTTTAGGATTGCTGATCCCCGCGGGTTTCTCAATCTTCTCAAGTTCTGCATTGAGGGCGGCGCGGTCGAATAGCTGACCTGTTTCTGGGTCGCGGTATTCTTGATCTTGGATCCAAAAATCGGCGTAAGTGACATAACGGTCGAAGATATTTTGGCCGTATTCAGAGTAAGACTCTAAGTAAGCGGTTTGAATTTCTTTACCGATAAACTCCACATATTTAGGGATCAAATAACCTTTTAGAAACTCCAGATAACGTTCGGCGGTATCGCCGGGGAACTGTTCTTGTTCAATTTGCCGTTCGAGTACATAGAATAAATGCACTGGGTTGGCGGCGATTTCTGAATGGTCGAAGTTAAATACCCGCGACAAAATCTTAAAGGCGAAACGGGTGGATAGCCCATTCATGCCTTCATCGACACCCGCGTAATCACGGTATTCTTGGTAAGACTTAGCCTTAGGATCGGTATCTTTCAGGCTTTCACCGTCATACACCCGCATCTTAGAGTAGGTGGAGGAGTTTTCAGGTGGCTTGATGCGCGACAACACACTAAATTGCGCTAGGGTTTCTAAGGTGCCAGGCGCACAGGGTGCTTTTGATAACTCAGAGTTTATCAGCAGTTTTTGATAGATTTGTAGTTCTTCCGAAACCCGTAAACAGTAGGGGACTTTGACTATGTAAACACGGTCGAGGAAGGCTTCGTTGTTTTTGTTGTTTTTGAAGGTTGACCATTCGGACTCGTTTGAGTGAGCCAGAATAATTCCGCTATAGGGCAGGGCCGATAGGCCTTCAGTGCCGTTATAGTTGCCTTCTTGCGTCGCAGTTAGTAGTGGATGCAGCACTTTAATCGGTGCCTTAAACATCTCGACGAATTCCATCACCCCTTGGTTGGCGCGGCACAATGCACCCGAATAAGCGTAAGCATCGGCATCATCTTGAGAGAAATGCTCGAGCTGACGAATATCCACTTTACCGACAAGGGAGGAAATATCTTGGTTGTTTTCATCACCGGGTTCTGTTTTCGCTATCGCCACTTGGTCCAGAATTGATGGAAAGACTTTCACCACGCGAAATTTGGAGATATCACCACCAAACTCATGCAGACGTTTTACCGCCCAAGGCGACATGATGGTTTTGAGATAGCGGTTGGGAATGTTGAACTCATCTTTTAACAGCTGACCATCTTCTTCTAAATCAAACAGACAGAAGGGATGATCGTTGACAGGGCTACGTACCCCATTTGCACTCAGAATGTAAATGGGCACTTTTTGCATTAGGGCTTTGAGTTTTTCGGCCAGCGATGACTTACCGCCGCCCACTGGGCCCAGTAGGTATAAAATTTGTTTGGATTCTTCTAATCCTTGAGCCGAGTGCTTTAGATAAGCCACGATTTGCTCTATGGCATCTTCCATGCCGAAGAAATCTTTAAATGCGGGATAGCGTGAAATAAGTCTATTCGAAAAAATACGGCTAAGTGTTGGATTTTTTGCGGTATCAATGACTTCTGCTTCACCGATTGCAAGCAGTAGTCGCTCTGATGCTGACATGTAAGCGCTGCGATCTCCTTTGCAGATATCCAGAAACTCTTGCAAAGAATATTCTTCATCGAGTTTTTGTTCGTAGCGCTTTTGGTAATGCTCGAAAATGCCCATATAAACCCCCTGAAACGCCAGTGATGTCATGGAACGGATAACTGGCTAGCCAGCCTCCTACTCTAATCTTAGACATAAACTCACTATCTGTGTCAAAAAAATATCAAATAAAACAATAACAAATAGTTGCAAACGCAATTATTGCACTTGTAGTTTACGGAGAGGCAATCAGCGGGATAAGGGGTGGACGGCAAATGAGGGGCATAAAAAAAGAGCCACTAGGGCTCTTTTTACTGGGATTAACTCACTGCTCATGCAGCAGTCAACAACGATAGGTTAAATGAATTAACCAGCGAAGTTTTGGTTAACGAAGTCCCAGTTAACTAATTGCCAGAAGTGGGCAAGGTAGTCAGGACGCACGTTACGGTAATCGATGTAGTAAGCGTGTTCCCACACGTCAACTGTCATGATTGGCGTGACTGAGCTGTCAGTCAGTGGCGTTGCAGCATTGCTAGTGTTGACGATAGCAAGTGTGCCATCGGCTTTTTTCACTAACCATGTCCAAGCGCTACCGAAGTTGTTTACTGCTGAATCAGTAAATTGTGCTTTGAATGCGTCGAATGAACCGAAAGCAGCATTGATTGCATCAGCAACTGGGCCTGTTGGCTCGCCGCCAGCGTTTGGTGCTAGGCAGTTCCAGTAGAAAGTGTGGTTCCACACTTGAGCTGCGTTGTTGAATACGCCGCCAGTAGAAGTTTTGATGATATCTTCTAAAGATTTACCAGCGAAATCAGTTCCTTCGATTAAGCCGTTTAGCTTAACAACATAAGTGTTGTGATGCTTGCCGTAGTGGTATTCAATGGTTTCTTGAGAAATGTGTGGTTCTAGTGCGTTCTTTGCATATGGTAATGCGGGTAATTCGAAAGCCATTAGTATCTCTCCATGGTCTTAGGTTATCGTTTTTAAACGTGCTCACTTAGGACTATTGTACCGATAAAATTTGTGATGTGAATCATTGTTTAGCTAATTGACTAGATAGACGCCATCGAAAAATCAAATGTCGGCATAACCTTACAAACTGTGGGATTTTGTTCTGCCTCTAGCTGACGTACAATAGTCGCATTGAGTCAATGTCATCCTACTTAGGAATCAAAATGGAAACAGTAGAGAAAATTAAGCAGCAGATCACGGAAAACCCTATCATTGTTTATATGAAAGGTTCTCCTAAGTTGCCTAGCTGTGGCTTCTCGTCACAGGTAGCTCAGATCATGATTAACTGCGGTGAGCAGTTTGCATTCGTGGATATTCTTCAGCATCCAGACATTCGCGCAGAATTACCTAAGTTTGCTAACTGGCCGACTTTCCCACAATTGTGGATTGAAGGTGAGCTGATCGGTGGCTGTGATATCGTCGTGGACATGTTCCAAAAAGGCGAATTACAACCTTTGATCAAAGCCGCTGCCGCTAAAATCAAGACTGAAGAATAAGCGTTAATGCTTTTTTTATAAGTATGAATGAAAAAGCCGCCATGATTAATATCACGGCGGCTTTTTTGTCGCTGTTTTTCAAAGAGCTATCGCTAAAAAACATTACAACAAACACTTCAATAAAACGGCGATTCCTCAAACAACGACTAGTGAGGGGTGACATCTGACTCATTGTGTTTATCGTGTGGCTTGGTCGCGGGTAATAATAAGTTCATGGTAATCGCGACAATGCCGCACAAGCTGATACCGGTCAGACTGAATGAGCCTATGCCAAATGCCATGCCGCCGATACCAAATACTAAGGTGACACCGACAATGCTTAAATTACGCGGCTCAGACAAATCCACATGATTGCGAATAAGGGTGTTGAGACCAACGGCTGCAATTGAGCCGAATAACAAACACATAATACCGCCCATGACTGGGACAGGAATGGTTTGCATCAGCGCACCTAATTTGCCGACAAAGGCCAACGTGATGGCGGTAATGGCGGTCCAAGTCATGATTTTCGGATCAAAATTGCGCGTTAAGGTCACTGCGCCTGTCACTTCTGAGTAAGTCGTGTTTGGTGGGCCACCAAAGGCTGCCGCTGCAATTGTGGCAATACCATCACCCGTTAGCGTGCGATGTAGTCCCGGTTTTTTCATAAAATCTTTACCTGTGACATTGGATATCGCCAGAATATCGCCAATGTGTTCAACCGCCGGAGCGATTGCAACTGGGATCATAAATGCGATGGCATGCCAGTTAAATTCGGGGGCGACAAATTTAGGAATCGCAATCCAACTGGCGGCAGTCACAACCGCAAAGTCAACAATACCAAAGGTAAGGCTTAAGCCGTAACCCACGATAATCCCCGCTAAAATCGGCATCACTCGTAGTAAGCCCTTGGCAAAAATTGCTACTGCTATAGTGGTACAGAGTGATGCGAGCGAAATAAATAGCGCAATATTGGTGTCAACGAGAGTCAAGCTGCCATCGCCACTTTTACCTAAGGCCATATTCACAGCGACAGGTGCTAAGCCAAGGCCGATGATAATGATCACAGGACCCACTACCACAGGCGGTAACAGCCTATGGATGAAGTCGGTGCCGCGCACTTTGACCAAGGCGCCGAGCATGACGTAGACCACGCCTGCGGCCATAATGCCGCCCATGGTGGAGGGAATACCCCAAGTTTGCACGCCATAGAGTATGGGGGCGATAAAGGCGAAGGAAGAGGCAAGGAAGATAGGCACTTGGCGTTTAGTGATCAATTGGAACAGTAGGGTGCCGATACCTGCGGTAAACAATGCCACACTGGTGTCGAGTCCTGTCAGTAGCGGCATTAGCACTAGGGCACCGAAGGCTACAAACAGCATTTGCGCGCCCTGTAGGGGGATAGCGAGTCGTCTCATTTATTATTCTCGTTAATTTTAGGGTAAACCGCCAAATGATATCAGTTTGTTGGATTTTGAGCAGAAGAAAATCGCCCGTTTTGCCGACTCGGATCACTGTTTGGGTTTTCCGTGCCATGGTTGGCACTGAAATGGGGCTAAATTTTGCCAAGACTCGCTTAAGGCGCTAACTATGGTACAATTTGCCCCATCTGACGTTACTTCAACTACTCAAAGATGCTGAAATTCCTATTGAAGCCGAGCTTAATTGCATTTCTATATTGTCTGTTCACGATTAATAGCGTTAATGCTGTTGAGGTGAGTAAATTAGATGAGGCCAATGTGCCTGTGTCTTCGCGTGCGGTTGCAGAACGCGACAAAGCCTTAAAAAGTGCGCTTGAGCAAGTCATTATCAAGAACACTGGCACGGCGCGATCCCTCGATAACAGTCTGATCCAATCTCAGCTCAGTAATCCTGATACCTTGCTGAGCCAGTATGGTTATATCGAGCAGAATGGCCAATTACTGTTAACTGCCAGTTTTGAACACCGTCGCATCGTGGCGCTACTGCGTCAGGCGCAATTGCCCGTTTGGGGAACACAACGCCCGCTGACCTTATTTTGGGTCGCAATGCCAGGCGATGGCGACACTACGATATTGGGTGACTCGTCTGCGTTAGCCGAACGTAAACTCTTTAGTGATTTTTCCGATGCTCGCGGTATTCCAGTATTGCTGCCAATCTTAGATCTTGATGAGTTGATGGGGATTAACCCTAACGATATCAAAGGTATGTTTGCCGATATCGTGGCGAGTGTCTCTGGCCGTTATCAAGCTGACTTTTTGGCATTGGTGGCGATTGATACCGCTGGCAGCCAAGTTCGTTACCGTTTAAATCTCTATACTAAGGCCACCATTGACTCTTTGACGCCACCGTTATTCAGTTACAACGGCACCGCTGAAAATTCTACTCAAGCGATTGAAGCCATGATGGCGGCGTTAGGCGAATACTATTTTACTAAGTATGCCATTGCTGATACTGGTACACAGCAAGGCGCGAGTGTCACTTTTGTGAATATTCAAAAAATGGCGCAATTAGTTGAAGTTGAAAAATATTTGAAACAACTTAGCGCGATTAAAAATGCCACGTTAACGCATATTCAAGGTCATACCGTGACCTTCTCGCTAGATTTGTTTGGCTCAGAAACGGATTTACAACGTTTATTAAGCTTAGAGCCGCGAATTTCTGTGGTTGCACCTGTGAGTGCGGGGGAATTTAGTCCAGTATCTAACCAAACAGGCAAGCCTGTGTATGAATGGCGTTTACCTTAAGTTGTTATCGGCCGTGCTGAGTCATGCTAAGCGCGGCATTGTTTTTATTTGATATTGAGAAGACCGAGTGCCCTTAAACTCACCTCTGCAACTCTCGTTACCTGTGCATTTGCCAGACGACGAAACCTTTAACAGTTATTACCCCGCCGCGGGTAATGATGAGCTTATTCAAAAACTGAGAGCCAATGCCGAAGGGCAGGGTGAAGCCGCCATTTATTTGTGGGGCCCAGTCAAATCGGGTCGAACCCATTTAATGCACGCCGCTTGCGCCCATGCCAATGAAGTAGAGCGTCGCAGCTTTTATATTCCCTTAGGCATACATGCGAGTATTTCGACCGCCTTGCTTGAAGGTCTAGAACAGTTAGATTTAGTCTGTATCGATGATGTCGATGCCATCGCTGGTCACCCCGTCTGGGAAGAAGCGATTTTTGATCTCTATAATCGCGTCGCCGAACATAAAAATTGTGCCTTAGTGGTCAGTGGCAGTTCGTCTCCTGCGGATGCTGGTTTTCTGTTACCTGATCTCGTTTCACGCATGCAGTGGGGGTTGAATTATCAACTGCAACCTATGGCTGATGATGAGAAACTTGCCGCACTGCAACGCCGCGCTGCCATGCGTGGCTTGCAATTACCGGAAGATGTGGGACGTTTTTTGCTGAACCGAATGGCGCGGGATTTACGTACCTTGTTCGATGTACTGGATAAGTTAGATAAAGCCTCATTAGTGCACCAGCGCAAGCTCACCATCCCCTTTGCCAAAGAGATGCTGCATCTTTAAAAGCATGATGATTGGTTAGAGACATGGTTTGAGTCGGCTTTTTAGCGTGTTTTGAACATTCTTTTGAGTTGTTTTTGAATTAGTTTGGAATTAGCGTTGAGCGATGTAAACGCTAAACATTGTACTATCCATTAAGCGTAAAGCCCAAAAATCAAAAGCCCGTCATGCTGAATGCAGACGGGCTTTTGTTTATCTACAACTTAAATACTCTATTGCTGAGGATGACGGTGACGGTCGCCACTTAAGTGAAGTTCAGGCTCAAAGCGTGGCAGCACATCGTTTGTCGGTGCATTGTTTTGGCCTTTGAGCTGCGCATTCGCAGGTGATATGGCGAGCGTTTGACGCCAGCTTTGACCTTGGGTCATGGCAATCGGTTCGGGCAGGCTTTCAATCAAACTGATGCCATCAAGCTCTGGCAGAATTTCATCAATCACGAGTGCGGCGCGATTTTCTAGACTATCTTGTGCAATTCGACCTCTTTGTCCCCAATCAATAACCAGCGTATCAGCGGTTAACACCGCAGGTTTATTGGTGACGGCGACATCACGCAATATTTGATAGCGATAACTCATCATGGCTTCTTCAAACAGCATAGCCGTGTCTTCACGGGTGCTGGAATAGGCATAGAAGTCGCTGGCGATATCGGTAGAAAAGAAAGTACTCACATCCGATGGCTGATAGGCCTTTTGCACATTATTCGCCGCTGCGCCGAGGAAACGGACATTGGCAAGCCCCATCATTTCAGTGCTCATTAATGGATAGCTGGTGCTGACTTGATCAGATATCAGGCTCTTGTTGGCATTGCGGCGACTGTAATCATCTAGCAGTCTTGGCCCTGTGAGTGAGGCATGTACGCTGCGGGGGAAGAAGTCATTGGCATGGGCTAGCTCGTGATACAGCAAGGAGGCTAGATCGGGATTGATTTGTGCTAACGTTCGGTCTGCTCTGACGGTGATAGGTACGCCAAGTGACGCATATTGATTGTTTTTCACATAACGCCAAGGCATCACAAAGTTAAGATCATCACCGAAATTACTGCGGTAATCCGGCGCCTCATTAATGGTGTCGCGCTGGCTTGGCGTAAGCCATAAATCGTCGGGATCGAGATAAATCGCCCCTGTTACCACCCAATAGAAGGAAGGGCGCACATCATAGCTAATCACCACGGCCGTGACGGATTGTAACAGGCGAGCAAAATCGCTGTTGGGGTCCATCTGAGCTAAAAAGGCGGCAAAGTTATCGCCCATCCAGTCGTGGGAAACCAGTACACGATTTAGAATGGTCTCACGATTTAGATCGCTTGAGGTTTGTCCTATCAAAGGTAAGGTATTGATAGTGCAACTATCATTAAGCTGATTAGAGTAAACACAGCCCGCTAGTACATTAGCGTAAGGCGAGGCGGGACGATAGGCGTGAGTGCGCGCCACTGGAGTATCGAAATATTGCGAGCTGATCGCCGGCGCCGCGGTTGTTAGCACAAAGGCATCATCACTGAGTGAGTTACCGTTAATGCTGGCGTTCACTTTGAGCCGAGTGATTGTATCTTGGGCGACGGTTGGCGCGGTAAATAAAGGTCTAAATGGGTCGCTCAAATCGACCATTAAATCTGGGCCAGACGCTACGCACCAAGAGATATTCGCTGCGCTTAATCCTGATTGTTGTCCAAGCCTTAAGCTAACATTGTTACCTTCAACCACTTGGTGATCTTGGCGGACGTTCAGTACACCCGTCGATGCGGGATCGACATTAATGCCAATTTCTCCGCTGACATCTAGATTACTTCCCGTGACATGCAAGCTAAAACGGTAGCCGCCTGCGGTGGGAGTATCAAAGGCTAATACCGGGCTGTTTTGACTGACTAACTGTATGTTCGGTCCATCGATTTGCTGCCAGCGAAAGGTTAAGTTTTGGCTATCACGATTTAGGATGTTGGCAATTATGGCACTGGATTGACCTGCCACATAAGTCGGTTCAGTTTGAAAACGGATTGAGGATGATGTGGTAACAATAAGCGGCGAAATGCTATCTGTGCAGCGTGGCAGTGAGGTGGAGGGGGGCGTTACTCCGCCATTATCTGTGTTGCTGTCTCCACCGCCTCCGCACGCCATGAGTAGGCTTGAGCAGGCCATTAATCCCAAAAGCTTCAGTGGTATCGATATCCCCATTACAGCATTCTCCCTTGTTAACTCAGCTGTGCGATTAGACTTTTTGTGACTCACGGGATACCAAGGACCCACGATGAGAAACTGACTATAGCACGGGGGGGAAGTTGCAAAAAGTCAGTATAAGTATATTAAGTGTTAATTCTACGCGGTTTAACTGCTCGTTTAGCTGGGCGCTGAACTGAGGTTGAAGGGGATATTTGAACGCAGATCTGCAGCGGAGTTTGGCGTTACGATATAAAAATGCCGTCATATCCAGTAAGGCAAGACGGCACTGAAATCACTTTATATGCAATGGCTTATTCTTTAGACTTTTTCTTCAGGCCTAATCCAAGTTCACGACCACGGATCCGAGCGTAGAAGGGGAAGGCAATCAGCAGTACACCAATCAACAATACTTCGATTAATGCAAAAGCGAAGGCATCGGTAGTGACATAAAGCAGTGTCAGTCCATGCAGCATATAAAGGCACAGAACAAAACTCGCCCAAGCATAAGTATATGGATTACCTTGGAAAACCCCTTTTGCAGGTAGTAATAATGGCACTATCCATAATAGGCTAAATAGCAGAGTGTATTCACCGCTAATCCCTTGGCCAACAAACCAGCCGCCTAATAGCAGAACGAGCGCGAAGTAACCTAAACGGCTAAGGGTAAATAAGGTGTTGGACGTCATATGTCTACCTAAGGATTAAAATTAAAGCGATTTTTGTTTTAAAATCATGGATTAAAGAATAGCGAGCACATTCTCTGGAGGACGGCCGATGGCAGCGCGTTGATTGGCCAGCACAATCGGGCGTTCGATGAGTTTAGGCTTGTTCACCATGGCCTCAATCAATTGCTGCTCCGTCAACGAGGTGTCGGCAAGTTCCAAGGCTTGATATTCCGCTTCCTTGGTGCGCATTAATTGGCGAGCACTGATGCCTAATTTAGCCAGAATATCGCCGATGACTTCAGCCGTAGGGGGCGTTTTTAAGTATTCCACTAGGGTAATATCGCAACCTTGTTGCTCAAGTAGAGCTAAGGTTTCACGGCTTTTTGAACAACGTGGGTTATGGTAAATCGTCGCTTGGGTCATAGTGCTAGAGGCTCAATACGGGCTGAAATAACAATGGAGCGGATGATAACAGAAAAAACAGCGCCCCGTCAGTGTGTTCGGGGCGCATAAATGGGCTATTAAGTTAAATCAATTGATAAAACAACTGATTACTTAAGTGCTTCCATCTCTTTATCGGCCATTTTGAATTGGCGAATACGGGCTTCAATACGTGCAAGCTGTAAGGGATTACTTTCGGATGCACGGTAGGCAAAGTTAAGCTGATCGATAGCGCCCTTATAGTTAGCCCCTAATGCCATGAGCTCAGCGGTGGAAAAATATTCCAATGCCTGATTGCCTGTTTTTTTATAGACAGCGCTCAGCAATTGATAGGGCAGCTGATTTTGCTTATCGAGGAATATCATATCTTCTAGTAAAGGGATTGCCTTAGGGGCTTGGTCAGCTTCTAGGTAGATATTGGCTAAGTTGGCGTTGATCACTTGCGATGTTGGCTTCATTTTCCGCTGGGCTTCAAGCATCGCAATCGCTTTCGCGTAGTCTTTTCGTTCGGTCAGTAAATCGGCTTTAGTATCGATATAAAACAGGTTGTTATCATCAAGTTTCAACAGTTCATCGACGATTTTTTCCGACTCACCAAACTTCTTCAATCTAAACAAGGCCAGCGCTTTGCCATAGAGCGCTGCCTCTTTAAAGCTGTAGGTCTGTTTGTTCAGTTGTCTGTCAAACATACTTAAAACCGCTTCGTCGCTATAACTGGAAAAACGGACTTGAATACGGGCTTTCGCCAGCTGGAAATTGAGGTTATCGGGAATATAACGCTTAGGATATTGCTCAGCGCGGTTACGGGCTTCGGTGATCCGCGACTCAGGTAATGGGTGAGTTAACAGCATTTGTGGCGGTGTGGTGGTAAAGCGATAACGAGTGGCCAACTTACCAAAAAAATCAGCCGCTGCGTTGGGGTCAAAGCCTGCATCCACCAAAATTTGCATACCGATGCGGTCGGCTTCTTTCTCATGTAAACGGGTATAGTTGATTTTTGATTGCGTTGCCATCGCTTGGGTCGTTGCCAGCGCAGCCATACCGGCTTGTGGCACGGCGATGGTTAGTAAAATGGCACCGAGTAAACCCGCAATCGTCGCAGGATTGCTCTTTTGCTGTGCTTCGAGCGAACGCGCAAGGTGACGTTGGGTAACGTGGGTAATTTCGTGGCCTAGTACTGAGGCGAGTTCGCTTTCGTTGTCGGCATTGAGAAATAAGCCTGTGTGTACGGCAACATGGCCGCCGAAGAAGGCGAAGGCGTTGATTTCATCATTTTGTAACAGGAAGAAATAGAAGGGTGTTTTTACCCCTGTGGCATGGGCGACCAGTTTGTTGCCAAGCTCAGTAAGATATTGACTTAACACGGGATCATTTAACATAGGCGCCGAAGAGCGAATGATGCGCATATAGGCATCACCGTAAACCATTTCTTTTTCAAGGCTGAAGGTGTTAACTGCGGCCGTACCTAAATCCGGTAAGTCATTGTTAGCAAAGCTTTTGGCGGCGAAGGTTAGCAGCATCAAAGAGAGTGCGCCTGCAACAAAAGGTTTTAATCGAGTTAAAAAAGTCAAATTACGCAAGCGGATCCTTTTATTTCTAATTATCTCAACTAAAGGCAGAGATACTGCACTTAGCTTGTAGTTTGAGGTGCAACTTAGGATAATAGCCCAAGTTCGTCTATAGCAAGTTCATTATGATTTTTATTGATTTAACGCTATTTCGCTGTCCTGTACCTTTAGTTAAAGTAAAGCTTGCATTGAAGCCAATGCGAGACGGCGAGCAATTGCATATCTTACTCTCTGACTCAGGCTCGAGGCGAGATGTTCCCCAATATTTAAAAAAACAAGGTCACGTCGTGCAAGAGTTGCGTAATGATGTGAGTCTGTTAGCCTTGATGATCATCAAAGTTGATCTATCTCAGGGATAAATTGAGGATTTTCATGTTTAAATCCTGTCCGAGTCGCGGCTTAACCTCATGTGGGCGCCAGATGAGTTCACATGATCAGAGTGCCTGATTAGTGTAAGAGTTGCGCTTAGATACGATTTTTGAACTTTGTGATCTCAGTTTTTATAATTTAGCTGATAAGTTGAAGTAAAAGTAGGATTGAGTAACGTCGTAAATAACAGCATGATAAATAAACTTTCCTGAGCGTTTGGGAAGCCTAGCCAACCATCATTATTGGAATGATCCATGTTTACTGTTTTTTCTCGTTGGTATCAAGAGCGCTTTAGTGATCCACAAGCGGTGACCTTAATGGCTATCCTTGTTGGGTTCGCGTTAGTGATTTATTTTGCTGCAGGTTTACTTGCCCCCTTGTTAGTCGCGCTGGTATTGGCATTTCTATTGGAATGGCCCGTGGCACAAATGCTTAAATTGGGCATTAATCGCACCGCTGGTGCATCCTTAGTTATCGTGTTGTTTTTAGGCATTGTGGTCCTACTGACGTTTGGCTTAATTCCGAGTGTGTGGCGCCAAGGCGTGAGCTTAATTGCCGATCTGCCGAGCATGATAGATAAAGGGCTGCTGACAATACAAACCTTGATCAATCAATATCCGCAATTTATCAATCCAGAGCAGTTAGATCTGATGGTCGGAGAGCTTAAAAAGCTGCTCGATACTCAGCATGTGCTGGATATTGCTAAGCAATTAATTGGCTACTCAGCTTCTTTACTTGTCTTGATGGTGTATGCGATTTTAGTGCCTTTGCTGGTGTTTTTCTTTTTAAAGGACAAAGACCAACTGATCAGCGGCAGTAAGCGCTTTTTCCCCGCCAATCGCCAGTTAGCCCGCAAAGTATGGTTTGAAATGCATCAGCAAATTTTCAATTATATTCGCGGTAAAGTGATTGAAATTGTGGTTGTTGGCGTCGCGACCTATATCTTGTTTGCCGTAATGGGACTGAGATATTCAGTGTTGCTCGGGGTGTTGACTGGGTTGTCGGTATTGATCCCCTACGTTGGTGCAACCTTAGTCACCTTACCGATCACCTTAGTGGCATTTTTTCAGTGGGGTTTTAGTTCTGAATTTGGCTATTTGATGTTGGGTTACGGCATCATTCAGGCGCTCGACGGTAATTTACTCGTGCCGATTTTGTTCTCCGATGCTGTGGATTTGCATCCGGTGATCATCATAGCGGCAGTATTAGTCTTTGGCGGTTTATGGGGCGTGTGGGGGGTATTCTTTGCCATTCCATTGGCCTCGCTGGTCAAAGCCGTGATTAACGCTTGGCCTAAAACTGAGGTTGAAACTCTCCATGGACTGGATGCGAGTTGATGCCGACTCGCTGAACGGTTTGCTGAGCTTGTCCTTGTGAGCATTGAGTTCTGTCATGGAACTCAGTGCCTGAGACGAGTAGGGCGTTCAGGCGCCACATTTAGGCACCATATATAGGCGCCATGTTTCGTCTCCATTACACATATTCATCAATCACTCGCTATATTTCCTGTTTAGCGTTATTGCCTTCGGGTTTGTCATTTGTCTTCAAGTCCCTTGAATAGAGCCCATATTGTCTAATTCAGGCTTTTTATTTTGTCCTTAGTCGCTTTAGGGATTTACATTATGTAGCCTCTAGGTTAGGCATATGTAAAACTCTTATATAAGCATGTGGTTACATGATGCAGCGCACATTTTACCCTTGAGTATGTTGATAAAGTTGGGGTGCTTAGCATGGGTTTGCTTATTCATACATCCTTAGCTAAGTTATATCGAGTCGTGCTATTTACTTTTGGTTGCGAGATGGAAGTCACCCTGACAAGAATTTCCACTGACAATCGCCATTGGAGGATACTATTGTGAGCAAAAAACTATTAAGTGCGCTTTTCGGGGCTAGTCTCGCAGCGTTAGCGCTGTCGCCAACCGCATTTGCTGCAGATCAAAAATTGTCTGATTTCCACGCTGAGTCGGGTGGATGTGAAAGCTGTCATAAAGATGGTACACCTTCTGCGGATGGTGCCTTTGAATTTGAACAGTGTCAAAGCTGTCACGGTTCTCTTGCTGAGATGGACGCTGTTCATAAACCACATGACGGCAATTTAGTCTGTGCAGATTGTCATGCGGTGCATGATATGAATGTAGGTGAAAAACCTACCTGTGAAAGCTGCCATGATGATGGCCGTACACCTGCGACTATTCTGAAAAAATAATCAAAAAATGTTAGAAACGTTGGCGCAAGCCTTCAAGTCTAAACAAATAACGCCAGCAAATGCTGGCGTTATTTTTATCATTAAACTAAACGATTACTCGTCTTTTGGCTGACCTTGGATGATCTTCTTGCCAGAGAACATGGCTGAAATAATCCCAGGTTGACGTTTAACTTCGGTATAAACCACTGCGAATACATGCAGTAAAATCAGTAGCATAAGTAGATAAACCGCATAAACGTGAACTTCACCGGCAAGTCCCTTCAGCGGTTTAAGCGCATCCGCTTTCTCGGTATTCACCCCAGTGGCATCATAGGGTTTTAAGCTTGCTGGATCGACATTGGTATCGGCCAGATAGCTTTGTACTGCACTACCCAATGGCGGGTAGTAAATATCTGTTCCTGCGCGTAAAAGCCCAGTTACCATGATAGTAACTAACAGCAGCATAATGCCGAGGACAGCAAATTTGCCTTTAGGATTATGGCCTAAATACTGCGGATTTTTACCCGCGGCCAGTTCTGACTTATAGGTCATTAACTCATTTTTGCTATTGGCATTGGGAAACATATGGCTGAAACGCGCATATTTGTTACCGACAAAACCCCACACAAGGCGAATGATGAGGTTGATTGCAAACGCATATCCTATGCATACGTGTAAAGTTTTTAAGCCAATTTTGCCGGTTAACTCAGTGATGCCCAACTCAGTGCGATACATCATGATGCCACCCACTAATATGAGTGCGAGCACGAGAATGACATTTATCCAATGGAATAATCGAGTCGGTTTGTCCCACACAGGGTAGGATTTGACTTCAAGCGCGGTGGGTTTACTGCTGGACATGGAATTTCCTTATTTTTTGTGTTGATATGATCTTACGCTTTTATCTAAAAATTTCAGTAATTTTTTTCAGTTTCAATTAAGACTTCTGATTGATAGTGGATTCAACGAAAGTGTTAGAAGTTTTTGATTTGCGTACGGTAAATATTTTTCACGTAAGTCTTTTTAATCTGTTTTATCTAATGCTAATATCGTCACCACGATAGACTTGGAAGTCTATTGAACGGATGTTGAAGTTGTATTGAGAGGATCTTAGGTTCTCAAAGTGAATAATCGTTAATCAGACAGGGAGTGAGCAGGATGTTCAAAATATTACATTGGATTGTAGTGTCACGATCGCAAGTATTAATGGAACTGCTAGCAGGACGTTGGCCACAGGAGTTTCTCGTTAAGTTGACGCAAGTCAGCCCAGATGAGATGTGTGAACAAATCAAGGATAATCATGCCTCCATGGTAGTGATTGATTTAGCGACTGTTGATCTTCAAAAAGCCCATCAATTTCAGCGTTTACTTGCCCGTGAACAACCAAGTGTACGAGTCGTCTATTTACAATTCCCTAAACAAGTGGATGCGCGCTTTTTAATGCAAGCTGCCACGACCGCAGGGGTGTTTTATCTCGATGCGGGTTTAACTGAGATTAGCCTAGGATTCTCGAATATTTTACGAGGCCATAGGGTGATCCCAATTCAACTCGTCAATGGGGTGAACGATGACTTTGGTTTGTTCGAAGATACTGAACCGCTGACGATTCGTGAGCGAGAAGTATTACAAGCCCTCTTAACGGGTAGCACTAACTTAGATATTGCCAATCAGTTGTTTGTCAGTGAAAGCACGATAAAAACCCATTTGTACCGAGTATTCCGTAAGATCGGTGTGTCGAGCCGTGGTCAAGCGATCGCGTGGGCGCAAACCTATTTGCACGATGTGGTGGTTTAAGTCTGTATTAGCACTGATAGAAGACACTGATTTGGCAAGGGAATACTGATCTAGACATAGATGTGTTCGTTTGGATATTAGTACCTAAGTTAAGTGTTATCTCAGAAATGATAAAAGGGGCTTTTGCCCCTTTTGTTTTTCTTAAAACCTGTCTAATCAAAACGTTAAATTAACGTCCTAACCAAGCCGCGAGTTTAGTCTTGTCGCTAATCGCTAGGGCGACAGTGTCCTTAGGCGCGGCAGTTATCATCAATTCACCCGTCATCAATTCATCCCGTCTAAACCAATGTAGATTCAAGGATTCACCCAGCGGATATTGCTGTAGCTGCGACTCAAATTGCGCGCTGACTTGCAAGTTATCGACGGCGATTAAGATATCTCCCGCACTTAACCCCGCAAGGTGGGCAGGGCTGCCTTGGGTAACGGTCACCACTTTCAATCCCATCGGCGCCGCTTGAGTTTTCGCGCCAAAGGCAATGTCATAACCTTTTGCTTGCCCGCCGCCCACATCCTGCGGACCTTGGCTGGCTCGAAGGTTAAACTCGACACCAAATTCGGCGAGTAGCGGAGCCAGTGGGATATCGTCGGTGTTATCTAAGTAGGCAAACAAATCGTGGCAATCACGACCAAGGAGTCGCTCGACAATCGCTTGGTGACAGCCGTCAGTCGTGCCTTTGTCTTGCAGAGCATATTCCTGCCATAAAATCTGCATAACATGGTCGAGATTGTATTTGCCTTGGGTTTCACTGCGCAGGGTTAAATCTAAGTACAGCGCAAACAGCGCGCCTTTGGTGTAATAACTGATGATGGCGTTTTGCGCGTTTTCATCCTGCTTATAGAACTTAGTCCAGGCATTAAAGCTTGAATCTTTAACACTTTGTTTAAAGCGTCCTTGGCTGCGATAGACGCGGGTGAAGGTTTCACTCAGCATATCTAAATAGCTGTGTTCATCTACCAGTCCGGCGCGATAGGTAAGGAAGTCATCATAATAGGAGGTGATGCCTTCATAGGCCCACAGTTGCGGCGTATAGGTTTCAGCCTCAAGTTTATAGGGTAAAAAGCACTCCGGCTTAATCCGCTTCACGTTCCAGCTGTGGAAATACTCGTGGCTGCACAGGGATAAATAAGTGCGATAGTCGTTATTAATTGGTGCATTGAGCGACAGCGGTAAGTCCTTGCGTGAACACATTAATGCAGTAGAAGCTCTGTGCTCTAACCCGCCAAAACCATTGTCTAATACTGTGGTCATAAACAAATAACGTTTGAAGGGGGCAGGTGCACCAAAAAGATTGATTTGATACTCACAAATGGTTTTTAAGTCTTGGCAGAGCCTTGGCATGCAAGCGCGGTGGCGGCCATTGAGTACGATATCGTGTTGGACGCCGCAGGCATCAAAACTGGCTAAGGTAAATAAGCCCATTTCCACTGGATGATCGATAAGCTCGTCATAGCTTGTGGCACTAAATTGGCCGAAGGCAAAGTCGTCACCATTGATGCGGGTCATGCTCGTAGCAACGCGCCAGTCACTTAATGTGGGCTCAGAGGGCGGTGACATAGTGACAGTGAGGGTTTGTTGTTCAAAACCGTGGGCGGATAAAAACACGCTACTGCCGTTAAAGAAGCCGTGGGTTGTGTCCAAATGCGCAGTGCGCACCGACAGATCCCAAGCATACACTTGATAAGTCAAAATGATTTCGCTGCTATTATTGTCAACCGACCAAGTTTGCTTATCTAGCTGTATGAGCTTGAGCGTTTGGCCATTAGCATCTTGTGCCTTGAGTTCAATGATATTTTTAGCAAAGTCACGCACCATATAACTGCCAGGCAGCCAAGCGGGGAGGCTAAAGACCTGCACAGGCTTGGGCTGGGATAATGTCATAGTGACTGCGAATAAATGGGCTTTCGGATCGACGGGGATTATCTGGTAATGGATCATATTTATCCTGCAAAACCTGAGTATTTTAATGGTGGCCATGCTGCCAAAAATGCCTGCAACTGGCAAATGAAAAGCAAAATATCTACAGACACAAAGCGTTGAATTGCTAGTATACTATGCCAACTAACCCAAGGAGGACGCCCCATGGCCGAAGAAACGATTTTCAGCAAAATTATTCGTCGCGAAATTCCCGCGGATATTCTGTATCAAGATGAACTTGTGACTGCCTTTAGAGACATTTCCCCTAAGGCGCCAACCCATATTTTGATTGTGCCGAATCATTTGATCCCAACGGCGAACGACATGAAAGCCTCTGATGAGCCGGTACTTGGCCGCATGATGACAGTTGCCGCTAAATTGGCGACGGAAGCGGGTATCGCTAAAGATGGCTACCGACTGATCATGAACTGCAATCAACACGGTGGACAAGAAGTCTATCACATTCATTTCCACCTTGTGGGCGGGGAGCCTCTGGGGCCCATGTTGAGCCAAGGCAAATGAAGGTAAATTCGGATTTTTTCCCGCTGACCCAAATGGCGCAGCGGTTTGTGGATCAACTCGCTCAGTGTCGTCGTCTCGGTTTAACGGTACTGGAGGCGAGCGAGCACCATGTGTTGATTGAGTTGCCCTACAGCACTGAATTAATTGGCTATCCCGATACGGGGGTTATCCACGGCGGAGTCATTACCACCTTAATGGATACCGCCTGTGGCAGTGCAGTGGTCAGCGCGATATTCCATAAATTCAAATTGTTAGAAATCTCACCGACGCTCGATTTGCGGGTGGATTATATGAAGCCCGCTCAGCCCCATAAACCTGTGTTTGGGTTTGCGGAATGCTACAAGTTGTCTTCCAACATTGCCTTTACCCGCGCGATTGCTTATCAAGACAGCATAGATGATCCTATTGCCCATGCTGTTGGTTCCTTTATGCGGATCAGTCCAGAAATGGTGGGTGATGCCTTTAGACAAGCGTTAATGGGTGAGGCCGTGCCTGGGATAGGAGACACTGATGAGCGCAAATAATTCGGAACTTGGCACCGCCAGTGCCACTCAACACGCCCAAGTAAAAGCGCCTATCGATGTGCAAGGCATTGTTAAACGCGCGACTGAGCTTAACGATTTCGGTCATTTACTTGAGCACGTCCCCTATGCCAAATTTATTGGGATGAAGGTTGAGCGTTTTGGTGATGAACTGATTTTTAAACTGCCTGCTAAGGACGACAATATCGGTAATCCTGTGTTGCCAGCGATTCATGGCGGCGTCATTGCAGGTTTTATGGAGATGTCGGCGATAGTGCAGTTAATGGTCTTTATGCAAACAGCCAAAGTGCCTAAAGTGGTCGATTTTTCCATCGACTATTTACGTGCAGGACTGCATAAAGATAGCTTTGCAGAATGTCGCATTACCCGTCAGGGGCGACGAGTGGCCAACGTGAATATCGATTGTTGGCAAACCAATCGTAAGCAGCTCATTGCTACGGCACGGGCGCACTTCCTGATTGATTAACCCGTTTTAGTGAGCAGATGTTCGAGTGATGATTAAGTCTGTCTTATTAAGCATAAGTTCAGCACAGTTCGATTAGCTTGTCGTTTAATGGGAAATGATGCGCGCTGGCCGCGCATTTTGTCGCGTGACTGGGAGAAAGAGATGAAAAAAATTTATACAGGACTATTATTGGCCGCGGCGCTGACCTTAGGTGCTTGTGCCTCACATACCGCAGGTATTTCAGTGAGTTCGCTCGGTGAAACCCGCGTCGATAATTCCAGCTTTGCCCGAGATATTGGAGTTGAAAGTGTGGATGCACGCCGAGTTGGCGATTTAGTGCAGGGTTCAGCGCTGATTGTTAGCAAATCATCAACTGACATGCGTGTGCAGTATAAATTCACTTGGTACGACGCCAGCGGCTACACCATAGAAGATGAAGCGACGAGCTGGAAATCGGTCAAGCTGCATGGCAAGCAACAATTGCAAGTCGCCGCCGTGGCGCCCAATGCCCAAGCGGTTAAATTTGATGTGTACGTGCGCGAAACTTTTTCGAATTAAGCCTGAAGTTCGCCCTGATAATGCCAGCTATGCTGGCATTTTTCATTTTATGAGGTAAATGTGTCATCCCATCCTATTACTCATGTATACTAGGCGTCGCCAAGGGGTGTTTGCAGCGAATTAATTTACGTTGATTACTGCAAACTGAGATGTCAGCTGACGAACCCTTAGAACCTGATCCGGCTAATACCGGCGTAGGAATGGGCCAATCAACAGCACACTTCTGAATCGCTTATTCGTTGCCGGATCTCAAACTATGTATTTGAGGTCCTATGTTAAACAGTAAAACGCTAAACAGTAACACGTCAAAACGTCATTCCCCATTTTCAACCATCACACCCAGCTTGTTTTTAACCCGAGCGCCGCTGGCGTTAGCCATTGCTACCGCGCTGAGCACTTCTGCATTTGCACAAACCGATGCTATCGATAAACCCGATCCCAGCACTGAGATGGAAGTCATGGTGGTGACGGCGGATTTTCGCAGCTCAAGCTTAGAAAAAATGCCTTCCAGCATTACCGTTATCGACAGCCAAAAAATTCAAGATGAAAGCGCGCAGCACTTTGAAGATCTGCTTAATTCAATCGCCAACTTTAACTGGTCAGGTGGAAGTTCGCGGCCGAAGTATTTTCAAATTCGCGGCGTAGGTGAGCAAGAGCAATACCAAGGTGCACCTAATTCTTCTGTGGGTTACATCATAGATGATATCGATTTATCCGGTATTGGCATGGTGTCGAGCATGTACGATCTACAACAGGTCGAAGTGCTACGTGGACCACAGGGCACACGTTATGGCGCGAATGCCTTAGCGGGACTGATTTATCTGAAAAGTAACGACCCCACCGATGTGTTTGAACATGGTGCAGAAGTCTCGTTAGGTGATGATAATTTACGCACGTTTAGCGGTTTCAGTTCAGGCCCATTAACGGATTCTGGCAAGCTGCTTTATCGCGTGTCACTGCAGCAACATCAACAAAATGGTTACCACGAAAACCTCAATTTAGGTCGTGACGATACCAATGGCCGCGATGAGTTCAGCGGCCGCGCTAAGCTGCGCTGGTATGCGACTGACGATTTGCAGTTTGATTTAACTGTGCTGCACGCCGATTTTGATAATGGCTATGATGTGTGGAGTTTAACCAATTCACCGACCCAGACGACATCGGATCAACCGGGTGTCGATAGCCAGCGCACCACAGGTGCAGGCTTTAAAGCGACCTATTCTGGCGCTGAAACCTTTGAGTTGACCTCGTTAACGTCCTTTGCGAATACCGATCACCATTACAGTTACGATGGCGATTGGTCGAACCCAGAGTATTGGGCTTCTAAGCAATGCAGTGAGAATAGTAATCTGGCGCCATGCCAATATGATTATTTTTGGGATAAAACTGGCCAACGTAAAACTGTGTCGCAAGAGTTTCGCTTAAGTTCTACCGAGCTGGGCCGAATCTTTGCGGACAGTACAGATTGGTTGCTTGGTGTGTACGGCATGAATCTGAAAGAAGATAACCAATTGTATTCTGAGTACAATACTTGGCCGGATGAAGTATTAGACTCTGAGTATGAAGCGACGAACTATGCCTTGTTTGGTCAGCTCGATACGGATCTGGGCTCAGATTATGCCTTATCTGTGGGCCTACGTTTAGAGCGCCGTAACAGCCATTACTCAGATACGAATAACGATAATTTCGACCCGAGTGAAACCATGTGGGGCGGTCATATTGCAGTGAGTAAAGTGCTGAATGACTCGCACAACGCTTATGTTCGTGTCGCGCGCGGTTACAAGGCGGGCGGTTTCAACATGACTTTACCTGTCGAATTGAACGATAAAAAAGAGTTTAGTACTGAGACGCTTTATAACTATGAAATTGGCCTTAAATCCCATTGGTTAGCGGGGCTTATCGATACTAATTTGGCGCTGTTCTATATGGACAGACAAGATCAACAGGTGGCGGCATCCCAGCAAGACCCTGATAAACCGCAGCGTTTTATCTTGTTCACCGAAAACGCTGGTAGTTCTAATAACTATGGTGCTGAGTTAGATGCGACCTGGTATGCCACGGATAATCTACAAATTTACTCAAGCTTAGGTTGGTTAGAAACGGCCTACGGTGACTACCAGTATCAGGATAAATACGGCACTGAGGTCGATTTAACTGGCCGCGATCTGGCTCATTCACCACACTTTACCTACAGCATTGGCGGGACTTATCGTACCAATTCGGGCTGGTTTACTAACCTAAACCTGAGCGGTAAGAGTGAGTTTTACTATTCCGACAGCAATGAATCCCGTTCTGAGCCTTACACTATCGTCAATGCCCGCGTGGGTTATGAGGCGAGTGCATGGTCAGCCTATTTATGGGGCCGTAATTTGTTTAATGAAGAATACGGTGTGCGCGGCTTCTACTTCGGTAACGAGCCAGATAATGGCTGGGCTGAAAAGCAATATATTCGTTACGGCGATCCGCGTCAGATTGGCGTAACTTTTAACGTTAAGTTTATGTAAAAGCTGATGTAATGGCACATATCACTATGAGCCTATTGGGCTAGCTCATGGCTAAGCTGTAGTCCAGTGTAAGGGCTACAGCTTCTCTCAAATTTAAGGAATTAAAATGAAACTGACCGCAGAAATTAGCATGTATCCCTTCAATGAGAACTACCTCGATCCGATTAAGTGGTTCATTGGCCGGGTGGATAGCTATCCTCATATCGAGCGCGTGACCAATGCGATGGCAACACAAGTGTGCGGCGATTATTTAGATGTGATGACTATGCTGGCGACCGAGATGCAAGCTGCGCATGAGAAGTGGGGCAAGGCAGTATTTGTGTGTAAGTTTATCGGTGGTGAGCTTAATTTAGCCCACAGCGAATAACGCTTTACCGTCACATACGCGATAAATAGGCAGTGAGAACAACACAATGACAGATTTATGGTTAACCTTGGTCGAGAGTATGAATGCGGCCTTCGGTGAAGTCCATGTGATGACCGCATGGGAAGCTTTGGCGGTATTGCTAGCCATGGCATATCTACTGCTGGCGATGAAGGCGAGCGTCTGGTGCTGGGCGGCGGCCTTTGCCAGTACCGCCATTTACACTGTGTTGTTTTGGAAGGTGTCGTTACTGATGGAGTCAGTGCTGAATATCTATTATATGGCGATGGCGCTCTATGGATATTGGCTCTGGACCCAGGGCGGCGATAAACATCAAGGGGTCAAAGTGACCACTTGGCCGTTGAAAACTCACTTGAAACTGATCGCGGTGACAGGCGTTATTTCGTTATTAGTCGGTCACGGCATGGCGACGTATACTCAGGCCGCATTCCCATATTTAGATGCGGCCACGACCTGTTTTGCTGTGATGACGACCTATTTAGTAGCGAAGAAAGTACTTGAAAATTGGCTCTATTGGGTCGTTATCGATATAGTGTCGATTTACCTTTATCTCAGTAAAGGCTTGATGCTGACCTCGTTATTATTCGTACTCTATGTGGGGCTTGCTGTAGTAGGGTATTTCCTGTGGCGCACTGCGTTAGCCGACGCCCGTGAGGCCAATGCCTTGAAGTTACTCAGTTAATGCTCGATGTAAACGCTGCTAAGCAATACTCAGCGGGCGAATCATTCAACGCACTCTTGCCCATACTCAAACGAGCTGGGCTGGAGCAAGTACTAAGTATTTGCGAGCTTTCGGGCGGTTTGAGTAATCATAATTATAAGATCACTACGCCTGCAGGCAGTTATGTGCTGCGGGTCAATGCCGATGCGGCGGACAGTTTTTGCACCCGCGAGCAGGAGCGTTTTTACTGGCAACAACTCGCCCAAGCTAAACTTGCTCCTGCACTGCTGTGGGTGAGTGACGATGAGCGCTACTACCTCAGTGATTTTATTGAGAGTGACCTTATTGAGAGTGACTTTATCGAGTGTGACCTTATCGAAAGTGCTGTAGCGAGCGTTGCAGAGTGTGCGGCAATTGAACACAATATGATTGACAGCGAACGCTTTCAACGTAAACGCTTCATCCATTGGTCTGCCTTAGAGCGCCAAACCAGTGCCGCTGATTTTATGCTGGCGCAAGTGTCTTTGGGCATTTTACATCACGGCGATTCACAACAAGCTTATTTAAATCCTGAACCGCCAATAGAGCAAGATAAGCATCCCAACTCAGCTGCGCATTTACTGCTTGAATTATTGCTACAATTGCGGGAACTGCCCACAGGTTCTTATGCCATTAGTGTCACAGAGCAATGGCAGGAATATCACCAGCAGATGCTTGCCTATCAGGCATCTCTTGCGCTCACGCACGATTGGAGTGAGCGAGTGGCTAAGCTGCTTGGTATTCAAATCGACATCAAACATTGGTGTAATGACTTAGCGGCTTGTTTAATTAAACCGCAGTTTTGCCATCGCGATCTTAATCCCCACAATCTTTTACTCAAAAACAACCGCTTGTATTGTATCGATTTTGAGTATGCGACGGCGTCGCATCCACTGTGTGAGTTAGCCGTAGTGTTAGCGACCCATGCGTTAACGCCAGCCCAGCAAAACGAGTTAGTGACGCAGTATCTGAGTGAACATCCCTATGTCACGTCCCACGCCGTAGCGGCCGTGCCTGCCGCCATTGACATGTACTGGGTATTTGCTTGCTACTGGGCATTATTGATGGCAGCGCAAACGGAGGCCAGTCGTAGCGCCGACTATCTCGCATGGTTTGATTGTTTTTGGCCGCTCATCACCCAAGCATCATAACGATTAGCTGCACGATTGGCGATTTAAAGCAGGCAAAGTATTAACATATTAAAAACCTTTATTAGACAAACTAGTTTGATATAAGAGGCAACTTTATATAGGCTCAAGCGTTATATTAGCAACAGTTCTAGGATGGATGATTCAGAATGAAAAAAGGCGTGATGCTACTTGTGTGTCTCTTAGGCTTAAGCGCCTGTTCCACTAAATTCAGTTACCATTTCCTCGATTGGGCCATCGGTTGGGAGCAAGAGGACTACGTTACTTTAGATAAACCACAGCAAAAGGCATTTGACGCCCTCATTGAAAAATTTGTCCTGTGGCATCAATCCAAAGAATTGTCCCACTATGTGGTGCAATTAACCGAAGTCGAAAGCCTCATCAAAACCAATACCTTAACACCAGTATTATGGGCCGAGCATGTGGAGATTGCTAAGCGGCATTGGTTTCGTTTGTTTGAGTTTGCTTTGCCAGAATTACTGCCCATCATCATGTCCTTGTCAGATGAACAGGTGAAGCAAATCCTCGCCAAATTACGGCAAGATGAGCAGGAGCTTGTCAAAGAGTTTGCCGGCAAAACTCCAACGCAGTTACAAAAAGAGGCCGACGAAAACCTTCAAGAGCAATTTGATGACTGGCTTGGCAGTGTGAGTACAGAACAGAAAGTGCTTATTCATCAGTATAATCAACAGCGTTTATCCACCTTAGATATGTGGCTCGAATACCGTCACGAATGGTTACGTCAGTTTGAGGTTGCCCTTGGGCAGCGCGCCGACAAAGCGCTATTAACTGAGCGTTTGACCCTGTTGATGACGCAGCCCGATGAGCTTAAGTCTGAGCAACATAAAGTGTTTTTACGCAAAAATACTGAGGCATTTGGGACCTTACTGCTGGCGATGAACACGAGTTTGTCGGAGAAGCAGTCGAAACATTTTTATAAAAAGTTAGGTGGACTCATTCAAGATCTCACTGAGCTTAATCAAGAAGCCATTGAAAAAGAGGCGAGTGCAAAAAAAGCCTAGCTCATGAAAGATTTATTGGCTTGCTAGGGTCTATTCCTGCAAGTAAATTCATCAGTCAAAGAGAGACACTATGCCACTTGCATCCCTTTACCAAAAATTGCTCAATATGAGTCGCTATTTCGATGGTTTAGCGCCATTAGCCCTCAGGATTTACCTTGCGCCCGTGTTGATGCAAGCGGGTTATAACAAGCTCGCCCACTTTGACGATACGGTTGCTTGGTTTGCCAATCCCGATTGGGGTTTAGGCCTGCCAATGCCGGCGGTAATGGCAGGATTGGCGGCGGGAACCGAGTTCTTTGGCGCAATCTTATTACTGCTTGGGCTTGCGACTCGGCTGATTTCTATCCCTTTGATGGTCACTATGTTGGTGGCTGCATTTACTGTGCATTGGCCAAATGGCTGGTTAGCGATTGCCGATGGCAGTTCTTGGCTTGCCAACGACAGAGTGCTTGAGGCTGGGGATAAACTGGCGAAAGCCAAAGAAATATTGCAGGAGCACGGTAATTTCGACTGGCTAACCAGCTCAGGTAACTTAGCTGTGCTTAATAATGGGATAGAGTTTGCGGCAACTTATTTCATTATGTTGTTGGCACTCTTCACCTTAGGCGGCGGTCGTTACACTAGCCTAGATTATTTTATCGCTAAGCGCTGCGGGGTTAAGTAAGCCTTTTATAAAGAGTCCTCGATTTTTAAGCGCAGTCAAAGTATTAAATCCCACCCATGCGGTGGGATTTTTTTATGCCTCTTTGCCTGCAATTTGCTATGCTTGAACGCAATTTATATCGAACTAGGATAAGAACTTGGACGCTATTGAACTTTTGCTCACCCGTCAATCGACCCCGCGATTAATCGCTCCCGCTCCCGATGCGAGTCAATTGAAAATCATCTTAGATGCCGCAATTCGTGTGCCAGATCATGGTGCCTTAGCCCCATGGGAATTTATTATTGCTACAGACCAAGGGTTAAACACCTTAGCCGATATCTTTGTTGAGGCGGCTAAAGCGAGTGGCGCCGATGAGGATTTCGTTAATAAAGCTAAGGGCATGCCAATGCGAGCACCTATGGTGATTACCGTGGTGGCGAAAACGCAGCAACATCCTAAAGTGCCAGTACTTGAACAACAAATTGCAGCGGGCTGCGCAACGATGGCGATGCAACAGGCTGCTTTTGCCTTAGGTATAGGTGCTGTATGGCGCACAGGGGATTTTGCCTTCGATGCCAATGTGAATGCTGCCTTAGGCCTTGAGCCACACGATCAAATCGTCGGCTTTTTGTATGTCGGTACGCCAGCGGTTGTGGCACCCCAAAAACCGCAAAAGGACGGCAGCCAATACGTCCGTTATTTATGAAAAATAGTTTATAAAAAAGTTTAAAAACATTTTGAAAAACTTTGTCTATTTCTAGTGGAGAAATCCTATGCAAGTGGCGCGTACTCCTCGATTAATTCTGCGGCAGTTAACCCCAGCCGATGCTTCATTTATGTTAGTCTTGCTCAATAGCCAAGGCTTTATTGAGAATATTGGGGACAGAGGAGTACGTACGCTTGTGCAGGCCAAGGATTATATCCTCAATGGACCGATGAAAAGTTACGCCGATTGTGGTTTTGGCTTTTACGCCGTCGTGCTTGCAGAGAATGGATTCACTATTGGCATCTGCGGTTTAATCAAGCGGCCGACGCTTGATAATGTCGACATAGGTTATGCATTTTTGCCGCAATATTGGGGTAAAGGTTATGCATTCGAAGCCGCGAAAGCCGCTTTTGACTTAGGTAAAAGCTTAGGTATTGAGCGTATTGTCGCGATTGTGAGCGCCCATAATGGTGCTTCAAAGGCATTGCTGAACAAACTTGGATTACAGTTTGAGCAGTGTTTACAGCTCAGCCCAGATGATGAGCCTGTTGAACTGTTTAGCTAGTCATAACTTATTGTTTATATGAGTTTTTATTTTATTGTAATTCGGCGTTCTTTACTCTAAAATTCCGCAAAATTTACTGTCGAGATATGGCAATCATATCTCTTATTGACGCCCCTCGAAAATCAGGCTCACTTAATCCCTCCTTGAGCCCTTGAGTACAGCAAAAGCGTAGCCCTTTTATTGGATGTAGCATAATGGTTTCGCAATTAAGTGAAGCAATGCTGGACGTGATCGCTGATGCCTTGGTAGACAAAGGCTATATCTTTTTATCTGACTTAGTTCCCAACCATATTAGCCAAGTGCTATTGGAAAAAATTCAATCGACGCAAGCACATGAGCTAAAAGCCGCATCTATTGGCCGTGGCGCCGAGCAACAATTAAATCCCGATATTCGCCGCGACAGAATACAGTGGCTAGAAGAGCACAACGAGCCCGATGCCCAATATCTTGAGCTGATGACGCAACTCAAAAATGGCTTGAATCGTCGCTTATTTATGGGGTTATTCGACTATGAAAGCCACTATGCGGTATATCAGCCTGGGGCATTTTATAAAAAGCATGTCGATGCGCTAAAAGGCAGTCAAAACCGCATCCTAACCACAGTGTTTTTCTTAAATCCTGACTGGAAAGCGGCAGATTGTGGCGAGTTGATTATCTATGATGAAGCTGACATTGAGATTGAACGCATCGCACCTAAAATGGGCCATTTTGTGATTTTTCTCAGTGAGCGCTTTCCCCATGAAGTGACTAAAACCTTGGCCCAGCGTAATAGCATTGCGGGTTGGTTTAGGGTCAGTAACAGTGTGCATGGCTTTTAACTTTAGCGTTTAACTATGATTTTTAACTATGGCTCTAACTTCAGTTTTTAACTTCTACTGATATCAAACACCTAAATGCCACCCACAGGTTTAGGTGTTTTTGCTCTTGATTGTCGCTTTGGGTCATCACTAATCACTAATCACTAATCACTAATCACTAATCACTAATCGCGACTGCGCAATGTCATTGGCTATTTCTCGGATATTGATTGGCCATTTCGTGACTTATTCTTCCGCTGCAGTATTTATCCCAATCTGATTTAACTGCCTTCTACTCATTTTTTCAAATTTTTTGACACTCTTAAGCTTTAGGTAATCTAAGCCGCCGACAATGGGATAAATTTGTCCAATCATGCTGAAAATAGGGTGTTTTTTTATTCTCGTTTAATGTTAGGCTAGATAAAAATGTGCGCAACAACACACTTTTCAATCATCTAACGGAGGCGAGACTGTGGGCTGTGAAGATAACTTAGGTTGTTTAACGGGTGAGTATATTGTGCTTGAGCCCTTATCTCTGTCCCATGTGGCAGCATTGAGTTTAGCTGTGACAGATGGTCAACTTTGGCGTTTGTGGTTTACTAGTGTGCCAGAACCCGCCGAGGTGAAGTCCTATGTGACTAAAGCCCTCGAAGAGAAAGCGCGGGGTCAGAGTTTTCCCTTTGCAGTGCGGGATAGAGTGAGCGGTGAAATTGTCGGCTGCACGCGCATTTGCAACTGGGAGCCTGAAAATCGTCGTCTTGAAATTGGCTACACTTGGTATGCAAAACGTGCCCAGCGCACGGGGATCAATACCGAAGCTAAGTTATTGTTATTGAACTTTGCCTTTGAAACCTTAGATGCCATTGCTGTTGAGTTTCGAACTCACTGGCATAACCAAGCCTCCAGACAAGCGATTGCGAGACTGGGTGCTAAGCAAGATGGTGTGTTGCGTAATCACAAAATTCTTAAAGACGGCACAATTCGCGATACTGTGGTGTATTCCATTATTGATGCTGAGTGGCCAGCGGTGAAAAACAGTCTGCAATTTCGATTGCGACAACGACCGCCAACACTCTAACGATAAAAAGGAAAGGCCCATGGCAAGCATTATAACTCGAGCAGATGTGACTCATGCCCATGAGGTTGCAGTGTTATTCAATGAGTACCGACAGTTTTATGGGCGCAGGGATGATGTAGCGGCCGCGGAGCAGTTTATTCATGCAAGATTGTTAGATGAGTCATCGGTAATATTTATTGCCAAAGATAATCAAGGGCTTGGATTAGGCTTTGTGCAAATGTATCCCAGCTTTTCATCGTTACGTATGGCTCCAATGTTGATCCTCAATGATGTGTATGTGACTCAACATGCTCGATGTGTCGGTATTGGGCGAGCGCTAGTGCAGCAGGCCGCCAGTTATGCCAAAGCGCATAATATGAGTTATTTGATGTTAGAAACACAGCAAAAAAACCAGCGCGCGCAGGGCTTGTATGAAGGCTTAGGCTTTGTGCGTAACCAAGATTTTTATATCTACGAGCTTGAGATCCACCGAGGGCTTGAGTAGGTTTATTTATGGCGATTAAAAGGAAAAGTAACATGTTAACTCAGGTAAAAACGTTAGTATTAGGTGGTTTAGTATTGAGTGCCAGTACTGCAGTTTGGGCTGATGAAGCAGAAAAAGCGTTTAGTAAAGAAGCCATTGAATGTGCCGCTTACTATCAAATTAGCTCAGAAGCCATTGGGGCGATGAATGCACCACAAATGCAGGCCGTGGGTGAGCGTTTAAAAAGCTCTAAAATTGAGTCTGAGAATTTAGCCAAGAAATACAGCTCTGAAGCTGAGGTGACTCAAGCGGTTGCCGCTGCTAAAGCGCGTCAAATCGAAAGCTTAGGGGGCTCAAGTAACTTAGGTGCGTTAATGGGTAAATATAAAGAAGAATGTAAAAACCTATTAGCCGATCCGCAAAAGCGTTTAGATTATTGGACTATGGCAACTATGTAGTCGCAGGTTTTAGTCAGTACAGGTTTTTAAGCATGTGATTTTAAGCATTGTGATTTTAAACATGTGAAGTAAGGGAGCCTAAGGGCTCCTTTTTGCGCTAAGAACTTAGCACTGGGTTGCGCGAGTTCATTTTATCAGGCCCATGTGTGTTAGTTGCGGTCCGGTTGACTCAATGATTCTTAGCCAGCTAGGTTATTTTCGTTACGCTGAAACTCAACCGGAGTTTTCAGGGTCTTATCGCTAGGGTTGCGATTCTCGTTTTGTTTACGCATTGATTTTCAAACACCATCAAATATGAGCACTAACTAGGAGCAGTATGGTTTTAACATTAATGGCAGCGACTGTCTTGAGTGCTGGAGTCTGTGGATACCATTTAATCTATGGTAAACGTGTTCTATTGGCGCCGTTGTTAAAGGCAAATGTGTCCCAGCAGAGCAAGCAAATGTTGCGCTGTTTATTTCACTGTCAGTCAGTGTTTTTTGTGGCCTCAACTGCGGTACTTTTAGCCTGCGCACTTAAGGTGATCCCAGGCATGTATGCCTTTAGCTTATTGTTATTTCTTGGGATGAATTACGGGATCTTCGCAATTTGGCAGTTTTACATTGCCACTTTGAGCCCGCCAAATAGTGGCCAGATGATCATAGTGCAAGCCTTAATTTTCTTGTTGATCGGCACTTTGGCTATGTTGGGACCACTCTTGTCCGTCGCCTAAATCGCTGATCGCACTTGGATAGTCATAGCGCTTGGATAATCGTCGCGCTTAGATAAATCCTCGCTCTTGGATAGTTATCGCGCTTAAAGCGTTAACGGCTTGAAGAAACTAAAAGCGAATTATTGGCTCGACTTAATCCCGTATTGGGCGGCGAGTTCGGCCAGTTTACCATTGTCGATAAGCAGCTGAACCCAGTGTGAAAGCTTTTTAGCATCGAGTGATGATCTGAGGCTAAGTAAGATGCCGTTATCGTACTCTTGGTCCCATTTGTCTGAGATTAAAAGTAAATGCCTGTCTTGTGGATTCACCTTTAAATAATACTGCAAATAGGAATGAGTGACGGGCGCTATGTCTGCCCGTTCGCGCAGAATGCTTTCGATAGAGGCCCTGTTGTTACTGACGAACAAGGGGCGAAATTGCTTTGCCAACTTGTCAGCATCGGTTTCAAAGTGGGCAAACTGATAGTGATAGCCCTTAACGAATGCGACTGACTTATTGGTTAAGTTTTTGAAATAATTTTGATTATGGGCTTTGGCCTTAAGCGCAATAAACACTTCCCCATCTATCATGTGTAGTGGAATAAACTGATCCGCTATTTTCTGCCATCCCCAAGCGGGATTCTCAAATATCATCATGTCGAAGCGACCTAAGGCATAGGCTTTATATCTGTGCTCAACACTGGTGACGGTAAATTCAAAAAACACTTCTTGTTGTATTTGATTCAATGCATTAATGATATCGAGGGTGAGGCCAGTGTAGCGGCCATCTTGTTGTAGATTCACATAGGGAGAAAATTGATAACCACCGACATGAATGGTCGGTATTGTGTTGGGCGCTGTTGTATTGGGTACTATTGTATTAGTTGCTGTGGGCGACTGATTGTTATCTTGGGCGATAGCGGCCGAAAATACGCTGATCCCTAAAATGAAACTAAAGAGTAGACGATACAACTGTCTTATTACCATGGTCACCCCTAATCATGCCAAAGGTTAATGATTTTTTACAAGTATACACAATTTAATTTACTCAACGCTGTCGATATTGTGCGAATTTTGAATAGGTCATAGTAAGCTAGCGCAAACAGGATGAGGGAGAACTCACATTGAGCCAGATAAAATCTCAAGTGTGTGGCTGGGTTGAACAGGGACATATCACGCAAGAGCAAGCGAATACGCTTTATCGGCAGGTCACAGTGTTGCCAGATGCGTCGAGCTGGCGTGGCTTAATCGCTAACTTATTACTCTGGTTTGGCGCCTTGAGCTTTGCCTCTGGGGTAATTTTTTTCTTTGCCTACAATTGGCAATCCCTCGGGCGTTTTGCCAAATTTGGCCTTATTGAAGTGGCGATAGTGCTCGCCATCGGCGCATTTGCTTGGCTCTATTATCGTGCTAATTCCCTTTCAGCTGCTTCCCATTCCCATAGTCATAGTAACCAAAGCAACGACAGTAGATTTGGTGGGACGACAGCCAATGGTGTGTTATTGGCCGCGAGCGTATTGGTGGGCGGCTTATTAGCACTGGTTGGGCAAACCTATCAAACGGGCGCCGATCCTTGGCAGTTATTCGCCCTGTGGGCGTTAGTGATTTTGCCTTTCGCTTGGGTGGCGGGATTCGATGGTTTATGGCTGCTGCTGGTGGGACTTATTAACCTAAGCATAGGGATATTTTTAGATTCCTTTTCCCATTTATGGGGAGCCTTCTTGGATGAACAAGGCCAACTGCTGATTTTTATCTGTTTGAATTTAGCTATCTATTACGCTTTTGTTTTTCTAGACCGCAACGTCGTGGGGCGCTGGCATGCGCCAATTCTCGAATATGCGTGTTCACTGTTTGCGATGGGCTGTTTTACTTGGTTAATCACTTGGCTGATTTTCGATGATTTCTTTAAAGGTGATGGCTTTAGCACTGGTGTCATTAGTGGTTATCTTGCCCATCTAGTGTTGGGATTCGTTATTTTTCGCTATCGATTACCGCGTATTTATCCCTTGGCCTTGGGCGGTTTTAGCTTGATTGCCGTGGGCGCTGCGTTACTGATACGGCTGATGTTTGAGGACAATGATCCCATAGGCGGGTTTCTGTTTATTGGGCTTTATATCATTTTAGCAAGCACAGGCTTGAGTATTTGGTTAAAGGAACTGAGTCGCAAGCTTAAACCACTGTCAGAATCAGAGCTTGAGCCCGCAGCGAGAGCGACCCAAGGGAAAGTGGGAGACATTCATGAGCAACAATAATGGCTTACCGGATGGCGACATGGTGACCAATTCTTTAACGAGTTCAGTAGCGACTCCTTTAAAGTCTCCTTCAAAAGAGAATGCCGCTTTAATTGATGCATCGGGTGAATCCAGTCTGATAACACTGTGGCAATCTTTGTATGCCGAGGGCAAAGTCAGTACGCCCCAAATGCCAGAAAACCAGGATATTCCTTGGTATATTGCCGCTATGCAGGCCTTTGCCGCTTGGATAGCCGCTTTGTTTCTATTGGGTTTTATGATGGCAGCATTTGGCGCTATTTTTGAGCGGGTAGGTGAGGGCGTCGCCTTATTTATCGGCTTAACCTATTTAGCCGTGGGCATTGGGTTGTATTTTTTGCCGCGGCAACAGATCTTCATTGAGCAATTTGCTTTTGCCGCCTGTTTGAGTGGTTTAATCAGTGTGGCTTGGGGATTCTATGATTTAATCGACAATGATTTTAGCCTCAACTGGTATCTGTGTATGGCGGGTATTCTCTTGCTGTTGTGGGGTTTAATTGCCCATGGATTAGCCCAGTTTGTGTTCGCGTTTGGCTTAAGTTGGTGCGTGATTGGCCTCATGGCTAAGTTCGAATGGCTCAATGTCTGCCCAAGTCTGTTTGCCTTAATCATTAGCCTAGTGTTGTTCAATATCAATCGGTTCGGACGTCATTACCGCCGCGCGCGCATGCTTATCTACGGTTTTGCACTGGCATTAATTACATTGCAACTGATGCATGCCTTTAGCATGGACAGTATTTTTGAAGCCTTATTCAGTCCTTGGCAGCAAAGTCTGTGGTTCACGCTTAGCCATCTGTCGATTATTTTCGTTATTTGCGGATTGTTATTGATCAGCGTACTTCGCGAACGCCAACAATCACTCAGCTCAATGGCGGCGATAGGCTGTTTTCTCGGTTTAATGGTTATTAGCGGTTTATCTTTACCCATGCAGGGATTATCGACGGCTATCCTATTGATCTTGCTTGGCCATTATTGCAATGAGCCTTGGCTAAAAGGCATGGGAATTATGTCGGCGCTGCTGTTTGTCAGCGGATATTATTATTCCTTAGAAACAACACTACTGCTGAAATCTGCTTATTTGATGGGTTTAGGCGCGCTGCTGCTGGTGGCAAGGATGCTGGTGTGGCGGTTATTTCCTGCCAATGAAAATGCCAAGGAGACTATGTGATGGGAAATGTGATGGGAAAACTGGCGGCTTCACATAAATGGGCGCTGGGCATAGTACTTTTTACGACCGTTGCGATTCTTGCTGGCGTGAATTGGCGCATTTTCAAATTCGAACAACTGCTTAATCACGGCCAAGTCGTGCGCTTTGCATTAGCGCCAGTCGATCCGCGCTCGTTAATGCAGGGGGATTACATGGCGCTGGAATATGCCATTGCCCGCGATGTGCACAGCGCCTTAGCACCGCAACAAATGCAAGGGCAGTTGTTGCTGGCACTAGATGAGCAAAAAGTGGCGCGTTTTATGGATTTTTATACCGACCAAGCGCTCGGTAAAGATCAGCTGCGGGTGCAATTTCGTGTTCGTGGTAATCAAATCAAGCTCGCATCGAACAGCTTTTTCTTTGAAGAAGGGCAAGCCGATCATTTCAGTGCGGCTAAATACGGCGAGTTTAGGGTGAACGCCCAAGGTGAGTTACTGCTGGTCAGTTTACTCGATGAAAAACTTGAGCCCTTATAGCCCTGCGTCGGGGCTTTCATTCATTGGCTCTGCTTATTCTGTTAAGAGCGATTTATCCCCATCACATTGATTATTTCTGGCCGCATTGTTAATGAGCGGCCAGCATTCCCCGTACTGCTTTCTTCCTAGTTCTGATCGCTAAATCGCACCAATAATATCAACCTTAAGTTGCAACTTTGGCGCAACCAATTTGTAACCTTGGTCGCCTATAGTATCGTCAGTCTTCGAGGTGACATCATCTTGAAGCATCTAAGCACATCAATTAAATCGCAATTCAATAGAAAATATTAAAACAATACATTTAGGGGTCTCAATGTTTAACACTAAAACTGTGCTGGCGTTAGCCATCAGCAGCGTTTGTGGGCTTGCCCATGGCGCGGATAATTTGATCATTTCAGAATACGTCGAAGGCAGCAGCAACAATAAAGCCATCGAACTGTATAACCCAACTGCGGGCGTTATTGATTTAAGCCAATACCAATTGCGTTTCTATTTCAATGGCAGCACCAACGTCGGTACGACCATTGCGCTCACTGGCTCATTAGCCGCGGGGGCGACGTATGTGGTTGCCGATAACGACGCGTCTGCCGATATTCTTGCACTGACCAATCAACAAAGTAGCGCCAGCTTCTTTAACGGCGACGATGCGATTGAACTGACTTATCAAAATCAAGTGATTGATAGTTTAGGTCAAGTTGGTGTCGATCCCGGTGCTGAGTGGGGCAGTGGTGACTTATCCACTCAAGACAACACCCTGCGCCGTAATCCTGATCAGCTGATTGCCGATCCCATCAGTGATGATGCGGTCAGCTTTAGCACTTGGTTAGGTTTTGCGAAGGATGATATTTCTGATCTCGGTAAATTCAGCGCCGGCACGCCAACCGATCCCGTCGACCCTCCACCGAGTTCTTTAGTGTGCGGCGAAGAAGCCACAGCAATTCATGCGCTTCAAGGCGCGGGTGCTGCCAGTCCTCTTAATGGTCAAACCTTAGTGGTTGAAGCGGTTGTCGTCAGTAATCAAGAAGCCGGCCTTAAGGGTATTTTTGTACAAATGGCTGATAACGAAGCCGATAGCGATACACAAACCTCTGAAGGGGTGTTTGTGTATACCGGCACTGCGCCTACTGCATATGTGGCGGGCGATCGTATTCGTTTAAAAGCCAAAGTCACTGAATATCAAGGCTTAACTGAACTAACGACTGTATCAGATCATAAGTTGTGTGCCACTGCACAAGCATTACCAACAGCGGCTGTGGTGACCTTACCGGTTAACAGCAGTGATGATTTTGAGCCATTTGAGGGCATGCGTGTTCGTTTCAGCCAAGATTTAGTGGTGAACGAAGTCTACAACCTAGGTCGTTACGGCGAGATTTCATTAGGCAGTCAGCGCCACTTTATTGGTACGCAGGTGGCGGCACCGGGCGCGGATGCGCTGGCTGTGAGCGCGGCTAACCAACGTGACAGTATTTTATTGGATGATGGTTTAACGGCGCAGAATCCAGATCCTGTGCAATTCCCCGCTCCAGGTCTGAGCGCATCAAACACTGTGCGTGTCGGCGATAAAGCCACATCGCTTACGGGTGTAATGCACTATGGCTTTAATTTGTATCGCATTATGCCAATCGAGACGGTGAACTTTGTGGCGGAAAACCCCCGTCCTGTCGCCCCCACATTGAATGATGGCGGTAATTTAAAAGTCGCTAGCTTTAACGTACTTAACTACTTCAATGGTGATGGTCAAGGTGCAGGTTTCCCAACTGCGCGTGGTGCCAATACGTTGAGCGAATTTGAGCGTCAAAAGGCGAAGATTATCAGCGCCATGATGGGCATTAGTGCCGACGTATTTGGTTTGATGGAAATCGAGAACGATGGCTTTGGTGCTAATTCGGCCATTGCTGATTTAGTCGCAGGTTTGAATGCCGCAGTGGGTGAAGCGCGTTACGCTTATATCGCGCCAACAGGCATCAATGCGATTGGCACCGATGCCATCACAGTTGGCTTGATTTATCGTAGCGATAAAGTCACGCCGCAGGGTGCTGCACGTATTCTATCCAGTGCAAATTCGCCATTGGATGATGACCAAAAGCCTTTGTTTGACGATAGCAAAAACCGTCCAATGCTGACCCAAGCCTTTAGCGTGAACGGCAGTGAAGAGGGCGTGGTTGTTGCGGTTAATCACCTTAAATCTAAGGGCAGTGAATGTGCGGGCGATCCTGATCTCAATGATGGTCAAGGCAACTGTAATATCACTCGTACCCGTGCGGCGACGGCTGCAGGTCAATGGATTAGCGAGCAATATCCAGATCAAGGCGTATTGCTGATTGGTGATTTGAACGCCTATGCGAAGGAAGATCCATTAACGGCGTTAGGTAACGCGGGCTTTAGTGAGCTGTTTGCCAAACTTGAAAAGCCGAACCCTTATTCCTATGTGTTCTCGGCAGAATCGGGTCAGTTGGATCATGCTTTAGCGAATGCTGCCCTGCTGGATAAAGTGGTGGATGTGACTGAGTGGCATATCAATACCGACGAACCGCGCGTATTGGATTACAACGAAGAGTTTAAGACGCCTACTCAAATCCAAGACTTATTCGCTACTGATGCGTATCGCTCATCGGATCACGATCCAGTGGTGATTTCACTCTTGCTCGAAGCGGAAAAAGTCGCGCCAGTGGCTAGTTTCACCCAAGTGGTGAATGGCGCTGCGGTGCAACTGACATCCACTTCAACCGACAGCGATGGACAAATCGTGTCTGCCGAGTGGAGCTTTGGTGATAACACAGTGGCAGTGGGTGAGGTAGTGACTCACAGTTACAGCCAAAGCGGTGAGTATCTTGTCACGCTAACTGTGACTGATAACGACGGCCTAACCCATAGCACGTCACAAACTGTGACTGTGGTGGTTGGAGAGGTAAAACAACCGCCTGTTGCGCAAATTCAGCGTATCAATTTATTGTTCGTCGATATGTTTATCTCGACTAGCTTTGATACCGATGGCGTAATCAAGCAACATAAATGGACGTTTGACAATGGCACCCGCGCTAACGGTCAAGTGGTATTACGCCTTGCCCGCCGTGGACAACACACAGTTGAACTGACCGTTAAAGATAACGACAAGTTAACGGATACTACGACGCTGACGTATCGTTAAGTCAGTCCTTTTATTCCGTTGATTTTAAGTGACGCCAAGCCCGCAGCCGCGGGCTTTTCTTTTTGCACCAAAGCAAGATAACTTTGTCGTCAGTTGTTGTGACGCATCAATTTTCATTGTATACCCAGTGACTCTTCACCTCTTTATTTAACAAGAAGTATCCCTGAGGGCTCTACTAAAATATCCCTGTTTAAGAAGGTCGCTGGTGCAACAATGACAATCCTCATTAACCCTTCAGCTGTTCGTTTAGCTAAAAAGCTATTGCCCCAAAATAATTTAGAACGCAACTTATTGAACCGTTAAGTTTTGCTAAGTTGACCTAATTTTAGTAATGACACAAAGTGTACTCTATTGCCGGTACAGTTCAATTCAAGAGAGATATAATGGGAAAGACAAAAGCTCATGATTTTGGAATAATTAAAGGCAATCCATTTAAGATAACCTTCAGGCAACATTTTTTGCCAAATGGCTTGATGAGGCATTTTTTAACTAAAGAAAACAAGATATACAGAGTAGTTAAACCCGATGCACATGTTGAGTTGATAAAATATGAAAGGAACGACGATTACGCAATTTCTCTCCGCGCATGGAACACCAGAATGGAAGACATATTTACCGCTATAGAGACAGAGTTTTATACGGTTCGCGAGAGTGTCGCTTCTGGAGTTGATCATTTATCAAAAGATGACTGTATTGCGATTTCAAATTTTCTAGCCTCTTGGAAAGTTCGCTCCAATTATCTCCATAGCAGCAGAAAAGTTCACAGGATTAATGGTATACCAGAACCTCAAATCCCTCCTGCAATTATCTCAGAGTGGATTGCAAAAACTGGCCAACGGGAGGCGGATATACCTCAATATATCCGAGAACATTTAGAGAAAAGAGGAAGTCGACTATCGTGGCCTACCCTAGAAGATCATGAAGTTAATAGCCACAAAGTGTGGTGTGATTATGAATGTGCCAGGTTGGGGCTAAAGAACATACGCTGGGTGGTTCACCGCTTATCTGACTTGGAAATAGCACTTCCAGATGTACCGGCCTTTCATTTCGTACCTATCAACCTGTAGTGGTCAAGTAAAATTGGCCACGGTTTTAGAGTCATTCCAATATAAACGTTCTGACTCATTTGGCGTTAACCCACCATTATATTGATGGGGTCTGGTCTCACTGTAATATCCAGTGATGTAATTTGTGATCTCTTTATCTGCTTCAGTAAAATTCCCATAACCACTGGCGGGTATCCACTCAGATTTCAAACTTCTAAAGAAACGCTCCATTGGTGCGTTATCCCAACAATTCCCGCGACGACTCATACTTTGCTCAATCTGAAGACGCCATATTAATTGTCTGAATTTCAAGCTCGTGTAATGCGAACCTTGATCGCTGTGATATATCACATTCTCAGGCTTACCCCTTAACTCAAATGCCATTTTCAAAGCTTTACAGGTCAGCTCACTATCTGGTGATAATGACAAAGCCCATCCAACAGGTTTGCGGGAAAATAAGTCTAAAACAACGGCTAGATAGGCCCAGCGATTACCGACCCAAACATACGTCACGTCGCCACACCACACTTGATCTGGTTGAGTTACTGCAAACTGTCGATTAAGCGTATTGGGGATTGCAACATGCTCTTGTGTCGCTTTCCGATAAGAATGCTTAGGCTGCTGACAGCTTAATAACCCAAGCTTTTTCATTAAATTACGGGCTCGATAACGACTGAGACCAATCCCTTTGTTAGTCACTAATTGCGCTATCGTTCGCGCACCGGCAGAGCCATGACTAATACGATGTGCGGCCTTCACTTCACTGCATAAAATAGTAAAGTCTGTATCAATATGTTCTTTTCTTTTTAGCCAATACTTATAGCTACTTCGATGCACTTTGAATGCATTACAAATTGTGAGAATAGAGTGGCTCTGCTTGAGTGCGCTGATTAGCGTAAATTGTTCATCGAGTCTGACATCAAGAGAGCGGTAGCCTTTTTTAGGATAAGATTGTGCTCCTCAAGACGAGCTATTTGCTTCTTCAGCTCACGGATTTCAATTTGTTCAGGGGTAATCGGAGATGCTTTTGGTGTGCCACCCTGGCGTTCTAGTTTTAACTGTCTCACCCATTTATCCATAGTGGACTTACCTACGTTCATCGCCTTTGCAGCTTCGATGATGCTATGGTTTTTATCGAGGACTAATTGGGCTGCTTCAAGTTTGAATTCAGCACTAAATGTTTTTCTGGTTGTTGCTCTCATGTTTTCACCTAAAGTCATCTACGAGGCAATAATATCACCTCTATTTAGGTGGCCAAAATTAGTGTGCCACTACAACCCAAGTACAGTCTTGCTGCCTGAAGATTCTCCGTTTGATACCACTTCCGCTGACGGTATATCAAGGCTGAACTATGCAATTATCACTGAGAGCAGATCAGCCTATTGGTGCCATGATATAAATTGGCTGATCAAACTCCCCGCTTAAATCAGGGGTTCTACGCCGGAACCCCAGGAAATTCCATCACCAAAGCTAATGACCATCTGATTTGTATGACATTGAATACATTACGGGTCATGTGACAGTTTTTAACGTTAAAATCGTCGTTTATGCTTTGTCACTCAATCGGTCGTTTACGTGACATCTCCTGTGATTGCGAGGTTTGGAAAACGCGCATGCGCATTTTCCGGATGGTGTATTTGATGAAAATCTGATAAGTTCTTTGCATACAGATAGTTAACTATGCGCGCTTTTCACTGGTCTAATGAGGTAAACGCGCATGCGCACTATACAAAGACGTTACATGCCAACAAGGAATTAAGTTGAGTACTAAATTTGAAGTTACAGGCCTCTTTTACGAGTCCAATGGATACAAGTTACGAAAGTATCTCGACATCAAGCGAGTTGGCGTAGCACTGAGTGAGCCTGATCTCATGGTTGTAATGATGAATCCTGGTTCTTCTTACCCTTTGGACGGTATAGATAATAATTCCGTGTCATCGGAGGCGGAGCCAGATACTACACAACAACAAATCATGAAAGTCATGGATGCAGCGGCGTTTAACTACGCAAGGATTTTAAATTTGTCTGACCTCCGCACACCGGATTCAAATGAGTTATATCGTTTCTTGAAATCCAAAGAGTGTAGTTCAGTAAAGCATTCTATTTTTTCGCCCAATCGTAAGTTGGAATTGGCGCAGCTATTCGTTAATGGTGTTCCAGTTATTTATGGCTGGGGTGTAGACCAAGCTTTAATTCCTTTGGCCAAACAAGCTATAGAAACCTTATGCATTAACGATCCTCTGGGAATTTTAAAGCCAAACACTAGATACTCGTACTATCACCCACTACCGAGAATCTACGCAAAACAACTTGAATGGGTGCAGCATGTAACAAGTCAAAGCAGTCTGACGGCTAAAGCCGCCGCTGTTTGAGGCGTTAGCAGTTTAAGGTGAGCTATGAGTAAACTGAAAAATGAGAGAAGCCTGATTCCTTTAGTGTCAGTTATCGGGCTTGTAAGTGCTCCGCTAATTTTCATACTTGGAATGGTGGCAGGTAGCCAAATTCAATTATCTTCAATTCTAACTGCTGACTCATTATCCTCATGGGTATCTGCTTTAGCTACTGTTGCTATAGCTGTTTTAACATTCATCTTAGCAAAAGAAACTTGGTACTTAAGGGAAGCCCAAATAGAGCAAGTTAACTCCCTTAGAAGAGAAAACATTAGGCCTAGTGTTTCAGTAACTCTTAAAAATAGTGATATTTCATTTAATTTGATGATGATAAATGTGAGTAACCTAGGAAAGGGCATCGCTCGAAATGTAAGTTTCAAGTTTATTGATAAAAACGGAGCTGAATTTTCCGAAGGTGAAAATGTAATCGTGGATCATTTTTTAAGGCTTCATATCTTTTCTAACGGCATGCACTCGTTAGGAATTAATCAAAAAGTAGATAGCTTTTTATTTAGTTTTTTTGAGCTAAAAGGAAAACTTGAAGGGGATGATATTTTTACCCCATTTTTCAAAATAGTTGTTTCTTATACCGATGTTGAAGGTAATGACTATTCCAATGAGTTAACCATTGATTTTGCCGAGCTAAAAGGAATTACAGAAATTGGAGGTGGCGATCCTTTACATAAAATTGCAGGGGATTTAAAAAAACTTAGAGAGCAACTTGAACGAATGACTAACTCTTCATCTAAAAAATTACACGTTAATACTTACACATCAAAAGATCGTGAGGCTCAGCGAAAAGCAGATGAAGAGAGGATTGCCGAATACAAGAAGCAACTGGAAAAGGTATAAAAACTGCTAACAAGTTGCTTAATTTCGTTCCAGCCACAAAAAGCGTGGCCTCCACTGGACTGCCTACGCTACGGCAACCAATTAACAAAGCGTTATGTTTTAAGGATAATTACGTGCCAGTCGTTATTGTTTTGATCTTGTTCTCTTTGATTTCTCCATTTTTGCTCAAGCTATATGTTACCTATGCACCCGGCAAAATGATCGGCGACATTAATGGTTGGTTAGGCTTCCTTGGTGGATATTCAGGTGGGGTTTTGGCATTCCTTGCTGCCTATATGATATTTCACAAGCAAAGGGCTGAAAACGTTAGACCATTTTTGATTACGGAGCCTTCATTAAAAAACAAAAGTTCGAAGCAGTGTCTTTACTTTCTTGAAAATTATGATGTAAAAGTCGACCTTGTAACATATGTTACCAGTGATCCTAATCGTGATGACAAGTTTATAGACTTAGCTTTAAAGAACATTGGCATAGGACCTGCGTTAGATGTAAACATCTTTAATTCAAAAGGTAAAAAGATCGCATTGGCAGATCTGTCTACTGGTTTTTTCCAAGAGTTTCGCTCATTAGGTCACATTGCTCCAACTGAGCATATGAGCTGGGTATTTTGTATTGATAGTAATTTGGCAAGTCAATCTGGAGAGTACCGAGAGGAACTTACGTTGGAGTACAAAGACATTTATAGTAATAATCATGTTTACAAACTCCATGTTTTTGTAAATGTACCACGAGGTAAAGCTGGCATTAGTTTAAAAACATAACAAACGCTTCAAGAGGGACAGCCAACGCGCGGCATTTTTACTATGCGTTGATTTTATGTGATTACGGTGTTACGCGGAAAGTCAGTAGTAGCGTTGTCTGCCCCTTTCAACTATCACATATATTAAAAGGACATATCATGACAATTTTCGAACCAGGTGTTCAATATAAAGATCTTGATGGATCAGTTCATGCAGATCGAGATGACAATCAAAATGCAACTGATTATCTAAGAAAGCACCATAACATTCCTAAGGATAGCTTTGTACTCGGTATTCAAGTTTATTCGTCTGTACATAATGTAAAAGTAAATACCCTTACAGTTAGGTTTCTACATTCAAATGTTGGTGGTTATGACAATATCCAAGAGAAAATGGGAGCTGAAGGTGATGCTCTGGCTCTAAACGGAATTGAAATTGATATGCCTTACAATGAATTTTTTGGGCTATTTAAACGCTTTAGTTTAACTTTATCATCTAATGGCTTGCTAGAAGGTAAGTCTTATACCGCAATATAAAAGCTAACACGTTGCTCAATTTCGTTCCGGCCACAAACAGCGTGGCCGGAACGGGACTGCCTAGGATGTGCTGCGGCAGCCCATTAGCAAAGCGTTAGCCATAGAAATTTTAATTCGAAACTCACAAGTTAGAGCTAAAAGTCTAACTTGGAAATGTCCAAAAGTGAGTTTCATAAAGTTTACTCTGACCCCACTAATTACGGGTATCAAAATTATGTATTCAATAATCAACGAAAATATAAAGATAATTTTATCTTCTATAAAAAGAGAATCGCACATTGAGCCATATCTGTATCTCATAAATGAACCTAGAGAAACTGAAGGGGAAATATTTAAAGATACAGAATATAGAAAAAAGTACAGAAAATTCTGGTCTATGAACTCAGCAAGGTTACCATCAGAATTTTACGATGCATATTTTGATACTTTGAATAGCTCATATTCAAATAATATTAATGCTACTGAAGTAGCGTTGGAGTTGTATAGTATTCTTACAGATAAAAAGAGCTTTCAGTTTTCTTTTGCATCAAAATTGGTTCATATGAGTAATACCAATTTGCCAATATATGACTCTATGATATCGAGTTTTTATCACATGCCCGAAATTACGCAAAATACATTGAGGGGCAAACAATTACAAAGTGAATTGAATTATAATTTTCTGTTATATGAATATAATCGTATTCTATCTTCAGGTATTTTAAAAAGTAGTATTCTTATGTTTCGAAATTACTTCAGTATAGATGAAAAATATTCTGATCAAAAAATAATTGATTCAATCATTTGGGGGTTTATATCACTTTCTAAAAGAGGTGCAGTGATAGACCAAACAATAAAATACAGCTAATCGGGTAGCCGGAGGTGTCTAACCTCCAGCCCCCACACCACCCTGCATGCGGCTCCGCACAGGGCGGTTCATTTAGAACAGCTAACTAGACTTTCTGGTTAGCTTCTTGTTTCGAGAGTGAACTGTGATCCATCCATCTCTTAGTGAACATAGTCCCGCTTTCTTAAGATCGTCATTAGTAATGATAATGTGAGCGGTATAGTTTAGAGCCTAAGCACTAAATGACTTCTGTCCAAAAGTATGTTGCGTATGTCTTTTAAATCTACAGATTACGCGAATGCACGAAAGGTGAGCCATGGTGATTTGCGAGACGACCGTCCGCCCCATGGACGGGGCGGTCGAGCATCCAAAGATGGACTGGCTGCGAGTCGACGAGCGAATGACATGGCAAGCCTGTGCGAGTGGATATCAGTAAACGCTAAACACCTCACAACTAAAATTACTGATCCTCTAATACTACTTTCCAATACATTTCAGTCCAAAAGCATGCTGCGTAAAGCTTTCAAATCTACAGGTTACGTTAATGCCAAAAAGATGAGCCATGGTGATTAGCGAGACGACCGTCCGCCCCATAGCCGCTTTTTGGCATCCATGCCATCGCGGCATTTGTGAATCCTTTCACATCAGACGGGGCGGTCGAGCATCCAAAGGAAGGACTTGAACAACATCCTTGTTTAACTGCCAGTTCGCCGTCCATGGCTCTCGTTCATAAGCTCAGAAACCCTAGGTTTCTATTCACAGTGTCGATGAATGACATGGCAAGCCTGTGCGAGTGGATATCCGTAAACGCTAAACTGCTAACAACTGAAATTACTGATCCCCAAACACTACTTTCCAACACCTATCTGTTCCCAAAGCGTTATCAAGCTTTACGCTAAAACCACTCAAAACTGAGAATGAGATGCTGAAGGTTGAATTGGGCAAGAGATAACAGACAATAAAAAAGTGCTTTATTTTTCAATAAAGCACTCATTTTAAAGCGGCTTGAGCACTCGTTAACCTACTGATCACAGCACTGATTAAAGTAGCGCTCAAAGTACCGATCAAAGTACTATGTAGAGTGGCCAGCCGAGAAGGCCGACGAGACCTTCCTTGTGTTCGAATCTTTCTAAACGTTCGGGTGAAGCGTCGCTGAGTAAAAGTTCGCGGTAGCTTTTCGCAAAGTGCAGGGTACGCAGTAGGGCGGGGACAAAGTTTTTACCGAGATCTTTACTGATGGTTTCAGCGAGTTCTGCGGGTAATTCTGCTAACGCTTTCTGAGTTTCCAATTCGATTTGCTCACGGGTAAACCACTCCTCTTTTAAGGTGATTTTGCCGATACGCTTTTTCAAATCCTGTCTGACTTTGGCGCCATCAAACAACAATCGATACAGTACCGCTTCGGCTAATACACTCTCTAGATTGAGAAAATCTAGCGGATCATAGCTCGATTGCGCGTAAAACTGTGCCAATAGGGCCGCAATTGACTGTTGGCGTTGATGCTCAAGCAGGGCATCTTGATAGGCTTCATAGCCTAACCATTCTTCTGCATCGGGCGGGCTAGACACTTGTTCAAGCAAGAACTTGTCGACATCGCCGTACAGTGACTTACCGTTGACGAGTTTATGCTTGCTGACAGTGCTGAGCATGCTCCAGCCTTTTTGGAAGCATTTAACTACGCCATCGGCGGTGATCAACAGGCGTATCGCCTGCTGCGGGTTTTGGTTTGATAACTCCATCAAACCAAGACTCACCACACCAATGACATCGTGCGCTGCTTGTTCAAGCAGGTGCATTTTGTACTTGTTGTAAAACTTATCGGCCAGTTTGAGGCTCATCAAAATGGCTTTGGATTTGATTTGTGACAGCTGTTCACCGCTCAGCGTTTCGTCTGCTTGGCCTTGGAGCAATACCTTGCTTAGGTAGGGTCCTTGATCTACATCACGCAGTACCAGTTGCATCAAATAATTCCTTAATCCAAAAAGCTAAACATATCATCGACTTCAGCGTATTCATCCGTCACTTGGTTTTTCTCTTTGGCTTGAATAACCAGCTCGTTGACAAACTTGCTGATGATCATTTCCCAACCTGAGCTTTCGTTACGCAGCAGACTCTTAATGGCTTTTTCAACATCGGGCGCGAGCTCGTGGATTAAGGCCATTAGGCTGCGTGGGTCGTCTATGCTGAGGCTGTGTGCATCTTCACTGGCGACGCGGCTGTCGTAGCCGATGGTTTCAGTGTCTTCTTCGTCATCATAGAGATCTGTATAGCCGTCTTCATCTTCATGTTTTTCGCCTAACATCATTTCGATGAAAGGGATCGACAGATAGAAGAGGCCCGCTGGATCTTCGGCGATACATTCTAAAATCGAAGTTTGCTTTTCTTCGCTATCTTGGATGCGAATTAAATAGGTCAAAAAATCAAAGGTATGCTGAATCAGTTCTTCGGCATTGTTTTTGATTTTTTCTTCCCAGTACAAAGGTTGCTGACAGACGATGTCGCGAATTTGTTCTGGGGTCATGAGTTCAGACATGATCGAAGGACAAGAGATATCATGGTGACTGTTGATTTGCGTCAGCGTGACGATATCCATGTGTTCGATGACTTCGACTAATTGCTCGTCGCTCATGGTATTTGCAATAATTTCAAAGCGTTTGCTCGCTTGTTTTGGCTCTACGTCCGCCAACTCTTTAATTTCGGCGACGGTAATCTCAATGAGACTAGTGTTCATTAGCGGTCCTCATCATCGTAGTGATCGTAGTAGCCATCTTCCTCTTCGCCTTCATCATCGTCGTCGTTATCTGAGGTGCCAACATAATCGTTGTCATCATCTTCATCGTCGTGATGTTTTGCTGCTGGCGTTGCTTTACTTTGATTTTCAAGTAAATACAGTACGGCGCAGCTTTCAATCAGTAAGGTTTCCGAGTAACCACGCACGGCTAACACTAAGGGTAAATCAGCATTGTTAAAGCCAATCGTGACTTTAAACTCATCCCACTCGGGTTGAGTTGCCGTGTTTATCCAATGTGCCCACTTGAGTTTGGCTTCGGCGGGAAACTTAATTCGACCGTAAAGCGCGACAGGCAGGTACTCAGGCACAGTATCGAGCATCTTAGGATCGGCTTCTAACACCTTTTTGATTTGGCTAGTAAATTGCTCTAGCGCTTTAGGTGTATCGGGATCGTCGTAGGACTCGATATTGTCGTAGGCATTATTTTTTAGCTCATTAATGCGTGAGATATTCAGTTTTTTGACCATTTGGCACTTACTCTAGAAAACGCTCAAGGATAAAATTGATCCCACAGCTCGCGCATGGCGCTAGCGGGATCGGTCACTATGACGTTATTGAAATCTTTGATAAACGCATTTCGTCGCTTAGGATCGGACAACACATCATAAGCATTTTTAACGCGTTCAAGTTGTACGGCGGCTTGCTGCTTTTCCTCTTCCGAGGCGCCTAACAACTTGTCGGGATGATATTTGTTTGACAGCCGTCGATAGGCTTTTTTAATGTCGTCTTCTTTGGCACTGGGTTTTATACCGAGCACACTAAAGTGGTTAATCATACTTGTACCTGCAGGCGATGGGGCTGATATCGCGAGATAAAAAGGGTTTGACTCTGATTATCTTTAAATTCGTGGAATTATGATTAGTCAGCCGTGGATGATAGCAGAAATCCCCACTCAGCGGCAAACGCGCGAGCAGGAATTTGTGCTTTAGTGAAGGGTTAAAAATCCTTTAAACTTTAATCTGTTGTGGCGCATGGATTAAGTCAACCGCTATGCTGTTGAAATCCCGTTACCAAGCCAGATTGACAGCTAACTTAACCTTGTTTTTAGGCGAGATAATTGCCCTCGATTCTGGGCAATATTTTAGCACCGAATCCTTCGCTAAAATCATTCACACAGAGCTAACTCACACTCGCCTCAGCCACGTTCGGCAGAGTTAACGCCGTAACAGCTAAGTCAAACTAGACACTAACCGCAGGTTCATCCCAAGCGTGAGCATTTGCTTCTGTTCCCGCTGTAAATCCTTCATAAACAGGCTGATTTTTCGCTTATGGCTCGGTAGCACTAGCATGAGCCCATCGGGGATCACTTTAATATGATCTAAGGTCAGCGTCTTAGCGATACGGCCAAGATTGAGCAAGACCGCAAGTCTCAGCAGGCAGAGCAGGCGATTGAGCGTGAGCTTATGGTTGGGCTCAAGTTCGGCGAGCATTAATTCGTTGGGCTTTTTTCTGTGGTTGGTGATAAGCCGCGCTAAATCCAGCTGCAAGGCTTCACTAAACCCGGGCAAGTCACTGTTGCTGATGATATAGCCACCGTGTTTGTGCAGGGACTTTGAATTAATGTGTAGCCCAATCTCATGTAAGGTTGCGCCATAGGCGAGCAAGCGTGCATGGGGCCTTAATTGCCATTCATCGGCGACCTGTTCAAACAAGGCCATGGCGGTGTCGCGTACCTTAGCGGCGTGGGCCATATCGATATGATAAAGCTGGGCAATACTGTCGACGGTGCGGTGGCGAATATCCTGATACTGACCAATCTTTGCCAGTTCATAGAGTACGCCTTCACGCAGTGCGCCGGGGCTAAACTCGAGCTTTTGTATCGGTAAGCGCCTAAAAAAGCTGATTAAAATGGCAAGTCCGGCGGGCACTAAAGGAATGCGTTTATCATCGACATTGGCAAATTGAATTTGGCTAATATGGCCACATTTGATCAACTTGATTTTGAGCTGTTTGAGTCGTGGCAGCGTGATAGTTTCATCGCCGTGTTCTTCTTGAATCGCTTCGCAGATGGCTTTGACTGTGCCTGAGCTGCCTAACGTCAGCTCCCATCCGCCCGCGAAATATTCCTTGGAGAGCGAGGCGAACTGTTTGTCGGCCGCGCTTTGAGCATCACGAAATGAGGCAGGGGTGATGAGTCCATCGATAAAGAAACGCTCGTTAAAACTCACGCAACCGCAGCGCAGGCTAGATAACTGGGTTGGGGTATTCTTTTTACCGATTACGACTTCGGTCGAGCCACCACCTATGTCGATGACTAAATTACTTTTTCCAAGCACTTGGCTTTGGGCAATGCCGTTATAAATCAAACGCGCTTCTTCATGGCCTGAAATCACTTCCACCGGATAGGGCATGATGGCGAGCGCGGCCTCGATAAATTGATCGCGGTTTTTGGCGATTCTGAGGGTGTGGGTGGCCACTAATCGCACTTGCGCTTGGTCTAGATTGGAAAATCTTTGATTAAAATCCCGCAGACAATTGAGGCCACGTTCTATGGCGTCATTGTCGAGAATATTCTGCGCATTGAGGCCAGTGGCGAGCTGAACCTGTTGTTTTTCTTTATGTAAAATCTGCAAGCTGCCATCTTGCTCACGGGCGATGACCAGATGAAAACTGTTCGATCCCATATCGATGGCAACAAAGTGGCGCGATTTAGCATTTGCGGGCGCATTGGTTTGTGGCGCCTGCGACTTTAGTAATGTGTGTTGCTGTGTGTGCGAATGTGTGGCTACCAATCGGATTATCCTTAGGCAATCAAAGCGATATAAAGCCAGCGTTAGCTGGCTTTGGCCTGTAACTCGTGCGTTATGTCAGGCTCAGCGTTGCTCTCTCGCTCAGCATCACCCTCATGGGCGGACATACGTAAGGCATTAAATTCTTGCAGTTGGCGCTTCTCATAATTAATCAGATATTGATAAATGGCAATTTGCGAACGCACTTTTCGTTTGTTACCCCGGTTTCGATAGGGGTTACTTTGTTCTTTGTTGATGACCCGCGCTTTAGTATTGTCATTGAATTGTAAGGATAAAATATCCATTATCATTTGTTTTAGGCGCAGATCATAAATCGGCACACTCACTTCGACGCGATTATCTATATTACGGCTCATCCAGTCGGCGGAGCAGATAAAAAGTTTGTTCTCGCCGCCCGCGTGGAACAGTATCACCCGTGAGTGTTCGAGGAACCGGTCAACGATACTGTAGACTTCAATGTTATCGCTGATCCCGGGGATTTGCGGAATAAGCGAGCACATACCGCGAATGAGTAACTTAATTTTGACCCCAGCCGCCGAGGCCTCATAGAGTTTTTGGACCAAGGATTCATCGAGTAAGTTATTTAGTTTTAAGGTAATCGCCGCCTTTATATGGCTTTGGGCATTAACGATTTCATTATCAATCAAGTGACTCAGTTTTTGTCTGGCATCGTAGGGCGACACGATTAAATGCTGGAAGTTATCGCGGCGATACGGATGCTCAATTAAGTCAAATACTTGCTCCACTTCACGGGCAATCTCTTGATTGGCGGTGAACAGTGACAAGTCGGTGTAAACCCGCGCCGTGCCTTCGTTAAAGTTGCCTGAGCCGACGTGACAATAGAGTTTGATTTCCCCTTGTTCTTCGCGGCCAATTAAGCACAACTTGGAATGCACTTTTAAACTGGTGATACCGTGGTGAACTTTGACGCCCGCTTCGGCCAAGATGCGGGTCCATTCTATGTTGGATTGCTCATCGAATCGGGCCCGCAGTTCAATTACAGCGGTGACTTGTTTGCCATTTTTCACTGCATCGATAAGCGATTGCATCACATGGGATTTTTTCGCCACTCGATATAAGTTTATTCGAATAAAGCGCACCGCCGGATCGTAGGCCGCTTGGCGCACCATTTCGGTAAAGTGGGAAAACTTATGGTACGGATAATTGAGCATGATATCGCCCATCCGAATGGCATCGAAACTGTTGGCACTGCAGCCAAAACCTGCGCTATTGAGCGCCGGTAGTTTTTCGTTTTCGAGGTAGTCGCGACTTGGGTTGGGGAAGGCGATAAAGTCTTTAAAGCTGTGATAACGCCCACCTGGGATCAAGCATTCGGTCGAGCTGATGTTCAGGTTTTCTTTGAGCATCACCAACATGTGTTCGGGCATTTCTTTGTCATATACTAAGCGCACCGGCTCGGCGGTCAGACGTTTTTTCAATCCCTTAGTCATTTTTTCGAGCTGAGTTTGCTCTAGCTCGTCGGTGATATCAAAATCGGCATCGCGGGTTAACTTCATCGAATACACTTCGATGGCGTCGTACTCGAAGAAGGGGCCAAAGAGTTCATCTACGCAGTGGCGAATAATGTTATCTAATAAAATCAGATACTTTTTCGCTTTACTCTTTTCTGCTGGGAGTTCGATAAACCGCGGTACGTTTTTAGTAGGCACTTCGACTAAGGCGTATTGGCGGCGAGCCTTAGTGAACAAACACACGCATAAATAGGTGGCGTCGTCGTTGATTTGTTTGATCAAATCGCGATTGTTATTGACGATAAGCGGGGCGATATGGCGTTTAAATTGATCACGAAAATGCTTTTTCAGCCAGTCGCTGTGGAACTCGCTTAATTGTTTCTCATTGATTAACAAAATATTACGACGTACCAGCTCGCGCATTAAATCCGTGTATATGCCGTCGAACCTTTCTTGCAATGCCATCACTTTCGATTGGATTTTTGCCATTAAATGGCGACTGTTGCTGCGACCTTCCTGCAGGGATGACAGCAGAATCGAGCGCCTGACCGCAGCCACGCGTACTCTAAAAAACTCATCCATGTTATTGGAAAATATCCCTAAAAAGCGCACTCGCTCCACTAAAGGAACATTGGGATCGCAGGCTTCTTGCAATACCCGCTCATTAAAAGACAACCAAGAGAGTTCTTTATCAATCGAAAGTTTATCGGTATTCGGGGACACTGCACAGCTCCTTTAAGCAAGCGTCATGGCGCAATATACAATAGCATTCATCCGCCTTTGTGCAATCAGATTTACTGCCTACAAGTGAAGGAATTTCAATGATAAATACTGCGCACACGCCAAAATCAGTCTGGGATTTATCTGGGATAAAGATACGAGGGAAATATGTCAGCTTGATGACGAGTGTGACAGAAATATGACCTTAAGATGATCATCTTGGATTGAGCTCAAACACTGCCCGTGCAACTGCGCTTTACGCATTGAGCCCGCTATACTCGCTGCCAGTTTGCGGGCAAAGCCTGCAGTGTTAACTCCTTGGGCATTATCGCAAACTATGTTATCTTGCTCGGCTTTTTTATCGCGGGAGTAAAGGGTATGTTTGTTGGATTTGATTATGGTAGTGCTAACTGCGCCGTAGGGATCATGCAGGGCGATGATGTGCAGTTATTGGCGTTATCAGAGCAATCAGCTTATTTACCTTCGACCTTATATGCGATGGACAGGGAACTGATCGCCGAGGCGGTTTATCGTGGTCTTCCCACTGAATTAAAAGCCGATTACGCCAAAAAGCGCGCCGCACAATTGAGCCGTGCCCGTATGGTGCGCCATGAGTTAGATCTCGATGCTGACGTTCAGGCCGTGTTTGTCGGTGAGCAGGCGGTAAGCGCGTATTTAGAGATGCCGGAGGAGGGATTCTATGTCCGTTCGCCAAAATCCTTTTTAGGTGCGACGGGACTCAGACCCGAACAAGTGGCCCTGTTTGAAGACATAGTTACCCTGATGATGCAGCACATTAAAGTGCGCGCCGAATCTGTATTAGTGGAAAAGCAGCTTGCTAAACAAGGCGCTGCGGCAACGATCACCCATGCGATTATTGGTCGCCCGGTGAACTTTCAAGGCATAGGCGGTGAAGAGAGTAACCGTCAGGCCGAATCCATTTTGACCTTAGCGGCAAAACGCGCGGGTTTCGTCGACGTTGATTTTCTGTTCGAGCCATTAGCGGCGG
>NZ_MPDG02000001.1:920542-1031852 GCF_001887095.2 Shewanella sp. SACH
CGGGGATGGATTATGAAGCGACCTTGACTGATAACAAAACCGTGCTGGTTGTCGACGTGGGCGGCGGTACAACTGACTGCTCTGTGGTCAAAATGGGACCCGCCCATAAACAAAAAGCGGATCGCAGTGAAGATTTCCTTGGCCATAGTGGTCAGCGAATCGGTGGTAACGATCTTGATATCGCCCTTGCAATGAATGCCTTTATGCCGCACTTTGGTTTAGGCTCTTTAATGACCAATGGCAAGCCCATGCCCAGTAAGGCCTTTTGGAATGCGGTGGCGGTAAATGATATTAGCGCCCAGCGAGAATTCAGTACCTTAAGCAGCCGTAAACTGATTGATGAATTGGTGAAAGAAGCCGAGCAGCCACAGTTGCTCAACCGACTGTTAAAAGTGCAACAACAGCAATTAAGTTATCAGCTAGTTCGCCAAGCCGAACGCGCCAAAATTGCCCTGTCGGATGCCGAGAATACTGATATTAATCTCGATTTTATCGAAGCTGCGCTGCACGCGGGTGTGAGTCGTAATTTATTTGAGAATGCTATCGAGCCTTCACTGACAAAAGTAGAAGCCCTTATGCACCAAGCGCTCTCGCAAGCGGCAAAAACCTTAGCGGCTGACGGCTTAGCTCAAGACTCTGTGAATAACGAGAATGTATCTTCCGACAATGCTGCAGAATGCAAACCCGATGTGATTTACGTGACCGGTGGTACGGCGCGAAGCCCTGCGATCTACGCGAAAATTGCCGGTATTTATCCCGATATTCCGGTCGTGGTCGGCGATCACTTTGGCTCTGTGACAGCCGGATTAACCCGCTGGGCACAAAAGCTATTTGCTACGCATTAATATATAAGCACTAATCATATAAGCACTAATGTAAAAGGATGTAGGAATGAAAACTCTGTTGAAGTGTGCGTTTGCCGCCACTGTGGGCTTTTTGCTCGCGGGTTGTGGTGACGATGTAGGTAAGGTGAGCTTAGGGCTTTTTACCACCAAAGATGTGATCATCGATGCTAAGCACGATCCTAAAATTCCAGGGGTGACTTGCCATATTAGTCGTATCGAAGCCAATTTAGATTTTGCCGATCCATCAGATATGGGCATAAGTTGCCGTCAAACAGGGCCAATTAACGCGGCCGATTTGGCTAAGATAGACTTAGGTAAACACGGCGAAGTGATTTTCACCGAATCCCTGAGTATTTTGTTCAAGTCATTAAAAGTGCGCCGAATTTATGATGCGCAGAACCAGACTCTGCTGTATTTGTCCTATTCGACTAAAGAGACCAACGGCAGCCATAAACATGCGCTTTCGACCGTGCCGCTATATGGCTCAGCCGCTTGGGTTGATCCAGCATTGAGTGCTGGAACGAAAGCGAATTAATCGCCGAAGAGTTTGTGGTTTGGTTGTACCTTGGCTGTAGCATTGATATTTGAAATAAGTTAAATATGCAGTAAGGTAAATTTGCAGTCAGTGTTGATAAGAGAAAGGGGCGGAATGTTGATTCCGCCCCTTTTTGTTTTTATAGGCTGCTAGCATTTAGCCGCTAATGACATAACGCAATAAATATTGCCCTCTAACGACCTCGCTTAATCCCTATAACGATCATTATCGCTACTTAGCTTTGGCCGCCAGTACTGCGTTAAAGCGTTCAAACCCTGCGCTGAGATCGGCAATTAAATCCGCGGGATCTTCTAAACCAATATGCAAACGAATTAACGGTTTGCTCGCATCCCACTTAGTCGCCGAGCGGATTTTTTCAATGCCGAAAATGCCGAGGATTAAACTCTCGTAGCCGCCCCAAGAAAAGCCCATCTTAAAGTGACTCATATTCTCAACCAGTGCGGTGACCGCATCGGCATCGCCTTGTTTCAATACAAAGGAGAATAAGCCGTTGGAGGCGCTAAAGTCGCGTTTAAAGAACTCGTGGCCGGGGCAGGTATCAAACGCTGGGTGACGCAGATGATCGACTTCTGGTCGGGTTTTTAACCAGTTGGCAACTTGCAGGGCATTTTTTTCATGCTGCGCCATACGCACGCCTAAGGTACGCAGGCCACGGGCGGCAAGGTACACATCATCAGGGGAGGTAGTTTGTCCCATCAAGTAACTGTGTTCACGTAATTGTGGCCAGTATTTTTCGTTGGCCGTAGCCGTGCCTATCATCACATCCGAGTGACCGACGATGTATTTGGTCGCCGCTTGAATCGAAATATCCACACCCATTTCAAAGGGTTTGCTATTGATGGGTGAAGCCCAAGTGTTGTCCAGCATAGTAATCAGCCCATGTTCGTGGGCGATGCGGCACAAGGTCGGCACATCTTGCACTTCCATGGTGATAGAGCCTGGAGACTCTAAAAACAACACTTTAGTATTTGGGCGAATAAGGTCGCGAATGCCCGCGCCAATCAGCGGATTGTAGTAAGTGGTTTCGATACCAAAACCGCCGAGAATATGGGTACACAGATCCCGCGTTGGCTCATACACGCTATCGACCATCAATAGGTGATCGCCCGCTTTTAAAAATGACAATAACGCCGCACTGATCGCCGCCGCGCCAGAGGGATACAGCGCTGTACCGACGCCGCCTTCTAATTCAGCAATCGCCGCTTGAAACGAAAAATGGGTCGGGGTACCACGGCGGCCATAAAACATCTCGCCGTTGGTTTTATTTTTCGCGGCGTGGCGCATTTCATCCATCGTTTCGAAGACGATAGTCGAAGCACGAAAAACGGGCGGATTGATCACGCCTTTGGTCCATTTTTTGTCTCGACCTAAGCTGACGATTTGGGTGGCTTGATGATGTTTATCTGTCATTGGATCATTACCTTGGCATTTAGGTTGAACGAATAGGTTGAACAATGTTGGAGAAGAACCATTGGAGATATCTAATCTATTGTTATGGCGGCCATCTTAGCATCTGCGCGCAGAAATGACAGGCGGCGCGATGATGAGTTTGACTCATGTTATTGGCGCCTGTCCCTTCGGTTTTTAGATTATGACGCAGGGCTCAAAGGCAACGTAACTCATAATTTAAAGATTGTGTGACTTTAGCTTAAAGGCTGCGTGATTCTTAGCTTAATGGCAAGGTTACTAGGATATCCACGCCATTATGCTCGCTGCGATTGCGGGCGAGGATTTGTCCTTGGTGGAACTCGGCGACCAATCGTGCGATATACAGACCTAAACCGAGATGAGGTTTGTCTTGGGCTTGATTTATCCGCACCGACACCATGGAATCGAAAATCTGCTCCGACATATCAACAGGCAATTCTGGCCCTAAGTTACTGATAAGCAATGTGGCTTGCTTACCGACTTGGGTGAGCGTGACTTCGATGGCGCTGCCTTTATCGCAGAACTCAATCGCGTTAGCGATAAGTTTGTCCATCAATTGGGCGATATATTCCGGTACACCTTGCATCATCAATGGTTGCTCGGGCACTTTTACGCTAAAGCCTTGTTCTGGATAGGTCATTTGATAACCTTGCATACAACCACTGACCACTTGGGAGAGTGGGAATTTAGTGATATCGGCCTGCGTTAAACTCTGCTCTAAGCGCGTTGCTTCGCTCATGTTATTTAAAATCATGCTTAAGCGGCTGACACCTTCTTGGGCGCGGTCGACATATTTTTGCGTGTCTTTATCTAAGGTTTGTAGGTTTAAATGCTCAAGGGATGATCGCACAACCGCCACGGGCGTGCGCAGTTCATGGGACAGGCGCGACGACATGTTTTCCAGATAATGGGTGTATTGACCTAGACGCCCGACAATGCTGGAGAAACTGCGGGACAGATCGCCAATTTCATCCCGTGCTTTAGACGGTTTGAGGTGATTACGTACGCGGCCTTGGCTATCGATGGCATTTTCGGCCTCATCGCGCAGTTTACGGATACGGTTAGAAATGCTCGAAGCGAAAAAGAACAGCGCCAAGGTGCCCATGCTCATAATGGTCAAAATCACGTTAAAGAGTTTTTCCAGCGCGCGGTTACGCAGGGTACGGATCCCGTGGGTGGTTTCTTCGGCGACAACGGCGCCCATCACATTGTTATCTATCCAAATAGGGCTGGCGGCGGCAAGTACCACAGCTTTATTGTCTGGGGTTAAGCGCCAAGTTGAACTTTGCTGACCCGCAAGGGCTTTTTGGATATGACTGCCATCAAGCTCGGTGGAATCTTGCAAGGAGTCGATAAAGTCTTTGGGCGGCTTCGTGAGGATTTTATAGTACAGCGGATGCAAGTAATCGCGCTTGAAAGTTTCCCACAGCGTGGTGCTCTTTTCATCTTCTAAGGTGCGGGTCCACACGCTGTCATTGGCACGAATATCGCCCGATTTTGCCAGTACGCGGCCGTGCTTATCGACCACCCAAATGCGTGAGCTATAGTGGCTCATACCTTTGATAATATTTTCAATTTCTGGCGATGGCACCAACACAGTGCCGAGATTATCGACCGTATCTAAGGCCGAGGTGCCGACAACGGCTGCCACATCGCGGTTCTTGTTGTCGTTAACATCGGAAATGGCAAAACCGAGTTTGCTGCCGACCATGTCTAAGGGAATACGCAGCTCGACATTGTAGCCCACATCTGTGGTCGCCCATTGTCCTTGGATGCGCACTTCAGGTTTGACGGGCACAGTTTGCTTAGGATTGGCGGGTAACTCGAAGGCGCTGATCCAACCGGGTTGCGTGGTGGCAACGATATAGCGTTTAAATTTATTGTCGGGCGCGAGTGTCGCAATCGAGAGATGATCGTTTCTATCGACACTTAGGGCATTTTTGCCACGCAGCACCACAGTTGGGTCGGTCACTTGAAAGAAGGCATACAGATAACCATCGTACTGGCCGACCATGTGAGTAAAGCTTAAGGTCAGCGGCGCGTTGGGATCGGCGCGCATGATCTGATGCGCCTCACCGTACTGGATAAATCTGTGCTGATACTCTTCCCATTCGTTGAGTTTACCGTCGAGCAGAATCGCCCCATTGAGTTGATAGGCGTACAGATCGCGACTCTTTTCCACTTGCTTTAAAAAGCTTGCTTGTCCATCGAACAATTTCGGCCGTTCGTGCAGCGCGGTGGCCAGTGCCTGAGTGGTGCCTTCTAAGGTGCGTTCTTGACCGTGGCGAAGATACTTTTCCATCTCCCACACATATTGATACCCCAGCCAAGGTAGGCAGAGCAAAAACAGGCTAAGGCCGATGACTTTAGTGCGCAGACCAAAGGGGAAACGTGTCATAAGTTAGGGATCAGCATCAATGGGATCAAAAGTGTATTGCTTCAAGGTTACGTGCATCAAGGTATCGCGAGAGTTCAGGCTAAGCTGTCCCAGCGATAACCCATGCCATAAACCGTATCGATACAGTCAAACTCAGGTGCGGTGGCGATGAACTTCTTGCGAATGCGTTTCACATGGGAAGTGATCGTGCTGTCATCGACAAAAATCTTCGCCTCTTGCATTAATTCATGGCGACTGCGCACATGGCCCGGGTGTTTGGCTAACGCGTGCACCATCCAAAATTCGGTGACGGTAAGCTCAATCGGCAACTGGTTCCAATAGACTTGCATGCGGTTAGCATCAATCGTCAGCGGACCTCGCTCAAGCAGATTTTCCTGCGCCGTTTGGCTGGCCGCAAGCTCGGAGCGGCGAAATAAGGCCGCTAAGCGCGCAGTTAAATGGGGAAAACTCACTTCTTTACTCAAGTAATCATCGGCGCCTAAACGCAGGCCACAAACAGTATCAAAGTCACTGTCACGGGCGGTCAAAAAGATGATCGGCAGCGTGCTCGACATAGCACGCAGTGACTGACACAGCATAAAGCCACCGTCAATTTCATTACCTAAGCCGATGTCGATAATGGCTAAATCCGGTAACCGAGTATTAAAGGCTAACATGGCCGATGGTCTGTCGGCATAGGTTTGCACGCTGTAACCGTGTTGTTGCAGCACGTCCTTGTAATTCTCGCGAATGGCCGCTTCATCTTCCACTATGGCGATACGCTTCATAGAGCCATATTCCTATTGACTTGGGGGAGTAAGTTTTCGTGACTATACAGGATTTTACCCGAGATAAAAGGCCACAAATGCAATTGCCATTTTGTTGCCACAATTGATAGTTGCATTGCCATTTTCCATCCCTGCTCATGCCATTCCACTTGTGTTTAATAGCCGCATTCAGTTTTGCACCCGTTTTGACCTGATGGGGTTTTGAACTTGTTGTTCAGGTTCGAGTGCAAGCTCAGCTAATAATCAAAAAGGAATGAGATGATGAAAAAGACACTAATTAATTTGTTGGTTTTGAGTTTATTAAGCGCGCCAGTCGCCAGTGTGTCGGCGCGGGTTTCACTGCAAAACCAAGCTCAAGGACAGGAGCGCAGCTTAGATAATGACGTCGATGCCAGCGGTATGGCGATGGATGGCGAATACGCAAATGAGGACGAACAGCCAGAAGCCTTAATTGGCCTCGGTGGTGGTGCATTAGTGGGCGCGTTAGTCGGTGGCCCAGTGGGGGCCATTATTGGCGCGTTCACTGGCACCTTGATTGGTAAGTCGGTTAGCGATACAGACACGCTGCACGTTCAGCAAAGACAGATCAACCTGCAAGAGTCGCAATTATCCGAGTTGAGTGTCAAGCAACAAACTGCCGAAAAACGCGCTAGCGAGTATGCCAAGGCGCAGCAAGAGCTTGATGAGTTGCTATCTGCGCAACGTCAATTGCTCAGTGAACTCGCCCTAGGGCTAAACGTGCAGTTTCGCACCGGTTCCTCTGAGGTCGAATCGCATTTTTTGCCCCAATTAGATGATGTGGCCGAGGTGATGAATCTGTCGCCTGAGCTTAATTTGGAATTAAAAGGCTATGCCGATCGCCGGGGTGATGTGAGCTACAACCAAGCCCTTTCTGAGCAACGTTTACTGGAAGTCCGTGGTTACCTGATTAAGCAGGGCGTCGCTGCTGAGCGTATGACAACACAAGCCTTTGGCGCTTTATCGCCACTGCAAGCGGAGCAGGACAGGGAATCGGATGTGTTCGATCGCCGTGTGACCTTGACCTTACAGCCTCATTCAACCTTGATGGCAACGCGCACGACGCAATAGCGGTCGATGTTAGTCGTCCATTCTAAGCCGTCAATTTAGAACATTCATTTTAACGACTGCGAACGTCAGTCCATATTGGTTAATAGAAAGAAGGAAGCCTTTGTGATGATCACAGGGAAAAGGGTAAAAGAAATCAGCGAAAGCTTAGCGATATTAATGATCAGTGCCGCTGTATGTTGGGGCTTGCCTTTTGTGGCATTAGCCTCACCCAATAGCACGGGCACATTGTCTGAGCCGCAGAATATTGCCTCGGCGCTGGTCGGCGAAAATACTGCTCAAAGTACAGCAGAATCACAGGTCATTAATTACGATGACATTACTCAGGGGTTGTTGCTTTATCGTCAGCCGAGCGGCGCTTGGGTGCCATCTTTGCCACTCGATACACAAGTGTCGATGCTAGTCTCTGGCTTAAGTAATCGCGTTAGTGTGAAGCAGGTTTTTCGCAATAACACTGAGTTTGTGTTGAATGGGCAATATCTGTTCCCGCTGCCCAATGAGGCCGCGGTGGATTCGCTGCGATTACACATTGGCCAAAGGGTTATCGAAGGGCAAATTCATCCTAAGGCCGATGCCAAGCAGATTTTTGAGCAAGCGAAAGCTGAAGGTAAACGCGCCAGCTTAGTGAGCCAAGAGCGGCCAAATATGTTCACGACCGAAGTGGCCAACCTAGCACCGCAGGAAGAGTTGATTGTCGAAATCAGCTATCAGGAGAGTATCAAATATGAAGATGGCTTATTTAGCCTACGTTTTCCGCTGGTGGTCGCGCCTCGGTATATCCCGGGCTTAACCTCTGATTCAAGTGCTAGCGATTCAGATAATCCTATAGCACAGAGCAGCCAATCGAGCCGAGTGACCAGCTCGCAGGTGTTTGATGCTGACCGGATTGTGGCGCCTGTGCGGGACGGCGCCAATGGACGCGATCCTGTGCTCAAAGCGGACATTCAAGTTTTGCTGGCAAAGGGTGTAGATAAGGCGTCAATTGAGAGCCCTTACCATGACATCAAACTCAAGCAAACCAATAGCGGCGCCGTTGATGTGTCACTGACACAACGCGTGCCTGCCAATCGTGACTTTGTGTTGCAATGGCGCGTACAGCAGGGCACGAGTCCTATGGCTTGGGTGTTTAATCAACAGGGTAAAACCCATAAACCCGATGGCGATAATCTGTCTCAGGACACGCTTGAAACCAGCAAAGCCAACGGCATGAATGAAGACAATTACAGTCTCGTCATGGTGTTGCCTCCTAAAGTCGAAAAGAGCACCCAACCGAGTTTGCCCCGTGAATTAATTTTGGTGATTGATACTTCGGGCTCTATGGCGGGGGATTCTATCGTTCAAGCCAAAAATGCACTGCTTTACGCATTAAAAGGACTCAAGCCCGAGGACAGTTTTAACATTATCGAATTTAATTCCAGTCTGTCTCTGCTTTCAGCGACACCATTACCGGCGACCTCGTCGAATTTGTCCCGTGCCCGTCAATTTGTGAGCCGTTTACAAGCCGATGGTGGCACCGAAATGGCGCTGGCACTGGATGCTGCCTTGCCAAAATCTTTGGGTAGTGTCTCGCCCGATGCCGTGCAACCTTTGCGCCAAGTGATCTTTATGACCGACGGCTCTGTGGGCAATGAGCAAGCCTTGTTTGATTTGATCCGCTACCAAATCGGTGAGAGCCGCTTGTTTACTGTCGGCATAGGCTCGGCGCCTAATTCTCTCTTTATGCAAAGGGCGGCAGAGCTGGGTCGTGGCACTTTTACTTATATTGGCAAAGTGGATGAAGTCGACGCGAAGATCAGCGCCTTGCTGAGCAAAATTCAATATCCCGTATTAACCGATATTCAAGTGCGTTATGACGATGGCAGTGTGCCCGATTACTGGCCGTCACCGATTGCAGATTTGTACCGCGGCGAGCCTGTGCTTGTGAGTCTAAAACGCAGCGCCCGTGAGCCGCAGGAATTAGTGATCTCAGGTCGCCAAGGGCATAAAAACTGGCAACAGTCGTTATCGCTTCAGGACAACTCAGCGGGACTTATCACTAATCAAGGTGCGGGTTTAGATTTACTCTGGGCGCGTAAACAGATTGGTGCATTGGAGCTGAGTAAAAATGGTGCGAATGATGACAAGGTTAAGCAGCAAGTCACGGCCTTGTCGATGAATTATCACTTAGTCAGCGCTTATACCAGCTTAGTGGCGGTGGACTTAACCCCCATAGATTCAACCGCAATGAGCCGCGATGCCGTGGTGCGTCAGCACTTGCCCTTAGGTTGGCAGCCTTTTGGTGCCTTGCCACAAACTGCGACCTCGAGCCGTTTGGATATGTTACTGGGTGCGCTGACCTTGCTGCTGGCCTTGGTGCTTATGGGATCGATTCTGCGACAAAAACGCGAAGAGAAGGCAGCCATGGCGGCGCTTGCCGGTCATCGATGAACCAATGAATCATGAACGACGAGTAAAGCCCGATGAGCAAAGGCAGAACGCAGCGATTTTTAGTGGTGGGATTATTTTTAATTGGCGCAACATTGTTAGGAAAGGGACTCTATATGCAAGCTAAAGCACACTTTGCCCAGTATTTGATTGAACAGGCGTGGACTAAAACCTTAGCCGATGGACAATCTCATAAGCCTTGGTCATGGGCGGATACTTATCCCGTGGCAAAGCTGTCGATTTACCGCGAGCAAGCGGTTAACAACGATATTGAAGCCGAGCTTAATGACAGTTTATATGTGTTGGCGGGTGCTTCTGGGCGAAATTTGGCCTTTGGCCCAAGTTTAGTATTGTCCAGTGCGCCAGCGGGGCAAAAGGGCAATACTGTGATTGCCGGTCACAGGGACACACATTTTGCGATCCTCAATGGTATGGCGGTGGGTCGCCGACTATCGTTGCAGACGCTTAAGGGAAATAACATTATTTATGAAGTAGTTGCGACTCAGGTGGTGCATGAAACTGAAACGCAGTTTATGGCGCCATCCGATGATAATCGCTTAACCTTAATCACTTGTTATCCCTTCGATGCGCTTCAAGGCGGCGCCGAACTGCGCTTTGTGGTGCAGGCGATACCGGTTGAAGATGAGTCAATGGATACGGCTAGTGCCGATGTTTCAGCTTCAACTGGAAGTGGGATGCAAGAGAAGGTCGCTTCTGTATCGCGCAGTTTCACCCATTAGGTCGCACGTTAATTTAAGCCTTAGCGCAATCTTCAACCAAAGCGTTAAGGCTGCTTTGAGCTAATAATGTTAACTAAATAATGCTGAATAAATAGTGCTTATCAGTAACCGCCAAATGACTGTCTTTTAACCATCCTAGCCTGAAGACGAATCATCGGCGTCAGGCTAATTCATTGCGTTTCGGTCATGACTCTCATGTAATTACTCTCAGGTCATCACAATTAGTTGCTGATCGGTAACACGCGATTTCGACCTAAACGTTTAGCGTCATAAAGTAATTTATCTGCCGCTTCAATCAATTGCATGCCCGTTTGTTTTTCTTGCCATTGGGCAACCCCAAATGAGGCACTGATATTATTGATGCGCTCGTCTTTACGTCTGTCTTTCAAACTGAGCTTTTCGAGTCCACGGCGCATGGCTTCGGCCAGTTGCCTTGCAATTCGTAACTGACTTTTAGGCACAATAATCACAAATTCTTCACCGCCAAAACGATACAGTTTTGCGCCATCGCGGCAGGATTCCTGTAGCCGTTTTGCCACGGCGCGTAACACTTGGTCGCCGAGCTGGTGGCCGTAGGTGTCGTTAAACACTTTAAAATGGTCGATATCGGCCAAGATCAAGCAGGTGCCTAAGGGCGCTTGGGCCAACATGCCGGCAAAATCGCTGTCGAAGGCACGGCGATTAAAGCAGCCAGTCAGCGCATCGTAGAGCACATCTTTTTCTGTCTGTTCGAGCTTTTTCTTTAGCGCATCGATTTCGGTTTGCGCTTTCTGCAATTGTCCGGTAAAGAACTCAGTGCTCGAGCGAATATTGTCTGACTCTTTCACTAAACTGCGCACCAGATCGAGCACTTGCTCAACACTAAAACCCTCATCTTCGATGCGGTTGAGCTTTTCAAAATTACTCTCGATGCGCGACTGGAATTCATTGGCATCTAGATTGGTATCTTTGAGCGATTGGGACAGCTCAGTCACCATAGCATCCAGATTCTGGCGCATTTCGCGGACATCGAGTTCAACGGGATCGGCAACATACTGGCGATATAAGAGTTCGCTACTCACAGGAGGACAAGTGTTGTACTGGGCGATAACGGTATCGAGTCTTTGATTTAATTCGGGATTCTGTTCACCAACATAAGTGTACCAAAGCGCATAGTTAACCGGGGTGGTCGGAATTTTATGTTTGAGCATCAGAGGCACTGCTTTTTTGAGATTCAGTGCAGCGGCTTGTAATAACTCTAGCGACATATTGTTACCTTACTTAATGAAAATAAACGGATATTTTAAGATTTTCGCTATTTTATTCTGTTGTTATCTGTTCAAGACTAACCACAAGTACCTCGGCTCGATGAAGGCATGAACACCGTTTGTGCTTGGGCTACAGCGACTCCGTTTGCGCTAAGACTTCCATCATAAACTAAAGATGATATGGTAAAGTCTATCCTTAAAATCAAATAATGATAATAACTTGGGAGAAAGTTGTGAAAAATATCATCTTAGCCACAAGTCTGATGGCCACTATCTCATTACCCGTCTTAGCTGAAACCGCATTTGTGCAAAGCCTCGATCTCGCACAATACCGAACCGATGTTAAAACCTTAGCCAGTGACGCCTTCGGTGGACGTGCGCCTTTATCAGAAGGTGAGACCTTAACTTTAGACTATTTAGTGAAAGCATTTAAAGATATGGGTCTCAAACCCGGATTTGGCGACAGTTATCTGCAGGCCGTGCCTTTGGCGCAAATTAGTGCAGATCAAAATATGCAGCTTGATATCGGCGGGCTTAAATTTGCCAATGGCAGTGAATTTACCGCGAGAACCCAAAGAATCGCCGAAACCGTGAGCCTGAATAAAAGCGATGTGGTGTTTGTCGGCTACGGGATCAATGCGCCCGAATATGGTTGGAACGATTATCAAGGATTAGATGTAAAAGGCAAAACCGTTATCGTGCTTGTGAATGATCCCGGCTTTGCGACTCAAGACCCTGCGGTATTTAAAGGCAATGCCATGACCTATTACGGTCGCTGGACTTATAAGTATGAGGAAGCCGCGCGTCAAGGCGCCGAGGCTGTGTTTATTGTCCATGAAACCGCGCCTGCCGCCTATGGCTGGGGTGTGGTGCAAAACTCCAACACGGGCACTAAGTTCACTCTGGTCGATGCCAATAATAATCAAGGCCAAGTTGGTGTGATGGGTTGGATTCAGCACGAAACTGCGCAAAAAATCTTTACTAAAGCAGGATTGGATTTTGATACCTTAAAGCAGCAAGCTGCCAAGCCAAACTTTAAGGCTATCCCACTTAAGTTGAGCGCGCAGCTCACGTTAAACAATAAAATTGAACGCTCTGAGTCCCATAATGTCGCGGCTTTACTGCCAGGTAAAACGCGCCCCGACGAAGTGGTGATGATGCATGCCCATTGGGATCATCTTGGCACTGTGATTGAAGACGGTAAGTCAGAGATTTTGAACGGAGCGGTCGATAATGCCAGCGGTGTGGCGGGGGTTTTAGCCTTGGCGCGTTACTTCAAACAGCAAGCCAAGACGGCGCCACTGGATCGCTCGGTGCTCTTCAGTGCCTTTACGGCGGAAGAAACGGGTCTGATTGGTGCACAGCATTTTGCTCAGCATCCGAGTGTGCCCACGAAAAACATTGTCGCTTTTTTAAATATTGATGGCATGAATGTGAATAAGGGCGTGGATTACATTTTGCGTTATGGCGAAGGCGTGTCTGAGTTAGAGCAATACTTAGACAAAGCCGCGAAGGCCCAAGACCGTTTAGTTAAAGGTGATCCAAGACCGCAGAATGGGTTGATGTTTAGATCGGACCACTTTGCGCTGGCACAACAAGGTGTACCTGGATTGCTATTTATGAGCCTTGGGGATACCGATCCTGATTATATCGCCCATAAATATCACAAGCCTGCCGACGATTATGATCCAAGCTGGAATTTAGGTGGTGTCAGCCAAGATTTAGACCTTATCGCCAGTATGATTACCAGCTTAGCCAATAGTACCGATTGGCCCCATTGGCTTGAGTCATCCGACTTTAAAGCCAAGCGCGAGCAAGATGGGCGTAAATAGTGTTAATGAGTTGAATCATGAGGGCGCCAGTAGGTGCCCTTATTTTTAGCACTGATTTTAGCTGGGAATTGAGCGATAGTTTTAGCGAGGCGTAGCGATTTAAGACAATAAGAGTCTTAATGGAATATATTTGAATTAAAAAGAATAACTGATGGAAAGCATAGGGCCGATAAAGCTGTAATAAATGTTGTAATCGGCAATTTGAGTGTCTTTATTCGGCGAGTTTTGGGCGATATCCACATCAACTTTGTAGTAGTTATAGGCCACGCTCATGCGCCAGTTCGGGGTGATTTGTGCATCAACACCGACTTTAATATCAACAAGCTCGCCTTTTACATCATTGAGTGTGATGTAGAAATACTGTGCATGGCTGGTGACTTGCCAACCGGGAACAAACTCATACTGACCATAAATGCCAAAGTCCGGCAGTGGCGCAGTGACATTTTCATCAACAATGCGCGGAATCGCTTGGCTACCACAGACGTTATTGAGTAATTCTGACGAAGCGCAAACACCAATCACACCTTCAAAACCTGTCTTGATAAACATAGTGTGTAAACCAAATGACAGACCCACATCATAGTTACTGCCTTGAAAGACATCATAACCATAGCCTAAGCGCAGCACATCGATGTTTAAGGTTGAACTGAGTTTACCGCCGGCTTTGATATCGTAAATGGTGTCGTTGATTTCGAGCTGGAAGGGTTTGGCTAGGGCTTGGGTGTCGGCGCTACGGTGGAGTTGTTTCCAGTCGAGGTAGATATTGTGCCGCTCGTTGAAGTGATAATTTAACTCGATAAAAGGTAGGAATTCGTTTTCAGCGAGTTTGAGATCAGATTCATAATCTAAGGTGAAGTTATTACCCGAAACTGGGTTCGTGACTTCCATATTGGTGTCTGATTGCGAGTAGAAGCCGCCTAATTGAATAGTAAAGTCATCGGCTTGCACTTGAGTGCTGACGAGTGACGCTATGATGAGGGGTAACAGGCGAATCGACATGTTAAGGAGTAACTCCAGCATTATTCTTATTATGTTTAGCGATAAGGTCAGACTTTAGTGCCATAAAAAAATCGACATTTGGAGTTTAACAGCAAATTTCGCGATGTGAATAAAATGTTTTAAAAGATGCGAAAATTTGTGATTTAAAACAAAAATAGGACTTATTTTAGCGGCATTGAATGAAATTTGAGCGAAACATCACATCAATTGTGGATTGAAGGCTAACGCAAACGGTAATGGAGGGGCTAGTGCTACCTAGAAATGACTTCAGTATTGCAGCTTTGCTTGTGGCGCGATATGCCAATGGATGTGAAACATGATAAATGGGGGATAGTAATCAATTTAAGAATATCTAGCGGCGTGATACCGCTAGATATTGATATTATATCGCTGGTCCGCTATTTAGGCTCGATAACGGGCGTCACAGACGTTTCTACATTGTCAGTAATGACCACTTTGGGGCTACTTGGCTCATCTTTATTAAACATGCCTAAACGGATGCGAATAAAGTGTAAAATTTGCGCGGCAATATCCACATTCAAACAGGATTCTAAGCCTTCAAATCCTGGGGATGAGTTTGCTTCGCAAATTTTGTAATGGCCGTTATCAAACAATAAATCGATACCCGCAACATCGAGATCGAGAATATTGGCTGTTTGCGTGGCAAGCCATTCAATTTCAGGAGTGATCTGAAATGGACGCGCTGAGCCGCCGGCACTGACATTGGCTTTAAAGCTGTCTTCTTGACCACGCCTTTCGTAGCAACCTGCAACACGACCACCGATGGTAAATACCCGAAGATCGCGGCCATGGCTGTTAGCGATAAACTCTTGCAGAATAATGTTAGCGTTTTTGTTGGTCGCTTCAATTAACTGCATTAGATCGTCAAATTCACGTGCCTTATGGGATAAAAACACACCGCTGCCCTGTGAGCCAGAAAGCGTTTTAATCACCACAGGAAAGCCGAGATGGCGCTCTACGAGGGCGATATCAACGGGGAATTTAACCAACATAGTTTTAGGCGTAGGCAAATTCTTCTCGGCCAACAATTGCTGGGAGAATAATTTGTCTTTAACGATTTCAATGGCTTTAGAAGGATTGAGGCAATACACCCCTAATCTTTCTAAGTGGCGAATAATGGCTAAGGCAAAGTAAGTTGTGCCTGATCCCATTCGCGGAATAATAAAATCGGGCAGCTCGACGGCTTGCCCATTCAATAAAATACTCTTGTTATCTTCTCTGGTGACAGTCAGATCAAATTCATCAGGTGCGTAAACTTCCAACTGTATGTTGTCGGCTTTTGCTGCCGCCAGTAGACGCTCAATTTCATACCATTCAGGTTTTAGCTGAGTCGCGGTTTCTTTATATAAAATCCAACCACGCATTTAGTAGCAAACCTTAATCTTCATTCTTTATCCTCGGGTTCAGGTTCATCCTGAACATCATCTTCAATATCAAATACAGCCTCAGCCTCAACTTCTATTTCGGGCTTGGTTGCAGGCAAATGCACTGTACCAACCACGGCATAAAAGGGTTTCCCCATGGCGAGCCTGCGATACTTTACCCAGATCTGCTCTAACAAGCTACTGGGCGCGATATTTCCTTTGGCGACTTCCACAAATTGGGCTTCATCGGAGGTGCAGGGCAAGGTTTTACCTTCGGCTAAATTCTTCATTGCATGACCATGCAATTCAAGCAGTTCAGCTTCTTTATTGGTAAAATCGCCGCTTCGTTTGAAGCCTTTGGGGAAATTCGCGTCGTCGTAGAAACGTTTTTGCGAGACAAAACTGGCAGCAGCTGAGCCGTTAAACGTCTCAGAACCCTTGTTAGCGTTTGAAAAAGACTGTTCAGACATGGCAGATACCCTCTAGTTTTTGATATACAAAGATTTGCAACTGGAGTATTGGCTAGTATTATTGATTTATAAATCAAAAAAATTTGCCTATGTTGGTCAAGAATTTTTATGGATACCGATTTACTGAAAACCTTTCTTGAAGTCTCCCGTACTCGCCATTTCGGTAAAGCGGCCGAGAATCTGTATCTCACGCGCAGTGCTGTGAGTTTTCGAGTCAAGCAGCTTGAAAGCATTTTAGGCGTCGCGCTGTTTGAGCGGCAGCGTAATAACATTCAGCCCACACCCGCAGGCGAGCGCATGCTTGGCCATGCAGAGGCAGTATTAACGGCATGGGAGCGTGCTAAACAAGATGTTTCCCTCAGTCAGTTACAGTCGACTCAGCTTGCCATTGGTGCAGGGCCGAATATTTGGGATGCCTATTTGCAAGGTTATTTACAGGGATTACATGTGGGGCTGCCCGGCGTTGCGCTGCGGACCGAAGTGCTGCCTGCCAATGCGATGACGCGCCAATTAATGGACCGCACCCTCGATATCGCGATTTCATTCGATCCGCCAAAGCTTGATCAATTTGAATTAGTGCAGCTGGGGCAAATTAATTTGCTGTTGGTTTCGAGCCTAAAAGGTCAAACGGTGAATGCCGTGGTGCCGGGGCAATATGTGAAAGTGGATTGGGGGACGGCGTTTAATATTGTGCATGCGCAAGAATATGCGTCGCTGCCTGTACCAACACTGCACACGAGCTCTGCGCGTATCGCCTTGGATTTCATCTTAAATAATGGTGGTTGTGCTTTCTTACCCGAGCATTTGGTGCAGCATGCTTTGCGCTGTGGCGAATTGCATCACGTCAGTGGCGCCAGCGCCATTTCAAGAAATGTGTATGTTGCCTATTGGGCGGAAAATGATCGTTTAGCCCAGATCAAACAAGCCATCGACTTTTTAAGGGACGATGGCTCAGTGTTTGCTCATGCGACTATCTAAAACGTCTGTGTTAAAACACCAGTGGCGCCAATACGACCAGCCAAGTTAATCCACACAGTGCAAGACTCATAAACACGGCAGCCGAGGCAATGTCCTTGGCTTGGCCGCTGAGTGGGTGAATTTCACTGCCAACACGATCGACCACAGCTTCAATCGCCGAGTTTAAAAGCTCAACAATCAACACAATAAACAGTGTAAAAATCAGCAACAAACGTTCAATCGTGCTGATATCAACCCACAAAGCCACGGGTAACATGATGATAGCTAACATTAATTCCTGTCTAAAAGCGGCTTCGTGGACCCAAGCGGCCTTTAAGCCCTTCATCGAAAATCCCGTCGCTCTGAAAATGCGTTTAATACCGTGATTGTTGGCTGGTTTCATAGTGTTTCCAATAGACATTAGCGACAACGCGCTGAGGTGTTGCTCATTCAAACAGGCTTGATAAAACCAACTGTTGTGGATTTTAACATTTGACTGAGTCAATAAATTTGGCCGCAGTATAGCCCGAGATGAAAAGCGCATAAACAATTAACTGAGTAAAATCGTCATCAACATTCGTTGTTAACTTAGGTGCTTAGTGACTTTCGACGGTTTTTTAGTGCAACTTGAGCTATGCGTTCTAAGCTTGATGAAGGATATATTGTCAGAGTGAGCAAGGGAATGACTCATACCAGCCCGTTACAAGATTTAACATTTCATCGGTTTATCCGCTTTCGTTTTTTCAAACAACGCCTGCTCTTACTCAGTCTGCTGATATTCGGTTGTTTAGCCCCAGTGACCTATGCGCAAAACTCTCCACCTTCGATACAGTTGGCAACTGAGTTTGATGCCCAGCAAGAGATTCATATTCAGGACTTTTTGATTAGCGAAAAACTCGACGGGGTGCGAGGTTACTGGAATGGTCAGGCATTATTGACCCGGCAAGGTAATCTTATTGCTGCTCCAACTTGGTTTATCGCGAATTTTCCGAATTATCCCCTCGATGGTGAATTATGGCTTGGGCGAGGCCAGTTTGAGGCTATGTCGAGCATAGTTCGACAAACCTCAGCCAAGGATGATGACTGGCACAAAGTGCGATTTATGGTGTTCGATGTCCCCAAGGCGGATGGCGACTTTCAGCATCGCTATCAATTTGCGTTGACCGAATTAAGCGATAAATCGCATTATCTTGAAGTTATAGCGCAGTTCCAAGTGGACAGTCTTGAAGCTCTGTATCAAAAACTTGATAGCTTAGTTGCTAAAGGCGCTGAAGGATTAATGCTGCATCGCAGCTCCGCGACGTATGTTAGTGGCCGCAATCCTAATTTGATGAAATTAAAACCCTATTATGATGCTGAAGCGACAGTGATCGGCCATATACCAGGTAAAGGTCAATTTGCAGGGCAAATGGGTGCAATAAGAGTGCAAACCCCAGACGGCCGGATTTTCAACATAGGCACAGGTTTTAATCTCGCTGCGCGCCAACATCCCCCCGCCGTGGGCGCAATCATCACCTATAAATATCTGGGTCTTACCGTAAATGGCTTACCCAGATTTGCCAGTTTCCTGCGGGTACGTGTCGATTTAGATGAGAGTAATAAAGTCATTTCATCGCAAGAAGGAAACTAGCGGGCAGTTCTGCCCGCAATACTGCTCCGCTAGTATTTAAATTATTACTCGTAAAAAGTGACTGTAGTAAGTAGTTGTTCACTATAACTAAAAATATCGTCTACTGAACTAATGGGATGACGAGTTTCATTTTTATTAGCATCCATTAATCCAAGGTATTTTTGTTTAGCATTAAAGTGCAATCGACATAAAGGCTTACGATTGTTGTCATCTAGTAACACACCAAAGTAGCTTTGTGTATCTCTCGCAATAATTCTATTTACTTCTAATTTTTGTCTCAAGATGGCTTTAATAATATTGAAACCTTCTATTTCTTCATCTGTTGTAATGACTTTAATTTTTTCGTCATCGGAAATTATTAAAGACTCGCTTGAGTTTTTATCTTCAACAACTGGCTTATCCCCACCAATAGCAGATTTTAATCGTTCATTGATACTGTCGCTTAGAAATTGTCTTAGTGCTTTATGCGTAATCTCTGCGAATTGGTGTTTCACTTTGGGTGTGAGAACACCATCGTAGGCTCTTGAAGCAAAAAAGCGGATGAATTCGTCCTCAGGTTCTTTAAACTGCTCGCTTATGATACGTTTTATTTGGCTTAAGTACTTAAGTTCACCTGCTGCACTTACGATGGAATCTACATCGAATGAACTTTTGGTGAGTTTCTTTACTTCAGGAATTAAATGCTCGTCAATATTTTCCAGATCCAGTGTAAGAAATGGTTTTTCATCCATTTTATTTGGAGCATCTAGGTCGGTATAGAACTGATACTCAGTGCCATTTGTCAAAATGGCAAGACGGGCGTTCGTTACTGAAAAATAACGAAATAGCTGAGCAGCATGTTTTATTGATAGTTTTTCGTTGTACTTTTTACATTCTATCAGTATTTGTACTTCGCCATCTTTCATTAAAGCATAATCTACTTTTTCACCTTTCTTACAGGCAGTATCGGCAGTAAATTCCGGAACAACTTCATTGGGATTGAATACGTCATATCCCAAAACTGTATGCAGGAAGGGCATGATTAAGGCATTCTTTGTCGCTTCTTCGGTTTGAAGGCTACTAGCAATTTGTGGGATACGTTTAGAGAGAACATCAATCCTTTCAATAAAATCCATTTCACATTTCCTCTTGTTGTACTCTGTTGCTTATTTTTTATTCCAGTGAATTTGCAGCGGTTTGTAAGTTCATAATCGTTTAAACCGTACATGCAGTTATAAACCTAGCCGATAAAAGAACCATATCAAGTGAAATTATTAGTTTTTGTGGTATTTATCTAGTATTTACAAGTACGGCTGAAGATTTATTAAATAGACCACACATGAATTGTTAAGCAGATACTGAGTGATACCACTTGAGTTCAATGTGTTGCCCTTTATCATATATACAAATCATGTCATATAGAGTGTATTGTAAAAGCATAAAGTGTGATAAGTGGCTGCGCGACAAGTCGAACATGATGTTGATAACCTAGCGAATACTGGCGTATCACGATGAACGTTAATGTATAAATTAAAACAAACCTTCCATATTTACTGATTAATTGGCAATGATTTCACTCCTATGTCGCCTTAATTTGACAACTCAGGCACAAAGCACATTTAATCAATTAATCATGACGATGGATAAGCTTTGACTGTTGAAGGATTGAATGAAATGAAAGAGGCGAGAGTGCAACGCATATTAATGGTGTGTATGGGCAATATCTGCCGTTCACCGACGGCAGAAGCTGTGTGTCGCTTTAAGGTTGCGCAGCGCAGGCTTAATATTGAGGTGGACTCTGCGGGTACTATTGGTTATCACCAAGGGGATAGGCCTGATAGCCGTGCTATGGCGGCGGGGAAAAAGCGGGGTTTTAGTTTCGATGGAATGCGGGCACGGCAGGTTGTGGATGTCGACTTTGAACACTTTGATTTAATTTTGGCGGCGGATAAGGCCAATTTAGCGGATTTGCGTAGCCGTTGTCCGCTCGAGTTTCAGTACAAGTTACAGTTAATGCTCTCCTATGCGGATACGCAAGTCACAGAAGTGCCGGACCCTTACTATGGTGGCGATCAGGGCTTTGAACTGGTGTTGGATTTATTAGAGCAGAGTATGGATGCCTTGCTCGATAAGCTGGCCTCAGGTGCGCAAAAGTAGTTGCGCGTGACAGTGTTTTTTAACGCCACATCTCCGTTTATTAAAATAAAAAAGCCAGCATATTCAATATGCTGGCTTAAATTTTAAATTTGATGAATTAGCCTAATAAGCTTGAATATCAAAGTCATCAGCGCCTTATCTTCAACACACTCCGCGCGTTATTTTCAACGCTCGCAGAGTCGCAAGCTGATTTAGTCGTGATGGCTTAGTCGTTATGGCGTTTGCCTGAACGTTTCAGCTTTTCATTAGCCAGTTTGGCTTCTTTCTCGGCTTCTTTTATGGCCATGATACGGGCGACTTCAATCTTCTCAAGCTCGGCCATCGCAGGCGTTTCTAGCGAGAGTAGGCCGATTTTGCCTGAGCGGTATTCATGCAGCAATAACTCAGATGCCTTGTGCATATCGATGCGACCACCGGGACGCAGTGCGCCACGTTTACGACCAATCGCTTCGAGTAAAGCCACGTCATCCTTTGGTAGTTCACTGAGGTTATAGCGCTCACAAATCTCTTTTGGATAAGCGGTTAAGAAATACTTAGCGGCGAACAGAGCCACATCTTCATATTCCATTGCGGTATCTTTGATAGCGCCAGTGACGGCGAGGCGATAGCTGCTCGCTTCGTTATCCACTTTGGGCCACAAAATCCCTGGGGTGTCCGAGAGTACGATACCGTTACGTAAATTGATCCTTTGCTGGGTTTTGGTGACCGCTGGTTCGTTACCGGTTTTGGCGATAACACGGCCAGCTAAGGTATTGATGATGGTGGATTTCCCAACGTTGGGGATCCCCATGATCATAGTGCGTATGTCTTTTTCGGTTTTATCGCGACTCGGCACTAGCTTACGGCAGATATCAGGGATCTTTTTCACCATTGCCGCTTGCAGTGTGGTGATCGCTGTGGCTTTTACGCCTTGTTCGCGTTCTAAGTATTCAATCCATTGTGCTGTGATCTCTGGATCGGCCAGATCAGATTTATTGAGCAGTTTGATACAAGGTTTGTCGCCTCGAAGCTGAGCCACCATGGGGTTTTCGCTACTGTAGGGAATACGCGCGTCCAGCACTTCGATAACAAGATCGACCTGAGGCATTGCCTCTTCAATCTCTTTGCGTGCCTTGTGCATATGCCCTGGATACCACTGAATTGCCATGATAACGCCTTGTCCTAAATAACTTAAAGAACGGCTATTCTACCTTGAAGGTGGCGAATGTCATAAAAAAAGCGCCCTAAGGCGCTTTAATCGCTTAATCCTTGACTGTCTCTTGCGATTATCTCTCGGATTAATGGGCGGTATTCGGGGTTAAATAACGCCAAGCTCGCGCAGTCTTTCCATCAGATAACTGTCGGCGGTATAACGCTCAGACAGCACGACAGCAGGGTTTGGATGTAAAAACAACGGCAAAGAGATCCTTGGTTTGGTTTTATCCGTACCTTCAGGATTGATGACGCGATGTGACGTCGACGGGAAATAGCCGCCAGACGCTTCCTGTAGCATGTCACCGATATTGATAATGATGCTGCCAAAATCACTGGGGACATCTAACCAAGTGCCATCTTTGGCTTTCACTTGCAGTCCAGGCTCATTGGCTGCAGGTAACACAGTGATAAGGTTGATATCTTCGTGGGCTGCCGCGCGAATGGCGCCCATTTCTTCACTGCCCGTCATCGGCGGGTAATGCAGAATGCGCAGCAAGGTTTTTTGGCTGTTGGCGATCATTTCTGGCAATGGCATCGAAAACTTGGCTTTTACGTCTTCGGGTGAGTAGGTTTCAATCCACTCTAAGAGCTCAGCGGCCAGCGCGTTGGCTTTGTCATAATAGGCGAGAATATTGGCACGCAGTGAATCGGGGATCCGGCCCCAGGGGTACACGTGGTAATACTCTTTAATGTCTTTGACTGTGTTGCCTTTGGCAGTTTCAGAAATCGATGCTGGGAAGAAACCGTCGTGGGTTTCCTTTTTAAACATGTAGTCGTTTTTAGCTTCTGAGTTAAAAAAGGCTTGCCACTCGGTGTAGATGTCTTCAACTAAGCGCTTATCAATCGGATGATTAGATAAAACACCAAAGCCAGTTTCCCGAAGTGATTCAACGAATTGCTGGGCACTGTTTTCAGCGCGGTAATCAATGGTTTCTAATTTCATTGTGGTTTCTACTTGTTATATTTAGTTGTAATTTGACCCGCTGCAAGTGTAGCCGTGCGTTGGAGCGGGTGCAAATACTCAGCGAGGGTGAGTGAGAGCAACTGCTGTATTTTCCGTCACTTATGCTGTCGCTTAATGAGCAATGATTTAAACGCATAGATTAGGACTGACTTAAGTGGCAAGATTTTAGCCGTTAAACCCGTTAGTATGGGCTATTGGATTTGTTGTGATTGGATTGATGTCGGCCGCATTTTGAAGCCGAGCGCAAGAAATCTTGCTTGGAGTGGGTCTTATGTGGGCTTTTTATGGATCAGCTCCTTAATCAACTGAATGAAGAGTATCAAAATAGACAACGACGTGAGTCGAAAGGGCATTAATATGAACAAACTGACCGATTTTGAACGCTATGTTATCGAAGAGAAAGGCACTGAACGCCCCTTTAGTGGTGAGTATTATGATCATGATGCCAAGGGTTTGTATTTATGCAAAAAATGCCATGCGCCCTTGTACCGCTCTGAGCATAAATTTAATGCCCATTGTGGTTGGCCAGCCTTTGATGATGAAATTGCCGGCGCTGTAACGCGCCATGTCGACGCCGATGGCCGCAGAACCGAGATTGTCTGTAGCCAGTGTGGCGGCCATTTAGGCCATGTTTTTGAAGGTGAGATGTTAACCCCCAATAATATTCGTCACTGTGTTAACTCCGTTTCTATGGTTTTTAAAGGGATGGATGATGCTGTTGAACCAGCATCGAACAGCTTTGCGACTTTTGGCGCAGGGTGTTTTTGGTGCGTCGAGGCTATCTTTCAAAGCCTCAAAGGCGTGGTGAACGTCACTTCTGGCTATGCCGGCGGTGATGCCCATGATGCCGATTATAAATCCGTTTGCTCGGGCCAAACTGGCCATGCAGAGGTTGTGCATGTCGAGTTCAGCCCAGAGGAAATTGATTTTACGACGCTGTTGCAGGTCTTTTTTGAGAGTCATGATCCGACTACGCTCAATCGTCAAGGCAATGATAAGGGGCCACAATATCGCTCTGTGGTGTTTGCCCATAATGCCGAGCAGATTGAGCAAACCACCGCTATGTTGACTCAGTTAGCGGCGGCTAAGGTTTTTGATGCGCCTATTGTGACCCAAGTGTCAGCATTTGAGACGTTTTATCCCGCTGAAAATTATCACAATGATTACTTTGCTTTACACGGTGAGCAACCTTACTGTCAGATGGTCGTGCGCCCTAAAGTCGATAAAGTGAAAGCCTTGTTTGCACGATTGCAAAAAGCTTAAGCAATTCAGCGCAGGATGCTAAATACAAAAACGCCACCGATAAAGGTGGCGTTTTTTATAGATTTTTTAATGTCCGCAACGGTAGTTACCGAGGTAACTATCTGCTCTCGGCTAACCACTGGGCATATTGTTTGGTGTAATAGCTGACAATCAAATCCGCTCCGGCTCGCTTTAAGCCAACAAATGTTTCAGTCACCACTGCACGCTCATCCAACGCACCTGCAAGTGCTGCAAACTTGATGCCCGCATATTCGCCGCCGACTTGATAGGCGGCGAGTGGCAAGTGGGTTTCTTGTCTTAAACGGCTTAACACATCTAAGTAGGGCGTACCGGGTTTAACCATCAGAATATCGGCGCCTTCGGCTTCATCTAATGAGGCTTCTAACAGGGCTTGGCGACCGTTGGCATAATCAAGCTGATATCCCTTGCGGTTACCACTGAGTTCACAATCGACCGCCGCTCTGAAAGGACCGTAGAAGGAAGAGGCGAATTTTGCCGAGTGGGCCAGAATCGCCACATGCTCAAAACCTGCGGCATCAAGCCCTTGGCGAATGGCTTTCACTTGACCGTCCATCATGGCCGATGGCGCTAACATGTCGGCGCCCGCTTTGGCGGCAGTCACCGATTGCTTAACTAAATTTTCGACGGTGAGATCGTTGCAGACTTCATTATTGTGCACCACGCCGCAATGGCCGTGATCTGTATATTCACAAAAACAAATATCGGGGATCACCATCATCTCAGGCACGGCGGCTTTAATGGTACGCACCATGCGGGCGAGCAAGCCATTGTCATCCCATGTGTCGCTGCCTTTATCATCCTTAGTGTGCGAAATCCCAAAGGGCATTACATAACGGATCCCGAGGGCGTAAAGTTCGCGCACTTCATCCGCCAGTGCACTCTCTGGTAAACGGCTGATACCAGGTAGCGTGGAGATAGGCACTGCGTGGGTGATGTGCTCTTCAATGAACAGGGGATGGATGAGATCGCTTAACGAAATATGGGTTTCGCGCAACAGATCGCGCATCGCTTCTGAACTACGTAAGCGTCTTAGGCGACGCAATGGAGGCGTGTTTAACATGAAATATCCTTATCGAAGGCGAGTTAGTGCAATCGTACAATAGTAAAGGAATGGCAAGGAATGAATTCAATCCAGACTTGTCTGCTCTGACAAGTAAAGTTGAAAAAGTTTCCCCAAGCTGGCGGTATTCATTAATGAGTTTATCGATCATTGACTTAGATCACATAAATCCATCAACTCCTGATTTGCTAATGGATATCATGCGGGCGCTATTTTAGCTGACTTGCTTGCTTAGCCCTTTGTTTTCGGGCATTTGATGTTATTATTTGCGCCAGTTTACTCATGGCATATTCGCACAATACCGAAATGGTCAACTTGATGCGAAATCTTGCCCGCTAATCCGGTTTTGAAATGACAATAACACACGAACACTCTGCTTGTATTCTTGCCTTAGACACTTGTACCGAATCCTGCTCAGCTGCGCTGCAATATCAAGGTCAGATTTATGCTGAACTTGCCGATGCGCCGCGTGAACACAGCCAGCGTCTGTTGCCTATGGTCGATTCAGTGCTCAAGCAAGCGGGCATTAGCTTAGATAAAGTAGCGGCGATTGCCTATGGTCGAGGTCCTGGCAGTTTTACGGGGATCCGTATCTGCACTAGCATGACCCAAGGTCTGGCACTGGGGTTAGATTTACCTGTGATTGGTATTTCAACCTTAGCGGCAATGGCACAAATGGCCATTAGCGAGCATCAAGCCGAGCAAGTGCTGTGTGCCATTGATGCGCGCATGGGCGAAGTGTATTGGGGGCAGTTTGTGGCCGTCGATGGTATTGCGACATTAGTCGGTAAAGAAGTGGTCAGTGCACCTGCCAACGTACAACTTCAGCTTGATACTCAAGCGCCCATAGTGGCTTGCGGTACAGGTTTTGATGCGTATCCGGATTTACTGACACTCGGCAAGGGGATTTTAGCTCTCGACGCCGTGAAATATCCCGATGCAAGGGCTATGCTGATATTGGCTGAGACAGGTATCAAAGCAGGGCTAACAACCTCGGTCGATGAGCTTGAACCTGTGTATTTACGTGATACAGTCACATGGAAAAAGTTACCCGGTCGTGAATAAGCTGTTCTTTGCCTGAGTATCTGCGATAGAATCTCAGGCAATTAATGCTAAGCATTCTTTACGATGAATGGCTTAACGATGAATAGTGCAAACTTAAGGCTTCTTGATGCAAGTTAATGTGAATCAAATGAGTTTGACGAATGCTGTAGCGAGTAATAGACCCGCTATAGCTCAGGGGCTAACCGCGCCTGAATCGTCACGCCCAGTGATTGAGCAAGATGCCGTCGAAGCCCTTAGTTTAGAAACCCAGCCTAAAAGTAAAAGCGCAGCGGGAAATTTACAGTCAAGGCTCGGCGCCCACCTAGAGTATGAGCAAGACACGCGTGGCCATCAGGGGGCGATAGCCCAATATTTACAAACTCAACATGCCGCCAAACGCGATGAAATTCAGCAAATGGTTGGCGTGGACTTGTATGCTTGAACATCAACAAAAGCCTCCCCGTTCTACCTCGCGATTTTCCTCTTCTAAATTAACAGGTTTAGCCGCCAGCGGTGTGCCAAGCCGTGGCTTGTTTATTATCGAGCTGGTGGTGGCGTTACTCATCACTCGCATTCCCTATTTAAGTGTGCCGTTTAAATGGCTTGAAAGCTATTTCCATGAATTGTCCCACGGCATTGCGACGATATTAAGCTCGGGCGTGGTCAGCCATATTCAGTTGTTTCCTAACGGCGCAGGCTTTTGTTTTAGCCAAGGCGGTTCGCCGATGTTGATTGGCTTTGCTGGGTATTTTGGCGCGGCCTGTTGGGGATATTTAATCTACTTGCTCGCGACTTGGCCAAAAGGGATCCGCGTGAGCTTTGCCTTGCTGGGCGCTTTAGTGGTGCTAAGCGGCTTGCTTTGGGGAAGGGATATCCTCACGCTGGCGATTCTAGCCGTACTCACTATTATTTTGTTGTTACCGCTTAAACTCAGTCAAAACAAGATGCTGACCCAGTTTCTACGTATTATTGGCTTGATGATTATGCTCAATGCGCTGGCAAGTCCAACTGTGTTGCTCGGGCTTGATGGCCAAGGTGATGCGGTGATGTTGGCAGAACGTTCTTGGATCCCCGCGTGGATCTGGGTGGGACTCTGGTTATTAACCAGTGCCTGCGCCTTGTATTTTGCGTGGCGCCGTGTCGATAACGCTGCGAGTCGCTAATCCTCAAGGTCATTTAATACCTCAGGCGTATTGTGTTTCCTCTGGCTTTTTTCCGCTTTGCGCTTTATTGGTTTGGATAAAGGTGAATTGACTCATCACTTTGACCCATAACCACTTATGTCACTCAAACCTAGGTTTTACGACTTCTATTCCTTGGATTTTTGGCCATTGGCTGCTAGCTTAAGCCTTCGGTATCCATGGAGAATTACAATGAAAAAAGTCACCTTAGTTGCCAGTCTATTGCTTGCTGGTTTATGTTCGAGTGCTACCTACGCCGATGAGAGTTTAGATAAAGTCTTAAAAAGCGATTTTCGTCAGGCTAAAAATGCCAGTCGTGACGTTTATCGTCATCCCGCTGAAACCTTAAGTTTTTTTGGCATTACCCCAACACAAACTGTGATTGAACTCTGGCCAGGTAATGGTTGGTATAGCGAGATATTAGGGCCTTATTTAGCCAAAGAAGGCCAATATATCGCCGCCAGTTTTGAAACTACTCCCGCGACGGACACGCCTGGAAATCGCTATCGTGCCAATGCTGGTACTAAGTATGCTGCGTGGATGACGGCTAATAAAGACGTCATGGGCAATGCCAAAATGGTCACTTTCGATCCCCCAAATAAGATGGACTTAGGCGCCGATGGCAGTGCCGATCTGGTATTAACCTTCCGTAATCTTCATAACTGGGCATCAAGTGATCAGTTAGAGAATGTGTTTGCCGCGTCATATAGAGTATTGAAAGACGGCGGTGTCTTTGGTGTGGTGGAGCATAGAGCCAACGAAGGGATGAATTTTAGCACTGGCTATATGGATCAAGCGGCCATGGTTGCTCTAGCCAAAAAAGCCGGTTTCACCTTAGTTGAAAGCGCCGAAATCAATGCGAACCCCAAAGATACTAAGGATTACGCCAAAGGTGTTTGGACGCTACCGCCATCCTTTGCTTTGGGTGACACGGATAAAGAAAAATTCCAAGCGATCGGTGAAAGTGATCGTATGACACTCAAATTTGTCAAAAAATCATCTTAATTACCTGACATCAGAGGCATTATGTGGCAATCTCTCGCCCCCCAAAATCAAATCGAATTTGTATTACCTCATATTAAGGTCGCGGGCCGATTATGGGGGGCGAAGGATAAACCTTTATTACTGGCCTTGCATGGCTGGTTAGATAACGCCAACAGTTTTGAGCCCTTAGCGGCACATTTACTCGATTATCAAGTGCTCGCCATTGATTGGCCTGGACATGGTTTTTCGGCGCACAGGCCGGGGCATTATCCGCTGCATTGGATTGATTACTTGTATGATTTGGATGCACTGTTAACGGCATTACCGCAAAAGCCTGTGGCTATGGTGGGGCATTCGCTCGGTGGCATTATTGCCTCGGCGTATACGGCAACCTTCCCTGAAAAGGTCAACAAGCTGGTATTGATTGAAGCGTTAAGCCCCTTGTCTGAGTCGCCAACGCAGGCGAAAGCACGACTAAGGAAAAGCTTCTATCAACACGAGAAATATTTAACCCAGAAGCATGGGCAGGCAAAAATTTACGACAGCATAGATACCGCAGTGCGGGCGAGGGCACATTTAACAGGACTTGCCGAACCTTGGTGTAGTCTGTTGCTCGAGCGTAATATGCAACCCGAAGGTGAGGGCATAGGTTGGCGCAGTGATCCTCGATTGAGATTAGATTCACCCCAACGGCTAACCTTCGCCCAAGTTGATGCCTTGATGCAGGACATCAATATTGAAACCTTATTAGTGTGTGGCAAACAAGGATTTAGCCAGTTGCAGACCGCCATACCTAAGGCGCGAACTTGGTTCAAACATTTGTCTGAACATATAATTGAGGGCGATCATCATGTGCATATGGACAATGCTGAAGGCGTTGCACGCTTGATCCGCGAATTCGTTAAATAGGCTGCCTTTGCCGCCCTAAAAAAGACGCTAGGTTTTTTGTTTTTTTTATGTGATGATGATCAAAATTAAAACGCTCGTATGATTTATGACGAGTCAATCAATAACTATAAAATGTAAGCCGGTATTTTAACTCGGTATTTATCGAGTATTGACGCTTGTATGGATATTGTTTCCGCAGTTGTGGGGATTTAGGAGAGAGTTGTGGATCAGCCTTGGATTAATCATTTGCCAAAAGATGTGCCTGCTGAAATTAATGTGGAGCAGTACTCATCGCTTGTTGATATGTTCGAAACAGCGGTGGCTAAGTATGAAGATCAACCTGCATTTATTAACATGGGTGCCACGCTAACCTATCGTAAATTGGAAGAACGCAGCCGTGCATTCGCCGCGTATCTACAAAATGAATTAAAGCTTGAAAAGGGCGATCGTGTCGCCTTAATGATGCCAAACCTGTTGCAATACCCGATTGCACTGTTTGGTGTTTTACGTGCCGGTATGGTGGTCGTTAACGTTAACCCGCTATATACCCCGCGCGAACTTAAACATCAGTTGATTGACTCGGGCGCCAAAGCCATCGTTGTCGTGTCAAACTTCGCCCGTACCTTAGAAGAAGTTGTCGAACAAACGCCCGTTGAAAGCGTCATTATCACCAGTTTAGGTGACCAATTAAGTGCGCCAAAACGCACCTTAGTGAACTTTGTGGTGAAGTACATTAAGAAGTTAGTGCCTAAATACGACTTACCCCACGCCCTATCGATGCGCGACACCTTATCAACCGGTCGTCGCATGCAATACATCAAGCCTGAAGTGACTAACGACGACTTAGCGTTTTTGCAATACACAGGTGGCACAACTGGGGTGTCTAAAGGCGCTATGTTGACCCATGGCAATATTGTCGCCAACGTATTGCAGGCCGATGGCGCTTATTCGCCCGCCTTAAACGATGGCAGCGAGTTTGTTGTAACGGCTTTGCCGCTGTATCACATCTTCGCGTTGACCGTGAATTGCCTGCTGTTTTTGCACAAAGGCAGCCAGAACTTACTTATCACCAATCCTCGTGATATCCCAGGATTTGTTGCCGAGTTGAAAAAGTATCCTTTCACTGCATTGACTGGGGTAAACACCTTGTTTAACGCGTTAGTGAACAGTGATGAATTTTCCCAGTTGGATTTTTCACGCTTGAAACTGTCTATCGGTGGCGGCATGGCGGTACAAAAAGCCGTCGCGGATAAATGGCAAGCTATCACTAAGACCCGTTTACTCGAAGGTTATGGTCTGACTGAAGCCTCACCTTTATTAACCTGTTGCCCATATAATTTAGATGGTTACAACGGTTCAATTGGTTTCCCTGCACCTTCGACGCTCATTCAAATCCGTGACGATGACGGCAAGGTATTAGCCCAAGGCGAAACCGGTGAACTGTTCGGTAAAGGTCCTCAGGTAATGAAAGGCTATTGGCAACGTCCTGAAGAAACTGCCAAAGTGATTGATACCGACGGCTGGTTAGCCACGGGCGATATTGGTTACATGGATGAGAAAGGGTTCTTCTATATTGTCGATCGTAAGAAAGACATGATCTTAGTTTCAGGCTTTAACGTATTCCCTAATGAAGTCGAAGAAGTGGTCGCACTGCATCCTAAAGTGATTGAGGTGGCCGCTGTTGGTGTACCAAACGACGCCAGTGGTGAGTTAGTGAAGGTATTTGTGGTGGCAAAAGATAAATCTTTAACCGCTGAAGACATCATTAAGCACTGCCGTATTCATTTAACGGGATATAAAGTACCGAAGCTGGTAGAATTTAGGAACGAGTTACCTAAAACCAACGTGGGTAAAATCTTGCGACGAGAACTTAGAGACGAAGCTAAGCGCGCGTAAGATTGAAGCCGGCATTTGCCGGCTTTTGTTTTTATGGACTGTGATTGACCCACAGGATCTGGAGAAGAATTTGTCAGCGTTTCAATATGTGAGTGATGAAGCAAGCCTTAATGCTCTCGTTGCCCAATATAAACAGAGTAAGATACTCGTGTTAGATACCGAGTTTGTTCGTACTCGTACTTATTATGCCAAGTTAGGTTTGATCCAAGCCTATGATGGTAAAACCTTAGCTTTGATTGATCCGGTGGCTTTACCTGATTTAGCCCAGTTTTGGGCGCTGTTATCGGACCAGAATATCGTTAAGCTTGTGCATTCCTGTAGTGAAGACTTAGAAGTCTTTGCCCATTATGGTAAATGTCAGCCTACGCCTTTGTTTGATAGCCAAATCGCCGCCTCTTTGTGTGGTATGGGTCATGGTGTAGGTTATGCCAAGTTAGTTGAAACTTGCCTTGGTGAAGTAATCGATAAAGGCGAGTCGCGTACCGATTGGATCCGCCGCCCTTTAACGGAAGCCCAGTTAAGCTACGCCGCGAATGACGTCCTGTACTTGTATCAGCTCTATCCTCAACTGGAAGCGAAACTCAGCGCCCAAGGCCGTTTAGCTTGGTTATACGAGGAAGGGGAAAGGATGACTCAGGGCAGGCTTGCCGATCCTGATCTCGACACGGCTTATTTGAAAGTGAAAAATGCTTTCCAACTGACCGAAATCCAATTGGCTTACCTTAAAGTGCTCGCCAAGTGGCGTCTTGAAAAAGCCTTAGTGCGTGATTTAGCCCTAGGTTTTGTGGTCAAAGATCATGGCCTTATCGCATTAGCGAAGAAGCAACCTAAATCCTCGGCTGACTTGTTTAAGCTCAATGATTTGACTGAGCAAGAAAAACGTATCCACGGCAAAGATCTATTACGTGTGCTGCAAACCGCTGATTTGGTCAATTTACCCGAATTAGTGGATGTGTTGGCGTTGAAGTCGGGCTACAAATCGGCCTTTAAGGCGATTAAAAGCTGCTTAGTCGAGTTGTGCGAACAGCATGATGTGCCGCAGGAAATGCTCGGTTCTAAACGTCATATCCATGAGTTTTTGCAATGGCGTTGGGATAAGCAACAAGGGGATTTGCCCGCGGTGTTATGCGGATGGCGGGGCGAGATTGCCGCTGAGTCCCTAGCTAAGCTTGAGGTCTAAGGCTTTTAATCTAGTATTTAAATCTTGCGCGTGAAGTCTTGTACTTTATGCGCAGCATTTAAGCTGGAAAACAGCCAACAAAAAGCGTCATCTTCCACAGAAGATGACGCTTTTTGCGTAATCGACTTATCTGTCAGGCAATGTGACGTTAAGTTCGAGTACCGACAGGTTCGCGTCGTTTTGATCTAACTGCACAGAAACTTGATCATCAGAAATCTGCACATATTTGCGAATAACGGCGATGATCTCTTGTTTCATCTGCGGGAAGTAATCGGGAGTGTCCCTTTGTCCACGTTGATGAGCCACAATGATCTGTAGGCGCTCTTTAGCCATTACCGCAGTGCTAGGCTTTTTCTTGCTTTTGAAATAGTCGAGTAAAGACATAATTAGCTACCAAATATCCGTTGTAAGAAACCTTTCTTTTCTTCCGTAATAAAGCGTACTGGTACATCTTCGCCCAGTAAACGTGCAACTGTGTCACTGTAGGCTAAACCTGCATCACTTTCTTGATCGATAATCACAGGCACGCCTGAGTTAGAGGCTTTCAGTACCGATTGTGATTCAGGGATCACGCCGAGTAATTCAATGGCCAGAATCTCTTTCACGTCGTCGACACTCAACATTTCGCCCGATTTTACACGGCTCGGTGAATAACGCGTCAGCAGTAAGTATTCTTTGATAGGCTCAAGGTTTAGCTCGGCACGACGGGATTTGCTCTGCAGCATCCCTAAAATACGGTCTGAGTCGCGCACTGAACTGACTTCTGGGTTCGTGGTCACAATGGCGATGTCGGCAAAATACAGTGCCATCATAGCGCCTTGCTCAATCCCCGCAGGTGAATCACACAGAATAAACTCAAAGTCTTTGGCTAAATCGTCCAGCACACGGCCGACGCCTTCTTTAGTCAGCGCATCTTTATCGCGAGTCTGTGAAGCGGGTAATACGAATAACTTGTCGCAGCGCTTATCTTTGATCAGCGCTTGATTTAAATTGGCTTCACCATTGATCACATTGACGAAGTCATAAACCACACGACGCTCGCAACCCATGATCAAGTCTAAATTCCGTAAACCAATATCGAAATCGATAACGACTGTCTTGTGTCCTTGCATGGCAAGACCGGTCGCAATCGCAGCACTCGATGTGGTTTTACCTACGCCGCCTTTACCTGAAGTGACAACAATAATTTGTGCCATGTTTCTCTCTATCCTTTGTTCTGCCATTTAGAGGGGCAATGATTCAACCATAAGCGACTCACCGTCTAGGCGAATGCAGCCGCTTTTATCTGAGCTATGTTGTTGTAGATTTTCAGCGAGCCAATATTGCCCTGCTATTGAAACGAGTTCGGCCTCCAGAGAGTGGGCTATGATGACGGCGGTGGTATCGCCAGCCGCGCCTGCCATGGCTTTCCCTCGCAATGCGCCATAGATATGAATGCTACCATCTGCGATGACTTCTGCGCCATTGCCTACCGCACCAAATATGATTAAATCACCATTTTTTGCGTAGACTTGTTGGCCTGAACGAATATTTTGCTTCACTATCTTAGTTTGGCGAGGTGCAGGCGGTGGCGTACTGCTCTGTTTTCCGGCTTTGACTATGGCAAGGCCTAAGTCTTTGGCCTGTTTACTGAGTACGGTTGTCGCGCCCGTTATGCCAACAATCACTAATTGACGTGAGATCAGCAGATCCTTTAACGCACTTAAATTTAAGCTGTCGTGTTGGATCGCACTCAGATTGACGACTAAAGGAGCACCCAGAAAAAACTGAGGAGCTTGTGCCAACTTACTGTCTAATTCAGTCATGACAGCTTGTAAATCGCTGCTATTAATATGAAGCACTGAAAGAGTAAAAGAAGCGCCTTTTAACTCTAAGCTAGGTTTTGACATCCCGGCACTATTCTCCAGAAATCATCAGTCGGTTCGCTGATTTTACAATTAAATTACTAGGCGACCATGTTATAGTGTGCCCCATTGACTGGCAAGTTTGAACTATTGGATATTTGTACTCTTATGCTATGTGCCGTTTATAAAAGTAGCCGAAAGGCTGATACTTATTTATTTGTGAAGAAAAGAGATTGTTTTGATGATGTTCCAGCGCCTTTGATGGAAATGTTCGGCGTGCCAAAGCTGGTGATGGTGTTTCCTATTGCGAAACGTGATGCGTTAGGCATGGCAGATATTCAAAAGGTAAGAGCTGCGATGGAGGAAAACGGCTTTTATTTACAAATTCCACCTCCTCAGGTGAATTTATTGGCAGAGCATAAGCTCAGTCTTGGGATCAAAGATTAAGCCAATAGCATAAAAATAACAGGAAGGTATATGCATCGATACCGTACTTATCTAACCCAAGCTTATCAAACCAATACTTACCCAGTTAAGGTTTGTCACTTTGGGGTTTATCAGAATAAGCTTTATCGACTTGCAGCATATATCTTCGCTCCCATCAGGTTATTTGTCTGTTTCATCATTTGGCTGAGTGCGTGCAGTTTGCCAGCCATGGCGCAGCAGTCGGACGAGAAAATCAGCTTTAGTGATTATTTAATTCAGTTAAAGCAAGAAGCCCGTCTTCAGGGCATCAGCCAAACGACCTTAGATTTAGCCTTTCCCCAGATCAAACTCTTCAAAAAAGCCCGAGCGACAGCCAGCCTCCAGACAGAAAAAACTCACAACCTCGATACTTATCTCGCCGACACTGTGCCCGAGTGGAAAGTTGACACCGCACGTGTACTATTTAAAGAGCATGAACAACAACTCAACGCCATCGCCAGCCAATACGCTGTTCAGCCACGCTTCTTAGTCGCGCTCTGGGGGCTTGTCTCCGACTTTGGTGAAGCTTCTGGCGATTATCCTGTGCTATCTGTGACGGCGTCACTGGCCTTTGGCGGCGAGCGCGAAGCTTTCTTCAAAAAAGAGTTTATGGCAGCGCTCAGCATAATGGATAAAGATCATATCGGTTTTCAAGATCTTAAAAGTCGTTGGAATGGCGCCATGGGACAAACGCAGCTGATGCCAACGGATTATCTTGCCTATGGGCAGGACGGCGATGGCGACGGTAAGAAAGACATTTGGCACAACACACAAGATGCGTTTGCCTCCGCGGCGTATTTGCTACAGCAACTCGGTTGGAACGGCAATGATACTTGGGGGCGACAGGTACAAGTGCCCGCAACGCTTGATTTGGCCGTCGCTGGATTAGATAAACCCCAGTCCTTAGCCCAGTGGCAAACTCTCGGTATTCGCAAGTTTGATCATACCGATTTGCCGTCCCGCGAAGACATCAACGCCTCGCTAATCATGCCCGATGGTGTTACCGGTCGAAAATACCTCGTTTATGGCAATTACCGCGCATTAATGCACTGGCAGAATACCGATTATTTCGGGATTTCTGTCGCGCATCTGTCCGAGAGAATAAAGTATCCGCCGATAAACTAGTGTAAAATAGCCCGCATTAAGCGGGCTTTTTATTGAGAAGATACAGTTAATCATGGCATTTTGGCAGAGCAAAACATTAGCGCAGATGAGCGCAACCGAGTGGGAATCCCTGTGTGACGGTTGTGGTAAATGTTGTTTAAACAAGTTGATAGATGATGAAACCGAAGACTTGTATTACACCAATGCGGCCTGCCTTTTGCTCGATCATCAAACGGCGGGCTGTCAGCATTACAGTGACCGTTTCACCCATGTCCCGCAATGTACTGTGATCACGATTGATAATATCCATGAGTTAACTTGGCTTCCCGACAGCTGCGCATATCGCCGCTTAGCGGCAGGACGTGAGCTACCGAGCTGGCATCCGCTGCTGACTGGCTCTAAAGAAGCGATGCATTTAGCGGGCATGTCGATCCAAGGCAAAGTGGTCGATGAAAGACGCGTGAAGGATATTGAAGATCATATCGTGCTATGGCCACTCAAAGATGTGGATTAACAGACGTAGATTAATTTTTACCGTCGCGTTGTCGATTGAAAAGTGACTTATTGATTGAAAAGTGAATTATTGGTTGAAACGACACTGGTTGATTGAAACAACAGTAGTTGATTGGACCGTTACCGTCAGAATGAAAAAACAACAAGGGAGCGATTATCGCTCCCTTGTGCATTTTTGGTGTTAAGTGAATTTAAATTCCATCAAATAATGCTCGACTAGATTTTTAATCCCACCATCAACTGATCAAGCTGCCCAGCTGTTGCTTGCAGCTCATCACAACCTGAAACCGACTGGTTAGCCGATTGCTCCACATCGTGGGACTGGTTGCGGATTTCCATCAGGTTAGTCGCAATCTCGTTGGCCACAGCCGATTGTTCTTCGGCCGAGGTGGCGATTAGCACACTCATTTCAAACACTTTATTACTGTGATGGGCGATAAACTCTAAGTCTTTACCCGTTTGCAGTACGTGTTGTTTGCCTTCATTCGCTTGACTCACAGTACGTGACATCACTTGGGTTAGATTGCGAGTGCCCGATTGCAGCGATTCGATCATGGTTTTGATCTCAACCGTCGCGGCTTGAGTGCGGCCCGCTAAGGTACGCACTTCATCGGCGACCACGGCAAAACCACGACCTTGTTCACCAGCGCGCGCCGCTTCAATCGCCGCGTTGAGGGCGAGTAGGTTGGTTTGCTGGGAAATCGCATTAATAGTTGATACCACTTCATCAATTTTACTGGCGTTATCATTGAGTACGCCCACCGCATTCGAGGCTGAAGAAATTTCATCCGATAACACATCGATGGCTTTGACTGTGGTTTCAATGTCTTTACCGCCCGCGCTAACTTGTTGATTAGCCTCTTGGGTTTCGGCAGAAGATTGCTCGGCATTGCGGGCGACTTCTTTCACTGCGGCGGTCATTTCTTCCATCGCTGTCGCTAGGGAGTCCAAATGTTGTCTCTGGTTCACCGCCAAGGATTGACCTTGCTGCGCTGTACTACGAAACGAGGACACTACCTCGCGGATTTTCGTTGTCGACTCGGCGATTTGTTTCACTAACAGATGCTGACGCTCCACTAAGGCATCGATACTGATGGCTAAGATACTGAATTCGTCCTTTACTTCGAAGAAGTTTAAACGTCCGGTTAAGTCACCCGATGCGGCGCGTTTTAGTGCCATCACTGTGGTATAAAGTGCGCCGCCCACGAAGGTCGAAATGTAGTAACTAAATAAAAACAACACGAACAGAAGCGCCGCCATCAGGCCGTAAACCAGCAGGTTATCTTTGGCGAGCAGGGCATCAATTTCTTTGCTGTCGAAGGGAATAATCGTGATCAGGTTTTGATCGTTAACGCGACTCACAGCTCGAGGTTGCTTACCGCTATCATCAATACCGCCACCGCTGCGAGCTAAGGATTGCGCTTTGCTGTCGGCTTCATTCACCGAAATAATGCTGACATTGCCTTTGATTTCGCGACTTAGCTGGCTAAGGATAGTTTGGCGTTCTTGCTCTGGTAGTTTGTTATATAAGGTGCCCGTGACTTGGTTGATTTGTTGTGACGCATTTTGTAGACCGTTGAGCTGTCCTTGCACTAAGGTTTGCTGGGATTGGTTATCAAGAAAAATCGCCAGTCCAACAATCATTAGCATGGGAACGATAGAGAGAATAGCGAATTTAGTTTTTAAGGTCATATGGATAAGATATTGATCTATCCAGCGAAACTTTACTTCTTTCATGAGTGCCTCGATAAAATGGGCTGTGAACCGAATGTATATCGGTCAGTTTGCCATAGACTTGATAGTTTTCTGTTTTGTAATGATTTATATCGCTAATGTAGTCTAATTGCAGTCGTTATTGTGTTGTTTGCTGCAATTTTGGCAGGGTACAGGCATTAGTTTACAGTTTAGTTACAAATGCTGCTAGTGGCTGAATAGAGAACTTGTTTCGGTCAGAATTGAGGTTTGGATTTCACCTTGAGCAAAACTCAGGCTCTGAACTGGGGTAACACATGAATTTGCATGATAAAAACCCCCAATAAGCCCTAGTAATATGCCGCTCGCTCGCGTAAAATTTCTATCCTTTTATTTCGTTATAGCTAGCAAAGCGTCTGGCATTAACGCCCGATAACCTGAGCACCCAAATAGCCTGAAAGTTTGGCGCCCATAGCACTTGTTTATCAAGCGCGACTATGCAGTGGAAGAGAAAATGCAGCAGTTAACTGAGATCGTAGAACAAGCCTTAGTCATTATTGACCAGGCCAGTGATCTAAAAGCACTGGATGATATCCGTGTCGATTACCTGGGTAAGAAAGGTAAGATCACCGACATGATGAAAATGATGGGTAGCTTAAGCCCTGAAGAAAAGCCAGCCTTTGGCCAAGCGGTCAATGATGCTAAACAGGCGATTCAACAAAAATTAACTGAGCGCATCGATGGTCTGAAGAGTTCGGAACTGGAAGCCAAATTAATCGCTGAAAAGATTGATGTGACTTTGCCAGGCCGCACCCAAGAGATCGGTGGCTTACATCCAGTGACGCGTACCATTGAACGTATCGAAACCTTTTTCGGGGAATTAGGGTTCTCGGTAAAGCAGGGTCCTGAAATTGAAGATGATTTCCACAATTTCGATGCGCTGAATATCTCTGAGCACCACCCAGCCCGTGCCGATCATGATACCTTTTATTTCAATCCTAAACTGATGTTGCGTACCCAAACTTCTGGCGTGCAAATCCGTACTATGGAAACTGAAAAGCCACCATTACGCATTATTTCGCCGGGTCGTGTTTATCGTAACGATTACGACCAAACGCACACACCAATGTTCCACCAAGTGGAAGGGCTGTTGGTTGATGAGCATGTGAACTTTGCCGAATTGAAAGGCATTTTGCATGACTTCCTGCGTAACTTCTTCGAAGAAGATCTGCAAGTGCGTTTCCGTCCATCTTACTTCCCATTCACTGAACCTTCAGCGGAAGTGGACGTGATGGGCAAAAATGGTAAATGGCTAGAAGTGCTTGGCTGCGGTATGGTACATCCGAATGTGCTGCGCAGCGTTGGCATAGATCCAGAAAAATACTCTGGTTTTGCTTTTGGTATGGGTGTCGAGCGCTTAACTATGTTGCGTTACGGCGTAAACGATTTACGTGCGTTTTTCGAAAACGACCTACGTTTCCTGAAGCAATTTAAATAACGGAGCTGTAATAGCATGAAATTTAGCGAATCTTGGCTTCGTGAATGGGTAAACCCTTCAGTCAGCCGTGAAGCATTATCCCACCAGATCACTATGGCCGGTCTCGAAGTCGATGACGTTGAAGCCGTAGCAGCCGATTTTAGCGGTGTCGTGATTGGTGAAGTGGTTGAGTGTGGTCAGCATCCCGATGCTGATAAACTGCGCGTGACCAAAATCAACGTTGGTGGTAGCGAACTTATCGATATCGTCTGCGGTGCACCAAACTGCCGTCAGGGCCTTAAAGTGGCCGTGGCTATGGTTGGTGCTGTTTTACCTGGCGATTTCAAAATCAAGAAAGCCAAGCTGCGTGGCATGCCATCAGAAGGCATGTTGTGCTCGTACAGTGAGCTTGGCATTAACGTCGAAAGCGATGGCATTATCGAATTGCCATTGGACGCGCCACTTGGCACTGACATCCGCGATTATCTGCAACTTAATGATGCCGTTATCGATGTAGATTTAACGGCTAACCGTGCCGATTGCTTAGGCATGGCAGGTCTTGCCCGTGAAGTAGGCGTGTTAAACCGCCAAGCTGTGGTTGAGCCACAGTGGCAAGCCGTTACGCCAACGACAGATGCACAAGTCACGATTAATGTTAAGGCGCCAGCCGCTTGTCCACGTTACTTAGGCCGTGTGGTTAAAAACGTCAATGTGAAAGCGCCTACGCCATTATGGATGCAGGAAAAACTGCGCCGTAGCGGTATTCGCTCTATCGATCCTATCGTTGATATCACTAACTTTGTGTTGATTGAATTCGGTCAACCTATGCACGCTTTCGATCTTGCCAAGTTAACGGGCGATATCCAAGTGCGTTTAGGCACTGGCGAAGAGAAAATCACCCTGCTCGATGGCAGCGAAGTGACCATCCCAAGCGATACCTTAGTGATCGCCGATGATGCGCGTCCATTAGCCCTTGCAGGCGTGTTTGGCGGCGAATATTCAGGTGTGAGCGACACGACCCAAGACATACTGCTTGAATGTGCGTTCTTCGCGCCTCTTGCCATTATGGGTAAGTCACGTCGTCTAGGTTTGCATACAGATTCATCACACCGCTTTGAGCGTGGTGTTGACCCTGAGATGCAGCACAAGGTTATCGACCGTGCGACCCGTTTAGTACTGGATATCTGTGGCGGTGAAGCAGGCCCTGTGGTGGAAGCTAAATCAGAGGCTGATTTACCCAAACCTGCACAAATCGTTCTACGTCGCAGCAAGTTAGATAGAATTTTAGGTCACCATGTACCAGACACAGATGTGGTCGAAATTCTACAACGTCTCGGCTTTAGTGTGGTTGTGGGCCAAGATAGCTGGCAGGTCACCACTGCGACTTATCGTTTCGATATGGCGATTGAAGAAGATTTGATTGAAGAAGTGGCGCGTATTTACGGTTATAACAATATCCCGAATACGGCACCCGTTGCCGCGCTGCGTATGTCAGATCATAAAGAATCTGACTTAAGCCTAAAACGCGTGCGTGCCTTATTGGTCGCTCGTGGCTTCCAAGAAGCGGTAACCTACAGCTTTGTCGATCCAAAATTGCAAAATCTGGTTCACCCTAGTTTAGACGCTATGGTGTTACCAAACCCAATTTCCAGTGAAATGTCGGCCATGCGCCTGTCAATGTTCACCGGTTTATTGGCCGCCGTTGGCTACAACCAAAGTCGTCAACAGAGTCGCGTGAGACTTTTTGAAACTGGCCTGCGCTTTGTTCCTGATATCAATGCAGAATCCGGTGTAAGACAGCAAGCAATGCTCGCTTGTGTCATTACTGGGCTCCAAAATGATGAACATTGGGCTATGGAATCGAAAACTGTTGATTTTTTCGACCTTAAAGGTGATTTAGAAGCAATTATCGGCTTGACAGTTTCCGCATCAGAATTTAGCTTTAGAGGAGCGACGCATTCTGCTCTCCATCCGGGGCAATGTGCTGAAATATTGAGAAATGATCGAGTGATCGGTCATATAGGTGCAATCCATCCTAGTTTGGAGAAGCCTTTTGGACTCAATGGTAAAACCATCGTTTTTGAGTTGGAATTGGATGCTTTATTGCATACCAGTTTGCCGCTAGCCCAAGCTGTATCTAAGTTTCCAGCTAATCGTCGTGACATCGCAGTCGTAGTAGATGAGAGTGTATCTGCAGGTGATGTAATGAAATTGATAAGAAAAGTTGGCGAAAATCAGTTGGTTGGCATAAACTTGTTCGATGTATACTTAGGTAAAGGTGTTGAACCTGGCAAGAAGAGCCTGGCGATAGCACTTACATTACAAGACACTACTCGTACGCTTGAGGAAAAAGAGATTGCTGAGACCGTTGGTTCAGTCGTTTCTGCCCTTAAGTCCGAGTTCAACGCATCGTTGAGGGATTAAAGTATGGCACTTACCAAAGCCGAAATGGCAGAACATCTTTTTGAAACACTCGGAATGAACAAACGTGTCGCCAAAGAGATGGTTGAGTCGTTCTTTGAAGAGATTCGGGGCGCACTTGAAAGTGGTGAGCAGGTCAAGTTATCTGGCTTTGGCAACTTTGACCTTAGGGACAAGAATCAAAGACCGGGAAGGAACCCAAAAACAGGCGAAGATATCCCAATTTCTGCTCGTCGTGTCGTGACTTTCCGTCCCGGCCAAAAGCTGAAAACTCGTGTAGAAGCAGCAAACACGGGTAAGTAATTTCGTTTGTTTGATGGGAAAGCCACTCCTTAGAGAGTGGCTTTCCTGTTTATTTTTTTGTGCAATATCTCCATTATTTCTATCCACTGTCTGAGGTGAATTCTTTGTCAAGACAGCCCAAACATTTCGACCGTCGCTTTAAACTCGCCTTATTACACCCTAAATACTGGGCCACTTGGTTGGCGATTGGTCTATTAGTGATTTTCGGACTCATGCCCGCATGGCTGCGTGATCCCATTGCAAGATTATTGGCAATATTAGTGATGCCGATTGCCAAAAAGCCCATTAGTGTTGCAAGAGCCAACTTAAGAGCGTGCTTTCCTGAACAATCTGCCGTCGAGCTAGAAGCGTTAATCCGTGAGAACGTACAAAACTTCGTTTTAGTCTTGTTAGCACAGGGCGAATTGCTGGTGCGCTCAAAAGCGCATTTGCGTCGTCGAGTGAATTTAATCGGCTTTGAGCATGTGACGAAAGCACAAGCGGCGGGGCAACCGATCATTTTCATCATGCCCCATGTGTGGCCAATCGATTATGCCGGCTTACGCCTTAACCTAGAGTTGCCTATGGTGACGATGGCCAAAGCCCATAAAAACGGCTTATTCAATTGGTTTAGTAATCGTGTGCGCAGCAGCTGTGGTGGCCATGTGTATATGCGTGAGGCGGGGATTCGGGCGTTATTAGCCGAGCTTAAGCGCGGTAACAGTTTCTTTTATCTTCCCGATGAAGATTTAGGCCCAGAACAAAGTGTGTTTGCACCTTTTTTAGGCACAGTGAAAGCAACGCTGCCTGTTGTTGGGCGTTTAGCGCAGGCGGGTAATGCCCAAGTGCTACCTGTAAAGATTGGTTACAACCAAGCGACACGTCAGTTTGATCTCACTGTGATGACGGCCGTTGCACCCGAAGACATGGTAGGCAAGGAAAACGAGGCGTTGGCGCTGAACAAAGTGGTCGAGCAAGTGATCTTAGCTTACCCTGAGCAATATATGTGGTTCCTACGGGTGCTCAAGACGCGCCCAGAGGGTGAAGCTTCTATCTACGGTCAATGACGGGCCTGTCAATTTAGTATGGCTAAAAATGGCTTTGAGCGCTCAGTGCTCAAAGCCATTTTTGTTTTAGCAAGCTGTGCTTACCAGTGATGAGCATTCTTCAATCTATCGCTAGCGAAAGGAACTTTACTGGGAAGCCACTGAAAGGTATCGTCTAGAAATAAAACACTTAATAATACAAACCGTTAAATAAGCGCAAAGTCACCTTGGACTTGTTGCTTGGTTCAACGTAGTTTGACTTGTTAGCAGGTCATTCCCTTTAATTGAGCAACCTGAGCATTCAAGGCTAGATGAGATAACCTATGCGCATACCCATATTTCAAGTCGATGCTTTCACCAAGCGGCGTTTTGCTGGAAATCCTGCAGCGGTTATGCTGCTGGAGCGTTTTCTGGATGATGCTGTGTTACAGCAAATGGCTGCTGAAAACAATTTAGCTGAAACCGCATTTCTGGTTCTCGACGCTGGCGACTATTTGTTGCGTTGGTTTACACCGACGACTGAGGTTCCACTTTGCGGCCATGCTACATTGGCGAGTGCGGCAGTTGTCATGGAGCGGTTGCAGCCAAGTCGTACTAAAGTGGTATTCCACTCTATCAGCGGTCCACTCACGGTCACTCGAACGGAAGCCGGTTACATTATGGATTTCCCTGCTCGGTACCCTGAACGGGTGGACATGCCAATTGGGATGGCCGATGTACTGGGTGCGATTCCCATAGAGGTTGCCGCAGATGCTTTCAACTATTTAGTTCTGTTAGACAGCGCACAGGCAGTTCGTGAGCTCAGCCCTGATATTGCCGCGATTGCTCGTATGGATCGCGGCGGGCTGATTGTGACTGCGCCAGGTGACAATGGCTACGACTTTGTGAGCCGCTATTTTGCACCAGCCAAAGGTATTCCTGAAGATCCTGTGACCGGTGGTGCACACTGCGGGTTGGCACCATATTGGGCTAAGCGACTGAACAAAAAGTCGTTTAGGGCATATCAAGCCTCAAAGCGGGGTGGAGAGATACAGTGCCGAGTGGTTGGGGATCGTGTCGAGCTGGAAGGCGCCTGTGTTTTCTATTTGGAAGGTGAGGTGTTGATTTGAAAGCTTTAGTGGTTCTTGTCATTGTGGGGCGGTGCGTTTTGAGATTATGTCGGACTTTCCAGAACTGACAACCTGCGATTGTTCTATTTGCCGACGTAAAAACGCACTCATGGTTAAAGTTCACCAGAGTCAGTTCAAGCTGCTTGAGGGCTCTGATTCGCTGACGCTCTATCAATTTCATACTTGCACTGCACAGCATTATTTCTGCAATGTTTGTGGTATTTATCCCTTTCATCGAAAACGCGTTACGCCTGATTTCTTGGGGATCAATGTATTCTGTCTGGAGGGCTTTGAGCCATCAGATATCCCTGTTCGGGCGACAGTTGGCGCGGGCATGGCGTAAGAAATCATGCGTCAGTTAGTCTGCATTAAAGTATGACACAGGATAGAGCGCTGCTTTGAGGCTGATGACATCACCATTCATCCCTAAAGTGGAATGTGAATCTGACAATCTGTGTGGCAGCCTCATGCCAAGTCGATGCTTCGTATAGCTAAATCTATTGGCGTTCACATCCTTTAATCCTCTTCTTGCTCCATTTCAAGTTGCATCAGTAGCATGTCTTCGCCATCGAGAACGCGGGTGCGATAGCTTTGACACGCAGGGCAGACGATGGTGCGTTCACTCAGCACGGATTCGCTCTGGCAGTCTTGGCAAAGTATTACTAGCGGCTGAATTTGGATATTGAGCTGGGCAGCTTTGCAAATGCTATCGAGCTTAAAGGTATCGAAGGCGGTTTGCAGCAGGCTAGGCTCAACCCCGCTCATCACCCCCAGTTTGATATCCACTCGGGTGATTTTAGTGGCGTGATTGGCCAGCGCGTGCTGCTCGCATTGCTCAATCAGGGCACTCACAATCGAATATTCGTGCATCAGCAAATCCTTGGCAGCAGTTCACCTTGGGGAAGATCGAGATAACGCTTGGTATTCCAAGGCGTTCTTAGCACGACTTTTCCCGCCAGTTCATCACTCACAGTGCCGATTATCGCTGCATGCTCACAGTGGCCAAAGCGTTGCATGATCTCGAGCGCACCTAAGGCGATGTCGTTGGGGACGGCGAGGATGAAAGTGCCTTCATTGGCGAGATCCATGGCTTCGAAACCATAGAGTTCACACAGACCTTTGACTTCATCGCTGACGGGAATACTGGCCTCATTGACTGTAATGCCGACATTGGAGGCGACGGCCCATTCGTTGAGCACTGCCGATAAGCCACCGCGAGTCGCATCGCGCATCGCATGAATGGGAATATTAGCGGCGATCAATTGCTCGACTATCGGCCAGAGCGTCGCGCAGTCACTTTGCAATGCCGATTCGAGTGTGAGTCCTTCTCGCGCCATTAAAATCGCTGCGCCGTGGCAACCAATATCACGGGAAACAATAATGGCATCGCCCACAGTGATATTTGCTGCTGAGATGTTGGGACGCAAGATGCGGCCAATGCCTGAGGTATTAATAAATAAACCATCGGCACAGCCCTTGGGCACGACTTTAGTGTCGCCGCAGACAATCCGAGCGCCACTTTGTTTGAGCTCTTTTGCCATGCTGCGGACAATAGTCGTTAAATCATTGATAGAAAAGCCTTCTTCGATAATCACGCTACAGCTCAGATATTGAGGCTCTGCGCCCATCATAGCGAGATCGTTGACTGTGCCCGCGATAGCAAGTTTGCCGATATCGCCGCCGGCAAAAAACAAAGGGGAGACGGTAAAAGAGTCAGTAGTAAAGGCGTTGGCGCCGTGCAAATCGAGTTTGGCAGCGTCTTCTTCGCTACGAAGGATTGGGTTATCAAATTCGGCAAAAAACAGATCGCGGATCAGTTTATTCATTTCTTTGCCGCCACCGCCGTGGCTGAGTTGAATGGATTTATCTTTTAGCGTATCAGCCATGATGTGGCTCCTTGATATCGATACCTTGATAGCGGTAATAGGCGTTACATGCACCTTCGGAGCTGACCATGCAGCTGCCTAGGGGCGTTTCTGGATTGCAGCCGCGGCCAAAAACTTTACAGTCCTTTGGTTTAGCAAGCCCACGAAGAATGTCGCCACACTGGCAGGCTTTATGATCGTCAATTTCCTTCACGGGTAGGCGCTCTTTAAAGCGCAGTTCGGCGTCCCTGTGGGCATATTCGGGTTTGAGCTGCAGGGCTGAATTGGGGATTGGGCCTAGTCCACGCCAGCGAAATTGCGGTCTGACATTAAAGAATTGATTCACTTTGGCCTGTGCCGTGAGGTTGCCGTTCTCCGATACTGCGCGGCTGTATTGGATATCGAGCTCCGCTTTGCCCGCGGCTTTTTGGTGCACAATCCGTAAAATCGACTCCATCACATCAACGGGTTCAAATCCTGCGACAACCACAGGCGTACCATAGTTTTCGACTGTGCTGCGATAGATTTTGGCGCCGCTGATCACGCTCACATGGGCGGGGCCGATAAAGGCGTTCACCCTCGCTTTCGGGTCGTGCATCACGGCATCAATCGCGGGCGGCACTAATACATGATTGATATGAAAGATTAGATTTTCGAGTTTTTCGTGTTCGGCCAGCTGCAATAAAATCGCCGTCATTGGGGTTGAGGTTTCAAAGCCGATGGCAAAGAACACTACGGTTTTATCGGGATTGTCGCGGGCAATTTTGAGCGTATCTAAGGGATCATAAATCGGCCGAATATCGCAGCCTTTCGCCCTAAAGCTGGCTAAGGAACCCTTAGAACCGGGCACACGGATCATATCGCCCAGCGTCACTAAGATGACATTCTCTTGGGAGGCCAGCGCCGCCGCTTGGTCAATGCGCTCTTTCGGCATAATGCACACAGGACAACCTGGACCGTGGATAAACTCAATATTATCAGGCAGTAAATCCAGTAAGCCGTATTTCATAATAGTGTGAGTATGACCGCCACAGACTTCCATGATATTGATTGGTTGCTTAACCAATTTAGCAGTTAACTGAATATCCCGCGCTAAATTGGCAATCGTTTGGGGATCGCGAAAGCCTTGATAGAGGTGTTTTAGTTCAAGCATGCTCTTTCCTCGGTGCACTCGATAGGGTGCGCGCCTTGCTACTCAATCTTGCACTGTTGATGGTCAGTGTATGGCTTCGTTTTCGAGTTTAGTGACGATTTCTTGATATAGGTCAATGCTTTGCTGCGCATCTTCCTTATCGATTTTGTTCATCACAAAGCCAATATGGATCAGCACATAGTCGCCAATTTCCAGCGGCTCATTCATTAAATGACTGCTGACATCGCGGCGCACGCCTAAGGTATCGACCGTGACACTCTGGCGTTCAATATCGACCGCCACCACTTGGGAAGGTATGGACAAGCACATTATTGTGCACCTCTAATATTGTCTTTAAGCCAAGCGGCCACAGCCTGCATGGAGTCGCCATCTTTAATGGAGACTTCAATGATTTGAGTTGCTGGATTGAGTTTTTTGAGCTGTGCTCTGGCTTCGTCCAGCTTGAAATCAAAATAGGGCAGTAGATCGCACTTAGTGATAAACACTACATCTGCGCGGCGGAACATCACAGGATATTTTTCAATCTTATCATCGCCTTCTGGCACGGACAGCAGCACGATATTTTTGTGTGTACCTACATCATAACTGGCTGGGCAGACAAGATTACCGACATTTTCGACAAAGCAAATATCCAGCCCATCAAGTGGTAGATGATGCAGGGCGCCGTGCACCATAAAGGCGTCAAGGTGACAGGCCGAGCCCGTTTGAATTTGATAGGCTGTAATGCCTTTCGCGATTAAGCGGTCTGCATCGCGTGAGGTTTCTAAGTCGCCTTCGATCACCGCATAGTTGAGCTTAGTGTATTCTTTGAGATTTTCTAAAAGGGTCGTTTTACCGCTGCCTGGGCTACTCATGATGTTGAAGGCAGTAATGTTATGTGCCTCAAAGTGGGCGCGGTTATGACCTGCTTCGACATCATTTTTATCTAAAATCTTGTGGATGACTGACAAGGTTTTTTTATCGTTTAACTGAGGATTGGTGTGTAACTCGCTATGACTATGTGATGAGCTATGGGATGCGCCATGCTTATGCGAATGGCCGTGCCCGTGATCATGGCTATGGTCATGACTATCAACATGTGAGTGCGCGCCTAAATGATCATGGTCGTGGCGGGTAAGGGAGCAGCCGCAGTCTTTACACATTTTACCTCTCCTTGAATCGGCAGAGTGCGAGGACTTTGCCTGACGAATTGTGAATGCTGATGTACTGATCGTTAATTTGGTTACGCTAATGTTGAGTGTGATACAAATTGCGCTGCAGATCTTTGATGTTCGTCAGGTTTATGGGGATAAAAATGGCGAGCGAACATCAGGGGTTATCAAATAAGTAAGGTTATTGATTCTGATGAATCCCATACCAGAGTTGGCCTAGGGCGATGCCGCCATCATTGATGGGTATCTGTTTACTGGATAACACTTTATTGCCTTGGGCGCTTAGCTTGCTCAGGCAGTATTCTATTAGATATTTATTTTGGAATACGCCGCCGCAGAGCACGGTGGGAAGGTGTTTGTACTGGGCGGCATAGTCGCAGACAACATCGCCTAATGTGTGTAAAAAGGCGCGGGCGATGGCATCTCGTCTGTTGTCTGTTAGCGGTTTTTCAGTCATTAATTCAAAAATCTGCTTGAACATTTCACTGCTGCGCCACTGGTCGACGTCAAGAGGTAAGTTAAGCGAAATGGCTTCAAGGGCTAATGCATCGGCGCGATTGGCCGCGGCTTCTATCGCCATTCCCGCTTGACCTTCAAACAGTGTGGTTTCGATTAAGCCTAAGGCGCAGGCGAGGGCATCGAACAGTCGCCCGACAGAGGAGGTTTTTATCGCGCTACCGTTCTGCCAGATCTTATGTAAGTTAGTCAGAGTGTTTGGGCGCATGTTGTTTAATATAGGTAATTGCAATGCGAGTACAGCATCAAGGCTCATTTGCTCGAACAATAATGCCAGTAATAACCTCACGGGTTGCTTAATGGCTTGCTCGCCGCCCAGCAGGGCTATAGGCTCAAAATGGGCCAGTCGCTGCGCTTTATCCAGCGTGGTTAATAACACTTCACCGCCCCATAAACTGCCATCGTCGCCAAGCCCAGTGCCATCAAAACTAAAGCCCAATACGGGATCTCGATATTGGTTAACTGCCATTACACTGAGCACATGGGCATGGTGATGTTGCACAGTGAAACATTTGCTTTGGCTGGTATTGATGAGTTCTACACTCGAGTTTGCGTGCATTTCAGCCCAGCGCGATGGGGCATAATCTGGGTGTTTATCGCGAACAATGAGATTGGGCGCAAAGTGATACAGCCGCGCGAAGGTCGCTAAGGTGCGCTCAAAATAGTGCTCGGCGCTGACACTGAATAAATCGCCAATATGGGGACTTAAAAACACATTGTTGCCAAAGCCTAGGGCGATAGCATTTTTTTGCTGTGCGCCCACGGCCAAAATTGATTGGGTTAGCGGTGTATCAAGTGGGAAACTTAAGGGCGCATAACCACGGGCGAGACGCAGTATTTGCAGCTCTGCAGGCGAATCCATGTTGGGCTGAATCACCTGCACCACACTGTCATCGCAGCCATTAATAATCGGTCGATTATGATCGACTATCGCATCCACTATATGGCTTAAGTGGTGAATAAGCTCATCACAATCTGTGATGATAGGCTCACCGGAAACATTAGCGCTGGTCGCGACCAATGGCCCTTTGAAGAGACCTAACAGTAAATGATGTAGCGGTGTGTAGGGTAAAAATACCCCGAGTTTATTCAGATTGGGCGCAACAGCTAAGCTGAGATCATGTTCGGCACGGCTATTCATTAGCACTATGGGCCTTTCCTGCGAACTCAGTACTAGCCACTCGGCATCCGTACCTGTGACATAGTGCTGCGCCATAGTGATATCCGTCATCATCACCGCTAGCGGCTTGGCTTGGCGCTGTTTTCGCAGCCGGAGAGTGTTGACTGCTTTGTCACTTCGGGCATCACAGATTAAGTGAAATCCGCCCAGTCCCTTAATTGCCAGAATCTGCCCTTGGTGTAATCTGTCAGCCGCCGCTGTCAGTACCGCAAGGTCCGTACTCAATTCAGGTGTGCTGAAATTTGAGGTATTGGGAATGATGTATTCCCCTTGGGGTGTTTTTAAACTGAGTCTGGGGCCACAAACTGGGCAACTGACAGGCTGAGCATGATAGCGGCGATCGAGTGGGTTTTGATATGCTTTGGCGCACTCGGGGCACATGTCAAAATCGGCCATGGCGGTGTGGTGTCTATCATAGGGTAAAGCATTGATAATCGTGTATCGAGGGCCGCAATTTGTGCAGTTGGTAAAGGCATAGCCAAAGTGGCGATCATCAGGATTATGCATGTCGTTCAAGCAATCTTGGCAGGTACTTTTATCCGCAGATACTGCCACCTGCGCACCTATCGGTGAACTTGGGTCATCGTCCTCATGGCTGTCGCTTTTTATAATTTCAAATGTGGTTTCGCTTAGCAAAATCGGCAGCGGTGTTTGGATTATATTGTCGATACGGGCCAGTGGCGGTGGGGTGGTATTGATCGTTGTGATAAATTGCGTGAGGTTTTCTTCTGTGCCTTGCAGCTCAATGGTCACGCCCTTGGCATTGTTGAGCACAGTACCCGTCAGTTGAAATTCAAGGGCATAACGATAGACAAAGGGGCGAAATCCCACCCCTTGTACTATGCCAGTGAAGTGCAACTGACAACGCTTTAACGTGGCTCCCTTGTGGACAAGGTATTCCAACGCGAGCCTTCGTTTTATCTGCAGGTCACTGTGCTTTTTGTGGCGACTATTGTGCCTATGTGGCTTCATACGTTGTGACTTAACTTTTGGCCTCCTAATCATGGGCATTTAGTTGTCGCTGCTTAACGTAAAGTGCCCCAACGGCTAAGTTATCGCCGTCTAAATCTAGGCTGCGATTGATCACTAAGGGGAAGTTTTTGCCTAAGCGTAAACTGATGCGTTTACACAGGGTTTCATTCGTTAATTCATTGCCCGCTAAGGCAACATTGTGCACGCCGATATTTAAATCGATATGTTCTAACCAGTTAGAAAGATAGTCCGCCAGCGAGTCTTGCATCGCAAAGGCGAGTTGACTCGGGTCGTCATTACCTGCGATACGAAAACTCAAGACTGTGCCTAAGGTTTTACACCAATTCAGGCTGCGGTGGGCTTCACCTTTGGTCAGTGGATAATCGATACGTGGGGCATTGGCGCCGTGGTAACGCATGGCGGCGGCCATCAGTGCATCGCTGAGTCTTTCTTGGCTTTGCGTTTCTTCTTGGGGATTGAGGCCAATTAAAATGGCGGCGATCGCCCACAAACTTTGCAAGTTGTCCCGTCTGCCGTGAAGCTTTAGGCTCAGGAGTTTTAGGTAATCGTCGGGGAACAGGCTTTTAAACTTCTGTGCCACGGCTTTTTGTGGGCTGCTGTCCAGTTGATGGAAAATTTCGTAACCGTTATCGGGCAGCTCGGGCAGTGCAAAGAAGAGTTCAGTGTCGCCCTTATTATCGCAGGTGACAATTTGACTGGCGTGGGTATGGCTTAAGTAAATGACCGCGGCATTTTTTGCCTGTCTGTGGCTGGTAAATTTACCGTTGAGTAAGGCACTGAATAACGCTGCGTCCGCGATGGTATGATTTTCGGTATCGCTAGCGTGTGGCGTGCCAGCATGTTCAACTTCAGTGTGAGCTGCTTCTGCGTTAGCGGCAAAGGTGTTAGCAGTGTGAGTCGCTTCACTCGATTGAGGTAATACCGCTACATTCAGTTCGCCTTGATGGGAACGTGACCGTTTCGCTGCTTGCCATTGGGCTTGATAACCGTGAAGGCTGACTTTTTCCCTTAAGGGTTCTGGGGCGATAAAGTGCTTGGTTTGAGCCTGCGTTGAGCCTAAATCTTTGCTAGCAATTTGCGCCCAAGCGCCATCGACCCACGCGAGTTTCGGCCTATTATGCTGGCCTTGGATATAAACCCAATCGACGCCTTTTTGTCGCAACACTTCAGCGAGTACTAAGATCACTCGGCTGTAGGCAAAGCAAATGTCGTACAGTGGCGCACTGAGTTTGTCGTGCTCTTGCGTGGGTCTGGCGCAGATAAGCGGCTTTTCAATACTGGAAAGCGCGAGCACCTGTGAATCGTTCAGGCAGAAATGGGCGTTTAGCGTATTGGGATTACAAATTAACAGTTGTGGCCGCTCGCCTAAGGGCTGAGCAAACGGTGTCAGACTAAGTTGCAGATCATCGGCGGCCGCTAATGTCAGTGGGCCTTGTGTCAGCAGCCCCTGTGCCATGGCTTTTATATCTGACAAGGTTAAGGCTTTTTGCGCTGGCGTTAATTGTGTTTCGCCCTTGCAGCAAGGGCAGGCTAAATCTAGCATGCCAAACTTCGCCGATTGATTATCGCCAATCAGCGGATAACATTGCTGGCAAAAAGGCGCGATGGCAGGACTTGATCCAGACTGTGAGTAGGGCAGTAAGGTTTTGCCGCCTTGGGGCTCGTCGATGACCTTAATGCCGGAGTCAATCAACCAAGCGGAAATCAAAAAGTCCGCGGCAATGGCATCGGCCAGTTGCTCGAGTTGAGTCTGCTCGCCCTGGGCTTCAATAAAGTAACTGTGCTGACCAAAGTCATGTAGGCCATCACAGCCTATGCTGATGTTCAGCGCATCGTAATTTAGGTATTGATTACATAAATGCGCGTACAAAGGCACCTGACGTGAGCAGGTAAAATCGAATCTGATGTTTTTCATCTTCTATATACTTTCACCAGTAGTAACGCCGCGTTTATAAGAGTCAGGGATCAGCGAGTCGATACTGTGATCGGCAATACGCGTCGCAGTGAACCCAAGGGAGGCTAAGTGGGATAACAAGCTTGATTCCATTAACGGCACTGCGGCGGCGACTTTAGGGGTCAAACCCAGCACCATAGGTTCGAGCACGGTTGGGGTGACGCCCAGCACAAAGGTCTTAGGTCTGTCGCCAACCATTTCCATCATATTGAGGGTTTGCAGCATTTCGACTTCATGGGCGCTGCCTTGCCAGTCGATTTCCTTCGGCGCTTTATCAAAATCGAAGAAGTAGACTTCGCCCGCTTCTACGCCATTGGCGTTAACAGTATCGACCACGATTAAATAATCGTATTGGCAAATAATAGGGATAAGTCCCTGAGCCAAGGTGCCGCCGTCGAGCAGCTTTAGCTGGTGGGACTCATGGGTAAACTGATAATTATCAGCTATATAATTGACAAAATGTACGCCGATGCCTTCATCGGCGTACAGGACATTGCCAATACCGAGTAGCAATATCTTCATTGGACTCCTAGTGGTGTGAGTCTGGCTTTGGGTAGTCATAGCCAGAGACAATCGAGTCAACTGAGTTATGTTTGAAGCGTATCCCTGACCAAACCGCCATATAGACGTGGATAACCACAAAGATAACAAATGCCCAAGTTAAGTAGTGATGCCAAATCCTAACTTGTGCCAGCCCACCCATTTGTGCCGTAATCCAAGCGGCGCTGCCCCAAAGCATCCCACCTAAACCTTGGTGATACACATTGGCATACAACACCAGACCCGTTATACATATCACAAGAGCGACCAGTGAGATTGCTACATAAGTCACAAATTGCAGCGGTCCATAGACACCCGCTTTATGTAAGTGACCCATCCATAAGTAAGATTTCAGCTGAGTGATCCAGCTTTTTACACTCATCACATCGCGAAATGAGCGCCGCTCAATGTCGCTTCGGCTGAAAAAATACAGGTAGAAGCGCACTAAAGTGATTGCGGTTAGTACAAAACCGCAAATCAGATGAGCGAAGCGGATCCAGCCTTGTACGAGTACGTCCGTACTTTCAGGCGCCACAAGAAACGGCCAAGCAATATAGAATCCGGTGATCACTAGCACCAGAATTGACAGTGCCCTGAGCCAGTGAAAAATCCGTATTGCCGGACTAAAAATCAGTGTCCGAATGCGGGTTGCAGAATGGTTCATTTTGCGTTCCCTCCCTCGATTATTGACCATTGGGACTGACACGGAACTCGCTCAATGCTTGGCCTTTGAAATCCATCACGTGTACAGAACACGCCATGCAAGGGTCAAATGAGTGAATAATACGTATCACCTCAAGGGGCTTAGTAGGATCTTCCAGTTTCAAGCCAATTAAAGAGGCTTCATAGGGACCCATTTTACCGTTGGCATCCACTGGACCTGCGTTCCAGGTAGTTGGTACGACGGCTTGATAGTTCTCAATCACTCCATTTTTAATGCGGATCCAGTGGCTTAACATGCCGCGTGGCGCCTCAATCATGGCGTGACCTACATACTCTTTATTTGGATCAATATTGGGTTTTACATAGGTAGATTCATCGGACTGGATATTCGTCAGCAGCGCATCAAAGGTTTTTAACCCTTCTTGGGCGACGATAACTGTTTGTAACATACGGGCTGCAGTGCGACCTAAAGTGGTAAATAGAGCCGCTACGGGTAGACCTGTGCGAGCGAGCAGGCCATTAACCGAATCCACGACCACCTTGTTACCGCGGGCATAACTCACCAATAGGCAGGCGAGTGGACCCACTTCGACAGGTTCACCTTGATAACGGGGAGATTTCACCCATGAGTATTTGCCATCACCATCCAGTGTTGGCAATTTGCCGTAGACAGTGTCGCGTTCAACAAAACCCGTGTAATTAGGAATCGTTGTACCGTCATAGGGATGTTGCGGTGCATCGGCGCTATACCAAGCGTGGCTGACGTCTTCGGCAATCAGATCTGGATTCACGTCACTGACGCCGGCAAGGTCGCCATTCATGATCACGCCTTGATTGAACATGTATTCGCCATTGGCTAACACAAAGTCATCGGTCGCCATGAAGTTTTTCACGTTTACGCCGCCCAACACGCTAGGTTCAGTACCAAAGGCTTCGGCCGCCATCACGATATCTGCTTGATAGGCACGCAGAATAAAGTCAGTTACTGTCGCATGTTTTTGCTTCCATTCCTGCAGGCGAGCAGGGCTGAGCATGTCGCGCACCGAAGTCACGCCACCGACAACAACGGATTGTGGATGTGGTGATTTGCCACCAAAAATGGCTAGCATTTCTGCTGCAACACGTTGTACTTCAAGCGCTTTAAGGTAGTGAGATAGCGCGATAAGATTTTGCTCTGGGGTAAATTTATAGGTGCCGTTGCCCCAATAAGCGTTGGCAAATGGACCTAATTTTCCCGTTTCGACAAAGCCTTTAACTCTTTCTTGTACCGCTTTTAAATCACCTTCCCCCGCCGCTATGGGATGGTCTGTGTATTTCAGGGCAACTTGTGCCGCTTTAGCAGGATCGGCGCTCAGTGCAGAAACCACATCAACCCAATCTAAGCCGTGTAGATGGTAGAAATGCACAATATGGTCATGCATGTATAAAGAGGTTTGCATCAATGAACGTAAGTATCTCGCGTTCAACGGAATTTGAATTCCCAGAGCGTTCTCAACCGCTTCAGTGCCGCAGCGGTAGTGGGAATAGGTACAGACACCACAGATACGTTGCACAATAAGGCCAACATCCATAGGAGTGCGGCCCTTGAGGATGACTTCAATACCGCGCCAGAGTGTGGAGGATGACCAAGCCTTGCTGATGACGTTATTTTCATCAACTTCAACTTCGATACGTAAGTGACCCTCGATACGTGTGATAGGGTCGATAACAACGCGCTTGCTCATGGGTTATTCCTCCAGCGGTTTGGCAAAAATACTGGCAACGGCATGGGCTCCAATGCCCACAACAGTCGCGCCTAAAATCACCGCACCAATAGTATCTGCGGTCGCATCCAATCCATGGAGGAGTTGACGGCCAAGGGGTTTTTCAAAGTCGGCCATGTCATCCCAGAAGTTAGGTTCTGAGCAGCCCATACAACCGTGTCCAGCAAGTACTGGCCAGCTGGTGTGATGGTTAAAGCGCTCGGTAGGGCAGTTGTTGTAGGTGTAAGGACCTTTACAACCGACTTTATACAGGCAGTAGCCTTCTTTCGCGCCGTGATCGCCAAATTCTTCAACGAATTCACCGGCATCAAAGCGGCCGCGACGTTCACAGTTATCGTGTACCCGTGCGCCGTAAGCCCATTTTGGTCTGTTAAACATATCCAGCGCAGGTAATTTGCCGAACATGATGAAGTACATCAAAGTGCCGACTATGTTCTTTTCGCTCGGTGGGCAACCGCCTAAGTTAATGACGGGTTTACTGACCACTTCGTGCACGCCTTTCGCCCCCGTTGGGTTTGGATAGGCGGCTTGCACACCACCAAACGCCGCACAAGTGCCGACAGAGATAATCGCGGCGGCGCCTTCTGCAGCATGCTTGATGATTTCTAATCCTGTGTGGCCTTTACAGCCCACAGTGAGGAAGCTGCCGTTATTGGCGGTTGGAATCGCCCCTTCAACGGCCAGTAAATAGCGGCCCTTGTAGGTTTCGAGTGCATTTTCGAGGTTCTCTTCGGCTTGCCAACCCGCAGCAGCCATTAAGGTTTCGTGATATTCCAAGGAGATATGGTCAAAAATCAGCGAATCTAGATTGGGGGTATCAGTACGAATTAAGGATTCTGAGCAGCCAGTACATTCGGCCATGTGTAACCAGATTAAGGGTACACGGTCGGCTAATTCGGCAGCTTCGGCTACTAAGTTACTAAAGGGGAGCGGCAATGCGAGCATGCTCGTCACCATGGCACTCCACTTCATAAAATCACGGCGACTAATGCCGTGCTGTTGCATTTTCTCAATCAGCGATTGTTGTTGACGGGGAGCGAATTGGCGTAACGCATCTAAGCGCGCCTTTCCCTGTTCATATAGGGCTGCATGTGTGTCCATGGGTCAACCTTTTTTGTTATTTAAATGTAAATTGGTAAGGGTTTACATAATTGACAGGGTCAGTTTAGGCCGTTGGAGTGTAAAGATTCTTGATGTATATCAAGAATTTTCAAGAGATGTGATAGAACTGAATTTGACATTTAATTAACATGACGCAGATCTAATTTCACTTTTTCTAATGGGACAAAATGTCTCATATTTGCCATTTTGGATGAAATCGGTCACTTAATCGGCGCTCATGTTATTAAGGTTGCGCTGTTGAAAATGCCGACCTTAAGTGGGGGAGTCTGTGCATACGGCTTAATTGGACTTATATCAGCTTGTTTAAGAAAACCTTAAGATTCAGTTAATAGATTCAAAGGTAATCGTTAACGCGGAATATTCTATGAAGAAAATATTGTTGTTACTCAGTTTAATGGCCGCTGGTGTACAAGCCGCGCCGTCGTTGGATCATCAAGTGTTTAACGCGCAGAACCAAGCTGTTTCTCTGAGTGAGTTTAAAGGTAAAGTCGTTTATGTCGATTTTTGGGCCTCTTGGTGTGGGCCTTGCCGTAAATCCTTTCCGTGGATGAATGAGATCCAAAAAAAGTATCAAGATCAAGGTTTGGCCGTTGTGGCAATCAACCTAGATACAGATAACGAGTTAGCCCAAGAATTCTTAAAACAAGTCCCCGCCAATTTTTCAGTGCGTTTCAATCCAGAAGGTGATGTCGCGCGCAGCTTCGATTTGCTGGGTATGCCGAGCAGTTTCATGTTCAATCGCCAAGGTCAGTTAGTGCAGCATCATGTTGGTTTTTATGCCGATAAAGCCGCTGAATACGAGCAAGAGCTCGTCAGTTTACTGAAGGAGTAATTTATGCTTAAACCCGCATTAGTCGCAGTCACACTCATTATAGGTTTGAGTGGTTGTTCAAATTTAGGGGTGCAGCCGTGGGAGAAAGGCCAGTTGGCACGTGCTGATATGGCGCTCGACAGTGAAAAGCTCGATCTGGCGCTCGATGATCATATTTATTTTAGTAAAGAAGGCAGTAGCGGCGGTCGCGCCTTTGCCGGTGGTGGATGTGGCTGTAACTAAACTCTCCGTTGGTGTTAGTTGCCCTTAGATGTAACGAATAGATGTGATGAGCTCAGGGGCGAAATCCCGCGGTATTGAATAGATGAAAGTGACCTACAGGTGTTGTCAGCTATGACCCAAAAAAAGAATCAAATAAATGCAAGACAATCGAAACAGATTGCGGGTGCGTTAGCCTTAGCCAGTTGTGGATTGTTTGCCACAAGTGGCCACGCGACTGAATTATCTAAAAAAGCTGACGACTGGAAGGTCGATGCCGCTTTAATGTATTACGGTGAGCAGGATAGAGTGCAGGCCGTTGAAGCCATAGGTACAGCGCAAAAAGCCTTTGGCGATGATAGCGTGCTGGATCTTAAACTGGTGGTCGATAGCTTAACCGGTGCCTCGGCTTCGGGCGCTGTGGCTCAAAGTACCAGCCAAACCTTTACTCGTCCTTCGGGCAATGGCCAATACAGTGTGGCAGCGGGCGATACACCGCTCGATGACACGTTCCACGATACCCGCGTGCAAGGCAGCGTTAACTGGGCCCAAGCGCTTAATTCAGACTGGAAAGTCAACGCTGGTGTCTATGGTTCAAAAGAATTCGATTATATGTCAATGGGGCTCAATGCCAGTATTGAGCGCGGTTTTAACAAAGACAACACTACGTTATTTTTAGGCACAGCTTACAGCTTCGATGTGGTTGATCCTGTCGGTGGACGTCCGGTGGATTTATCCTCCATGGCGGTTCGCGATAACTTCGCCAGTGAAGCCGCGTATCGCACCGCATTTGATGCGACTCGCCAAAGTGGCAGCGATAATAAGCAAACCGCCGATGTGATGTTAGGCATCACCCAAGTGCTCAGTCAGCGTTGGTTGTTGCAGGCCAATTACGGCTTATCGAGTGTCAATGGCTATTTAACCGATCCCTACAAAGTGCTCAGTGTGGTGGATAACAATGGCATCACTCAGGATCTCTTGTATGAAAGCCGCCCCGATGCTCGCTTGAAGCATAGCTTCTATGTGATGACTAAAGGCGCGTTGGATGCGGGCGTGGTGGATTTTTCCTATCGTTATAATACCGATGATTGGGATCTCACATCGCATACCTTAGAAACCCATTACCGTTATTACTTTACGGGCAATTTTTACGGTCAATTGCATCTACGTTATTACCAACAAACGGCGGCTAACTTCTATCAACCTTTCTTGATGGCAGATACACCATTACCAGAGTTTGCCAGTGCCGATTATCGTATCGGTGATATGTCGGCTTATACGATAGGGATTAAATTTGGTCATCGATTATCGGGCGGTCATGAGATGTCGTATCGCTTAGAGTATTACCAACAGGATCCGAAAAATAACGGCACTACTATCCCAGGAGAGCTGCAAAACTTTGATCTGTTCCCGACGCAGAAGGCAATAACAGCACAGTTTAGTTATTCTTTTTAATACGAAATAATGCTACTGACTCAGATAGCAAGGCGTTAAACTGTATGGGTAGCTTAGCTACCCATACTCAATTTACCCCTGAGCTTATTTAAGCTGAATGCCAGTGGGGTGCCATGTAAAGAGGTGATTTATGATGTCGACATCATCCCTAAAAACCACACTTTATTCGCTGCAACGCCGTGATTGGGGTTATGTGGGCGAATTTAGGGCCATGGCGAGTCCCTGTGAAATACTCATCGCATGCGATCAACTCGATATTGCCGACGATATGTTGGATATGGCCGTCACTGAGGCGCTGCGTATTGAACATAAGTACAGTCGCTTTATTGCGCAGAACTGTCTGTGGCAATTAAACCATGCCTATGGTCATAAGCAGCTTATCGATGAAGAAACCTGGCAGTTATTGGCTTTTGCCAAACAATGTTTTCAGCTCAGTGATGGATTATTTGATATCTCTGCAGGGCCGTTAATGGAACTGTGGCGCTTTGATCCCAAAGCCCAATTGCCCGAACATGCCCGCATACTTGCCGCGAAAGCCTTAGTGGGGTTTGAGCGTATCGAGTTTGATTCGCGCCATATTGAGATGCCATCGGGAATGAAATTGGATTTTGGCGGCGTTGCTAAGGAATATGCAGTCGATAGAGTCGCCTATGAGTTGGCTGAATGTTATCCAGATATTCCTGTGTTAGTGAATTTTGGCGGCGATATCGCCTGTCCTGTGCCCAAAGTGAACCCATGGCAGGTGGGCATTGAAGATCCTCGCCATCTCGATCGCGCCGCCAGTGTACTGGCGATCAGTCAGGGCGCATTAGCGACCAGCGGCGATACACGGCGCTTTTTTGAAGTCGATGGAATGCGTTACGGCCATATTGTCGATCCACGCACTGGCTATCCCGTCGTCCAAGCGCCGCGCTCCGTGACTGTGTTAGGGCCAAATTGTGTGACCGCGGGAATGCTGGCGACTATGGCCATGTTACAGGGCCAAGATGCGGAAGCATTTTTACAGCAACAAGATGTTAAGTTTAGTATTTTCCGTTAAGGGTTCTTTTAAAAGGCTCTGTTAAGGACATTGAATGCGTATTATGTTGGTTGAAGACAATGAGTTATTGGCCCAAGGGATTTGCTTAAGTTTGGCAAAGCTGGGCATGCAGGTTGATCACCTTAATAGTTATCAGCAAGCATTACAGGGTGTTAAAAATGAAAGCTTCAGTGCCATAGTGCTCGATCTGGGTTTACCCGACGGTAACGGTAAAGAGTTACTCAAAGCTTGGCGTCAGCAGGGAGTGTCAATTCCTACAATAGTCCTGACCGCCAATACGGATTTTGACACTAAGCTCGAATGCTTAGACATGGGCGCCGATGATTATCTCGGTAAACCCTTTGATGTGCGAGAGCTCGCCGCTCGCATTCGCGCCATTGTCAGACGCCAGTACGGACTCGATCACAACAGTTTGATTATTGGTGCGCTGTGCATTGATTTAAATACCCGCGAAGTGACCTTTCGCGAGCAAAATGTGCTGCTTTCACGGCGTGAATTCCAATTATTGCTTGAACTCGCACAATCAGCTGGGCGCGTATTGACGCGCAGCCAACTGGAACAGTTAACCTATGGCTGGGATGAAGTCGGCAGCAATTCGATTGAAGTACACATTCATCATCTGCGTAAAAAACTCGCCAATGAGCTGATTAAAACCGTGCGTGGAATCGGCTATACCTTGATTGAAATAAATTAATTCACTGAATTAAGTGACAATACTCACGTTTGTGGGTATTGATACCTCAGTGATTAGCTGAGGTTAAACGTTAGGAAACTGAAGTGATTCGATTAAAGGGGCTGGATGTGTATTCACTGCGTTTGGTACTGACATTATTGATTTTGTCAGGTATTTCAGTGTCCGTTGCTGTCTCTAGCTGGTTGAGTACTCGGGATTCTAAGCATCAAATAGAAGAACTCTTCGATGCGCAAATGCTGCAAACCGCGAAAATGCTGGAGCTGTTTTATCACACTGAGCCCGGTGCGACGCCCCAGAGTACCGCAAGACCGCAAGTGCTCCACGTTCCCGATAGCCAGATCAGTTCCTTTGCCGAGAAAGCCGATGCCCTGAAACTCGCCTATGAGCATAAATTGGCGTTTCAAATTTGGAGTGAGGCGGGCGAAGCCTTAGTGCTGTCGGACAATATTGGCCATCAACCTATCACCCGATTCGTGCAGGGTTATCACAAGAAAGTGTTCGAAGGTGAACTCTGGCATGTGTTCAGTTTTTTCTCGGTCAAAAATCATGTTTGGATTGTCACCGCTCAGCAGGATGAAGTGCGCCAAGAGCTCGTATCACAAATCATGCATAACGCGGTTATCGTGCCCTTGATTGTGGTGCCTTTGACACTACTTATCGTTAGCTTATTGTTTTATCTATTGTTCCGGCCGTTAAAAACCTTCGAAAGGGAGTTGATTGGGCGGGCGCCGAACGATCTCACGCCGCTGACTATGTCACTACCGAAAGAACTCGTACCCGTTCGCCGTGCATTAAACTTATATATCAATAGTATAGCTAGATTCATTGCCCGTGAGCGCCGTTTTAGCGCCGATGCCGCCCATGAACTTAAAACACCTTTATCTGTGATTAAATTACATCAACACGGTTTAGAGAGCCTGATTGACGATGATCCACAGCAGAAATTTCATCTAGCCGCGATTGATGCTGGCGTGGTGCACATGAGTCATACCGTTGAACAGTTACTCGTGTTAGCGAGGGTGGATTCGATAAATGAGCTGAATGTGTCATCCCACGCTATCTTGCCCATGGTTGAAGATGCGCTTAATCAACTGATGCCACAAATCACCGATTATGAATGGAATATCGATATCGCGCCCCAGCTGACCGTGACTTGCGATCGGTTCTATCTGCTGCTGGTGCTAAAAAATATTATCGAAAATGCCTGCAAATACAGCCCGCAGGAATCAGAAATCTCAGTGTCGGCCCATTTACTGGGTGATGAGATTAGTATCTGTATCGCGGATCGCGGCCAAGGCATGACAGAAGAGCAGATTGCTAATGCCACCGAGCGTTTTTATCGTGTGAATGAAAATGAAGGCATAGGTGCGGGTTTAGGTTTGTCTATCTGCCATCACATCATTGAATTGCACCAAGGTCGTTTAGTGATAGCGCCTAGGGAGCAGGGCGGATTATCTGTGACTCTTTTTTTGCCGCAATAGTTCAGAAGTTAACATCTTAAAATAGATCCGCAGTTTAAGTGACATCACCTCAGTGGTTTTGATACATTTGGGTGAGTGTAATTGTGAGTTTGTCTGCTATCTTAGAAAAAATACCTAGGTTTACCAACAGATTGGTTCGCTAATTGTGTTTTTTCATCTAAGATCATCCACACTAAGTTGAGACTTTAAAAAGTCTCATTTTACTTTCAAAAATGTAGCATTTGGATCACTTAACCTGCTTTTGTAACTGTGAAAGCAGAAATATGCATGATAATGTTATTTTTATATTCCTTTTAGGTATAAACTTATTCTCAAATAGTATTGTGTAGAAGGGGTTAACTGCATCTTTATTTATGAGTTTTTTTCTCCTTCTGATATCTTTCGCGATATGTAAGCAACTGTTTTTTTTCGCCCCTAAGCGAGAGTGAAAAAAATTCACTGTATACATAAAAAACATTGATTTCTTAGTTTATTTTTTAGGTTACCTATCTATGGTTAGCTTGTTGCGTTGCCCATCGTCCAAACCTTATTCGTCACTCATTTGTTCACTGACGCTAGGCGCTGTTGTCGCCCTGTCTGGTGTCGCGTACGCTGAAGAGACAAAACCCGCCGAGACAGTTCCTGTGGTAACTCCGCCGAAAGTGATTTCTCAGCCCGCTACAAAAAATCAAGTGAGATTCACTAAAACAGGCGCTTTCGATAGCGATACTGTGGTGAAGATTGCAAAACGTTTGGCAGCGAAACCGTATGTGGCCCTTAAAGACCCGTTACCGGCCGGCCTGGCTAAATTGTCATACGATGAATACCGTGATATTCGTTTTAACCCGACTGCGTCTATTTGGCGTGATCAGGGCGTGCCTTTTCAAATGCAAATGTTCCACCGCGGCTTCTATTTCCAAGATCTGATTGAGATTGCGATTGTGGAAGGACAAAATGCAACGCATTTGGCCTACGAGCCTAAGTATTTCACCGCGGGTGAAGTGATTACCCAAGCGTTACCCAATGATGACATTGGCTACTCAGGTTTTCGCATTCATAACCAACTGAATACTAACGGTGTGTTTGACGAACTTATGGTGTTCCAAGGTGCGAGTTATTTCCGCGCTTTAGGTAAAGGTAACGCCTATGGTTTATCTTCACGTGGTTTAGCGTTAAAAACCGCCGATGCCGAAGGGGAAGAATTCCCAATATTTCGCGCTTTTTGGGTTGAGCGTCCATACAATGACAGCAACTTGATTGTTGTGCATGCCTTGCTAGATAGCCCAAGTGTGGCGGGTGCTTATACTTTCTCTGTCCGTCCAGGTGATAACACTTTGATTGACGTCGAAGCGACGCTGTTTCCACGAGTTGAGCTGAGCAAAGTCGGTTTAGCACCCAGCACGAGCATGTTCCTGCATTCACTCAATGGTCGTCATGATACCGATGACTTTAGACCTGAAGTGCATGATTCTGACGGTTTATTGATGTTAAACGGCCGTGGTGAGCATTTATGGCGTCCATTGGCTAACCCACGTCAATTACAGGTCAGTGCGTTTTCTGACAACTCGCCACAGGGTTTTGGTTTGATCCAACGTGAGCGTGATTATGCGTCTTACCAAGATTTAGAAGCACATTATGAACGTCGCCCAAGCCTGTGGATTGAGCCTGTGGGCAACTGGGGCCAAGGTTCTGTGGTGTTGACTGAAATTCCGACTGAGTCTGAAATTCATGACAACATCGTTAGCTACTGGAAACCTCGTCAGCCTATTCCTGCGGGCAGTGAATTCCATTTTGCCTATCGCATGAGCTGGGGTGAAGAACCCGCGGCTAGAGTCGGTGCTGTACATGTGTCTCGCTCTGCCAGTGGCCGTGCCGATATCGCTAAAGCAACACCAAGACGTTTATTTGTGGTCGACTATCAAATTGAAGGTCCGATGACAGATGAAATGCCAGTTGCTAAAGTAGAAGCGTCTGGTGGTGTGGTCACCAATGTGGTGATTGCCCGTAATGCAGCCAAAAATGGCTATCGCTTAGCTTTTGAATTAGAGCCAGAAGATAAAGAACTTATCGAACTGCGCGCTGAACTCAAGTTCCCAACTCCTCGTCAGGTTGAAACCTGGCTCTATCGCTGGACGCTGTAAGGTTCATGACGGAGCAACATGATATGACTGTATCCGAAAACTCGGTACTCGAGACGGAAGTCCTCGTGGGTGGTAGTGCTATGCCAAATGAACGGCCTGGCGCTATGGAACCCCAAAATTTAAGTAAGATGCCAGAGGGATTCCCTCGCCGTAGCACAGTGGCGAATGGAGTACGTTCGCGTGCTTCGCGCCGCTTCTTAGTGGTTGGCGGTGCTTTATTACTGTCTTTATTCGCTATTTATGAAATGGGCGCGGTATTTAGTATTGGCGGAATTACGCCACTGGAATATCTCGTGTTGGCGTTATTTGCGGTTAACTTTTGTTGGATCGCCTTAGCGTTTTGTAGTGGTATTGCGGGTTTTTTAATTTTGCTGCGCAAACCGCGGGCAAAAGATCTGCAAGTAACTGAGCTGCATACGCGCACCGCGATCTTAATGCCGACCTATAACGAATCCCCTGATAGGGTATTCTCGGCGGTCTCTGTGATGGCAGAAACCTTGTCGCAAACGGGTCATGGTCATGCTTTTGATTGGTTTATCTTAAGTGATACTACTGATCCTGATATCGCCTTGCTCGAAGAGCAGGCGTTTTTGGTGTTACGTCAAGAAACCCATAAACACTCGCGTGTGTATTACCGTCGTCGTCGTAAAAACGTCGCCCGTAAAGCGGGTAACGTGGCGGATTTCTGCCGCCGTTGGGGTTCGCGCTATGATCACTTGTTAGTGCTTGATGCCGACAGCTTGATGGAGTCTTCAACCATCACAGGTTTGGCCCAGCGTATGCAGGCCGACCCTGATGCGGGCTTGATCCAAACGATTCCGTCGCTGATCAACGGCACCACTTTAATGGCGCGTTTACAGCAATTTGCGGCGCGCATTTATGGCCCCGTAATAGGCACCGGTTTAGGCTGGTGGGTACAAAAAGAAGGTAACTTCTGGGGCCATAACGCCATTATCCGTACCGAAGCTTTTATGACTGCGGCAGGATTACCCAACCTTAAGGGTAAGCCGCCTTTTGGTGGTCATATCATGAGCCATGACTTTGTTGAAGCGGCCTTGATTCGCCGTGCAGGCTGGAGTGTGGTTATTGCCTATGACTTACCCGGTTCATACGAAGAATGTCCACCGTCAATTATCGACTTAGCAGTACGTGATCGCCGCTGGTGCCAAGGTAACTTGCAGCATTCACGTATTTTGCCAACTAAAGGTTTGCACTGGGTGAGCCGTTTGCATTTACTGACGGGTATCATGGCCTACTTATCATCACCTTTCTGGTTGATGTTGATTTTGACCGGTTTGATGTTAGCCCTGCAAGCACACTTTATTCGACCTGAATATTTCACCGATCAATTTTCACTGTTCCCCACTTGGCCCATCATGGACTCGGATAGGGCATTGAGATTGTTCTACATTACTATGGGCGTCTTGTTCGGCCCTAAAGTATTTGGTGTCTTGTTGCTGCTTAAAGACGGCGAGTTTGCTCGCAGTGTTGGCGGCCGGATTAAAGCGATATTCAGTGTGATCTTTGAGGTTATACTCTCAGCGTTGATCGCACCTATCATGATGTTCATCCATTGCGGTGCCGTGATGTCAATTCTGATGGGCCGCGACAGTGGTTGGTCGCCGCAACGTCGTGATGACGGCAGTATGCCTTGGATGACGTTAATTTATCGTCACCGTTGGCATATGCTGGCGGGTGTGATGTTAGGTTATGCTGCTATTTTGGATTCTCTAACCTTGTTGGCTTGGATGAGTCCTGCCTTGATTGGTCTGTGGATTGCCGTGCCTATTTCAGCATGGACGGGTTCTGTCAAAATCGGTGAAGTGTTTAAACGTGCGGGGATTCTTGCGACGCCTGAAGAGCGCAATCCTGCGCAGATTTGCCTGCAAGCACATGAAGCCCGTGCCGCTTACCAAAAACACATCGCTGAGCCTTGGACATTGGCACAGGTACTTAAAGATCCTGCGTTGATGGAGCTGCATTTGGCTATGGTGGATAAACAACCATTGCGTGCTGCGGGGACTCCGATTGAAGCGATGGAAGCCATAGTGCATGTGAAAGTGCATGAAGCTCGCTGCCAACAGAGTGCATTAGCAGTACTGAATCGCCAAGAAATGGCGATGGTGTTAGCGAATCCTTTGATGTTACGTAGCCTGCAGAAATTACCAGAGCAATTTGTTGAAGAAGATCTGGTGTCTTTTTGCTAACGAATATCTAACGCACAGCGAACCAACATTAGCGCAGCATTTGCTCGCAAATGAGTTTGGTTGTAATTATTAGAAAATGCCACTGACGACCTCAGTGGCATTTTTCTTTTCATAATCTGCAGTTTGCCCCTAGTAATTAACTGATCCCCATGAAATAGTCGTATGATACCAATCACATTAAATATCTAATCAGTTCAGAGCCTCACAGGCATCTCAATCCAAGGCGCATTGATGCAGAAATGGTTATTCCCTTTTAAGTCAATGCAACACCGGAGTGGGATGCCTGTGAGGCTCCCGAAGGGCGGCTGATGTTAACGGCGTAGCAACGCGCTTTATACTGCGTTTAAGGCTTTCGACAGAGCACCACTTTGCCTTTAAGCCTTCGCCTTGTCTAAAGCGCGTTGAACTTCCGCTGAATGAACAGATATTTAATACGATTGGTATTACAGTATTATTGACTGACATGATCGCTGGCTTTCAAGTGACCTTAAATAGCGAAGGGAGTATTTATGGTATTGCACAAGATCATCCAGTATTTCTCATCTTTTGTACGCGCATCGCAAATTAAGCCAATGCCCATGAGGCGCAGTTTGGGACTGTTAGTGCTGAGCGTTATTGTCTGTTTTCCTATCACGTCAGTGGCAATGGCTACCGATGATACTCAAGCCATTTCATCGAATCCCAGCATTGGGGCACAGCAAGACATGCTGCAGCTAAACAGTGTGCAACCAAGCACTGAGCGTAAAGCCGATGAGCCCGATGCAGCCTTGCCACTTACGGCATTAGTGCCGCAGGTGTTGCTGCTGGATCTTGCGGGCGTTAATCCTGTTTTTGGTCTGCATTATCGCGAATTAACACTATCACAAAATACCTTATCGGCGGCCGATGTGGCGCGGGTTCAAGCTGATGTGGCGGGCTACTGGCGTTATATCAAGACCTTTGCGCAGTGTAATAACGGCGCACCTGTAGACACAGTATCAACCGTTATTCCAACCGATGCCCAATATCAAAGGGTGCTAAAACAAGTCACCCATTTAGTGCAATTGGATGCCACTGAACCTTGGGAAACCTTAGTGCTGGATGAAAAGTTAACGGTCGGAATGAGTCATCCACTCCTTGATACCATAGCTAAACGTTTGTGGCGCTTGGGTGACTTAGCCATTGAGCCAATGACTAACTTTGTCTATAGCGAAGAATTGGTGGTTGGTGTTAAGCGTTTCCAACAAAGGCATGGGTTAAAACAGGACGGGGTGATTGGTAAGCAGACCTTGTATTGGCTGAATCAATCGCCAAAGGCGAGGGCAGTCTTATTGGCTAAAAATACTATTCGGCAACGAGTGTTTGAACGTAAGTTGGAGCCAAGCTACTTGCTGATTAACGTGCCCGCCTTTGAGATGTTCTTAGTCGATAATGGCACCACAGTGCTCAATTCCAAAGTGATTGTGGGCAAATCTTCTCGGCAAACCCCGCTGCTGGATAGCCAGATTTCCAGCGTGGTCCTCAATCCCAGTTGGCGAGTGCCGAGCAGCATTCTACGCCGAGATATCCTGCCGCAGATTCGGCGAAATGGTCATTATCTTAATGAACGCCAATTTGATGTGTACGACTATAACGGCCAACTAGTGCAACACATGCCAGAAGAATGGCAGGACTTAGCCAGCACTTCGTTTCCCTACCAGCTAGTGCAACGCCCAGGTGCGAAGAATGCATTAGGCAAATATAAGTTCCACTTTGATAACAGTTTCAGTGTCTATTTACATGGCACTTCTGAGCCAAGTCTCTTTAATAAGGACGATAGGGCACTATCATCAGGCTGTATTCGGATTGAAAAAGTCACAGAATTAGCCCAGTGGTTTAAAGAACATTTAGTTAAAGATAAGCGTTTATGGGACAAATTAGCCCCAGATGTAACGGAGCCACAGTGGTTTTCACTTTCTCAAAAGCTGCCGGTACATCTGGTGTATTGGACTGCATGGCTGGATGACAGTGGGCAAGAGCAATACCGTAGTGACATTTACCATTTAGAAGCTGAGTTGACTAATGCCGTGCCTGCCACGGTTTTAGATCTCAATTAAGATTTTGGCGCCATAAAGCTGAGTAAGATAACAAATTGAACTCGCAGGGTATTTTAAAATCTTGGGCAGAATGGGGTGGGCAAAACTTGATCTTAGGGCTTATTCAGTATAATTTGCTTGATTAGTGACCAAAAAGCATACAAAAGGTGATCATGTGACTTTGATATGTCCTGCCCGTAGGCAGTTATTGTTAGGCCTGAGTGGTGTGGCATTATGTTCTCTTATTCCCTCAAAAGCAGCAGCCAGTCGTTCAACTAAAGGGATCCGCGAGTTAAGTCTGTTTAATCGCCATACCGGTGAGCGCGATGACGGCAGTTACTGGGTTGATGGTCATTATCAAAGCAAGGTATTAAACGATTTTAATCATTTACTGCGGGACCATCGCCAGAATGTGGCGGCGCCCATGGATAAACGTTTATTCGATTTGCTCTATTCCCTTAAAACGACTTTGAATGTCGACGATGAAATCCATGTGATTTCTGGTTACCGTTCACCCAAAACCAATGCCATGCTTGCGAGTCACAGTGGCGGCGTCGCAAAAAAGAGTTATCACATGCGCGGCATGGCTATGGATATCGCGATCCCAAGCGTTAAGCTTAAAACCCTCAGAGAAGCGGCTTTATCCCTAAAACTGGGTGGAGTGGGCTATTATCCTAACTCTGGCTTTGTGCATGTCGATTGTGGGCCGGTACGACACTGGTAGCGTGAATAATTTGTTGCTGAACTCGCTGATAGAATCCTTGCTCTAGGGCTTGAGATTCTGTCAGGTAATGCCTCAGCAGCGGGATAAATTGCTGGTTGAGCTTGTTCATTTCTCTATGCTGTTGCCAATCACAGATCAATAAACTCAAATGTTGTGAGAATTGATACTGCCGTTGCCTTTGTAACTCAATGTCGACCGACTCAATGACCTGCATGAGTAAAATCAAGCTGCGGTTTTTCTGTTGGGTGCAGGCAAGCAATTCTAAAAATTTTAATTCGAGGGTATTTTGCTGGTAAGGAACGGTTTCGATAAGCGAGACAAGTTCACGGGCCAGTTGGCATGAAAGTCTGTTTTCTTGTTGTAACTGGTATAGCGCATGACGCATTTTTTGACACAGCAGTTATCGAAATTTGCCCGAGCTTATCAGGCTTCTCAATTTCCCAGTGTGATCTAGATCGCGTGTTTTTTGTTTGAGATCAAAGCCTTTTCTCAGCGGTAACAGCTAAGATACAAGTTCTTCAATTTGATAAATTGCTACCTGTTTTAATAACGCAGCGGCGGACAAATTGATGGGTTGCGGGATTCTTGTGCGCCTTGGGTATCTATGTTAGTATTCGCGCGCTTTATATGAGCCGTCATTGGTCGAAAATGCCGGCAACTTTTTACTCTAAATTTAAGTGAGAAACACATGTCTTACACTATCCAAGCACAAACCCGCACTGAAATAGGGAAAGGTTCGAGCCGCCGCCTACGCCATGCTGGTAAAGTACCTGCTGTTATTTATGGCCAAGGCAAAGAGCCAGTTTCTATTGTTTTTGATCACAAAGATATCATCAACATTCAAGCTAACGCTGATTTCTACACTTCAACTTTGACTATCGTTGTTGATGGCAAAGAAGTGGGTGTACGTGCACAAGCTATGCAACGCCACGTGTTCAAACCACTTATTGAACATGTTGACTTCGTTTACGCTTAATTGTCGTAGCTGAAGCAAAAAAGCGCCTAAGGGCGCTTTTTTTGTGGCTGATTTTCACGCGACAGATTTTCATCTGATGGATCGGCGTGACTCATTTTATTGCGGCGTAATACTTATCATAGACAGGCAGAGTGTATCGACACTCCACCTGAATTTGAGTCTGAGTCTGACTTTGCTACTTGATATTGAAGTTGTAATAGATATCAAGGGATTGGCCTAAAGTGCCCGATACGGTTTCAAGATAAAGCTGCGAGAGCAGGTAATATCTGACCGTCATCTCATAGCCAGGGTTAAACACGCCCACCCCGTATTTCACCATCAAGTTCTCGCCGATAAAGCCACTGATCGCCACACGGCCCTCATCGTTGGTGTCGAGTTGTACGTTAGAGAAACCAAACTCTTCAATCAATCCGGTCGCGGTATTACCTATGTTGTTAATTGCGCCGCCGCCCACCTGCGAGCTTAAACCTAAGGCCGCGCCCATCATCAATGAGTTATTTTGCTCATTGTTGGCACTGTTAAAACCACTGCCTTTGATAATGTAAGACAAGATCTCGGCCTGCTCTTTGGCGGGATTAGAGAACAGGGTCACCACAGGGCGAGCGGGAGTGCCAGTGACGCGTACACCCGCGACTAAGTCTTCACTCTTAATCTCGCGTATTGCCTCAATATTCAGGTTAGGCACTGACGTTGGCCCCACAAATTGCACTTCACCAGTACGGATCCTCAGGGTTTGACCCATAAACCGGTAACTACCCTGATTAACTCTAATATTACCGAAGAGCAAAGGCGGACGGAACGCTTGCTGTTGCAGTTTTAAGGTTCCTTGAAGCCTACCAGTGAGGCCCATACCATCAATCCTGAGTTCGTTGCCCACACTGATATTCAGATCGGCCACGATTGCATAGGGGCTGCTTTTAGGTTGCGTGGCGGCAATGGAGTCGTCAAATACCACGTCATCAGATGTGGCGATACCGCCTTCCGCTAATGGCACAATTTTAATGTTGCCAGAAGGAACGGCTATTTTGCCCTTCACCGTTAATTGTTTACTGTTGAAGGTTAAATTGATGTCGGGTGAAACATCAAGGATAGCCAGTGGCGGTTGGATCACGGCAAGTTTGTCACCTTCAAGGGCTAATTCACCGCTAAATTGACCTTGTGGCCATTGCAGCTGGCCAGTCACTCGACCCAAGCCATTGCCCATCATCCAGCGACCCTTTAGTTCGGCTTGTTGACCCGCGAACGACATTGACAGGTCAATTTTGTCGATTAGCGTCGGGTTTGCCGTCAGGGCTAAGGAGCCCTCCGTTAAGGCCATGCTTCCCGACACTTCTGGCGCCTCTAGACTGCCCGCAAAGTTAAGCTGACTGGTCAGCAAGCCTTGTACCGTATTTAGCTGCGGGAAAAATTCTCCCAGTGGTTGTAAGTTGATTTGCTTGATATTGGCAAAACCTGAGAGCGTGCGGTCTGGGGTGACATTGACGTTGATCTCACTCTGCCAACTGGCCACTCCTTCAGATTCAAAATTTAATACTGTTGCAAGCCGTTTAGCATCTAAGGTCGCCAGCAATGACAGATGTTGGTAATTAATGGTGACTTCACGATTCTTATCCCGCTTGAGCATGATACTGCCGGGGGCAAAATCAAAGTTCACATCGGCAGTGGGTTTACGACCCGCTGCCCAAGCAAAATTGGCTAACAATGAGGCGGGGCCATCCCAGCGCATATTCGTTGGCAATATCGGTACGAGTAATTGCCCTGGATTACCCGAATAGCTCACCTGCGCGCTGCCTTTTTTGCCGATTGTCGTCTCGCTGTTTAGGCAGATGCGGCTGTTCGGGTTCATGAGGCAAAACGGCGTGATGCTGCCCTGATTCTTGTTTTGATCCCAAGCGAGATTAATGGCGTTATCGAGCTGCCATAGGCCAACGGGGGTATTGAGATTTAGACGTTCGACATCGAGCCGTAGTCGCGATTTTTTCTCATCGTATTGGCTACTCACTGTGGTATCGAGGCCAAGATCGCCCGTGGCATTCAGGGTCAGCTTTTGAGCGTCAATCGTGCCTTTCGCCCCGAGTGTCACTGTATCTACATTCTGATCCGCAATCTGTAAGGCTTTCGATTTCAGCGAGATAGCAAATTCATGTTGATCTAGCGGCTTGTAATAGGCCTTTAAGTTGGATTCCCGCAGTTTAATGTTTTGATAAAACAGTTCAGCGAGTTGGGCAGTGAGTTCAACTTGAGGGTGCTTCTCATCCCCTGTGACATTAATTTGCGCCTGCAATTGGCCGCTGGCCTTAGGCAACCACAGACCGAAGTCGGGCACTTGCAGCTCACCCTGTAGATCCCAGTTGGCGTTGGCTTCGCCTTTGAGTGCCAGAGTCGAGCCCAGTACTTTGGCGTTCAGCCCCTTAGAACTGACATACAGGGAATCATTCACACTGATATTCCCTGTGATATCGAAGGGATAACCTTGCAGGGTGCCCGTGAGCTCAGTGTCGTTCAGGGAGACTTGCCAGCGAGGATCAGCAAATGAGCCTTGAGTGCGTAATTTTCCTGAAATCAAACTATCCGGTAGACCGGTTGCTGTTTGCGTCGTATCCGTTTGTGGCAGTTGTACTTCCTGCAGTTTGACGTCATTGAGCCAGAGATTGGCGTTCCAGCGAATGGCTTTTTGATAATCGAGTTCGCCCGTGAGCTTGACCTGACCAATCGCGCCCGTTGCATCAAGATTATTAATGGTTAACTTCGCATCTTGATGCTGAAGGCTAGTGTCTATAGCGAGCACTTTGTGGAACGGCGTCGTCAGTTGACCTTTAAGGCTCGCCTCTTGACGATTGAGATCGCCTTGACTTTCCAGTGCCACATCGCTGACCGAGTATTCAGGGCTTTTTAGCGGCCACTGCAGCCGTGTCTGTTCAAGTTTTACCTTGTAGGGCAGGTTAGGATCGCGAAGCGTTATCTGCCCATCTAGCGTGAAGTCGGCATCGCCCTTGGCCACAGCGTTGACTTGTAGTTGCCCTAAGCTTTGGCTCAGCTTTACATCTAGTGCTTGGTGAGTCAGTTCAGGGAATTCGGCTAATTGGTTAAGGGTGAGGTTGGCTTCTAAATCGAGTGGATAATCGTTATCGAGCGTTAAACTGCCTGTGATATCCGCGCTGCCATCTGTATGGCTGATGGCGAGATGATCTAAGGTCAATTGATATTCGCGGAAACGACCTTGCAGCTCGGCATGGCTAAAGACATCTTTACGATCGCCGATTTGCAGCGTGGTGTTATCAAGCGTGAGGGCATTAACCGTCACAGGAAAAGGCATAAACACTTGTGGCAAATGCGCTAGAGCCCATTCAGCACTACTGTCTTTTGCTGGCTTGTCTTTTGCCGGCGAGTTGGCCGATGGTTCAGGCGTTACATTGGCTGTTGTGCTGGCCGCTGTGTCGGGTGTAGTACTCGCGGCTATGTCGGCGTTAGAAGCCGTCGTTGTCGCTGCTTGGTTCGTTTGCGCGGCATCGGTTGATGTGGGGATCAGCACGAACAATCCTTCACTGGAAAGCTGCTTAACCGATAAGCCTTCGGCAAACCACTTTGCCTCTGCGTTAAGGCGATTGGCCGTAAATTGCATCTCATCCACTTGGATATTCACAGCGTTGAGTTCCGCGGAATCTAACTCAATATCAAAGGGTAATTGCAGCTCGCTGGGCTCTTCATCGAGCGGCACTATCGGGGTTTCGTTTGTGTCGGCAGACAGGGCTAAAGTATCAATAGTCACATCGACTTTGGCCGCAGATAAGCCATTCACACATAAACGTTTTTGTAGTAAACAGGCGGGTTGCCACAGTAAATGCAGATCCTCAAGTTGCACCTTGATGCCAGCCATAGACCAAGCCGCATGGGACAGGGCTAAGTCTTTATTAATGGAGCCTGAGGTGTAAGTGAGATCAAGATCGGGCACAAACTGATCGGCTAAGCCCACTGTGATGCGCGAGCCAAACTCAGTGCCGAGTAATAGGGCGATTAACACTAAAAGCCCTAATGGCACATAGATGATAATCCGAGTCCAGAGTTTGAACTGTCGCCACAGTTTTTGAATGAATGACACGGATTGGGTGACAGAACTCGCAATGGCTTCAGTGACTTCCGTGATGGGACTGTCTACGGTGTCTTGTTCGGTTGGCTTATTATGCTCTGGGGGCTGGCTCATAGATCTGTCCCCATGGTCAGGTGAATTCGCCATGATCTTTCAATGGTATCGGTTTCTTTCAATCCAACCCCTAAATCCAGTTTGATTGGGCCAATGGGGGAGATCCAATGGATACCGCCACCGACTGAGACAACAGGTTCAAATTGATTATTATCGAAGGCGTTACCCGCATCGATAAAGGTACCGACCCGCCAAGTGGGGGTCACATAATATTGATATTCTAAACTGCCGACCATTAAATAGCGGCCACCTATGACCTCGCGATTAGTCTTGCCATCATCGGCGACATAATCTAAATAGGGGCCCAATTCTTGATAACCATAACCCCGCACACTCTGATCGCCACCGGCAAAATAGCGCAGCGAAGGCGGGATAGAGGCTAGATCATTCTCGTTGGCTAAGTTGGCGGCTAAATCGATACGTGCGACGATTCTGTGGTTGTCGAAGAAGGTATCAATCCATTTAAATTTAGCTTGGAGGCGCGCCAAGCGGGTTTCTGATCCTAAATAAGGGTCGGCATAGTCTAGGCTGTAAATCTGCCTAAAACCGGACTTAGGATCGAGAGAATTATCCCCGCGCGTCGTCCGCGAAAAGTTAATCCCCGCCAAATAAAACGACGGCATATAATCGACGTCAGACTGGGTATATTCTTCGCGAATAGCCTCAAGCGAATAACTCATTAGCCATTGGTTTTCGAGTCTTTGTTGGCGTAATAGCCCAAGAAGATATTTAGTCGATTCAAGCTGACCTGTGTTACTAAAATCGCGATTCTCGGCGTCATACACTTGGGTCACACCGTATTTGTCACGTAGCAAACCGACGCGGATTTTTAATTGATCATCTAAGGGATGCGTCAAGGGGATAGTATAAGTGGTTAATAACTTTGGTCTATCTGGAGACCATTCGAGGCTGGTTTCCTGTGAGTGACCGTATTTATTGATTTGTGGCGTCCGCCAAGTCACGCGCACTCTTGGGTCGAAAGCTTGATCCGTCTTGCCAATATCACCACCAAAACCGAGCTCAATGGCGTGACTTGCCTTAGGTGTTAATTCCACCAGCACAGGAATATGGCTCTCTTCGACACCGTCGATTTGCGGGATCACTTTAATATTGGCGAAATAGCCCGTATCTAATAACTGGCGATTCAGCGCGCCCACACGGCGAGTCGAGTAGGAAGCGCCTTCTTTAAAGGGAATAAGTTTTTCTAAAATTTCAGGTTCTAAAGTATGGCCTTCGAAGCTGACTTGGCCAAATTTATAACGTTTGCCAGAGTCAAAATGCAAACTTATCTGTGCGGTATTGATGTCGCGGTTAACTTTAATCTGTGATTCCGTAAATTCGCCATCGAAGTAACCTCGGGCCAGAGCTAAGGTGACCAGTTGCGATTTTACGTCGCTATACACACCGTGGTTTAGCACATCGCCAGGCTTAAGGTTGACCTTTGCCAACCATTGATCGAAGGCGCGATCATCGAGCATTTCACCACTGAAGTTAATATCGACCCACTGAACTATGGTTGGCTCGCCGGCAGTGATCACCAGTTTTAGTTCCCACGGTCCCTTGTCATGTTCCGTCAGTTTTTCTTCCACTTCGCCATGATAGTAACCCATGGATTCTAAGGCTGTGCTGACATTGTCATCGACATTAAACAGAAAGGCACGGCGCTGCACCTCGGATTCGGGTAAGGTGCCTAAGTGCGCAACTATGTTACGTTGCAGAGCTTCATTCACGCCTGTGACAGATAATTTAATAAATTCATCTGCCGCCGCAGCGACGGATGTGACTGAAATCAGACTCAGAAATAAGCAAAAACGAAAGTAATGTGAGGTGATTTGCAAAAATGGCTGCACTTTATAGTCCCTGTGATGTGGCATCATTGTCGCCAGAATAAAACCAACAGGCAAGGAGATGATTGAAATTACACGATGAAATGGTTACAAAGGACTCTACTTTTTAAGGGGATGTAAAGAATGAAAACAAAATTAGCCACCTTTAGTTTAATTATCTCGGGTTTACTTTTTATGTCACACAACACCTTTGCCAATGACAAACCGTTCGCGATTGCGATCCACGGCGGCGCTGGCACGATTTCTAAGGCTAATCTCACCCCTGAACAACGCCAAGCCTACAAAGATAAGTTAAAGGAAGCGGTTGATAAAGGCTCAAAAGTGTTAGAAGAGGGCGGTGACAGCTTAGTCGCGGTGCAAACAGCCATTAATATTCTCGAAAATAGCCCACTGTTCAATGCTGGCATAGGCGCGGTGTACACCTATGACGGTGGGCATGAGTTAGATGCGTCCATTATGGATGGCAAAACCATGAATGCCGGCGCAGTTGCTGGAGTGCGCCATATCGCCAATCCCATTGATCTCGCTTTAGCTGTGATGAATAAGTCTGAGCATGTGATGCTCTCGGGCGCAGGTGCAGAAGAATTTGCCCTGACTCAAGGCTTTAGCTTAGTGCCAAACAGTCATTTTGATACTGACGAGCGTTATCAACAATTACTCGATGCTAGGCAAAAACTGCAAGCTGCGGCTAAATCAGAGCAAGTCGCGAGTGTTGAGATGAAAGATCTCGATTACAAATTTGGTACCGTAGGCGCCATCGCCTTAGACAAAAATGGCAACTTAGCTGCTGGTACCTCAACCGGCGGCATGACGGCAAAACGCTTCGGCCGCATTGGAGACTCCCCTGTGATTGGTGCCGGTACTTATGCTGAAAACGGGGTGTGCGCTGTATCGGCAACCGGACATGGTGAATTCTTTATTCGTTACCAAGTGGCGGGGGATATTTGTGCCAAAGTGAAATACCAGCAAAAATCCATTATTCAAGCCGCCGATGAAGTGATCAATCAACGCCTTATCACCGCAGGTGGTTCGGGCGGTGTGATTGCCGTCGATCAGCGCGGTAATATCGCCACGCCATTTAACACTGAAGGCATGTACCGCGCTACCCGTAGCAATGGTGAACCCGCCCAAGTGCTGATTTGGCAAGACCAATAACTTGAATTGTAAAAGAAGTTGGTTCGAGACGGACATTGCTTACAAGATTGCTTACAAGATTGTCTAGAAACATCACTTATAAACCTTAAAAAGCGAGTGCTGCGAAAGTGGCACTCGCTTTTTGCTAGCGGATTTTTGCTTTAAGAGTGAATAAGAAGCTGATAAGTTTGGGCTATTACGAATAGTTAATGGTATGTGGGGTGTCGCCCGTTGTTTGATTTCATTAGGGGTACAATAGTCATACGCAAAGCCGCGCTTAACTCACCGTCAAAGCTGTCATTTGTGTCCAGCGAACTCATCGCCTTTGCATGAGATTGCACTCAGCGTAAAGGATATTTACATGATTTCTACCGTGTTAACCGACCGCGTCAGGGTTTTCCTCAATCGGTTTCGCCATCGACTTTGGGTTAAACCACTGCTTGTTTGCCTATTATCGATTGCAGTCGCCTTTGTCGCAAAATTGGCTGATGGCACTGAGCTTGTCGAGATTGCACCTAAGGTGTCATCGGCCTCCATCGAGGCGCTGTTATCCGTTATGGCTTCCAGCATGCTGGTTATCGCCACTTTTTCCGTGGGTTCTATGGTCTCGGCCTATGCTTCGGCCGCTAACACGGCAACACCACGTTCATTTATTTTAGTTGTCGCCGATGATGCCTCTCAAAATGCGCTATCGACCTTTGTTGGGGCATTTATCTTCAGTATTGTGGCACTCACTGCGGTTAAAAATGATTACTTTCAAACGGCAGGTCTGTTTATCCTCTTCCTGCTGACCACGTTTATTTTTGGCATGGTGATCTTTACCTTTGTACGTTGGGTTGATCGCATTGCCCGTCTTGGCCGCATGGCAACCACAATTGAGAAAGTTGAAAAGGCGGCGGCCGATGCCCTGACACGGCGACGCAATACCCCACATCTTGGCGGCGTTTCTGTGCGTCCCCAAGCGCGTGGACGAGCCGTGTACGCGGCTAACGTCGGTTATGTTCAGTACATTAATATTGCCGCGATGCAGCGCTGGGCAGAGAAAAACGAGTTACGAGTTGTGATTGCAGCCTTGCCGGGCACGTTCGCTGCGCCCAATCGACCATTGGCATACATTAGCGCCGATGGTGCGGAGCAGACTGAGATTGATTGCACCTGTGTTGCCGAGTCATTCCAGATTGGTGATACCCGTCTTTTTGACGACGATCCGCGATTTGGTTTGGTGGTACTGTCGGAAATCGCTGGCCGCGCCTTATCACCCGCGGTCAATGACCCTGGTACGGCCATTTGCATCATAGGCACACTGGTACGGCTGTTTACCCTATGGGGTGAACCTGCAGCAGTTGATGATAAACCCGCGCCAGAGTGCGATCGCATTGAAGTCCCTCACGTTTGTGTGCAGGACATGTTTGATGATGCGTTTACCGCCATAGCCAGAGACGGCGCGGGAGTGGTGGAAGTCGCTGTACGGCTACAAAAAGCGCTTGAATCGTTAGCATCCAGTGGTGACGGGGAAATACGCGCGGCGGCCGAGTACCACGGTCGGTTGGCGCTGAAGCGTTCACAAAAGGTGCTTGATATCGAAGAGGACTTACAAGCCGTACAAGACGCCGCCAAGTTTGCCGAGTCAGCAGCTTCGTCTAACACTTAACGAGACATTTATTATCTCATCGTGCTGTGTATCCGTTTGTTGTTTCTTTCTATTCTGTCAGCACTTTTTGACATTCGGTTTACACACTAGATAAGCGCAATCGATATAAATCGCACATCCTTGCCGATATTTTGACTAGACTTCAAACGTAGGGTTAATTCGAGGGGAAGACTATGGACTTAATTAAGATTCGTGACCATATGGATCGTCAGCCCGTGTTACTGCGCGCGAATATGTCGCTGGCGACCGCGGTCGAAAAGCTGTTAGATAATAATAAAATGGGCGCCGCAGTGGTTGATGATGCGGGCGATTTGGTGGGCTTTTTATCCCAGCAGGATTGTCTGGCTGTGATGATCAAGAGTAGCTATCACTGCGATATGACATCAGTGGTGAAGGACTGTATGCGCACTGAAGTGCTGTTTGTCGGGCCTGATGACAGTATTTTGCAACTCGCCGAACAAATGCTCGGGCCTAAACCTAAGGTGTATCCTGTGGTTGAACACGGTAAAGTGATAGGCACGATAAATCGCACTAATGTGCTCAAAGCGATGAATATCTATATGCAACAATGCTATCTGTCACCGGTTTAATCTGAGCCGATGTGGACATAATCTGACATCCTTTATCCTGAGTGCAGAGTAATTAGCAATACCATTGCGCCACTTTCCTTGCTAGGATCGCCGTTTTTGATGCTAGCAATGGAATTTGGATTTGAACTCAGACAAACATCCTCTATCGAACGCCTTTCTTAATCTTTGTTATCAGGCTGATGCGTCTAGGATCCGTCGTCGTTTATTTAAACTCAATAAAGAAGCCGACTCAGATAAAAAGACCCAAGTCTTAGCCCAACTGAGTGAGCAAGCGCAGGCGGCGTTTGAGAAGGTTGAGCAGCGACGTAACGCTCGCCCTAAAATCCAATATCCTGAAAACCTTCCCGTTTCTTTGATGCGTGATGACATTGCACGCGCGATTGCAGGCAATCAAGTGGTGATCATTGCCGGTGAAACGGGCTCAGGTAAAACCACGCAGCTCCCCAAAATTTGTTTAGAACTCGGCTTAGGTTGCCGTGGCATGATTGGCCACACCCAGCCAAGACGATTGGCTGCCCGCAGCGTAGCGAGCCGAGTCGCTGAAGAATTACAAAGCCCGCTCGGTGAAGTGGTCGGCTTTAAAGTGCGGTTTGCCGATGCGCTTAAGAGTGACTCGTATATTAAGTTGATGACCGACGGTATTTTACTGGCGGAATTGACCTCAGATCGCAATCTCGACCAATACGATACCATCATCATAGATGAGGCCCACGAGCGCAGCCTGAACATCGATTTTATTCTGGGCTACCTTAAACAGATCCTTAAAAGACGCCCCGATCTCAAAGTTATTATTACGTCGGCGACCATAGACGTTGAGCGTTTTTCTAAGCATTTCAACAATGCGCCGATTATCGAAGTGTCGGGTCGTACCTTTCCGGTCGAAACCCGTTATCGTCCATTGGTGCAAGATAGCGATGCCGATTTAGATCAAATCGAAGGCATTTTTGCCGCCGTCGATGAGCTGGTGGCCGAAGGGCTGGGCGATATTCTGATCTTTATGAACGGCGAGCGGGAAATTCGCGATACAGCCGAGCAATTGAGCCGACGTAATTACCGCGATACCGAAATTTTGCCGCTGTACGCACGTTTATCCTATGGCGAGCAGTCCAAAGTCTTCAGTAGTCATAGAGGTCGGCGGATTGTACTAGCGACGAACGTGGCGGAAACTTCGCTGACTGTGCCGGGCATTCGCTACGTTATCGACCCAGGTACAGCGCGTATCAGCCGTTATAGTTATCGCACTAAGGTGCAACGTTTACCGATAGAACCTATCTCGCAGGCGAGCGCCAATCAGCGCCAAGGCCGTTGTGGTCGTGTGGGACCGGGTATTTGTATTCGTTTGTACGATGAGGCGGATTTTAATAATCGTCCGGCGTTTACCGATCCTGAAATTTTGCGCACTAACTTGGCCTCGGTTATTTTGCAGATGCTCGCCATCGGTTTGGGTGATATCGCTGGCTTCCCGTTTATCGAGCCACCCGATCCACGCCATATCCGCGATGGTTTCTTGCTGCTCGAAGAATTACAAGCGGTTGAGAGCAAACACGGCAAGCTAGTATTGACGCCACTTGGGCGCAACTTGGCGCAAATTCCTGTGGATCCGCGTTTGGCGCGTATGGTGGTCGAGAGTCAGCAGTTAGGTTGTTTGAACGAAGTGCTAGTGATTGCTGCGGGCTTATCGATTCAAGATCCCCGCGAACGCCCGATGGAGAAGAAGCAAGCCAGTGATGAAGCCCATCGTCGTTTTGCCGATCCCAGTTCCGATTTCGTTAGTTGGATAAATCTGTGGCAGCACTTAAAAGATCAGCAAAAAGAGTTATCTGCTAGTCAGTTCCGTAAAAAATGCCGCGATGAGTATTTGGCCTATTTGCGCGTTCGCGAGTGGCAGGATTTATACGCCCAGCTTAAACAAGCCGTACACGATTTAAAGTGGCGCTTAAACGATACGCCGCCAAGTTACGATACCTTGCATCGTGCGCTGTTGTCGGGTTTGTTGAGCCATGTTGGTTTTAAAGATAACAATAACGAGTATTTAGGTGCGCGTAATCGTAAGTTTTTTGTGTTTCCCGGTTCGCCATTGGCCAAAAAAGGCCCTAAGTGGATCATGGCCGCTGAGCTTACCGAAACCTCACGCTTATTTGCTCGCTGCTGCGCCAAAATTGAACCCGAATGGCTAGAGCCCTTAGCGGCGCATTTGATTAAGAAAAGCTATGTAGAGCCCCATTTTGAGGCAAAACCTGGCAGCGTTATCGCCCTTGAGAATCAAGTGCTCTATGGCTTGACGGTTGTACACCGTCGCAAAGTGCAATACGGCCCCATCGATCCCGTTGAAGCGCGTGAGATTTTTATCCGCAGCGCCTTGGCAGAAGGGCAGTTGCAAACCCAAGAAGCGTTTTTTGTCGCTAACCAAAAGCTGCTTGAAGACATTGAATCACTTGAGCATAAATCCCGTCGCCGCGATATTTTGGTGGACGAGCAAGTGTTGGTGGATTTTTACGAGCCGCGGATCCCCGAGGGGATTTACAACGCCCAGCTGTTTTTTGGCTGGTGGAAGAAAGCCAAGCGCGAGCAACCGGATTTACTCGATTTCAGCAAAGCGCTGTTAATGCAGCGCAATGCCGACCATATCTCGACCTTGGATTTCCCCGATACATGGCACAAGGGCAATTTGCGCCTGCAGCTGAGTTATCACTTTGAACCCGCTGCGGCGGATGACGGCGTGTCGGTGCACATTCCGGTGGCGCTGCTCAATCAAATCGACGATAGCGATTTTGATTGGTTAGTGGCGGGGCTGAGGGAAGAAAAGTGCATCGCGCTGATCAAATCTTTGCCTAAGAGTTTACGACGTAACTTTGTGCCAGCGCCTGACTATGCCCGCGCTTGCGTGCAGGCCATGGTGCCTTTTAGTGCCAGTTTGCTTGAAGCCATGTGCAAGCAATTGCTGCGCATGAGTGGCACGCGTATAACGCCGGAAGATTTTGATTTAACGCAGATCCCTGCGCATTTGCAGATGAACTTTAAAATCGAAGACGATAAAAACAACTTAGTCGCCGAAGGTCGGGTGCTCGATACCTTAAAAGCCGAGTTGCAGGGCGTGGTGGCGAAGGCCATTCGTCAGGTGGCGGATAAAGGCATAGAGCAAGAAGCGTTAACCGAGTGGTCTTTTGGTGATTTGCCGCAGCAATATCAGCAGCAAAAAGGCAATTACCAAGTACGGGCGTTTCCGGCACTGATCGATAAGAAAGACAGTGTTGCGATCAAATTATTTGATGATGAGTTTGAAGCCTTAGATGCTCATCGCCAAGGTCTGCGACGCTTGTTGCTGTTAAACATTCCATCACCGGTAAAACATTTGCAGCAAGCTTTGCCGAATAAGGCGAAATTGGCGATGTATTTCAATCCCTTTGGTCAAGTGCAAATCTTGATTGATGACATTATTGCCGCCGCTGTGCAGCAATTGTTGGATGAAAAAGCCCTCGATGTGCGTAATCAAGCGCAATTTGAGCAGGCAAAGGATTGGGTTCGCCAAGAGCTCAACCCGACAGCTGAGCAAATTGCCCTGAAAGTTGAGCAGATTTTGACCTTATACCAGAGCATTAAAAAGCGTCTTAAGGGCAAAATCAGCTTAGATATCGCTTTTGCTATGAGTGATATTCAAAGCCAATTAGACAAATTAGTGTTTAAAGGGTTTGTTGAATCCTGCGGTTGGAATCGTTTAGCCGATGTGGCGCGTTACTTAAAAGCGATTGAAATCCGTGTCGAGAAGTTGCCCGTCGATCCAACTCGCGACCGTTTGCATATGCAGAGCATTAACAAGGTGCAGGAAGTATTGAACGCACAACTGGCGAAAGTGCCACGATCGCAGCCGACACCGCCCGCGTTAATCGAGGCTCGCTGGATGATTGAAGAGTACCGCGTCTCCTGTTTTGCGCAGGTGTTAGGCACGGCTTATCCGATATCGGAAAAACGCATTTTGAATCATATCCAACAGATCTAATGGTTTGATTTAAGTGTTCAGTTGAATACCTTGCTTGGTTTAAAGGGCTGAGTCACACTAATGCGAGCCATCATCGAGCTGACAAGCGCGTAAAAAACCTTCGGATAAAACCGAGTAAAGCTAACCCTTTGCTCGGTTTTTTATTTCCCTAAATTCCTGCTATTTGAACGATATATACGTCAGTGATGCGCCGCGAATTGCGCCATGCACTAAGTAGCATGCACTATACTTTAGCTTTAGCCTCATCTCCACCGATGCCCACGTTATCTCGTTATCTTCTGCGGTAAAACACCCACCTCCGACCATACTCAGTTATTCATCGATAAAACTTGCTGTGCGGCGCTTAGTCAGTCTTAGTGGCTATCTTGGCTTGATGCCAGTCATGCTTTTATAGTGAGTTTCTAGCTTTTGAGATCAAGTAGTTAACTCTCATACTTTCAAACCTTCCTACCATCTACTCCTTTATGAATACCCAGTGTTTTTTGGCAACTTTTTCGGGATGTTCTCGCGGTAATTCTTCTATTTTAGCCACTTTCTAATCTTTAAACCTATTCAACTTACTAAGTTGTAATCTTCAAAAGCGTTTGAAAACTGAGATCTGACTAATACTCGCAGTAAATTGATGATCTGGATCAAGCATCATCCGCTTTACCAATTTGGAGGTATACATTTTGTTAACAACTAAAAGGTATGATCGCTTCGTGATCCAAAGATGCAATAGATATACATAAAACCTGCCGCGGACGCTTGTCCCAACGCGCAACGTGGCAGGAACAGACCTCTTGGAGGATGCATGAGTGCTAGCACCGCAGAAGAAAAATCCCTAGAACTGAAAATCTTTATCTTTTTAACCGTGTTTCTCGCGCCGTTATTGTCTGTGCTGCTGGTCAGTGGCTTGGGCTTTGCGATCTGGTTTAGTCAGATTTTGACAGGACCACCGGGAGTGGGTTAATCGCTTTATTATCAGAATATTAAATAAAGAGTGGAATGTCGGATGAACAAAGAACTCCATATCACCAGTTTAGTGGTGCAGGTCTTACCGCAGAAAATGGCAGACGTTAGACAAGAGATCATGACCATTGAAAATGCCGAACTTTCCGTCAACAACGAAGTGAAGTTGGTCGTGGTCATCGAGGGCGAGACTCAGCGCGCCTTGATGGACAGTATAGAAGCGATCAATGCCATTCCGGGCGTGTTATCCGCCACTATGGTTTACCACCAGAGTGAAGTGCTCGAAGAGGGTGAAGAATGAATATGAACAGACGTGACTTTATTAAGGCTAATGCGGTGATTGCTGCCGCAGGGGCCGCAGGATTAACTTTGCCCGCAGGCGCAAGCAACCTTATTACCAGCTCAGAACAAACCAAATTAGAGTGGAACAAGGCGCCGTGCCGCTTCTGTGGTACTGGCTGCTCTGTGATTGTCGCTACCCGCGACGGCAAAGTGGTCGCCACCCATGGCGATGCCAATAGTGAAGTGAACCGTGGCCTTAACTGTATCAAAGGCTATTTTCTGTCGAAGATCATGTACGGTAGCGATCGCTTAACCACGCCCATGCTGCGAATGACGGATGGCAAGTACGACAAGCACGGTGAGTTTTCGTCAATTAGTTGGGACAGCGCCTTCGACATCATGGCGCAAAAGTGGAAAGAAACCATTAAAGCCAAAGGGCCAACGGCCGTGGGCATGTTTGGTTCGGGCCAATGGACTGTGTGGGAAGGTTACGCCGCCGTTAAGTTGATGAAGGCGGGCTTTGGTTCAAACAATATCGATCCCAATGCGCGCCATTGTATGGCTTCTGCCGTGGTCGGATTTATGCGCACCTTCGGTATCGACGAGCCAATGGGCTGCTATGACGATATGGAAGCCGCCGATGCATTCGTGCTTTGGGGCTCGAACATGGCCGAGATGCACCCGATCCTGTGGAGTCGAGTGACAGACAGACGCTTGAGTGAACCCCATGTTAAAGTGGCCGTGTTATCGACTTTCCAGAATCGCTCCTTCGATCTGGCGGATATTCCGATAGTGTTCACGCCGCAAACGGATTTGGCCATGTTGAACTTTATTGCCAACTACATTATTCAAAACGATAAAGTGAACTGGGATTTCGTTAAAAAACACGTGAATTTCCGCCAAGGCACGACTGATATCGGTTACGGTTTACGTCCGACTCATCCCCTTGAGCAAAAAGCTAAAAATGTGAAAACCGCAGGGGATTCAACGGCAATTGATTTTGAAGCCTTCAAAGCCTTTGTCGCCGAATACACAGTCGAGAAAGTCAGTAAACTGTCTGGGGTGCCAGAAGATAAACTGATCGAATTGGCTAAGCTATATGCCGATCCGAATGTCAAAGTGACCTCGTTCTGGACCATGGGATTTAACCAACATACCCGTGGTGTCTGGTGTAATAACCTGATTTACAACATCCATTTGTTAACAGGTAAGATTTCAACCCCAGGTAACAGCCCATTTTCGCTGACCGGTCAGCCATCGGCCTGTGGCACGGCACGTGAAGTCGGGACTTTCTCCCATCGTCTACCCGCCGACATGGTGGTGACCAATCCCGAGCACAGAAAACGTGCCGAAGAAACGTGGAAAATTCCAAGCGGCATCATTCCGCCTAAACCCGGTTATCACGCCGTTGAGCAAAACCGCCGCCTTAAAGACGGTGACTTGAACTGTTATTGGGTGCAAGTGAATAACAATATGCAGGCGGGTCCGAACATCAACCAAGAAGGGTTGCCGGGCTATCGTAATCCCGAAAACTTTATCGTGGTGTCCGATGCTTATCCCACCGTCACCACCCAAGCTGCCGATTTGATCTTGCCCACTGCAATGTGGGTCGAGAAAGAGGGCGCTTACGGTAATGCCGAGCGCCGTACTCAGTTCTGGCATCAAATGGTGCAAGCGCCGGGCGAATCGCATTCGGATCTGTGGCAGTTGATGGAATTTGCGAAACGTTTCACCACAGATGAAGTGTGGCCCAAGGATGTATTAGCGGCGAACCCTGAGTTCAAAGGTAAAACGCTTTTCGAAGTCCTGTATCAAAATGGCCATGTCGATAAGTTTCCGTTGGCCGATGCCGATCCTAAGTATCTGAACGATGAAGCGAAACATTTTGGCTTCTATGTGCAAAAAGGTCTGTTTGAAGAGTACGCCTCCTTTGGCCGTGGTCATGGCCATGATTTAGCGCCGTTTGATGCCTATCACGAGGCCCATGGTCTGCGTTGGCCTGTGGTCGATGGTAAGGAAACCAAGTGGCGTTTCCGCGAGGGGAGCGATCCCTACGTGACAGCGGGCACAGGCTTTGAGTTTTATGGTCATCCCGATGGCCGTGCGGTGATCTTTGCGCTGCCCTATGAGCCCGCCGCCGAGTCGCCAGACGAAGAATACGATATTTGGTTATCAACGGGCCGAGTGCTGGAACATTGGCACTCAGGTTCTATGACCCAACGTGTGCCTGAGCTTTATCGCGCTTTCCCTGATGCTGTGTGTTTTATGCATCCAGAAGATGCCAAGAAGCGCGGTCTGCGCCGTGGCGATGAAATTCGTGTGGTGTCACGTCGTGGTGAAATTAAGACCCGAGTTGAAACCCGTGGCCGCAACAAACCGCCAGTGGGCTTAGTGTTTGTGCCTTGGTTCGATGCTAGCCAGCTCATTAATAAAGTCACCTTAGATGCGACAGATCCTTTGTCAAAACAAACTGACTTTAAAAAATGTGCTGTGAAGATCGCCAAGGTTTAAGGAGAACACGATGAAAACTCTACAATTAGTTTCAGCGATCGGTTTACTGGCATTCGGTTCATTGATGATGACAAGCGTATCTGCCACCAGTATTCCCGACGAAAAAATAGCGACCCTGAGACAAGCACCAATTGATGTGGAACCGACGCCGCCGGTGATGCAAAACGTGCGTAATACCGATGTTAAGGAAGTGCGTAGCTACCCCATGCAGCCGCCTGTGATCCCGCACAAAATTGACGGTTATCAGCTCGATCTTAAAGTGAACAAATGTATGGCCTGCCATGCCCGCAACCGCATTGGGGAATCCCAAGCACCTATGGTCAGCGTCACGCATTTTATGGACAGGGATAATAACTTCTTAGCCACATTATCGCCGCGCCGCTATTTCTGCACTCAGTGTCATGTGCCGCAGTTGGATGCCAAGTTACTGGTCGAAAACGACTTTGTGGACATGGAACATTTGATCAAAGCCAACACTGAGCAGAAAAAACACTAGGAGTTAGCATGTTAGATAAACTGAAAAAAATCTGGCAGGTACTCAATCGTCCGAGTGTGCATTACAGTTTAGGTTTTTTGACCTTAGGTGGCTTTGTGGCTGGAGTGATTTTCTGGGGCGGCTTTAACACAGCCCTTGAAGCGACCAACAAGGAAGCCTTCTGTATCAGTTGCCATGAAATGGAAAACAACGTCTATCAAGAGTTACAGACGACAATTCACTTTACTAACCGCAGTGGTGTGCGGGCAACGTGCCCAGATTGCCATGTGCCCCATAACTGGACCGATAAAATCGCCCGTAAAATGCAGGCATCTAAGGAAGTGTGGGGTAAGGTTTTCGGTACGATTAACACCCGTGACAAGTTTGAAAGTAAACGGCGCGAACTGGCTGAGCATGAGTGGGCGCGATTAAAGGCCAATGACTCGCTCGAGTGCCGTAACTGCCATAACTTTACGTACATGGACTTTACCCGCCAATCACCCAGAGCGGCGCAGATGCACTCAACGTCACTGGCGAGCGGCGAAAAGACCTGTATCGATTGCCACAAGGGGATTGCTCACCATCTCCCCGATATGGCGGGTGTGAAAGGCTTCTAATCTTAAACAGAGTGAGACCTCGTGTGGCTTAGCGTGACTTAGGCTCGTGTTAGTTTTACTTGATGTTGCTTATGCTCAGTGTTGCTTAGTGTTATTTAAGGTTAGTTAGATATCGCCAGCCAAAGGCCAAGCATACCTATGCTTGGCTTTTTTATTGATTGTAATGGCAGCATTGCATTGCGACTTCACTTGGTAGTTGGCATGCTGAGATAACGTTTAAGCGATTGATTTTGTTTATGAGTGCCTGACGGGGTTTTATTCCGTTCACTGCACAGGATACAATCGACAGAGAATCGTTATTGTATGATAGAGGTCAGTATGAAAAGGCCGCTATGGAAAATACCATTACGCAGGAGGCGATGATGAATGAACAACTTGAAAAACTCTTAGCAGACATCGGTTTTATGAGCCAGAGCCTGCTTGAAATCGTGCAGGGCGTGCGCCAAACCGTTAAAGCCACTGCCGCCGTATCCTCGCTCGACATCTCTGAAATTGTTAAATACGGCGGAATACTCTTTAGCGCGAAGAGCGCTTTTGGTGGGGTGTTTGCCTATAAACAGCATGTGTCATTGGAGTTTAGCTTGGGCGCAAACCTTAGCGATCCACACAAGGTACTCGAAGGCAGTGGCAAATTTCGCCGCCATATCAAGTTAACTTCAACTGATGATATTACTGCCAAACACGTGGCGGAATATATCAGGCAGGCGCTGCATCAAGCGGATAAGTAATAAGTGGATTAGTATTAAGTGAATGAGTGGCTGGCTGTTTCGCCTTATGATGTTAGGTAATAATGTTAGGCATTAGTGTTGGGTCGTGATGATAATTTATGGTGCTAACTCATGGTATTAGCTCAGAGTATTAGCTAAGCATGCTATCAAAAGCGCAGAAACAAAAAAGGAGCTGATTATTCAGCTCCTTTTCGTTTTGCTAAGGCGCAGTAGCGACGCCTTAGCTTATATTCTAATGTTGAGCTTGTTACTCCAAAGAGCCACAAACCCAAATAAAGGGATATTAGAAGTTCGCAGTGCGCGGTGCACGTGGGAACGGGATAACATCACGAATGTTGTTAACGCCCGTCACGTAAGACACTAAACGCTCAAACCCTAGACCAAAACCTGCGTGTGGCACTGTGCCATAACGGCGCATATCACGGTACCACCAGTAATCTTCTTGGTTCAGATCCATTTCGGCTAAACGCATATCCAGCACGTCTAAACGCTCTTCACGTTGAGAACCGCCGATGATTTCACCGATACCTGGGGCTAACACGTCCATCGCGGCAACGGTTTTACCGTCATCGTTTAAGCGCATGTAGAAGGCTTTGATATCTTTCGGATAGTTCTTCACTACCACAGGGGCTTTGAAGTGTTCTTCGGCTAAGTAACGCTCATGCTCAGAAGATAAGTCGATACCCCAAGACACTGGGAACTCGAAGGTTCTGCCACAGTTTTGCAGAATTTCAACCGCATCTGTGTAATCCACTTGTGCAAAATCGCTTGAAACGAAAGATTGCAGACGGTCGATCACTGTCTTATCAACGTGCTGGGCGAAGAAGGTTAAATCGTCCATACGCTCAGTCAATACGGCATTGAATGCGTATTTCAACATCGCTTCGGCAAGGCCAGCGATGTCGTTTAAGTTAGCGAAGGCCACTTCAGGCTCAACCATCCAGAATTCCGCTAAGTGGCGGCTAGTGTTTGAGTTTTCAGCACGGAAAGTCGGGCCAAAGGTATACACTTTTGACAGTGCACAGGCGTAGGTTTCAGCGTTCAACTGGCCAGATACGGTTAGGAAAGCTTCTTTACCGAAGAAATCTTTATCGTAATCGACTTTTCCTGCATCAGTACGTGGCAGGTTTTCCATATCTAAGGTCGATACGCGGAACATTTCACCGGCACCTTCACAGTCAGAGGCGGTGATAAGTGGGGTCGATACCCAAATAAAGCCTTCTTCGTGGTAGAAGCGGTGAATCGCTTGGGATAAACAGTTACGCACGCGGGCAACAGCACCAATAATGTTAGTGCGTGGGCGTAAGTGCGCTAATTCGCGTAAATGTTCAATTGAGTGACGTTTAGCGGCCATTGGGTAAGTGTCTGGATCATCAACCCAGCCAGCAACTTCAATATCAGTCACTTGTAGCTCAAATGCTTGACCTGCGCCTGGAGATTCCACCACGTCGCCTGTCATCACAACAGAACAACCCGCAGTCAGCTTTAACACTTCGTTGTCGTAATTATCTAAGCTATTGGGCACGACACCTTGGATAGGATTAAAGCAAGAGCCGTCATAAACAGCTAAAAAAGAGATGCCGGCTTTAGAGTCACGACGGGTTCTGACCCAGCCACGAACTGTGACTTTAGAACCGACGGCGTGCTCACCTTTAAATACAGATGCGACAGATGCGATGCTCATTGTTGCTTAATTCTCCAACGAAACGTTTTATATGAAAATTTTGGAGGTTTATATTACCTTGCTGGTGGCTTTTCTCAAGCTGAAAAAGGTATCCTGAGGTTAATATTACCAATATTTAGCGATATCATGAGTTAAACGGCGGGAGGCTGTATGAGTAAAGTTAGAATATTTCAAATTATCCTCGCGACATTATCTATTTTAGGCTGGGCATTGGCCGTCTATGCGTTATTGGTATTCAGTGATGCAAGACCTGATCGCGAAGTCGGCGATTATTTAAGCCGTGGCGCGACATTTAGAGTCCATTGGGATCCACACGAAACCCAGTTATTACAGTATTTGATTTGGACCTGTGGCGGCATTAGTTTGGTCAGTTTAGCGTTTAACTATTATGTCGCCCACCATAGCCGTATGGGATATTGGTTTAACATTCCCATGTTGCTGTTAACCTCGATTGTCGCCGGTTTGTATATTCACTTGGTGGTTTAAATTAGCCAGTTGGCTTTTTAACGGTTTAGCGATGGTAAATTAAGTCAGAGAATATCGGCAGGAATGCTTAACTGGCGGCACAGATGGTCGATAATGGCGGCGGTCGCGCCCCAGATAAAGCGTTGTTGATAGGGAATAAAATGCACGCTGTAGTAGCGCCCTTGGCGTAAAAAGCGTTTTTGGTGGCGATTGCTCGGCTCAATAAAAAAGCTTAATGGCACAGTAAAGCAATCGGCTACCTCACCGGGATCGAGTTTCCAATCAAAGGCCTGCTTGATAATGCCGACCACGGGCGTGATTTCAAATCCGGTAAAAGTATTGTGGGCCGGAAATGTGCCTACCACATCGACGTTATACCGCGATAATCCAATTTCTTCTTCAGCTTCCCTTAACGCAGCCGCAATTGCATCGACATCGTAGGGCTCAATTTTACCGCCGGGGAAACTGATCTGTCCTGGATGGGCGCGAAGGTGCATGGGTCTTTGGGTTAAAATCAGATTCAGTTCACCGTTGATATCCTGCAGCGGGATCAACACTGCGGCTTTGCGCAGTCCAAGGTGTGGGAAGGCCGCCGGATCTTGCAGCGCTAAAGGGTGCAGATTAAATCTGAGTCTAAATTCCGCTTGATCCATCGACGTTCTCGTTACTGTTTAGTATGAAAGCTTACGGCTTTTGCGGCTCTGCGCCAAGTAAAGGCAAAATCCGGCTGATCTTATCAAAGGTTTCTTGGTACTCGGCATTCACTTCTGAATCTGCCACTATGCCGCCGCCCGCCCAGCAATAGAGTTTGCCCTGCTCAGCCACAATAGTGCGAATGGTGATACTGGTATCCATTTGGCCATCTTGGCTGATATAACCCATAGAGCCACAGTACAGACTGCGCCGTGAAGGTTCGAGCTCTTCAATAATTTCCATGGCGCGAATTTTTGGTGCGCCGGTAATTGAGCCGCCGGGGAACGCCGCGCGCAGCAAATCGCTGGCGCTGTACTTAGCATCAAGCTTAGCCGTCACAGTACTGACAAGGTGATGCACGGCAGGAAAGCTTTCAATCTCAAACAGATGCGGTACTCGTACCGAACCAGCAGCTGCCACTTTGCCGATATCATTACGCAGCAAATCGACAATCATGACATTTTCGGCGCGATCCTTTGGCGAGCTGGCAAGGGTGCTCGCTGCTTTGGCGTCGAGCGCGGGATCCGCGTGACGCGGCAGCGTGCCTTTGATGGGTTTAGTCTGAATATCATCACCGCGAAGTTGAATAAAACGCTCAGGTGAAATTGATAAAATTGCGTTATGTGGCAGACGCATAAAGGCCGAGAAGGGCGCTTTATTGGCATTACGCAGTTGGCAATAGGCCGACCATTCGTCGCCTTGATAGCCAGCTTCAAATCTTTGGGTTAAATTTATTTGATAGCAATCGCCGCTGTGCAAATAGGCTTGTACTGCCTCAAATTTGGCCGTGTATTGGGCTTTATCGATTTGTGCTGCCCATGGGATTGTGAGCATGAATTCGGCGGTATTTGGCTTATGCGCCATTTTCGCTTGAATTTTATTCAATTCAATGTCGAGTGCTGCTTCACCTAAATAGTGCAATAAATGCCAACACTGGGCTTGGTAATCATAAACTAACGCCCAGTCGTAAAAGCCGATGTTCATCTCCGGCAGTTGAATATCTTGCTGGGCGCTTGTTGGCAGGGATTCGATGCGACGGCCTAAGTCGTAACTAAAGCTGCCCATGGCGCCGCCACTGAAGGGCAGAACGCAATCAAAAGATTTTGCATACCAATGATTTAATAAAGTGTTGAGCAGGTCGAAGGGATCACGGTTTGGGTCCATCGCCTCGGGTAAGCTCAAGCTCGTATCGATGAGCTTTATATCGCTACGCTCGCCCTGAGTCACTAATGTTGCGATGGGATTGGCGCAAATGATGTCGAATCGAGCGTCCTGATGCGGCGCGTTTGCCGAATCTAACAGGATTGCCCATGGGTCATTGGCAAAGTGTTCGAAGAGTGCTGTGGTGCTTAATGTCCAGTCAAGTTGGCGTGATGCAAGCTGTTTTGACGCCCTAATTGCCATCGATTAACCCTATTCAAAATGTGATGTAGCCCAAAAAGATGGGAAAGAGTATCATATTGGCCCAGAAAGAATTAAACAAAAATAAGTTAGGCCGCAAAGGCTGCTGGAGCGCTCCTACTATGTCATCTAACCATGAAATGTCTGTCAATTCTGTGATTAAGCAAGCCGACTTTATTGAAAGTGTGGCGGATGCTTTGCAATACATCTCTTATTACCACCCGAAGGATTTTGTTGATGCCATGAGCCAAGCTTATGAGCGTGAACAAAGTGCGGCGGCGAAGGATGCCATTGCCCAGATATTAATTAACTCGCGTATGTCCGCCGAAGGCAAGCGTCCTCTGTGTCAAGACACTGGGATTGTGACCACCTTCGTTAAAGTTGGTATGGGTGTCCAATGGGACAAAACCGATATGACAATTCAGGAAATGGTCGACGAAGGTGTTCGTCGTGCTTATACCAATCCTGATAACCCACTGCGTGCATCAATAGTGTCAGATCCTGCGGGCAGCCGTAAAAATACCAAAGATAACACGCCATCTGTGGTGCATATCGACATGGTGCCAGGCAACCACATCGAAGTAGCGATTGCGGCCAAAGGCGGCGGCAGTGAAAATAAAGCTAAGATGGTGATGTTAAACCCATCTGATGATATCGCCGCTTGGGTAGAAAAAACGTTACCGACGATGGGCGCAGGCTGGTGTCCACCGGGTATGCTGGGTATCGGCATTGGCGGTACGGCAGAAAAAGCCGCCGTATTAGCCAAAGAAGCACTGATGGAAAGCGTGGATATCCATGAGTTGATGGCCCGTGGCGCGCAAACGACCGAAGAAAAGCTGCGTTTAGACATTTTTGAGCGCGCGAACAACTTAGGTATAGGTGCCCAAGGTCTCGGCGGTTTAACCACAGTGTTAGACGTTAAAATCAAATCGGCGCCAACCCACGCGGCTTCAAAGCCTGTGGTGATGATCCCTAATTGCGCGGCCACTCGCCACGTACATTTCCATTTAGACGGCTCAGGTCCAGCTGAATTAACGCCACCATCATTGTCAGATTGGCCAGAAATCACCCGTGAAGTGGGTGATGATGTGCGCCGCGTTAACTTAGATACTGTGACCCAAGCGGATATCGAGCAGTGGCAGAGCGGTGAAACTATTCTGCTGAGCGGTAAAATGCTCACAGGTCGTGATGCGGCCCATAAGCGCATTCAAAGCCTCATCGAAAGTGGTGAAGGTCTGCCAGAAGGCGTGGACTTTACCGGTAAATTTATTTACTACGTTGGCCCCGTTGATCCAGTAGGCACTGAAGTTGTCGGTCCTGCGGGCCCAACCACGGCAACCCGTATGGATAAATTCACTGACTTAATGTTAGAAAAAACTGGCTTGATGGGCATGATAGGTAAAGCTGAGCGCGGCCCAGCGACAGTTGAATCGATCAAAAAACACAAAGCGGTATATCTGATGGCCGTTGGCGGCGCAGCGTATTTAGTGTCAAAAGCGATTAAACATTCTCGCGTCGTGGCTTTTGCCGATTTAGGCATGGAAGCGATTTACGAGTTTGACGTGCAAGATATGCCAGTGACTGTGGCTGTGGATTCAAACGGCGTGAACGCCCATGAAACTGGCCCAGCAATTTGGAAAGTGAATATCGCCAACGCGAAAGCCTAAGTGGGAATGAAGCTAAGGCGTTAGCGGATTGAACTTGATGGCTTTTTAAGCAAAGCAGTTTAAGTTTGCGCTCTGATATCGGTTGCTTCGGTAATCTGATATCTGTTCCTTACACAAATCATTGCGCCACTGACATTTTGTCACAAAAAAATACGCTCAGGTTCGCCATTTGGCTTGCCTGAGCGTTTTTGTTTCGATAGTGTGGCAAGCTTATCTTCAAAAGATACGATCTCAGATCGTTTTTAACATTCGTGTTTGCAGCAATGATGATTATCGAATATTTGCAAGCCTCGAACCTGTTCAACAAAAGACGGACATAACAATGAAAATAGCTCCTCTCCTATTGGCGCTCGGCGCCGCAGGCTTGGCGTTATCAGCCCAAGCGGCCGATCCAACGCCTTTTACTGTGCAACAACTCATTAAACTCAATAAGATGCATTCTGCGACTGTGTCCCACGATGGCACTAAATTAGTTTATGGTCTTAAAACGGTAAACGATAAGGGAGAGGGCAGTTCTGATCTGTATCTATTGGATCTGACTGACACTAAAGCGAAGCCGTTACAACTGACCTCTGCCGCAGGCACTGAGCACGATGTGAGTTTCGCCACTGACGACAAATCAATTTATTTCCTTGCCGGTCGTAGCGGTTCAAGCCAGCTATTCCAACTGCCATTAACGGGCGGTGAAGCGGTTCAAGTTTCTGATTTACCTTTGGATATAGATGGTTACAAACTATCAAACGACGGTAAACAAGTTGTACTTAGCATGCGTGTATTCCCAGAGTGTAAGGATTTAGCCTGCTCAAAGGATAAATTTACCGCTGAATCTGAGCGTAAATCGACGGGGCGCGAATACAAGCAGTTAATGGTCCGCCACTGGGATACGTGGGAAGATCACGCCCGTAGCCACTTATTTGTTGGCGCAGTCAACGGTGAAAAACTGACTAAAGTTGTTGATGTCACCCAAGGGTTAGACACTGAAACACCGCCCAAACCATTCTCGGGTATGGAAGAAGTGACCTTCACCCCAGACGGCAAATTCGTCGTTTATAGCGCTAAAGCGCCGAGCAAAGATCAAGCTTGGACCACAAACTATGATTTGTGGCAAGTGCCTGTTACTGGCGGCACTGCAACTAACTTGACCAAAGATAATCTCGCATGGGATGCGCAGCCAACGTTTTCGAGCGATGGTCGTTACATGGCCTATTTAGCGATGAAGAAGCCGGGTTTTGAAGCGGATCGTTACGGCATCATGCTGCGCGATACTACCACTGGCCAAACCAAAGAAGTGGCGCCATTGTGGGATCGTAGCCCAAGCTCACTTATGTTTGCCCCTGACAATCGTACCTTATATGTCACGGCGCAAGACATAGGCCAAGTGTCTATTTTCCAAGTGAATACCCAATTTGGCGATGTGCGTTCTATCTACAGCGATGGCACAAACAGCTTAATTGCGGTCACTAACGATGAACTGATTTTCGACAGCAAAACCTTAGTTGAGCCAGGCGATCTCTACAGTATCACTACAGATGGCCAAGGGCTTAAGCGTCTGACCGAAGTGAACAAAGACAAGCTAGCCGAGATCAAGTTCGGTAAGTTTGAACAGTTCAGCTTCAAGGGTTGGAATAACGAAGACGTCTACGGTTACTGGATCAAACCGGCTAACTTCCAAGAAGGCAAAAAATACCCGATTGCCTACTTAGTGCATGGCGGACCGCAGGGTTCATTTGGTAATGCCTTCAGCGGTCGTTGGAACGCGCAGTTATGGGCGGGTGCGGGCTATGGCGTTGTCATGGTTGATTTCCACGGCTCTACCGGTTACGGCCAAGCCTTTACGGATTCTATCAGCCAAGATTGGGGCGGTAAGCCATTAGAAGATCTGCAAAAAGGCCTAGCGGCAGTGAGCCAACAACAAAAATGGCTCGACCCGCAAAACGCCTGTGCGCTCGGTGGTTCTTACGGCGGCTACATGATGAACTGGATCCAAGGTAACTGGAACGACGGTTTCAAGTGTCTTGTTGACCACGCAGGTCTGTTCGATATGCGTTCTATGTACCATGTGACCGAAGAGTTATGGTTCCCAGAGTATGAATTTGGCGGTACTTACTCAGATAACAAAGCCTTATATGAGAAGTTTAACCCAGTTAATTATGTTGAAAACTGGAAAACGCCCATGTTAGTGATCCACGGCGAGAAAGACTTCCGTGTTCCGTATGATCAAGGTTTAGCGGCCTTTAGCTTTATGCAGCGTAAAGGTATTCCATCTGAGTTGTTGATTTTCCCAGATGAAAACCACTGGATCTTAAAACCTGAAAACTTAGAGCAATGGTATGCCAATGTGTTAGGTTGGATGGACCGCTGGACTAAGCAGTAACTGCCAGCACAATAACAGACTGTTTAATGACAGACAGTGAATGACAGTGTAATAAAAGACGCAAGGCTCGCCCTGATAGGGTTATCATCGGCGAGTCGTTGGATGCGATTGATTATTGAAGTGTTTTAAGCAGAGCGCTTTAAAGAAGCTAAGCGTTTGCAATTAAGCGCTCTTGTTCAGCGTTTTTACAAAGCCAGGACTCTGTTCTGGCTTTTTATTGTGTCATGGAATGGTTTTATTTTTAATCAAGGAGTTGAGATGAATATTCGAGCCGCAACCTTAACTGATATCCCTGAAATAAGCGTATTGCTCACTCAATTAACCCAAGATTTTATTGCCCCAACTTGCACTGCAGAGGGGGTTACAATCTTAGTCAATGCTATGTCGATAGAAGCGATTGGTAGCTACTTTGCTATGGGTTATCAGTACCATGTCGCCATAACGGACTCGGGCCAACTCGCAGGCGTAGTGGGGATGAAGGCGAATAGCCACTTGTACCATCTTTTTGTCGCCTCCCATGCACAGGGGCAAGGCGTGGCGCGAATGTTGTGGCAACATGCCAAAGCTCAGTGTGTAGCTCAAGGCAATCCGGGCGTATTTACCGTGAACTCGGCGCTGAATGCGCAGGCTGTGTACTTAGGCTTTGGCTTTGTGCCCCTTGGACCCGAGCGAGATCGCGGTGGCATCCGTGATATCCCCATGCAGCTGACGCTTTAGGTTGACTGCACTCATTTATCATCCAAACACGAGCACTATCATTCGACTGAATAGCAATTCAACGAAAAAGCTTGAGCGAGAAGAGCTTGAACGAATAGAACTTGAATAAAAAGAGCTGGAATAAAAAGAACTTTACCGAATAGAACTAAAAATAGAGGAATTATGGCAAATTTAACATTTTATCCCATCGGCACCGCTGGCGAGAAATGGGGCGAGGCTGAAAAAGTCGCATGGCTGACGAGCACCCAAATCAAGCGTTCATATCAAGATGATGTTGTGACGCCACTCAAGGCGATGGAAGCTGAGCTGTCTGCGCTTGGGCTTGGCATTGTGCAATATGGCGCTTTGTCGATTAACGCCGAGCGTTACCCATTATTTGCGGTAAAAAGCCAACAGTTTGATCCACAAAAGCCAACCGTGCTGGTGACTGGCGGCGTGCATGGTTACGAGACCAGCGGTGTGCATGGCGCATTGGCCTTTTTAACGAATGAAGCGGCGAATTACGTGCAACAGGTGAACTTAGTAGTTGCCGTGTGCGTGAGTCCTTGGGGTTACGAGACTATTAATCGCTGGAATCCAAAGGCTATCGATCCGAACCGTTCATTCTATGCCAACAGTCCTGCTGAAGAATCGGCGGCCTTGATGGCTTTAGTTGCTTCAGTTGAGCAAGGTTTTGATGTGCATGTGGATTTACATGAAACCACAGATTCAGATGAGCTAGAGTTTCGCCCAGCGCTTTGCGCCCGCGATGGCATTGAATATGATAAAGGCACTATCCCAGATGGCTTTTATGCTGTGGGTGATAGCGAACATTCAATGGATGCTTTCCAAAAAGCCATTATTGATGGCGTGAGTAAAGTAACCCATATTGCCCCTGCCGACGAGAAAGGTGAGATCATTGGCTCGACAGTGGTGCAACACGGAGTGATTAACTACCCGCTTAAGTCATTAGGGCTTTGCAGCAGTGTCACGGGTTGTATCTATAACACCACGACAGAAGTGTACCCAGATAGCCCAACAGCCACGCCTGCCGAATGTAATCTGGCGCAGGTTGCGGCCATCACCAGCGCCATCGATTATGTACTGGCGCAGCGTTAGTCGCTGTTTGTTGTGATGACCAGTTTATTGATATTAAGTTTATGGATGATTAGCTTAGTGCTCGTAAGTTGAGCTAGCGGCTAGTGAAGTGATTTTGCGTGCGATCGATTAATGCATCGACTCCTTAATTAGATCATTCACTGAACATCACACAGTAAAAAGCCCTCATTCGAGGGCTTTTTCATTTATGTCGCGCTACGTTTATTTAGCATGCGCTTAGCATGCGCTTAGCATCGTTAGGCGATTGCCTAGTTGTTATCGCTATAGTCACGGCCATAATAGCTATCGAGGAACAGTTGTTTCAGCTCGTTAATCAATGGGTAACGTGGGTTGGCACCGGTACATTGATCATCGAACGCATCTTCGGCTAATTCATCTAACTTGGCGAGGAAGTCGGCTTCGTTGACGCCGGCTTCTTGGATAGAAGCAGGAATGCCAATCGTCTTCTTGAGGTGTGTGATTTTCTCAAGCAATTTTTCGACTTTTTCTTCATCCGTTTTTCCGCCTAGTTTCAAGTGATCTGCGATGGCAGCATAACGGCACAGGGCTTTTGGCCTGTCGTATTGGCTAAAGGCCGCTTGCTTAGTGGGCAGATCCGTTGCGTTAAAGCGTATTACGTTATTGATCAATAGCGCATTGGCTAAGCCGTGGGCGAGATGGAACTCGGCGCCCAGTTTGTGCGCCATTGAGTGGCAAATCCCGAGGAAAGCGTTAGCAAAGGCGATACCTGCGATGGTGGCGCCATTGTGGACCTTTTCACGGGCGACAGGTGACTGTGAGCCCAAGTTGTACGCATCGGGTAAATATTTGCACAGTAAGTCGAGGGCTTGCAGTGCTTGGCCATCGCTATATTCGTTAGCCATCACGCTGACATAAGCTTCAAGAGCATGGGTCACCGCATCTATGCCACCAAAGGCGGTCAGAGATTTAGGCATGTCCATCACTAGATTTGGGTCAACAATCGCCATGTTGGGCGTGAGTTGATAATCGGCAATCGGGTATTTTTTACCGGTAATTTCGTCTGTCACTACCGCAAAAGGGGTGACTTCTGAGCCTGTGCCTGAAGTGGTCGGAATAGCCACCATCATGGCTTTGGTGCCCATTTTAGGGAATTTGTAGATACGTTTACGAATGTCCATAAAGCGCAGCGCCAAATCGGCAAAATCCACATCGGGATGCTCGTACATCACCCAAATAATCTTCGCCGCATCCATTGGTGAGCCGCCGCCGAGTGCAATAATCACATCGGGTTTAAAGCTTTGGGCCACCTTAGCGCCTTGACGGACTATGGCTAAAGTGGGGTCGGCTTCAACATCGTAAAAGATTTCGGTTTCAAGGCCTTGGGCCTTTAAAATCCGCATGGTTTCGTCGCAATAACCGTGGTTAAACAAAAATCTGTCGGTGATGATCAGCGCGCGTTTTTTATCGCTCAGTTCTTCGAGTGCGATGGGTAAACTGCCGCGGCGGAAATAGATGGATGCAGGAAGCTTGTGCCACAACATGTTTTCGGCCCTCTTAGCGACGGTTTTTTTGTTGATCAGATGGCTCGGGCCAACGTTTTCTGAAATCGAGTTGCCACCCCAAGAACCACAGCCTAACGTCAGCGAAGGCGCTAGTTTGAAGTTGTACAGATCGCCAATCCCGCCCTGTGAGGCAGGGGTGTTGATCAAGATACGCGCCGTTTTCATTCTAAAACCAAAGGCATGCACACGTTCAGTTTGGGTATCTTGGTCGGTATAAAGCCCTGAAGTGTGGCCAATGCCGCCAAGTGCGACTAAAGCTTCAGCTTTATCCATGGCATCGTTAAAGTCGATGGCGCGGTACATGCCAAGCAGTGGTGATAGTTTTTCATGGGCGAAGGCTTCGCTGTCGCAAATGTCGGTGACTTCACCAATCAACACTTTGGTCCAGTGCGGCACTTCAAAGCCGGCCATTTGCGCGATACTGGCGGCGCTTTGGCCAACGATATCGGCATTCAAACCGCCATTTTTTAAAATGACCTGCTGCATCGCCGCGGTTTCATCCTTCGATAGCATGTAGCCACCGTGAGAGATAAAGCGCTCTTTTACTTGCTCATAAATACTGTCAACCACAATCACCGCTTGTTCTGACGCACAAACGACGCCATTATCGAAGGTTTTTGACATGAGAATCGAACTGACCGCGCGTTTGATGTCGGCGGTTTCATCGATAACAATAGGCGTGTTACCCGCACCTACACCAATCGCGGGTTTACCGGAAGAGTAGGCGGCTTTCACCATGCCTGGGCCACCAGTTGCGAGGATCAAGTTGACCTTAGGGTGAGTCATCAATTGATTCGACAGTGCGACGCTTGGTTCATCAATCCAGCCAATAATGTCTTTAGGTGCACCCGCAGTTATGGCAGCATCGAGCACTAACTTTGCTGCAGTTGTGGTTGAAACTTTGGCCCTTGGGTGGGGCGAGAAGATAATCGCGTTACGGGTTTTAAGGCTGATTAAGGCCTTAAATATCGCGGTCGATGTTGGGTTCGTGGTCGGTACTATGCCACAAATGATACCCACAGGTTCGGCAATGGTGATAGTGCCGAAGGTGACGTCTTCAGATAAAATCCCGCAGGTTTTTTCATCTTTATATTTGTTATAAATGTACTCAGAGGCAAAGTGGTTTTTGATCACTTTGTCTTCAACGACACCCATGCGGGTTTCTGCGGCGGCCATTTTCGCCAGCGAGATACGCGCATCGGCAGCGGCAAGGGCCGCTGCGCGGAAAATTTTATCGACTTGCGCTTGGCTGAATGTCGCATATTCGGCTTGTGCTTTCGCTACACGCTCGACCATGAGATCCAGTTCTTGTGCATTGGTCACTGTCATGATTAATACTCCTAAAAAGATTTAGTGAATCAAGGCATTCACTAAATCTTCTTTATGGTAGAAAATTACACCTAAAGCCGCATTGAAAGTGTGACACCACCGACAATATCGGGCTTTTATGTAATAAAACTACACTTAGGGTAACTTGTTTGTTTAAAATTGCGTTGAAAATGCATCGACTTCGATAACTAAATATTATTCGAAGTTGTGATTTAACCTCAAAAATCTCATTTTTCAGTCAATAGCGCTTGAGATACTATACTTGCCCTCAAGCAAATTTTGATGAAGACGGCGTGACACGCACATAAGGATAGCAACTTGGAGTTAACTCTTTACGTTAAATTTTTTCTTGGCCTAGTTGCCATCATCAATCCGGTCGGGTTGTTGCCTGTGTTTGTGAGCTTAACCAGCCATCAAACTGAAGCTGAGCGAAATCACACGGGTAAAGTGGCTAACTTTGCGGTTGTGGTGATCCTCTTAGTCACGATTGTGGCGGGTCAGCACATTCTGAATATGTTCAGCATTTCGTTATCTGCCTTTAGGATCGCGGGTGGTAGTCTGATCGCCATTATTGCGATGTCGATGTTGCAAGGTAAATTAGGTGAAGTGAAGCGCAACCAAGAGGAAGACCGCGAATCTTCGGCGATGGAGTCGGTGGCGGTTGTGCCTTTGGCTTTACCACTGATGGCCGGACCTGGTGCTATCAGTTCGGTGATCGTCTTTGCCGCCGAGCATAATTCATTGTCGAACATCATTGCGATGTTCATTACTGTGATTGTGTTTGGTTTAGTGAGTTTTGGCTTGTTTAGAATGGCATCCGTCATCTATAAGATTTTGGGTAAGACGGGGATTAACGTCATTACTCGTCTTATGGGGCTGTTGATGCTATCTATAGGTATTGAAGTGATTGCGGCAGGTGTAAAGGGATTATTCCCGCAGCTCTTTAGCTAGAGTCGTATTACCCCGCAGAATTGAGTTTTTCCTTCTTTTTACGAAACGCATTGGAGTTTATCCCGTGCGTTTTTTTGTTTTTATCAGTGACTCGTTTGATGTTTATCAAGTTTATCCCGCGGTTTACCTTACCCGAAAAGCCAAATCTTAGTGCACGAATTACAAAAAGAGCGCGGAATGAGTGCAGGATTTATCGGCTCAGCAGGAAAAGCCTTCGCCAGTAAAATACCAAGCCAAAGACAGTTAACGGATACGCAGCTTAGTCTCAATCAGCAATATTTGCTCCTGAACTTAAGGAACTTAATTCACAGTTAGGGCGATTAAATTCAATTCGCTCACAGGTGGGCAGTTTAAGTATCAGCGTCGCCGACGAAGTCGCCTATTACACTGAGTTAAATAAGTTACTACTGGCGATAGTCGATGAAACCGCAAAAACGGGTGCCAACCAAGAAATCGCCATCAAAGCTGCTGCCTTTAGTGCTTTTTTGCAATTAAAGGAGAGGGCGGGGATAGAAAGGGCGGTGTTAAGTTCAACCTTCGGCCAAGCCGGATTTAAGCCTAAGGTTTACGCTAAATTTATTACCTTAGTTTCGGAGCAAAATACCTATCAACAACGGTTCTTAGCATTAGCAGACTCAGATTTGTTAGCGGCATTTAATCGTTTGCAGAGTTCTGCGGCAATGCACGATGTTGAGTTGTTACGTCAGCTTGCATTTGAACAAGACAATCAAAAAATCCAGCAACAAAGTCCCGAAGATTGGTTCAGTAAATCAACCGTACGGATTGAGCTATGACGTGAGTTTGAACAGCAAGTCTCGGCAGATTTATTCAATACCATCCATGAAAGATTATCCTTAGCAAATGAAAAAATGTTCTTAGTGCTCGCGACCTTAATCTCAGTATTGGCGATAGTGTTGATATTGAGTTTATCCGTGATCCGCTACTTGCACGACAGCGTGCATCACTTGTATTCGACCATTACGCAAGCCCGCAAACATTACGATTTAAGCGTACGTTTGACTCAAACAAGCTCGGACGAGTTCGGTGAACTTGCCATCGCCTTTAACGACATGATGAGTGATTTTGAAAAGGTGATCCTGCATGTGCGTTCCAGTGGCGCGAAACTGCAACAAGCCGTGGCGCAAATGGATGTATGTACTCACGCCATGGAGCAAGATGTGATGGCGGGGCACAGCGAGGCCGAGCAAATTGCCACCGCAACCCACGAGCAATCGGCCGTATCCGAAGACGTAAACCGTAATGCATTGAAGATCAGTGAGATTTACCTCAATACCCAAAGGATCTCCGATGAGCTTAGGGAACTGACCAAAGCCCTGACGTTTGACGCGAATTTAATGTCAAAAGAAGTACACAAATTTACCGTCAATTAATGGTATAAAACGGTGAAAAGATTCTGTTAATCACGGCGGTTTGTTTAGCAATTGTGCAACCGCCTGAAACTGAGTCTTTTTTACTTGACCCCCTTTAGGCTTTTGCGTACAGTACCGCTCCGTTAACGATGAAAGCCTCTCGGCAAGGCTATATGAAATCGCTAGCGATTATTAAACGTGAAAGATTAACCACGCTAACATAAATCGACATATGGTGAGGTGTCCGAGTGGCCGAAGGAGCACGCCTGGAAAGTGTGTATACGGTAACGTATCGAGGGTTCGACTCCCTCTCTCACCGCCAAATTCAAGTTTAAAGACGTCCTAGGGCGTCTTTTTTCTTATCTGCTTTTCATAAAAATCAAAAGCTTACAATCCGATATTGTTTAATGCCATCCTACAGTATCCGAAATCTTTAGTAATGCCAAAAGTAATGCCAAGGAAATTTGGCAAATTTTGGCATTACTTTTCACATCAAAAAATACCCATTTTTTATGCCGTTTTTTCACTTGATTTTCTCGATTTTATAGCCCAGATTTAACTTGGCAATATCCTGATTTATCTGAATTTATTCAGTGATAAGTAATGCTTGATTTTAGAGTGCGAAATAATGCCAAAATCAAGCATTACTTTGGGGCTTAATTTGAGGGGGTAGAACGGTATGGGAAGGAGTACAAATAAGCTGACTGCAAAAGCGGTGCTCAATGCTAAAGCGGAAGCAAAGCCCTATAGATTGTCAGATGGTGGCAATCTCTATCTCTATGTGCGCACTGCAGGGAAAACGTGGGAATTTAGATACATACGTCCCTCCACCAGCAACCCCACCTATTTTGGTTTAGGCTCATATCCTGACGTATCCTTAGCTGAGGCGCGAGATAAAGCGCTAGAAGCGCGAAAAAACTTGGCCGAAGGCATCGACCCTCAATTACTTAAAGTTGAAAACAAATTAAAAGCAGCAACAGAGAACGCTCAAACTCTCAAGCATATTGCGCAAATGTGGATGGACTCAAAGCAGGGAAGCATTAAGCCTAAAACCATCGAAGGCAATTGGCGCAAGCTTGAGCTGTATGCCTTCCCTAAACTGGGGAGTATTGCGATTAGCAGACTCACGGCTCCTATAGCCATTGCCGCGCTCAAGCCCCTAGAGCAAAAGGGGCATCTTGAAACGGTTAAGCGTACCGCTCAGTTGCTGAATGAAATCATGAACTATTCGGTTAACTCTGGTTACATTCATGCCAATCCGTTGTCAGGTATTCGAGAAGTTTTTAGAAAAAGCAAAGTGGAGCATCTGAAGGCATTAAAACCAGCAGAGCTAGCTGAGTTGTTGCAGACCATTGCAAACGCCAATTTATTGTTAACGACCCGGTGTTTGATTGAATGGCAATTGCACACAATGACCAGGCCAAATGAAGCGGCCGGAGCCCGTTGGGAAGAAATCGATTTTGATGCCAAGCTTTGGACTATTCCTGAATCACGCATGAAAATGAATCGTGAGCATATTATCCCGCTTACAGAGCATGCTCTCGCGATACTCGAAACTGTTAAGCCGATTAGTGAACAGAGCCAATTTGTCTTTCCATCATCTAAAGATCCTAAAAAGCACACAGATCCTGAAACCATCAACAAAGCATTAGGGCGAATGGGATTAAAGGGAAGAACAACGGGGCATGGTTTACGCTCACTGGCGAGTACTACCTTAAACGAGCAAGGCTTTGATGGTGATGTTATTGAGGCAGCGTTAGCTCATGTTGATAAAAACCAAATCCGCAGTGCCTATAATCGCACGACCTACCTAGAGCGACGGACCAAGTTAATGGAGTGGTGGAGCAACCATATTGCCACTGCAGCAGTTGGCTCTTTGTCAGTAACAGCTACTTCAAGAAAATTAGGGGCATGACCTGTAAGTCCGAATAGAGATTATCTCCCTGAGTCAAAAGGTTAGGGGACGTGACAAACGAATCTAACCTGTTAAGTCCGACTCAGGGTTGTTACTCTTACTTCATGACTAACCTAAAGCCAAGCCAATGACTATTGACCAGAACCAGCATTTGCACCAACTAAACGCTTTAGCTGCAAGCCATTCTGAGGTGGCGGTATTATGGCTTTATGGTTCGCAGGCGAAAGGAAATGCTAGCGAGCATAGCGATTGGGATTTAGCCGTCGCATTCGACCCGGTAAAGGCGGACAGTGTGCTTGATACTCGTATTAGAGCCGAACTGCTCGCTATGGATTGGCAAAGGGCATTGGGGCTAGCCGAAGGGAAGCTTTCCGTTGTCGATATCAATCTAGCACCTATCCCTCTGGCTTTCGGAATCATTAATGCCAACAAACTTATCTTTAGTCGAGATGAAGGTCGAAGAATGCAAGAAAAGTCTCGCATTATGTCGCAAATGGAACTCGATTATTCAGCCCCAAGCCACTTTATTATTTTGGATAATGCCTATATCACGTCATTGAGTTTAAGCCTTAGCCAGTACCAAGCCGAGTTTGGAGAGTTACGTCAATTACTTAGTCAGCGTTCCTTATCTAATCTCGAATATCGAGCAGCAGAGCGAATACTACAGGTCTCTATTGAAGCTTGTATTGGCATTGCAAAACATTGGGCTAAAGCACTGGCTGGATATAGTCCGCAGGATGCTTACCAAGCATTTGAGATCCTGTGTCAACGAGGTGCACAACCAGCCGATGAGTTAAATGACTGGCGTAAAGTGATATGCCTGCGTAATGCACTGGTACATGATCATTTGAATATTGACCCTGAGATCATCCGCAGTGTGATCTCTCAAGGTTATAGCGATAGATTATTTGCCTTTGCAGAGCAGGGGTTGGAATGGTTATCGCTTAAGAAGGGCTAAATGGGGCCCTCTTGGCTTTTATATAAGTTAAAAATGAAAATCACTAAAGTGAACTTGTTTGCTTAAAACCTAAGACTGGGGTGTTTGTGTTTATTACACTTTTGAATTTAAGCTCTCGTCTGTGTTGCCATCAAGTTTAGCATTGTTAACTCTTTGCCTAGTCAAAACATCCATTCAACAAGTTAGCCTTACTGCATTCAGTGATTTCTTCATGTTTACTCTGCGTCCCCGCTTTTCCACCTCGGTTATTGGCTCAACCTTGGGATCGGCTGTAGTGGCTGATTTCGGTATTTTCGTTCTCCTGAGTGCCCTGATTTATATGTTATCTCAAAATCAGTTGGCTCAGGCTTAGGTTGACACACAGGGACCTTGTTTGCTATTTCTGCTATTAGTAGCAAAAATAGCAGACAGTTAAGGATATAAGTCTATGGAAAGGGTGGTTCAGCTATCGTCAGTCAATTTGAATAAAAGTACAGCCTCTGTCATAAAATTTTTGATGGATAAGGATAGGCCGATATTTTTCAGAGTGCCTGATAATAAGAATGCATGGGTTATTAAACGCGCTAGTGATGATCTACTTAAATGGATACAAGGAAAAATAAAAAATTCAAAGGAAGTTAGGCCTTTCATTCCTTACTGTGTTGCTAAAAGGGATAAGGAACAACAGTTTGAAAAAGATCTTCAAAAAATCACTGATGTCCAACTCATAAAGGGTGTCAGCTACGGTTGTCTAGGAGCAAATGAACTATCCATTTTTCTTACACACAAAAACATAAGAATCAATAAATTAGATTTAATCATGATTTTTGACTCCAATGGTGAATTGAATTTAGCAGTAGAAACTCGCCGAAGTCAAAAGTCTAATATTCAGATGATTGATGACAAACCAATTTCTCGTACCGTCCTGAAATCCACCTCTTGTGGTGAAATCCTATTCACCAATAAAACCGTTGATTATTGGGCTAAAGATAATAGTACGCTAAATGACATCGTTGGGATTGATGTTACCTTCGATTCATTAGCCGTCTATGAGTCAGACATTCTCAATTTTATACACAATGATCTGGATTCTATCCCCCATGATAGTCCTTACTACATTCCAAAGGATTTGCGCAAGCAGAGTGATCTTGATCAATTAGCAGCGTTAGGTTATCAACTTTTCTCAAATAATTGTAAATCAACAATCACATCCAAGGATCTGGCTGCAAAAATAGGACATACAATAGGATACACTGGTAAAAAAGCTGTTACTGCAGCTCATTTCCTAATCCCAAACCCTAAGGGTAATAATATTAGAGATCTATCGGTCAACGATAATGCTAATCCAGATTGTAATTTCCCCTTTTTGGTACAAGCGTTTGCGTTACATGGCAGACACATCAAACCTGAGGACATGTCAAAAGTAAGTTCTCTATTAATCACATACTTCAATGACCATAAATTTTCAGTGGATAATACAAAATATGCTGAGCTTATTTTACGAAAAAAAAGTTAGGGTGATGTAAATCTCTTTTAAATCAAATCCTTGATTGATTGGGGGAGTGATTTCCATCCATTCGCCCCCTTATTTATTATTTTAAGACTACTTATAGTGACCTCACACATTTACATATAAAAGAGGTGACTATGTTTGATGCAACTCCTAGCTATTCAATTATTAGACTTGTTAGCGTTATTCAGTTAACTGGACTCTCACGCTCTACCATCTATGACTGTAGTGGTCAAGTAAAATTGGCCACGGTTTTAGAGTCATTCCAATATAAACGTTCTGACTCATTTGGCGTTAACCCACCATTATATTGATGGGGTCTGGTCTCACTGTAATATCCAGTGATGTAATTTGTGATCTCTTTATCTGCTTCAGTAAAATTCCCATAACCACTGGCGGGTATCCACTCAGATTTCAAACTTCTAAAGAAACGCTCCATTGGTGCGTTATCCCAACAATTCCCGCGACGACTCATACTTTGCTCAATCTGAAGACGCCATATTAATTGTCTGAATTTCAAGCTCGTGTAATGCGAACCTTGATCGCTGTGATATATCACATTCTCAGGCTTACCCCTTAACTCAAATGCCATTTTCAAAGCTTTACAGGTCAGCTCACTATCTGGTGATAATGACAAAGCCCATCCAACAGGTTTGCGGGAAAATAAGTCTAAAACAACGGCTAGATAGGCCCAGCGATTACCGACCCAAACATACGTCACGTCGCCACACCACACTTGATCTGGTTGAGTTACTGCAAACTGTCGATTAAGCGTATTGGGGATTGCAACATGCTCTTGTGTCGCTTTCCGATAAGAATGCTTAGGCTGCTGACAGCTTAATAACCCAAGCTTTTTCATTAAATTACGGGCTCGATAACGACTGAGACCAATCCCTTTGTTAGTCACTAATTGCGCTATCGTTCGCGCACCGGCAGAGCCATGACTAATACGATGTGCGGCCTTCACTTCACTGCATAAAATAGTAAAGTCTGTATCAATATGTTCTTTTCTTTTTAGCCAATACTTATAGCTACTTCGATGCACTTTGAATGCATTACAAATTGTGAGAATAGAGTGGCTCTGCTTGAGTGCGCTGATTAGCGTAAATTGTTCATCGAGTCTGACATCAAGAGAGCGGTAGCCTTTTTTAGGATAAGATTGTGCTCCTCAAGACGAGCTATTTGCTTCTTCAGCTCACGGATTTCAATTTGTTCAGGGGTAATCGGAGATGCTTTTGGTGTGCCACCCTGGCGTTCTAGTTTTAACTGTCTCACCCATTTATCCATAGTGGACTTACCTACGTTCATCGCCTTTGCAGCTTCGATGATGCTATGGTTTTTATCGAGGACTAATTGGGCTGCTTCAAGTTTGAATTCAGCACTAAATGTTTTTCTGGTTGTTGCTCTCATGTTTTCACCTAAAGTCATCTACGAGGCAATAATATCACCTCTATTTAGGTGGCCAAAATTAGTGTGCCACTACA
>NZ_MPDG02000001.1:1031861-1071794 GCF_001887095.2 Shewanella sp. SACH
TCATGTTTTCACCTAAAGTCATCTACGAGGCAATAATATCACCTCTATTTAGGTGGCCAAAATTAGTGTGCCACTACAGACAAACAAAACCCGCGATCTCCGCGATACGATTCGACTTTCCCTAAAAAAGTGACACTTGGGGCAAGAGCCGTTGGCTGGTACATGCAAGAAGTCGAACAGTGGCTACAAGGTAGAAGATTTTACTGACCTTAAGAGTGATTAACTTATTAAATAAAGGTGGATTATGAATAGTTATTATTACCAGAAATCATTTCCAATCTCCTACGGTTATGTTCCAAATCTAACCGTCGCTCCTAAGATGGAGAAAGCGTTTGAAGAAGCAAGAGCATTTCTGCAAGCACCAGACGGTATGATCTTGGCTTGTCAGTTAACGTCGATGGCAACCGCTATGCAAGGAGTGTTCAATGTTGAAATTCCAACTCGGAAAATCGCTCCAGTATCACTCATGGTAATGACCATTGCACAATCGGGTGAACGTAAATCGACCGTTGATAACTTGTTCATGGGAGAGATTAAAAGTATTGAAAAAGAACAAGAGGCTGTTTATCAGAAAAGTTTAAAAGACTACAACATTCAGATGGATATACATAAGGAAAAAAAAGCAAAATTAAAAAAGACTATTACGCTGGATAATGCTGAAAATGAACAGACAACCCAGCAATTGGTAGCATTATCTGAACAAGAACCTACAAAACCTCGAGCCCCTAGAGTGATATATGAGGATACCACCAGTGAAGCGTTACTTGATGGTTTAAAAAATGATCTGCCTAATGTTTTTTTCGGCTCCAGTGAAGGAGATCTAATATTTAAAAGTAGGGTTATGAGCAACGCTGCTAATTTTAACCCGATGTGGAGTGGTGATGATATGACGGTAAATCGAAAAACCTCACCATCTTTTAAATTAAACGATATTCGACTATCGATGCATATCATGGTGCAACCAGATACGTTACAGAACTTTTTGAATAAGTCTAACGTTAATGTCCGTGATAATGGCTTTCTATCTCGGATGTTGGTTTGCGAGCCACTTTCTACCTGTGGTTTTCGCCAAGCTAATGGTCATCGGCATTCCCGTGAGGGTATCGAAGAGTTTAATTGCAGGATTAGACAATTACTCGAGCAGTCATTGGGATTAGTTGATTATCGGCATCGACAAAAGGTGGTTTTTTCTTCGGCAGCTGAAAAAGTCTGGTGGAATATTTATAATGACATCGAAACTAAAATGGCTCCCGGGGGCATGTATGCATGTGCAAGAGACCATGCATCCAAGTTATCAGAGAACATTGCCAGAGTTGCCGCCTTGATCCATTGTTTTGAACATCCAGACGATTTTGAAATATCTTTAGAATCCTTGTGGTTAGCCGTTGAGTTGTTAAGTTATTTCTCAAATGATTTTATGCGAGTCTTTTGTCCTCCACCTAAATATGTGCTGGATGCATGTGCGCTGAACGAATGGCTGAAGCCATTTGCCGCTTCGGGAATAAGATACATAAGAAAAAATTATATTTTACAATATGGTCCAAACTGTATTCGTAAAAAAGCCGACTTACAAGCTGTATTAGATTATATAAAGCAAAACAACCCAATGGCAGAAATTATGATAGATAAGACTAGAGTAATGGATTTATTTTGCGATCTTCCTCCTGATAATGCCAAACTAGCTGAAAATCTGGCGCACTATTCATGAGTGTTACTTTTTAATCAAAATAAGTCGTTTAACGTTTAACGTTTATTTCTCAAGATTTATTTATTTTGCTCATAGTATGCATATTAATTCAGAGTGGTGATAAATATTGATCTCAGTAAACTTTATTATCTAAATTTAAAATTTCGCTTGAACCTGGTTGGTTTTCGATAATTTTGATTTAGGGTTTTAATAGTATTGTATCTGTATTTTATATATTACTTGCTTAATGTTTTTAATTTAGTTGTCTGGTGTATTGCTTGGGTGTTTCGTATTCATCAAAATTAGTTTATTAATTTTGAGTGGTTGACTACACCCTTTAAATAATGATGGGAAAGGGAGGGTGAGTTATGGATAGTATTTTTAATAGGAATTTAACGGTGTTAACAACACCTCGATATGATGGATTGCAAACACTTTATTTTAAGAATGGTGCTATTGAAGAATATCTGAATAAAATTACAAAGGTTATAAATGGCGTGGTCATGGAGTATTCAAAGGTGTTTGCGATAAGAGTTGATCTACGATTTCCTGATACGTTTGAATCGAGTGATACAGCAGTGATCACCCGTTTCTTCGAATCATTGAAAGCCCAGTTAAAAGCGGATTATCAGGCGAAACTACGAAACACAACTGACGGTCAGGTTCATGCAAGTAAGTTATTTTACATTTGGGTTAAAGAGATGAGTGGAAGGGATAAGTGTCATTACCATGTCTGTTTGTTCTTCAATGGCCATGCATATAAAAGTTTAGGGAAATTTGAATTGGGTCGGGCTAATATGTATAACCGAATACACAAAGCTTGGGCGAGTGCACTAAGGTTAGATATTTCCCATGCTCAAGGGTTAATCCATTTCCCTGAAAATGCTCAATATTTACTGTGTCGTAACCAAGCTGATTTCACTTACATTTACCAAGACTTGTTTAAAAGATTAAGTTATTTTGCTAAAACTGACACGAAAATTTATGGGAATGGCAATCACAACTTTGGTTGTAGTCGTATCTCGGGTCGGTTACAAAGTTGGTGATTAACTTACTTAGCACGATTGCTGCGAGTACAAATAGGGAAGTAAAGGGCAAGGGGCTCAAATCCCTTGCTTTTGTGTTTATAGAGAGTAGCAGTATATTCATAATCGCTCATCCATGCGAAGACCTCTTTGCTGATGCATCTCTCAATAGACGGCTTCTTTTTGGTGGCGGATACACAACACGGTCAATCGTTCGCTGCCATCATACTGGTACATTGCCAGATAACCGGTGTCACCAAAGTCGATAAGCAGTTCCCTAAAACAATAGTCATTGCCATAGATAGGACGACTACTTTCGGAATTACAATAAACTAGCTAACGAAGACGGTCACTTGTTGTGAATTTTTTGACATGCCTTGATATGAAGCCTGCTAAAATAATAGATGGTTTAAACGAAACAACCGATAGAGGCAGGGAGCAAAGCAATGACGATAAACTATCGAGCTATTCATACTCGCAGTCCATGGCGAAAAGCACGACATTCATCGGTAGAAATGGCTATTAAAGGCCCTGATGGAGCCTTAAACTTGTTGAGAAGAAAAGGGCGTGTCGGAAAAAAATGGGATGATTATGGTTCCGTGTCATGCGTCTTTGTGTGGGAATCTGGTGAAGATTCGGGGTATGCATTTAGGCTGAAAGCTACGTCAACGACAGATGTTGAAGGTGTTATAATTCCAATAGATAAATTGTTGGCCCATGAACAAACGAGTAGCTGTAGTCAGGTAGATATTGATAGGTATTTTTCGAGTCCAGAATTTACAAAATTTATGTGACGTTACTTATATGTTATTTAGTTAGCAAAGGAGTGTATATGGATAACAGTAAACTAATCAAAATATCTAACGAAAGTGCTGCAAAGGCTTTTATACGAGGAGAGTTTAGACGGCTTAGGGAGCTTTTTAATTCGGTGAATGATAAGCATAATTTAGCGTTTGAAAGAAAAAATAAAACATTGAAAAATTTTTATCAACTACAACTTGATATCAATCGAGAATCTTTGTTTGAGTTATTGATTGAACATAAAACTTTTAACAAGGGAAAAACCGCAGAGCTAACAGAATATATATATGTTGGCGCCACGGCTATTGACATAGAAGGTTATAAATATACAAAAGATGAACATTTTTATCCACTTTGCTCCCACATAGTGGATAAAAAACGGCCTATGCGAAATGATGGATATTGTATCAGAGCATTAGTGTATATATCTGAGCATGCAATGGCAAGAATGATTACTCGTAATAGTAAACAGAGCATTAAAGTCGTTGTTGATACGGTAGCAGGTATATTTAATGAGAATACAATTAGAATGATTTACTCAGATGCCGATGTGAAATTTGAAGATTTTGTTGTGGTTACAAGAAATTGCTATATACCTTTTGTTCGTCAAGAAAACTCAGGCATTCCAATAATGAAAACATGGGTACCGGAGGAACATTGGGATGATAACAATTACATGAAATTATCGAATTTAGCACATTCATTGATTGCAGGTGAAATTAGGGTTTTTGAGACTAGTGTATTTAACTCGGAAGTCTATCTATCTCCTAATTGATAGTGGAGTGAGCTGCAGATATATTATGGCGATTATTTTAGTATTGGACAGGCCTTTTTTATCATCAGTGATACAGTCTAAATTTAAAAGGTAAAGCGGTCAGTTAATTCATCGAGCGTCAGGCTTAAATACGAAGAGCTAAAGGTCAGCGTTCTAAATCAGCTAACGCAGTGGCAGTGAAGACTATTTGTGGCAGGTAGGGGCAGCCTTTTCATTTTCACTTCCCCAGGACTCCAGCCAACTCACCACTTCGTCACCGGTGACATGCAAGCCTGATGTCTGGTGCTCTTCCCATGCGCGTAACGCTTCTTGCTGCAGCGCCTCGCGCTTCTCTTCTCTCTCAACGTATTCACGGATCGCTTCACGCATCATCCAGTGTGATGAACGTTTACGAGTTTCGGCTAAATGCTCGACTCTGGCTTTAATATCGGCATCTAATTTAACCGACACGGGTTTGATTGTGCTCATCTGTTACTCCATAGGTAATGCTTAGTACTACTAGGTATTACCTTAGCATAACGTGGTACAAAAAAATAATGATTACACGTTTACTTGCCTGTTCGAGCAACGCCATAAGCTCAAGGATGATAGAAGATAGTTTGTATCACTTAACTGGGCAAACATGTTACGCCGTCATTACGCTAATCTTCAACGTAATCGCAAGAGAGTTGAAAACGATAGCGGCGGCATGCCGCTTCGTTTATAGGTTTGGGTAATGGGTGACTGAGTACTCTCAATATTGCAGGTGAAGCATCATGACCTTAGCCAGTGCCATGCATCGGCTATCAGCTCAGCACCGGCTTTTACGCCATTGATGCCCACTTCTGCTGTCGTCAGCACGGTGTTTAAGCCGGTTTCTACACTGCCCATGACGAGTTTGAACCCTGCATCGGCTATCTCTCCTTGGCTTAAGCAAGCATAACTTTCACCTAGAGTTTGGGTGGTGCCTTTTAGTAGGCATTCGGCAGGTTTAGCGACAAGATCTCCAGGTGTCCCTAGTAGTGTGTTGACGTTGTCGGGTAGCCCTAGGTATTCACCGGTCATTTTGATGGCGGTAGAGGCTAACACGACGTTTGCGACAGTTCCCGTGGCCAGCTTTGAAGCAGCGCTCCCCATTAAGCCTGCTCTGGCGGAGCCTTGCAGCGCAATGTGGGTGAGATTACTGACTTGATTGGAGGTGCTACTTCCCGCTAAGCATTCATTGACGAAGTGCTCGCAATTATTGGTAGCTACGCCGTATGGACTGTGACCCAGCTGACTGCGTGCAAGCTCAATGGCCTGATGGGGAAACAGCGTGGATTTCTTTACTCTAACGCTATGGCCACCAGCAAATTGCTGCAGATCGATTTCTTCGATGATGCCCTGTTTAGATAAGTGAATCACATTGCCATGGCCAACATAAAGGCCGTGGTGTTCGGTTAAGCCAAGTGGATCGATATTGGTGACCAGATGATCTCCGGGTTGAAATGTATACATGGTATGTACTCCAAGAATAACAACGCAGATAACTTTAGGTCGCATCTGCCAATGGGTTGAATAGGGCGTGCTGATTGACCTCAGATTTCCAGCTCGACAAAGTCTTTATCGATTTGCTGTTGAGTAATGCCGATATAACGCAGGGTGACCGCTTCCGATTGATGCCGCAGCATGCGCATCACCCGGCCAATGTCTTTGCAGGCTTGGTACAGGAGATAGCCGCGGGTTTTACGCATCGAGTGGGTGCCCAGGGCTAACTTGATATCGTCACCGACAAAGGCAAACGCTTTGGCTACTGCACGCCGTGTCAGCGGTTTCGCGGGGGCCTGCCGGTCTTTGGCCTGGCTCGAGCGGTGGGATTGAAATAGGTAAATATGCTCGGGATGACGCTGGTGGATCTCCTCAATCAACGCCAGCGTCTTAGGATTGAGCTTGATGCTGGCGCGTTTACCGGTCTTCTGCTCAATGATGCTTAAGCGATCGCCGTCGATATCGCTGAACTTGATCGCCAGTAAGTCGGAGATCCTAAGGGCCAGGTTAAGGCCGATATTCCAGACATCTGCCATCTGCTGACCAAAGTGACGTTCGAGCAGGTAACTGATAAGCTTGATAGTGTCGCGGTTCTTGACCGCTTCGACTTCGTTCATGATTGGTTCCCTCAATTAGCTATGTGATGATTGTGGGCACCAAGTTCAGTCGGTGCTGACTTGAACCTGATAGACTTCCATCTCCACGTAGTTACAGAAGTTCTCCAGCAGCAACCTCACCAAGCTGTCGGCTTGCTCGAGGTTACAGCGGCCAAAGAAGCTGTTGTAGACCTGCTTCTCCTGAAACAGCACTTCCATTTCTTTCTCAAGCTCAGGGAAGGGGCCGCCGCAGTAAGCAAAGTCGGTGAAGTAATTGAGATACCAGCAATCCCCCTGGCGGTAGAGGTTGATCTCCACTGGGTGATAACCACCTCTCTCCGCACTGTAGTCGGGATCGCGGTAGTTAAAGGTGACGATGTTGAGGTTGGGCTTATTAAGTGCGGCCAGTTGCCGTTCTAACAATTCATAAAAAGGCTCTGGCAGTGGCAGGATGGTTTCGTGGTGTATTTTCATGGTGGACTCCAAAAACAAAAAGCCCGCTAACGACGGGCGTTGCAGGCGGGGTAGATTGTTGTTAACGACAGAGGCTTGACGTAATGACTAGGGTGACAAGGGCGCGGGTTTGATGTGCTTAGCTCTTTGATTAGAGGAGAACTGAAAGCGGTAGATATGGTTAGGATGCTCGCGCGAAATGAGGGCGAGGCGGGTTAATCCATACTCACCTGCACCTGATAGGCTTCCATCTGGTAGTAACTGACAAAGTTATCGCTAAACAACTTAATCAGCCCCTGTGATTCCCGCTCAGTAATCCAGCCGCTAAACAGGCTATAGACCTGCTTGCTGTTAAAGCAGATATCGATGTCTTTAACCAGTTCAGGGAAGGGATGGCCGCGAAAAGCAAAGTCGGTGACGTAGACGAAACGCCAGTGATCTTGCTGTTTCTCAAGCCGCACTTCGACGGGATGAAAGCCGCCGGCTTCGGCGCTGTAATCTGGATCTCGAAAATTAAGGGTGATGGCGTTGGCGTCTTTTGGTGTGACGTCAGCCAGTTCCTTTTCGATCACTTGGTAAAAACGATCAGGCATCGCTGGCAGTTGATTACGCTTGATAGTTAATGTCATGGAATATTCCTTATTTAAAAACGGGCATACGCAAAAGCCAAGGCGCAGTTACGCCTTGGCTTTTGCTGTCTATGCGGTTTGGTTAATAAAACGGGTGTTGGCTAAGCGGTTTAATGTGAGTCGCTAAGGGCTGCTTGCTAAGGCTTTTGAGCTGGGAGATTAAAGTTTGGTGGTTATGTTTAACGAGATTAGTACTGGCTTACGATAATGAACGGGTTATCGAGTGAGGGCGAGGTTGCTGGTGGTCAGTGGCTTAGCTTTGGTTTAGTTTCGGTTTGATAAATCGCAATATACAAATAGCCATGGCTGCCTAAGGTGTCAGCCTCACAGGTAAAGCCAACGTGCTCAATGGTGACGCAGTACTGCTCAGTGGCATCAATATCGCCGGTGGCCACCAGCCGTTCAAGCTGTTTAACCATGGCGGGAAAGGCCTCGATAAATTGTTGTTTAATTGCTGGTGGAAATTCACCGACAAAGCTTGAACGGTCATTGAGATAATCCAAGTGCAGACCACGTAAAATCAGCCTTGCACCAAAGCGGGGAGATACTTTACGGGGTAAGCCCCAGGCGTGCTCAATATCGAAAAGTTTTAGCGTTGTCATAGTGACCTCAATGGTTGAAAAGACCTTTAGGGAGTAGGGGGCTCATTAGCTGACTAGCGAGAGCAGTGATAAATACCAGTGCTAGTAAGAGCGGTCAATACAGCCGACTAGTGGAGTGGGTGATGACAGGTAACGTTCTTTAGGTGTGTACACTCCAATTAGGCTGTTCATTACTGCCATGGTTGAAGTACACACCGTTGATCACACGCTGCCATTCACCTGTTGGCACACCATAACTATCACAGGGGCAAACATAGCGGCAAAAGCTGATCTCCTTGGGCAAGTGCTCAACCACATCACGGTGAAAAACAAATAATACGGTTTTATGTAGCTCGCGGTGTGGTGCAACGACTGGCTTACCAATCACTTGGCCCATGGCATTAAGTGGTCTCACAAACATCGGCAAAATGAGTTCAACCGCTAAACGGTTACGCAGTTCAGGAAACGCGGCACAGGCCTCGGCGACACAGGCCTGTGAAAAGCTATCAGTAAATTCAATCATGATGGACTCCTTAAAAAGGTGTGGCAGGTTTAAACGCTGGCTAGAGTAAGCCGCGCTCAGCAAAGGACACTGGTGTGCGGCCAACCACGATATGGTCAAGCACACGCACATCGATAAGCGCTAATGCATCGGTTAATCGTTTGGTGATGTGCTTATCTGCAGTTGAAGGTTCAGATTCACCGGACGAGTGGTTATGGGCAAAGATCACCGCCGCCGCATTGATCGCTAACACCGCCTTAACCACTTCTCGGGGATAAACACTGGCGGCATCTAAAGTGCCAAAGAACAACTCTTTAAACTCGAGTAATTGATGTTGATTATCGAGCAGCATTACCGCAAACACTTCTCGCTCATAACCGCCGAGTTTGTAAGTTAAAAAATCCTTAGTGGCCTGTGGATTGGTATAGGCGTCCTTCTTCACATAGCGTTCGGCAATGATATTGGCGGCAGAGGCTAGGACTTCTTCGGCAGTCTGCGGCCACTGCTTAATCGGCTGGTCTATCAAGTTGTCTGGTTTAGTTTTGGCGTGCGTCGCTTTTGTTGACATATCTGGCTCCTTGAAAGCGTTAATGGGCTTATGCACTGGAGTGATATATATCTGAAAAGATTTGGAAAAGTTGAAAGTTACTGGCATAGGTAATGGAAATAAACCATTACCAAGAGTTCAGCATGACGCCAAACATAAAGCTAATTCGAATGAAAGATGTGATTGACACTACTGGCTTAGCCCGTTCAACCATTTACAAGTACCTTGATAAAGGTATTTTCCCAAAGCAGTGAAACAGGGCAGTAGATCTGTTGCATGGGTTGAAAGTGAAATACAAGGGTGGATTTTGGCAAGCATTAAGGTAATTAATTGTTAGGTAGTAATCGACATCAACAAAAATGAAAACCAAAGAGCTGTAATAGGCAATATTGATTCTATTGATTCTATTGATTCAAATGCATTGAAAAATGGTTGTTTTTCTGTAAATTATCATACGCAACAAGTCTGACGACCAAGTGCCAGTACGGCATGATCGCTTCCACTATTGATAAATTTAAATGTTGGTTTAGGGATGAACATAATTAACGAAAAAGTGTTGGTTAGTTGGATTGGTGGCAATGATTTAGAATCAAAGGCGAGTAAAATGACTGGCCCTATATGGGCGACAGTATCTGATGTTACTTTTGATAAGCTTGAGCTTATTTACAATTATCCGTCGGACCTAGTTACTCCGTATCTTGAGCTACTCAGTGATAATCTGAGTTGTCCAGTCAATGCCCGTAAGGCCGATTTATCCTCGCCAGTTGATTTTGGAGAAATTTACCTAGCTGCAGAACGGCTACTGGACAGTATTAGTCGTGAAGCCATTGCACTGTCTATTTTACTGAGTCCTGGTACACCTGCTATGCAGGCTGTATGGATATTACTCGGTAAAACTCGATTCGCCTGCAACTTTTATCAAGCATCAAAAGAACAAGGCGTTAATACTGTAGAAATTCCTTTTCAGCTCACTGCTGAGTATATTCCTTCGATGACTAATCTAGCCCCTATTGAACTTGGGCAACTTGGTCTATTGGGCTCTGATGCTGATCCCGCCTTTGATGACATTATTACCCTTGATCCTGAAATGTTACTACTTAAAGCCAAGGCTCAAGTTTTAGCATCGCATGAAGTATCTGTGCTGATTTGTGGTGAGAGTGGTACCGGCAAAGAGATGTTTGCTCGGGCAATTCATAATGCAAGTGCGAGAAGGGGCAAACCATTTGTTGCGATCAATTGTGGAGCATTTCCCTCAGAACTTATCGATTCAATACTTTTTGGTCATAAAAAGGGGGCTTTTACTGGTGCTGTTTCAGATAAGGTAGGAGTTTTTGAATTGGCGCATTCAGGTACTCTTTTTTTGGATGAGTTTGGCGAGCTTGATAGTTCAGCCCAAGTCAGGCTCCTTAGAGTATTGCAGGATGGTAAATTCACTCGCTTGGGAGATAGTGAAGAACGTAGCAGCAATTTCCGTTTAATCACAGCAACTAATCGAGACTTGATGGCTGACGTTTCCAAGGGTAGGTTCAGGGAGGATTTATTCTATAGGGTTGCCATTGGTGTGTTGTCATTACCACCTCTAAGATCTCGACACAGCGATTTAGACCATCTAGCAGATCAGTTTACCGCCATGCTCACACAAGAATACCCTTCTTTAGGTGGTAAAAAAATTTCCACTGCTGCAAAAAAAATTATCAGTAATCATCGTTGGCCTGGAAATATCAGAGAGCTGAAAGCAACGATTCTTAGGGCAGCCTTATGGTCTGAAACTGCCGTATTGGAAGAAGTTGATATTCGCAGGGCGATACTTTCGACGCTCCAAAATAGTGAGGGCATTCTTGAAAGAGATATATCAAAAGGTGTTGATATAAATAGTATTATTGATCTAGTAGAACGACACTATTTAGAACGAGGATTGGCATTTACGTCAGGAAATAAACGTAAAGCGGCGTTGTTACTCGGCTACAACAATCACCAAACTTTAAATAATCGCCTTAAAAAACTCGGTCTAGAAAACGACAATGACTAAATTGGCATAAAAGTCGCTATATGAGTTTGACCCTGAATTAAGCCAGGGAATGCAATTCAACATAAGGAGATCCACTGTGACACAATTAACGGCAATACAACCACTCTCACGTAAAGATAAAATCTCACAGCTTATGGCTGCGATGAATGTTGGTCTGTTAGAGCGAAAGGAACAAATTAAGCTGATTTTACTTGCCGCGCTTGCTGGTGAGCATGTTTTGCTTGTAGGTCCTCCGGGCACCGCAAAGAGTGAACTGGCCAAACGGCTAAAAAATATCTTTGTTGAAGCGAGTTATTTTGAGCGTTTGTTGACACGTTTTTCTGTCCCAGAAGAAGTCTTTGGGCCTCTTTCTATTCGTGCATTAGAGGATGATAGGTATGCTCGTTTAACTAGTGGTTATCTACCTGATGCATCAGTAGCTTTTATTGATGAAATCTTTAAAGCAAACAGTGCCATTTTGAATAGTCTTTTAACCATATTAAACGAGCGAGAATTTGATAATGGTAATCGTCGATACAAGGTGCCCTTAATTTCGGTTATTGCTGCGAGTAACGAGTTACCGGAAGGTGAGGAGCTTTCTGCTTTATATGATCGCTTTATGTTACGTAGTTTTGTCGGTCCATTGTCCGATAGTTCATTTAGTGAATTATTGCAGCTTTCAGCTGAAAAATTTGAGCCTGAGCTGAATATCCGACTCAAGCTAGAAGATCTTACTGAGGTGCAGCAGTTAGCTGACAAGGTTACCCTGAGTTCTTCTGTGCTGGCATTGTGTAAAGAGTTTCGGACATATCTAAATCAAGAGAATATTTACGTTTCGGATAGGCGTTGGCTCAAGTTGATAAAACTGATGAAGGTATCAGCATTCACCTCTGGATTGACGCAAGTGAGTAACTATGATGCATGGGTTTTACCTCATTGTCTGTGGAATAAGCCGGAGGAGTTTTCTGGGCTGCAAGATCTCTATAATCAAGCTGTAGCCATCAATGGTGATTTTACAGATGAACGTGTATCAAGTTTAGTGACAACTTGGGAAGGGAGATTAAAGGCTGATAAGTCACAACAAAAGCAGAAAGTAGACAACAAAGGTCGGCCACTGTTTATTAATGATAAAGGTAAGCAGACATTGCAATCCTCTGTAGAAGTCCAAAAAACAAACGCTAAAGGTGAAGTTCTTTATTGGGATGACTCTGCAAAAAAAGAGACAACTTCAAGTCGTGAACGCTATGGCCCGTCATTCATGCCCGTTATGATTAATCAACCGTTTAATCCCGATATGGAATCAATTCGTTATTCTGAAGCCCATATTAAGGGGCGTGTTGCAGGCGTAGAAGAAATTCTGGCGAAGATAAAAAACCACATTAACGCTTTAAGCAAACAGCGAGAAGATGCTAAGACAGTATTTGAAAGCCATCTTTGGTTAAATCCTGAACTGCTTTCTAAAGTGATTGCGAGTTTAGATAACGCCCTTGAATACAGCCATAAATTATCCAATCGTCTGGTAAAAGTGAAACAAGGTTTTGAAGCCTTGCCACGGGAACAAGAAGTTGATTTGTCGGACACTAGCATTCCAGTTGATGCAGTGTTAGAGGGTGAACTCTGTGAATGAACAAAAACCAACACCAACACAGCTGGCTCCTGCACTTAATATTTTAGCTGGTTTGGAGCGGCAGTTAGTTGATATTGATTTATTACCTGATTCGTTGGTGCCAGCTGTAGCTACCCTACCAGGAGGCGATTTATCTACTCGCTGTATGACTATCGCATTATTGCGAAATCAGTTGTTGGCGGGAGAGTCATTGTCACAACCTTGTCCTTGGTTACCTGAGGCTGTTCAGCAAAACATTGTTAATGTAATTAGCCGTTCAGGTATTGCAACTTATTGTCAAAATAATCCGCAAGTCACCGATGCCTTGATACTGGATTTACTATCTGCTCTTGAAGGTGCTCAGACAAGAGCATTAATCCTTGCTCGGCAATTAGCTCAAATCAAATATAAGCAGGCGTTAGAAGTGCTGAAAGAGGAATTCGCCGCTATCCAAATCAAACGAAATTCAGCCAAACTTAAAAATTCACTTGTTCTTTCAGATGCAAAAAAACTTGAATATCAGCTCCAGGCTGAATTAGAGGCCTGGTTGCAGTTAATTAATGTTAGTGGACAACATCCATTTGTATTGCCATCAGTTTGGGCCGAAAGGTTGGAAGTCTGGCAAATACTTTCAGAGATTTTTGATGATTTAGGTGTGGTCACTGGTCTTGGTTGGGACCTATCGAAAGGAATGCTGCAAAGCCATGGTTGGATGAACATGGTGCGATTACAGAAGCTGGTCGAGCAAATCCCACAATTGCGTGAAGTGATTGAAACCCTGGGGCGCATGAAAGGTTGCGACGGTGAGCCCGTGATTGAAGAAATTATCTCTAAGATGAGCGTAACGAAAAGGCGCGATAAAGAGATTTCTATGCCGCTTGTGCCAATGGAAACCAAAGGGATCACTCGTTCTGACTCAATCAGTCGAATGTTGCCTCAAGAAGCGGCTTTTTTGGGGCATCCAGTCCTTAAAAAACTTTGGCATGCCCGGCGAGCTGAGCATGCATTGCTCAGTTATGCTGTTGAAGGCACGGACATCATCACTGAAGAGGTTACATTTGATCAAGAGGTTAAGGAAGAAAAATCCGGCTTCAAAATAAATCGTAACCGTGGTCCCATGATTGTTTGTCTAGATACTTCTGGTTCCATGCAAGGAACACCAGAGAATGTTGCCAAGGCGCTGGTGTTGCAATGTATCAGTGTGGCTAAAACCGAAAAACGTGCTTGTTATGTTTACCTATTTGGTAGCCGCGGAGAAGTGACAGAAATGGAACTGACACCCGATGCTGAGGGTTTAGAGCGGATGATACTTTTTCTGTCCATGTCATTCGGCGGCGGTACAGATGCAGAGGGTCCACTTAATTTGGCTCTTGAGCAAAGTGATAAAAATAAATGGCATCAAGCAGATATATTGCTCGTTAGCGATGGTGAGTTTGCGGTGTCTTCTGGACTAACCCGTAAAATTAGTCATCGTAAGGATAATCGCGGATTGAGTATTCATGGGATTGTTATTGGGTCGCGTTTGTCGCCGATGGACAAGATCTGTGACCCGTTGCATCTGTTTTCAAGTTGGTTAGACCTGCAAAATAACGTATATCAGTGATAAGGGAGCACGTGTGACAAAAGCTAAAGATAATTTTGAAAAGGCAATTCAAGATGCTGAATGGATTTTAGAAGCCTATGACCATTTAAACAAAATTGAAGGTAGGGAAAGAGAACCTGAGGAGCTTAAGCGGGCTGCATTGATCATGACCTTAACCGCTTGGGAAACCTATGTCGAAGATGTCATTGAGGAAAAGTTGACAGCAGATTTGAGAACCCTGGCTGGCTCGAATATTGGAAAATTTATTACATCGACACTTAAAACTGAGCTTAAGTATTTTCATACCCCAAATTCTCAGAAAACTAAGGGAATGCTTGAGCGGTTTTTATACATAGATGTGACCGAGAAATGGACCTGGATTGATGGTGATATTGAGCAAGTTCAATCCAAACTAAACCAATGGATAAAAAAGCGAGGTGAAGCAGTTCATCGGTCTATTAATGACAAACAAGCGACTCATTTAGTAAGCCGGCCTGATATGAAAAAATGCCTGACTTTTTTTAAAAAGCTCGTAGAAACAACAGATTTAGCTATAGATGCAGTGTAGAGTGGGCTAATATCTTCAATCGTTGAAATATAAATGACTAAGCATAGGGAAGTCTAGTATGAGTAAGAAGGATGTAGCATTATTGGTGGCTGAGGCCCCTTGGTATACTCCAGATGTAAACCAAGGTGGTGCGAGCTCAACACCTTTTTTTGAAGGGGTGAAGAAGTTGATCAACCATCGCTCAACTGATAGTCGTTTCAACATGTATCAGTGTAACTTTTATGATACTCAGTCTCTCGAATATGCTTTAGATCATCTAACTGAAGCTAGTGAGGCCCGACAGATTTTATATATTGGTGGTCATGGTGACGGACAAAGCGTCGCAGAAGCAATGATCGACAAAGTTGCAAGTGCGGTAGCTGATAGAGGTGGAAAAGTAAAAGGCTTGATCCTGAGCTCTTGCATGGCCGGTAGTCATAATGGACTTGCCTCAGCCGCCGAATTTGGCATCAACAATATGCTTAAAGAAGTGCGTGGTCCTAATTGGATCATCGCCTATAAGCATTCCGTGGATTGGTTTGCTTCTGCAATGCTTGAAACTTCGTTAGTCAGAGAGTTTGCTACAGCATATATGGAAGGGCCTCTTAACTCAAAATGCGACATTGTAGCTACTATCAATCTCGCCCTGAAGTTATTCGATTTTAACCAGTGCTTTGGTATGGATGAGAATAAAGTAGATGTTTCGTTACGTGAGTGCATTCGGGTATGGGTCAGACCACAAGGAAAGGAATACGCTGAAGATGTTACAGATGAGTTGGAGTTATTCGTTATCGTGCCAGAAGATGACGAAGAGTAACCTCTGTCACGTCAATATATGCAAAATCTATTATCAACCCATTATTTTTTATATATTTGATCGAATTTCCCAGTCTGCTAGGATGAAGTGAGTTGGTTAGTCGGGATAAATTCACTCGTGGACTTGGCGCCAATTTCTATAGCACTAAGGATGCCGCATTACACCACTGATAACGAAAGGGCAAACCGTCAAAAATAAAGTCTATTGTTCCAATAGACTTTATTCAGCCTTCTTGGCTTCAAAGGCAAAGACTGTGTGCTATCTCACTGGATTAGATGGAACTTTTCTGACACAATCCTAAAAGTTATCGGCAGAAATCTAAATGGTCTAATCGTTTAATAAATCTGCTTTGAACATGATATTTGAAAGCTTTTAGGCGATTACCGTTGCTGTTTTTGCCACAAGAATAATAAGAGGTGAGGCACAGGGATGGTCGATACAATTCCAAGCTATGAAGAGATGATGCCTGCGGTGCTTAAGGTGCTGGCGGATGGAGAGGTTAAAACACTCCAGCAGATGTACCTCGCTGTTTCTAACCATTATGGCTTTACTGCTGAGCAGTTAACTCGGACAATTCCGAGTGGCAAAACCACATATGTTAGAAGTCGGGTTGGCTGGGCCAAAACCTATATGGCTAAGGCTGGACTTATTAGTCAGCCCAAACGCGGTGTTTGTCAAATTACCCAAAGAGGTCGGGAAGCTCTGGCTAGTGGAAAGCCGATTAATAACCATTACCTTGCGCAGTTTGAAGACTTTAATCGCTTCTTAAGTACCAGCAATGAGCCATCGACTACCAACAAAACATCCACTGAAGTTAACAGAAGTCGTGGCAAAGAGTTAACTCATCAACATGATGATGCTCAAACTCCTACAGAGTTAATCGATATCGCCTTTACCGCCCTTAATTCAGCACTTGCCGATGAATTGATTGAACAAATCCACACATTATCGCCCAAGTTTTTCGAGCAGCTGGTGGTCGATTTGATGCTAGCCATGGGGTACGGTGGCAGTCAAAAGGATGCTGGCCAAGCAACTCAGTACAGCAGTGATGGCGGTGTTGATGGTATCATCAAAGAAGATAAACTCGGGCTCGACTCCATCTACCTGCAAGCTAAACGTTACCGCGATAACACAGTCGGTAGGCCAGATATTCAAGCGTTTGCAGGGGCGCTCGACATGCATCGCGCTCGTAAAGGCGTATTTATTACTACTTCAAATTTCAGTAAAGACGCCCGTGATTTTGTTACCCGTATTGAAAAACGCATCGTGCTGATTGATGGCCATGAACTGGCAGCCCTGATGATAGAGCACAATGTCGGTGTTTCGACTCGCGAGTTGTATGCCGTTAAAGCAATCGATTCAGATTATTTTGCAGAAGAGTAGACGTCATCAATGAATATCGAAAAAGTACTTGCTGATGTACAACGCTCACCCCAAGGGCTTGAAAGCATGTGGCACGATTATCAGGTCTGCTGGCGTGAATTGGGTTTTAGTAAGACACAAGTCGCACTATGGTTGGCGTCAGTAAAAAGAGACAAGCTGCTGCAATCAAGCGAACCCACTTATCAGGTAAACCCTGATATTACCGAGCACTTATTATCGCTATTGCAACAAGCGGGTGGTCGCATGCCTCTGGCGCTGGTACTAAAAAAGCTCCCTGCAGGTATCACCACTAGCGAACAACATATACGCAAACTGGCGCAGCAGCACGCGCAGTTAGACATTAAAGGGCCTTTGCTGATTTTAGTGAATTAGCGTGTTGGTTAATTTTCAGGTTCAGTAACCGCAACCAACCCAAAGGCATCGTTGAACGACTTAAGATAAGAATTAAGAAAATATCATGGCAAAAGATACAACATCACCAAAGCAACAGCTTGAACAGTTGTTTAATGAGCTGACCAAGCAACACACCGAGTTCACAGAGCCATTAATTGAGCTACCTGAGCATGAATTTGCTAAAGCGGGTCTTATTCAAGGCTTGGTAGAAGGTAACTTAACGCCTCCAGTTATGTTAGTCGCACTGGCCGAAGGTCATTGGGAATATGCTGCCGACACCGCCAAATTCGATGAATTGGCAACCGACCATTTGCTAAATGATTTGGATGCCGATCAAGATTGGCCAGTGTTTGCCGTGGTGGCTGATGGCACCAACCAGCGCGTTTTAGCCTTATTTGGTGCCGATGGCTCCGACGGCACCCATGGCGTTGATGAACTGCCCAGCCTCGAAGAGTTACGTAGCTTTGACCGTCTAGAACGCGATCCAACATTTCGTTGGTCGATGCGTATTTACACCCGTTTAATGCACCGCTTTGATGCCTTTCACGAAAACGTCTATCGCGTTACCAAAGACAAAGTGAACGACAAAAACGACATCATTGAAGAAGTGGCCAAGCTGCTATTTTTAGAAAGCTTTCGCATTTACCATCCCGATATCACCTTTAATGATAAGTTCGGCAATGAGCACCTGTTCAGCAGCGTATTTAACTGGCACTTCGTGCAAGCCGAGGGTGATAAAGCGGTAGACTTAATTAAAGACGCCTTTAATAAATTTAAATCGCACCCCGACTACGTGGTCACCAGCGACGACGGCACGCGCAATGCCATTTTCTCAGAAGATACCCACTTACGTTTATCTGTTGCAAAAAACTACCTTGATTTACTCGAAGCGCTGCAAAATTTAGGGCCGCTAAAAAGCAACGATGGCAAAATCGTTAAAGAGTACGGTACGTTAGGCGATGTCTCTGGCGATTTACTCGGCCGAGTGTTCGACGTATTCCTACGCGCTAACTTTGAATCCAAAGGTGGCCTTGGTGTATACCTCACCCCAAACCCAGTCAAACAAGCCATGCTCGAAATAGCTATAAACGACATCGCCAACGACGATGCAGCCATTGCTCGCCTTGCCAATGGCGATTTTCGTTTTTGCGATCCCACCTGCGGCTCTTTCGGCTTTGGTTCAGTCGCGCTTAGCCAATTAGTCAAGTTAATCGACTATCAACTGGTCATGGCTGACGATAAAAAAGAAACCCTAAAACAACAACTGCGCAACCACGCCTTTACTGGAGCCGATGCCGCGCCGCGTATGGTCATGCTGGCTCGGGTCAATATGGCATTGCAAGGCGCACCCAAAGCGCAAATTTTTTATACCGATAACTCACTCACAACCCAAGCGCTTAAACCTAATAGCTTTGATTTAATTTGCACCAATCCGCCCTTTGGTACACCTAAGTTTGATAAAGGCAAAAACGGCCAAAGCTCCAAAGCCAATTACGAAGCCAATATGGAGCAAGTACTCGGTGGTTTCCGTCCGGCTGCAAAAGTGGTCGATAGCTATAACGCTTACTACGACCATTTAAAAATGAAGTGGGAAAACACTGGTGATCTCGAACTGGATGATAATGGCGAGCCGAAATGGGCGGGTTACCGCACCGATTTACGTAAAGCCGGGGGCACTGATTCTAACCCAATTTATAGCTTATCACCGACTACTGAAGGCTTAGCGTTGGGTAGTAAGCCCGATAAAAAAGGCAATTGGAAGCAGGTGGGCGCCACCATTGACCCTGCGGTGCTGTTTATCGACCGCTGCCTACAATTGCTCAAACCCGGTGGCCGCTTAATGATTGTCTTGCCCGATGGCATTTTATGTAACTCCGGCGATAAGTATGTGCGCGAGTACATTATGGGCAAAAAAGACGAACAAAGCGGCGAGTTTGTCGGCGGCAAGGCCATTGTCAAAGCGGTGATTTCACTACCGAGCGATTGCTTTAAGCTCTCCGGTACCGGCGCAAAAACCTCGATTTTGTATTTGCAAAAACGCCACGCTAACCCGAACCAGCCCGAGCAGTTTTTACCCGAGCCACAAACCGACGTGTTTATGGCGGTAGCCGAAACCTTGGGTTATGTGGTGAAAAACAATATCGAAGACTATAACGCCGGTGTGGCGAACGATCTGGATAAGATTGTCTCGGCTTATAAGCGGGGTGAGTGATGTTTGCTTACTCGTTAAAGAAGTCAGAATTAACGGCAAAAAGACTTGATCCAAACTTTTATTCACCAGAACAAATTGTGAATGAAAAGAAGCTATCAGCTCTCTCTAGTGAAGCATTAGAAAGTCTCCGAACAGAGGACGCTCCAATAGTCTATGGCATTTTAAAGCCAGAAGGCACATCTGAAGGGTTATACAGGGTTGCTAAAGCTGAAAAGTTCCAAGGTATGTTTGTAGATTCTGATGATTGCGATGAGGTATCGAAGACTGTTTATGAGTCTTTTAAACGCTCTGTAGCAAAGACAGGTGATGTTCTCATTGCAATTGGTGGCTATGTTGGAAGACCAGCAATTCTGAATGTGAAATCAGGTGCCAACTGTAACATAAATAGGCACATATCAAGAGTTAGAGTAGATTCATCGAAAATTGACCCGTATTACCTAGTCGTTTTTTTAAGTAGCCGGCATGGTCAGAAACGATTAGAAAGACAGATCACAGGCTCTGTTCAAGCTGGTATTAACCTAGAGGATTTACGAGAAGTTCATGTAAGCTTGTTTGAGAAGGCCACCCAAAAATACATCGGGGATAAAGTTCGCCAAGCCGAGCAACTTCGCGCTTGGGCGAAGCGGTTGGAAGTCAAATTAGCGTTCTTTGAAAACCAAATTCCGACCTCAAAGCCCGTGATAGGGGAAGCTAAGCACTCAAAAGCGACCTTAGAATTTTTGACGGAAAATAGATTAGATGCGCGTTACTATGCAAAGAAGCATCTTGATCTTTATGCTCAATTCAATAATGAATTTGAAAGCTTTGGTAGTATTTGCTCGGGTTTTAAATACGGCGCATCTATAGCTGCAAACTACGTAAACTCTGAGGGCTTACCTTTTATTCGTGGTAACGCTCTATCACCTAACAGAATTAATCAAGATGATATAGTTTATCTGAGTAAGTCCTTAAAAGATGAACTTAAAACTGCTTATGTTGAAGAAGGCGATATTCTAATCACGCGAAGTGGTACAGTCGGCGTAACAACTTATGTAGCTGCTGAACATGCAAAATATTGGTATGGGTCTTTCATTATTAAATGCAAACTAGCAACAAAATCGTATCTACCTGCTTATGTTAGCTGGTACTTAAATTCTTGGGTGGGTCAGCAACAATTTCGACGATTAGAAAATGGTGCTGTGCAGCTAAATATAAATACCGAGGAATTAAGTTCAATTGCTATATGGAAAGCGACGCAAGAGTTTCAAACAGAGATTGATAAATTACTGATAGAGCAAATAAGTGCCGTAAATCTATCAAAGTCACTCACAAGCGCCGCCAAAACCCTCGTCGAATCCCTAATTGAAGGCCAACTCACCGAGCAACAACTGATCCAAGTTCAGCAAGCTTTGAATGATGGCGACAACAGCTTAGATCAAGCGATTTTAAGCAAGCTCAGCAACCAAGGTTATGCCATTGACGGTGCCACTCCGCTATTTAGCGATATTGATGAGCTGTACCGCTTGCTAGAAAGCGCAGCTCAAGCTGAGGCGGAGGAGTAGCTATGGTGGCGAGCAACATGGATAGTAACGCGCAAACCACTAGCCTGTTAAGCCATGAAGCAGCGCAAGGCTGTTGCCAACTGCTAAGCCAGCTTTGGTCCGGTGGCGGCTTAGCGGCCAGTAAAACCGCCGTGTTATTGGCCGCCATTCCTGCGCTTAAAAAACTATTACAGCCGATTGCGGCGGGTACTGTTGGTGATACAGAAAATGATTTAAAAGATGAGAGCTGCGCTTTTTGCCTAAGCGCGCCTTTGCTGAATGCTTATAACGAACTCGGCCAATTAGGCGAATGGCAACTGGCGCTCTTGGGCTTAAACCCAGAGGTACGTGCCCATTGGCTGAATTTAGCCGCTGCCCGCTGCCGTGAGGCGGGTGCCATGAGCGACCCGCAAGTGTTAGTAAAGCTAATTCAACAACTTGGCAGTGCCAGTGAATGGGTGTTAGTGCAGCTGGAAAACACGCCTGTTACGCCACAAATCACAGCGGGGCCCTTGGCGCAAACCGAGCGCGACTTGCTGGGTCATAGCTTAAATGATAACGCGGCGATTCCGGCCTTATGCCGCATTTTGCGTGCTTGTTTTACGCTGCACGCTTTAAGTGAGCGAGCGGAAGCGCTGACGCCAATCCAACTTATTGATAACACCGCGAAACAACTGGCCAGTAACTGGTGCCGTGGCCGTTTATTGGCATTGCCTGAATCGTTATTGAGTGAATTCAACCTCAAGCAGCCCATTAAATCGCCCCTCAAACCACATGCCGATTGGTTGTTGGTGTCGCAGCCTGTTAATACTGAGGCGACATACATTCAGCACTTTGCCCAGCAGCCATGGTGGTTTTTATTAAGCCTGCTGAGCTTTGTGCAAGATGCCTGGGCCGCCGAGAATCGTGGCGGTTTATTGCTGACCTTACCCGTCGGACAAAATGCTTTTGCCCCAAGCCAAATTAATGTGGCGGTACAAGGCATTGAGGGAGATGAAGTAAACTTGGGCAGCTTGGCCGAGTTTTTAGTGCAATTACTGAACGAGCTGAATATTGCTCTTTATCCCGCACTAACAAATAGCGCAGAGGGTACGCAGCAATTAAACCGTGCGCTGAGCGCATTCATTGCCGAATTATTGGCGAAAAAAATCTGGCAGTTTACTGAGGCGGGCAGAGGCGAACCCGGTCATTACCGCATTCACCCCGAGTTTAGCGATGCCTGTTACAGCCTGCCGTTAGCGCCATTGTTTGGCTATAAAAGCCAACACCTACAACAGACAATTAAGCAACTAGCGCAAGCAAGTTATACCAACAAGAAAAATGCCAGAGCGGGCAACAGGATTAACTTAGAAGGATTTTTGTGATGAGTTTTGATTTAGATGCTGGAATGGTCGATAAACTTGCTAAGCAACACCGCTGGGCCGCGACTGGTGTGTCGGATTACCCTCCACGAGATCCGTTAGTTGGTCAAAGCCGCTTTTTTAAACGCTTTCAAACCTTTTTACATACGGTTGATCATGATGATGACCGCTTTGCCCATGTATTTGCGGTGGAGGCAGAATGGGGCCGAGGTAAATCCCGTTTAGGTCATGAGCTCGTGGCACAAATTAACGACTGCTCAAAAGGTTGGTTTGTGCGTGACGAGCAAGGCCAGTTGCACAACCAGCAGTTGTTTAATCGCGAAGCGCAAGATAAATACCTGGCGTTGTATATTCGTTATTCGCAAGTGGCATCTGATTATCAAAACTCCGATAACTGGTTTGCTTTTGGTTTGTATCAGGCGCTGTTGCCACTGGCGACCCAATCTTTTGATGGTTCCATTCAAAGTGAAATTGCCAAACAAGCTTATGAGCGCCTCATGCCATTTGGCTTTAACGCTGCGTTATTGGCTGATGCGCTACAGTTAGATAAAAATCATAGCGAAGAAGACCTCTACATCAATCAAACCTTAGTGGTGGGGTTAGTGCAAGCGGCCTACGATGTGCTTAAACGCTTTGGTGTGCAGTATGTGTTGGTGGTACTCGATGAGTTAGAAACCGTCGCCGAAGCTGCCACTTTTGGTTTAGAAGACGAGCAAAACAAACGCCTCGATGGCCAAGCCATTCGCTTAATTGGTAAAGCGATTAAAGAAGAAGACCCACGTCGTAAGTTGCCTTGGCTGCGTTATGTCGCACTGTGCTCGCCACTGCTTGGCCAGCAGTTGCGTGAAATCCAATCGGTGGCGCGCCGTTTTGAATTAGTCGAGCTTGAACACAATGCGTTTGCCGATGTGTCAGACTATGTCGCCAGCCTATTAAAAGCAGGCAAACTGGCTTTTGATTACCCAGCGGGTTTGGTGGAAGCCGCCTATGCCATGAGTGGTGCCAACTTTGGTTGGTTTAACGTGGTCATGGCCAATGTGGATGCGGTACTCAGTCAATATCAACAAGCTGACCGCACTATTGATGATGTGGGTGAATTGTTTGAAGCGGTGTTGACTGGCTCTGGCCGTGTGGCCAAACACGTGCTGGATAAAGGCGCCATTGAAGGGATTCAAACTCGTGATAGAGCTTTATTAGGCCAGTGCCGCAGTTTGCTGTATGGCCAGTTACCCGTGCGTTTGGCTGAGGTGAGCCAAGCAACTGAACTTTTGGCACTGAAAAATGAAGACCAAGAGCCGATAGCTGCGCACTATCGAAAGCTGAGCATCGACCGCTTGCAGTGTCGTCAAGCGCTAGAGCAAGCTAAATTTCGTCGCGACAACGATGAATGGTATTACCCTGCGGTAGACCAAGCGCTCAGTTTGGATACCTTGCTCGATAACCTGCGTACTTTCTCGATTAAAGAGCAGGCTGTCAGTGGTGATAAAGGTGCAGTGTTATTGCCGCTGTCTAAAGGTGAATTTAAGTACTTATTGAGCTTATTGTACGATCACCCCGCCATTGAATTTGCCGCGGATGCCCTATGGCACAAGTTGGTCGGAGAAACCGCCGAGTTGGAAGCCAGCGAAGCCACCCACATTGGCCCCAGTGTGGCGATGTTATTGCGCTTGGATTTACGCTATCGCAGCGCGCAGCAAAACTCGTTGATATTTAAAGACCCAAGCATGGGCGATGGTCACGAACAGGCGATGGCCGAACTGGCTAAACAAAGCAGCCAAAAACCCATTTTTAAAGCCTTAACCCGTGTCACTGGCTTTATCCGCTTGCTGGATAATAACTGGGGTTACGACGAAAACTTACTGAACAATAAAGCCGGCGCAGATGATGCACCGCTTGCCATACTAACCGAGCCGAAAAGCCGCCAAGGTGGCCTGTTTACATTAGAAGGCTTTAAGTTACACCCAGATGGTAAAGCCTTATTTGCTTGGGTGAGTAACCTGAATGAGCTTAATAAGCTACATACTTTTGCCGCTGAGTACAGTCGCCAACATGGCCGCACGCCCGTATTAGCGCTCACCGCTTCTGCCCATTTAATGGAGCAATACAGCCGCTTGGATGACAGCACTGAATTGCGTGATGCAATACTGTTGCACTATGTCAATCCAAGCGAAGCGGACCAGTTAGAACGCATCGGCTTAAGCTTGGCAGTCTGTCAGCAACATAGTGTTACCTTAAGTTCCGAGAGTTTTACTGCCAAGTTTAAAAATAAGCTAAATGCCTTAAGCACTTTTGCCAACGATGCAATCCACAAATGGCGCCAGCGTTTACAACAACGAGGTTTGATTGCTTGGCCGCTAAAAGTAGACGGTAAGTTATCGCCAAATGATCGCGACTTATTGTTTACTGGCTGGTATCAACTAGCCATTGCCCATCCAGAGCTTAACGGCGTACTGGATTTGCAGCAGCAACACGGTGTGCCGGTGGATGAACTCAGCAGTTTATTAGACAAGCTCAAAGTGCCCGGCAGTTATATGGCCAAAGGCTATACCACTGATGAACACGCTGGATTGTTTACCGAGCTGAATAATGTGCAGCGAAGTACTGCGCAAATCCCGCTATTTTTAGCTCGTATTGCGCACCCCAATAAACAGTACAAATGGCAGTTTGAACGTTTTAAGCAGCAGTTTTATTTTGCCTATGTCGCCGAAACCAGTATTACCGCCAGAGGTGTGTTTAATGATTGGATGTGGTGGTGTGGTGAGCTGAATTTACTCACCCTAACTAACCCAACCGAAAAACAAGCAATTTGGGAAAACTACCCACGCGCCCGTTTAGAAAATGCCATTATCGAGGCGCAAAACTGGTTTAGCGGTAACGCCATAGACAGCTATAAAGCCAACGTGACAGTGATGAGCCGCGTATATGGCTATGGCCGCATTAATGAAGTATTCGCGCCGCTAGGTACAAACCAGTTGGGCTATGCCACGGTCGAAGCCAATGAACAGCTGGAAAAAGCACAAATACTCTTCACTAAACTGAAACAGCAAGAAGAGCAATTACCTGATATTACCGAAGTCAGTGACACCCAGGTGCTGGCTGGGCTTATCAACAAACGGGCTGAAGTGTTGGCGTTAGTTGCTAAGGTTAAACCGCTTAATAGCAGCAAGCCTACGCTTAAAGATGCACACATTCTTGATTTAGAAGACAAAAAAACTTCGCTTTATCAGCGGGTTGAACAGGCCTGTTTATTTGCTGAATTTGTCGAACGTAGTGCCGAGCGTATTAATCATCGACTCGCAGATTTAATCAAAGATGTTGATGCAGACTGTACAGCGCTCACTCATTTTCCAAAAAGTTTATACACCAACACTCTGCGCACCATTGGCCATATTTTAGATGGCGCATTAAAAGACGATGCCAGCAGTGTGACCGGACAAAAAGAGCAGCAAGCTGGCAGTGACACTTTATTGCACTACCTGCGTAAACTTGATTTAGGCAAAGCGCATGACAAGCTTGCAGCACTTGCTAATGAAATGGGGTTAAACCTGCATACTGAACAGCAGTTGCCGATAGCTGAAATCCAAGGGCATATTTTAGCCAGTTACCGTAACTGTAAAGAGCGCTTTGAGAAGTTAGTGAATAACCTCGCCGAGCAAAACCAACGTGTCCAGCAGTTACAACAATTACTCAGTAGCGCCACAGCTGACTATGAACACGCTGCTGATATTGCTGAGCTACCCAAGCTGGTTATGAAACTACAACTGATCGGAGATGCGATTGCAGATTTACCAAGTGATGCTGAAAGCAAACGCCAAAGCATGCAAACCAGTTTGCGCAATGGTCAGTTTTCGGGATTACGTGATTTACCTGAAGAACTATTAAAATCTGCACGCGGACAAATTGCGCCTATTCAAGGTCAGATATTAAAAATTGAGGAACGTTTAAACCAAGTAAAACGCTCCGCCATCGAGCAGGTCAATAGCTGGTTGCCAGTATTAAAGCCACTGCTAGCTTCGCAGCAAAAAGCAATTCCGACTGACTTGGCATTAACTGATGTGGCCAAATTAGGGGTGAGTGAACTGGTGATGGTGTGTGATAAAACATTGAGCGATTGGCAAATGCAAGGTGAAACCATTTTACAGGGCACAGGACTAACACTGGCGCAGTGGCAGACGCTCTATCAGGCGCTAAGTCAAAATCAAGAGCCCGCGTTAACACCCGAACAGCAACAAGGTTTGGTTGCTAAAGGCATCGTCAAAATGCGCTTAACGTTTGCCACAGGATTATAGAGGTGACGCGATGAGTTTTTATTTGTCATCGGCACTGGCCTCAAATCGTAAAGGCCGCTTCTTACAAACGGTTGCGGGGGCACAACCATTGGAGGCCGAGTGGCTGAATTCACCGCCAACTAGTGGTTTGTTGTTGGTGCAAGCAGAGGAGTTAACCAGTAATTATACATTACAGGGCTTGTACCAATGGGCCATGCAAGCAGGCTGCGCAGCTTTGATCATTAATCCTCAAACAGAGCAACTAGATGAATTGGCTCATTTACCGTCAGCGCTGGATTGGACATTTGCACCAGCTGCTTTTATTGCTCAAGAGCCTGGATTAGCTGCGTTGCTCGCGAGTGAGACAAACCTCTCCATTATTGGTTTTGCTGGTAATGCTGATCGCAATCAGCATATGGTGGGCGATGTGGTACATACACGCTATGTTCGCAAACACAGCAACAGTGGGTTATTTGCGGTGACGACTTTGCCTTTGTGGTCATTAAGTTTACTCGACCACAGCGATGCTTTAGTTGACTGGCTAAATTGGTTTGTCGACCATGCGGGCCTAGCGGCACCTATTGCTGAGGCAAAGGCTGAGTTAGCAGATTATTCGCCCGACAAATACGATTTGGTTATTTTGTTACTGCTACACGCCGGAAAGGGTAAAAGTCTCACAGCGCTTACCGAGAATCATGCGGTTAGGTTGATGTTTGATGTGCATAGCCTTGATATCACAAAACGCAGCAAAGTATTGCTACAGCATGGTTTTATTAACGAAGCGGGTTTGACTGAATCCGGTAAAAACAGCTTACAAGCCTCGCAATATTGGACCTATTCACCGCTACTTAGCGAGCAGTTAAACACAGGAGCGCTATAAGCATGAATGAAAATAAAACTATGAATTTAGCTCAGTCACTTGCCATTGATAGTCAACTGCGTTTACCAGGTAGCGCCGGGCGTTTACTCAAACAAATTCGCGATATTGAGCAAGTAGCACCACTGTTTCGTGATGCAGGCTTAGTGAAGGCGGTACCTAAGCCTACGGTAGTTAATTTACGCGTCGCAGGGATTGCGACCAAATCGTGTATAGACAAAGCATTAGGTGGCTTTATTTACGCCAGTGCAGCTGTGCGTACCGACTTACTAATAGACGAAAACAGAGTCAGCACCCTAGGTGGCGATTCAGTCTCGGAACTGGACGACATTGATTTTGAAGCGCAGCGTAAGCGACTTGATTTGATAGAAATTCGTCAAGCTTACCAGTTGGTTGAAAAACAACTGTTAACCCAAGAGCCTTGTGATTTAATTTTACTCGATACGCCACTGTTTTTAGCGCGGGATATGGCACCACTTGAGCGCAACCTTCGCCATAAGCATGAATACGAAAAGACCAAGCAAACAATAGAAGCATTTTGGCAAAATCATCGTTCGAAACTGTTCCCATGGAATCAAACTGGTGTAGTGCTGGCCAGTATTCTAGCCGAGCGTTTTAGCGCTATTGTGAGTATTGCGAAGCAAGATTTGCGCTATGAGCAAGGTCGCAAGCAGATTTTAGAGTCTGACGGGTTTTCTAGCGAACTGTTACAAAACCTGGCAGGGTTGGATGAAAGTTTGATTGGCGTTGGTGACTTGCGTTTTATCAACGGCATCTTGGGTAACTATTCGCGAACTATTGCCTTTCGCTTGTCAGAACAAGAAAACCGCATTGAGCCCAGCACTGAAGCTAAGCAAGGGTTAATTGGCTTTCATTTTCGTAGTGCCCGTGGCGGGCAAATAAAAATGATACAGTTAGCCGGTGATGAACCTGATTGGAAAAGCGCGGACCTAGATTTAGTTGCGTCTCGGCTGATGGTGCTGGATATGCAAAATAAAGGTAATGCTATGCCATTACCACAATTACTTGGTTATCAACAACTTGGTATTTTGCCAAAGTTTGCCAAGTTTTATCGCCAAGGTTTACACGGCGCACTTAAGAATAATGAGATTGAGGTAGGCTGGTTGGCTGGCTTAGATGAGGGAATGAATAATGGCTTATAAAGTTTTAGGTAAATTGGTCGGTAATACCGGCGATGCCAGCCAGTTAACTATGGTGGTGAAAGATTCATTTTCAGTGCGTCGTGGTGAGTTTGTTCGCATTATGCATCAAGAGCGTAAAGATGAAGGCGAAGTCGCTGTACTAGGCCGCGTAATGAAAATAAGCCGTACTAATATGTTGTATAACGCAGGCTTTGGCGATGGTGTAACTGAGCTTGAGCTTTTACCGGGGGCGAATGTTACCGGCGAGAATATGTTTGCTCAAGTCGAGCTAGTTGGTTATCGCGATCCGATTTCTCGACAGATCAAGATACCGCGTCGGCCACTCAATCCTGGTACTGCTGTTGAGACCGTAGATTTTCAGTTCTTGAGTGATTTTTACGAGTTTAATGAGCACTCCAGCTTGCACCTTGGCAACTTGGTTGGCTACGACAAAGGTGAGAATACGGTTCCTGTTTTTATTGATGTGAATAAGCTGGTTACTGAGCATTTGGCTGTTTTAGCGATGACAGGGTCAGGAAAGTCATACACGGTTGGCCGTATCATCGAGCGCTTAGTTGCCATCAATAATGGTACTGTGGTGGTGTTTGACCCTCATGGTGAATACGGCAAAGCTCTTGCTGGCGGCAACCTGCAATTCTCTAGTTTGTTAGATGCTAGCGACGATAAGCGCGATCAAGAAGCGCTGCCACTGATCAAACAGACCTTTGAAAAGCTACAAGCCGCTGGCGCGGGTATTAAGGTGTTCTCGCCACAGCATGAATCGTTTAAACATAAATACGCTAGCAAAAATATACCGTTGGCCCTTCAATTCGACCATTTTGAAATGGATGATATTGCAGAGATTTTACCGGGCTTAACGGAGCCGCAACAGCGCGTGTTGGATGTGGCTATTCGCTATTGGCGGTCTGTAGATAAAGTAGAGCCTCGTGATATTAATCGACTAAGGCATTTACTAGGCGATGGTATTGAAGAGCTTAAAGAGTGGGGAGACCTTTCTGAAGCTGAAGCGAAGGCGTTATCGGGTCGGAGTGCTGCTGTTGCTTCGATGAAGCTTTCGCGCGTGCTGAACGAAGCACAAAGTTTTTACAGTGCAACTATGGCTGAGCCGACCGATATTTATAAAATGGTCGGACGTCCGAGCAATCAACAAGGGCGTTTAGTAGTTGTAGACTTGCAAGGTTTGAGTGATACCGCAAAACAAGTCGTTTGTGCACTGTTGTCGAGCGAGATTTTAAAGGCTGCTTCAAGCAAAACAGATCCACTTCGACCATGTTTTATTGTATACGAAGAAGGCCATAACTTTGCCCCTGCTGGTGGTAACGCAGTAAGCCACCGGATCATTAAAAAGATTGCCGGTGAAGGCCGTAAGTTCGGAGTTGGTTTTGGCATTGTCAGCCAGCGCCCTTCTAAATTGGACTCAGACGTCACTTCTCAGTGCAATACATTGATTACAATGCGCTTGAAAAACCCCGATGATCAACGTTTTATCGCCAAAGCATCAGATATGGTGAGTAAAGCGGACTTGGACGAATTACCGAGTTTATCAACCGGTGAAGCTTTAGTGTGTGGCCGTTCTATTCCGGCTCCGCTGTTGGTTAAAGTGGGGAGTAAGGCGCTTATTCACGGTGGTGAATCACCTGAAGTATTACGTGTTTGGGGCACCTTCAATGGCTAAGCTACCCATGCCTGAGGTTGCTTGGATAAACGAAGCTTTTCCATTAATGATTAGCGGTAAACTATTGGACCAAGATGTTTTGGTCCATAGCTTGGGGTGTAGTGTCTGGAATACCTTTGGGCACGAGCAATCATTTATGGCTATGGTGGAATGCCCTGCGCCGGGTACTTTTGGAGCTGATATTCGCTCAGATTCAGGTTGGTTTGAGAAAGCCTCGGCATCGCCTTTATGTTTAATTGAATTTGAACGATTTGATGGCTCGATTCGTGGTCAACAAAAACTCGAAGAAAAATTAAAAAACTTATTAGAGGCAGCGCAACGCTGGGGGCATACCCCTAAAACTTTGGTACTCAGTGCTTGGAGTCAAGGCTTAGTGAGTGCTCCTGATACTCAGAAACTAAAAGATATCTGTCGTTCGGGCTTTACCTCTTCCACAGGTACCTTTGTACAGTCAGAGCCGGAGGTTGAGGTAGTATTTAGTCGCTTCTTGTTTATAAAAAACATAAGCTCAATTGCTTTGGATAGAATTCACTATGAGGTGTTGATGTGAATATAAAATCAGCACATTTTTTACCTGGTACAAATAAGCGCCTGGGTGATAAATATTTATTACTTGAATGCCTAGGTGATGGTAGCCATGGCTGGGTATGGCGCGCCGAACGCCTGCAAGATGGACAAATTATCGCGGTAAAAATTCCTAAGGATATTACGCGAGAAGACCGCCAACTTGCCGAAGGCAAAGAGCTGTTAGATGTTGAGCCGCACGACAACATTGTACAAATTTTTGATATGGGCCGGATTGATAATGAATGGTTTTATATCGAAATGGAGTATTTTCCAAGTCAAACTTTGGCACAAAAACTCGATGATAGACAGCGTAATTTTGGCCAAACCTATGAGCGACTATTTAAGATTTATCGCCAAGTATTGTGCGCTGTGCAATATCTGGCAGAGCTCCCAATGCCTATTTCCCATGGAGATATCAAGCCACATAACATTTTAGTTGGTGAGCGTGACTTGGTGAAGTTAACTGATTTCGGTAGCTCAGCTTTACCTGAAGAGATCTATGTTCGCACCCGTGAAAATGGTGGAACAGTTTTGTATTCAGCGCCTGAATTTTCCAATGTGGATTGCCGTAAAGGCAGCTTAGAAGAGTTATTGCTGGGTGACATTTATAGCTTGGGTGTTTTGTTATATCAGCTTTTGACGGGAAAGTTACCACATGACACGCCCGCGCAAGTGCAACGTCATGCTCCTTTCAAGCGACCTACCGAGATTAATAGTTCTGTTCATGCTGATTTGGAGCTAGTTGTACTCACCTGTTTACAAAAACAACCAGAACATCGTTATTCAACTGTTTCAGAATTAATGCAAGCATTTGATGCTGCCAGCAACAAGCAACTAAAAGCGGGTGCTGTCGCACCAATTTTCCAGACTAAACCTGATCAAGACTGGTCAAGTGCAGTACTTGAGGCAATGTCAGACCAGTTTTACCAAAAAGCTGCTCTGTTAGCATCTCAAGAGTACAATAGAAGTAAAGACCTACAAGCGCTGCATCAGCAGCTTATTGCGTTGTATCGTGCTAATCGGCTGTTCGATTTCGAGAAAGTAGTTGAGACCAATAAATCGATCTTGCTTGAGGGCAAGTTAACTCAGCCTGCAGAGCTTTTCGAGTTGGTTGTTAAGGCCAATTTACAGCTAAGAAATATCAATCAAGCTAAGTTTTGGTTGCTTCAAAGAAAGCAAATTGAAGAAAATACAGCAACTTTATACCTCGAATCTTCTATTTTTGGTCTTGAAGCTAAGTATATGGAAGCGAGAGCTTTATTAGAAAAAGTAAACCAAGCTACTCCAATGAAATTCCATATATTGAGCCAGCTTGTCTTAGTTTGTGAGCAGATGCGTGATTATTCTGGTGCCGCCGCCTATTTGAAAGCAGCTTTGCGAGTAGCGCCAACTGACGGCAATATGAAAGAAAAGAAAGAGTTGTATGTGAAACTAGGAGTGATCTAATTACTTTGAATATTTTTCAATGAGCTCAATGAGCCGTTTTGGTCTGTATTACTGCAGGCTTTAACAATTATCACTCTCGCTGATAGAAGAATCCTGACATTTGGGTGATTTTTGTAGCCGTTATCTGATTACCCCTAAGACAGGAAAAGGTGTTTTTTATTTTCCTCGAGAGTGATAAATGGGGGAATTAAATTCCAAGCAGAATATATCGACTTTATTATGAGCCAAGGCGTCGGGTCCAACGAAAAAGTTGTGAGCAGCGTAGATTCTTATCTTTCGTACCTTAGGTCGGTAAGCCGTTACCTAGGAATAGACATCTGCCCACAAACTCTTAGCTGCGAAGATGCTATACAGGGCTTGCCAACTGCGCTTGATAAACGTGGTGGTAACGCAGCTGTTCAAAACATTCATATGTCATTGGGGATGAAGCCTTCGGGATGTGTTGTGTGGATTGAGTTCGACGAACATACTCTTGAGATGGGGCCTTACAGCTTCTTTGGGGCTGATGCCGGTGATAAGCTGCCATCCCTTGAGGACATACCAAGGCGAACGCGGAAGGCAAGAAAACACTCCGCCCACAGCTTCGTAGGGTAAGCAAAAGACAGTTTCAGGCGGTGAACAGTATTGATGAGCTTTATAGGATTTTGTTTGGCAGAATATAAGCGGATTGTTTGATAAGCTATTGAATTTATTAATCATGGAGTGATGATGATATTTGGGGAAACGTTAGCTAGCTTACAACTGATAGAAAAATGCCTTTCTTGGTTCAGGGCAAAGTTGGGGCCCGCAGCGACTGAAACTCCCGCTAGCCGCTTCCTTGCCTTGTTTGATGCCCACGGTGTCAAGCCTGGCCAAATTCCTGATTTCTTTGGGCACGGCCTGAGCATTGCCGATTGCCACTCTGCAGAGTCACTTACTAAAGTGTTAACTTCTGATCTGATGGAAAAAGCTTCACAGTTTTTTGGTATCAATAGAGATTGGTTGGATTGTGCCAGTGATGTGGTTTACGAGCCGCATTCCTTTTATAAAAATCCTCAAGGATTCGATGCCTATCTAAAAAGTATTGCACTTGAATCGCATCTACCTTTGCGGGCAACTTTGTACATGCCCACCAGCAATAACTTATTTTATCCTGATGACTCTGGGGTGTTGGTGATATCTGTTCCTGTGGGAGAGGTTAATCAACGCACGATATATCGTTTTGAATTAGTCCATTACAGTTGCGTTAGGTATTGGAATTGTAGAGGTTATTTGGCCGCAAATTTGGCATCCATGCTGAGAAATTATGCGATCGTTTATGGTTCATACGTAGCAGCAAAGTTGCTTGAGCCTGTTGCACAAGGGCAAAGATTGCCAGTTTACGATTATGAGTCACAAGACGCTTTCCGGCTGAAGGTAAGAGGTCGTGTTTCAATTGAAGAGCTGATTTTACAGCCTGATAAATATTTGGAGGGGGTCGATCCTGAAACTGATAAATTTGGGTACCGTGCCGCTCTCGATCTATGGCTGAATATGGCAGACCAAATGCGTACCCGAAGTCACGCGGAGCATTCTCGTATAGTGTTGAAATTCGAAGAGGCACTTAAGTCTTTAACATAGAGGGTTACAGGCAATAAGTATTTCCTCTCGAATCACAAACATGACACATTCACCAATTTAGGTTGTCGAATAGTTTCTTAGGATGTTGTACTTAATTAGGTCTTGGGCTAATGAGTAAATCCAAGTAAGCTGACTTATAAATAAGGCAAGAGTGCTTGTTTACGCTAATGAATTGATTTGCAGGTAAAAATGACAGTCAAAGTATCTCATATCACTCACATTGATAATCTGATCAGCATTCTCACCCAAGGATGCTTGTGGTCCGATCATAAGCGCATTGAACTTGGTTTAGTTAACCAGAATATTGGCTATAGCCACATTAAACAGCGTCGTTTAGTTCGCCCTGTGAACGTGGCGACTGGTGGGACTATTGGGCAATATGTGCCGTTTAATTTTTGCCCTCGATCCGTGATGTTATTTGTGATCCATAAAGGCCATGATGACTATCAATGTGGACAAGAACGTGTATTACATTTGATCAGTGATATCGACACCATTCGATTGACTAACGATAATTGCTTTTTTACCGATATACATGCAGATTTGGACTATGCCGAACAAATAGATGATTTCACTCGTATTAATGAGTTGGACCTTAAACGAATCAATGAACGCTATTGGTCAGACTTTAAAGAGGAGAAGCAGGCAGAATTTTTGGCATTCGAATCTGTGGCATGGCACACTATCCGACAAATTGGGGTAAAGACCCAAGCGATAGCAGAAGAAGTGAGCGTATTACTACAAGCTGTACAGCATAAGCCTGAGGTTGTTGTACGGCCACAGTGGTATTACTAGAGGTTAAAATGATTACTTATCACAAAGGCAACATATTGCACGATCAAGCTGATGCAATCATCAATACTGTTAATACAGTAGGCGTGATGGGTAAGGGCTTGGCTTTGCAATTTAAAAAAGCCTTTCCTGACAACTTCAAAGTGTACAAAAAAGCCTGTGACGATAAGTCTTTGGTGACAGGTACTGTGTTGCCCGTTTCACTTGATTCAATCAATTCTCCTTTTTATATCATTAATTTCCCTACTAAAGCGCACTGGAAGGGCCAATCTAAGCTCGAATATATAGAGTCAGGTTTGGAGAGCCTTAAAGCTGAAGTTCGCCGTCTTGACTTAAAGTCAGTCGCTATTCCTGCTCTAGGCAGTGGATTGGGTGGTTTGCCCTGGCATGAGGTTGAGCAAGTCATACATACTTCCCTAGCTGAGTTGCTTGATGTTGATTGGCGCATTTATCCACCACAAACAGCGCCTAGTGCTGAGCTTATGCCCAATCAAACTCGACGCCCACGAATGACTATTGGTAGAGCAGCTGTTCTAGGTTTGATCGACCGCTATGTATCTACCGGTTTTGGCTATAGATTGTCATTACTTGAAGTGCAAAAGTTAGTTTACTTTTTGACTGTGGTGGGCGAGCCATTAAATAAGGTTGTTTTTAAAAAGCATCATTATGGGCCTTACGCTGATGTACTCCGTCACGTACTTGATAAGATGGAAGGTCACTTTATTTCTGGTTATGCCGATGGTTTGAATAAGCCAGAGACACCTATAGATCTCAAAGATGATGCCGCCAAGGAGGCTTTAGGTTTCCTAGAGCAATACTCAGAGACTAAGCAACGTTTTGATAAAGTCGCTAAGCTAATTGAAGGGTATGAGTCTCAGAACGGCATGGAACTACTGTCAACGGTTCATTGGGTTGTGACACAAGAGTCTGATACTGCACTGTCTGCTGAAGAGTTGGTTAAGCGAGTTCATAGCTGGAATGCGAGAAAGGCTGCAATGAAACCTGCTCATATTCTTGCAGCATGGGAACGCTTAAGCGAACAAGGCTGGCTAGAGTTAAAAGCACAAGTTTGACATGGTTTTATGTTAAATCGACGTTATCTGAATGTTTGATTATATTCTGAATATTTTATGGAAGGGGTTCACTACATGCCGTCAAAGACGTGTTCTAGTGACACAATGCATAAAAAATATCTACTTTAGTCTGTAACGGAACATATTATAAATCGATAGGTTGGCAACTATTGTGGTTAACGATTCTAACTTATAAATAAACAAGGGAATGTAAAGTGGGATATATAATTTTAGGTATTATCGGATTTATAATATTATCTTTTATGCTGGTAAGTTTAGTTAGGTCTTTTCCTAAGTTATCCTATTTTATTTATCGATTCTCTGGCTTTCTATGTTTAGTTATGTTGTTTGGTATAGCATATAAATTTTATAGTGCATCTAGCGGTCAAAAAACAGTGTTGATAGGTAGTTTTGCATACCCATTTATGATTTTATACTTTGTATGGCTAGCTAAGATCGCGAACAGAATAAGACAGTCTCAGAGCAATAGATGGTGGATGCTCTTTTTAAAATTTCAATTTGGCTTCCTAAGATTGGTCTTCCCTCCGCTAGGGTTCCTAGCCAGTGCGTGTCAGACATGGTTCCATGAAGAAAAAATACAATGTAGCAAAATTGTTAACTGATTCATAAAGCTAGAAAAATGAATATACGCACTTGAAATGGCATTGATAGTGTCAAGACTCTTATGTTGATTGTGTGCATTTTCCCTTCAAACCTTAAATAGCTATGGATAGCCAATGAAAATTTTTTATCTACCGATTGTTTTAATTGTCACACTAGCCGCTTGTGATAAAAACACTGAAACTCCTTTGCCAATTAATACTTCTAAAGTGGAAGATTCATACCAAGCAGCCCCTCTAATGAAGTATGAGCCTCTCTATGTCGAGAGAACTGGGTATAGCATCGGTTACTCTAACGATTTGTTTAGTGTAGTAATCCAAGAGTACGGTAGTGCGCTTCAATACCAATCTAGGGCAGGTGTTGTGAATGTGCTCGAAGGTGTTGTCGAAGATCCTGAATCAACTGGATACGTTGTTATTGAAAAGGCATACCGCTTTGGCGATAAATATTTAATTATTATTTCGACGGGGGAAAATGGAAATAGCTGTCCGGCCACGACTTATGCATTTACTTTCGATACAAAAATTGAGTCCGTAACAGGTAAGAAAATAATTGATGGTTGCTCTGAAATTCTTGAGTCATTCTCTGACGGAAATAAACTCATCCTTAAAAAGGATGGGGAGACCAGCGTGTTTTATAATGGTGAGGTTACTGGTTAGAGCCGATATTATCCGATGGGCAAGAGGTTTTGTTATCTCCCGCCCATCACGAGCAGATGTTAGTAGGTAACTGTCCAGCTCCCATTATTGGTTACTACGTCAACTTGCGTTAGATCACACGAGCCTCCATAAGAAACAGAAGTAGATTGACCAAATTTAAGCTGTTTGGGAAAGCCTTTTTTTGAGAGTATACTCGTTGTGGTCCACTTAAACACCTGCAAGTGGTATCTCACGCTTGTCTGTTAGTGATGAAGCCTTTACTCAAACAACGTCTGATTTAGGCATTGAAGCCATCAAAATAAATCACAGATGTGTGCAAAACAGTTAAATATGGCGACTAGTGTTAGTTATAGTTAAATTTATGTTGATTTATTGATATTCATATAAAAATCAATAAATACAAATGCTTATGTTGTTATTTTGAACTGAAATTGAGGAGCCGGATTCCCAGGGTAAGTCATTGGTCTAATTGAGGAAATTATCAAAAATCGAAAGTAATGCAAAAAGTAATGCAGCTTTGTCTTTTGCTTATATTGATGATATTTTTCAATGCGTTATGTCTCGAAGTAGACTCCCTCTCTCACCGCCAAATTATTAAACAAAAACAGCGACTTACGAGTCGCTGTTTTTGTTTTGGTAACTATTTGGGATCCAAATGTAGATTTTAATATAGTTGTTTAGCCTAAAATATCCCTTCCAATCATTTTTTTCCGGTTTTACCTTAGTGATATTCTTTCACTCATTCAGCACTTATCTACCCATCTTAGGCATACAGACAGTTGGTATGTTATCAAGTGTAGGTGTGTAAAAAATCATCTATGTTAGTTCGACAATTTCTAGAATTATTTGATGGGGTGAAAACAACTGAAATGTTGCTTAGCTAATGTGAAGGGAAGAACAGTTGAAATGTTGAAACCAGCATTGTTCCGGTGATTTTTTAGAACCTTAATAATGCTGGATATTGGCATGCTTATTTTATCTAATGTAAGCAGCTATATAGTTACCCTTGAGCGGTTGTGAACCGTTCAAAAATAGAATTTATCTTTTGGGATGCGCTATCTCGTTCTACTTTGTGTGGAGATTTATTCCATTTAAGATAGTGTTTCTCTTTTGTTAAGACGATTGCATGGCCGAGTTGTTTTGAAATGTACGTTTGATTAGCACCTTCATTAAATGCTAAGGATGTAAAAGTGTGTCGGCAATGGTTTGGTTTTGTCTTGCTGACGTTGATAACCTTCAGAAAATGATAAAAATCTTTTCTAAATTTATGTTCGTTTTGATAGCTTGTTTGTGTATCCATGCATAGCAAGACTAATCGGACAATTTCTTGTTTGATTTGTTTATAATCCGCACCAAGAGTCTTGATTGTTTGTTGAGGTGATAGTTCATAGAACCTTTTCTTCATTTCATTCAGTATCCAAAGCGCAGGATGTACTGGTCAACCCAAACTGGACACTTTTACTTGAGAATTGTCAAACTCTACAGGTGACAGGTCGTCATTAGCAGAATGAAGCCGCTCCAAGTTGTAATATTTCATGTAAGCCGTCACATCTTGCTTCATAAACTCCCTTGTTGGTTGATTAACTTTAAAAATCCAATCGTGTTTCAAGCTACCAAAGAAACGCTCAACAACGGCATTATCCCAACACGCACCCACATCACCCATGCTGGCTCGGATACCATAGCTCGATAGCAGCCTACCGAATTGCTTACTGGTATATTGCGAGCCTCGGTCACTGTGAAATACCAACCCTTTGGCCGGTTGGCGCAGGTTGTAGGCTTTTATTAATGCCTTGGATATCAAATCCGTGGTCATGCGTTTGTCTATGTGCCATCCCACAATCCGGCGTGAATATAAATCCATCACCACAGCTAAGTACATCCAGCCTTCACCCGTCTTTAAATAGGTCACGTCACTCGCCCAGACCTGATTAGCCGATACTGGATTAAAGTTCATGTTTAACAGGTTATCAGCCACTGCATCTGAGTGTTTTCGCTGTGTCGTCACCTTGTAAGCACATCGCTGGGTTACTTTGAGTCGAAGGCGGTGCATAATTTTACGAACGAGATAGCGACCAACCTGGTAGCCTTCCTTGCGCAATTTCTTCACCATTTCACGATTCCCTAAGCTGCCTCGACTTTGCTTAAATAGCTGTCGAACAAGGCGATAAAGCTTCAGTGTTTCAAGGCTTATCACGTTTGCAGGGCGTTTATGCCAATCGTAATAGCCTGACTTACTGACACTCATTACTCGACATAACAGTGCTATGGGGAATAGGTGAGATTGCAGTTTGATGAAACAAAATTTTACTTCATTTCTCTCGCAAAGAAGGCGCTTGCCTCGGCGTGCCCCTTGGGTATTTTTAGAATTTCTTTCTCCATGCGTAATTCTTTGTTTTCTCTACGCAATCGCTTCAACTCATCACGCTCAAACTCTTCTAAGGTGATGCCTTGTTGCAGGGCTTGGTGTTTTTCCTTCCAGTTGTAAAGCAGGCTCGTGCTAACTCCAAGAGACTTTGCCGCATCGGCAACGCTATAACCTTGTTCTAGCACCATCAAGACGGCTTCATCTTTAAATGCCAGCGGATAACTCTTATGTGATTTTTTCAGACTCATATAGACCTCTTAATTTATTGACCATACTGTCTCAAAATTAAGTGTT